>NZ_JBITIO010000049.1:0-1022 GCF_044459065.1 Nonomuraea sp. NPDC050394 | reverse complement strand
CTAGATGGTTGATTCCAAGGGCTGAGGTTCGTTAATCGGCTGCGGGCGTACAGCGAGGGTGTCCAAGCTCCGTTTGTGACGACAGAACTGAACACCCTCGCTACGGCACTGTATGTGAAGATCGACGATCAGCTGCGGGCTTTCCCGGACCTGGCACCCGCACGCCCTGCGGTGGGGATCAAGCCCCGCTTGAGTGACGCGGAGCTGGTGACGCTGGCGGTGATGTCGGCGCTGCTCGGGTTCACCTCGGAGCGCCGCTGGCTGCGCTACGGCCGGGCGCATCTGACCGGGATGTTCCCGTATCTGCCGGGCCAGTCCGGCTACAACAAGCGACTGCGGGCCGCGATCGGGCTGGTCCGGCACATGATCCAGATCCTCGGCCGGGACACCACGTGGTGGAGTGATGACGTGTGGGTGGCCGACTCCACGCCGGTGGAGTGCGGCCGCTCCCGGCAGACAGCCCGCCGCTCGGCGCTGGCGGGCTGGGCCGAGTACGGCTACTGCGCCTCGCATTCCCGCTTCTTCTGGGGGCTACGGCTGCATCTGCTGTGCACGCTGAGCGGGCTGCCGGTGGCGTTCGCGCTGACCGGCGCCAAGGCCGATGAACGTTCCACCCTGCTGGGCATGCTCCAGGCCGACCCTGACCTGGCGGCCCGCCACCCACAACAGACGATCATCGCGGACATGCAGTACTACGGCCGCGACTTCGAACAGACCCTCAGCCACGGTGACCTGCGGCTGCTGCGCAAAGCCCGCAAAGGCGAACCACCACGGGCCGGCAGCGAGTTGTTCAAACCCTTGCGGCAGACCATCGAATCGATCAACCAGACCCTCAAAGGCCAGCTCGACCTGGAACGACACGGCGGACGAACCCCCGCGGGAGTCGTCATCCGCATCATCACCCGGATCCTCGCGCTGACCGCAGTGATCTGGCACAACGACAAGACCGGCCAGCCCACCGCCCGATCCCTCACCGCCTACGACCATTAATCGCAAGCAGCAGCCTGGAATCAATCATCTAG
>NZ_JBITIO010000048.1:0-1047 GCF_044459065.1 Nonomuraea sp. NPDC050394 | reverse complement strand
ACTAGTGGAGCACTGGCTACTCGGATCAGCGTGACTGCTGCCCGGCAAGTACCGCCTTCTCTTCGGGGAGGGAGTGGGAACGACGGTGTCAGGGGGTGCGGGGGTTCGGACACACTGTTGGGTCCTGAGGAAACGGACCAAGGGATCATTGAGGGGCCACCCGCTGCGGGTTCGCATGGTGGCCTGATCCTTATGGTGTTTCGTTTCGTCTCATGCAGGATCACTGAAGCAGTCCCCGGGTGGGGGTTGTGGGGGTGGTTGCTGTTTGTTGTTTGAGATTTGCATAGTGGACGCGAGCATCTTTGTGGCCAAGTTTTTTAGGGCACACGGTGGATGCCTTGGCATCAGGAGCCGATGAAGGACGTGGGAGGCTGCGTTAAGCCTCGGGGAGTCGCCAACCAGACGTTGATCCGGGGATGTCCGAATGGGGAAACCTAGCACCAGTCATGTGGTGTTGCCTCCGCCTGAATGTATAGGGCGGTTGGTGGTAACGCGGGGAAGTGAAACATCTCAGTACCCGTAGGAAGAGAAAACAACAGTGATTCCGTGAGTAGTGGTGAGCGAAAGCGGATGAGGCTAAACCTGGCATGTGTGATAGCCGGCAGGTGTTGCATGTCGGGGGTCGTGGGACCCTCTGGTGGTTTCTGCCGAAGCCACAAGAAGTGATAAACCTTCGAGATAGTTGAAGCCTCTGGGAAGGGGCGCCGTAGACCGTGAGAGCCGGGTAGGCGAAATCTTGAGGGCTTCTTGAGGGGATCCCAAGTAGCACGGGGCCCGAGAAATCCTGTGTGAATCTGCCAGGACCACCTGGTAAGCCTAAATACTTCCTGATGACCGATAGTGCACGAGTACCGTGAGGGAAAGGTGAAAAGTGCCCCGGTGAGGGGTCGTGAAATAGTACCTGAAACCGTGTGCCTACAAGCCGTAGGAGCTTGCAGAGACTTGTTCTCTGTGTGATGTGACTGCGTGCCTTTTGAAGAATGAGCCTGCGAGTTATGGTGTGTGGCGAGGTTAACCCGTGTGGGGGAGCCGTAGCGAAAGCGAGTC
>NZ_JBITIO010000047.1:0-1172 GCF_044459065.1 Nonomuraea sp. NPDC050394 | reverse complement strand
TGTCTCAGAATTGCGTAGTGGACGCGAGCAACAGAACCCCATCGTGGTGGGTGGCTGGTTGGCGCTGCTCCGGACCCGGCGAAGAGTACAGAGCGCTGCAACAACCCAGACACCACCCGGCCCACGGCCTGTGGTCTGTGTGCTTTGTGGTCAAGTCCTCGGCCTATTAGTACCGGTCAGCTCCACACGTTGCCGTGCTTCCACCTCCGGCCTATCAACCCCATCGTCTCTGGGGGGCCTTACCCACTCTCGTGGTGGGAGACCTCATCTCAAGGCGAGCTTCCCGCTTAGATGCTTTCAGCGGTTATCCCTTCCGAACGTAGCCAACCAGCCGTGCACCTGGCGGTACAACTGGCACACCAGAGGTTCGTCCGTCCCGGTCCTCTCGTACTAGGGACAGCTCCTTTCAAGTCTCCTGCGCGCGCAGCGGATAGGGACCGAACTGTCTCGCGACGTTCTAAACCCAGCTCGCGTACCGCTTTAATGGGCGAACAGCCCAACCCTTGGGACCTACTCCAGCCCCAGGATGCGACGAGCCGACATCGAGGTGCCAAACCATCCCGTCGATATGGACTCTTGGGGAAGATCAGCCTGTTATCCCCGGGGTACCTTTTAGCCGTTGAGCGACACCGCTTCCACATGCCGATGCCGGATCACTAGTCCCAGCTTTCGCTCCTGCTCGACCCGTCAGTCTCACAGTCAAGCTCCCTTGTGCACTTACACTCGACACCTGATTGCCAACCAGGCTGAGGGAACCTTTGGGCGCCTCCGTTACTCTTTAGGAGGCAACCGCCCCAGTTAAACTACCCACCAGACACTGTCCCCGATCCGGATCACGGACCAGAGTTAGACGTTCAAAACGACCAGAGTGGTATTTCACCAATGACTCCACCATCACTAGCGTGACAGCTTCCCAGTCTCCCACCTATCCTACACAAGACGTTCCAAACGCCAATGTCAAGCTGTAGTGAAGGTCCCGGGGTCTTTCCGTCCTGCTGCGCGTAACGAGCATCTTTACTCGTAGTGCAATTTCGCCGGGTCTGCGGTTGAGACAGCGGGGAAGTCGTTACGCCATTCGTGCAGGTCGGAACTTACCCGACAAGGAATTTCGCTACCTTAGGATGGTTATAGTTACCACCGCCGTTTACCGGCGCTTAAGTTCTCACCTTCGC
>NZ_JBITIO010000045.1:0-1991 GCF_044459065.1 Nonomuraea sp. NPDC050394 | reverse complement strand
ACAACTCACCATAGGAGAGGCCGGGACAGATCGCGATCCGGGACGGATCGCGGCGGGCCCGGTCGAAGAAACGGGAGTGCAACGTGCCCTCGGGCGGGGAGGCGGCGGTGTCGTTGGCGCCGGCGCGGGTGACGAGCTGCTCCGACGGGGTCAGGCAGGGGACGGCGGCGTCCCAGTCCTCGGTGGACAGGCGCTCCAGCATCCCGGCGAAGGCGGCGAACATGCCGTCCAGGACGCCGGGCGGGAAGAGGTCCTCGACCGCGTCCCAGTTGACCAGCAGGTCACCGTCGACCTCGACCACCTGGTGGTCCAGCCAGACCTGCGGCGTCTGCGAGACGCCCCAGAACGGCTCGGCGAACAGCGCGCCGGAGGGCGTGGCGTCCATGCCGAGCGTGCTGGTGAACACCACCGGCATCGCCGCGTCGGCCGCGCCGGTGCGCCTGGCCAGCTCGCGCATCACCCACAGCGCGGAGACGTCGCTGTGCTCCAGGTCGCGCACGATCCGGCGTTGCAGGCGGCGGGCGCTGTCCAGCCAGGTACGGCCCGGCTCGTAGGCGACCAGGAGCAGCGAGGTGAAGTCGCCCAGGACGGTGTCGATGTCCGGGTGCACCTCGCGGCGGTCGAACAGGGTCAGGTTGATCGTCATGTCGCGGCGGGCGCTCCAGGCGCCGAGCGCCTCGGCGAACGTGGTGGCCAGGACCGTGGACGGGGTCAGATCGTGCTCCCTGGCGGCGTCCTTGACGGCCTGCCACCGCTCGGCGGGCACGCGGGCCTGGCGGCGGGTGAAGCGCGGGCGGCCGACGCGCCCCGGTTCCGCGGCCAGCGGGAGCTGCGGGGCGGGCGGCAGTTCGGCGACCCGCTCCGACCAGTACTCCTGTGCCCGGCGCAGCGCCCGCGGGCCCGGCTTGACGGTGAGTACGTAGTCGCGGAACGAGGGTCCGGCGGGTGGCAGTTCGGCGGCCGGGTCGTGGTAGAGCGTGTCCAGTTCGCGCAGGAGGGTCATGGTGCTGAGCGCGTCCAGGATGATGTTGTCGAAGCTGACGCCCAGCCGGGTGCGTCCCTCGCCGTAACGTACGGCCCGCGCGTCGAACAACGGCCACCGGGTGGCGTCGATGAGCTGGTGCGACATGTCCGCGCGCAGCCCGGCGAGCGCCTCGTCGGCGTCCTCGCCCGCCTCGGTGACCGCGATGGTGAAGCGGGGGACCTCGGGCAGCACCCGCTGGGTGCCGTCGGGCAGGAACACCGCGCGCAGCATCGCGTGCCGCTCGATGAGGCGGTTCCAGGCCGTCTCCAGCCGGGGCAGGTCGAGCTCCTCCAGGTCGTACTCGGTGTAGAAGTGGCAGCCCACGCCGCCGAGCGCGAAGTCGTCGGTGCGGCCGAGCCAGTAGGCGCGTTGCACGTCGGTGGGCGGGAAGGGCTCGTGGCGGTGCTCGGGGTCGGCGCGCAGCGCGGACCGCTCGCCCTCCTCCCGCCCCGGCGTCAGGGTCGCGGCGAAGGCGGCGAGCCCGGGATGGTCGAACAGGTTCGTCAGCCGCCCACCGGACACGCCGCCCTCGCGCAGCCGGGTGATGAGGCGGGTGGCCAGCAGACTGTCACCGCCGAGCGTGAAGAAGCTCTGGTCGCGGCCGACCGCGGGCAGTTCCAGCAGCTCGGCCCAGATGGCGGCGACGGCGCTCTCCACGCCGGGCAGCGGCGGCTCGAACGGCTCGTCGTGCTGCTCCTGGCCGGCGATGATGCCCCGCACCACCGTCCTGTCGATCTTGCCGTTGGGGGTGAGCGGCAGGTCCCGCACGGGCACGATCCGGTCGGGGATCATGTACGGCGGAAGCCGTTCCGCCAGCCGGTCGCGCAGGTCGCCGAGGTCACCGTCGCTGACGACGACGACGGCGGCGAGGCGGCGGTCGATCTTGGTGGCGACCGCGCGCTCGACGTGGGGGTGGGTGAGCAGGGCGGTTTCGATCTCGCCGAGTTCGATCCGGTGCCCGCGGATC
>NZ_JBITIO010000044.1:0-2382 GCF_044459065.1 Nonomuraea sp. NPDC050394 | reverse complement strand
TCTTGGTCGACTGCTGTCTTACCGGGAGCCTTCTCTTCTCTCAACCCACCCTCGCGCATCCACTCTGGCCTGCACGCTCAGGTTGGAAAAGCCTCTGTGCACTGGGTGTTGAACGGATCTCGGCCATCAGGTGCCGGGGCGGGGCAGCGGGCTCCTCCCGGATGGGCTGCGAAACGGTGCGACAGCAGCATCACCTCGCTCAGCGCGTCCATCCGGCGCATGCCGCCCGAGACCGGCTACTCCTCGACCTCACGCCGGTCGGCGGCCGCGTGTGCGAGCGCCCGGACGTCCAGGTCGGCGGCGGTCTGTTCGGGGGTGGCGGTGCCCCGATTCTCGCAGGACGGCCGCCCTTCTTTCCTCTTTAATGTTCAACTCTCAGCGGGCGTCCGGCCTGTGCATTTAGAGAAAATGTAGACGCCACCCGTTTCCAGCTACTCGATATTCCGCCCCGAGGCTCACGCGGAGCGGCAGTTTCCACTTACACGGAGTCACCCCGGCTGACGTTATTCTCACTCTAGAATCACATTCACCTGTTGACAGATCGCACGTATAGAAGTTGCATGAACAATGCCATCGATACCCAGTCTTCTGAAGTGTCGGGATACACGGGAGGATTCTCATCCGACTTAGGGTCCCAACCCTCTTGGCAAGGGTGCGGTAATAGCTTGTTCGCCATTTGGCTTGGCGGCACTCGCCAAGGCGATAACTCGTAGGACTGGGGAGCGTTATGTTTTTCTCGACGTTCGCCTATTTCAACCGGAATGTCAGACTTGCCCACTTAATAAGTCAGCATTGTGTGATCCTCTTATGCGTATAACGCTTCAGGAAAGGCACAGCCAGCAGATTCAGAAAGGGACACAACCATCGTGAAGTTCAGGACGTTAGTCTTCAGTGTCGCAGCGGCGTTATCCCTGCTCGCAGTCTCTACTGTTCCCGCGTTCGCCGACCCTGGGCGGGCGGAGGTCGGCCAGGTACAGGATCCCTCGATCGACAACCTTCCGAGCAAGACCGAGCTCACTCCCCTGCCAGGAAGCGAAGAACCCGGAGCTGCCGCCCTGCCCCCTGGCTGTTGGGGCCACAGCGACGCGCCTTACAAGGGTGGGCTGACCGACGTGTTCGGATTCGGTGAGACCTACTGCCCGGCCAGCTACCCGGAAATCTACGTAGACTCCGACCTGCAGCGATCTCGCTGGTTCGGCTGGGAGACGCTGGACACCGACAGTGAACGCAACTTCTGGAGCAATCGGGCCGACGTCGACCTATCCACTTACTGTTTCGGCGAAGGCACCTACGACTACCGAGTCAAGTCCTACCACGAGGTCCACGCCAGCCAGATATCATTTGGCAATACCGTGAATCGGACGAACGGCATCGGCTGCTGAAAGGTCAACGTGCCCACCGAGATCACCTTGTCAGGATGGCGGTTCTTCGTCGAGACACTGCCCGGAGGGCTCCTGCGCATCGGCCACGGGCCCAGTTGGCGACCCGACAGGGTAAGAATCACCGACCTGGACGAGGCCTCTCAGCGCCGGGCAGAAGCCCTCGCCGTAATGGGGCATCGCCATCGCGCTCGGCGGGCAGGCTGGGCCCGCTGGCACCGGAGCAGTTGGGTGTGGGGCCTCTGCTCGGGGGATGTGCAGGTGGAGGCCGTTGGGTGGGCACGTTCACGGACATTGACCGTTCACCGTCTCGGGCCACGATTTTGGGTAGTCGAGACGGTGGGCCGGTTTCGCTATCTGGTGGTACGTGCCGGCGGCCTACCTGAGACTCGAATCCCAAGACCACGCCGCAAGCGCCGGATGTCGGCGGGCAGGGGGGTGGGGGGAGGTGATGAGCCCTCGGTTCCTTTGCACTAAACCGGCACCGCAGATTCTCGCAGGAGGGCTACTGCTGGCTGCGCTCACTGGCACAACCACTACAGAGAATTCACTCAAGGCTTATGAGATCAGCTTCCAGTTGCACCCACTCATTGATTCCCATTCCCGTGACCCGCAGGCACTCAGAACCGATTCCGCGCGTGTTCAGCTGCTTGCGGTTGTCTCACCTGACGGCCGGCTGATCCGGCTACACAGCCGGATGGTCGTCGGATCCGACCCCAGCCGCAGGCAGGAGCTGATCATCTTCTGGCGCTCCCCCGCGTCCACGCGTACCGAGCTCCGCCTGGATCTATGCCTGAGCACCCAGGAGCGGGTGCCGCCAGCCCCCCTGTTCGACGACGTCCTGCTCGACACCGTCGGTCCCCTGGACCCAAGCCGGGAATCTGCCGGATTCATCCGCGAAGGCAATGCACTGAGCCGTTTTCATCCCCGTGCGGTGACTGCTGATCACAACATGATCGCAAGGTCGACATTCGTCTGATGACATGGCGAAACCCCTGGTAGA
>NZ_JBITIO010000043.1:0-2575 GCF_044459065.1 Nonomuraea sp. NPDC050394 | reverse complement strand
GCAACCCGCACCGTAACCGCCTACGAGGACCACGACATGACCGTCCTCTTCGCACTCACTCAGAAGAAAACCTCTTAGGGAGTTTCGACGCGCCCCGATTACGGGCCATCGTCACCCTCAACCCCGGACGGTCGAAGACCTGACGCTTACCCGGATCCGGCTCTCCCGAGATATAGACACTGGCCGGCCCACAGTTCGACCGCCCCGCTACACCAGGATTTCGGCAGATGACGCTTCAGTCCTTGCCCTCCAGGCTCCACAGGAACTTGTACATCCCAGAAGACGGATTGTTGTGCGGGAAGACCGTTCCGTTCTGATCATGCCGGGCATCGAGCCTCTCGGCATGACGCGCAGCCTTCTTCCGCATGGGCATGTAGGTCTCGGCGTCGATGCTCTTACCTGGTCTCCCATCCAACCTGCGAGAAGACCGTTCCGCCGACTCGGTGTCCAGGAAGGCGCCGCAAGCCTGATGGTGCAGCATTAACCAGATCTCGAAACAAGGGTTGGATATCGCGAGTTTGATGTCGTTGGACTTCGCCAGATCTACCGCCTGCGCGAGGTTCGGATGGTTCAGGGGCCACTCAACATCAAAAAGGCACCAGCATTCATCCACCTCCGGATCCCTGTTGTACCCCACCGCCTTGCGGACCAGCGTCAGCGGGACGCCATGATCGGGATGGATCTGGATGCTGAGCGCGGTGTTCTCGGCTATGTGCGCCAGCCTTTTCAGGCCGTTGACGTAGTCGGGTTCCGAGTTCCGGCCTTCGCAGAAGACCACGATGGTGCGGAGCTCAGGGCGCTTTTCCGCCTGGCGGCGTAGTGGCCTGCCGCCCCTTTGCCGGCCCTTCTCGCCCATCAGCCGCTCAACCCGAGCGCGCGCAGCAGCGCGGACTGATCCACTTGGGGAAGCGCGCCAAACCTTCCGTGAAGATAGGCATTCTCGAGGTTCTGCGACTTCCGTACTCGCTCTCCCGCGAAGTCGGCCAGCGCGCCGAGACGGGTAGAACCGTCCGGGCGCTTTTCCGTCAGCCACACCTCGTCTCTGTTGAGAGAATTCAACAGGCTGGCATCGTGAGACGTGAAGACGAGCTGGGCACCGCGCGGGTTGGTCACCGGGCTGTGGAATATGCGGAGCAACTCGGCAGACAGAGTCGGATGCAGACTCGCGTCAAGTTCGTCAAAGAGAACGGCAGTGCCCGTCCTGAGCGCGGTCAGGACCGGACCGATGAGTGCGAACCACGTCCTGGTGCCTTCTGATTCGGCGTGCCATTCGAACGGCATGGTTTCATTCAGCGTTCTGTGGAGCAGGCGGAACCGGCGTCGCGCGCGTCCCCCGGCGTCGGAATAGCTCTCGTCCTGGTCCTCTATGATCACGTCCTCGATGCCGAGATCAGCGAGCCGCAGCAGCGACAGCGCTTGTTCGCGGCCTCCGGTGAACCCGGCATCAAGCTCGCTCTCCCCGAACAACGAGAGCTGATCGCCGGACTGCTCGAACCATCGAAGGGTCGAGAGCGGAGCCCTGCCGTGTGTCAGGCCAGGAATTCGGTGTCTGGCCGTTTGCCCAAGCACATGCATTCTCATGAAGCTCGCGGTGAAGTCCGTCACGAGCGGCTCGTCGAACCTCCGCGCGACCGAGAGCGCCAAGGTGCGCTGCGTCATCAGTTCCCGCGTGCCGGACAGCCCTCCGAGTCCTCGCTGGAGCTTGAGTTCCGTACCCTCTCGCTCGAAGATTCTCCGGCGCTTCTTCTCCGGGTAGTGGAAGAGCCCTTCATAGCCGACCTGCTCGCGATCCAGTTCAAGCAAGTACTCGAATCGCACACCCTTGATCGCGATCTCGATGCTGAAGCTGCTCGGGGTGACCGGGCCTTCTCCGAAGGCGAAAGGCTCGATCGGGATCTCGTCTTCCCAGATGCGTAGGGAGTGCCGTACGGCATCCCGCAACCAGACAAGCGCGTCGATCACGTTCGACTTGCCTGAGGCATTCGGCCCGTAGATCGCCGCTATCGGCAGAAGGCTCTCCCCGAGCAGCGAGACCGGACGCGCCTCCTCGCGATCACGATCGATCGCAACCATGGAGAGCTCGATGGGTTCGCTGATCGAACGGTAGTTGGCAGCGGTGAACCTGATCAACACACTCCCACCTTACCTCGCGCCATTGACGTCGACACAGGGCCGTGATCGTAAAGATCTCACGAAATGGCGCCCTTGTTGGCTGGATCGCTGCAATTAACTGTGTTCGCTGCTTGATCTTTATGCGACACACCTGCAGAGCCGGAATCCCGGGTGGCAGCTCGTGTCCAACCGGCTGTGCCTGGGCTTGCCCCCTTGAGGAAGGCGCCTGAGCGAAGCGAAGTCCCTTGAGTCGAGGTGGGCATCAGTTGGTCAACACTCCAGCTGGGCAAGGGGTGGGCCAGAAGTGGTCGCCCATCCTCCATGAAGGAGGAGGTCGCGCTGGGGCTTTCCCCTTGGCACCAGTCCTGGAGCATGAGACACATACGCCATTCGTCACCACGTCAGATGCTGCTCGCATCGTTTACAGTCGCGGCTTTCGCGATCACTTCCTGCGCTGATACCG
>NZ_JBITIO010000042.1:0-2985 GCF_044459065.1 Nonomuraea sp. NPDC050394 | reverse complement strand
AGCCCATCCAAGGCCGGCCACCTGTGCAAGGCCATCGCCGTCCTGCAGAATCGCCGAGTTGCGCCAGCAACGTGAGGATGAAAAGCGTTCACTGTACGGCTCGGCGGCCTTGCCCTCCGGGTGCGCGGTTCCCGGTGCGGTACCGGACTCAGGCGCGCGCCCGCGCAGGGAGGGCCACGTGCTGCGGCGCAGCCGCCCGGGGATGTTGTGGCGCTTCGCCGCTGCGGGCGAACAACTGGATGTGCAAGCTCTTCAACGTACGCGCGAAGCGAAGCATCTTGGGATCAGGGTGGGATCCAACATGGGCGACGGGTGGGGCCTCAAGTAGGGCACCCGATCGAAGGGAGGGGCCTTCAGGGATCGAGCTGTTGGCTCGGCTGGAAGGGCCGCCTGAAGCCCCCAAGCGCTCCAGAAGCGAAGACCTTCCCTTTTGGAGCGGGTGACGAGAATCGAACCCGCGCTGTCGCTCGGGAACCGGCTACTGACCGTGTCCCTCTGAGCTGGAAAAACGGAACGCAGGCCAGGAATGGCCGAGTGACACCGCTGATCCTCGCCGTTCCGGCACACGGGCAGCCCGGTCACGCAGCCGAAATTGTCGTGGACGGACTCTATGCTTCCCGCCCATGAGCAGAGACGAATCTTCTGATGTGCGCACGATACGGGTGGACGTGGAGGTGGAGGACTGTGGTCAGGTCTATCTCATGGATCGCGGGGACTTCGAGACCACCGACCTGCCGGCCGACGCACGGATCCACTCCGCCGGGCGCGTCAGATTAGAGCAGAGAGGTCTCCTAAGCCTGAACATCGCCACCCAGTGGGGCGAGATCCCCTTTACGGTGACCGTGGCCGACCGGGATCCAGGCGCTGACCTTGACGGCTATGAGGAAATCGTGGAGATCGGTTACGAGTCCCCGTCGGGCGAGGTCTTCCTGGTGGGATGGATCATGGATTGGTACGACGAAAAGGCACACAACCTTTCCTCGTTGCTTTCTGGTCCCGGTGTCTACCGCTTGCGATACCACATCCGAGGAATAGGTGAAGAGCGTTGCGCGGTAGATGATCACTACCTTCAGATATGGCCTGCGCCACAGTATGACGCGGCCGTGCTGAAAACTCCGGACGAAGCCGTCCAGCATTTCCTGACTTGAATCTAACCGGTCTTTTGGGAACAACAATGATCCGGGTCGTCAGAGCGCTGAGTTGGGCGGGAAACCGGTCCTGAGCGGCCATGGGTTGCCCTCGTCCAATCGCACGACGATCATGGCGTGCGCGCGGCGGGCCGTTCGCCGTGATCTCGTTGTGCGTTGTTCCGATCGTGAACGCTGGTCCAGAGGCGCGGACGCGTCACCTTGGCCGGATCCTTCCGGCGCATGGTGTAGGTGATCTTCTCGTACCGCATTCGGGGACGTCCGTGCCAGATCAGCGGTACGGCACCCGCCCCCGCTGACAGACTGCCAGCAGGGGACAGGCGTTAGTCGTCAGCGGCGGTACTCGCGGAAGAACGTGAAGTTGCGATACTCCCGGACCCGCCCGCTTTCGTAGACATAGTCGTAGTTGCCGAAACCGTCGCGCTCGACGACCACGAACCCCTCTTCGTCGGGGTGCCGGCCCTCGAAGCAGCAGGCGCTTGCGGGTGTCGCCGTGCTAACGGCACCAGCGACGGTGAGGCCGGCGGTCGCGACAGCCAGCGATGCCAGCAGCCGGACCCAGCGGCGGGTAGGGCGGGAGATGTCAGCTTGCATATCTGCTCCTGCATTGGTCGGGACGCCGGAGAACCCCGGCCAGCTCTATTCGAAATTGAGCATCCGCAGGATGTGTCGGCGGCCTTGAATTTGTCGATCGCATTGCTGTACCGCGGCCCGTCTCGTCGTAGACGTGAAGCTCAAGGCGCTCCGCCGTCTCGGCCTGAGCCGGTCTTGCGGGCGGTTCAGGGTTCACGACAGTGAGGTCGTCTTGGAGGCCCGATAAGCGGACGCGGCGGCTCTGACATCGGGCTTCTGGTGCCTCGCGTCATACTGCGTGCGGGCATTGCCGGTGTGAGTGATGTCGAGGCGTTTCACCGCTGCGAGCGGCTCACCGCATGGCGCAAGCTCTCCAAGACGACGCTAGAGCGCCTTTGGCGCCAGGGTGGGTCCGACTGGTTGACCACTTGGCTGAGTGACGGGGTGGGGCGAGGAGGGGGCCCGACCGGAGCGAGGCCCTTCAGGGGTCGAGCCCGCGGCTCGACCGGAAGGACAGCCTGAGCCCTCAGGCGCGAAGCGCCTCACGTTGTGGAGCGGGTGACGGGAATCGAACCCGCGCTGTCAGCTGGGGAACCGGCTACTGATCATGTCAGGTTGAGCTGAGGAAACGGGGGTGCAGGTCAGGGCGGGCCGTTGATCCTGAGTGTCCGTGAGTGCCCGCAATTCCCCGTCTGTTCTGGCACGGATCTGGCACGCGATCGGTCGCCTGTGCTTACGTGTTCGGCGTGACCTCTGATTCGGATACAGGCAGACCTCTCGAACCTGTTCCGGCGAAGACGGAGCCGCCGGCAGAAAAGTCGGCGTATATCACGCCGGCCCTTGCCCTGGGCGCGATCCCCCTTCTGATCCTCAACTGGTTCATCACTGCCGCAACCCTCGGGCGCGACTGCGTCGTGTACGAGGGCGGGAACATAACAGAATGCGCTTGGGGGCTTTCCGAGGAAGAGGTATCCGCTGCGTCAGGACTGATCGCGCTGGTGATGCTCGTCATCCAGATACTGCTGATCGTCTTGGTGAGACGGCGCATCCGCTCCGGCCTGCGTTGAGGTTGCGTGGCCAGTGACGGGCCGGCTCCGTCGGAACCTTGATCAACTGGTCTGGCACGTGAGTGGGAACAGACTCAGAAGAGATCAAATCCCAGGCAGGGCGCCTTTTCCATCTTGATCAGCGGCCATCTTCAGCAGTCTGAAGTACGAGGATGGCCTGCACGATCGCGGTAGCTCGATGCGGGCAGCAGCGCAGT
>NZ_JBITIO010000041.1:0-7265 GCF_044459065.1 Nonomuraea sp. NPDC050394 | reverse complement strand
GTGGACGAGGGGCTCACGGAGTGGCGGGCGCGGGCGGGGGGGGCGGGGGTGTCCGCGCCGGGATACGGGCTGGGGGACGCCGGCCTTCCCCCGTACGGGGGGGGGGGGGGGGGGGCGGGCGGGGCGCGCGCCGCGACCACGGTCGTCTGCCTCGGGCTGCCGCCGGAGGACGAGGGCGAGGGATACGACCGTACGCATCTGGAGCTTCCGGACAACCAGCGTGCGCTGCTCGACATCGTGGCCGCCACCGGGACGCGCGTGGTCGTCGTGCTGTCCAACGGCGGCGTGGTCCGGGTCGCGGACTGGGAGGGGGCGGCCTCGGCCGTACTGGAAGGATGGTTGCTCGGACAGGCCGGCGGCGGCGCGATCGCCGACATCCTCTACGGCGAGGTCAACCCGTCCGGGCGCCTGGCCGAGACCATCCCGCTGCGCCTGGAGGACACCGCCTCCTACCTCGACTTCCCCGGCGAACTCGGCACCGTCCGCTACACCGAGGGCGTCTTCGTCGGCTACCGCTACCACGACGCGCTCGACGCGCCGGTCAGCTATCCGTTCGGGCACGGCCTGTCTTACACCGAGTTCGGCTACTCCGACCTCGATGTCCACACGCGCGGCTCCGGCGAGGAACTCGTCGTCCGCGTCAGCGTCCGCATCACCAACCTCGGCGACCGGGCCGGTCAGGAGGTGGCGCAGGTCTACGTCGCCGCCCCCGGCCACGACGTCCGCCGCCCCGTCCGCGAACTGCGCGCCTTCCGGAAAGTCCCCCTAGAGCCGGGTGCCTCCACGACCGTGCGCTTCTACCTCGCCTTCCGGGACTTCGCCTACTTCCATCCGGTACGGCGGCGCTGGACCATCGACCCGGGCACCGCCACCATCCACGTCGGCGCTTCCTCCCGGGATCTGCGGGTGGCGGCCACGGTGGCGATGGAAGGCACCAAACAGCCTCTACCGGCGGCCATCACTCCTGATTCGCCCTTGGCCGATTGGCTGGCGGCGCCGGGAGGGCTGGATGTGCTGCAGCGGGAGATGCGACCGCCTGCCGAGACCGGGCAGTCGCATTCGCGCTTTCTCACCGAGCCGGCTCTGCGGATGGCGGGGTCGGTGCCGGTGCGGCGGCTTGCCCGGTTTCCTGGGGCCTATTTGGATCCGGAGCGGCTGGACAAGCTGGCTGACGAGGTGAACGAACGGGCAGGCTGGTGAGCCAGCTCTCCCGACAGGACCACCACCCGAAGCCACACACACCCTGAGACCGCCACCCCCGAAGCCACACACACCCCAGGAGCGCCACCCCCGAAGCCACGCGCCACCTAAGAGCGCCACCTCCGAAGCCACACACACCCCAAGACCGCCGACCCCGAAGCCACACACCCCCGGGACCGCCACCTCCGAAGCCGCACACTCTCGCGAGATCACCGGCATCCGAGGCCACTTGCCTTGCGAGACGGCTGCCCTGCCGCTCGCTCGGCGAGTCGGATGCCGCGAGCTCCATAGACCGCTGCCTCGAAGCCGCTGGCCGTGCTCCCCGCACGGCGCTCCCCGCACGGTGCTCTCCGGGTGAGACGGAGCGGCGGGGGTCCGTCCGGCGCGAGCCGTCCGACGCTGCATGGGCCCGCCGGTCAGTCGATGCCGTCGATGATGCGGAAGTCGCGCTCGAATCCGTCGGGGAGGGCCACCAGCGCCTTCTGGTACGCCTCGCTCTCGTATGCCGCGACGGCCTGTTCAAAGCTGTCGAACTCGATCAGAACGACGCGCTGCGTGATCCCGGCCTCGTGGGCTACGACTCGACCGCCACAAGACGGGAGCAAGGCCAGGTTGCGCCCACCCCCTGCCTGGACAGCCAGACCGGCCAGCTTGTCGTAGGCAGCCAGCCCCTCAAGGTCGGTATTGGCGGGGTAGACACTGACCCAGTAGCCCTTAGCCATGGAAACCTCCTGTGTTGGGCCGGACACGTCCGACTTCGCATGGACGCTCAGATCGATCGATCCCGGCGACGGGTCGCATCGTCATATGCGCAGGTTAGGGCTCCATGTGCGGCCGAGGGAAAGATCGGTACGGGCTAGACTCAGAACGGATCGTTATCAATCGGCGGGAGGGCACGTGGCGCCGGATACGGTGAGCCTGCGGTACTTCCTGGTGCTGGCGCAGGAGCTGAACTTCACCCGCGCGGCCGCACGGATCGGTATCGCACAGCCCGCGCTCAGCGCCCGGATGCGCCGATTGGAGGCGGAACTCGGTACGGCCCTACTGGTCCGCAACACGCGCAGCGTCGTATTGACCACGGCCGGTGCGGCTCTGGCGGAATCGGCGCCGTCCGCGCTGGCGGCGCTGGACCGGGCATGGGACACCGCCCGGAGCGCGGCGGCCGGTGAGCTGGGCACTCTGCGTATCGGATACAGCCTCAGCGCCGGGGCCGAGACGACGCCGGCCCTGGTGGACAGGCTGATTCGCGGCAACAGCGGACTCGAGGTCAGCGCGGTCCCGATGGCGACACCGGAGATCTCCGCCGCGGTCGCCGACGGCCGCGTCGATGCCGGGATCACCCGCGGTGAACAGCCGGGCCGTGGCGTGCGCCGGTTCCCTCTGCGGCGTATGCGCGTCGGGGTCCAGTTGGCGGAGCATCATCCGCTGGCCGAACATCCGGAGATCGAGATCGCCGACGCGGCCGCGTACCCGCTGCGACTCCCGGACCGTGCGGCCAACCCGGTGATCCACGATCAGCTGTCCGCACTGTTCCGAGGCACCCGGCCACATCCCCGATTCCACACGCCCGCGGTCTCCTTCGACATGTCACAGCGCGACCTGCGCGACGGGGTCACCCTCGCCCCGGCCGGAGAAGCCGCGGTCACGTCGGCACCGGCCGGTCTCACCTGGCGACCGCTGCGGGGCGCGCCCAGCCTGACGATCCACCTGGTGCTCCCACGCGAGCAGTCGCCGCTACACCACCGCATCCGTGCCGTCGCCAAGGCCCTGGCGCACGAGTTGCACTGGCTGTCGGACTGACGCGCACGAGGTCAAGCGATACGGACGCCTGCGGGTGGCGAGGCCGGAGACCTTGCGCCCGGCATGCTTCGCGGTGATGAACGACTGCGGTCTCGCTGAACGTCCGACACAACCTCGCTACGCTGGTGGATCAGCGGCCGATGATGGCCCGGGTCCGATTCGAGTCGTACACCGCTGCGACGTCCTCGCCCAGCCCGAGATCTCGGCGGACACCGCTGCGACGTAGGGGTTGTGCTCCCTCGGCACCACCCGCCGGTACGCCCTGTCCACCCACGCCGACCTCGAAGACGCCGTCGGACGCCTCCCCACCGATCAAGAGGGCCACCGCTGGTCTGGGCGAGGTGTGCCTGGTTACACGCCCGACCCGGGTGGGCGGAGCCGGTCGGGCACGTACTCGTCCTCGTCGGGGATCACCCGGTGATGGAGTCCAGATAGGCGTCGAGCGCCCCAAGCAGGTCGAAGTCCGACTCAATGAGCCACTGGATCTGCAGACCATCCAGCACGGCGATCAGCAACGGCCCGTTCACCGGCCGGGTGATCTCCCCGTTGGCCCGCGCCTTGGCCAGCGTGGCCGAGAACAGCTCCCGACTCGTCCGGTACCGCTTGACGAAGAAGTCATGCGCGGGATGCCCGGGATCGGTGGCCTCAGCCGAAAGTGTCACGAAGAGCCGCATAACCCCGGGATCAGCCATGTTACGCACCATCAGCTCGCGAACAGCCAGCCGAAAGCTCCCCAGCTCAGCCCACGTCTGCTCGAACCAGGGGACGTCCATGTCGGTCCGCTGCTGAAGCACCTCGGCCAGCAGCTCTTCCTTGGACGGAAAGTAGTGCAACACCCCAGCCAGCGTCAGCCCAACCTCCGCCGCCACATCCCGCATCGACGCGCCCCGGTAACCACGGACGCTGAAGAGCTCTCGGGCCGCCTGAAGGATCTGCATCCTCCGCGCGATCCCCACGGCGTACGGTCGTTTCGACGGCATGCACGCCACCCTAACAAATCAACCAACCGATAGGTCGTTTTTCCATTACGGCACTCCCGCTCGGCCGGCGCGCTCGTCTCGGCGAGCACACCCACACGGCCGGCGCACGCATCACGGCGAGCACACCCACACGGCCGGCGCGCGCGGCTTGGAGAGCACGCTCACACGGCCGGCCTCCCCATCCGCCCGGACACCAGAACCCGCCGACCCTGTTCCGGCATGACACCCACCACCCCGAAGCGCAGCCACAGAACCGCGAGCCCGCGAGACTCACGAATCCGTCAGCAGCACGGCCCCACAACCGCTCGCCCATGGACCTGTCCGGTTCGAGCGAACGCACCAGAATCACAACCCCGTCGGCAACACGGCCACGTGGGACGCGGCCCCCCCGGCAAGGCTTATCTCGTAATGCTGTCGAGGTAGGCGTCCAGGGCGGTCAGGAGGTCGAAGTCCGGCTCCAGCAACCACTGCACCTGCAGCCCGTCCAGCACGGCGATCAGTAACGGCCCACTCGCGCCCTCCACCACCTCGCCCCGCTCCTGAGCCTTGGCCAGCGTGGCCGAGAACAGCTCACGACTGGTGCGGTACCGCTTGGCGAAGAAGTCGTGCGCCGGATGCTGGGCATCAGCGGCCTCGGCCGACAGCGTGACGAACAACCGCATGACCCCGGCCCGCCCCATGTTCCGAACCTGAAGCTCCCGCACCGCCAGCCGAAAGCTCCCCAGTTCGGCCCACTTCTCCTCGAACCACGGAATGTCGATGTCATCACGCTGCTGAAGCACCTCAGCCAGCAGATCCTCTTTGGACGGGAAGTAGTGCAACACCCCCGCCAGGCTGAGCCCCACGCGCGCGGCCACGTCCCGCATGGACCCACCTCGGTAGCCCCTGACGCTGAACACCTCACGAGCGACCTCGAGAATCTGCTCCCTGCGGGCCACCCCGACGGCATAGCGCCTCTTGGCTACCATGCAACAAACCTTACCAAAAATTACCAATCAGTCGGTAGGTTTTCCAGCACTCCGTTCCGACCAGGGCCAGAAGCAGAGGCAGGAGAGAGCGGCCCCGCGACGCCCCGTACGTCCGCCCCGCAACGCCCCCGCAACGCCCCCGCGACGCCCCGCGACGCCCCGCGACGCCACGTGCATCCGCCCCGCCCCGCCACGTGCCGCCAGCCTGGCGACGCCGCGCGCGGTCACCCCGCAACGCCACGCGCTGCCAGCCTGGCGACGCCACCCGCAACGCCCCGCGACGCCCCGCAACGCCACGTGCATCCGCCCCGCCCCGCCACGTGCCGCCAGCCCGGCGACGCCGCGCGCGGTCACCCCGCAACGCCACGCGCTGCCAGCCTGGCGACGCCACCCGCAACGCCCCGCAACGCCACATGCATCCGCCCCGCCACGCCACATGCCGCCAGCCTGGCGACGCCACGTGCGGCCGCCCCGCGACGCCCCCGCGACGCCCCGCGACGCCACGTGTCCGTCCCGGCACGCCGCATGCGGCCCCTGGATCCGGGGTCAGGGCTGGGTGAGGAGGAGTTTGCGGTCGGCGAGGTCGGCGGCGGCGCGGGCGGCTACTTCGCGGGTGATCGGGTACGCGGCGAAGGCCAGGGCACCGACTATGCCGATGGCGGCCGGGATCAGGCTTTGGGCGTACAGGATGCCCTGGATCGCTTCTGGGCCCTGGGCGACGCCGCCGCTTCGGTAGCCGGTGGCGGCCAGTGTGTACGCGAGCAGCCCGCCGCCCACACCGCTGCCCGCCTTGGTGGCGAACGAGGTCATGGCGGCGAGGGAGGCCTCGGTGCGGAAGCCGTACTGCCACTCGGTGTAGTCGGCGAGTTCGGCGAGCAGGACCAGACCCAGCGCCACGGCGCCGCCGAAACCGAAGCCCGTCAGCGCGAAGCAGGCGAGCACCGGCGCGAGCGTCGGCGGGACGGCCATCAGCAGGGCGAGGCCGGCGATGGAGACGGCGAGGCTGAGGAGGTACCAGGGTTTGGCGCCGTGCCGCCTGGCCATGACGGGGACCACGATCGCGCCGATGACCATGGGCACGGCCATGACGAGGGCTGCGGCGGAGAGGTAGGCCTGGTCGCCGATGTAGTAGAGGAAGAAGTACGGCATGGCGGCGGTGAGGGAGCCGCTGGCCGCCTGTACCGCCACTTTCGAGGTGAGCAGGATGGGGACGGCTCGGTGGGCGAAGAAGACGCGGCGTACATCGGACAGGCGGTAGCGCTCCGGCGACAACGGCTTGACGCGCTCGCGCACGCGCACCGCCATGACGGTCACCAGGACGCAGCCCACCAGGGCCATCATGCTGACGTACGTGAGCCAGCCGCCCGTGCCGCCCCCCAGCGCCTTGACGATCGGGAGCGTGGCGCCGGTGCTCAGCGCCGCCGCCAGCAGGCCGGTGAGGCCGACGATGCTCGCGAGCTGGCTTCTGGTACGCGCGTCGCCGGCCACCACGGGCAGCAACGACGTCACCGGGATCTGGAACAGATCGAGAAGCAGGCCCCACAGCAGGTACGTGATCCAGGCGGCGAGCAGGGCGTTCGGGAACCAGGCGGGGGCGGCGAAGAGAGCCACCAGGCAGACGGCACAGAGGATGCCGCCGATGAGCACGTAGAGGCGGAACCGGCCCCACCGAGTGACTGGTAGGTGGTCGACGAGGTAGCCCATGATCGGGTCGCTCGCGCCGTCGACGATCCTGGCCACCAGCATCAGAGTGCCAACGGCTGCGGCGCCGATGCCGACCACGTCGGTGAGGTACAGCAGGAGGAAGCCGGAGGCCGCGCCCATCAGCGCCCCACCCGCGACGCCGCCGAAGAAGGCGAGCTTTTCCACCAGGCCGGGCCGGTCTTCCATGCGCCCTCCAAAAACCTACCAACTGATTGGTAGCAGACAGGCTAGGTGAGCGATGTCATTCCGGTCAACGCCTCAAACCACGCTTTCTCAAGACCGTCGAGGGGGGTACGGCTGCCGCCCGGAGGCCGGGGCGTGGAGGCCAGCGCGTGGAGGCCAGGGCGTAGAGGCCAGGGCGTAGAGGTCAGGGCGTGGAGGCCAGGGCGGGGAGGTCAGGGCGTGGAGGCCGGGGCGTGGAGGCCGGGGCGTGGGGAACGCGACCCCACGCAAGACAGCCTGAGCCCCGAGTGCGAAGGGCCCCGTGCGAAGCCCATACCCGTGGGCCGGGGTGTGGGGGCTAGATCGTTGATGTGAAATTCGCTGATCGTGTGCGGGCATGGCGAAGGGCGTCCAAGATCGGTTTGTGAAGACTGAGCTGGACGCCCTTCTG
>NZ_JBITIO010000040.1:0-9119 GCF_044459065.1 Nonomuraea sp. NPDC050394 | reverse complement strand
TTGGTCGACTGCTGTCTTACCGGGAGCCTTCTCTTCTCTCAACCCACCCTCGCGCATCCACTCTGGCCTGCACGCTCAGGTTGGAAAAGCCTCAGTGAACGGCACGTCCGTGCCCGTAGGCTCGCTGCCCTGGTCAAGCATGTGGCGGTGACCGGTATCGATGGTGCCGTCCGCGCGCGCGTTTCTGTACTTCTGCGCTGTACAGCGGAGGCGAGAATCCGTTGTCCTCGGTAGCAAGTGGACCCGTACTGCAGAGCCACCAAGGCCCGAGGAGCGGAAGCCCCGGCAGCAATGACATCCGCCTAGACGGCGACTCATTTGGTGAGTCGGCGGTAGCAGATTAGGGCTGAAGCGAGGGCCACGAAGGACGCGAAGTAGTCAGCCGGCGCTCGTACGGCGGTGTAAGCAACTGCCGCCAAGAACAGCCTGTCATGGCTACGTATTCGATCGCCGCCAAGATCACCCAATCGTCCACCCACTGTCGTCCGCCAGCCTGCGGCCGGATGGGAGCCGGTGGGACCACCCGCTGGAGCAGAACTCACAGCTCGTCAGACACCAGCCAGCGGAGAAACACATCCACGGATGATCTAACGACCAGTCGCCAAATGGTCACGGGCTTAGTACTCCAGCCGCACTTTAGAGTTGGGCGGCAACGGCCTGCGTCGTGCTGTAGCACGCTCGTCCATGCTTGAGCACGCTCGTCCATGCTCGTAGCCGGGTGAAAGACGAGCGACCACCGCTGTGATCATTCAGGTGTGTTGGAGCTGAAGATCATGCGGTGGCCGCGTTGGCCAGGGTAGAACATGTCAGCGCCGCTGGTCTGCAAGCGGGTCTGGATGACGCCTTCGCGCTGGTAGCCGACCGGTTCAAACGTCCCGAAGTTCGACAGCGTGCACGTGCTTGCCTCGGCGGGCTGCTGTCCGGGCTGGAGCGTAAGAACGGCTGGTCGCTGGCCGAGTACGCCGGTGAGGCCACCCCGGATGGCATGCAGCGGCTGTTCAACGCCGCCAAGTGGGACGTCGATGGCGTGCGCGACGATATCCGCACCTACCTGATGCGGTATCTGGGCGAGCCCGACGGGGTGCTGGTCGGCGACGACACCGGCTTCGCCAAACAAGGCACCCGCTCGGCAGGGATGCAGCGGCAATACACCGGCACCCTCGGCAAGGTCACCAACTGCCAGATCGGCGTGTTCCTCGGCTACGCCTCCAGCCGTGGCCGGGCAGTGCTGGATCGTGAGCTCTACCTGCCCAGAGACTCCTGGATCGCCCGGCCGGACCGCTGCGCGAGCGCTCATGTCCCCGAGCAGGTCGGCTTCGCCACCAAACCCCAGCTCCTGCAGGCCATGATCGGACGGGCGCTCGCGGCCGGCGTGCCGTTCGGCTGGGTGACCGCCGATGAGGCATACGGCGACAACGGACCCCTGCGCCGTTACCTGGAAGACCAGCAGATCTCCTACGTGTTCGCGGTCTCCCGTGCCCACCAGATCGCCACCGGCGTGGGCAAGGTCCGCGCCGACGTCATGGCCGTCAAGGTGCCCAAGAGCGGATGGCAGCGCCTGTCCTGCGGCCCTGGAGCCAAGGGCGAACGGCGCTACGACTGGGCGCTGATCGCCACTGACAGCCCTGCGCGCCGCCTGCTCATCCGCCGCTCGCTCAGCAATCCCCGCGACCTGGCCTTCTACCTGTGTCACACTCCGCGACCGGTGCCGCTACAGCGCCTGGTCGAGGTGGCCGGCGCTCGCTGGACGATCGAGGAAAGCTTCCAGACCGGCAAGAACGAAGCCGCCTTCGACCAGTACCAGGTGCGGCTCTATACCGCCTGGTATCGCTACATCACTCTGGCCATGCTCGCCCTGGCCTTCCTGGCCGTGACTCGTGCAGTCCTCAGCGCCGCACCCGTCCCACCGGCCGGCACCAGCCAGCTCATCGAGATGTCCGCGAACGAGATCCGCCGCCTCTTCGCCCTGCTGACCCGGCCGCCCATCAGCCGGTCTCACATCCTGCACTGGTCACGCTGGCGACGACGCCATCAAGCCCGCTCCCGACAAAGCCACTACCAGCGACAACACCTCAAAGATCGATAAGTGCGGCTGGAGTATTAGGAGAACGGGAGTCGAGTAGGGTCAACAGAGCCGTCGAGCTGAGCAAACTTCGGGCCTATGGCTCTAGATTGGCAAGTCTGGTTCGCAGATAGTCCGCAGGCTCTCTGTGCATTTAGCGCCCTCCCGCCTCGAAAGGCCATCCGATGCACGTTCGCGGGTCCCCAACCACGAAGCACTTTTGAGGATTCTGCACCCAGTCGCTCGACAGGTGCGCGCCGGAAGCCATTTCGATTGTGGCCATCATGTCTGCTAGACCGAAATTGCGATTCTCCTCATTACATAGGGCCAGTGCACTGTGGATGTAGCCATCGATATCCAATCTCGTTTCGCGGCGAGGGAAGTCCCGATTCTGGACATTCAGCCATTTTAGTGCAAGGATGCCGCTCTCGGCGTATGTCATGCGGCTATGAAATCCAGCATTCCATGACATGTTCCACAGTTGACCATTCCGGCTGAGAAGTTCCAGAATGGCGTTCTCGCTCACATAACTCTCTTCGGATTCAAAGAGAAAGTAGCCAGGGCCAAGCTCTTCGAAGTACACGATGGGGGCGGGTGCCAGATTGGGTTCTTCGGCCACAAGCATTTCAGTGATCTCAGCCTCACCGGCTCGTGATAGGTCTGCTGCGATCGCCACGGTGTCCGTGGTGCCCTGGCTGCTCCACGGCCTGTAGACGGTCCAGCCAAAGCTCCCGTAAGCGAGCCATTCGTTCTCGCTCACGAATCTCTCGTAGTGTCGCGTGGTATCGGCAATCACTATGCATCCTCTCAGGGGAACGCCCCGGGAGTAGATAATAGCGACTCCCGGGGCTCCCGATTTAGTGCGGATTTGTAGGCACTCCACAGAGTTCGTCCCTAGAGATGGGATCGTTCTGTGAAGTATCGAATCGGTTAGTGAAGGCGTCGGCGATCAGAACGCGGTCCAGGTCGTAGAACCGAGCGAGATAGAGTCCTGCATCGCCATTGTGTTGCGCTCTGATCGGACACAGAGAGAAGTCGCGTTGAAGTGGCGCGATCGTTCGCTCCATAGTGGAAGCGAACGGAATTTCATCGCATTGCTTCCACTTGTTTGGATCAGGATCGGTGCCGTTCGTGTAGCCAGGCCACATGCGATTGCACCTGGTGTTGGTGTTCGTTTGATTGATATCCCTTTGCTCTTGGGTCTCGCGGTGCAAGTGTGTTGCACCGTTCCCCACATCACACCCGAAGATATTCTTGTCGGGCTTATCCGGGTAAGTCTGCCCGTCCGGGTCGGTACAAGCATTCCAATAGTGCTGGAATGCTTGCTTCATCTGCAGCGTGCGGTTTCTGGTCGGTGCGGTATGGGTCCACTTGATCGCGGGTTTAGTTTTGTAGAAGATACATCCGCCCGATCTGAAGGCGATGTAGGTCGCGGAGTCGCAGCGAATGCTGTTTCCGATAACGGTTCTGACGGTCGGGGTGATGTACATCCAGCGCGTGTTGGGCCAGTCCGGGAGGTTGACCGACGGACGGATGGTGGTAATGCTTACGTCTTCGTCGTTCCGAACCTTTGTCGGAGTTACCCACTCATTCGTCCGGAAAACCGGCGCCTTCCCTGGAGAGCATCTGAACCAGAAGGTGGCTCGCCCATTAACCTTCCAATTACTAATGATGTCGCTCCGGGAGTTGTCGATGGATTGCCCGCCCCGAGACCTGACAACTTCGCAGTTTTTCTTGTTGCCAATGTCGACGTTCAGTGTCATCCGCCGGGTGGGTGGCATCGCTCCGTACGTGGCCGCGTCGTACACGTACGCCTCGACGACGAAGTCACGCGGAGTATCTCCCTTGGCCCTGTCGACGCCCACGGTGCCGTTGAAGCTGTGGCCGATCAGCATGACCTTGGCGCGGAACGTCTCCTGCTCGGGAATACAGATCGTCGAATTGGGATCGATGCACCTTCCGGACTGCCAAATGGCGTTCACGCGACCCAGTTGACACCAGGTGTAGTGGTTGAGTACCCACCCTTGGGGGCGTCCCGAGAGGCTTTCGTTCTGGGCGCACTTGGTTGGAGTCAGCCTATCGAAGGCGTTGGCCGCCTTTGGTAGGTTGTTGTCCGGATCCGGCGGTATAGCAGCGGCGGCTGATTTCGCGGCGGTGCCGCGAAGAGGCGGCGCGAACGAAACTGCCGTTGCCATGTCGGTTTGGATTTCGTCGGTGCTTTGTGCGCGGTTGTAGATCCGTACTTCGTCGATGGTGCCGTTGAAGTACTCGCCCCATCTGGTGTTGCCACCGATGCGGAGCGCGCCGCCATCGTCTACGAGGTCGCCGGTGGTGGTGAGCTGCGCGACTTGGTCGCCGTTGACGTAGAGGCGGGCTGTGGTTCCGTCGTAGGTGGTTGCTACGTGACTCCAACTGTTGGCGGGTAGGGCGGATGTGCCGTCCACCTGGTTGTGGCTGGTGGCGTCGGGCTTGAGGAACCAGGCAGAGGGGACTGTTCCGTTGGAGGAGTAGATCCCGTAGGCGGAGCCGTTTGAGTGATCCTTCATGAGTACGGTTCGGTAGCTGTCGTTCGTGGCCGGCTTGACCCACGCGGAGAGTGTCATGCCGGCGGTCAGTCGCAACGATTCGCTGTGTGGCACGGTGAGCCAGCTACCGTTCGATCCGGTGAAAGACAGGGCGTTACCGAATTTGCCGCTGACCCATGTCGTGGCGGATGCAGTTCCTGTGTGGCCGTTACCCGAGGAGTCAACCGTGGTCGTCCCAGAGCCTTCCTCGAAACCGAACGCCGCCACCAAGCCTTGCCCGTCAGCAGGCGGAGGTCCAGGTTCAGTGATGGCAGTTGCCATGTCGGTTTGGATTTCGTCGGTGCTTTGTGCGCGGTTGTAGATCCGTACTTCGTCGATGGTGCCGTTGAAGTACTCGCCCCATCTGGTGTTGCCACCGATGCGGAGCGCGCCGCCATCGTCTACGAGGTCGCCGGTGGTGGTGAGCTGCGCGACTTGGTCGCCGTTGACGTAGAGGCGGGCTGTGGTTCCGTCGTAGGTGGTTGCTACGTGACTCCAACTGTTGGCGGGTAGGGCGGATGTGCCGTCCACCTGGTTGTGGCTGGTGGCGTCGGGCTTGAGGAACCAGGCAGAGGGGACTGTTCCGTTGGAGGAGTAGATCCCGTAGGCGGAGCCCTTTGAGTGATCCTTCATGAGTACGGTTCGGTAGCTGTCGTTCGTGGCCGGCTTGACCCACGCGGAGAGTGTCATGCCGGCGGTCAGTCGCAACGATTCGCTGTGTGGCACGGTGAGCCAGCTACCGTTCGATCCGGTGAAAGACAGGGCGTTACCGAATTTGCCGCTGACCCATGTCGTGGCGGATGCAGTTCCTGTGTGGCCGTTACCCGAGGAGTCAACCGTGGTCGTCCCAGAGCCTTCCTCGAAACCGAACGCCGCCACCAAGCCCTCGGCAGTTGTTCTGCCCACGCTGAATGTCCAGGCGTACGGAGCCGTAATGGCGTTGCCGGCAGCGTCCGCTGCACCTTCGACCGTTACGTGGTATGCCCCAGGACTGAGCGTAGTCTGCGGTTTGAACTTCCACCCAGCGGCCGTGTGGCTTGACTCCACCACGCCACCGACCGGTGAGCCGGAGGAATCCTTGACCGTGACTTGTACCCCGGTCACATCCTCGTTGAACCGGACGTAGATTTCCGACACAGCGGAAACAGTCGAGTCCGCCTGCGGGTCGGTGCGTGCGACGGTCGGTGGCGAGGTGTCCGCTGGAGGAGGATCATCGGTTTCTGGGTTGTCGGCGACGATTTCCCCCGGCAGGACCTCCGAGTGTTCGCTCGAGGCGTTTCGATCGGCGATTGCCTCCTCGAACGTGATGTCCTGGGCGAGGGGAAGCGAACCCGCGGCGCGAGCGAGATCCGGATTGGCGTCGATGGCTTCCATCACGGAGCGATCCGTGATTCCGGCTTCCCCTCCGAAGTACCAGCCGACGGCCCCAAGGGGTGGCAGGGGAGCCTCATACTCGACGTAGAAGAACGGATGGTGCTCGGTCTCCGTGCCGTTGGGCCAGTTGCCAGAGAGATACTGGCGCCAGTTGTTCGCGCCCGATTCCGCCACTGCGCGGACCATGATTCCGTGGTTAGGCGTTCCGTTTGCCCAAGCGCGGGTGATGTCTTCGATGGAATACCAGAGATCTCCTTCGGCCATCCAGTCGGAGCAGCTTTCGTCCTTACCGTAAGGGTTGACGACGTGGCCGTCAGCTACAGCGAGTGGCTGGTCGTTCCACTTGATGGTGGTGGGGGTCCATTCGTTGGCAACGCGGTGCAGGGAGATACCACCGACCTCTCCACACGCGCTGGAGAGGTAGTTCCACAGGATGATGTTCGCATCTACGATCCTCTGGCCGAAGAACGGTGCGTTGGTGAGATCGAACTTCAGATAGGAGCGGTAGTTGTAGCCATCCCGGCGCCCGGCGAACAGCGCTTGCATGTTGGCGGCGTAGCTGCCGTTGACGTAGCTGCCGCCGTTGGCGATAAAGGTGTCCGCGGGGGCGCCGGCCCCATGCCACGGAGTCGAATTGCTGGCTGCCACTGTGACCGGATAGGTAACCGCCGGATCGGCCAAGAAGGTGGCATCGGGAGTGAGGACGAGCGCGGTGTCGTCGCCGCTTCCGGTCAGCGTTGTGGCCACGGTGCTGGCCTTGCCTGTGCCTGGTGACGCGATCTCCTTGGCATCCAGGATCGGCAACGCAGATAGATCGGCGATCTCCTTGCCGTCGGCAAGAGCAGCGGGCCTGCCGCTGGAGGACTTACCCAAGCGCATGCCGGAGGGCGGATCGATTGGCACGGGCAGCTTGAGGCGCTCGCGGGGCCGCTCGCGGATCACGATCTGGTGTTGGTATCCCGCCGGGGTAATGGCGACAACCAGGTCGATGTTGCGCCCGTAAGCTGAGCGGTAGGTGGCCGTATTTCCAGACAGTTCCGGGACGGGCAGATTGCCGGGCCCAGCGATGCCGACTTCGCCGGGTTGGCTCTTCTCGACACCGAGGAATTCGCCCTTGGCGGTGAGCAGCGGAGTTGCGCTGCCGCCGTTGGATAACCGGATGTCCAGCTTGGTCATCCGGGACTTGACCACGCCGTTCTCCACAATCAGTGTGGGATCGACCTTGTGCCAGCCGTCGTCGCGCTTGACACGGACGACAGTGCTTGAAACATAAGTCTTGACCGTCTTGCCGCCGGGTGTGGCGACGGTGGTCATGTTTTCGGTGTGGAGGCTGGGGATCTCCACCTCCTTCCCGGTGCGCTTGGCTTCGGCCTTGGCGGCGTCCACCGGGCCTGGGGTGGACGATGTGTGCGAGAGCGGTGCTGCGGTTGCGGTCGGCGGGGGTTCCGCGGTCGCCGGTGATGCAAGGAGCGAGGCGGATAAGGTGAGTGTTGCCAGGATGGCGCCTCGGCGACGCATCGCGGCCGGTAAGCCGAACCTTGGTCGAGTGCGTTTCACGTGACCCCTTTCGTACCCATTGGGACAAACGAAGCGATCGTGACACGCTAATAATTCACGGTAAAGATCGACTTTGTATTGGGTAAGCGTCCCTCTGTTATGAGACCTGATGGGCGTGATGGGTTTCCGTGAAATCGCGGTGGTTGTGTATGGCGTCCACTGTTGCGAGAATGAGGTCAGCTTCCGCGTGCCTCCAAGCCAGGCGGACGATCAGCTCGGAATCGTTGACGCATCAAGGCGGAACCGTGTCCGCGGGGTCCTATGTCTCCAACTGCCGCACGGCGTGGCGCGTTGGACGGTGCTCGTCGCGAAGACCGGAGAGCCGCAGCGCGGCCGGCAGGCCGGCCGAAGCGCCTTTGACCACCTGGGCCTTCTGCTTGCCGTACCCATCCGATCGTTTCTCCCGATTCTCGACGCTCCTTCAACCGCTGGGCCGAGGAACTGGTCAAAGCGGAGCGTCCGGAGCTCAGCGAGGACGTATACCTCGGCTGGCGACAAGAACCGCCAGGCTCTCGTCATCGGTATCAGGAGTCTGGTGACGATCAATTGGTTCTACGTCCAGAATTGTGGAGATCGAGATGATACCTGGCTCCCGTGACGGAGGCTTGCTATGCCCGCTCCCCCAAGGCGGCCCCACTGGGACTACTTACGCTGGTGGGCAGTTGCGCTCTGCGCCTGTGTTTTGGGCTTTGTATCACTCTGGACGCCGTCGCTGCTCACTGGCGAGTCGGTCGGGTGCGCAGGCTACAGTCCGCTTCCAATGGGACTCTCGGCTCTCTGGTCCGACCTTGAGACGACCTGGTTGAACCTGCGGCAGGACCTCCAGCTCGTAGATCCGAGGGTGGCCTACGCTTGGAACCTTCTGCCCTCTGTAGTTGCTCTGCTCGGAAGTGCCCTGAGCGTGCTGTTCGGACGGAGACTCAGCATCGCGATCGGCGTCGTGGCTGCGCTGTGCATCTCGCTCGTCGCAATGGACTGGTTGTTCTGGTCGGTAACGTCGTTCATGATGGTCAACTGCGTTGGGTGGGAAGCCGACGCCGTTTGGGTGCTCTGGAAGACCCTGCCGATGCTCTGCTACGTCACGGCAGCGGGTTTCGTGTTCATGGGGATCAGGGCGCGGCGTCGTGCGTCGTGATCGGCGCCGAGGTCCTTCCGGATCATCCGGAAGGACCCTTTCCTGCGGAGCCGCCTTCGGGATTCGAACCCGAGACCCCTTCATTGCGAGTGAACGACACCCCTCTGCCCGCCGGCTTGCCTCCCTCTCAAGCATGTAATGGTGACGGGTGTCGAGTGCTCGTTCGTGTCAGGTGCTGTACTTCTACGCTGTACAGCAGAGGCGTGAGGCGCTGCCGTACTCGCACCTTCCGGACGACTATCGGACGCGCGCCTAGCTGCTGCCCCTCACCTTCGAGTCGTCGCGCACGACGCAGCACTGCATGTGGGGTCTCCTCGGGTCACGTCCACGGACGTGGTGTATGAATCAGCCTTCGCGTGATCCTGTGTCTGCAGGTTAAGCGGTCAGGGTCTCAGGAAGTTCGCGCGGGGTGGCTGTGTCACCATTG
>NZ_JBITIO010000039.1:0-9841 GCF_044459065.1 Nonomuraea sp. NPDC050394 | reverse complement strand
CGCGGGGGGGGGGGGCCCGGGGGGGGGGGGGGTGGGGGGGGGGGGGGGGGGGGGGGGGGGGGGGGGGGGGGCCGGGGGGGGGGGGGGGGGGGGGCGGGGGGGGGGGGGGGGGGGGGGGCCCCCGCCCCCCACGCCGGTGGGTGGCCCTGCCGGGCTGGGGAGCGGGATCCGGCTGGGCGTTGCGACGACCCACCCATCCGGCCGGGCGTGGGTGGCCCGGCCGGGCGTTCAGGCGAGCCAGTCGTCGGCGATCTGCCCGCCGACCAGCTCCAGGAGCGCACCGGCGCGCTGCATCGAGCGCCGGCCGTCCGGTTCCAGGGCGCTGAGCGGGTAGACGCGGTCGAGTCCGAGCCGTTCGATGGCCGCGGGCGGAAGGAGCGAGCGCCCGGCCACGGCGACGACCGGAGTGCCCGCGGCGACCGCCATCGCGGCGACCCCGGCGGGCGCCTTGCCGCGGGCGGTCTGGTGGTCGAGCGAGCCCTCCCCGGTGATGACGAGCTTCGCCGCCGCCAGGCGCGCGGGGAAGCCGACGAGGTCGAGGACCAGTTCGATGCCGGAGCGGAGTGTGCCGCGCAGGATGGTCAGGCCCGCGTAGCCGACGCCGCCCGCGGCCCCCGCGCCGGGGACGCAGGCGGCATCGACGCCGGTGGCCGCGGCGACCGCCCGGGACCAGCGGGCCAGCGCGGTCTCCAGGTCGGCCACGTCGCGTGGCGTCGCGCCCTTCTGGGGCCCGTAGACGGCGGCGGCGCCGTACGGGCCGAGCAGGGGGTTGTCCACGTCGATCGCGATGTCGATCTCCACCTCGGCCAGGCGGGGATGCAGCCGCGACAGGTCGAGCCGGTCGATGGCGGACAGGGCCGCGCCGCCGCGCCCGTTGACGCCCTCCAGCCGGGCGCCCAGCGCCTCGGCCAGGCCGGCGCCGCCGTCGGTGCAGGCGCTGCCGCCCAGGCCGAGCACGATCCGGCGGCAGCCGCCGTCCAGCGCGGCCCGGATGAGCTGGCCGGTTCCGTAACTGGTGGCGGTGCGGGGAGCGGGCGGCCCGGTCAGGCGGCCCAGCCCGGACACGTCGGCCAGCTCGATCACCGCGACGCCGTCAAGCTCGGCGTAGGAGGTCGCGACCGGCCGCCCGTCAGGCCCTTCGGCCTGGACGGCGACCCGGCGGAATCCGGCGGCCAGCGCGGCCTCCAGCGTGCCCTCGCCGCCGTCGGCCACCGGCAGCGCGGCGACCGGGATGCCGGGAGCGCGCCCGGTGATGCCGGCCGCCAGGTGCTCGCACACCTCGCGGGCCGTCAGCGAGCCCTTGAACTTGTCGGGCGCGATCAGCACGGACATCGCCGCTCACCCCCGCGACAGGATCTCGGCGTCGGCGACCTCCTCGAACTCCGTGATGGCGTCGAGGTCGGCCCCCATCGCGATGTTGGTGACCCGTTCGAGTATCACCTCCACCACGACCGGCACCCGCAGGTCCTCCATGATCTTCCGCGCCTCCTCGAAGGCCCCGGCCAGTTCCCCGGGCTCGTGCACGCGGATGGCCTTACAGCCCAGCCCCTCGACCACCTTGACGTGGTCGACGCCGTAGCCGCCCAGCTCGGGCGCGTTGACGTTGTCGAAGGCCAGGCTGACCTGGAAGTCCATGTCGAACGCCCGCTGCGCCTGCCGGATCAGCCCCAGGTAGGAGTTGTTGACCAGCACCTGGAGGAAGGGGATGTTGAACTGCGCGCCGACCGCCAGCTCCTCGATCATGAACTGGAAGTCGTAGTCGCCCGACAGCGCCACCACGGTGGCCTCCGGGTCGGCCACGGCCACGCCCAGCGCGGCGGGCACCGTCCAGCCGAGCGGCCCGGCCTGGCCGCAGTTGATCCAGTGCCGCGGCTTGTAGACGTGCAGGAACTGCCCGCCGGCGATCTGCGACAGGCCGATCGTGGAGACGTAGCGCACGTCCTTGCCGAAGGTGAGGTTCATCTCCTGGTAGACGCGCTGCGGCTTGATCGGGACGTTGTCGAAGTCGGTGCGCCGGTGCAGGGTGCGCTTGCGCTCCTGGCACTCCTTCGCCCACACGCCCCGGTCCGGCGGCAGCGTGGCGCGGGCCGCCTCGACGAGCTGGATCAGCGCCGCCCCGGCGTCGGAGACGACGCCGTAGTCGGGCGCGAAGACCCTGCCGATCTGGGTGGGCTCGATGTCGATGTGCACGAAGGTACGGCCACGCCGGTAGACCTCGAGCCCGCCGGTGTGGCGGTTGGCCCACCGGTTGCCGATGCCGAGCACGAAGTCGGCGGCCAGCAGGGTGGCGTTGCCGTAGCGGTGGGCGGTCTGCAGGCCGACCATGCCGGCCATCAGCGGGTGGTCGTCGGGGATGCTGCCCCAGCCCATGAGCGTGGGGATGACCGGCACCCCGAGCAGTTCGGCCAGCTCGACCAGCAGGTCGCTGGCGTCGGCGTTGATGACGCCGCCGCCGGCGACGATGACCGGGCGCTCGGCCGCCGCCATCATGGCCAGCACCTTCTCCGCCTGCGCCCGGGTGGCCGCCGGCCGGTGGACGGGCAGCGGCTCGTAGGTGTCGATGTCGAAGTCGATCTCGGTGAGCTGCACGTCGAGCGGCAGGTCGATGAGGACGGGGCCGGGCCGTCCCGAGCGCATGAGGTGGAAGGCCTGCTGGAAGGCGCCCGGCACCTGGGCGCCTTCCATGACGGTGTAGGCCATCTTGGTGAGCGGCGCGGCGATGGCGGCGATGTCGACGGCCTGGAAGTCCTCCTTGTGCAGGCGGGCGACCGGCGCCTGGCCGGTGACGCAGAGGATGGGGATGGAGTCGGCGGCGGCGGAGTACAGGCCGGTGATCATGTCGGTGCCCGCGGGGCCCGAGGTGCCGACGCACACGCCGATGTTGCCGGCGCGGGCGCGGGTGTAGCCCTCGGCCATGTGCGCGGCGCCTTCGACGTGCCTGGCCAGGACGTGTTTGATGCCGCCGTGCGCGCGCATCGCGGAGTAGAACGGGTTGATGGCCGCGCCGGGCACCCCGAAGGTCTGGGTGGCGTTCTCACGCTCCAGGATCAGGACCGCGGCGTCGACGGCTCGCATGCGTGCCATGGGTTCGCTCCTCGCGCTCAGCGGCCCGAGAGCTGCTCGACGAGCAGCAGCAGGGCGGTGTGGTCGAGCTGCCCGTGACCCTGGGCCCGCGCGGCGCCCATCAGCTGGGCCAGGACCGCCCCGACCGGGATGGCCACGCCCGCCTGCCGGGCGGCCGCGGTGACGATGCCGAGGTCCTTGTGGTGCAGGTCGATGCGGAAGCCCGGCTGGAAGGTACGGCTCAGCATGCCCTCGGCCTTGCGCTCCAGGATGCGGTTGCCCGCCAGGCCCGCCGACAGGACCTTGATCGCGGCCTCCATCTCGACGCCGTAGGCCTCCAGGAACACGATCGCCTCGGCGACCAGTTCGATGGTGCCGGCGACGATGAGCTGGTTGGCGGCCTTGACCGTCTGCCCGGACCCGGCGGGGCCGACGTGCACGACGGTGGAGCCCACCGCTTCCAGGACGGGCCGGGCCGCCTCGACGTCGGCGGGGGCGCCGCCGACCATGATGGACAGGCTGGCGTCGATCGCGCCCTGCTCGCCGCCGGAGACGGGCGCGTCCACCGCGCGCAGCCCGGCCTCGGCCGCCTGGGCGGCCATGCGGGCGGCGGCGTCCGGCCTGATGCTGCTGGCGTCGATCCACAGCGTGCCCTCGCGGGCGTGGTCCACGATGTCGGCGGCGACGAGTTCGACGTCGGGGGTGTCGGGGAGCATGGTCACGATGACGTCGGCGTCGCGCACGCCTTCCGCGATGCTGCCCGCGCCGTGGCCGCCCAGCTCGATCAGCCGCTCGACCTTCTCCGGCTCCTTGTTGACGCCGGTGACGGTGTATCCGGCCTTGACGAGGTTGGCGGCCATCGGGGCGCCCATGATGCCCAGGCCGATGACGGTCACGTTGCTCACGGCAGTTCCTTGTGGTCGGAGGTGAGCCAGGCGAAGGGGTCCTCGCCCGGGTTGGCTTTGTATTCCAGGCCGATCCAGCCGTCGTATCCGGTGCGGCCGAGCTCGGTGAGCCAGGCGCCCAGCGGCAGGTCGCCGGTGCCGGGCGCGCCTCTGCCGGGCGCGTCGGCGATCTGGACGTGACCGATGCGGTCCGGGTCGCCGCGCAGGAGCGCGTCCACGTCGTCGCCGTTGACGGCCAAGTGGTAGAGGTCGGCGAGCAGCTTCAGCCCCGGGACGGCGGCCACGACGGCCAGCGCGTCGGCGGCGGTCTTGAGCGGGTAGGCCGGGGCGCCGCTGAGCGCCTCGATCAGGACGACGCCGTCCACGACCTCATGGGCCAGCGCCAGGTTGGCGAGGGCGGTCTCGTCCTGGAGTTCTTCGGGGACGTCGTCGAGGCGGTTGCCGTACAGGGCGTTGAAGGAGCGGCAGCCGAGCGTGCGGCCGATGGCGGCGACGATCGGCACGTTGTCGCGGAACTCGGCGGCGCGGTGCGGGTGGGACAGCAGGCCGCGTTCGCCTCCGGGCATGTCGCCGGCGGCGAAGTTGATCCCGGTCAGCTGGACGCCTGCGTCGCGGACGGCGCGTACGAACGCGTCGACCTGCGCGTCGGCGGGCACGGCGGTCTCGAACGGCCACCAGAACTCCACGGCCTCGAAGCCGGCCTTGCGGGCGGCCTCCGGGCGTTCCAGCACGGGCAGGTCGGTGAAGAGGATGGAGCAGTTGACGGTGTAGCGCATCTGGCCTGCCTCCTATCGGACGGTGTTGCTCAGGACGCCCACGCCCGCGATGTCCACCGCGACCTCGTCGCCGACGGCCAGGGGGCCGACGCCGTCGGGGCTGCCGGTCAGCAGGACGTCTCCGGGGTTGAGGGTGATCCAGCGGGTGACGTAGGCGAGAAGTTCGTCGACGCCGAAGAGCATCGCCGCGGTGGGGCTGTCCTGGACGACGAGCCCGTTGACGCGGGTGCGGATGTGCAGGCCGGCCGGGTCGTCGATGTCGGTCTCGATCCAGGGTCCGAGCGGGCAGAAGGTGTCGGCGCTCTTGGCCCTGACCCATTGCCCGTCGTTGCGCCAGTCGTCGGCGGTGATGTCGTTGGCGCAGGTGTAGCCGAGGACGTAGTCGCGGAAGTGGCGTTTGGGCACCTGGTGGGCGGTGCGGCCGATGACCACGGCCAGCTCGCCCTCGTACTCCAGCCTGCGCAGCCCGTGCGGGCGGCGCACCTCGGCCCCCGGGCCGGTGACGGCGTTGGCGGCCTTGAGGAACAGCCGTGGTTTGCGGAGTTTTCCCGGTACGCCGTAGTTGCGGCCGGCGCAGACGATCACCCGTGGATCGCAGGGCGCCAGCAGCGTCACCTCCTCCAGCGCCGCCACCGGCCCCTGCCCGGGGGTGGGGTGGATGTCGTGGCCGACGAGCACACCGGTGCGTACCTCGTCTTTGTGGGTGTAGCGGACGAGCCTCATGACGGAACCACCGCCTCACGCAGGAGTTCGATCGGATGCCAGGCCTGGCGGGCCGAGCCGTGGAAGATCTGCTGGCGGCAGGAGACGCCCGTGGCCGCGACGACCGTCTCCTCGGGCTCGGCGGCCAGCGCCGGGAAGAGCCGGTCGGAGCCGACGGTCATGGACAGCTCGTAGTGCTCGGCCTCGAAGCCGAAGGAGCCGGCCATGCCGCAGCATCCGGTGTCGAGCTCCACGACCTCCACGCCGGGGATGAGCCGGAGCATGGCCATGGTGGCGGCGGTGCCGACCTCGGCCTTCTGGTGGCAGTGGCCGTGGAAGACCACCCTCTTGCCCGCGAGCCAGGAGTCGGCGCGCAGTTTCAGCCTGCCCGCGCCGACGGCCTCGGTGAGCAGTTCCTCCACCTGCTTCACCCGGGCCGCGACCGCGTCCACGCGTTCGTCGCCGGCCAGCATCGCCCGGTGCTCGTCGCGCAGGGTGAACAGGCAGGACGGTTCGCAGCCGACGATCGGTCCCTCGGTGGCGGCCAGGTGGGCGACCAGCGCGCCGGCCTGCGCCTTGGCCTGGTCGAGCAGGCCCTTGGACAGGCTGGAGCGGCCGCAGCAGCCGGTGGCGGCCAGCTCGACCGTCCAGCCGGCGCGCTCCAGCAGTTCGATCGCCGCCTTGCCGATGTGCGGCTCGGTGTAGGTGGTGAAGGAGTCGGCCAGGAACGTCAGCGTCTCGCGTCCCTTGTGTTTTTTATGCCCTTTGTGCCAGCGGATGAGGTTGGCGCGCTGGAAGCGCGGCAGTTGCCGGGCGGCGGTGATCCCGACCGTGCGCTCCAGCACCCGCCGGACGAGCGGCACCCGGGTGGGCAGGTTCGACAGCGGCGCGGTGGCCGAGCCGAGCCGGTTGAGCGAGCGGATGGCGCCGAAGATCCGTGAGCGCAGGGGCACGCCGTGCTGGTCATGATGGTGCGACAGCGCCTCCGCCTTGAGCGTGGCCATGTCCACGCTCATCGGGCACTCGCTCTTGCAGGCCTTGCACATCAGGCACAGGTCGAGGATCTCGTGCAGCCGCTCGTCACCGAACGCCTTGGCGGGGTCGGGCTCCGACAGCGCCTTGACCAGGGCGTTGGCCCGGCCCCGGGTGGAGTGCTCCTCCTGCCGGGTGGCGACGTAGGACGGGCACATGACGCCGGGGCCGCTCTTGCGGCACAACCCGATGTTCATGCACCGGTCGGCGGCGCCCCGCATGCCGCCGACCACCTCGAACGACAGCCGGGTGCGCAGGGGCCCCGCGGGTGGCAGGGCCGCGTCGCGCAGGTTGTCGGTCATGGGCGGGGCATCGACGATCTTGCCGGGGTTCAGGACGTTGCCGGGGTCGAACAGGTGCTTGACCGAGCGCATCGCCTCGTACAGCTCCGGGCCGAAGATCTCCCGGTTGAACTCGCTGCGGGCCAGGCCGTCCCCGTGCTCGCTGGAGTTGACGCCGCCGTACTCCGCGACCAGGTCCTTGATCTCCACGGCCACCGCGCGCATGGTCGTCACCTGCTCGGGGTCGGCCAGGTCGACGAACGGGCGGATGTGCAGGCAGCCGACCGAGCAGTGGCCGTAGAAGCCGGCCGTCAGGCCGTGCCGGTCGAGCACGCCACGGAAGCGGTCGGTGTACTCGGCCAGGTGCTTGGGGTCGACGGCGGTGTCCTCGACGAAGGCCAGCGGCCTGCGGGTGCCCTCGCCGGCCGCCATGAGCAGGCCGAGACTCGACTTGCGCACCTTGAGCAGCGCCGTCTGCTCGGCGGGGGTGACGGCGAGCAGGGTGTGGTAACCGTGACCGTTGCGCTTCCACGACCGGCTGACCTCGTCGAGTTTGGCGGTCAGGTGGTCGCGGTCGTCGCCGCTGAAGGAGACGAACAGCAGCGCGGCCGGGTCGCCCTTGAGGATGTCACCGAGACCGGCGTACTCGATCTTCTGCCGGGACAGGTCCAGGATCGTCTTGTCCATGAGCTCGACCTGGGCGGGTTCGCAGGCCAGGGCGTCCTCGGTGGCGGCGATGGCGGCGGCGGTGCTGTCGAAGTGGCCCACGGCGTAGACGGTGTGGCGGGGTTTGGGCACCAGGTCGACCAGCGCGTGCGTCGCCACGACCAGCGTGCCCTCGGCCCCGACCACGAACTTCGCCAGGTCGAACTCCCCCGGCCCGGCCAGCCGGTCCAGCCGGTACCCGCAGGCCCGCCGCCAGAACGGCGGGAAGCCGGTGGCGATCGCCTCGGCGTTGTCGCGGACGAGTCCGGGCAGCTCACGGTAGAGCGCGCCCTCCAGGGTCGGCTCAGCGGCGCGGCGGGCCCGCTCCTCCTCGCTCACCGGCTCCAGCCGCGCGGTCGAGCCGTCGGCCAGGACCACGTCCAGGGCTCTGACGTGGTCGATGGTCATCCCGAAGGTGAGCGAGCCGCTGCCGGCGGAGTTGTTGCCGATCATCCCGCCGATGGTGGCGCGGTTGCTGGTGGAGGTGTCGGGGCCGAACATCAGCCCGTACGGCGCGGCCGCCTGGTTGAGCTGGTCCTGCACCACCCCCACCTCGACCAGCGCGGTCCGCGCCTTCGGGTCGAGGTCGACGATCTGGTTCATGTGCCGGGAGAAGTCGAGGACCAGGCCGGGCCCGACCGTCTGCCCGGCCAGGCTGGTGCCGGCGCCGCGCGGCACCACGGGCACGCCCGCCAGCCCGGCCGCCTTGACCGCCTCGGCGACGTCTCCGGCGTGCCGGGGGAAGACCACGCCGACCGGCATGATCGAGTACATGCTCGCGTCGCGGGAGAACAGGTGGCGGGTGTAGTCGTCGAAGGCCACCTCGCCCTCGACGGCGGCGCCGAGCGCGCGCCGCAGGTCGCCCGTCTCCGGGAGGGTGGCCGTCATGGCGCCTGCAGGCGCTCGAGCGCGTCGTTGAGTCCGCGCGGGTTGATGGGCACGCCGGCCAGGGTGAGTCCCATCTGGACGCCGGCCAGGGTGCCGGCCAGGGTGAGGTCGTTGAAGTCGCCCAGGTGGCCGATGCGGAAGACACGGCCGCTGAGTTTGCCGAGCCCGGAGCCGAGTGACATGTCGTAGCGGTCGAGGATGATCGCTCTGATCTTGTCGGCGTCGTATCCCTCGGGGACGATCACGGCGGTCAGGGCCGCGGAGTGCTCGCGTTCGTCGGCGCAGAGCACTTCGAGCCCCCATCCGCGTACGGCCGCGCGGGTGGCCTCGGCGTGGCGGATGTGGCGGGCGAAGACGGCGTCGAGGCCCTCCTCGTAGAGCAGGCGAAGGGCTTCGCGCAGGCCGTAGAGCAGGTTGGTGGCGGGTGTGTAGGGGAAGTAGCCGCGTTCGTTGGCGGCCAGGATCGGCGCCCAGTCCCAGAACGACCTGGCCAGGTTCGCGGTACGCGAGGCGTGCAGGGCCTTCTCGCTGACGGCGTTGAAGCTCAGGCCGGGCGGGAGCATGAGCCCCTTCTGCGAGCCGGCGACGGTGACGTCGACGCCCCACTCGTCGTGGCGGTAGTCGATCGAGCCCAGCGAGGAGATGGTGTCGACCAGCAGCAGGGCGGGGTGGCCCGTGGCGTCGATGGCGGTGCGCACGTCGGGGACGCGGCTGGTGACGCCGGTGGAGGTCTCGTTGTGGACCACGCAGACGGCCTTGATGGTGTGGCCGGTGTCGGCGGACAGCCGTTCCCGGACGGCGTCGGGGTCGGCGCCCCTGCGCCAGTCGCCGGGCACGAACTCGACGTCCAGCCCGAGCCGTCCGGCCATCTCCTGCCAGAGGGTGGCGAAGTGGCCGGTCTCGAAGCACAGGACCTTGTCGCCCGCGCTCAAGGTGTTGACCAGGGCGGCCTCCCAGGCTCCGGTGCCCGAGGCCGGGTAGATCACGACCGGTCCTTCGGTGCCGAAGACCGGCTTGATGTCGCGCAGCACCTCCAGGCCGAGTGCGGCGAACTCGGGACCCCGGTGGTCGATGGTCGGCGCCGACATGGCCCGCAGCACGCTGTCGGGCACGTTCGTGGGGCCGGGGATCTGCAGGAAGTGCCTGCTCATGAGGACCTCGCTCGAAATATCCACGATGCGGAAAAGTTATCTCGCTATACGGAAGATATGCCTTCCCGGGGAAGATGAAAAGTCTTGACGGCCAATGTGAGCCAGGTCATACTCTCGCTAAGCGGAAATAGTTTTCCGCATCATGGAAAAACTGCTGGAGTCCGTATGTCGGTTCAGATCATCACGATCATCGTCCTGGCCGTCGTCTTCCTGGTCGCCACCGTGTTGCCCGTCCACATGGGCGCCCTGGCCTTCGTCGCCGCCTTCATGGTCGGCGCCTTCGTGCTCGGCGAAGGCAAGGACGACATCGTCGCGGGCTTCCCCGGCGACCTGTTCGT
>NZ_JBITIO010000038.1:0-11371 GCF_044459065.1 Nonomuraea sp. NPDC050394 | reverse complement strand
CAGCCCATCCAAGGCCGGCCACCTGTGCAAGGCCATCGCCGTCCTGCAGAATCGCCGAGTTGCGCCAGCAACGTGAGGATGAAAAGCGTTCACTGGTCGGCGGGCGCCGCAAGCGACTGCCGGACTGGAGTGAGCAGGTCGAGCCGCTGCTGCGGGCCTTACGCCGCAAGGTGGAACTCGATGACCGCGGCGATCCCGACGTGGTGTTGGGACCCCTGGGCGCCTGGAAGCGGGCCTACGACGACAAGCAAAACCACCGGCCGCTCACCTGCCCCCTACCGGGATCCTCTCCTCACTCGCCCCCGCCCGATGGAGATCTCCCCCTGTTGTGGGGACATACAAGGGCATCGAGATCCGAAGTGAGAAGGTCTTGCATGAATTCCTGCGTATGCGGCGAGGTGAAGACTTCGATGAGTGAGCAGGAGGAAATGGGCCCGTCGACGGCAAGTCCTGTCATCAAGCAAATGGCCACAGCCTCAGGACAGGGCCGCGTCTATCAGGCAGGCCGCAATCAGACCGTCCATCAGGCGATACTGCAGGCGGCGGCGTTGCGGCCGGTCGACCAGGTGGTTGCCCCGCCTCATCTTGTAAACGTGCCCGCTCATGCGCAGGTGTTTGTGAGCAGCGACCGTGAGCTAGCCGCTCTGGATCAGGCGCTGGCGGGTGCAAGAGCGGTGGTGGTCCATGGACTGGGTGGCATAGGCAAGTCCACTCTGGCCGCCCGCTATGCCGCCGCGCGCGCCCAGGCAGGAAACAACCCGCTGTGGTGGATCATCGCTGATACGCCCGGGGCGATCGAGGCGGGCCTGGCCGAGCTGGCGGCTGGGCTGCAGCCGGAGCTGAGGGCTGCGGTGCCGTTGCCAGTGCTGGCCGAACGGGCCACCGCCTGGCTGGCCGCCCACGCCGGCTGGCTGCTGGTGCTGGATAACGTCGCTAGCCCCGAAGACGTACGACCCTTGCTGGAGCGGATCTCGGCCGGGCAAGTGCTGGTGACCAGCCGACTAGCTGAGGGCTGGCCCCGGCTGGGCGCCAACGAGCTGCGCTTGGACGTCCTGGACGAGCAGGACGCGATCGAGCTGCCTGCCGGGATCTCCGCTGACGGCCAGCCCAATGCTGATGGTGCGGCTGAGCTGGTTCGTGAGCTGGGGTACCTGCCGCTGGCCGTCGAGCAGGCCGCGGCGTATCTGCACCAGACTCGACTGTCCCCCCGCGCCTATCTGGGGTTGCTGCGTAAGCACCCCGCGGTGGTGTACGACCGGGCGGCCCGCGGCTCCGACATCGAACGCACCATCGCCCGCATCTGGCGGCTCACCCTGGACCGGCTGGCCGATACCCCGTCGGCCGGGCAGCTGCTGCGCGTGTTGGCCTGGTACGGCGCCGAACCCTTGCCCCGCACCCTGCTGGACACACCGGACACCGACACCGCGGATGTGCGGCACGCGCTGGGCGAGCTGGCGGCCTACAACATGATCACCCTCGACGGTGCGGCGGTCATCGTGCACCCATTGGTCCAAGCTGTCGTCCGCAGCTTCCCGGATCTGTTCCCCGGCACTGACATCACGAATGGCCTACGTAGGGCAACCGAATTGCTTGACGACGCCATTCCCCCCGTTCACGCACCGATGCAGTGGCCGATCTGGCGGATGCTGGTTCCACACATTGCCGCGCTGGCCCAAAATGCACAGGCGGAGACTGATTCCGATATCACAGCCCATCTGTTTAACCAGACCGGACTGTTCTTTATGAGCCAGGGAGCATTCACCCTCTCGGTTCGATACCATCAGCGCGCTCTGACTGCGTACGCCCGTATCTTCACTTCCGATCACCCCGACACCCTGGCCTCCCGCAACAACCTCGCCAGTGCTTACCAATCGGCGGGGGATCTGGGCCGGGCCATCCCGCTGTACGAGCAGACGCTGGCCGACATGGAGCGGGTGCTGGGCGCCGACCACCCCTCAACCCTGACCTCCCGCAACAACCTGGCTGGCGCCTACGAATCGGCGGGGGATCTGGGCCGGGCCATCCCGCTGTACGAGCAGACGCTGGCTGACGCGGAGCGGGTGCTGGGTTTGGATCATCCCCTGACGAAGGCTGTCCAGGGCAATCTGTCGTCGATCGGGTAGCCGTCCTCTAGATGGCACCTTCTACGCTGGCGACGTTGCTCACCGGTGAACTCGCGGGCGCGGTGTCAGTCCGAAGCCGTGTGCACGGATGTCTGGTGTCCTCTGAATACACGGGGCGGGGTTGCAGGATTCTCAGAAACGGCTGGTAGCTGTGTCGTTTCCCGTAGTCATGTTCGCTGACGTCCTGGGGTTATAGGGCTGATTGCAGTGGACTTCGGAAACTCCTGATTCCTGTAGTCCTCTGCACTACCGTCGGCCTTGTCTGGACTCGTGTTCACTACGGTGAGGTCGGCATGGTCGACGACGTGGCGGAGCTGGGTGTGCTGACGGCTTCGGCCGCGGAATGGTCGATGGCCGCCAGCCGAGCGGAGGTGATCGGCCGGCTGGCGCGGGAGCCGCAGGTTCGCATCGCGGAAGCGGATGAGGCGGCCACACAGCTGGGCATCTCTCGCCGCCAGGTCTATGAATTGCTGAAGCGGTAGCGGGCGGGTTCGCAGGTCGCATCTGATCTGCTTCCGCGCCGGTCCAGTGGTGGCCGAGGGCGTGGTCGGCTGCCGGAGGAGGTCGAGGCGCTGCTGCTGGAGGTGATCCGGTCGCGGTATCTGACCAGACAGCGTCGGACAGTGAGCGCGGTATACAAGGAGGTCGTCCGGCAGTGCCGGATCCGAGGGTTGGCGGTCCCGTCGCGGGGGACGTTGGAGCGGCGGATCCGCCGGCTGGATCCGGTGGCCTCGGTCACGGCCCGGCAGGGCACGGACGCCGCTCGGGTGCTGCGGTCGGCAGGTGGAGAGCCGCCGGTGGTCGAGGGGCTGCTGGAGCAGGTGCAGATTGACCACACGGTGGTGGATCTGGAGATCGTGGATGAGCGGTATCGGCGGCCGATCGGCCGGCCGTACGTGACGGTGGCGATCGATGTGGCCAGCCGCTGCGTGGTAGGTCTGGTGGTCACGCTGGAGGCGCCGTCGGCGTTGTCGGTGGGATTGTGCCTGGCACATATGGCGACCGACAAGCGTCCGTGGCTGGAGCGGCTCGGGGTCGAGGCGGCCTGGCCGATGAGCGGTAAGCCGCGCGAGATTTTCACCGACAACGCCGCGGAGTTCAAAAGTGAGGCGTTGCAGCGGGGCTGCGTGCAGCACGGGATCAAGCAGAGTTATCGGCCGCCGGGGCAGCCGCACTTCGGCGGGATCATCGAGCGGCTCATCGGCACGATGATGGAGATGGTGCACGAGCTGCCGGGCACCACGTTCTCCAACCCCGCCGAGCGCGGCGGGTACGACAGCCAGGCCAGCGCGGTGCTGACGCTGGCGGAGCTGAACAAGTGGCTGGTGCTGGCGGTCGCGTTCTACCACGGTCAGGTGCACGGCACGCTGAAGCAGACGCCGGCCGGGCGGTGGGAGCAGGGCGTCGCCGAGGGCGGCCGTCCCGCGACGGTGTCGAGCGAGACGGCGTTCCTGGTCGACTTCTTGCCGGTGGAGCGGCGCACGCTGACCCGCACGGGTTTCACGCTCGATCACGTTCAGTACTACTGCGACGCCCTTAAGCCGTGGATCGCCCGGCGCAGGCAGTTGGAGAAGATCGTGCTGCGGCGCGACCCGCGCGACATCTCCCGCGTCTGGGCGCTCGATCCGGACGGGGACTCCTATCTGCCCGTGTCGTACCGGACGATGTCCCGGCCGCCGATCAGTCTGTGGGAGCAGCGCGCGGCAGTTGCTCGGCTTCGGGAGCTGGGGCGGGATCAGGTGAATGAGACGGCGCTGTTCGCGATGGTCGAGCAGATGCGGCAGATCACGAAGGACGCGGCGGCCAAGACCCGCCGGGCCCGCCGGGAGGGCGAGCGCCGCTCCGCGACTCCCGCCACGCCCCGGATCCCACCTGCGCCAGTACCGCCGGCCGCGGCGCAGGATCTTCCAGAGGGGGAGCCGGTGTGCCCGTTCGAGGTGATCGAGCAGTGGTGAGCAGCAAGCCGGACATCGAGCTGGAGATTGGGCCGGAAGAGGAGCTGTCTCATCTGCATGAGACTGCCCGGCCGGTGGCACGGCTGCCCGCCGCCGAGCGGCTGGCCCGGGTACGGGCGGATCGGTGGATCGGCTACACCCGCGCCACGCAGGCGCTGGCTCGGCTGCAGAAGCTGCTGACCTGGCCTGCGAAGCAGCGGATGCCGAACCTGCTGGTGATCGGGCCGACCAACAACGGCAAGTCGATGATCGTGGAGAAGTTCCGGCGCTCGCACCCGCCGATCTCCCATTCGGACGCCGAGGAGATCCCGGTGCTGGTCGTGCAGATGCCGTCCGACCCGCAGGTGGCCCGCTTCTACACCGCGCTGCTGACCGCGCTCGGCGCGCCGCTGCGGCCCCGCCAGCGGCTGGCCGAGCTGGAGCAGCTCGCGGTGCGGCTGCTGCGGCAGGCCGGCGTGCGGATGCTGGTGATCGACGAACTTCACAACGTCCTGGCCGGGCGCGGCGATACGCGCCGTGAGTTCCTCAACCTGCTGCGCTTCCTCGGCAACGAGCTGAAGATCCCACTGGTCGGCGTCGGCACCCGGGAGGCCTACCTGGCGATCCGCTCTGATGACCAGCTGGAGAACCGCTTCGCCCCGTTCACGTTGCCGCGCTGGCAGCCCGACAGGGAGGCGAGCGCCCTGCTGGCCAGCTTCGCCGCCGCCTTCCCGTTGCGCCGCCCCTCCCACTTGGCCACCCCGGAGATGACCGAATACCTGCTGACTCGCAGCGAAGGCACCATCGGGGAAATGGCCGCGCTGCTCACCGAGGCCGCCGTCGCGGCGATCGAGTCCGGCGAGGAGGCCATCAACCAGCGCACCCTGCTCATGGCGACCTACGTGGGGCCGACCGAGCGGCGCCGCCTGTTCGAACGCGAACTCACATGAGGCCAGGTGAACGCGTCCGCCGCTGGCCGGTGCACCCGCCACCCCATCCCGGCGAGGCGCTGACCTCCTGGCTCGGCCGCCTGGCGAGCACCTACGACCTGTCGGTGCCGCAGCTGCTGCGGCACAACCTCGGCCCGGCCTCGGCCCTGCTGGACGGCTCGGCAGCCGATGATCTGGACTGGGATCCGTCGCCAGCGATCCTGCATGCGCTCGCCGAGCGGACCGGCACGCCGGTCGGCCGACTACGCCGGATGACGATCGGCGGGTGGGTGCCCTGGCTGGCCGACACCCTCGACCCGGACCACGGCGCGGAAACCTTCCCTACCTACGTCCGGCAGGACTCCGTCCTGCTGTGGCCGGGCGAGGCCGGCAGCAACGTCGTCCAGCGATGGCGGCCCTGGTTCCCCCTGCCCCATCACACCCCTCGGACCGTACGACGAGTCTGCCCTGTCTGCGCCGCCGAGCCCGGCCGCGGGATCCCGTTGACCGCCAGGATCCCGCTCATGCTCAGCTGTCCCACGCACGGGCGCCGCCTCGAAACCGAGCAGGCATGCTGGCTCGCCGAGGCGCTGGACCAGCCTGCGCCGGACCGCGCGGCGCCCGAGCACATCCTGGTCATGGACAGGCTCACCTTCCAGGGCCTGACTTCCGGCACGGTCAGTCTGCCCCGCCGATCCGTGCACGTCGGCGTCTGGCTCCGGTCGCTGCGCACCTTGCTGGACGAGGTCAGCCTGTCCACCTCACAAGTCCGCCGGCATGCGGCCGCCGCCCTTGAACAGATCTGGGCCACCGCCGGCTGGCCACCTCGGGCCGGCATCACGGTATGGCGCCCGTACGAGACCTTCGACACCGCGCGCCAGGAAGCGCTGCTGGAAGCCGCCGCGACCGCGCTGGACCTCATCCGGACCGGGAAGATCGCCGCGCGCGGCCGTCTCGGCCCACTGCTGACCGTCCAGCCGCACCAGCCTGTCTACGAGGGCGACCGGCCCGGCGCGGCGGAACGGGCGCGCACGGCAGGGCGGGAGGCCATGCATCAGTCGTGGGCCCAAGCCCAGCACGAGGTGGAGGAATGGTTCGACACCGCGCGCATCGACGAGGCCGCCGCACGCCGGATCTTCGGCATCCTCACCCGTTTCTCCCGGACGAGGGAGGCCTACGACCGGGAACGCGACTTCATGATCGGCCAGGGCATCCCCGCCTCGTTCCTTCCCGATCCCGAGCCGGGCCGTTTCGCCCCTCCGGAGGCGTCCGTTAGGAGATCCTCAAACGGACACACGGTTGGGACGTTCGTCTTGCGAAAGCACGCGCGAGGCCCCGCCTTCACGTAGGAAGCGGGACCTCGCGCGTGCGTTCTGCTAGTCAGTCGGTGGGGTCGCTCCCGAGTTCCATCAGCTCTTGGAGGACACGGGTGGCCGAACGACGGGCAGGGAAGCTGTTCCGAGTGGTCAAGGTGCCAGAGTCGGAACCGGTCGGTGCAACGACGCCAGCCCGCGACCAGATCGGGTTGTCCCAGGCGAACACATCGCCCTTGTCGCCGTCGGCAGTAAGCATCTTGAAAGCCACCTCGGGGTCGATGTGCTCGGCGTACATGGTCGACATGGCACCGATCAGCCCGTAGATCACTACGGCGGTGGAGGCGATGTTCACCTGCCGTTGCGCCTGCCGGGCCGGGGTCGACAGCTTTCCGTACTCAGGGCGGACCTTCACCAGCGAGTTCCACGCGCTGATCAGCCAGCTCGACTGAGCCTCGACGTCGGCGGCCGTCACCGGCCCGCCCTTCCAGGAGGTCTCGAGCGCGCGACTGATGGTGTTGTAGGCGGTGAGCTTGTGCGAGCTTGCGGACACCGAATTGGACAGGACCTCGATGTTGTCCTGCCCGAGGTGCTCGCTGCCGTTGACCAGGCGCCGGGCGATCTCCTGCTCCTTAGTCTCGGAGTAGGCGTACTTCGCGGTCGAGTCGTTTACCTTGTCCCCGCGGGTGTTGTAGATCGTTGCGACCTTCTTGGCGGTGTCGTCATCGACCAGCCAGATCCGCACCTGGAAGCGGGTGTCGAGGTTGAAGCTGCCCAGCGGATTGTCGGCCGCCTGCAGGATCGCCTTGATGCGCGAGAGCGAGTCGACCGCGCAGTCCAGCGTCCCCTCGGTGATGGTCAGATTGGTGTGGCCGCCCTCGTCGTCATACCAGGTCTCGTACTCCGACTTGGTGGGGTCGAGGCGAATCGAGATGTTCCCGATAATGGCGTCGTTGTTCAGCAATTCGCTGGTCCACTTGTTGACCTTGGTCTTGGTCTTGCCGACCAGCTTGCCCTGCATATGCGCCGGCCGGATGTTGCCCGTGAGCGTGAGCAGTCCGCGGCGGTGAAGATCAACGAGGTAACGGCCCGTCATCTGCGTCTCGAAGTGAACGCCGCCCGCATCGTCGACTTCATTGACGTTGACGATCTCCAGCGGATGTGTCGGCTGGTCCGGCTGCTGCGTGGTCTCGATCATGATGGCCCCCTCGGCCTCGGGCAGAGCGCTCGTGCGCGCCTCGATGGACCAAAGATACGTGCCATACGTGTACTTCGTCAAGATTACGTGTAGTCGATGACTGGCAACGTGTCTAGCTGGAACTCTACGTGCAGAATGCGCTGTTCGTGCTCAACTGCACTCCGATAGCGGGCGTCTTGGACAACGCCGGCTGTTCCACTTCCAAGGAAGTGGAACGACCCGCACAACCTCGAGACCCGACCTCAAAAATCGGATGGCAGCAGACACCCACCGTTCCAGAAGTCGTTCCACTTCTCTCGTTCCATAACAGCAGTACGGAGATGAATTCCGGTACGATTCTGAGGTGGCGAACGATAGTGGGCATCAGCAAGGCGGGCTGGAACTGGGCTATGCGCGCGTTTCCACTACAAAACAGTCTTTGGAGCGGCAGCTCGACGCATTGGCCACGGCTGGCATCCCGTCGACGCAGATCTATGTCGACAAGAAGACCGGGACCACCGTCGACCGCGACGGCCTGAACCGACTTCTGGCCTACGCCCGGCCAGGCGACACCATCGTGGTGCACACCCTCGACCGGATCGGCCGCAACCTCCGCGAAGTCCTCAACCTCGTCCACGACCTGTCCGAACGCGGTGTGGGTGTGCGGTCGCTGGCTGACCCGCTACCGATCAACACCGCCGACGAGGGCATGGCACGGATCGCCTTCCTCCTCTTGGCGCTGTTTGCCGAGATGGAACGCACCTTCACCGCCGAACGCGCCGCCCACGCCCACGCCCGCGCCGTGGCGGAAGCGAACGACCGGCACGTCGGACGCCCCGTCGCGCACCCCGCAGAGAAGATCGAATACGCCCGGCTCCTCAAAGTCCAAGGGGACTCTCTTGGGATGATCGCAGCCAAGACCGGCATCCCCATGACCTCGCTACACCGATACCTCGCTCCAGCCGACCAAGAGATCACCCAAGGGCAGTGACAGGCCCTCCCGAAATCGAGAATGATCGGGCCGTTGTGCTGGATAGGCATAGCGGCCAGGCCTGCGGAAGGCCGAATTGGTCCTGGATAACGTCGTGGGCCGGCGGTGGATCTCGTCGGTGGCCTGGTCCGTGAACGGCCCAGGGAATGCCGGTCACCGAAATAGCGCTGTGACGGCGGCCAGCGCCCCGATGAGCGTGGCCAGACCGAGGGCCGCCCTCCACAGGTGTCGAAGGAGATCATGGCACCGCTGCGGGCCTCGCTTCGTCTGGGCCATCACTCCCCGCTCACCGGCTGCAGCTGAGCGCATCTGAACGCGGAAGATGAGCAGCAGGACCGCCGAGAGCCCGCCCAGCCAGCACACGCCGATCACCAGGGGGAGGGGCAGCCGAGGCGTCGATCGGGTTTCGTCGTTCCTCATGGTTCGGACCTCCATCGTTCCTGTAGGAGTCATCGATCTCCCGAGCCCCTCCAGTAGATCGAGACGTCCCTCGCGATCAGTGAGGCCAGCTCGCGGGGTTCTAAACTCTTCCTCATGCCCAGAGGCCAGGTAGGCGCAGGCGACCGCGCCCTCATCGAGGACCTCGGTGAACGTGGAGTCGCGGTCAGCGTCTCCCAGTTGGAACGGTGGCGAGCGCAGGGTCTACTGCCACGCAACCAGCGATCATGGCCGGGGCGCCCCTCGGGGTCGACGTCTGCGCCGCACCCCGACGCCCTCGCGATCGCCGAAGCACTCGCCCTGCACCAGCGCACGGGCCGTAGTGCCTTCAAGGCCGCACTCCAGGTCTTCGTGAACAGCCCGCACGTGCCACTCCCCGAGCAAGGAGTACGGGCGGCACTGGAGTGGTACGTCCGGCGCCAGCGCACCGGCGCCACCCTGATCACTGACCGGGTTCCCGCCGGAGGAGACCCAGACGCCGTACTCGACGCGGCTTACTCGGTCGTCACTGAGGCCATCTCGCGCGTCGGCGGGCGTCGGGGACGGGTCCTGGGCATCTCACTCTTTGCCGGGCGCATTGATACCGCCGCCGTCGAAGAGGCCTTGCCGACCCTGCTGGTCGCCCAGGCGCTCGGTGTGGAGGCCGTCGGGCGAGATGCCTACTGGGACGCCCTGCACACGTTCTTCCAACTGGTCGATCCCGGAGCCTTGCCCCACAGCGACTGGGAATCGGTCAGAGCCTCGATTGAGCGTGACATGGACGCTAATGGAGCACACAGTGTCCCCAGCTACGCACCCCGTCGCAGAGACCTCGAGGTCGATCTGGAAAAGATCAGACAGGCCCCCATCGACCTCCTGCACGGTATCCGCAACGACCTACTGGCGCTGATCGACGCCTCGGCGAAATACCTCGCCGCCACGGCACTCATCCCTGACCACCCCGCAGTCCAGGAATGGACCCGGATCCTTGCGTCCGACCCGCTCGTACGTGCCAAATTCACAGTGCTCGGCCCGATCAGCATCGCCTCACCCGCCCAAGCCTGGAAACAGAAGATCCACCACGTCATCAGCACCCTGACCACGCCCGGCAGTGTGCCCGACCTGGCCCGCACGATCACGATCCTCAGCCCGAGCCTGAACGACCTCCCCGAGGTCGCCGCAATCGTCCGGGCCATGCTCGGGCTCTCGGCACCCCCGGATGAGCGAACCAACCAGTGAAGACGACTTCGGGAATCGGCGCAGAGGACTACGGGAATCGACACGCGGCCAGAGCCTCGATCGCCAACTCGACGCCCTCACTGCGGCCGGCTGCCGCAGGGTCTTCGCCGACAAGAAGTCCGGCAAGAACGCCGAGCGGCCCGAGCTCGTGGCCTGCCACGCCTTCCTCACTCCGGGCGACACGCTCGTCGTCCCGGAGCTCGCCCGCTACGGCCGTAGCCTGCACGACCTCATCACCATGGTCGGCGAGCTGCGCCGCCGCGAGATCGGCTTCACCTCCCTGCACGAGAACCTCGACACCACCACCCCCGGCGGCCGCCTCGTCTTCCACGTCTTCGCCGCCCTCGCCGAGTTCATCCGCGAACTCATCATCGCCGGCACCCACGAGGGCCTGGCCGCCGCACGAGCACGCGGCCGCGTCGGCGGCCGCCCCACCGTCGTCGACGCCGAGCTGCTCAAGGCGGCCCGGGATCTGCTGCCCGACCCGGGACGGTCGGTCACCTCGATCGCCAAACTGCTGGGGGTGAGCGTCGGGACGCTGTACAACCACATCCCCGACCTCCAAGAACTCCGCGCGGCAGGGCAGGGCTCTGTCACCTGAAGCTTGCGGGCAGCCCCGCTCACTCATCACGTAGGCGGCGATCGGCGGCCAGGTTGACCAGGGCGATGTCCCGGTTGTAGTCGTCAGCGAAGGCCTCGAAAGTCATCGCGGCCTGCTGGTGGGCGTTGATCGCTTCGTCCAAGCGCAGCCGTACCTCCTGCAGCGCGGTGCCGACGTTGTTCAACGCGCGGCCTTCGCCGTGCCGGTCTCCGAGTTCCCGGCAGATGTCCTAGAACAGCAGCCGCCGAGATCCGCCGCCAGTCCGCCTGAGAACGTTGGCGCCACCTCGACGACGACGTGCCATCCGGCGAGAGGTCTCGCTCAGGCACCCGTTGGTCATTCGGCTACGACGGTTGGGTGACGCCCATCGTGGCAGCGGATGGCCGACAGGTCGCTCACCACGTCGCTGGGGTCAATTCTGGCGATCGTGATGGCGTCGGACCTGCTGACCGGCCGGGAGTTACGGAGGAAGCTACGAGCGTAGGTGCGGCCATCTGGTGAGAACCGCACTTCATATCGAAAACCCTCCTTGACCCTCACCAGTGAACGCTATTCATCCTCACGTTGCTGGCGCAACTCGGCGATTCTGCAGGACGGCGATGGCCTTGCACAGGTGGCCGGCCTTGGATGGGCTGCAACGTAGTTTC
>NZ_JBITIO010000037.1:0-24098 GCF_044459065.1 Nonomuraea sp. NPDC050394 | reverse complement strand
GCGCTGCTGCCCGCATCGAGCTACCGCGATCGTGCAGGCCATCCTCGTACTTCAGACTGCTGAAGATGGCCGCTGATCAAGATGGAAAAGGCTCAATGGAGCTAGCGATCCGTCCGGGAAAGCATTGGGAACTGACTATGACATCGGGCTCAGCTCGGGCGATGGTACTTGAGCGGCTCACACCGCCGGCGTTACGTCCACGGACGTGACCACAGGAGGTCCGCGCAACAGCCAGATGAGCCCCTCGGGAAGTACTGTTCACCCGCGGGGATACTCACAGAGCCCGCCGTCGTGCGGCTCGCGCAGCGGTAGAACCAAAGCGACCAGGAAGCTCGTCCGCTTGATGGGCAGGGGGTGGCACCGCTCTAGCGACCTGGCGAAGGTCCCCATGTGGCGTGCTGGGCTCCCTGGGAGGTGGGAGGCGACATCGTCGATCGTCGTCTGTCAGCAAGCCTTGCGCTGGCCCGCCCGCAGGTTGCCGGGGAAGCTGAGGAGCGATCTATCTTGCATGTTGCGAGTCAGGCGAGCACCGGAACACAAGATGGATGCACAACGCCACAGGAAGCATGCTTCTGGCCTGCGCGCCCTTCGATGCCTTCCCCTACGTGGCAAGGGAACGGGTAGTCGGCGACCATGAATCTCGAACACTCGGACGGGTACTGGAAGGGTGGTAGCCGACCGGTCCGAGTGTCGGGATGCAATACGGACGAGGGAATGTGGCGTGACGATATTAAAGAGTTGCCTGAACCGACTCTCCGCCAAGATCAAGAATGTATGATTGCACCATAAGATCCGATAACTGGTGACCAGTTCTTTCGAAGGTTCAGGGCAATGCAGAATCAGGCCCAAGATCCGAAGGTTCCATGGCTACCCAGGGTAGCGTGGCTAACAGCCACGCTTGCTCCCGTGGTCGCCAGCGTCAATGATGTCGTCCGCTCATTCGCTGTTAAGCATCCGGTCTTAGCAGTATGCGCAGCCCTTCTATACTGGCTTGGCTTGCTGGTCCTAAAGTTCATTCTGCCTATTGCGGGGCGACTGGCCGAAAGATGGCAAGAACGTGCCACTTCCAGACTCGACCGAGCGTATGTCCGGACAGTCTCGGGTTTTGGTCGAAACTATCGAGCGCACCTACTCTCGGCTCTGCGCTACATAGACCAGAAAGGGCTACCCACTGTCGGCTTCTATACCCCAGAACTCGATGACGTTTTCATCGATGTCAGCCTGACATACCGACCAGCCCATCAGATTCCTGGCGATACATTGTCGGACGCTTACGTCGAAGCAATCGAAAGACACTCAATAGCCGAACTAATTAACCAAAAAGCGCCAGCACTATTGGCAATCATCGGTGCACCGGGAAGCGGGAAGACGACTCTACTTCGACATATCGCTCGAGACATTTGCAAACACCCTCGGCGCATACCAAGGAAGATTCCAATTCTTCTATACCTTCGCGATCATATCGAGTCCATCACTTCACTCCCCGAGAAAGAGCTGTCTGTACTAGCCATTGAATCTCTCGGTCGATTCGGGAAAGACGAGCCTGAAGGCTGGTTCAGGGGCAAACAGGAAGAAGGTAAATGTGTAATTCTTCTAGATGGCCTAGATGAGGTGGCAAGCGACGAGTCCCGGCGTCTAATATCGTCCTGGCTAGAGCGACAAGTAAGCCAATTTCCTAGGAACGACTTCATTGTAACCTCGAGACCACATGGATATCGAACGGCACCAATCAACGGTGCTACCCTGCTCCAGGCCCGTCGCTTCGACGATACACAAGTCGTGAGATTCATCACCGGCTGGTATATCGCGATTGAGAGAATTAGTACCGGAGCGGATAACCCTGCCGTGCAAATGCGGGCGCAAGAAGGTGCCGAGGATCTTCTTAAGCGACTTCGGTCTATGCCAGCGCTGTATGAGCTGACGGCTAACCCTCTCTTGCTCACCATGATTGCAAACGTTCACCGATTTCGTGGAGCATTGCCAGCAAGTCGGCATGATTTGTATCGCGATATCTGTGAAGTAATTCTTTGGCGCCGTCAAGAGGCCAAGAATATCGCGCTACAATTTCCAGGCGATAGCGTAGAGGGAGCCCTACGCGCCCTTGCATACGAGATGATGGTCGGTAGAGTTAGAGACTTGCCCGCCACGAGAATCTCCGCAGTGCTGCGTCCGCTGCTGGCGCGCTTTTCCGGGCTCGTACACATTGCGGATTTCGTCGAGAAGATTACTTCATGCGGCATCCTGATTGAGCGAGAAAAAGATCTCTATTCCTTTGCGCATCAAACTTTCCAGGAATATCTTGCTGCAGTTTACATTCACGACAAAGGAATTGCCCATGTTCTCATAGAGACAGTAAACGACACTTGGTGGCGAGAAACTACGCTTCTGTATGCTGCACGCAATGATGCGGATTCAATCGTACGAGCGTGCCTACAAGCCGGGACTGCCCCCGCACTCACATTGGCCTTTGACTGTAGCGAGCAGACCGCTGAACTCGATCCGGCCCTTCGTGGAGAGCTAGATGCGTTGTTGGACCGTGTCTTCAGAGGTGAGGCCTCTCCCGAAATCCGTCATCTCGTAGCCCGAGTCTTTGTCGCCAGAAGACTCCAGGGCACAGTGCAGCTAGAATCCGGTTCCCATATTTGTGTTCAGCCCATTTCGAGGGCCATGTACCAGATCTTCACTACCGAGGTGGCCGATACCCGTAGCACTCGACAGCCCGACTATCCTGCTTCCGGTGCAGACATGAATAGTCCTGTCCTAGGCATTAGGGCCGAGGATGCCCTTTTATTTGTGGCATGGATAAACAGGCTATCCATGGAGAGAACCTACCGCCTTCCAACGGTCGACGAGGTGCTAAACGTCTCTGCACGTGAAATAGTCGGTCTCCTTCCGCATCGAGTATGGCTCGAACCTGGAGAGAATAGCCCGATGCTATTCGTTAATGGAAGAGCTCTTGAAGTAAACATAACTACTGGGCGAGTCCTTCTAGATCGCCTGCAAGCCGACATCTCCGAGAGTATGGAATGGCATTTCCTCGCATTCTTGGCGAGGACTGCAGCCACTGTTGGTGCGGTGGACAAGAACTTGCGAACGGTTGTAGTTCATCATTTTCGTCGCTACGCCAATCTGAAGTATGCATTCGACAGGGTTCTAAAATTTGCAAATCTGCTGACACTAGAATCGAGTAAGGTCATCGCGCCGTACGAGCGTACGCTGGGTGTCATGCTTAGAGATGGATCTGGTGGGGGCCATCTCGGCTCAAAGCTTCCATTCATAGGAAAGACTTTTAATTCAGATCCATATGAAGCTATAAAGCTAAATCATGATCGCGTTGCCGACTTGGTAAAGGGGTTGACATCTAGCGCTCCTCCATTCGCAGGAGAAAACTCGAGGCCCGCGGCCGGCGAGGGTTCGCATGTAGCTGTATTGGGCTCGGATGACGAGTTCGGAATGAACTACTCGTTGTCGCAGATCGTGGGTGGTGCCTACAGCGAGATTATGAAGCGTGCCTGGGAGCGAGCACGTCGCAGCAAAATACGCGATCGGGTAGGCATCTATCTAAATTGCATCCAGGAGGAAATAGTCAAACAAGTTAGATTTGAGGGTGATCTTCGCTTTCCATTGCCCGAAGAAATGGTGCGAATGCTGCACCTGATTTCAGATACTCGCCTAGGGTGGGATGAGGCTGGTCGATGGGTGAGGGAGACGCTTGATCATTTCATTCCCAAGGTTGAAAGCATACTCCTGCGCCACGTTCAGCTAGATGGTCGGCTTGCGCGAGAGATTCGCCTAACTGCAACCCTGCTATTCCTCGAGTCGAAATTCGTCAAGGTTCCCTCCGAGATGTCGCATGTCTTTCTGCAGGTGGCAGGTGCCATAACTCAACTGGAGGACCGGCTATGCTCCGGAGAGCCGCCGGATGAGGCAATTGTTCTTTCATTGGACTAGCTAAGGCCCGGATTGGTGGTGTGTGGTCGTTCTCTCGGGTGTATGTACGAGATTCGAATTCTGGCTTCCACTGCAAAGATGGATCCGCTGTGACTCACAGCAGCGTGGGCTTCGCCCGGGTCATGGCAATCTCCCGGAGTTAGGACCCGCCAAACGCTATAACTCTCTGGCGAACTCGTGACCCGGCAGGGCGAGATGCTGGGCTTCCTGCTATGGCACCGCCAAAGATCTCATCTGCTCTGCGATCGAGCGTCAGGATGGATGAGATTTACGCCGTCGTGCTGTCGAACAGCTGCTCTCTGCACTTCGGTCATCGCATCCAGGACCCTCACTGCGAAGGCTTCAACAACCAGATCTCTGACCTTTTCTGCGGACGCCCATTGAAAAGCGCGTGACTCGTCATTCGCCGAGAGCGTCCCGCCAACAGCGTGACAGCGAAAAACGAGTGCGATGATTCCCCGCGCCATATTCTTGTACACACCGGTCAAAGCTTCCGGCTCGATCTCCAGACCCGTTTCTTCACGGACCTCCCGCCGCAACCCGCTCTCTACGTCTTCGTTCAACTCAAGGACGCCTCCCGGCGCCTCCCAGTGACCGTTGTCTCGCCGCTGAACCAGCAATGCACGTTGCTGATCATCCACGATGACGCCAGCGACGCTTACCGAGTGACGCGGCTCGCCATCCATCAGAACCCCTCGCCTCTGGACATAGTTAGACTCCAAGCTAGTACATGTATGTACGAGTGGAGGAGTTGGTTCACCGATGGCTCTCACCCTGCCCGGCCTGGATCCCGTTACCGACCGCCCTGTGTTCAAGCAGATTGCCGACCACCTGCGCGACGCCATCGAGCGGGGTTCGCTACAGCCTGGCGAGAAGGTCCCGTCGGAAGCGAAGCTCATGGGGCATTACAGCGTTGCCCGCATGACGATCAGGAACGCGCTTCAGATCCTCCAGGCCGAAGGGCTGACCGTTGCAGAACACGGCCGAGGCGTGTTCGTACGCTCGCGGCCTCCGGTTCGGCGTCTGGCATCCGACCGGTTCGCTCGGCGCCACCGCGAGCAAGGCAAGGCTGCGTTCATCGTGGAGACCGAAGGCGCCGGCGGCAAACCAGGTGTTGACTCCATTCAAATCTCCGAAGCTGATCCACCAGCGGAGATTGCTGCATGTCTCGGCCTGAGGGAGGGCGAGAGGGTTCTTATTCGCTCCCGCCGCTATCTGATCAACGATCACCCAGTAGAGACCGCTGTTTCCTACATCCCAGCTGCGATCGCGAGGGGCACACGCATCGCCGAGCCGGACACGGGGCCTGGGGGGATCTACGCGCGGTTGGAGGAGATAGGGCATCGGCTTGATCACTTCGATGAGGAGGTCAAGGCGCGAATGCCTACGCGTGAAGAGGCAAAGGCCCTTCGGCTGGCTCCTGGAACGCCTGTCTTTCGCCTGGTTCGCACGGCGTATGCGGAGGGCGGAACTGCAGTAGAGGTGTGCGACACAGTGATGTCCACGGATGCCTACGTGCTGTCCTACCAACTTCCTGCCCGCTAGCCCTTGACTCCTCTAGACGAGTTTGAGATACATGAAACGCAACTCCTCTAGTTGAGTAGACGGCTAGGTGAGTTGAATCTTTCTTGCACGGCTCTACGCCCTCCGATGGGCGACGCATCAGCGTTCCAACGGGCTGTCGCACGTGGATCTTGAGAACTCAAAAGTGGATCAGATCAAGGGCAGCCGCCTCCCTGAAAAGGCGGTCGGCGCAGCAACGGTCTGCGCACAGGTTGCCCATCTCCCTGCACTCCTTCGTGCCTGGGAGCGCTCGGCACCCGGTCACGCCAACGCACTGATCACAAGGCCCTGTTCTGCCCACGCACCCCTGGGAGTTCCTGATGCTGTCCATTCGTCTGGTGGGCGCCCCCGCCGAGGTCGCCGACGCCGTGCTGACCCTGCGTGAGACGTTCTCCATCACTGCGATCAAGGGCCTGTGCTCTGCGGTTCCTCAGCAGTCCAGTGTCCGTGTCTACGTCGAGGTAGACCCCGCCACCTGATCCAGGTTTGCGATGCCCGGCCAGCAGACACCCGGTGTGCGAGTCCCGGCCGGGCACGACGGGATGCCTTCACGACGTACCCCGATCGCGAGAAGGAACCACGTCCGTTCCACGCCGTTCGCCGGCTATGGCGCGCCCGACCCGACCAAGAGCAGAGCGCGCCGCCGGCTCCACGAACAGGAGACCCCCAGCATGGCACTGACCCCGCACGACAAGGCTTACGACAAGGCCCAGGCGCGGCTGGCGCAGGATGCCGCGTGCCGCTATCAGCAGCCGGACTGGGGCACCGAGGACCCGCACACCCGCGACGCCTACGACCGCCAACTGGCAGAGACGATGCCCGTGCGCGGACGTAAGAACCGCCGCTGATGGCTGTCCCGCGGATTCCCGCCCTGCAGCGCAGGCAGCACCAGGCGCGTGTGGATGCCCTCACCGGCCTACGTGACCAGCTCATCGCCCTGGGTCACCCCGCGGGCATCCGCATCGATCTGGCCGGCGACTCTCTGGAGATCGTCGAGTCGATGGAGTACGGGGAGACAGCCCGCCTGATCGTCTGGTTCGGCCACGGCGTTGCGCTCTACATCGACAGCCTCAACGCACCCGGCCGCTACATGATCGACCAGCGGTACGAAACCCTGCGCGGTGTCACGACCGTCACCAGCGCCGGTAGGGATGCCGACGCGCTGCGTATCTACCGGCGGTTCCTGGCCCGCTACGGCCTGCCCGAGCGCGACAGCCTCGGCTGAAGCTCGGAACCGGACTCTGTTCATCCATCCGCCGGGGGCGGCCCCCATCCGCCAAGACACGAGCCGCCCCCTGCGACTCCCGCAAAGGAGCTCCACCATCATGTCCTACGACCTGACCGCGCCTGCGAGACAGGCGCGGACGCCGGCGCGCGATCGTGGCGCGCTGGCCTTGCTGGCCGCGCTGACCGAGGCCGGCGCGCCGCGCCACCTGGTCGACTCGGCCGCGTGCACCGCCGACCCGGAGTTGCACACCGGCCCCGACACGTTCGACGAAGAGCCCGCCGAGGAGCGGGCGGCGCGTGAGCAGGTGGCGCGCGAGGTGTGCGCTGAGTGCCCGGTGCAGGTTTCGTGCCTGTTCCACGCCCTGGACGCCCGCCCCGAGACGGGCGTGTGGGCGGGCCTGACGGCTTCCGAGATCGCCGCCGTGACCCGTCCCGAGGTCGCTCACAACCTGTCGCCGCTGGAGGTGGCGTAATGCCGCACGCGACAACTTCCCCGAGCCACGCCACCGCGGTTCCGTACGCGAGCCGCGTCAACGCCGGCGTCAGCATTCACCACCCGCGCGCCGGCGAGATGCGCCTGAGGCCGAGCACCGACCACGACGCGCTGTTCCTGACGCTGTCGGACGGCCACGTGTGGTTCTGCCTCGGCATGGCCGGCACCGACGTGGCCGCCGAGATCGCCGCGATGGAGCGCTTGTCCGCGCTGGCCGCCGAGGCCGCCGACCACCTCCGTACCCTGCACACGGCGACGAACGAGAGGGCGGCACGATGACCTCTCGCCCGACCTGCCGCATCACCTTCGTGCCCGACGATGACGACCGGGCGGAGATGGATTGCGTACGTACCGGCTTTCACGGCCCGTTCCACGCCACCGCCACCGAGACGTTCACCCGTGTGCCCGGCGGCGCGCTGGTCGCGCCCAAACCGGCGACGCGCGAGGGTGGGTGAACAGGGGCATGTCGCGTATCCGTGCCCGTTTCTGGGATCCGACCGGCGCCCGGTACGGCCTGCCGTCCTACCCGTGGCGGATGGCGCCGCCGCATCTGCTGACCCTGCGCCAGCTGGCCGCCCGCGGGTTGCGTCCCGGTGGTCAGGGTGTGCAGGCGCTGCTGCAGTGGGCCTCGCGCCGCTACCGCGGCCGCGGCGGTGTGCGCGCTGCCTACCTGTACGACATCCGGTTCGCGTTGCCCAAGCGCGCCCCCACCATTCGGCAGCTTGGCGCGCTGGCCAAGGCCAACGCCGCCCGCCGGACCTGCCCCGAGTGCTCGCGTGACGTCGGCTATGTGCTGTCGCGTCGCCTGGGCGTCTGCAACGACTGCGCCGAACGGCGCGAGATGGAGCATGCCGCATGACCACCCCGACCCCCACCCACGCCCCTGCGCCCGCCACCGCCCAGGCGGCCGACACCGTGAGCGTGTTCGTCCTGATCACCGTCCAGAACCACGGACAGATCGCCACCACCGGCCACACCCTGACCATCGCCTCGGGCACCACCCACGCCGACCTGGCCGCCCACGTGACGGCCACCTGCATCGCCGAGGACATGCGCGGCGGGGTGGTCTTGCACTACTCGGTGCACCCGGCGGTGATCACATGAGCACACTCGTGGCCATCCCCGCCCCCGACCCCGATGACGGCATCGCCCGCGAGTTGGCCGAGCTGGAACGCCAGTTCCAGCCGCCGGCGCCTGTCGAGGCCGCGGACGCCGTACCGGCCGGCCTCGGCGACACCCGGAAGGTGCGGCGGCTGCGCCGCAAGGTCGCCGAGGCGCACGTGCTGGCCAGCCTGCACGACGACGACACGCCCCTGCTGCTCGACACGGCTCGGGTACGGCGTCGCCGCCGCGCCGCCCACCAAGCAGCGCGACTGCACGAACTCAGCCAGGACCCCGCCGCTCTGGCCTACCGCGACCAGAAGGTGCGCCGCACAGTGAGCGTGATGGTGATGGCCGCGGCCGGCATCGCGCTGGCCGTCTCCAGCATCGGCGTGCAGACGTCCGTGGTCGCCGCGCTCAACCTGGCCAGGAATGGCGCGGCCTGGTGGGCGGCCTACCTGGTCGAACCTGCCCTGTCACTGCCGCTGCTGGCCACGGTCGCGGTGCAGGCGTATGCGGCAATGCGCGGCCAAGTGATCGACCGGCGCAGCGAGCAAGGCCGCAAGATGTTCCGCACGGAAGCCCTCCTGCTTGGGCTCACGCTGGTGTTGAACTGCTGGCCCGCGCTGGCCGGCGGGTTTGATCTGCTGTCGCTGATCGTGCACAGCCTGGGACCCATCGCCGCGGTGACCGCGATCTGGGTGCTGCCCGCGCTGTGGTCGGCGCTGGCCGCCCTGCCCATGCCCCCCGCGGTCCCTACTGCGGGGGCTACTGCCGCGAAGTACAGCGCCAACGCCCACCCGGTAGGAGGGGTGGAAACGCGTGCGGTGGACGTGCACCGCGAGCGGGCACGCGCGCTGATCGCCGCGGGGAAGCTCCCGGCGCAGCCGTCTGCGAGCGCGATCCGCACCGCGCTGCACTGCGGCACCGACATCGCCACCATGCTGCGTGACGAACTGGCAAGAGGCGCCCGATGACCGGCCCCAACCCCACCGTGTACGTGATCACCGACGCGTCCTCACCGCACACGACCAACTCGGCCGCGCCCGTCTCGACCCTCGCGCGGCGGCTGCGGCTGTGCCGACGTGCCATGCTCGCGCTGGCCGTGCTGCTGGTGGCGCGCTGGCTGCTGGCGGAGGCGTTCGACGGCTGGCGCTGGCTGATCGGCCCCCTGCTGCTGGCCTGGACGTGCTGGCCGCACCTGAGGTGGCTGCGCCATGTCGTCGTGCTGCTGGCCGGCGCGCTGGATGCGCTGGCCACCGCCTATCTGGCCATGCCCCGGCTGGCCTACCTCCTGCAGCGTTTCACCCAGATCGTGCGGGACACCCGCCGAGAGGAGAACCCGTGAGCAACGACCCCAGTGCCGCAGCGCCCGGCCCGTCGTCTGGTACCTCGTCAGGCCCCCGGACGTCTGGCAGGCCCGGCCGCAACCGCATCCCGGAACTGTCGGCGATCCCCTGGGCCGGCCCTTCGGCGATCACCCGGTATGCGCAGGTAGGCCGCAACCTCACCCGCGACATGGCCGAAGAGTTCGCTACCGGCTCCGATGAGCTGTATGCGGTGCTGATCCGCAGCTTCAAGGGCCACCCGGTGCTGAGCCTGTTCGGCGCCCCGGACGTGCGCCGCCGCGCCAGACGCGTGGTCAAGCGGCTCAAGCGCGCCGCCGAACTACAGAAGGGCGCCGGCGTTGAGCTGGTGAAGTTCCACGCCCAGTTCCGCAAGGAATTCGTGGACGTGCTGCCGCAGGCCAAGCCGGAGAAGCGGCGCGCCGAGTTCAACTGGAATGAGGGCATGTGATGGCCCGCCACGCAACCACCACCCCACCGCACGCGGTGCTGCCCGCAGTCCCGGAATCGTCGTCTTCGTGGGAACAGGTGGCCACCCGCGAGGTGTCCAAGGCGCTGCTGTACCTGCCGCCCTGGCTGATCGGCTTCCTGCTGTTCGGCCTCGGCTTCGTCTTCCACGTCACGCTGCGCAGCGACGACCCGCAGACCATCGCCTGGACCACCGCCGCCATCATCACCTGTGTCCTGGTGCTGACCGCGCTCACCTGGCGCCAGTCCCACGCCCGCAGCGTCACCGGCCGCGCGCACACGACGCTGACGACGCTGGCCGGCGGGCTGTGGGTGTGCGCGGCCACCATCAACGGCCCCGCCACCACCGTCACCGGCCGGCTGATCCTGATCGGTGGGGTGGCGTTCGCGCTGTCGTTCAACATCCGCACCGTCATTCGCGCCAAGCAGATCGACGTCAACGGCATGGTCGGCGATCCGCTGAGTTTTCTGTTCAACCGCGGCGCGGACAAGGCTGGCATGCCCGCGGTGCAGGCGCGCACGATTCAGGCGACCGCGCACAAGGTGACCGGCGAAGTGCAGCTGTCGGAGGGCCGGCAGATCGCCGATGACCTGCAAAAGAAGGTCCCCTACATCGAATCCGGGATCGGCCTGCCGCCCGGTTCGATCACCACCGCTGTCGATCCGGATGACGCGAGCAAGGCCAAGGTGATCATCTCTGATGCGCGGGTGATGAAACAGCCGATCGCCTGGCCCGGCCCCTCCCGCGTCGGCACGTCGATCGCCGCGCCGATCCGGCCAGGGCTGTGGCAGGACCTGGACGAGGTCGAATATGTCATCGTCGGCCACCACGTGCAGGTGATGGGCAAGACCGGCGCCGGCAAGTCCGTCGGCGGCGCCTGGAACATGCTCGCCGAGATCGTCACCCGCTCCGACGCCGCGGTGTTCGCCATCGACATCACCAAGGGAGAGCAGACCCTCGGCCCACTCAAGGCCGCCCTGCACCGGCTGGAGACCAGCAAGGAAGGCGCCCGCACGCTCCTCGGCGAGATGTTCGAGAAGATCAAGCCGCGCACCGACCTGCTCGCCGCCAAGGGGCTGCAGAAGTGGGTCGAAGGCTGCGGGCTCACCTACTGGGTGCTGTGGCTGGAGGAGTTCCCCGACATCTACGACGCCCTCTCCGACAAGCAGCAGGAACAGTTCCTGTCGCTGATCAAGGCCATCCGCTCCGCCGGCGGCACCGTCGTGCTGTCGCTGCAGCGCTCGGACTGGACGCAGATGCCGACCATCGCCCGCGGCCAGCTCGCCAAGATGTGCTTCGGCGTTGACTCCAGCGCCGATGCCAGTTTCGGGCTGTCCGAGGCGCAGGAGGAAGCCGGATGCCGACCCGAGCTGTGGAGCAACAAGCAGCCCGGCATGGCCTACCTCGACGCCCCATCCATCCCCGAGGACCGAATCGCCATGCCCATGCGCACCTACGCCTGGGGACTCACCGCCGGCGGCGCGTTCGACGATGAGCGCGCCAACGCCCAGATGCGCGCCCACGCCGCTGCCTTCCCCGCCATCCACAAGGACATCGACCCGATGACCGCCACCCTGGCGCGGCTGTCGGCCGAAGCGCTCGCCGCTCCCGCGCCCCTGCCCACCCTCGACACCCCACCCACCCCCAACCCCGACCACGATCACGACGCTGAGGAAGACGACGACGTCCGTGACGTGGCCGCCGAATACCTGGCCACCGACGACCCCGACCCCGAGGTCGCTGCCGGCATCGATGACGAGATCGAGGACTTCCCAGACGGGGAACCGCCGCTGACCTTCGCCCCGCCCGAGCAGACGATGACGCCCGAGCAGCGCGGCGCCGTACTCATGGACCGCCTGCACGAACTGTGGGACAGCGGCGCCCGCGACGTCGGCACCGGCGACTTCAAGCCACTGTGGGAAACCACCGACATCTCCCGCGCCTGGTTCCAAAAGCAGATGAAGCGCCTGTCCGAGGCAGGCATCATCGGCGCCTACGACGACGACCGCAACCGCTACCTCATGCCCACCCGCCCCGAACTGCCCTAGACAGACAGGACAGCGCATGCCGCAAGTCCGCATCATGGGCGACGACCCCGACCACGTCGAACAGGTCACCACCCTCCTGCTGGTCCTGATCGACGTCTCACCCGCCCTCACCGCCGGCGACCCCACCCGGCTGCGCCACCGCAGCGGCGGGGGACGCATCGTCTTCGACGTCAACACCACCTCCGCCACAGGCAGGCGCACCGCCGCGGCGCGGCCCGAACGGGTCCGCGCCGAACGCCTCGACAACCAGCCCGCCACCCGGCCACGCCGCACACCCCGCCGGCGCGAACTCCCCCCGCCTGACGGGCACCGCTTCCTGGCCTCATGATCCCGTGGCCCCTCGCAGGGGGCCACGGTAGGGGGCTGGGGGAGGGATATACAGCTCAACCGCAGGGCCACACCGCGTGGCCCCCCACCGTGGCCCCCTCGTGGCCCTGGCCGTGGCCCCAGCGTGGCCCCCGCGCTGAACGGCTGTGGCCCCCGTCGTGGCCCCCCACTTCCAAGATCAAAAACTTTCGCGGGTGCAGCCCACGCGCAGCCGTGCGCGCGAGCCTGCCCGCGACTCCTCCACCCGCCCCTGTCCGGAAGGGACCGACCGTGAGCCCGCTCAAACTCAGCCCGCCCCGATGGCGCATCCTGCGCCTGCTCGGCACCAACCACGCCAGCGCCACCCGCGCCGGCCTACGCGCCACCTACATCCGCGACCTGTGCGCCGCCACGCCCGCCGACCTTGCCGCCCTGGCCGACCTCGGCTATCTCACCGGACGCCTGCACGGCACCAGCGACGCCCCCGGCGCGGAGATCGTGCTCGCCATCGCCGCCGATCGCAACCTGCGCATCCACTCCACCCCCGCCGGCAAGAGCACTGCCGCCATCCTGGAAGCGGCCTACCGCGCTCTCAACCACCTGCACGTGTACGGCGCCTACGGCGGCGCCCTGCCTGTGGCCGTACTCCACCACGACGCCGGCGTCGGCCTCGACACCCTCACCCAGCTCCAGCGGCACGGCCACGTGAACACCACGCCCGGAGGGTTCCTGTCCTGGCGCAGCGGCGGCCACACCCACCTGTACGGGCCACCGTTCAACGCCGGCCCGTACGACAGCGACCCCTGCGCCACCTGCGGCACCCCACCCACCATCGGCGCACGCATCTGGGCAGACGGCTACCGGGACGCCTACTGCGACCGGTGCGCCCGCCACCACGCCGGCTCCTCACCCACCTCGCTGGTCACCCTCACCAGACTCGGCACCGGCTACGTCGGACGCCCTACCCCTCAGGAGCTGTCATGAGCGGCGCCTCCATCTTCGACGTGCTCGCCATCCTCGCCGCCACCGTGACCGTCGTGGCCCTTCTGGTGACCGTGCTGATCATCGGCTACCGCTACAGCCTCAAACGCCACCCCTACATCGACTGCCCACGCTGCCAGGGCACCGGCGAACGGCGTAGCCGCCTGTTCGCCCACTCCTACGGTCACTGCCCCGACTGCACCGGCACCGGCCGCAAAGTCCGCCTCGGCGCCCGCCTGCTCAACGTCCGCTAACCCCCTGAAGGCAGGAAGGAACCCGGCTCATGTCCGGCGAGACCACCATCACCATCATCGGCAACCTGACCGGCGACCCTGAAATGCACTACACCCAGAGCGGCGCCGGCGTGGCCAGCTTCACCATCGCCTCCAGCGCCCGCGCCTACAACAAGCAGCTCGAACAGTGGGAAGACGGCGAGGCCCTGTTCCTGCGCTGCAGTGCCTGGCGCGACCTCGGCGACCACGTCGCCGAGTCCCTGACCCGCGGCACCCGCGTCATCGCCCACGGACGCCTGCGCATGCGCACCTACGAAACCAGCGAAGGCGACAAGCGCACCGTCACCGAGATGACCGTGGACGAGATCGGCCCCTCTCTCAAGTTCGCCACCGCCAAACCACAGAAGGCCGCCCGCGGCGCCAGCAACGGCCAGAGCGGCGGCGCCGACAACCCGTTCGCCCACCCCGCTGACGACCCGTGGGCCTCCAGCGCGCCCGCCGGAAAGCAGAACCGCGGCGACGCCGGGAACGGCGACGAGCCCCCGTTCTAACCGCCCATCGGCCCGTCTCGACCCGAAGGAGAACCGTGATGACCACCCTGCACGAGCTCATCGGCCACGAGTCGCCGCATCCCCTCGCCGCCGCGCTGGCCGCCTACCGCACCGAGCAGAAGCGACGCGCCGACTACGAGCACGCCATCGTCGCCGCCCACGCGCGCACCCTGTGCGATCTTCTCGACCGACTCAACCTGGCGCCCCTGCGCGGTATCAGCAGCACCGGCCTCGACACCGTCACCGCGCTGATCGCCGAACTGACCCCCGACCAGCACGAGAGCGGCCTGGAGTTCGCCCGGCGCGTCTGGCTCCAGCTCACCGCCGGCCACCTGCGCATCCTGACCGGCAACAGCGACACCCCGCTCTACCTCGCCCGCCTCGCCGCAGACTTCGGCCTCGAATGGCGCGACCTGCTCACCGATGCCGACCTGCTCGCCCACATCGGCCAGGCCATCGCCGAAGACCCCCACGAGGACCCGATCCGACCCAGGCCGCTTACGCACTATGAACGCGCGAGTGCGTTCCTGAACCTCACCCCAGACTCCCGGCCTGGCACCGGTATGTCCCTGGATGCCACCGAGGACTGCGATGCGCTCACTACCTTGACCTACGCCGTCCTGGCGGTCGCCGACCAGATCGCCACCAGTCAGAGCGCCTGATGCGCCGACGTGTGCGGCCTCGGCGACAAGCCGCCAAGCACCCCGCGGCGCCCCCACTCCAACCACACAGAGGAAGGCGCTACCAGCATGACAGCCACCCGCCCCCTCAACCAGCTCCCTGCACCCGCCGCTGCGGCCACCGACCGGCCCAGCGAGGGACCGGTATTCCTCACCTACCACGGCGAGCCCTACCAGCTCTGGCACGACCGCATCGTCCTGGACTGGACGACCCGTACCGGCTGCAAACACCAGCACTGGGGCGGAGGACCGCGCCGCCCCTGCCGCTTCTGCCACCACCTGTGCTGGCTCATCGACATGCACAGCCGGCCCGTCCACAAGGTGTGCCTGGAACAGGCCATCACCACCACCCTGCTCAGCCGGCTCGAAAAGCAGGCCGCATGAGCACCCAGACAGCCCCGGCCCGCGAACAGCTCACCGCAGGGTCGCTGTGCTCCGGATACGGCGGGCTCGACCTGGCCGTCTCCGCCGTTCTCGACACCCGGCCGCAGTGGGTGGCCGACAATGACCCCGACGCCTCCCGCGTGCTCGCCGCACGCTTCCCCAGCGTGCCCAACCTCGGCGACCTCACCGCGCTCGACTGGGCCGACGTCGCGCCCGTGGACGTGCTGACCGCCGGCTTCCCCTGCCAGGACCTGTCCTACGCCGGACACGGCGCGGGCATCAAGGAAGGAACCCGCAGTGGTCTCTGGCACACCATCGCCGACGCCGTCGATACGCTACGACCCCGCCTGCTCGTGCTGGAAAACGTGCGGGCCATCGTTACTCGGCGACCTGGTCTTGACGTCGTCCTCGCTGACCTTGCCCGCCTCGGGCTCGATGCGAACTGGACGTGTCTACCCGCATCCCAGGTCGGCGCAGCCCACCAGCGATGGCGCTGGTTCTGCCTCGCCTGGCCTGCTGCCGACTCCTCGCGCATCGGAACGGGAGAACCGGCAGACCAAGCGAACCCCATCTCAACACGCGGGCAAGCACGGACTCTGCCTAGGGCGTGTCCTATGGATCTTCGGATTGCTTCGGAGCAGAACAGGATGAGGTGACGGGGCATCCGCGGTAGAAGAAAAGGATGAGTGATGATGGAGCGCCGCCCGCGCGGGAGTACCAGGAGTATCTGGACCCCGTTCTGCAGCAACACCCCGTTATGCGGCGACAGTCGGAGCTGGAGCCGGACATGACTCAGCTGTCACGCTGGGGTGACGATCACCCCGACCTCCTCGGAGGCATCTGGTGGGACAACATCGCCGCGCCAGAGGACATGAAGATGTGTCTCGGTATCGTCGGTGACGTCGCTGCGGTGGCCGCGCAGGTCCGTCGCTTGCTCGCCCATCCTGAACACCTCAACGTGATCGCGCAGCGCTACACCCGGCGGGAACTGCGGCGCCTGCAGGAGACCATCAGCGACGACGAGGAGTCTCGCTGGCAAGCACTCTGGGATTCCGGGGAATGCGCTTCCGGGGAGGAGTTCTTGCGCCGTTTCCGCGAGGGTCCTCTGATCGTTCAGGTCGGCGTCAAACAGGAGATCAACAAGGTTGGGTTGGGCGTCAGTCCACGCGACCGCGCCTTTGCCGCCGCACTCATCGACCGGTACGGGACAGATCGCGTCCACGTCTATTGGGACAGGCTGGATGTGGTGTGGTTTTAGGGCGGTGGATCATTGGATCGGGTCGCGGAGCCAGATCCTGATCGAGGCAACGTCGATGGTGCCTTGGTAGATCCGCTCGCGTTTGTCGGTGCGCAGGGCTACGGCCCGGTGGCCCCTCAGCTTGTTGACGCATCGCTCGGCGGTGTTGCGTTCCTTGTACCGCTCGGCATCGAAGCCGGGCGGTCGTCCACCCCTGCGACCTTGCTTGAGACGGTTGGCTTGCTGGTCCCTCTTGATCGGAATGACCGCCTTGATGCCGCGTCGGCGCAGGTAGGCGCGGTTACCCCGCGAGGAGTAGGCCTTATCGGCCAGCACCCGCCCAGGACGCTTACGCGGACGGCCCAGGCCGCGACGCACGATCCGTACCCGTTCCAGCACTCGCCGGAAGTACGGGCTGTCCCCGTGCTGGCCAGGACTGACCATCGTCTGGATCGGACGGCAACGCCGGTCGGCGACCAGGTGAATCTTGGTGCTGAACCCGCCCCGTGAGCGGCCCAGGGCCTCGCGTCCCTTGATCGGTTTGTGATCTACGGCATCCCCTTTACCGGGAAGTCGGCCGGCGGCGCGTGACGGGCTCCAGCGGCGTGCTGGTGGGCGCGTACCACGGTGGAATCCACACTCACCGTCCAGTCCGCTCCCTCGGCCGCATCGCAGCCGGCCCGTAACCCGTCCAGGAGCTTTCCCCAGGTACCGTCCATCGACCAGCGACGATGCCGGTTATAGACCGTCTTCCAGTTCCCATAGCAGGACGGCAGATCACGCCATGTGATGTTGGTCCGCGTCCGGAAGAATACCCCGTTGATCACCGTCCGGTGATCGGCCCAACGACCGCCCTGGCGCGGGTTGACCGGCAGCAGCGGCGCCAGTCGTTCCCACTCCTCATCCGTCAGATCATGACGCTTCAGACGCTCCTCATCCACACGGATGATCTACACCAAACCAGCATCAAAGATCCATGGGACACGCCCTAGCTGCAGAGGTTTGCGAGCTGCTACCCACTCCCACCGCGAGCTCCTATGGCAACAACCAGAGCGCCAGCCCTGGCGCAACGGTGCGCCCCTCCCTGAATCACCTGGCCTCCAGCGGAGCCCTACTGCCAACCCCGACTGCAGCCGACAGCGAGCGGACGAGTACCAGCTACGTCAGGGGCAACCCCACACTGACCGGTGCCGTGACTTCAGCTGGGGGCCATATGGTGCCGCCATCACGCAATGGGAGGCAGTATTCGGCCACCCGGCACCCTGGCCAACTGAGCCTGGACGGCATGACCGACCTCGGCTGAGCCCCCGATTCCCGGAATGGCTCATGGGCCTGCCCTCCGGATGGGTCACCGACGTGCCTGGCATCTCCCGCAACGGCCAACTCCGCATCCTCGGCAACGGCGTCCTCCCCCTCCAAGGCTCCGCCGCCGTAGCCGACCTGCTACCCGACCACCTCCGGCCATACGCCAGACACCATCGCGAAGGGACCGCCGCATGAGCCCACACCCGCCGCGACCGCTGGCCGCCGCCCTGGCCGCCGCCGCCCGTGGCTGGCCCGTCTTCCCTCTCGCCATCGGCGACAAAGCGCCCCCCGAACGGTTCACCGCCTGGGAACAGCGCGCCACTCGCGACCCCGGCCGTATCCGCGCGTGGTGGCGGCGCGCCCCGTTCAACGTCGGCATCGCCACCGGCCCCGCCGGCCTGGTCGTCATCGACCTCGACATCCCCAAACCCGGCCAGCAGCCGCCCCCGGAATGGGACCTGCCCGGCATCAGCGACGGCGCCGACGTCTTCGCGCTGATCTGCCAGCGCGAAGGTATCCCGCTGGAGTGGGAAACTTTCCAGGTCAGAACCCGCCGCGGCGGTACCCACCTGTACTACACCGCCCCGCCCGGCACCCGCCTGCCCAGCACCAACGGCAGTCTCGGATGGCTGATCGACACCCGCGCCTGGGGCGGCTACGTCGTGGCACCCAGCAGCGTCGTCACCCTGCCCGATGGCGCCGGCACCTACACCGTCCTGCACCGTAGCGCGCCCGCCCCGCTACCCCCCTCCCTGTTCAAGCTGCTCAAACCGACCCCGATACCGCCGAAGAAGCCCGTCCACGTCCCCATCCCCGACAGCCGCCATTCCACCTACCTGCGCGCCGCCCTGGAACACGAACTCACCCACCTGGCCACCGCCCAACCCGGCCAGCGCAACCGCACCCTCTTCGGCACCGCCGCCGCCCTCGGCGAACTCATCGCCGGCGGCGCCCTCCCCCAACAGCCGGTCAAAGAACGGCTTGAACAGGGAGGAGTGGCCCTCGGACTCACCCTCGCCGAAGCCGCGCGAACCGTCGCGTCCGGGTTCCGGCACGGCGCCCGCCGCCCCCGCCGCCTCACCGTCAGCCGCACGACCCGCACGCCTACATCAGGGAGAGCCACATGAACCACCCACCCGATGGCGCCGCCCTGCTCGACCAGCTCCGCGACGCGCTCACCCGCTACGTGATCCTGCCCTCGCCCGAGGTCGCCGACGCGGTCACCCTGTGGATCGCCACCAGCCACGCCCAGCCCGCCATGGCCCACGCGCCGCGCCTGGTCATCCGCGGCCCCGAAAAGCGCTGCGGCAAGTCCCGGCTGCTCGACGTAGTTGAGGCGACCTGCCATAACCCCTTCATCACCGTGAATTCGTCGTCGCCGGCCGTCTACCGTTCCATCGGCGCCGACCCGCCCACCATCCTGGTCGATGAAGCAGACACCATCTTCGGCCCCAAAGCAGATGGCAACGAAGACCTCCGCGGCCTGCTGAACGCCGGCCACCAACGCAACCGGCCCGCCAAACGCTACGACGCCGCCCGCAACCAGGTCGAATCCATTCCGACCTTCGCCATGGCCGCCCTGGCCGGTATCGGCCAGATGCCCGACACCATCGAAGACCGCGCCATCGTCGTACGCATGCGCCGCCGCGCCCCCGGCGAGAAAGCCGCCCCCTACCGCATCCGCCGCGACCGCCCCGCACTACGCGAACTGGCCACCGCCCTCAACCAATGGCTCCGAGCCGACCTCACCAGCTTGGAGGAAGCCGAACCCGCCATGCCCGTCGAAGACCGCGCCGCCGACACCTGGGAACCCCTGGTCATCATCGCCGACCACGCCGGCGCCAGCTGGCCAGACCGCGCCCGCGCCGCAGCCCTCGCCCTCACCGCCGAAGCCGACGACAACGGCACACCCTCCGCCGGACTACGCCTGCTCACCGACTGCCGCGCTGCCTTCAGCACAGACACCGCCCTGGCGACCGCCACCCTGCTCGACCGTCTCAAAACCAACCCCGAATCAGGGTGGGCCGACTACGGACCCGCCGGCCTGACCGCCATGAAACTCGGCGCCCTGCTACGCGAGTACGACATCCGATCATGCAACATCCGCTTCACCAACGGACAAGCCAAGGGCTACCAACGCGCCGAATTCCTCGACGCCTGGGCACGCTACTGCCCCGCGATCGAACCCGTCCCACCGGCCGACGTGCTCCCCTTCGAGGGGGGTACCCGTCCCAGCCGTCCCAGCCTCATCACCCCAGCTCAAAGCGGGACGGCTTGAAATCGTGGGACGGCTCAAGCCGTCCCACCCAAAAAGCCGTCCCAGGGCTGACCAGCCAAAACGAGGCTGGGACGGCTGGGACGGCTACCCCCTCAAAACGCGCCAACAAGCCCCGGCGACAAGCCGCCAAGCACCCCGCCGAGGCCACCACCCCTCACGCCCGATCGCAGCGCGGAAGGACTCCTCAATGCCCGCCAAGCACAACTCCGAGGACGTCAAACTCACGATCGACTTCATCCTGAAAGACCTCGACATCACCCGGAGCACCTTCTACGAGTGGCGTACGAAGGGACGTGCCCCCGCGTGCTTCCGACTGCCGAACGGGCAACTACGCATCTACCAGTCCGAGTACCGGCGCTGGCTGGCCAATCTGGAGGTGGCCGCCTGATGACGACCACCACCCACAACGTCCGCGTCTACAAGATCGAGAAACGGAAGAACCCAGCCGGCAAGGTCACCTCCTACCGCGTCCTGTGGCAAACCGCTGGTCAGCTGTGGAAGCGACCCTTTCCGAGGGAAGCCCAAGCGGACGCCTTTCGCAGCAAACTCGTCACCGCCGCCCGCAACGGCGAACCGTTCAGCCTCGCCACCGGCGAGCCGACCTCGTGGGCACGGACAAACCGCCCCGATATGGGCTGGTACGAATTCGCCTGCAAGTTCGTGGACATGAAATGGACCGACGCCTCCGCCAAGCACCGCGCCGGGATCGCCTACGCGCTCACGATGGCCACCTCCGGCATGCTCGACACCACCGCATGGCCTTACGAGGCAATGGACGTGCGAACCGCGCTTCGTCTCTGGGGCTTCAACACCAAGGAACGCCCAAAGTGCACAGAGAGAACGCGTGAGATCCTCGGGTGGGTCGAAAGACATTCCCTGCGCGTGTCGGCCCTCTCCACACCGGCAACCGCCCGCGCATTGCTCAACGCCGCGACAAGCCGCTTGGACGGCAAGCGCGTGGCCGCCAGCTCGAACAGGCGACACCGCGTCATCCTGTCCAACGCCATGGCCTACGCCGTGGAACTCAAGCTGCTGGACAAGAACCCGATCCCCGGCCTCAAGTGGAAGGTCATCAAAACGGCCACACAGGTTGACCGCCGCTCCGTCGTCAACCCCGGCCAAGCAAGATCCCTGCTGGCCGCTGTCGAGAGGCAGAAACCGAGCGGCCGGCTTCTCATGCCGTTCTTCGCCACGCTCTACTTCGCGGGATTGCGGCCGGAAGAAGCCGTCAGCCTGGGAGAGAAAGACATGACCCTCCCCGACGCGGCCGACACCTGGGGAGAGTTCTACCTGACCGGCGCGACACCCGACGCCGGCAGGCAATGGACCGACACCGGCGAACAGCGGGACACCCGCGGCCTCAAGCACCGCGCCGAGGGCGAGAATCGACCGGTCCCCTGTCCGCCCGAACTGGTGACCATCCTGCGCACGCACCTCAAGGAGAACGGCACAGGCCCCGGTGGGCGCGTGTTCCACGGAGTACAGGGCGACGTGCTGGCCACGAGCACCATCAACCGGATCTGGGACAAGGCGCGGAAGGACGCCTTGACGGCCGAGGAGTACGCCACGCCGCTGGCCAAACGCCCGTACGACCTCCGGCACGCCTGCCTCTCAACGTGGCTCAACGCCGGCGTCTCACCGAAGCAGGTGGCCGATTGGGCGGGCAACAGCGTGGAAGTCCTGCACAGGACCTACGAGAAGTGCCTCGTGGGCCATGACGAGATCGCCATGCGCCGAATCGCCGAGGTCCTCGGCTCTTCCCCGCGGGAAGGCATTGGGAAGGATCAACCAGAGACGCTGGGTCACAGTCGGACACAGCCGGACCGTGAGACTTGATCGCAGACATGCAAAAGCCCTGGTCATCGTGGTGATGATCAGGGCTTTCGTGTGGTGCGGCCGGAGGTACTCGAAACCCCAACCTTCTGATCCGTAGTCAGATGCTCTATCCATTGAGCTACGGCCGCTTGCTTCGTAAGAAAGCATAGCGGACCCCGTGGGGTGCCTCGAACCAGATAGCCGATGCGGATACATCGAAGTGTGTATCCACAGGTTGGCCGGGCGAAGGAGGGAAGGGGCGGCCGAGGGTGATGAGATGGGGCAATGAAGCGTGCGGCACTTGGGGCGGTCCTGGCCTTTGCCATGGGCGCGGCGCTGATCGCGGGTGGTGCGCACTTCGTCCGGGGGCCGACGTGGCTGTTGTTCGTGCCGCTGGCCTTCGTGTGTGCCGGGGTCGTGGTGCGGACGCGGGCGCCGATCTGGTCGCTGGCGCTCGGCCTCGTCGGGGTGGGGATCGACATCGTGGTCGGGCCTTCGCTGGGGACCGTGCTGGTGTTCACCGACAACCTGTACTCGGCCGCGCTCTACGGGCCCGCGCGCCTGGCGCGCTGGCTGCTGGGCATCACGGCGACCATCGCCATCACTGCCGGGCTGGGTGCGGGGTTCTTCGTCGACAACCTTTGGCAGCTGGTGGTGATCTCGATCCAGCTCGGGCTGCTGCTGGTCATCCCGGTGACGACGGCCATGGTGCTGCGGCAGCAGCGGGATCTGGCGGCGGCCGAGCGGGCCAGGGCCGAAGAGGTGGTGCGGCTGGTCGAGCTGGATCGGCAGGCGGCGATCTCGGCCGAGCGCAACCGGATGGCGCGCGAGCTGCACGACATGATCGCCAACCATTTCAGCGCGATCGCGATCCAGTCCACGGCGGCGTTGTCGCGCCGGGATCTCGACGCGGAGACGATCCACACGATCATGGAGTCCGTCCGGGAGAACAGCGTGAAGGGCCTGGACGAGATGCGCACCATGATCGGGCTCCTCCGGCAGGAAGGAGAGGAGACCGAGGCGATGCGGTTGCGGCTGGCCGACGCGGAGAGCCTGGTCGAGCGGTCGCGGCAGGCGGGCATGCCGGCCGAGCTGGAGATCGTCGGGGAGCCTCGGGAGTTGCCCGCTTCGGTGGATCTGGCGGGGTACCGGATTCTTCAGGAAGCGCTGACGAACGCCCTCAAGCATGGTGATCAGCCGACTTCTGTGCGCGTTGTCTATCAGGCGAAGCATGTGGTGTTGACCGTCGACAATCCGGTCAACGGGCGGAAGGCGCGGCTGCCGGGGGCCGGGGCCGGAATGGTGGGGATGTCCGAGCGTGCCGCGCTGGTGGGTGGGGAGATCGAGGCGGGTCCGCGTGCCGACGGATGGCGCGTACAGGTGAGACTGCCCACGGCGGAGGAGGCTGGATGAGCAGCGGCATCAGGGTGCTGGTGGCCGACGATCACGCGGCCGTCCGGGCGGGGATCGTGCTGATCCTCGGCGGCACCGACGACATCGAGGTGGTCGGTCAGGCGGCCGACGGTGTGGAGGCCGTGGAGATGGCGCGGGAGCTGCGGCCGGACGTGGTGCTGATGGATGTGCGCATGCCGCGGATGGACGGGATCTCCGCGGCCCGCGAACTGGCCGGGGTCAGTGACGTGCTGATCCTGACCACGTTCGACCTCGACGAGTATGTCTTCGGGGCGTTGCGGGCGGGCGCGGTGGGATTTCTGCTGAAGAACACCGACGCCGACGCGCTGGTGGCCGCGGTGCGGCTGGTCGCGAGGGGTGACGGGCTGATCTCGCCGTCGGTGACGCGCAGGTTGATCTCCGCGTTCGCCCAGCAGCCGGAACGGCGGACGCCCCAGGAACTGGAGAGCCTGACGCCACGCGAGCGGGAGGTGCTGGCCTGCGTGGCGCGCGGTCTGTCCAACGCCGAGATCGCCAAGGAGCTCGACATGGCGGAGGCGACCACGAAGACCCATGTCAGCCGGGTGCTCAACAAGCTGGGGCTGCGCAGCCGCGTACAGGCGGCGATCTACTATTCGGAAGGCGCCTAGATCGTTGATGTGAAATTCGCTGATCGTGTGCGGGCATGGCGAAGGGCGTCCAAGATCGGTTTGTGAAGACTGAGCTGGACGCCCTTCT
>NZ_JBITIO010000036.1:0-31704 GCF_044459065.1 Nonomuraea sp. NPDC050394 | reverse complement strand
AGCACGACATTGCGCCCCTTGGGACCAAGGGTCACCTTCACGGCGTCAGCGAGCTGGTTCATGCCGCGCTCGAGACCGCGCCGGGCGTCCTCGTCAAACGCGATCATCTTGGCTGCCATAAGGCTGGACCTCCCAGATGCAGGGTGGCTTCTCAAGGATCGAGCCGACGCCCGCGACGGCAGCGTGCCCGGCCCGGGGGCCGAACACTTGGGCCCGCATCTCCGTTCGGCAGGCCCCGATCGTCTCGATCCAGGTGTTGGCACTCACATGGAGAGAGTGCCAACGAACTGTTTAGCACTCTACCCGGTCGAGTGCAAGCGAGAGCCACCTCGTCGCAGGTCAGGCCCGATCCCCTCGCGAGATCGGGCCTGTCCTGGTGAGACGAAAGGTGTTTGGCAGAACCGCACGGACTGCGCTGCCGTGCGGGCTGCCTCGGTGCGTGGTTCAAACGGTGCGGACAGATTCCGCCTGCGGCCCCTTCTGGCCTTGTGTGATCTCGAACTCGACCCGCTGGCCTTGTTCGAGTGATCTGTAGCCGTCCATCATGATCGCTGAGTAATGGACGAATACATCCTTACCACCGTCTACCGCGATGAAACCGTAGCCCTTGTCCGCGTTGAACCACTTGACGGTGCCCTGCGCCACTTCCGACTCCTCTTACTGGGCTCTGGATCCCGCCCATTCCTCCGCGAGATCCGCGTTCGCCGCTTTTACCGAAAAACTGGCGGCGATCGCCCTCGACCATACCTGTGGCATGCCGTTGGGCAACAGAGTCAATCTGAAAACTGCCTATTTCATCCTTCGAAGAGTTGAATTTTCCAGAAATGGGAAGGGCACCTCCGAAGAGGTGCCCCAGTGCTAAGAGTGTGCGAAGCGTTAGCCTCCGGCTACCGCGGGGATGATGGAGATCTCGCTCCCCTCGGGGGCCGCGGTGTCGAGCCCCTCGGCGAATCGGACGTCCTCTTGCCCCACGTAAACGTTGACAAAACGCCGAATCTTGCCCGATTCATCGAGAATTCGGGCACCGATCCCCGGGTAGTCGCTGTCCAGCTTCTGAAGGACCTCGCGCAGCGTCGCACCCTCGCCACTGACCTCCGCGTTACCACCCGTGTAGGTGCGCAGAATGGTGGGAATCCGTACAGAAACGCTCATGCCTTAAACTTCCTTTCAGATGGCGCGGAACGCGTCGAGAGAGGGCCGGATGACAGCGGTGGGTTCGGCGATCGACGACACCGCGTCAAGGGTCTTGAGGCCATCGCCGGTGTTCAGCACGACCGTTTCCGCCTCGGGATCCAGCGTGCCGTTTTCCACCAGCTTCTTGAGCACGCCCACGGTGACGCCGCCCGCGGTCTCGGCGAAGATGCCCTCCGTGGAGGCCAGGAGCTTGATGGCCGCGACGATCTCGGCGTCGGTGACGTCTTCCACCGCCCCTCCCGTACGGCGGGCGATGTCGAGCACGTACGGCCCGTCAGCCGGGTTCCCGATGGCCAGCGACTTGGCGATGGTGTCCGGCTTGACCGGCTGGACCACGTCGTGCCCGGCCTTGTACGCCGCCGACACCGGCGAGCAGCCGAGCGCCTGGGCCCCGAACACCTTGTAGGGCGTGTCCTCGACCAGCCCGAGCGCCACGAGTTCCTTGAAGCCCTTGTCGATCTTGGTGAGCTGGGAGCCGGAGGCGATCGGGATGACGATCTGCTCGGGCAGCCTCCACCCGAGCTGCTCGGCGATCTCGTAGGCCAGCGTCTTGGACCCCTCGGCGTAGTACGGCCGCAGGTTCACGTTGACGAAGCCCCACTTGTCGCCCAGCGGGTCGCCGATGAGCTCGGAGCAGAAGCGGTTGACCTCGTCGTAGGTGCCCTCGATGCCGACCAGCCTGCCGCCGAACACCCGGGCCATGGCGATCTTGGCCTGCTCCAGGTCGGCGGGGATGAAGACGCACGCGTCGAGCCCGGCCCTGGCGGCGGCCGCGGTGACCGCGCCGGCCAGGTTGCCGGTGGAGGAGCAGGACAGGGTGTGGAAGCCGAAGTTGCGGGCCGCCTCGACGGCGATGGCCACCACACGGTCCTTGAAGGAGTGGGTGGGATTGCCGGAGTCGTCCTTGATGTGCAGCGACTTGATGCCGAGCGCGCGGCCGAGGTTGCCGGCCTTGACCAGCTTGGTCCAGCCGGGGTTCATGTTCTGCTTGGCCGCCACGTCCACGGGGACCGGCAGGAGCGCCTGGTAACGCCAGATGTTGGTCGGTCCGGACTCGATGCGCGAGCGGGTCACCGTACCGAAGTCATAGGCCACTTCGAGTGGCCCGAAACACTCCAGGCACGCGAAACTGGGGCCGAGGTCATAGCGGGTGCCGCACTCGCGGCAGGAGAGAGCTACAGCAGGACCGAAGTCGAGCGACATGAAGCGAGGCCTTCCCTCATCTTCGCCTGCGGCCACCTTGACCACAGACCGGAATTGGCACCTTGTCCCGGTCGGCCTCGCGGGTGCGAGTCACAATCCGGGAGGGTTGCCGGGGCTTCGCAGGGCCGGTCCCTCCACCCCTCTGGATGAGCAATATGTAGTTGTCGAAAAGGACTCTACCTGGTCAAGCGGATCGGTTGCCCACCCATCTCGACCGGTGAGACAATCCGTCTCACCGATAGTCCTCCCCGAGCACGCCCTGCACGTACTTGCGCGCCTGGTGGATGCGGGATTTCGCGGTGCCGAGCGGGATGCCGAGCTGTTCGGCCACCTCGTTGTAGTCGAGCTGCACGATGTCACGCAGCACGAGCGCCTGCGCCAGGTCGGGCTTGGACGCCTCCAGCGCCTCCATCGCGTCGAGCAGGTCCAGGCGCGAGCCCGCGATCACGCTCACCCGGGCCACGTCCGGCTTCTGCGTGGGCAGCTCGTCGGAGCTCTGCTCGGCCGCCCGCCGCTTCAGCGAGCGGTAGGTCGTGCGGGCGCAGTTGGCCGTCACGATGTGCAGCCACGTGCTGAAGCGCGCCCTGCCCTCGAAGCGGCCGATGTTGCGCGCGACGGCCAGCAGGGTGTCCTGGCAGGCCTCCTCCGCGTCCTGGTGATAGGGCAGGATTCGCGCGCAGTGGCGGAGTACGTGTGGCTCGATCCGCCGCAAGAGCTCGCCGAGTGCGCGATGATCTCCAGCGGCTGCGGAGCGGGCCAGTTCCTCGGTTAGCTCATCAAGCGCCATAGCGGGATCCTATGAGCGGAGGATAGTTAAATGAACAGCGTCCTGGTCGCCTCGAACCGCGGTCCTGTCTCCTTCACCGTCTCCGACGACGGTGAACTCACCATGAAACGCGGTGGCGGCGGACTGGTCTCCGGCCTTTCCGGCGTGGCGAAGGACGAGGGCGTGCTGTGGGTCTGCGCGGCCCTTTCCGACGGCGACCGCAGCGCCGTACGGCAGGCTCCCGGCGGCCGCCTCGACCAGGCCGGCTACGACACCGGGTCGCTGCGCATGCTGGACATCGCCCCCGCGACCTTCCACCGCGCCTACAACGCCGTGGCCAACTCCACGCTGTGGTTCGTCAACCACCTGCTCTACGACATCCCCAACTCCCCGCACTTCGGCACCAGGTTCCAGCGCGAGTGGGAGTCCTACCGCGACTACAACGGCGCCTTCGCGCTGGCGCTGGCCGAGGAGGCCGGGCACGAGGCGCGGGTGATGGTGCAGGACTACCACCTGACCCTCACCCCGGCCATGCTCCGCGCCGAGCGCCCCGACCTGCGCATCGCGCATTTCAGCCACACCCCCTGGGCCCCGCCGGAGTACTTCGCGCTGCTGCCCGACGAGGTGGCCCGTGAGGTCCTGGAAGGCATTCTGGGAGCCGATCACGCCGGGTTCCTCACCGAGCGGTGGGCGCGGGCGTTCACCGACTGCTGCGCGGCCCTGCTGGGCGCCCGGGTGGACGCGCGCGGCGTCACCCACGAGGGCCGCACGACCAGGATCGGCGTGCACGCGCTCGGCGTCGACGGCGAGCAGTTGTGGCGGCGCGCCTGCGAGCCGGACGTGGAGTCGAACGTGGCGGCGCTGCGCGCGCAGACCGGTGACAGGAAGCTGATCGTCCGCATCGACCGCACCGAGCTGTCCAAGAACATCGTGCGCGGCCTGGTCGCCTACCGCGAGTTCCTGGCCGCCCACCCCGAGTGGCACGGCCGCGTGGTGCACCTGGCCTTCGCCTACCCGAGCCGCCACGACCTGCCCGAGTACCGCGAGTACACCGCGGCGGTGCAGCGCTGCGCCAAGGAGATCGAGGACGAGTACGCCACCGAGGACTGGGACCCGCTGATACTCAACGTCAACGACGACTACGCGCGCAGCCTGGCCGCCTACAGGATGGCCGACGTGCTGCTGGTCAACCCGATCCGCGACGGCATGAACCTGGTCGCCAAGGAGGGCCCGATCCTGTCGCCCCGCTGCGTCCTGGTGCTGTCCCGCGAGGCCGGAGCCGCCGCTGAGCTGGGTGCCGACGCGCTCGTGGTCAACCCCTACGACGTCCTGGAGACCGCCCAGGCCCTGCGCACCGCCCTGGTCATGCCCGAGGAGGAGCGTACGCGCAGGGCCGCGAGCCTGGCCGCGTCCGCCACAGCGCTGCCGCCCCAGAAGTGGCTTGCGGCGCAGCTCGATGCCCTGACTTAATGCCTTAAGTGACCACAGTCCGGATCCGTCTGACCCGTGATCTCCCGACCTGGCTCGTCTATCTACAACTCGGCGCCTTCGCCACCTACCTGTACGGGCTGAGCGCCGTCCTGCCGCTGCTGCGCCAGGAACAGCAGGTCTCCAACGCGATCGCCGCCCTGCACGGCACCGCGATGGCCGCGGGAACGCTCCTCGCCGGCGCCGCGCTGCCGTTCCTGGAGCGCAGGTACGGCCGGCGCGCCACGATCTGGGGCAGCCTGGCCGGCATGAACGCGGGCCTGGTTCCGGTCATGCTCACCCCCGCCCTGCCGGCGACCCTGCTGGGCTACGGCCTGGCCAGCCTGTTCGGCTCGGTGGCCCTCTACGCCATGATGGCCGCGCTCAGCGACCACCACGGCCCGGCCGGGCCGGCGGCGATCAGCGAGGCCAACGCGGTCGCGATCCTGTTCGGCATCGCCATGACCTACACGATCAGCGCCACCGCGCAGACCGCGCTCGGCTGGCGGGCGGCCCTGCTGATCACCCCGATCCTCACCGCGCTGATCGCCCTCACGCTCGGCCGCGTCCGCGTGGCCGGCCGCCCGCACGACGGCGCCGCCCGCGCGGGCCTGCCGCCGCCCGGCTGGCGCTTCTACGTGGCGGGCGGCGTGCTCTTCCTCGTGGTCGCGCTGGAGTTCTGCTTCAACCTGTGGGCGGTGCAGCTGTTCGCGTCGAACACCGGGATGGGCGTGGCGGCGGCCACGACCGGGCTGACCGCGTTCACGGCCGGCCTGGCCGTCGGCCGCTTCGCCGGGACGCCGCTGGCCCTGCGCATTGGCCCGCCCGCGCTGCTCACCGGCGCCCTGCTGCTCACCGCGGCCGGCTGGCTGCTGTTCTGGTCGGGCACCCAGCCGCTGCTCGCGTACGCGGGGCTGGCGATCAGCGGGCTCGGCGTCTCGCTGCACTTCCCGCTCGCGCTGGCCGGCGTGCTCGCCACCGACCCGGTGCGGGCCACGGCCGTCTCGCCGGTCTGCGCCGGACTGGCGATGGCCGCGGGCCCGTTCGCGCTGGGCGCGCTGGCCGACGGCTTCGGGACGCGTACGGCCTTCCTCATGGTCCCGGTGCTGATCGCGCTGGCCGTGACGGGCGTGCTGGTCAGCCGCGAACCGCGGCCGTCAGCTCCTTGAGCAGCGCCATCACGCCGTCGGGCCCGTCCACGACGATGTCCGTCCGCTCGGCCAGCTCGGTGACCTCGGCCGAACCACTGCACACGGTGACCCCGGGCAACCCGGAAGCGCGTACCGCGTCGAAGGCGGCCAGATCGCCCAGGTCATCGCCGACGAACATCACCGACCTGGCCGCGCGTTCGGCCAGGAACAACGAGAGCGCCTGGCCTTTGTCCATGCCGGGCGGGCGCAGCTCCAGCACGTACCGGCCGGGTTCGACCACCAGCCCGTTGCGCTCCGCCAGCGCCGCGAGCGGCCGCCGCAGCGCCTCGAAGGCCCCTTCGGGATCGGGACTGCGCCTCGTGTGTACGGCCACCGCCCGCCCCTTGTCCTCGACGGCCACTCCGGTCAGGCCCAGGGCGTCGAGCAGCATCGGCAGCTCGGCCTCGGCCCGCGGCACGCCGGCGGGCGGCGGCGGAGCGCTGACGCGGCCGTTCTCCCACCGCTCGAAGCCGTAGTGCCCGAGGATCACCAGGCCGGGCACGTCGGCCAGGCCTGGACCGAGTTCGAGGACGGTGGCAGGGGGCCGGCCGGTCAGGATGACGACCGCCGACACCCGCCCGCTGAGCTGGGCCAGGATGTCGGGAGCCGCCGGATGGATCCTCGCGGCGGCCGGGTCGGGCACGATGGGCGACAGGGTGCCGTCGAAGTCGAGCCCGATCACCGCCCCTGACGGATCTTTCACGATCGCTTGGATTCCAGGGATGTTCCTCACGCGGCTGGAGTACCCAGCCACCTAGGGACGCATGCCGAGTCGCCGGGCCGCGCGCTCGCGCTGCCGCGTGGCCCGCAGCCGGCGCAGTCGCTTGACCAGCATCGGATCCTGCTCCAGCGCCTCGGGACGGTCGATGAGTTCACCGAGCAACTGGTAGTAACGCGTGGCCGAGAACCCGAAGGTCTCCTTGACGGCCTGCTCCTTCGCGCCGGCGTAGCGCCACCATTGGCGCTCGAAGGCGAGGAGCTGGAGGTCTCGTTCGGTGAGGGGCTGACGGTCGGGTTCCTGGGCAGCACTGTCACCGCTGACCGGTGCGGTGTCCATGGTCGTCCTCCTCGGAAGGGCGTACGGCGCTCACGCCATACGTACGCGGCCCGTGGCCATCGTAATGTGCCAAAGCCGGGTGTTCACCGCGGATCGGGAGACGTACAGTCACCAAGTGTGACCCCAGTCATAACGCTTCTCACCGATTACGGACTCGAAGACGGCTATGTGGCTGCCTGCCATGGCGTGATCGTCGGAATCGCGCCGCAGGCCCGCGTCATCGACGTGTGCCACCTGATCCCTTCGGGCGACGTACGGCGGGGCGCGGCGGTTCTCGCGCAGACCATCCCGTACATCCCGCCCGGCGTGCACATCGGCGCCGTGGACCCGGGAGCGGGCGGGGCCAGGCGCGCGGTGGCCGTGGAAGCGGGGGGACGGGTGTTCATCGGGCCGGACAACGGGCTGCTGTCCTGGGCGGTACACGCCTGCGGGGGCGCCGAGTCCGCCTACGAGATCACCAACGACGCGCTCTTCCTGCGCCCGGTCTCGCCGACCTTCCACGGCCGCGACGTGTACGCGCCGGTGGCCGGGCGGCTGTGCGTGGGCGGCAAGCCGTCCGACCTCGGGCCGGAGATCCCGCTGAACCGGCTCATCTCGCTGCCGGAGCCGACGTCGGTGCTGCGCGAGGGCTCGGTGGAGGGCGAGGTGGTCTCCGTGGACCGCTACGGCAACACCCAGCTTTCGATCGCCGCGGGCGACCTGGCGGCGCTCGGGGTCCGGGTGGGCGACACGCTGGGCGTGTGGATGGGGCGCAGGCAGCTGGCGATGCCGTACCGGGAGACGTACGCGGCGGTGCCGCCGGGCGAACTGGTGGCCTTCGCCGACTCGGCGGGGCTCATCGCCATCGCCGTGAACTCGGGTGATGCGGCCCAGCGCCTGGGGCTCCCGCCGGGCGCGCATGTACGCCTTTCTCCTGCTCCGGTGCGATAGGGACATTACCCCGCGTATCGGTCTGTTTACCGAAGCGTCGGATTGAACCATCGCCTGCGTGCCAGAATGCACGGCAGTTCGAGCGCCTCCTCCCCCCTTCTTTCGAGGCAGACGTGTTCCTGCTGTCCGTCGCACTGTTGTCCATCCTTCCCTTCCCCTGGGGCTCGGCCGAGCCCGCGGTGAGCGAGCGCTGGCGCGCCTGGCCGGTGTCGAGGGTCTTCCCCGCCGCGCTCACCGGCGCGAGCCCGTCCGGCGCGCGGGTGACCTACCTGCTGGCCGGGGTCGCTCCCGAGGCGCCGTGCCGGGTCGCGCTCCAGGCCGCGGCGGCGGCCATGCTGCCGCGCTGCCTGACGACCCTGCGGGCCACCTACTCCGACAGCACGCAGACCTTCGTCGCCACCGTGGGCGTGGCCGTGCTCGACGGGGCGCCCTCCTGGCTGCCCGTCAGAGCGGTTCACGCCGGCGCCGCGGGGCGTCCGCCGAGCGTGCGGCCCGTGGCCTTTCCCGGCGGCGCGGCCGAGCGGTTCGGCGAGGCCCAGTACGTCACCGGCGCCGTGGCGGCCTCCGGCGGGCCGTACGTGGTCTTCACCGCCGCCGGGTACGCCGACGGCCGGCCGTACCAGCCGGGGGGCCGGACCGAGCCGCGCATCGGCGCGGCGGCCGTGCAACTGGCCGAGGCCCTGCACAAGGCGCTCACCCGGTGATCCGCGCCGCGGCCGGGCTGCTGCCCGTCTGTCTCGTCACGCTGCTCATCGCGGGCCCGCCCGCGGGCGGCATGCGCGGCGTCGCCACGAGAAGCGGCGTGGCCGCCGTGGCCACGGGGCAGCAGCAGTGGCAGCTCACCGCGTTGCGCGTGCCCGAGGCGTGGAAGGTGAGCAGGGGCGACGGGGTGCTGGTGGCCGTGCTCGACACGGGCGTGGACGCCCGGCACCCCGACCTGGCGGGAGCCGTCGTCGAGGGACCCGACCTGACCGGGCCCGTACGCGGGCCGGCCAGAACGGGACACCACGGCACCGCGATGGCCAGCCTCATCGCCGGGCGCGGTCACGGCGGCGGACGCGGCGTGGTGGGGGTCGCCCCCGCCGCGAGGGTGTTGTCGGTCCGGGTGACGCTGGAGAACGACGACCCGCTGCGCGGCAAGCAGCGCGCCACCGCGGGCGGCGGCGACGCGCTCGCCCAGGGCATCCGGTACGCCGTCGACCGGGGCGCACGGGTCGTCAGCATGTCGCTGGGCGGCGGCAGCGGCTCGTGGGAGGGCTCGGCGGCCGAGGAGGAGGCGGTGCAGTACGCGATCTCCCGCGGGGCCGTGCTCGTCGCCTCCTCGGGCAACGACGGCGACGACGCCAACCGCAAGAACTTCCCCGCCGCCTACCCCGGGGTGATCGCCGTGGGCGCGGTGGACAAGCGGATGAAGGTGCCGCGCTTCTCCAACCGCCAGGACTACCTGTCGGTGGTCGCGCCGGGCACCGGGATCGTCAGCGCCGACGGTCCCGACGGGTACGTGGTCGGCGACGGGACCAGTTCGGCGGCGGCGATGGTGGCGGGGATCGCCGCGCTGGTCAGGGCGGAGTATCCGGGGCTGTCGCCGTACCACGTGCGCATGGCCATCGAGCGGGGCACCAGGAAGCGGCCGGCCGACGGGCACAGCCGCGCCTATGGTCACGGGGTGGCCGACGCGGCGCTCGCCCTGCGCGAGGCCGGGCGGCTGGCCCGTCCGGCCGCGTCCAGGATCGGGCAGGTGGGCGGCTACTTCGGCGGCGGCCCGCCGCCCTCGCAGCCGGGCTCGCGGCTGCCCGTGGTGGTGGCGATGATCGGGCTGACGGTCGCGATGTCGGCCAGGGTGGTGGTGCTGCACTTGCGGCGGCGGAGGCATTCTCCCTAGCAAGCGCTTGTGTGATACTCGTCGGTATGACCTTGGCGATCGACGGCTGGTTCACCATCGGCGACGACGGCACCCATCTCCTCGGCACCCGGTGCGCCGGCTGCGGCACGGTCAGCTTTCCGCCGCAGCGGGGGTTCTGCCGCAATCCGCACTGCTCGGGCGAGACGCAGGAGGAGACCCGGCTCCCCCGCCAGGGCACCGTCTGGTCCTACACCAACGCCTGCTACGCGCCGCCGCCGCCGTTCGCCGCCGCCGAGCCGTACACGCCGGTGACGCTCGCCGCGGTCGAGCTCGCCGAGGCCGGGATCATCGTGCTCGGCCAGGTCAAGGACCTGACCGTGGACGAGCTCCGGGTCGGCATGGAGCTGCGGCTCACCCACGGACCGCTCGCCGACGGCCCGCTGGTGTGGATGTGGGAGGCGGCCCGATGAGCGTCCTGGTCATCGGCGCGGGCATGCACCCGTGGGGCAAATGGGGCAAACCCTTCATCGAGTACGGCGTCGCCGCCGCCCGAGCCGCCCTGGCCGACGCCGGCGTGTCCTGGACCGACGTGCAGTACGTCGTCGGCGCCGACACCATCAGGAACGGCTATCCCGGCTTCATCGCCGGCGCCACCTTCGCCCAGGCGCTCGGCTGGAACGGAGCCAGGATCGCCTCCTGCTACGCCGCGTGCGCCTCGGGAGCGCAGGCCATCGACCTGGCCAGGACCAGAATCCTGGCGGGCCTGTGCGACGTGGCACTCGTCGTCGGCGCGGACTCGACGCCCAAGGGCTTCTTCAAACCCGTCGGCGGCGAGCGTCCCGACGACCCCGACTGGCTGCGCTTCCGGCTCCTCGGCGCCACCAACCCCGCCTACTTCGCCCTCTACGCCCGCCGCCGCATGGCCCTGTACGGCTCGACCGCCGCCGACTTCGCCGCCGTGAAGGTCAAGAACGCCGCCTGCGGCGCGCTCAACCCCATGGCCCGCTACCGCAGGCCCGTCACCGAGCAGGAGGTGCTGGCCTCGCCGATGGTGGCCGACCCGCTGCGGCTCATGGACATCTGCGCCACCTCCGACGGGGGCGCCGCGGTGGTGCTGGCCTCGGCGGAGTTCGCCCGCCGCCACGGAATCTCCCGGCCGGTACGGCTGGCCGCCGTCTCGACCGTCACCCCGACCTTCCCCAACACCACGCTGGAACTGCCCGCCTTCGCCACCGACTCGGCGGCGGCGGTGCCTCCCCCGGAACGCCCCTTCCGCGCCGCGATCGCCCACGCCGCCTACGAGGAGGCGGGGCTGGGACCGGGCGACCTGTCCTTCGCCGAGGTCTACGACCTGTCCACGGCGCTGGAGCTGGACTGGATGGAGGACGTCGGGCTGTGCCCGCCCGGCGAGGCGGAGAAGCTTCTGCGGGCCGGCGACACCACGCTCGGCGGCCGGACGCCGGTGAACCCGTCCGGCGGGCTCGCCTCCTTCGGCGAGGCCATCCCCGCCCAGGCCATCGCCCAGGTGTGCGAGCTGACCTGGCAGCTGCGCGGCACCGCCGGCGCCCGCCAGGTCGCCGGCGCCCGGGTGGGCCTGGCCGCCAACCAGGGCCTGTTCGGGCACGGCTCGGCCGTCATCGCCACCACGTGAAGGAGCCCTCCGCGGAGGGCTCCTTCCTGTCGTCCTAACCGATGTGCACCACGTCGTGCGTCTCGGCGAAGTGGCACGCGCTCTCGTGCGCGGTGCCCGGCCGGATCTGCAGCAGCGGCTCTTCCTCCGCGCAGATCTCCTGCGCCTTCCAGCACCGGGTGCGGAAGCGGCAGCCCGAAGGCGGGTTGGCCGGCGACGGCGGGTCACCCTGAAGGATGATCCGCTCGCGCAGCTCGCGCCCCTCCGGATCCGGAACCGGAACCGCGGAGAGCAGAGCCTGCGTGTACGGATGCGCGGGCTTGTCGTAGACCTCCGTGTCCTTGCCGAGCTCCACCAGCTTGCCCAGGTACATCACGCCCACCCGGTCGGCGATGTGGCGCACCACCGATAGGTCGTGGGCGATGAAGATGTAGGCCAGGTTGAACTCGTTCTGCAGCCGCTCCAGCAGGTTGATGACCTGCGCCTGGATCGACACGTCCAGCGCCGAGACCGGCTCGTCGCAGACGATGATCTCCGGCTGCAGGGCCAGGCCGCGCGCGATGCCGATGCGCTGGCGCTGGCCGCCCGAGAACTGGTGCGGGTAGCGGTTGATGTGGTCGGGGTTGAGCCCGACCACCTCCAGCAGCTCCTGCACCTTCTTGCGCCGATCGCCCCTCGGCGCGACCTCGGTGTGGATGTCGTACGGCTCGCCGATGATGTCACCGACGGTCATCCGGGGGTTCAGCGAGGTGTACGGATCCTGCATCACCATCTGGATGTTGCGCCGCATGCGCTTGAGCTCGCTGCCGCGGGCGTGGGCGATCTCCCGGCCGCTGATCTTGACCGAGCCCGACGTCGGCCGCTCCAGCGCCATGAGCACCTTGGCCAGCGTCGACTTGCCGCAGCCCGACTCGCCCACGATGCCCAGGGTCTCGCCCCTGTGCAGGTCGAAGGAGACGCCGTCGACGGCCTTGATCGCGCCGATCTGCCTCTTGACCACGATGCCCTGGGTCAGCGGGAAGTGCTTGACCAGGTCGCGTACCTCAAGGATCGGCTCACTCGTGGGTGCCATCGAGGACCTCCCTCCAGTAGTGGCAGGCGCTGCTGCGCGTACCGCTGATCCCGGACAGCGCCGGGGCCTCGGTGACGCAGATGTCCTGGCGGTACGGGCAGCGGGGGTGGAAGGCGCAGCCGGTCGGCATGTCCAGCAGGTTCGGCGGCATGCCCTTGATGGCGTACAGGTCCTGGCCCTTCTGGTCGACCCTGGGGATCGATTCGAGCAGGCCCTTCGTGTACGGGTGGGCGGGTGTCTTGTAGATGTCGTGGACGGGGGCGTTCTCGACGATCCGCCCGCCGTACATGACCGCGATCTTGTCCGCGACGTCGGCGACCACGCCGAGGTCGTGGGTGATCAGGATCAGGCCCATGTTGCTCTCGCGCTGGAGCTCCGCGAGGAGCTCCATGATCTGGGCCTGGACGGTCACGTCGAGCGCGGTGGTCGGCTCGTCGGCGATCAGCACCTCCGGGTCCAGCGCGATCGACATCGCGATCATGATGCGCTGGCGCATGCCACCGGAGAACTGGTGCGGGTAGTCGTTGACGCGCTGCCTGGCGGCCGGGATGCGGACCCGGTCCATGAGCTCGACCGCCTTGGTCAGCGCCTCCTTCTTGCCCATGCCCCGGTGCACGCGGAACATCTCGCTGATCTGCCAGCCCACGGTGAAGACCGGGTTCAGCGAGGAGAGCGCGTCCTGGAAGACCATCGCGATGCGCTGGCCGCGCACCTGCGAGCGGGCGTCTTCCGAGAGCTTGAGCAGGTCGGTGCCGCGGAAGCGGATCTCGCCCTTGGGGATCACCGCGGGCGGCATGTCCAGGATGCCCATGATCGCCTGGGCGGTCACGGACTTGCCGGAGCCCGACTCGCCCAGCACGGCGAGGGTCTCGCCGGGGTTGAGCGAATAGGTCACACCGTTGACGGCGTGCACGACGCCGGCCCGTGTGCGGAACTCCACGTGCAGGTTGTCGACAGCGAGCAGAGGCTCGTTGCCCAGCCCTCCCTCGGCGGGCAACACCTCTGGGGATGTCTTCTTCACAGGTCCCCCTTACCTGAGCTTCGGGTCGAGCGCGTCGCGTACGGCGTCGCCCAGCATGATGAACGCGAGCACCGTGATGCTCAGGAACACGGCCGGGAAGATCAGCGGCAGCGGCGCGTCCAGGAACCTGTTACGGGCGTCGGAGATCATCAGGCCCCACGAGATGTCCGGCGAGGTCACGCCGACGCCGAGGAACGACAGCGCCGCCTCGGCCGCGATGAACCCGCCGAGGTTGATCGTCGCGATGACGATGACCGGCGCGAGCGCGTTCGGCAGCAGGTGCCTCATCATGATCCGCATGTGGCCGGCGCCCAGGGCTTTGGCCGCGACCACGAAGTCCTGGCTCTTGGCCGTGATGACCGCGGCTCTCATGATCCGGTACGTCATCGGCCACCCCAGGACGGTCAACGCGATGATGACCAGGGTGATGCTGCTCAACGGGCCGCCACGGAAGGTGGCCGCGATCAGCAGGGCGCCCAGGATGCTGGGGATGGCGAAGAAGATCTCGGTCAGGCGGGAGGCCAGCGTGTCGGTGACGCCGCCGAAGTACCCGGCCGCGAGGCCGAACATGCCGCCGATGAGCGAGGTCGCCAGCGTGGTCGAGATGCCGATCAGCAGCGAGTTGGCGGCGCCGTAGATCGAGCGCGCGTAGACGTCGCAGCCCAGGTTGTCGCGGCCGAAGAGGTGGCCGCTGCTGGGTCCCTGCCGGGCCGTGGCCAGCTCACAGGTCCTCGGGTCGTTCGGGTCGATGGACGTGAACAACGACGGCCACAGCGCCATGACGACGAGGACCGCGATGAGGATCGCCGAGATGATGAAGATCGGACGGCGGCGGAGGTCGTGCCAGGCGTCGCTCCAGAGGCTTGCCGGCTTGCCCTCCTTCTTCTTGTGCTTGGCTGGCGGTGGAGACGTCGGCACCGTGTTCGGCACAAGGGGCGCCGCAGGCTGCTGGATGTCACTCATAGCGGATCCTCGGGTCGAGCACTGCGTACATCAAGTCGACGACCAGGTTGGCGACGATGTAGATCAGCACCAGAACTGTCACGATACCGACGACGACGGGTTGCTCACGCAGGTAGACGGATTGGAAGAGCTGGTTGCCGATGCCCGGGAGATTGAAGATCGTCTCCGTGATCACCGCGCCGCCCATGAGGTTGCCGAGGTCGGCGCCCAGATAGGTGACGAGGGGGATCAGCGCGTTGCGCAATCCGTGCCTGCCGATGACCCGCCGTCTGGACAGGCCCTTGGCGGTCGCCGTGCGGATGTAGTCCGCTCGGAGGGTCTCCACCAGGCTGGTCCGTGTCAATCGGGTGAGGTAGGCGATCGAGATGCCGGCCAGCACGAAGCCCGGCAGCAGGTAGCTGCGGAAGCCGTTGCTGATGCCCGCGATGGGGAAGATGTCGATGCCGGTCCACTGTTTGACCTTCACGCCGAGCACCAGCTGCAGCACGAAGCCGGTGACCAGGGTGGGGACGGAGATCAGCAGAAGGGTCGAGGCCAGGATCATGGTGTCGGCGGCCCTGCCGCGGCGCAGCGCCGCCCACAGGCCGAGACCGACGCCGATGATGGCCTCGAAGACCAGCGCGGTCAGCGCCAGGTTCAGCGTGACCTGGAACTTGCCGGCCATGAGCTGGGACACGGGTACGTCGGCGAAAGTGACGCCGAAGTCACCGCGGAAGATGACGCCGCTGATGTAGTACCAGTACTGCAGCAGCAGCGGATCGTTGAGGTGGTATCGCTCGCGAAGGATCGCGACGATCGTCGGGTCTGTCCTCTTCTCACCGGCCAGCGCTGCGACAGGGTCGCCGGGCAGCGCGAACACAATGGCGAAGATGAGCAGAGTGGCACCCAGTAGTACAGGTATCGCCTGGATCAGACGCCTGATGATATAACGGCCCATTTAAGCCTCCCGTACATGCCAAGAAGGCAATCACCTGGGGGGTGGGATCTACCGGCCCAAGTGACCGCCTCCGTGGCTGGCCCTCAAGGGGCGGGCGACAGCGCGCCCGCCCCGGGGAACAACGTCAGGCCTTCTCGACCTGGGACCACTCGACCTGGTTAAGCAGGTTGATCTTGACGTTCTTGACCTTGGTGGAGTAGCCGGAGTTGTTCCGGTAGAAGTAAACCGGGATGTACGGCAGTTCCTTGTTCAGGATGTCATCGGCCTGCTGGTAGAACTTCAGGCCTTCCTCCGGAGTCGCCGCCTGGTCGCCCTTGGCGAGCAGGTCGTCGAACTCCTTGCTGGTGTAGCCGCCGTAGTTCGAGCCCGTCTTGATGGCGCCGGTCCCGAAGATCGGGGTCAGGTAGTTCTCCGCGGACGGGTAGTCGATCGCCCAGCCCATACGGAACAGACCCGTGTACTTCTTCGCGTCCAGCTCGTCCAGGATGGCCTGGAACTTCTCGAACGGCTTCGGCGTCACCTCGACGCCGAGGTTGGCGCGCAGGTTGTTGGCGACGGCCTCGATCCACTCCTTGTGACCACCGTCGGCGTTGTAGCCGAGCTCCAGCTTCGCCGGACCCTTGGCGGACTCGTAGAGCTTCTTGGCCTCGGCCGGGTTGTACGCGCAGGCCGCGCAGGCGCCCTGGCGGTAACCGTCGATGGCCGGGTTGATGAAGTCGTCGGCCGGGGCGCGGGTACCGGAGAAGACCGTCTCGGCGATGGTCTTCCTGTCGATGGCCATCGAGATGGCCTTGCGCACGTCGGCGTTCTTGAAATCGGGGTTGTACTGCAGCGGGACGCCGATGTAGCCGATGCCGGCGTCAGGCTGGTCCTGGTAGCGCTCGCCCAGGGCGGTCTTGGCGGTGGCGATCGCGGACGGCGGCAGGGAGTCGTGGATGTCCAGGTTCTCGGCCTGCAGGTCGTTGAACGAGGTCTCCGCGCTGGTGTACAGCTTGAACTGCAGCTTGGTCCAGCCCTTGGGCTTGGGGCCCTTGTAGCCGTCGTAGACCGACATGTCGATCGTCTGGTCGGTGCCCTTCTTGTAGGGCTTGTCCAGCTTGAACAGGCCCTGACCGATGGGCTTCTCGCCGTACTCCTGCGTCACCTTGCCGTCGGCGCCGAAGGCGGCCTTGGGCAGCGGGTAGAAGGCGGTGTAGCCGAGGAGCGTCTTGAACTGCGAGAACGGCGCCGCGAGGGTGACCTTCAGCGTCGTGTCGTCGACCGCCTCCAGACCCTTCATGCCCTTCGCGGTGACCTGCTTGCCCTCACCCGGGTTGAGGTCGGCGAAGCCGTCGACACGGCCGAAGAAGTACCCGGCGGACTGCGCGTTGTCCTGGTTGGCGGCGTAGTTCCACGCGTCCACGTAGTTCTGCGCGATGACCGGCTCACCGTTGTGCCAGGTGTTGCCTGCCTTGAGCTTGATCGTCCAGACCTTCTGGTCATCGGAGGTGATCGACTCGGCAGCGGCCTCGACAGCCTTCTTGTTCTCGTCGTAGTTGACGAGCGGCTCGAACACGGCCGCGAGGGCCTCCGCGCCCTCGGACTCGGTCGTGTTGGTCGGAACCAGGAGCTCCTGCGGCTCGCCCAGCTCCATGCGGACCGGCGTGTCGCTGCCGCCCGCGGCAGTGTTGCCACTTTCCGTGGCACCGCCGCCGCCACACGCGGCAACCGCGAGGGCGAGCAGCGCGGTACCGGCGACGATCTGTGCGCCCTTAGTAACACGCATTGTGAGAACTTTCCTCCCTCTACCAGGTGGGCGTTAGCGCTGAGCTGCGTTGATCCAGAGCAGCCTGACGGGGGGTCCTTGTAATCCCCCGGGTTTGGCTGACATGGTCAAACCAGCCGACGCCCTGCCAGTCGATCGCGACTATCCCTCACTACTTGCCACCAGCGAGTCTCTGGCGCGTTGCAGTTCGGTCACACGTGCGCCTATCCAACGTCACAGACATTTCCCACAAGACGCGCAAAAAGCCACCAACCACGCGTAATAGGACACGTCAGGACGTGAACAGTTGAGTAAAAATACCCCTCCAGACGGTGTGCTGAGGCCATCTACTTGGGGCGTTGACCGGAGAAGTGCTGTGCTGAGGGGGTACGGGAACCCAGCGGCCCGCAAAACCCGTCCAACAGACCGCGGCGAACTGCCGTGACCGGCACCCCACCGACCCGAATCCAATAGAGTCCATGCCATGAGCCAGCCGGAATCCGCGGTCGCGGACGCCCAGGCGGGCGGCCGAAGCGCGCAGGAGCCGCTGGCCAAGCTCGCCAAGAGATACGGGCTTCGCCGTGCCATCGCACGGCCGAGGTTCCACGTCTACCTGCGCCAGCTCTGGGAGCGGCGGCACTTCATGATGACGTACGCGACCTCGCGCAACGTCTCGAAGTACTCCAGCTCCGCCCTCGGCCAGCTGTGGCAGGTGCTGACGCCCCTGCTCAACGCCGCGATCTACTTCGTCATGTTCGGCCTGATCCTCGGCGGCGCCCATGGGATCAAGAACTACCCGGTTTTCCTGCTCACCGGGATGTTCGTCTTCACCTACACACAACGGTCGGTGACGGCGGGGGCCAAGTCCATCTCGGGCAACCTCTCGCTCATCCGGGCGCTTCACTTCCCGCGTGCCGCGCTGCCCCTGGCGTACACGATCCAGGAGCTGCAGCAGCTGGGCATCTCGATGGGCGTGCTGCTGCTGATCGTGGTCTGGAGCGAGCCGCCCACGCTGCTCTGGCTGCTCATCCCCGTGGTGCTGGCCCTGCAGTCGCTCTTCAACGTCGGGGCCAGCCTCGTGATGGCCCGCGTCGGCTCGAACATGCGCGACATGAACCAGCTCCTGCCGTTCATCATGCGCACCTGGCTCTACGCCTCCGGCGTCTTCTTCTCCATCCAGGACAAGGTCGTCGGCGGCGCCGGTCTCCCCCAGTGGGTCGCCAACGTCATGTATCTCAACCCGGCGGCCTCCTACATCGAGGTCATGCGGGACATTCTCATGCCCGACGACCACAACCCCCCTGCGTTTGCCATGGCGGGCTGCGTATTCTGGGCGTTGTTCGCTCTCGTTTTCGGCTTCTGGTACTTCTGGCGGGCCGAGGAGAGGTACGGGCGTGGCTGAGCTGACGGAGGAGTTGTCACAGGTGAAGGGCGAGGAGCCCGGCGTCGCCACGAGTAAGGACGTCAGGGTGTACCCCAACCCGGAGCCCACCGGTCACAAGCCTGTGGACGCCCCGACGGGCACTCCGACCGTGGTCGTCGACGACCTCCACATCGTCTACCGCGTCTACAGCGCCGCCTCCGACCACGAGAAGGGCAACGCGGTCAGCGCGCTGGTCCGCATGCTCAAGCGCCAGGGCCGGCCGCAGATGAAGGAGGTGCACGCCGTCAAGGGCGTCTCCTTCGTGGCCTACCACGGCGACGCCATCGGCATCGTGGGGCGCAACGGCTCGGGCAAGTCCACGCTCCTGCGCGCCATCGCCGGCCTCCTGCCGCCCCACGCGGGCGCCGTCTACACCGACGGCCAGCCGTCCCTGCTGGGCGTCAACGCCGCGCTGATGCGCGAGCTCACCGGTGAGCGCAACATCGTGCTCGGCTGCTACGCCATGGGCATGACCCCGGCCGAGGTCAAGGAGAAGTACCAGGAGATCGTCGACTTCTCCGGCATCGATGACTTCGTCCAGCTGCCGATGTCCACCTACTCCTCCGGCATGGGTGCCCGCCTGCGCTTCGCCATCTCCAGCGCCAAGACCCACGACGTGCTCCTCATCGACGAGGCCCTGGCCACCGGCGACCGCGAGTTCCGCAAGAAGAGCCAGGAGCGCATCAAGCAGATCCGGGAGTCGGCCGGAACGGTCTTCCTCGTCTCCCACGACCACAAGGTCATCGAGGAGACCTGCAACCGGGTCATCTGGCTCCACAAGGGCAAGATCAAGATGGACGGCGATCCCAAGGAAGTGATGACGGCCTACAACAAGGGCTGATCTCCGATAAAGATGGGAGCGTACGAACCCGTCCTTCGGAGGTAGACATGTCCGCGCGGCCACCGATCCCCTACGACTTCCTGCCCGAGGTCCCCGCCCTCACCGTCGAGAGCGATGACGTACACGACGGCGAACGCCTGGCCGAGGCCCACGTGTTCGACGACTGGGGCATGACCGGTGGCAACCAGTCCCCCCACCTGCGCTGGTCCGGCGCCCCGGAGGGCACCCGTAGCTACGCCGTGACGTGCTACGACCCCGACGCCCCCACGGGCAGCGGTTTCTGGCACTGGCTCCTGTTCGACGTCGCCGCCGACGTCACCGAGCTCCCGGCGGGCGCGGGCGCCGCCGACACGAAGGCGGGCGTGCACGCCCGCAACGACTTCGGCACCAAGGCGTATGGCGGCGCCGCCCCACCCCCCGGCTTCCCCCACCGCTACCTGTTCGCCGTCCACGCCCTGGGCGTGGAGTCGCTGGGCCTGGACCCGGACACCCCGGCGGCGGTCGTGGGCTTCAACATCACCGCCAACACGCTGGCTCGCGGCTATCTCGCACCTGTGTACGAAACCTGAGTGCCACCCACCCCAAATCGCTGACGCGCCCCCACATGTTCCGATAGGATTCGAACGTTAATTCGATCCCCTGAGGACACGTGATGGAATGGGGGCGCGCGATGCGAGAGCTGTCGACCGCGATAGACCACCTGGCCATCGAGGACCCTTCCGAGGTGCCCCGGGCCCAGCTGGCCGAGCAACTCATCGAACTCCACTGGCAGATGGCCCGCCTGCAGGCCCAGATCGCCCGCCGCACCGCCGTACGCGTCTTCTGACCGGAAACCCATCCCGGCCGCCCTACAAGGCCCACGCCACAGCCTGACGGCCCGGCAGCGGCTCCGGGCGCCCCACGGGCCCGCGAGGCCGCAGGCGGGGGCCTCCCGGGCCGCGCACGGCCGTCTGGGGCCCGGACAGTCGAGAGAGCCCATAAGCGCAGTTAAGGAATGTCTTAAACGTTCCGTAAGGGGTGCCCGGCAAGCTGAAGCCAGTTGGAAGACACCCCGGAAGGACACACGACATGCGCAAGCTCAAGCTCCAGCTCCAGATCACCGCCGACGGCTACATGGGCGGCCCGAACGGCGAGATGGACTGGATCTCCACCCCGTGGAGCGAAGACCTCGGCACCTACGTCAGCGCCATCACCGAGGGCGTCGACACGATCCTGCTGGGCCGCAAGCTCGCCGAGGGCTTCATCCCGCACTGGGCCGCCGAGCCCGAGGGCGAGGACAAGGAGTCGGCCGCCTGGATGACGGACACGCCCAAGGTCGTGATCTCCAAGACCCTCACCGACTCCCCCTGGGACAACGCGAAGGTGGAAGGCGACGTGGTCGAGGCCGTCCGGCGCCTCAAGTCCGCCGAGGGCGGCGACATCATCACCTACGGCGGTGCGGAGCTGGTGGCGAGCCTGCTGGCCAACGGCCTCATCGACGAGCTCAACCTCCTGGTCGAGCCGGCCGCGATCGGCAGGGGCCTGCCGGTCTTCCCCGACCTCGGCACGCCCCAGCGGCTGCGGCTGGTGTCAGCCACGCCGTTCGCGTGCGGCATCATCGCCCTGCGGTACGAGCCGAAGCCCGCGTGAGCGGCGACGCGCGTACCAGGAGATGGGCACAAGAAGGAGCCCCCAGACGGCCCGTCACCACCGGGTCACGGGCTGGGGGCTCGGTTTGAACCGCTCAGGCGGACAGCCTGGCGGTGGCGACGCCGGTCTCGAAAGGGAACCTGTCGGCGAAGGCAGGGCGCAGGTCCGTCAACCAGACGGCCTGCGGGTCGTACTGAGCGAAGAACGGCCGGCCGACGAGCGAAGGGTCGCGTGCCTGGATGAGGTGAAGCACGAAGACCTTCTGGCCGGCGATTTCGGTGACGCCGTCCACACACACCTTGCCGGGCGTGGCCGACATCGAAGGCCCGCGCACCGTGCGGCAGAGCCCGGAGACGGAGGCGTAGGCCTCACGGAAGACCTCGTACGCGTCGGCCAGCGGAACCGCGAAGTAGTCCTGTGGTCCCGTGTCGCGCTCGACGAACATGTAGTACGGGATCATCCCCATACGCAGCTGCCGCTTCCACATGCCTGACCAGATGGCCGGATCGTCGTTGATCGACCGGATCAGCGGAGCCTGCGTCCTGATGGTCGCCCCCGTGCCGAGGATCCGCTCCACTGCGGATTCCACCAGCGGCGAGTCCAGCTCTCGCAGGTGCGAGAAGTGAGCCATGAAGGAGAGGTTCTTCCCGGCCGCGACGACCTGCTCGAACAGGCGGAGCGTGTCGTCGGCGTCCGGATCGGTGGTGAATCGCTGTGGCCAGTAGGCCAGCGACTTGGTGCCGATTCTGATGGATTCGAGCTGCTCGACCTCCAGCAGCGGCTCGACGTAGCGCTTGAGCACCGGCTCACCCATGATCATGGGGTCGCCGCCGGTGAGCAGAACGCTGGTGACCTCGGGATGCTGGCGCACGTACGACACCAGCTGGTCGATGTCGTCGGAGGCGAACTTGAGGTCCGCGTCGCCGACGAACTGGGCCCAGCGGAAGCAGTACGTACAGTACGCGTGACAGGTCTGCCCCTGTTTGGGGAAGAAGAGCACGGTCTCCGGGTACTTGTGTTGCATGCCGGGCACCGGTTCCCTGCCGATGCGCGGGACGTTGAGCTCCATCTGCCCCGCGGGATGCGGGTTGAGCTGCGCGCGTACCTTGTTGGCTTCCGCGTTCAGCTCGGCGGCCGGCGCTTCGGCCTTGAGAAGGTCGGCGAGCCTGGCCACGTCGGCCGCGGGCAGCATGTCCGCCAGCGGGAAGACGAGGCGGTATATCGGGTCGTCGGGCGCTGCCGACCAATCTATGAGTTCATCCACGACGTAGGCGTTGGTCCGAAAGGGCAGCACCGTCGCGACGGCGCGCACCTTCAGACGTTCCTCCTCGCTGAGCCCCGCACGCAGCAACAGCTCGTCGAGGTGCTTGGACGTGTACGCCCGGAAGCGTCGCGTTCCTGCCTGGTTCAAGATCACTAGGCCTTTCCCATCTTTTTTGTTCGATCGGATGTAAACCTCTCGACCCAGTCGTGCGTCTAGGGTTCTTATACCCGGACGCGTGCGAAGCCACTTCTGGTTCCGCTGGGGCCCAAGATTCTCCTGAGGATTGCCTATCGCGACATATCGCGAGAGGGCATACACTGCAGTTCGTGACCGACGATCCCGTCCTGCGAGCCTCAGATGCCGACCGCGATCGAGTCGCCGCGGTGCTGAGCGAGGCGCTGGCCACCGGACGACTCACCACAGTCGAGCACGCGGACCGGCTGGATGTCACATATTCCGCCAAAACGGTCGGCGAACTCATCCCCCTGACCCGCGACCTGCCCGACGTCACCGGCACGTCCGCCCCCGCCGTGGTCGAGCGTCAGAACATCAACTCCACCTTCAGCAAGATCATCAGAAAGGGGCGCTGGGTCGCCTCCCGCCACACCCGGCTGAGCGCCCACTTCGGCGCGATGATCGTGGACCTGTCCGACGCCGTCCTGCCCGGCCGCGAGATCACCCTGCAGATCGCCGCCCGGTTCAGCAAGGTCATCGTCCGGGTTCCCGACAACGCCAGGGTGGTCGACGAGGGCGGCTCGGCGTTCGGCAAGCGCAACGTCTCCGGCGGCGTCGAAGGCGACGGACCACTCATCCGGGTGACGGGCACCTCCGCGTTTTCCAAGGTCATCGTGACGCGCGGGGTCTCAGACTGGAACCTGGCGTAACGGCTGCCGCCCCACCTGCCTACGATGCGTGTGGGGTGAGAGTTGTCCGACATTAAGCCGATCGCACTGGACGCCATGGGCGGCGACCACGCGCCGCACGAGATCATCGGCGGCGCGGTCCACGCCGTGCGCGAGCGCGGCCTCTCCGTGGTGCTCGTCGGCCCGCCCCGCGTGCTCTACGAGAGCCTGGCCGACCACGGCGCCACCAAGGAGATCCCGATCGTGCGGGCCGAGGAGGCCCTCGCGATGGACGAGGGCGCGCTGGCGAGCCTGCGCCGCCCCCGCTCCAGCATCGCGATCGCCTGTCATCTGGTACGGCAGGGCAACGCCTGCGCGGTCGTGTCAGCCGGATCCACCGCCGGAATCGTCGCCACCGGCCGCCTGCGGCTCAAGGGCCAGCAGGGTGTGCTGCGCCCCGCCATCGCCGTGGCCCTGCCCACCCGCCCCAACCCCGCCCTCCTCCTGGACGCCGGAGCGAACGCCGAGGTCAAGCCGGAGATGCTGGTGCAGTTCGCGCACCTGGGCGCCGCCTACGCCGAAACCGCCTACGGCATCGGTAAACCCCGCGTCGCCCTGCTCACCATCGGCAGCGAGGCGGAGAAGGGCAACAAACTGGTCCGCCGCGCCCACGAACTCCTCCTCGCCTCCCCCTCCCTCCACTTCGTCGGCAACGTCGAGGGCTACGACCTGCTCACCGGCGCCGCCGACGTCATCGTCACCGACGGCTTCACCGGCAACGTGGCGCTCAAGACGATCGAGGGCTCGGTCCGCTACGCCTTCGGCGAGCTCAGGGAGGCCATCGGCGACAGCCGCCTGGCCAAACTCGGCGCCATCCTGCAACGCTCCACGCTGCGCGAGCTGAACCGCCGCCTCGACGCCGAGGCCTACGGCGGCGCGGTACTCCTCGGCCTGAACGGCACCGTCGTCATCGCGCACGGATCGTCGAAGGCGCCCAGCGTCAGCGCCGCCTGCCAGCTCGCCGCCGACCTCGCCCAGGGCGGCATCGTCACCCGCGTCGGCGAGCGCGTCGCCGCCACCCACCGCACCCATCGCCTGTGGTGACCCCGTAGTGTTTTGCCGGTGATCCACAACATCGGGGGGTTGTGTGGACGGGCTGACTTCCGCTCAGGTGGCCGTCGCGCCACGTAACGACGCACCGCGGCGCTCCAGCCGCTCGCTGTGGGCCATCATCAGGGCCAACGTGTTCACGCTGTTCAACCTGGTGATCGCGATCCTCTGGGCGTTGATCATGATCTTCGGGGAGTGGCAGAACGGCCTGTTCGGCCTGGTCATCGTCTTCAACGCGCTCATCGGCATCGTCCAGGAGCTACGCGCCAAGGCCACCCTCGACAAGCTGGCCGTGGTCAACGAGGCGCCGGTCCGCGTCCGCCGCGACGGCAGGGACCAGGAGATCGAGCCCCGCGCTGTGGTCCGGGGCGACCTCATCCTGATCGGTCCCGGCGACCGGCTGCTGGTCGACGGCGAGGTCGTGGCCTCCGACGGGATGGAGATCGACGAGTCGCTGCTCACCGGCGAGGCCGACGCCGTACACAAGCAGCCGGGCGACGAGATGCTGTCCGGCAGCTTCGCGGTCGCGGGCAGCGGCGCGTTCGTCGCCACCAAGGTCGGCGCCGAGGCCTACGCCGCCAAGCTCACCGAGGAGGCCAGCAAGTTCGGCCTGGCCCACTCCGAACTGCGCGACGGCATCACCAAGTTCATCAGGTACATCACCTACCTGGTCATCCCCATCGGCGCGCTGCTGATCTGGAGCCAGGTACGCAACGAGGCCGACTTCGGCACCGCCATCACCGGCGCGGTAGCCGGCATCGTCACCATGATCCCCGAGGGCCTGGTGCTGATGACCTCGATCGCCTTCGCGGTCGGCGTGGTACGGCTCGGCCAGCGCAACACCCTGGTCCAGGAGCTGCCCGCCATCGAGGGCCTCGCCCGCGTGGACGTGCTCTGCGTCGACAAGACCGGCACCCTCACCGCCGGCGGCATGGACCTCGACGAGGTGCTCCCGCTGCGCGGCGGCGAACCGGTCGGCGACGCCCTCGCCGCCCTGGCCAACGTCGACCCCCGGCCCAACCCGACCGCGCAGGCCATCAAGGAGCGCTTCCCGTCCATGCCACCCGGATGGGCGGCCACCGAGGCGGTGCCGTTCTCCTCGGCCAGGAAGTGGAGCGGGGCCGACTTCGCCGAGCACGGCCCGTGGGTGCTCGGGGCTCCCGACATCCTTCTCGAACCGGGCAGCGAGGGGTTCGAGGGGGCCGCCGAACTGGCCGCGACCGGGGCGAGGGTTCTGGCGCTGTGCCGTACCTCGTCGCTGGACGGCGAGGGCACGGCGGAGCCCGTCGCGCTCATCACGCTCAAGCAGCGCATCCGGCCCGACGCCAAGGAGACGCTGGCCTACTTCGCCCGGCAGAACGTCACCGTCAAGGTCATCTCCGGCGACAACCCCGAGGCCGTCTCCGCCATCGCCGTCGGGCTCGACATCCCCGGCGGCGAGCGCGCCGTGGACGCCCGCACGCTCCCCGAGAACGACCCGGAAAAGCTCGCCGACATCCTGGAGAAGAACACCGTCTTCGGGCGGGTCACACCGGTGCAGAAGCGGCAGTTCGTCGGGGCGCTGCAGTCGCGCGGGCACACGGTCGCGATGACCGGCGACGGCGTCAACGACGTGCTCGCGCTCAAGGACGCCGATCTCGGCATCGCCATGGGCGCGGGCAGCCCTGCCACCAAGGCGGTGGCGCAGGTGGTGCTGCTGGACAACCGGTTCGCGACGCTGCCGTACGTCGTGGGCGAGGGGCGGCGGGTGCTGGCCAACATCGAGCGGGTCTCGAACCTGTTCCTCACCAAGACCTTCTACGCCATCGTGCTGTCGCTGCTGGTGGGGGTGCTGGGGCTGATGTTCCCGTTCGAGCCTCGGCACTCGACACTGGTCAACGCGCTGACGATCGGCATCCCGGCGTTCTTCCTGGCGCTCGCGCCCAGCAACGAGCGGTCCCGGCCCGGGTTCGTGCCACGGGTGATGCGCTTCGCCGTACCGGCTGGGGTGATCTGCGCGGCGGCGGTGTTCTTCTCGTTCTGGGCGGCGCACTCCGGGACGTCCACGCTCATCCAGGACCGCACCACCGCGGTCATCACGCTCTTCCTCACGACCTGGTGGGTGCTGGTCCTGGTGGCGCGGCCGCTGCTGTGGTGGAAGATCGTGCTGATCGCGGCCATGGCCGTGCTGTTCGCCGTGTCCTTCGCCGTGCCCCTGACCAGGTGGTTCTTCGCGCTCGCACCCTCCGACGTGAGCAACGACCTGCTCGCGCTCGGAGTGTCCGTGGTGGCCGCCGTCGCCATCAGTATCGCGGTCAAGGTCACCGGTACGCTTAAGACATGACCGACCCGCAGCTAGTGCTCACCGAGCGCGTCCAGCAGGCGCTGGCCAACGCGTTCGGCGCCGAGTACGCCGACGCAGACCCGCTGATCCGGCCCTCCCAGTTCGCCGACTTCCAGGCGAACGTCGCGATGAGCCTGGGCAAGCGACTGCGACGGGCGCCGCGGGAGGTCGCCGAGGCCATCAGCGCGCAGATGTCGGACTTCCCCGGCACGGTGGAGGTGTCCGGTCCCGGCTTCCTGAACATCACGCTCGACTCCTCCTGGATCGCCGGCGAGGCCGGGCGCATGCTCGCCGACCCCCGCGCGGGCGTCGGCCAGAGCACGCCGCCGCAGCGCATCGTGATCGACTACTCCGCGCCCAACGCGGCCAAAGAGATGCACGTCGGCCACCTGCGCACCACCATCGTGGGCGACGCCATGGCCCGGACGCTGGAGCACCTCGGCCACACCGTCATCCGGCAGAACCACCTGGGCGACTGGGGCACGCCGTTCGGCATGCTCATCGAGCATCTGCTGGACATCGGCGAGGACGCCGCCGTGGCTCAGCTCGAAGCCGGCGCCAGCACCGAGTACTACCAGGCCGCCCGCGCCAAGTTCGAGGGCGACGAGACGTTCAAGACGCGCTCGCGCGTCCGGGTGACCACGCTGCAGTCCGGCGACCCCGAGACCATGCGGCTCTGGCACGTCTTCATGGAAGCGACCATCCGCTACTTCAACAAGCTCTACGACATGCTCGGCGTCACGCTCACCGACACCGACATCGCCGGCGAGAGCATGTACAACCCCATGCTCGAAAAGACCTGTGACGACCTGCAGGCGATGGGCGTCGCGGTCATCAGCGAGGGCGCGCTCTGCCTGTTCCCGCCCGGCTTCACCGGTTCCGACGACAAGCCGCTGCCGCTCATCATCAGGAAGAGCGACGGCGGCTACGGCTACGCCTCCACCGACATGGCCGCCATCCGCTACCGGGTGGACGACCTCAAGGCCGACCGGATCCTCTACGTCGTCGGCGCCGATCAGGCCCTCCACTTCCGGATGGTGTTCGCCGCCGCCGAGCAGGCCGGCTGGCTGCCCGACACCGTCTCCGCCGAACACATCCAGATCGGGATGATGCTCGGCAAGGACGGCAAGCGGTTCAAGACCCGTTCCGGCGCGTCGGTCAAGCTGATGGACCTGCTGCACGAAGCGGTGGACCGGGCGACGGCCGCCATCGACGACCGCGGCTACGACGAGACCACCAAGGCCGAGATCGCCCGCGGCGTCGGCATGGGCGCGGTGAAGTACGCCGACCTGTCGGTCAGCCACGACAGCGAGTACGTCTTCGACTTCGACCGCATGCTGGGCTTCACCGGCAACACCGGCCCGTACATGCAGTACGCCACGGCCCGGATCCGGTCCATCTTCCGCAGGGGCGAGGTCGAGGCCGCCGCGGTGAGTGGCCCGATCCTGCTGGGCGAGCAGGCCGAGCGGGCGCTCGCCCTTCACCTGCTGTCGTTCGGCAGTGTCGTCGAGCAGGTGGGCAGCCTGGTCGAGCCCCATCGCCTGTGCGCGTACCTCTTCGAGATCGCCAGCCTGTTCAGCACCTTCTACGAGCAGTGCCCGGTTCTCAAGGAAGGCGTCGACGCCGAGACCCGCGCGTCCAGGCTGGCCCTGTGCGCGCTGACCCTGCGCGTCATCGAAACCGGACTCGACCTCCTGGGCGTCCCGGTACCCGACCGTATGTAAGACATGTCGTGCTAACGTGCACGTCTGCTTCGCCCAGGTCTGGAGGGGTTTCTCGCCCTCTTCGGACGCTGCGGTGGGCGCGCCTCCCTCTGGTTGGCGCGCCCCCCGGCTAGGCTTTACGCGGTCATGAATGTGAGGCCGATATTTGGGGGAGTTTCCGCCTTGAGCACGGATCTGACCGCAAGCCCCCCAGCTGCGACTGAGCTTCACCGCTACGCTGAGGCCCTGCTGGCGCACCTGGCCGCCAACGGCTCCGCGCCGCCCCAGACACACGAACTCCACGACGTGCCCGGCTACTGGCTGCCGCCCGCCGTGGAAGCGCTGGTCACCATCCTGTCCGGCGACGATCCGATCGAACCCCTGACCAGAGCCGCCGGCCGCGACCAGCAGAAGACCGCGCTGTTCCTCTGCCTCGCGCTCGCCGTCGCCGGCCATGGCGGCCGCATCCACGCCTCCTGGCTTGGCACCGCCTTCGGCGAACTGTCCACCGAGCGGCCCGTTACGCATGGGCAGCGTGGGTTGTGGCTGGCCGCCGCCCGTGGCGCGTACGGCCCGGCCGGCAAGATCTTCGTGCTCCGGAAGCTGGATGCGCTGGCCGTACAGGAAGAAGCAGACCCGCGCACCTGGGTGCAGGCGCTCGCGCCCGGCGAGCCGTCGGTGGTCGTGCCCGAGTCTCTCGTGGACTTTCCGGAAATGGCGGAGATCCCGGAGCTGGCCCGCCCCGCACAGGCCGCCGCCCGCCTCGCCCGGCTACGCGCTCGCTGCGCCGAGATCACCTCGGCCAAACAGGCCGACCAGGAAGCCTCCACCCCACTCACGAACAGCGCCGGCAGCCCCGCCACCACCTGGGCGGAGGACGAGCCGATCGCGGTGCTGCGCTCGCTGATCGGCCTCGGCGGCCCCGAGGGGCCCATGGGGTCGCTGACCGCGCACCTGCTGGACGACCTGCGTCCCGGCGCCGATCCGCACCTCGCGGCGATCGCCCTGCACGTGGCCGCGCCGATCCTGCGCGAGTTCGCCGACGAACTGGAGTCCGACACCCAGCTGGTGCCGCCCGCGACCGTCACCGTGTCGCTCCTGGGGCACCGCATCGTGCTTCATCCGGAAGGGCCGGACCAGGAATCGTTCGCACAGGCAGAACAGGAGATCGTGGCGACGGGCGTCATCCCGCGCCGACCGCCGATCGCGGCCTACGCGCTGCTCGCCCTCGGCGTGGTCGCCGTGGTCGCCTTCGTGGTTCATGGCCTGTTCGCAGTGCTGGGCGTGGCCATGCTCGGCCTGGGAGGCTGGCTTCTTCGCAAACGCCACCAGGCCAACGAAGCGGATAGTCGTTACGTCACCGCTCAACTCAGCGAGCTTCGCGAACTCGCCGACGGCGCGGTGTGGGCTCTCCACGCCTACGCCCGCGAGGCCGAAGCCCGCGCCAAACAGGCAGCGGAGGACTCAACCGATGTCAACCGGTTGATCCGCCGCGGCCCTCGCGCCGCCTAGGTGGTCTCGATCTCCACGTGCGCCGGCGCGAGCAGGAAGACACGGTCGGCGATGCGCTCGATCCGCCCTTCGCACCCATAGGCAAGTCCCGCGGCGAAGTCGACCATCCGGGTCGCCTCGGGCATCGGCATGCCGGTGACGTCCATGATGACCGTCTGCCCCTCGCGGAAGTGCTGACCGATCATCGGCGCGTCGTTGTACTTCAACGGCTGCACCATCACAATGCGTGACGACTCAGAGGTGGACCTCCACCGCTTCGCCGCCCTCTCGGACGCCGGCATGTACTCGTCTTCGTACTGCTCTTCTTCGTAGGCCTCGTCGTAAGGATCGACGCCGCCCAGGCCAAGGTAGCTCACCACCTTGCGCACTGCCCCCATCGGTATGTCCTTTCCTCAGGAACTCACCGTAATCGGCACGTCCCCACACATTGGACGGTAACCGACGATTCCTCGTTCGCCATGCGACACGCCCAGCACTTATTCCATTTTGTACGGCTAGCACCCTGGTTGCAGCTGGATTACAAGCGGCCTATAGCATCCAAACCATGCGTCTCTACACCGTGGACGCCTTCACCGATGTGGCGTTCAGGGGTAATCCAGCGGCGGTCTGCCTCTTGGAGTCCCCTGCGCCCGCGGCCTGGATGCAGGCGGTGGCGGCCGAGATCGGCCTGTCGGAGACGGCATTCCTGCTGGACAATTCACTGCGCTGGTTCACCCCCGCTGTCGAGGTCTCCCTCTGCGGGCACGCCACCCTCGCCACGGCCCACGTCCTGTTTTCGACCGGCGCCGCGAGCGGCCAACTCAAATTCGAGACCGCCGGCGGAATCCTGTCTGTGAATCGCACCACAGATGGCATGATCACAATGGACTTTCCCGCCAAGGAAGTGACGCCCGCCACTCCTCCGGACGGCCTGGCAAAAGCGCTCGGCGTCGTCCCGGTGCAGGTCAGCACCGCAAAAGACGATCTGCTGGTGGAGCTCGAATCCGAAGAACAAGTCCGCACCCTATCCCCGGACATCACCGCCTTGTCACACCTGGCGGCACGTGCGGTAATCGTCACGGCCCGCGGTGTTTCAACGGACTTCGTATCCCGCTTCTTCGCCCCGAAGGGCGGCGTCCCCGAAGACCCGGTAACCGGCTCCGCCCACTGCGCACTGGCCCCCTACTGGGCCCCAAGACTGGCCCGCACCAAGATGACCGCCGCCCAGCTTTCCCGAAGAGGCGGCCTCATCCACGTCACCCTCCGCGGCCCCCGAGTCGACCTGGCCGGCCACGCCATCACCATCACCTCCGGCCACCTCCACATCCAAGCGCCCCCACCCAACGACCACCTCCACATCTAAGCGCTCCCACCCAACGGCCACCTCCACATCTAAGCGCTCCCACCCAACGACCACCTCCACATCTAAGCGCTCCCACCCAACGGCCACCTCCACATCTAAGCGCTCCCACCCAACGGCCACCTCCACATCTAAGCGCTCCCGCCCAACGGCCACCTCCACATCTAAGGGTCCCCAGCCAAGACCCACTGCCGCCATCGCCCCGCAGTGCCCAGTGGCCCGTCCGACCCCCGGTCCACTGCGACGCCGTGGCACGTTTGCGTCGCTGTGGCATGTTGCACCATCCACGCCCACGCGGCTTCTCACCGCCCAGCCTCTGGACCAAGCGACGGGACACAGACCCGGAGGGTGTGCCAGAGACAAGCGGCCAGACCGACCCGGGCGCCGTGCGCGTTGCGCCGGACACGTCCGCGGGGGTGCTCGCCGTCGCGGCGCTGGAAAAGCGTGGGGAGGGGCGGCAAGCGGGGGTGGGCGGCGTTGGGTGGGACGCGAGGTGGGTGGATGGGACGCGAGGTGGGTGAGTGGTTGGGTGGCGTGCGGTGAGCCCTCGCCGGGGCGGGGTGGGTGAGCCCCGGCCGCCGAGGTCTGTGTGGTGGAGCCTCCCGCTCGGTCTCCCGCCGTCCCGGCGCTCGACAAGCGTGGGGAGAGCGGCATGGATGGGAGGCGCACGCGTGAGAGGGGGCAGGCCCGGGTAGGCCCGC
>NZ_JBITIO010000035.1:0-35293 GCF_044459065.1 Nonomuraea sp. NPDC050394 | reverse complement strand
GGCCGAGTGCTGGTGACGGCGGTCGTTCCCACTCACCGCTGCGGGGCAGTCCCGGATTCGCACCGGGTTCCCTCTTACGACGCCTCGCCTGGCTGACGGGGCGAACCAACTGCGAGCCCCACCCTAAGCCAATGAAGGCCGGCACTGGACTTACTAGGACGTCCAACTATATTTTCTACAAGAACGCTCGCGGTGCAGGGAAGCCGGTGTGAATCCGGCACGGTCCCGCCACTGTGACCGGGGATGTGCGTCATCGCTGGAATGGCCACTGGCAACCAGCCGGGAAGGCCCGATGACGTGCGCTGATCCGGGAGTCAGGATACCGGCCGCGGGTTTGGCACGTGTTGTCCACGAGGATGGAGCGAACACGCATGGCACCGGAACGCGCCCGAGATCCAGAGGATCATCCCTGACCCCGCGCACTTTCCGCGTGCCCATCCTCGGATCGACCTGGCGAAGGCAGGCTTCATGATCCGTGATTTGACCCACTTCATCGCAGGAAAGCCTCACCCGGGCTCCTCGGGAGCCGTCGGCGAGGTGTACGACCCCAACACCGGCAGTGTTCAGGCGCGTGTCCCGCTGGCCTCCGCCCAGGAGACCCGCGAGGCGATCGCCGACGCCGTCGAGGCCCAGAAAGCCTGGGCCGAGTGGAATCCGCAGCGCCGCGCCCGTGTTCTGCTGGCGTTCCTGAGGCTGGTGGAGAGCGAGCGGGCCGAACTGGCCAGGCTGCTGTCGGCCGAGCACGGCAAGACCGTCGCCGACGCCGACGGCGACATCCAGCGCGGCCTGGAGGTCGTCGAGTTCGCCGCGGGCATCCCGCACCTGCTCAAGGGGGAGTTCACCGACAACGCCGGCACCGGCATCGACGTCTACTCCATGCGGCAGCCGCTGGGCGTGGTCGCCGGCATCACCCCGTTCAACTTCCCGGCGATGATCCCGCTGTGGCAGGCCGCGCCCGCTCTGGCCTGCGGCAACGCGTTCGTGCTGAAGCCCTCCGAGCGCGACCCCTCGGTCCCGGTACGGCTGGCCGAGCTCTTCCTCGAAGCCGGACTGCCACCCGGCGTCCTGAACGTCGTCCATGGCGGCAAGGAAGCGGTGGACACCCTGCTCACCGACTCGCGGGTGGAAGCAGCCTGCTTCGTCGGCTCCACCGCGATCGCCGAGCACGTCTACACGACCGCCACCGCCCACGGCAAACGCGCCCAGTGCTTCGGCGGCGCCAAGAACCATCTGATCGTCATGCCCGACGCCGACCTCGGCCAGGCGACGGACGCCCTGATCGGCGCCGGGTACGGTTCCGCCGGGGAACGCTGCATGGCCATCTCCGTCGCCGTTCCCGTGGGCAGGGCGACGGCCGAGGCCCTCAGGGAGCGGCTCGTCTCCAGGATCGCCGAGCTGCGCGTGGGCCGTTCCGACGACCAGGAGGCGGACTTCGGCCCCCTGGTCGGCCCGGACGCACTGGAAAGAGTCCGCGGCTACCTCGACCTCGGCGTGGCCGAAGGCGCGGAGCTGGTCGTGGACGGCCGCTCGGGAACGTTCCCGGACGGCGGCTTCTTCATCGGCCCGTCCCTGTTCGACCACGTGCGACCGGGCATGCGCATCCATCGCGAGGAGATCTTCGGGCCGGTGTTGTCTATCGTGCGCGCCGACGACTACGAGCAGGCGCTGCGGCTGCCCAGCGAGCACGAGTACGGCAACGGCGTGGCCATCTTCACCCGCGACGGCGACACGGCACGCGACTTCACCCGCCGGGTGAACACCGGCATGGTCGGCGTCAACGTGCCCATCCCGGTGCCCGTGGCGTACCACTCCTTCGGCGGGTGGAAACGCTCGATGTTCGGCGACCTCAACCAGTTCGGCACCGACTCCATCCGGTTCTTCACCCGCACCAAGACCGTCACCTCCCGCTGGCCGTCGGGCATCCGCGAAGGCGCCAGCTTCACGATCCCGACGATGGACTGATGCCGATGCCCACGCTCACGCAGGAACAGCACGCCATCGTCGAGGCGGTCGGCGACTTCACCCGCGAGCACCTGGCGCCCAGCGCCATCGACTGGGACCGCCGCAAGCACTTCCCGGTCGACGTCCTGGCCAAGGCCGCCGACCTCGGGCTCGGCGGCATCTACGTGGCCGAGAAGCACGGCGGTTCGGCCCTGTCCCGGCGGGACGGCACGCTGATCTTCGAGACCCTGGCCACCGGCTGCCCGTCCATCGCCGGATACATCTCCATCCACAACATGGTCGCCTGGATGATCGGCCACTACGGCGACGACGGCCAGCGCGCGCGATGGTTGCCCGGCCTGTGCTCGATGCGCGAGCTGGCCAGCTACTGTCTCACCGAACCCGGTGCCGGATCGGACGCGGCGGCCATCGCCACCCGCGCGGTCCGCGACGGAGACGCCTACATCCTGGACGGTGTCAAGCAGTTCGTCTCCGGCGCCGGCGCCTCTCAGGTGTACGTGGTCATGGCCCGCACCGGTGCGGCGGGAGCCCGCGGCATCTCGGCCTTCGTGCTCGAACGCGACGATTCGGGTCTGTCCTTCGGTGCCAACGAGGAGAAGATGGGCTGGAACGCCCAGCCCACCCGTCAGGTGATCCTCGACGGCGTACGCGTCCCGGCCGACCGGCTTCTGGGCCGCGAGGGCGACGGCTTCCGCATCGCGATGAACGGCCTCAACGGCGGCCGTCTCGGCATCGCCGCCTGCTCCCTCGGCGGCGCGCGAGCCGCCTTGGAGGCCAGCACCTCCTACCTGGAGAGCAGGCGCGCGTTCGGCGCCCCGCTCCTGCACGCCCAAGGACTGCAGTTCCAGCTGGCCGACATGGCCACCGAACTCGAAGCCGCCCGTGCCCTGCTCTGGCGGGCCGCCACCGCCCTGGACGAGGGCGACCCCAAGGCGGTCGAGCTGTGCGCGATGGCCAAGCGCTTCGTCACCGACACCGGCTTCGCCGTGGCCAACCGCGCGCTGCAACTGCACGGCGGCTACGGCTACCTCACCGAGTACGGCATCGAGAAGATCGTCCGCGATCTGCGGGTGCACCAGATCCTCGAAGGGACCAACGAGATCATGCGCGTCATCGTCGCCCGCGGCCTGACCGGGGCCGCCTGATGGACATCGAGACCACGACCTCGGGCCGTCTCGGGCACGTGCTGCTCAACCGGCCGAAGGCGCTCAACGCCCTCACCCACGACATGGTCCGCCACCTCGACGCGGCGCTGGCGGAGTGGGCGGCCGACGAGTCCGTCGACGCCGTCCTGATCAGCGGCGCGGGCGAGCGCGGCCTGTGCGCGGGCGGCGACATCCGCTCCATCTACCACGACCTCCGCGAAGGGGGCGGCGCCGCCACGGCCGCGTTCTGGCGCGAGGAGTACCGGCTCAACGCCCGCATCGCCCGGTACGGCAAGCCGTACGTCGCCCTCATGGACGGCCTCGTCATGGGCGGCGGCGTCGGCGTGTCCGCCCACGGCAGCGTCAGGGTGGTCACCGAGCGGACCAAGCTCGCGATGCCCGAGACGGGCATCGGCCTGATCCCCGACGTCGGCGGCACCTACCTGCTCTCGCGCGCCCCCGGCGAGATCGGCCTGCACCTGGCCCTGACCGGCGCGGTGATCGGGGCGGGCGACGCGATCGCCTGCGGGCTGGCCGACCACTTCGTCGCCTCGACCGACCTGCCCGCGTTCATGGCGGACGTGGCAGGGGAAGGGGTGAGCGCCGCGCTCCAACGCCACGCCCGGCCGGCCCCGGAGCCCGCGCTGCCCGCCCAGCGTGCCTGGATCGACGTCTGCTACGCGGCCGAGACCCTGCCGGAGATCGTCGAGACCCTGCTGGAGGCAGGGGAGGACGGGGCCAAGTCAGCCGCCGAGCAGATCGCCGGCAAGTCGCCCACCGCCTCGCGGGTGACCCTTTCGGCCGTGCGCAGGGCGGGGCTGCTCGCGTCGCTGGAGCAGGTGCTCGACCAGGAGTACCGCGTCTCGTGCCGCGCGCTCGCCCATCCCGACCTGGAGGAGGGCATCCGCGCGCAGGTCATCGACAAGGACCGCACGCCGGACTGGGCGCCGGCCGCCTCGCCCGACGAGGTGGACGCGTTCTTCGAGCCGCTGGGAGACAAGGAACTGGGGCTGGCATGACGATCGCCTTCATCGGCCTGGGCAACATGGGCGCCCCCATGGCCGCAAATCTCGTTAAAGCCGGATATGTCGTGCACGGCTTCGACCTCGACGAGACGGCGCTGAACGCGGCGGCCGAAGTCGGCGTGCGGGCGGAGTCGTCGGCAGGCGCGGCCGTCGCCGGCGCGGATCTGGTCATCACCATGCTGCCCGCCGGCCGGCACGTGCTGGCGTGCTACGCGGAGATCCTGCCCGTCGCCCGTCCCGGCACGCTCTTCGCCGACTGCTCCACCGTCGACGTGGCCGACGCCCGTGCCGCCGCGGAGATGGCGCTCGCCGCCGGCCACCGGGCCATGGACGCGCCGGTCTCCGGCGGCGTGGTCGGAGCGAGCGCCGCGACGCTGACCTTCATGGCCGGCGCCAACGCGGCCGACTTCGCCGAGGCCGAACCCGTCCTGTCGGCCATGGGCCGCAGGGTCGTGCACTGCGGGGACCCCGGCGCGGGACAGGCGGCCAAGATCTGCAACAACATGATCCTCGGCGCCTCGATGATCGCCGTCAGCGAGGCGTTCGTCCTGGGGGAGAGGCTCGGGCTGACGCATCAGGCGCTGTTCGACGTGGCGTCGGCGGCGTCCGGGCAGTGCTGGGCGCTGACCACGAACTGCCCCGTGCCGGGCCCGGTGCCCGCCAGCCCGGCCAACCACGACTACCGGCCCGGGTTCGCCGGCGCGCTCATGGCCAAGGATCTCGGCCTGGCGGCCAGTGCCGTACACGCGCATGGGGTTTCCGCCGAACTCGGGTTGCACGCCGCGCAGATCTACGCCGCCTTCGCCGAGGGAGAAGGGGCGGGGCAGGACTTCTCCGCCATCGTCAACACGATCAGGGAACGCTCATGACATACGACACCATCCTCACCGAGACGAAGGGCCGCGTCGCGATCATCACGCTCAACCGGCCCAAGGCGCTCAACGCGCTCAATCTCCAGCTCATGGACGAGGTCGTGGCGGCCACGACCGCCTTCGACCGCGACCCGGAGATCGGCTGCGTGGTGATCACCGGGTCGGAGCGGGCCTTCGCCGCCGGGGCCGACATCAAGGAGATGCGGCCCAACGACTACATGGACGTCTACCTGGGTGACTGGTTCGCCGCCTGGGACCGGCTCGGCCAGATCCGCAAGCCCACCGTGGCCGCCGTCTCCGGGTACGCGCTGGGCGGAGGCTGCGAGCTGGCCATGCTGTGCGACGTCCTGCTGGCCGCCGACACGGCGGTCTTCGGCCAGCCGGAGATCAAGCTGGGCGTCATCCCGGGCATCGGCGGCTCCCAGCGCCTGACCCGCGCCGTCGGCAAGGCCAAGGCGATGGAGATGTGCCTGACCGGCCGGACCATGGACGCCGCGGAGGCCGAGCGGGCCGGGCTGGTGTCGCGGGTGGTCCCGGCGGCGGACCTGCCGGGCGAAGCCCTGAGCGTCGCCGAGACCATCGCCGGAATGTCCACGCCGATCGCGATGATGGCCAAGGAGGCGGTCAACCGCGCCTTCGAGGCCACGCTGGCGGAGGGTGTGCGCTTCGAGCGGCGCCTGTTCCACGCCACCTTCGCCACCGCCGACCAGAAGGAGGGCATGGCCGCCTTCACCGACAAGCGCACGCCGTCCTTCGTCAACCGCTGACGAGGTGAGGGGCCGCGCCGGGCGGCCCCTCACGCTCAGAAGTCGGAGTCGAAGCTGACCGAGCCCGTCACGCCGACCTGGTAGGCCGAGACGCGGCGCTCGAAGAAGTTCGACAGCTCCTGCACGTCCTGCAACTCCATGAACGCGAACGGGTTCTTCGACCCGTACAGCGGCTCGATGCCGAGCTGGGCCAGCCGCCGGTCGGCGACGTGCTCCAGGTAGGCGCGCATGTCCGCGATCGACATGCCGGGCACGCCCTGGCCGAGCAGGTCCTCGGCGAACTGCGCCTCGCAGTCGACCGCCTCGGCCAGCATCTCCCTAACCTGGGCGGCCAGCTCGTCGTCGAACAGGTCAGGCTCCTCCTTGCGCGCCACCTCCACCACGTCGAACGCGAAGGCCATGTGCATGGACTCGTCGCGGAAGACCCAGTTGGTGCCCGAGGCCAGGCCGTTCAGCAGACCTCGTGAGCGCAGGAAGTACACGTAGGCGAAGGCGCCGTAGAAGAACAGTCCCTCGATGCAGGCGGCGAAGCAGATCAGGTTGAGCAGGAACGCCCTGCGGTCCTCCCTGGTGCGCAGCTCCTTCAGATTGTCGATGGAGTCGATCCAGCGGAAGCAGAACTCCGCCTTGCGCCGGATGGAGGGGATGTTCTCCACGGCGGCGAACGCCTCGAAGCGCTCCTGCTCGTCGGGGACGTAGGTGTCGAGCAGGTTCAGGTAGAACTGGACGTGCACGGCCTCTTCGAAGAGCTGCCGGGACAGGTACAGCCGCGCCTCCGGCGCGTTGACGTGCTGGTAGAGGTTGAGCACCAGGTTGTTGGCCACGATGGTGTCGCCGGTGGCGAAGAAGGCGACCAGGCGGCTGATCAGGTGGCGTTCGGCCGCCGACAGCCTGGTCAGGTCCTTGAGGTCGGAGTGCAGGTCCACCTCCTCCACCGTCCAGGTGTTCTTGATCGCGTCGCGGTAGCGCTCGAAGAACAGCGGGTAGCGCATCGGGCGCAGGGTCAGGCTCATGCCCGGGTCGAGCAACATCGGGTTCTCCTCAGGGGTGGTCACTGGCAGGCCTCGCACGACTCGGGGTTCTCCAGCGAGCACGCGAGCGCCTCTTCGTCCTTGTTGGCCGAGGCGGCGACGGGCACGGTGGCCTGCTGGATGCGGGTGGCGGGGCGGGAACGCAGGTAGTAGGTGGTCTTCAGGCCCGACTTCCAGGCGTAGAGGTACATCGAGGAGAGCTTGTCGATCGTCGGCGCGCTCATGAACAGGTTGAGCGACTGGCTCTGGTCGATGTACGGCGAGCGGGCCGCGCCCATGTCGATCAGCGCGCGCTGCGGCAGCTCCCAGGCGGTGCGGAACAGAAGGCGGACCTCGTCGGGCAACTGCGCGATGCCCTGCACCGATCCTTCGGCCTGCTTGATGGCGGCCCTGATCTGCTCGGTCCACAGCCCACGGGCCTTGAGTTCGGCGACCAGCGCGTTGTTGATCTGCAGGAACTCGCCCGACAGAGTCTCGCGCTTGAACAGGTTGGACACCTGCGGCTCGATGCACTCGTAGGCGCCGACGATGGAGGCGATGGTCGCCGTCGGCGCGATCGCGATCAGCAGCGAGTTGCGCAGCCCGTGGGCGACGATGCGCTCACGGACGGCGGCCCAGCGCTCGTCCTGGGTGCCGGTGACGCCCCACAGGTCGTGCTGGAGCTTGCCGCGCCTGGCCCACGTCTGGTCGTAGGCGGGGTGGGCGCCGAACCGCTCGGCCAGCCCGGCTGAAGTCTCCAGCGCCGACAGGTAGATCTCCTCGGCGATCCTGGTGGACAGCTCCTTGGCCTCGGCCGAGTCGAACGGCAGCCGCAGCGCGAAGAACACGTCCTGCAGGCCCATCACGCCCAGGCCGACCGGCCGCCAGCGCGGATTGCTGGCCGCGGCCTGCTCGCTGGGGTAGTAGTTGATGTCGATCACGCGGTCCAGGAAGGTGACCGCGGTGCGCACGGTGGCGCGCAGCTTGTCCCAGTCGATGCCGCCGTCGGCCACGTGGGAGGCGAGGTTGACCGAGCCAAGGTTGCACACCGCGGTCTCCTTGTCGCTGGACACCTCGATGATCTCGGTGCACAGGTTCGACAGGTGGACCACGTTGCCTGGCTCGGCGGCCTGGTTGCACAGCCGGTTGGCGGCGTCCTTGAAGGTCATCCAGCCGTTGCCGGTCTGGGCGAGGGTGCGCATCATCCTGGCGTACAGGTCGCGGGCCTTGACCTGGCGCACGTAGCGTCCCGCCTGCTCGGCTGCCCGGTAGGCGTCCTCGAACGCCTCGCCCCACAGGTCGGGCAGCTCGGGGACCTCGTTGGGGTCGAACAACGACCACATCGCGTCGGCCTCGACCCGGCGCATGAACTCGTCGGGGATCCAGTTGGCCAGGTTCAGGTTGTGGGTACGGCGGGCGTCCTCGCCGGTGTTGTCGCGCAGCTCCAGAAACTCCTCGACGTCCGGGTGCCAGGGCTCCAGGTAGACGCAGGCGGCGCCCTTGCGCCGGCCGCCCTGGTTGACCGCCGCGACCGAGGAGTCGAGGGTGCGCAGCCACGGCACGATGCCGTTGGAGTGGCCGTTGGTGCCGCGGATCAGCGCGCCCCGCGAGCGCACCCGGCTCCACGCGATGCCGATGCCTCCGGCGAACTTCGACAGCCGCGCGACCTGTGCGTAGCGGTCGTAGATGCTCTCCAGCTCGTCCTTGGGCGAGTCGACCAGGTAGCACGAGGACATCTGGGTGTGCACGGTGCCCGAGTTGAACAGCGTGGGCGAGCTGGGCAGGTAGGCCAGCGACGACATCAGCCGGTAGAAGCCGATCGCCTCGGTCGGGCTCTGGGCCAGGCCGCAGGCCACGCGCAGCAGCCAGTACTGCGGCGTCTCGACCACCAGCCGGTTGGTCGGGTGGCGCAGCAGGTAGCGGTCGTAGACGGTCCGCAGGCCGAAGTACTCGAAGCGCAGGTCGGCCGACGGGTCGATGGCGTCGTCGAGCTTGCGGGCGTTGGCCGCGACGAAGGCGGCGGTCTCGTCGCCGATGAGCCCTTCGGCGTGGCCGAGCCGGATGGCCTGGCTGAAGGAGGCCACCCCCTGGCCGCGTACTTCCTTGTCGATGTAGCCCGACAGCAGGCGGGCGGCCAGGCGGGAGTACTGCGGCTCCTCGCCGATCATCTCGGCAGCGGTCTGGATCGACAGGCGGTCCAGCTCGGCGGTCGTCGCGCCGTCGTACAGGCCGCTGATGGTCTTGGTGGCAACACGCAGCGGATCGACGTCGGTCAGGTCGTCGGCCCAGCGCTCCACCGCTTTGACGATCTTGTTGACGTCGACGGGCTCGGCGTTGCCGTTGCGCTTGCGCACGTGCATCTGCGTGCGCCTGGGCACGGGTTGATCCCCCCGCGTACTGGTCAGGTCCGTTACTGGGTCCCCGGTGACCGTCACAGCTCTCTCCTCGCGAACTCGGTCGTGAACCGAAGGTCGCGCGGAAAGGCTCCCGGCAAGGACGTCGCACAGCCCTCGCGCCGGTGCCGTCAGCCGTCCCGCGCGGCCTTCGGAGCGGCCGCGCGCACCCGCGCGCGGCACGGCCGGCAGGTCTTCGGACTCGTGGGCGTGACGCTTGTCCCTACTGGCCGTCGCTTCCCGGGCACGGTGGCCCAGTGCGTGTGACGGCGGTCGTTCCCACTTACCGCTGCGGGGCAGTCCCGGATTCTCACCGGGTTCCCTCTTGCCTCGGCCGCTCTGGCTGAGCGGCCGAACCGATCGCAAGGGACACCATATATAGGGTCGATCAGAAAGTCACACCCCACATCTCGTGTTGAGAGATGAGTCACGAGAGATGGCGCTCCACCGGACCGATGTAGGAGCTGAGGGGGCGGATGAGGGAGTTCGCGGAGAGCTGCTCAGCTATGTGGGCACTCCAGCCGGTGATGCGGGACATGACGAAGATGGGAGTGAAGGTGGGGATGTCGAACCCCATCAGGTGGTACGCCGGGCCGGTCGGATAGTCCAGATTGGGATGGATTCCCTTGGTGCGTGCCATCGCGCCGGCGAGAGCGTCGTACCGTGTCATGAGCTCGTCCGCCTCCCGCAGCCTGGCCAGCTCGCGCAGGGCGGCCTCCATGGTCGGCACGCGCGAGTCACCGTGCTTGTAGACGCGGTGGCCGAAGCCCATGATCTTCCGCCCGTCGGCCAGGGCCTGCTTCAGCCATGACTCGGGGTCGTCCATGCCGGCGAACATGTGCATGACGGCCTCGTTGGCGCCGCCGTGCAGCGGGCCCTTGAGCGCGCCGATCGCGGCGGTGACCGCGCTGTAGAGATCGGACAAGGTGGAGGTGACCACGCGGGCGGTGAAGGTGGAGGCGTTGAAGCTGTGCTCGGCGTAGAGGATCAGGGAGATCTCGAAGCAGCGCACCACCTCGGGTTCGGGGATCTCGCCGAAGCACATGTGGAAGAAGTTCTCCGCGAAGCCCAGCCCGGGGTCGGGCTGGATCGGCGCCTGCCCCCGGCGGCGGCGCTGGTCCAGGGCGACGACGGTCGGCAGGCGGGCGAGCAGGTCGAGCGCCGCGCGCGGGTTGGCGCTCGCGTCGTCCTCGCGCGGATCCTCGGCGCCGAGCTGGCTGACGGCCGTGCGCAGCACGTCCATCGGGTGGCAGCTCTCCGGCAGCCGCGCCAGCACGTCCAGCGTCGTCCGGGAGAGGGTACGGCGGGCCCGCTCGGCCGCCCGGAACTCCCTGAGCTGCCCCTGGTCGGGCAGTTCGCCCTGCCAGAGCAGGTAGGCGACCTGCTCGAAGCTGCAGACGGCGGCCAGTTCCTGAACCGGGTAGCCGCGGTAGGTGAGGGAGTTGGTCTCCGGGTTGACCATGGAGATCGCGGTCGTGTCCGCGACCACGCCCGCCAGGCCCTTGCTGATCGTCATCGGTCCTCCCGGTAGCCGTGGGTGAGCACGCCGGCGTCGAAACTCGCGTAGCCGGAGTAGTCCAGCAGGTCGTACAGCTCGCCCCTGGTCTGCATGCGATCGACCAGCTTCGCCTGCGTGCCGTCCGCGTCGATGGCGCGCAGCGCCTCGGTGACCGTGCCCATGGCCAGGCGGAACAGGGTCACCGGGTAGATGACCACGTTGACGCCGAGGTCGCGCAGGGTCGTGGTGGTGAGCAGCGTCGACTGCCCGAACTCGGTCATGTTGGCCAGCAGCGGCACGTCGACCGCCTTGCGCAGGGCCTCGAACTCGGCCGCGTTCGCCAGCGCCTCGGGGAAGATCAGGTCGGCTCCGGCGTCGGCGAACGCCTTGGCCCGCTCGATCGTGGCGCCCAGGCCCTCGGTGGTGCGCACGTCCGTGCGGGCGCAGATGACGAATCCGGGGTCGCGCCGGGCGTCCACGGCGGCGCGCAGGCGACGCAGCATGTCGGGCAGGGGGCTGATCGTCTTGCCGTCGAGGTGACCGCACCGTTTGGGGTTGACCTGGTCCTCCAGGTGACATCCCGCCACGCCGGCGTCCTCGAGGACCTGGATGGTCCTGGCCGCGTTCATCGGCTCGCCGAAGCCGGTGTCGGCGTCGACCAGGGTGGGCAGCTCGGTGACGCGGGCGATGGCCTGCGAGCGCCCGGCGACCTCGGTGAGCGTGGTCAGGCCGATGTCGGGCAGGGCCAGGTCGGCCGAGAGCACGGCGCCGGAGACGTAGACGCCGTCGAAGCCGGCCTGCTCGACGGCGCGGGCCACCAGCGGGCTAAAGGCTCCGGGCAGTCGCAGCAGTTCGCCGCCGGCCAGCCCGTCGCGGAGCGCGCGGCGTTTGTCCTGCGGGGTGTGGCGGGAGTGCAGCATCAGAAGATCCCCTTGGTGGCGGGCGCGGGGTCGATGCCCGCCTTGAGATTCAGGGCGGCCACCTCGGCGGCGGTCAGCAGGGGAAGGCGTTCGGCCAGGCCGAGATAGCGGTCCTGCTCGGCTTCCGTGACCACGCCCGAGGCCAGGGTGCGGAACTTGGCCAGGTAGTCGGCGCGGGCGAACGGGTGTGCCCCGTCCGGGTGCGCGTCGGCGACCGCGCGTGACTCCTCGACCGTGCTGCCGTCGGCCAGCTCGACGACGACCCGGCCGCCGAACGCGCGCCGTTCCGGGTGGTGGTAGAGGGCGGTCCACTCGGGGTCCTCGACCGTGGCGATCTTGTTCCAGAGCTCGACGGTGTCGGCGCGGCCGGCCCGCTCGGGCAGGTACGACGCGACGTGGTGCCAGACCCCGTCCTGGAGGGCGACGGCGAAGATGTAGGGCAGCGAGTGATCCAGCGTCTCCCGGCTGGCGTGCGGATCGTACTTCTGCGGGTCGCCGGCGCCGCTGCCGATCACGTGGTGGGTGTGGTGGCTGGTGTGGATGGTGACCCGCTCCACCTTGGCCGGGTCGCCGATCCGCGCGCGCAGGTCGATGGCCAGGTCGATGAGGGCCTGGGCCTGGTATTCGGCCGAGTGCGCCTTGGTGTAGGTGCGCAGGATGCCGCGCGCCTGCTCGCCCGGCTCGGGCAGCTCCACCTGGTACTCGGCCGAGGGCCCCGACAGCATCCGGGCGATGACGCCGTCCTCGCCCTCGTAGATCGGCGCCGGCGCGCCCTGGCCGCGCATCGCCCGGTCCACCGCCTCGATCGCGACCTTCCCGGCGAAGGCCGGGGCGTACGCCTTCCATGAGGAGATCTCGCCCTTGCGTGACTGCCGGGTGGCGGTCGTGGTGTGCAGCGCCTGGCCGATGGCGTGGTAGATCGTCTCGGTGGGCAGGCCGAGCAGCGTGCCGATCCCGGCCGCCGCGGAGGGGCCGAGGTGGGCGACGTGGTCGATCTTGTGCTCGTGCAGGCAGATGCCGCCGACCAGCGCCACCTGGACCTCGTAGGCGACCGCGAGGGCACGCGTCAGCTCCGCGCCGGTCCGCCCGGTGTGCTGGGCCACCGCCAGGATCGGCGGGATGTTGTCGGCCGGGTGCGAGTAGTCGGCGGCCAGGAACGTGTCGTGGAAGTCCAGCTCGCGTACGGCGACGCCGTTCGCCCATGCCGCCCACTCCGGCGACACGCGAACGTCGTCCACTCCGAGGATCCCGGCCCCGCCCGAGGCCGCCGGGTGCGCGAGCGCCTGGTCCCTGGCCGCGGCCACCGGCGCGCGGCGCAGCGACGCGGCGGCCACAGCGGCGTTGTCGACCACCCTGTTCGCGATCATCTCGGCGATGTCCGGGTCGGGCGCCGGGGCGCGTGCGGCCAGGTCGGCGAGCTTCCAGGCCAGTTGCTCCTGGACCGGCAGCCGGTCGGCGCTGGGGCTGACACGGACGACATGGGTGATCATCTGACTCCTTTGCGAAGGGGTTTCCTGTCAGCATCACCAGCGGCCGCTGCGCCGGGCCAGCCCCGTCATCTGCGAAGTTTCGCGAAGTACCCGACCGGCTTTGCGAAGGTTGCGAAGCCGGGACTTCGCATAGGCTGTCCTCATGGGCAAGATCTTCGTGGGACCGAGGCTGAGGGCCCTGCGCCGCGACCGGAAGATCAGCCAGGTCCATCTCGCGGAGCTGCTCGGCATCTCGGCCAGCTACCTCAACCAGATCGAGCACAACCAGCGCCCGCTGACCGCTCCGGTCCTGCTCCAGCTGAGCGACGTCTTCGGCGTCGATCCCGAGTTCTTCGCCCCCGAGGACGGCACCCGGCTCATCGCCGACCTGCGTGAGGCCCTGGCCGGGCAGGAGATCTCCCCCGCCGCCCTCGCCGACCTGGTCGGCGCCAGCCCCGAGATCGCGCGGGCCGTGGCCGGGCTGCACCGCCGCTACCTGGCCGCCACGGAACACGCCGCCGTCCTGGCCGGCGCGCAACCGGTCGCGCCCGCGCCGTACGAGCTGGTGCGTGACTTCTTCTACGACCGGCACAACTACGTCGACGAGCTGGACCGGGCCGCGGAATCGCTGGCCGACGGCGGCGACCCCGGAGGGCTCGCGGCGCAACGGCTGGCGGCCCACGGCGTGCGGATCACCGAGGACGGGAGCGCGCGGCGCCGCTACGACCCCCGCACCCGCGTCCTGCACCTCGCGCCGGGCCTGCGGTCCTCCCAGCGCGCCTTCCAGCTCGCGACCCAGCTGGCCCTGCTCGAACACGCCGATCTGATCGCCGGCCTGGTCGCGGACGCGGGGTTCACCGATGCCGACGCCGCGGCACTGGCCAGGATCGGGCTGGCCAACTATTTCGCCGGGGCGCTGCTGCTGCCGTACCGGATCTTCCGTGACGCGGCCGAGCGCCGCCGCTACGACCTCGACCGGCTCGCCGCGGACTTCGGCGTGGGCTTCGAGACCGTCTGCCACCGGCTTTCCACCCTGCAACGGCCCCGCATGCGCGGTGTGCCGTTCTCCTTCGTACGCGTGGACCGGGCGGGCAACATCTCCAAGCGCCAGTCCGCCACCGGCTTCCACTTCACCCGCGCGGGCGGCAGCTGCCCGCTGTGGAACGTCTATGACGCCTTCACCACTCCCGGCCGGCTGCTGACCCAGGTGGCCGAGATGCCCGACGGGCGGCGCTACTTCTGGGTGGCGCGGACCGTGGAACGCCGCCCGCCCCGTCACGGCGCGCCGGGGTCGCTGTTCGCCATCGGGCTCGGCTGTGAGCTGCGGCACGCGCACCGGCTCGTGTACGCCGACGGCCTGGACCTGGCCACGCCCCAGGTCACGCCCATCGGCCTGGGCTGCAAGGTGTGCGAACGCGACGACTGCGCCCAGCGCGCCTTCCCACCCACCGGCACCCAGGTGCGGGCCGACGAGCATGTGACCGGGCTGGTGCCGTACACCACGCCCTGATCGATAGGCTTCGCGGTGCGGCTGGTCCGGCCTCCCCAGGGAAGGCCGGCGCAAGAGGGAACCCGGTGCGAATCCGGGACTGCCCCGCAGCGGTGAGCGGGAACGACCGCCGTCCACGCAAGCACTGGGCTCCGGCCTGGGAAGCGACGGCCAGTAGGAACGTGTGAGACGCCCGCGAGTCCGAACACCTGCCACCGCCCGTGCGCCGCCCGGCGCGCGGCCCCCAGGGGTTCCGCGAGGGAAAAGGACCCGACGTGAGACAACGCACCACCCTGCTCGGCCATGTCTCTCCCGAGACGTGGCAGGAACTGCGCGACATCGGGCTGAGCGACCTTCCGCTCCACGATCCCGCGTTCGAGGCGCACCGGATGTTCCCCGGGCCGCGCCGGCTCGACTACGCCCCCGCCGTCGCCGCCTATCTTCACGCGAAGCGGCGCGGCTTCGAGACCCGGCCGGTCCTGCCGGGCCCGGTGAGCGTCCTGGCCTCGACCCGGCAGGAGGGCCTGCTGGAGTCGTACGCGGAACTGCTGGAGCGGCTGGCCACCGCGGGCGTCGCCGAGGTCCAGCTCAACGAGCCGCTGCCGGCCGCGCCGATGCTCGCCTCCGCCTACACCAGGCTCGGCGAGCTGAGCCACCGACCCCGGATCATGGTCTGCATGTGCTCGGGAGCGGCAGGGCCCGCGCTGACCGCCCTCGGCGCGACCCGGGTCGAGGGCGTCGCCATGGACTTCGTGACCAGGCCCGGCACCCTGGCCGCGCTCGCCGCGGTCGGCGGCATGCCGGGTAAGACCGTGGTGGCCGCCCTGGTGGACGACACCGGCCGGGAGGTACCCGCGGCCGGCGTCCGCGCGGCCGTCGAGCGGCTGGCCGATCAGGTCGTCCTCGCCTCCACCTGTACGGCGGCGCGCTCACCCCAGGCGAGCGCGGCCGCCCTGGTGGGCATGGTCAACCGTGGTTGAACCCCTTCCCGGCGCCGCCGGCCTCGGCCCCGACACCCCGCTGCCCGCGCTGTTCCGCCTGGGACGGATGGCCCGCCTGCTCGACGGGCCGGACGAACTCCACATCACCACGGTGGCCCGCCAGGTGCTCGCCTGAGCCCTTCGGCCTCCACGAACAGCGTGTCCAGGAGGCAACGCGTGTGGAAGACGGCCATGACGCCGCCGCATATCGTCAGGCCACATCCGCCAGGAAAGGACGCCGAACATGCGGCAGGACGACCGCCCGACGGCGCTGGTGACCGGTGCCTCCACCGGAATCGGCGAAGCCTTCGCCAGGGAGCTGGCCCGCCGCGGCCACCATCTGGTGGTGGTGGCACGCGGCGCCGGCCCGCTCGACGCGCTGGCCGCGGAGATGAAGGACGCCTTCGGCACGGTGACCGAGGTCCTGCCCGCCGATCTCACCGACCATACGCAGGCCGCCGCCGTCGAGGAACGGCTGGCGGACGCCGCACGCCCGGTCGACGTCCTGGTCAACAGCGCGGGCGCGCTGACCAGCGGCCTGTTCGCGAAACTGCCGATCGCCGGTGAGGTGAGCCAGGTGGAGCTGAACGCGGTGGCCCCGATCCGGCTGACGCACAGCGTGCTGCCGGTGATGCTCGACCGCGGCAGGGGCGCCGTCCTCAACGTCTCGTCGATCGCGGGCGAGGCGCCGACGCCCTTCGGCGCGACCTACGGCGCCAGCTACTCCTTCCTGACCGCCTTCGGCCAGGCGCTCCACATGGAGGTACGCCGGTACGGCGTGCGGGTGACCACCCTCCTGCCCGGCTTCACCGCGGCCACCGCGGACCCGTCCCGCCGGATCCAGGCGGCTGACCAGGTGGCGCGTGAGGGGCTGGCGGCACTGGCGGCCGGGCGCGCGGTGTGCGTCCCCGGCCTGCGCAACAAGACCTCGGCGGCGTTCGCCCGGCTGGCTCCGCGGCGTCTCGTGCGGGCCGTGATGGAGGCGAGCCGTACCTCATGAGCGTCAAGCCCGGCACGTGGCGGATCGACGCCGCCACGGCGCGGCTCACCTTCGCGCTGAGCCATCTGAGCGTGCGCAGGGTGCGCGGGCGCTTCACGGCGTTCGAGGGGGAGATCGAGGTGGCGCCCGACCTCACGGAGTCGGTGGCGAGCGCCGTGATCGAGATGGCCTCGATCGACACCGGCGACGCCGAGCGGGACGCGTTCCTGCGCTCGCCCGCCTTCTTCGACACCGGCTCCTTCCCCGAGATGCGCTACCGCTCCGGGCGGGTGCGGGCGGGCGGCCACGGGCTGATCGCCGACGGCGCGCTCACCGTGCGGCAGAGCACCGGCACGCTCAGCCTGGACGTGCGGTGGCTCCCGCCCGAGGACGACGGCACGCGGCTGTTCGTCTCCGCGGTGGGCCGGATCGACCGGCACGACCTCGGCGTCGTGATCGGGTCTCGCCTGATGGGCAGCCGCGCGGTCCTCGGCAGGAACGTGCGGGTGAGCCTCACCGGCCACGCGGTCCTGCTCGGCTGAGCAGGACCGCTGGCCGACCGGCGCCGTCACTCCAGGACGCCGCCGACCTGCCTGGCGAGCAGGCGCACGTACGCGCCGTCGGCGGCGACCAGTTCCTCGTGCGTCCCCTGCCCGGCGACCCTGCCGCGGTCGAGCACCACGATCCGGTCGGCGCTCCTGATCGTGGACAGGCGGTGGGCGATGAGCAGAGTCGTGCGCCCCCGCCGGACGGCGCGCACGGCGGCCTGAAGCGCCTCCTCGTTCTCCGCGTCGAGGTTGGACACCGCCTCGTCGAGGATGAGGATGGGGCAGTCACGCAGCAGCGCCCGGGCGATCGCGATGCGCTGGCGCTGCCCGCCGGACAACTGGGCGCCCCGCTCGCCGCAGACGGTGTCGTAGCCGTCGGGCAGGCGGGCGATGAACTCGTCCACGCGGGCCTGCTCGGCGGCCCTGACGACGTCGTCGTCGCCGGCGTCGGGACGGCCGAGCCTGATGTTCTCCCGTACCGAACGGTTGAAGAGGTAGACGTCCTGCGGCACGATCGCGACCAGTTCCCTGATGTGCTCCTGGGGCAGGGTGCGCAGGTCTCGCCCGCCGATCGCCACCGCGCCCTCCTGGGCGTCCCAGAAGCGCAGCAGCAGGTGGGCGCAGGTGGACTTGCCTGCTCCCGAGTGGCCGACGAGGGCGACCGTCTCGCCGGGCCGTACCTCGAAGGACGTGCCGTCCAGGGCGGGCGGGCCGTCGGCCGCATAGGAGAAGCGCACCTCCCTGAACTCCACGCGGGCCGTCAGGGGCTCCTCGGGTACGCGGGCGTCGCCGTCGTCCACCGCGGGCGGCTGGCGGGTGATGGTGAAGATGCGGCGGGAGGCGGCGCGGATCTGCCCGAGCGCCCGTGCGGTGCCCGACACGTCGATCACCGGTCCGAACGCGGAGACGGCGAGGATCACGACGGCGGGCAGCACCGCGACCGTCAGGTCACCCGAGGTCACGAACACGGCGGCGAGGATCAGCACCGCGGTCAGCCCGCCCGCGACCAGCCCGTCGGTAACCGCCTGCTCGACTCCCGAGCGACGGCCGTAGGCGAGCTGCTGGGCCTGCAGGGAGTCGGTGCGCTCGCGCAGCCGCCGGGCGTAGTCGGTGCCGCGGCCGAAGCTGACCAGCTCGCGCATGCCCTGCACGCCGTCGACGACCTCGGCGCCCAGGACGCCGAGCTCTTCGCGCAGCTTCCTGCCCTGCTCGTCGGCCTTGCCCGCCAGCCACACGGGCACGGTGGCCAGCAGGATCAGGAACACGCCCACCAGCAGCGCGAGCAGCGGGTGGAAGAAGGCCAGGACCGTGGTGGAGGCGAGCGCCACCAGCGCGGCCACGACGTAGTCGATGACGGTGTGCGCGTAGAACCACTCGGTGGTCTCCACGTCCGCCATGACCGTGCCGGCCAGGTCTCCGGTGCGGCGGCCCAGCAGATAGCCGGGCGCGCGCCGTTCCAGGCCGTCGAACAGGCGCACCCGCATCAGCGCGAGCAGCCGGTACGCCAGGTCGTGGGCCACCCACATCTGCCACCATCGCGCCAGCCCGGCGGCCACCACCAGCACGACCAGCAGCCAGAAGATCGTGGCCAGCGGGCCCGCGCCGGAGCCGGTGACGGCCTCGCCGACCATCCAGGCGCCCACGGCGGCGGCCGCGACGCCGAGGCCGTGGGAGAGCAGGCCGGACAGCAGCGTCAGCGCGGCCAGCACCGGCTGACCGAACACCATGGGCACCAGCGCCAGGATGGGACGTGCCGGAACCGCGGGCGCGTTCATGCCTTCACCTCCTGGGCGGCCACGAGCCGCGCGTAGTCGCCGTCGCGTTCCATGAGTTCACGGTGGTCGCCGATCTCGCGGACGGCGCCGTCGCGCATGAGGACGATCCGGTCGGCGTCGCGGACCGTGGACAGCCGGTGGGCGACCACCAGCGTGGTGCGCCCGGTGGTGACGCGGCGCAGCGCGTCCTGGATGACGGCCTCGCCGGCGGCGTCGACGCTGGAGGTCGCCTCGTCGAGGACCAGGATGGGCGCGTCCTTGAGCAGGGCGCGGGCGATGGCGATGCGCTGGCGCTGGCCGCCCGACAGTGTCAGGCCGCGTTCGCTCACCTCGGTGGCGTACCCGTCCGGCAGGGCCGCGACGAAGTCGTGGATGTTGGCCGCCCGCGCCGCCTCGACGACCTCCGCGTCGCTCGCGCCGGGCCGGCCGAGCCGGATGTTGTCGGCGACGGTGCCGGTGAACAGGTAGGTGTCCTGGGCGACCACGGCCACCATCGCGCGCACGTCGGCCAGGGCCGCCTCGCGCACGTCGACGCCGCCGATCCGCACGGCGCCCTCGGTGGCGTCGAAGTAGCGCAGCAGCAGCGCCACCAGCGTGGTCTTGCCCGCGCCCGAGGGCCCGACCACCGCCACGGTCTCGCCCGGCTCGATGTCCAGCGTGAAGTCGCGCACGGCCGGGTGCTCGCGCCCCGGATAACGGAAGGTGACCCGGTCGAAGCTCACCCTCGGCTCCGTCAGCGGTCTGGGCGACTCGGGCTCGCTCACCAGTTGCTCGGCCTCCAGCAGCTCCTGGATCTGCTTGCTGGAGGAGATGCCGGTGTAGCCGGCGTGCCAGTACTTCGACAGCTCGCCCAGCGGGCGGAAGCACTCGCGGGCCAGCACGAGCACGATCAGCAGCGTCAGCAGGTCGACCGATCCCGAGGCCAGGCGCAGCGCCGCGACGCCGACCGCGAGCGCGGGACCGGCGAGCATGCCGAGCGTGGTGACTCCGGTGTCGACCAGGGAGATGCCGAGCTGGCGCATCGTGGCCTTGCGAAGCTCCTCGGCCCGCTCCGACAGGGACCGGCGCTCGCGGCCGGTGGCGTTGAACGCCTTGAGCGTGGTCATGCCCTGCATGACGTCGAGGTAGTCGGAGCTGAGCCGGCCGTAGGCCTGCCAGTTCTCCTCACCCTTGCGGGCCAGCACCTTGTCCAGCAGCCGCGGGCTGAGCAGGACCAGCGCGATGCAGACCCCGATCAGCGCCACCGAGACGGGGTCGCGGGTGGCCAGGTAGATCAGGATGCTCGCGGGCCCGAGCAGGCACAGGGCCACGGTCGGCAGGTAACGGCTGTAGTACGCCTCCAGCGCCTCGACCCCGTCGACGAGCACCGTGCGCACGTCGCCGCTGCGCCGCAGGGTCAGGTAGCCGGGCCCGAGCAGCAGCAGCTTCTGGTAGAGCCGGCCGCGTACCCGCTCCTTCACGGCATGGGCCGTGCGCTGCGCCGCCACCTCGGCGAACACCAGCAGCACGAGCCTGGCGGCGACCACGGCCGCCAGCCAGGCCAGCAGCCACAGGGCGGAGCCGAGGCCCTGCCCGGTGAGCAGGCGGGCGAACACCTGGGCGATCAGCACGCCCTGGGCGATGTAGGTCGCCGTCACGGCCAGGCCCAGAACGATGTTGAGCGTCAAAGCCAAGCGGATGTCGCCTGCCAGGGCCAGCAGGCGGCGATGCACCATCATGTCGGTCTCCGTCTCAGGTGTAGAGCTCCTCGTCGTGCTCGTTGATCTGGATCAGCAGGCCGTCGGGGTCGGCGAAGACGACCGAGCGCCCGAACGCCTCGTCGGCGACGCCGCGCAGGGGCGCGATGCCCGCCTCGCCCATCCGGGCCACGAGCGCGCCCAAGGGCTCGTCGCTGACCAGGCAGAGCGCCACCTCGCCCGCCGGTATCGGCGCGTCGGCCTCCGGTGGGCACACGCGGTGGGCCGGCGGGCCGAGGTGCAGCGCCACCCGGCCGCCGCCGGGGGCGGCCAGCTCGGCCCATTTCCCGCTGCGTCCCTTCGTCTGTACGGCCAGGCCCATGGCTTGGTAGAAGCCGAGCGCGCGCTCGACGTCCGAGGTGTAGACCACCGGCATCACGATCATGATTTCTCGTCCTCCGCGTCGCCGTGCCTCGCCAGGTGCTCCCGCAGCGCCTGCTCCACCAGCGCCGACAGGGTCACGCCGTGGTCGATGGCGGCGTGCTTGACCGCCGTGATCAGCTCGGGCGGGAGGTAGACGTTGAACTGCTGACGCTTCATAGCTTGCTAGCATACTAGCAATCCGCCGATTCGAGGCGGCCCGCCACCATGGAACGCACCCGGTCGCTGAGCGCGCGCAGCATGTTCTCGTCGTGGCTGACCAGCACGAGCGCCGTGCCGTCCGCCGCCACCTGCTTGAACAGGCGCAGGATCCCCGCGACCGTGGTGACGTCCAGCGCGCTCGTCGGCTCGTCGGCCACCACCGCGGCGGGCGAGGCGGCCAGCGCGCGGGCGATCGCCACCCGCTGGCACTGCCCGATCGACAGCTCGGAAGGGGTCGCGTCCAGATCGAGGCCACCGAGCCCGACGCCGTCGAGCCGTTCGGCGGCCAGCGCGCGCCGCCCCGCCCGTGACATGCCGCCGGTGATGGCCGCGGGCTCGCTGACGCTGCGCCAGATCGGCCAGCGCACGTCCAGGCTGGTGAACGGGTTCTGGAAGACGGGCATCACGTAGCCGGGACGCGGCGGGTCGCGGCGCGGCCTGCCGTACCGGCGGGTCCAGGCGGCACGGCCGCCGAGCAGGACCTCGCCCGCGTCGGGCGGCTCCACGGCGGCCAGCAGGCGCAGCAACGTGGATTTGCCGGAGCCGGACGGCCCGCAGATGCCGACGATCTCGCCCGCGCGCACCCGCACGCCGGCATCGCGCACGGCCTGGGTCTGGCGGCGCCCCATCGCATACCCGCGGCTGACCCCGCGCACCTCGATGACCGGAATCTCACCCATGGGCGGCCACCCAGCAGGCGACGCCGCCACGCGGCGGCGGAACCTCGCGCGCGCAGCGCTCCTCCGCCAGTGCGCACCGCGGCGCGAACGCGCACCCCGCCACGGTCTCCGCCGGAGCGGGCGGCCTGCCGGGCAGCGGCACGGGCAGTCCGGCGCCCGGCTTCGGCACGGAGGCGACCAGCGCGGCCGTGTAGGGGTGACGCGGTGTGGCCAGCACCTTCGCCGCGTCGCCGACCTCCACGAGGCGGCCCGCGTACAGGACTCCGACCCGGTCCGCGTGCTCGGCGATGAGCGCCAGATCGTGGCTGATGAGCAGCAGGCTCCTGCTGGCGGCGCTCAGGGTGGCGAGCACGGAGCCGGCCAGTTCGGTGTCGAGCGCGCTGGTGGGCTCGTCGGCCACCACGAGAGCCGGGCCGTGCGCGACCGCGGCGGCGATGGCGGCCCGCTGCAGCATGCCGCCGCTCCACTGGTGCGGCCACTGCCGCAGCCGGGCGGCCGCGTCGGGGATGCCCATCTCGCTCATCAGCGCGACCACCGCCCCCGGCGGAGGGGTACGGCGGTGCGCGCGCCAGGCCTGCGCGACGTGGTGGCCCACCCGGCGCAACGGGTCGAAGGCGGTGACCGGATCTTGGGGTACGTAGCCGACCTGGAGGCCGCGGATCGCCCGCAGCTCCCGCGGGCCGGCGCCGGCCAGTTCCCTGCCGTCCACGCGCACGGAACCCGAGCAGCGCGCACCCGGCGGCAGCAGCCCGAGCACCGCCCGCGCCAGCGTCGTCTTCCCGCATCCTGACTCGCCCGCGAGCGCGAAGACCTCACCCGCGGCCACGTCCAGGTCCACCCCGCGGACGGCGTGCCCGCCTCCCGGGTAGCGGACCTCGAGGCCGGTGACGCTCAGCGCCGGATCACTCATCGTCTCCCCCTCGGATCCGACGCCTCCGCGGTGGCCTCGCCCAGCAGGATCGTGGCCAGGATCACCACGACGATCGCGGCCGACGGGGCGAGCAGCAGCCACGGTGCCTCCGACAGGTACATGCGGGAGTCCGACAGCATGACGCCCCATTCGGCGTGCGGCGGCTGGGCGCCCAGCCCCAGGAAGGACAGCCCGGTCACCGCCATGATCGTCTGCCCGACGTCGAGCGCCGCCACCACCAGCACGTGCGCCGCCGCGCCGGGAAGCAGATGTGCTCCGGCGGCCCGCGGCCAGCTCGCGCCCGCCAGCCGGGCGGTGAGGACGTCGGGCCGTTCGCGTCCGGCCAGCACGTAGCTGCGCGCCAGCCGGGCATAGGGCGGCCACGTGGTCGCGGCCAGCGCCAGGACCAGGTTGCCGAAGCCGGGCCCGAGCGCGCCCAGCAGCGCCAGCGTCAGGACGACGCCGGGGACCGCGAGCGCCATGTCCACCAGGCGCATCGCGATCACGTCGACCAGGCCGCCCGCGACCCCGGCCAGCGTGCCCACGACCAGTCCGGCGGCCACGCTGATCACCAGCACCAGACCGGTGGCCTCCAGCGACCGCCGCCCGCCGTCCAGCAGGCGGGCGAGCTGGTCACGGCCGTACTGGTCCGTGCCGAGCCAATGGGCGGCCCCCGGCGGGCTGAGCACCGCGTCGAAGTCGGCCGCGTCCGGCTCGTACGGCACCAGAGCCGGCCCGGCCACGATGGCGAGGATCACCACGCTCAGGATGACCAGCCCGGTCACGGCGTCGCGGCGGCGCACGAGCCGGGCCGTCACGCCGCGCGCGGGTGGCGCCGTCACGACGGTGTCGAGCACGCTGGTCATACGCCGCTCCCGGTGCGCAGCCTGGGGTCGATCAGCGCCGCGGCCAGGTCGGCCAGCAGGCTGACCGCGACCCAGGCCAGGCTCATCACCAGCGCGAAACCCTGCACGACCGGCAGGTCTCTGGCGGTGACGGCCAGAACGATCTCGCGGCCGAGCCCCGGCCAGGAGAAGACGTTCTCCACCACGGCCGCGCCGCCCAGCAGGAACCCGACGGTCATGGCCAGCACGGTCACGAAGGGCACCGCCGCGTTCGGCAGCGCGTGCACCAGCAGCACGCGGGCACGCGAGGCGCCGCGGGCCGCGGCCACGGTGACGTGCTCGGCCCGCAGCGCGTCCAGCAGGCTGGCGCGCAGCAGCCGCGACCAGCGCGCGACCGGGTAGAGGGCGAGCGCCGCGGCGGGCAGCCAGACCTGTGCCCAGCTTCCGTCGCCGACCACGACGCCGGCTCCCCAGCGCACGATCACGAACTCGATCAGCAGCAACCCCGCCACGAACGAGGGCAGCGCGGCTCCGGCCAGCGCGATCCACCGCCCGGCCGCGTCCGGCAGGCGGCCAGGGGCGGTGGCGCTCGCCAGCGCGAGCGGGACGGAGACCACCAGCGCCAGCAGGACCGTGGCGAGCGTCAGCCGCAGCGTCGCCGGGGCCCGCTCGGCGATGACCTGCGTTACCGGTACGCCCAGGCGGGCCGAGGTGCCGAGGTCGCCGCGGAACACCCCGCCGAGCCAGCGCGCGTACTGCTCGGGCAGCGGCCGGTCCAGCCCCAGGTCGGCGCGGGCCATCGCGAGCTGCTCCGCGGTCGGGGCCGAGACGTGCCTGGCCTGCAGGTAGCGGACCGCCGGGTCTCCGGGGACGAGCGGGAGCAAAGCCCACACCACGACGCTGGCCAGGAGCGCGGTGACCAGCGCCTGCGCGAGGCGGCGTGTCAGCGGGCGCAGGGTCACGGGCGGCCCGCGAGAGCCGCGTCGATGAAGACGAATCCCGGATCGGGGGAGAAGTCCTGGAACTGGCGGTTCACGAGGGCGTCGACCGGGCGGAACCCGAGCACCGCGGCGTAGGCCCGGTCACCGATCACGCCCTGCGCCTTGGTGAGATCGGCGCCCGCCTCGTTCAGGGCGGTGGCCTGCATGCGCGCGATGAGAGCGTCGAGCTCGGGATCCTTCACCCCGCCGAAGTTCGCCCCGCCGCCGCTGCCCAGCCACGCCGCCATCGAGTCCACCACGTTGGGGCCGTCCAGCAGCACCGACAGCACCGTGACCGTCCACTCCTGCGGCCAGGCCTTGGAGTCGTAGGTGTCGTCGACACGGGCCATGGCCACGTCGAAGCCGAGCGGGCGCAGTTGCTCGCGCAGCGCGATGCCGAACGCCTCGTGCTCGGCGTCGCCGGCCTGGAAGAGGTACGTCAGGCGCAGCGGCTTTCCGCCCTTGGCGCGTATCCCGTCGGCGCCCGCCTTCCAACCGGCGCCGTCGAGCAGCGACGCCGCGCTCGCGGGATCGGTGCGCTGCGTCTGGGCCGCGAAGGGCAGCGAGGCCGGCACCAGGCCCGTGGCCCGCTCGTACACGCCGCCGCCCGCCACGACCGCGGGGAGCTTCGCGTAGTCGACGCCGCGGGTGAAGGCCTGCCGTACCGCGGGATCGTCGAACGGCGGGCGGCCCAGGTTGAACTGCGCGAAGACGCCGCGGTTGGCGATGCTCGCCCGGCGGTGGGTGAAGGGGCCGTCGCGGGTGGTGGCCTTTGTGGTCTCGGCGGGCGGGGTGATGGCGATGTCGGCCTCCGCGCTGCGCACGGCGGCGACGCGGGCGGCGGCGTCGGGCATCGCGAGGACGCGCACGCCCGGCAGGGCGGGCTTGCCGCCCCAGTAACCGGGGAACGCCTCGGCGGTGATCGACTGGGCGTCGACGGCGACGGGCTTGTACGGCCCGGTGTAGAGGCCCGCCGCGAGCAGCTTCTTCTCGTCGGCTCCCGCCGCTTCCGCGGCGGCCACGTCGTAGATCATGTAGTAGCGCACGAGCGAGCCCAGGTCGCGCGGGATCGCGGCGGTCGGCTTCGGCGAGGTGAACGTGATCTCCAGCGGGCCCGACGCCACGATCTTCGCCTTGGCGACCGAGTCGTTGCCGTACCCCTGCGTGACCCGCTTCTCCAGCGCCCTGACCACCGCCTGGGCGTCGACGGCCTTGCCGCTGTGGAAGGTGGCGCCCTCGCGTAACCGTACCCGCCACGTCTTCGGATCGGTGCGCTCGATGGAGGCCGCCAGCCATGGCTCGATCGTGCCGTCGGGGCGGGCGCGGACCAGGTGCTCGGCGATCCCGTAGCTGGCCAGGGAGTAGTGCCAGAAGGCGTCCGGCTTCAGGCTCGCCCCCGTCTCCGGTACGGCCAGCCGTACGGCCGAGGGCGGGCCGGCGGCGGGTTTGGCCGGTTCACCCCCGCAGGCGGCCAGCGCGGTGGCGAGCATGAGCGCGGCCACCGCGCGCAGCGGCCGGGCGGGCAGGTCCATGGGCGTGCTCCTCGCCGGAGGGGTTGGGCCGGATCGATGAGGTAGTCGATCGAGACCCGCGCGGAGTTCCCCGGCTACGACAGCCATTCGGCCACGTGCTCGGCGAGCCGGTCCGCCGCCCGCGGCAGCCCGGCGTGGACCAGGGGCAGGGGCACGTGCTCGGCTCCGCGCTCCAGGAATCGGCGCAGCGCGGCGGTGAGGAAGTCCGGATCGGCCATGCCGCCGGCCACGATCCGCGCCGCCCTCGCGATGAGCTCGGGCTCCGGCCGTCCCAGGACCTGTGCGAACGCCTCCCGCTGACCGGGCCACCGGCAGGCGTGGGGGTAGCCGTCCTCGGCCAGGCGCTGCGCCGCGAGCATGGTGCTGATGGTCCAGCCGGGCTGGACGAACGGGGCGATCCCCGCGCTCGCGCACTCGTGCAGCGTGCTCATCCCCGCCGGGATCAGCACCTGGCCCGCCGTACACAGCAGGGTCGCGTATCCAGCGGCCGGTACGGCGGGGCGCACCTCCACCGCCGGGTGTCTCGCCCAGCCCGGCGGCAGAAGCGCCGCCAGATCGGCCGCGCCGCCCGCGACCACGACGTGCGCCCTGTCCACGAGCACCGGCAGCGCGGCGGCGAGAAGCCAGCGGGCGAAGGCTCCCAGCGGATGATCGGCGCCCCGCATGCCCATGCCGCCGAACCCGATGACCGCCAGGTCCGGCCGCGGGGGCGCGCTCCGCCGCCAGAGCGCCCGGTCGACGACGGGCGCCACGGGCTCGCCGTGCGGGAGCGGGCCGAAGCCCGCCTGCACCAGGTGGAAGCGCAGGCGGGCCGGGTCGGGCTCGGCGGCGGGCCGCGACAGCGGCCACAGCCAGGGCAGCACGTCCACGACGCCGACCTCGTGTCCCTGCTCCAGCGCCCAGGCCGCGAACTCCGGGTTGGTGATCGAGACGATGAGCGCGCCGGGCGGCACGACGCCGGAGCAGCTCGGCGGGCGCAGGGTGTTCACGTCGTGATGGGTGCAGCCGGGCCGCTCACGCAGCAGGTGCCGTGCCGACTCGCCGGTCGCCAGGATGTGGACCCCGTCGTCCGGGATCGCGGCCAGCACGGCGAGCGCCGTGGAGGCCGGGCCGAAGCCCAGGTCCGGCACGTCCACGTAGATCGTCATGCGTGGGGGAGCGGGAAGTGGTTCAGCTCCTCCTCGGCCAGGGGCCGCTCCCGCCAGCCGAGCCGTACCGGCTCGTCCTGGATCCGGCGCCGTCCCAGGAAGGGGAAGGCGGCGGGGAAGTTGGGCACCAGGCCGGGGATCAGCACCCGCACGACGCGCAGACCGGCCTTGGCGACGTCTTGGGTGGTCAGCTCCACGTAGACGATCTCGTACCCGCGCGACTCGACCAGCTTCCGGTACGTGTCCAGCGAACGATCCGGCAGCCGGGGGAGGTCGTCCACGTCGCGGGTGGCCGGGGTGTCCAGCCACGGGCGCACGATCTCGGCGGCGCGGGGGTCGAGGAAGACCTGCTGCTGGCACATCAGGTCGTTGACGTCGCGGAAGCCGGGGTCGTAGCTGTCGAGATAGGCCTGGTCGGCCCGCCACGGCTTCAGCGGCGCGCTCACCCAGCCCTCGGCGATGGCGGTGAACGTGAGCCCGTCCGGGTCGTCCAGGTCTCTGCTGCCGTCCTGAAGGGTCAGCGCCTCGGTCCACGCCTTCCTGGCCGCCTCCACCGGGTCGGGCCTGGCCGCGAAACCCACGTTGAGCAGGCCCTCGTCCCTGTTCTCCAGGACCCCTGCCATGACGGGCACGCCGAACTCGTTGTCCAGGTGGATGAGCCAGGCCCGCTGGCCCATCTCGGCCGGCCTGCCCGCCCACAGGGCGTCGAGCTCGGATCCCGGCCGGACGGCGGGCAACGGATGGGCGTTCATCCACCAGATCATCGTGATGTCCCGTTCGATGATCTCCTCGATGCCCGAGGTGATCGCCCACTCCAGGGACGGGCCCGCGGCGATGCCCGGGTAGTAGAGGTAGTTGGTGGGCGGCACCTGCGCGTAGTCGTCCATGTACCAGTTGACGTAGACCATGCTGGCCGGTACCCAGACGTCCCGGCCGGCGGTGAGCGAGCGGCCGCGTACCCAGTGCGTGGGCAGGTCCCGCTCGAAACGGACGAACGGGAAGCCGGGGGAGTCGTACAGCCGGTCCGAGTACAGCACCAGCCGCTCCGGGTCCAGCGCGTACTCGCCCTTCAGCTCCTCGTACGAGGCTTCGCGCACGTCGACCTTGTCGGTGACGCAGTTGCCGCAGTACCGCTCCACGGCTTCGCCTATGGCCGACAGCCGCGCCCCCTCCGGATCACCGAACCTGCTGCCCCCGCACACGATGTTGTTGGCCCAGGTGTAGAGCCTGCGCATGTCGGCGACGTTGCTCTGCACGGTGACCAGGTCGCGGGGGATCGACTCGTGGTGGGGGAAGACCGGCAGGCCGGTGATCAGGCCGGTGCGCGCGTCGACCAGCGCTTCCTGGTCCAGCGGCGGCCCGGGATCGCGCAACGGGCGGTCGGGCAGGGGCAGGAGCGGATGACGGATGGCCTCCAGGGTGACCGGGTTGAGTTCCAGCTCGGCCCACGGCATCAGGGCGTCGCCTTCACCTTCGCCATCTCCGAGCCACCTGGCCAGGTCGAGCATGAACGCGGACACCATCCAGCGCAGTTCCGCCGCCGGAGGAAGGTACGGCCGGCCGTACGCGGGAGGGGCCATCAGCGCCTCCTCCACGTCCGGCAGTTCGGCGGCGGTGCGGCGGCGCCCGAGCAGGTCGCGGTAGTCGGGTGCGGACCCCGGCTGCACGGCCGGGCCCGCCCATCCCCTTCCCTGGTCGAGGTGGAACTGCGCCCAGCGCACGCCGCCCGCCGCGCACAGGTCGTTGAGCCACTCGAGGAACGGCACGTCCAGCCGGTCGCGCAACGCCACCACCACGCAGCCGGGGTTCGCCGCCAGAGTGGCGTCCAGGTCGGCCGGGGCGGTCGGGGTGAGCGGGGTGTGCTCCGCCGCCAGGCCGACGAGGGCTTCGTCGCCCACGGCGATCACGGTCGCCGGCCGGGGCGGGGCGGTGTCGCCGGTGGTCAGGCAGCCGGTCTCCCGCAGGTACGTCAGGAGCTCCCGGTAGGCCGCGGGGTCCGGGGCGTCGTGGACGAGCTCGGCTTCCCCGCGGGTGCCGTCGCAGCGTTCGAGCAGGTCCCTGATCGCGGTGAGCGGGGCGGCGACCTCGAAGACGGCGCCCGAAGGAGTGGTCACCAGGCTGGCCGCCTCGCCCAGCGGGCGGAGCTCGACGTTGGTGACCCGTGGTCCTGCTGCCATCGTGCTTTCTCCCTCACGAACGCGAGTGGCCGGAGGCCGGCGGCCTCCGGCCAGGGGACCGGCCTTACTTCCAGGTGAACGACGGAGCCAGGCTGGTGTGGTGGTTGTGCGGGGCGAGAAGCTTGGCGACGCGCCGCTTGGCGATGCGCTTGATCATGTCGATCTCCCTCCGATTTCGGGTGGCCGAGGTCACGGCATGCGGCACAAGCTATGCCGGGAAATCGGGGACGTCTTCCACCGGATGCGGACCCTGGCGACGCGCTTTGTGGCGATATTTCGGCGTGAAGGCCACATGTGTGGATATGTCGGGCGCCTGGCCGCGTCCGGTGTGGAGGCGCCCTTGGGCGCGGTCAGTCCGTGGAAACGGAGGCGACGAGCCCGTGGCGGTAGGCGAACGCCACGGCCTGAGCCCGGCCGGAGACGCCGAGCTTGGCCGCCATGTGATGGACGTGGGATCGTACGGTCGCCTTCGACAGGCGCAGCGTGGCCGCGATGTCGCCGTCGGACAGCCCTCTTGCCAGCATGGCCAGCACCTCGCGCTCGCGCCCGGTGAGCCGGCCGACCTCGGCCGGCACCTGAGCGTTGCCCGGTCCTGCGGTCATCGCCCAATCGAGCAGGCGTCTGGTCATCGACGGCGTCAGGCAGGCCTGGCCCGCGGCCACCGCGCGTACCGCCCGGCCCAGTTCGGCGGCGCTGGAGTCCTTGCTCACCACGCCCCTCGCGCCCGCCCGCAGGACGTCGAGGAGCCTGCTCTCATGCTCCGGCGCGGCCATCAGCAGCACGTGCGGCGGCGAATCCACCCCGAAGGCCGTGAGCCGGTGGACCAGCCCGGCCAGATCGGCCGCCTCGTCGCAGACCCCGAGCAGAACGACGTCGGGCTGGGCTTTCCTGGTACGCCTGATCGCGTCGGCGCCGTCGCGGGTCTCACCCACGATCTGGATGTCCGGCTCGCGCGAGAGGAACGCGCGCACGCCCGCGAGCACGAGCGTCTGCCTGTCATAGGTCAGGATCCGGATTCCCACGTCGTTCTAGAGCGCCTGTGCGTGAGTGTGCGACGCTCTCATGGTTCCATCCCCGGTGCTCGGTGCCTTGTCCCCCTTTACCCAAGATGGTCGTCGCCGACGTGCGCGGAGTTCCGGACGGTTCGATCCGACAGCCATTCCAGAAGGGTCTCGCGCGCCCTGGCCACGCGTGACCGGATGGTCCCGACCGGGCACCCGCACACCTGTGCGGCCTCCTCGTACGACAGCCCCGCCACCTGGGTCAGGACGAACGCCTCCCGGCGCGCGGTGGGCAGGGCCGCGATCAGCAGGTGGAGCTCGATCTCGCCCGCCATGCTCGCCACCGGCTCGGCCCGGCCGGAAAGCGCCAGGACCGCCGCCTCCATGCGCCGGGTGCGGGTGCGCTTCCTGATCGCGTCGGCCACGACCCTCCGGGCGATGGACAGCAGCCAGGTTCTGGCACTCGCCTCACCGCGGTAGCGCTTCAGCGCCACGCAGACGCGGGCGAAGGTCTCCTGCGTGAGGTCGTCGGCGCTGTCCACGTCGGCCAGCGCCGCGCACAGTCGCCAGACCTCGGGCGAGGCGGCGGCGACGAACTCCCGTAACGTCTCGTTGTCGCCGTGCCTGGCCGCGAGGGCGAGGCGGGTTAGTTCGTCCATGGGTTCACCTTTTGCGGTGGTAATGATGGATGAACAGGCGGCCGCCGCGGAACCTGGAGGGGCCCAGCGGCGACTACCTGCACGAGAGAGGCGAATCGGTATGCGATGTGCGCAGGCCCGCGAGGCGTTTTCCGTGTTGATCGACAACGAGGAGCCGGAGGTCGGCATCCATGAGCTGCGCGCCCACCTCGACGCCTGCCACGACTGCGGCGACTGGCTGAGCCGGGCCGGTGCGCTCAGCCGTGACCTGCGCGCCATGCTGGCGGCGCCGCCACCCGACCTCGCCGACCGCGTCATGCGCGGCCTGGCCGCGCGTCCCGCGCCGCCCACCTGGCCGTTACGGCTGGCGCGGGCGCTTCTGGTCGTCATCGCGACCTGCCAGGCCGCCATCGGGTACGCCATGGTGGTCGAGCCCGGACTCCTGCCCCACAAAGGCATGACCCATGACATCCGGGAGATCGGCGCGTTCAACCTGGCGATCGGCGTCGGCTTCCTCACGGCCGCGCTGCGTCCGCACGCGGTATGGGGGGTGCTGCCCCTGGCCACCGTGGGTGCGGTGATCCTCACCGGGACCGCGGTCTGGGACCTGTACGGCGCCGAGGCCGAGCCGATGCGCGAGGTCCACCACGTGATCGTGATCGTCGGCTGGGTCGTGCTGGTGTGGCTGGCCCGCCTCATGCGCAACCCTCCTGACGCCGGCGACGCACGGCCCGGCTGGTGGCCGGCACGACCGGGAGGCGGGCGCATGGCCACACCACCGGAGGCGACGGCCTGACCGCGGCGGCACGAGGGGTTCGCATGCTGGGGGCACCCATGGATCGACGTGAGTGATGCTTGCGGGGTCCGATCTTAGGTGAGTATCACAACACGAAGGAAAATGATTATCAATCCTAGAATTGTCGTTCTCGCCAAGACTCGGCCGGGATGCCCGGCCGCCAAACGTTGAGGGTCATGCCCGTCAGCGGCGACGTAGACGTAGCTCCCGGCCGGCCACGGCTTCATCGGTGCGGGGTCTGTTCGCCGCGTTCCAGCCAAGACGTGGTGCGCACCTCCATGGACCAAGCCGGCGTGCCCGGGCTTCAGGGGCGGCGCCGGCCCCCTGGCGGCATGGAACGACGCCGCGGCGTATGAGCGGGCCCATAGCATCAGGTGATGACGGGATGGAGGGTGGATCACGGAGTTGTGTCCTGGGATCCTGGCCACGTAGCGATCTTCAGCTGACCAGATCGGGGCACGGCCGTATGAGAGTGGCGTTCGTCGGCAAGGGAGGAAGCGGGAAGACGACGCTGTCGGCGTTGTTCACCCGCAACGTGGCCGCGCTGGGCCGGACGGTTGTGGCGATCGACGCCGACATCAACCAGCACCTGGGACACGCTCTGGGCGCGGAGACGGCGCCGGAGCCGCTGGGAGCCCATCTCGCCGAGCTCAAGGACTGGTTCCGAGGCGACAATCCGCGCGTGACCTCGGCCGGGTCGATGGTGAAGACCACCCCGCCCGGCCGTGGTTCCCGGCTGCTCACGCTCGACTCCCTCACCGACCCCATCCATTCCACGTACGCCATACGCTGCCCCGGCGGGCCGTACCTCATGGCCACGGGCTTCTTCGCGGAAGAGGATCTTGGGGTGGCCTGCTACCACTCCAAGGTCGGCGCCGTGGAGCTCTACCTCAACCACTTGGTCGACGCGCACGAGGAGTACGTGGTCGTGGACATGACCGCGGGAGCCGACTCGTTCGCCTCCGGGCTGTTCACGCGCTTCGACGCGACGTTCCTCGTCGCCGAGCCGACCCGGCAGGGCGTGAGCGTGTATCGGCAGTACCGTGACCATGCCGCGGAGTTCGGGGTGCCGGTCGTGGTCATCGGCAACAAGATTCACGACGGCGACGACGTGGACTTCCTGCGCGCGGAGGTCGGCGAGGACCTGCTGACCTGCTTCGAGCACTCGGCCGCCGTGCGCGCCATGGAGCGCGGCGGGCCGCTGGCCGCCCCTGATCTGGAGGCGGCCAACGTCGCGGCGCTCACGCTGATGCTCCTCCATGTGGACGGGCGGAAGAAGAACTGGCGCCGATATGGGGAGCAGGCCACCGAACTGCATCTGCGCAACGCCCAGGTGTGGGCCAACCGGGCGGTCGGCGAGGACCTCGCGAACCAGATCGACCCCGGCTTCGTCTATGGCCTGCGCCCCGCGCTCTGCCCGCCTGGTGTTCTGAGTCGTTGATGGCGGTCGCGGTCTGTCCAGAGGCTCGAAGCCCGGGCCGCCGGTGCTGACCTGAAGGGGACTCCAGATCGCTTGTGCTGGAGTGAACGCCGCGGGCCGGGTCTGCGCCGGGAGAGCGCAGCGCCGCCACCGCATCCCGCAGCGGCCGCTGCGCTGGGGCGAGCAATGCCACCGTCTGCGCGCGCACTACCCGCGGCGTCGGCAGCGCCGCCGCCTCGACGGTGTTGTCGTGGTCGGGAGTCGGTGACGCGGCCTCGCCCACCTCACACGGCGGTGGCGAGCAACCGCGTGACCACGCGCAAGCATGACCGTCTCACGGTGAAGAAGGACGCCTGAGCCTTGAAAACTGAGCCCCCGGTCGGACCGCCGCGCCAGGGCGCTGGATCAAAGCCCGCCCTCGTCAAGATCGCCCACACGGTGGCCGGGGGCACCTTCCGGCCCAGACCGGCGATCCGGCCAGCGATGCGCCCGAATACCCCGTAAAACGATCAAGAACAACAGCCGCAGAGCCATCGCACACAGCAAAACCCCAGATCAAGCCCCGTGGCACTTACAGGCACGGTCATGCCGCTAGACAGGTACTTAGCTAATTGCCATAATGCCTTTGTGTTGGATGTGGATCTCGTGAAGGCGCTGGCCAGCGACAAACGTTTGCTGATCCTGGAGTGGCTGCGCGACCCCGAACGTCATTTTCCGCCGCAGCGTGACGGCGATCTGGTGCGCGACGGGGTGTGCTCGCTGTTCATCGCGCAGAAGCTGGGGGTGAGCCAGCCGACCTGTGGTGAGCATCTGAAGGTGCTCGCGCAGGCGGGGCTGGTGCGCGGCAAGAAGATCAAACAGTGGGTGTTCTACCAGCGCGACGAGGACCGCATCGGTGCGGCGAAGGAGTTGTTGAGTGGTGAGTGGTGAGTCGAGCGGCGGCATCGCCGAGCCCGAGGGCCCGGACGCAGGACTTTACGAGCGGTTGATCGCCGATCTGGAAGCGTCCGGAGCGCGCTATCGCCTGATCGACCACCCGCCCGAGGGCCGCACCGAGATGGTCAGCGCTCTACGCGGACACGACGTCGCGCAGGCCGCCAAGTGCCTGATCGTGATGGTCAAGATCGGCAAGAAGCAGACCAGATACGTGCTGGCCGTGGTGCCCGGAGATGCCCGGCTGGATCTGCAAGCGGTCAAAACCCTGCTGGAAGGCAGCTATGTGGCTTTCGCCGAGCGCGGCAAGGCCGAGGAACTGGCCGGCAGCGTCAGCGGCACCGTGCTGCCCTTCAGCTACCACCCCAGCCTGGAGGTGATCGCCGATCCGGCGCTGCTGCGAGCACCGGAGCTGTTCTTCAACGCCGCCCGGCTGGACCGCTCGATCGCCCTGGTCAGCGACGACTACCAGCGCCTGGCCGCCCCTCGGCTCGCCGCCATCACCACCGCACCTTGACCCAGACGACGCCACTTCGTCCGCCGTCCGTCAGGAGGACAGCATGTCGCAGGCCGACTACGCCATTCACTATCAGCCCCTGTTCACCACCCTGCAGACCATGGACGTCCAGGCGTTGATCGACCAAACGGACGACCCCTGGTACAACCAGACCCTCATCCAGGTGGGAGAGGTATGGGTGCGGCTGGGAGTCATGCAGGGCGAGTTTCACTGGCACAAGCACGAAGAGCAGGATGAGTTCTTCTTCGTCCTGGACGGGCTGTTCCGCATCGAACTGGAGCACGCCGACACCGTCGAACTCCGCCCACGACAGGCGTTCACCGTTCCAGCGGGAATGCCGCACCGGCCCGTCGTCCCGGTCCGCAGCGCCGTCCTGATGATCGAAAAGGCCGGTGTCATCGCCACCGGCGACTGACCGCCGCTGCCCAAGCGGGACACTGGGTCGGGGAACTGAGACACGGCCATATCGACGGTTGCGTCCGCGGGAGTGGTGTATGAGTTTGACCTAGTCACAAGCGTGGCAGCCGTGAAATGAGAACGGCCATCGCGTGATCCTTCAAGTGCGA
>NZ_JBITIO010000034.1:0-37671 GCF_044459065.1 Nonomuraea sp. NPDC050394 | reverse complement strand
GAACCCGGAAGTTAAGCTTCCCAGCGCCGATGGTACTGCACTCGGGAGGGTGTGGGAGAGTAGGTCACCGCCGCACAAAACTGCACAAGAAGGGGCCCAACCAATCCGGTCGGGCCCCTTCTTCGCGTTCCGAGGGGCCGTCCCACCGTCGTGGGATAGCCCCTTTTTGCGTTGCGTTGCGGGTCTACCCGTGCGGGCCAGCCCCCTCTCACGTGTGCGCCTCCACCACACGCCCCCTGGCTGCCGGGGCTCACCCACCCCGCCCCGGCGAGGGCTCACCGCACGCCCACCCAACCACCCACCCACCTCGCGTCCCACCCACGCCGCCCACCCCCGCATGTCGCCCCTCCCCACGCTTGTCCAGCGCCGCGACGGCGAGAACCCCCGCGGACGTGTCCGGCGCAACGCGTACGGCGACCGGGTCGGTCTCGCCGCTTGTCTCTGATACACACCCCGGGTCTGTGCTCCGCCGCTTGCCTAAGGGCCGGGGGTGTCGGGGGTGGTTGGCTGGTCAGTGGTCTGGGGGGTGGGGGTGGTCAGTAGGGTTGGGGGGTGGACTATCGTGCGGTTGAACGTGCGATCTTGGAGCGGGGCGTCGAGTGGAAGTTCGAGCCGACCCTGGACCGGATCGCGGCTCTCTTGGATCTGCTCGGCTCGCCCCAGCGGGCGTACCCTGTCGTGCATATTGCCGGCACCAACGGTAAGACCAGTACGGCGAGGATGGTTGAGGCGCTGCTGCGGGAGCGGAACCTTCGGGTGGGGAGGTTCACGAGTCCGCACCTGGTGTCGATGCGTGAGCGGATCTGCGTGGATGGCGAGCCGTTGAGTGAGGAGCGGTTCGCTGAGGTGTATGAGGAGATCGCGCCTTATGTGGAGTTGAATGACACCACGGGGCGGCGGATCCAGTTCTTTGAGTTGCTGACGGCGATGGCGTTCGCGGCGTTCGCGGATACTCCGGTGGACGTGGCAGTCGTCGAGACGGGGATGGGTGGCACGTGGGATGCCACCAACGTCGCCGACGGGCAGGTGAACATCATCACGCCCATCTCGCTGGACCATACCGAGCGGCTGGGGCCGGATGTCGCGTCCATCGCGGGGGAGAAGGCGGGCATCATCAAGGCCGGCTCCACCACCGTGCTCGCGCAGCAGGAGCTTGAGGCCGCCGAGGTGTTGATGCGGCGGGCCGCCGACGTCGGGGCGGTCGTCGCGCGGGAGGGGCTCGAGTTCGGGGTGCTCAACCGGGAGATCGCCATGGGCGGGCAGCTGCTCACCCTGCGCGGGCTCAAGGGGGTGTACGAGGATGTGTATCTTCCGCTGTACGGGGCTCATCAGGCCGGCAACGCCGTCACCGCGCTGGCGGCCGTCGAGGCGCTGACGGCGGGGGACGATCCGCTCGGCATCGAGCTGGTACGGCAGGCGTTCGCCCAGGTGACATCCCCCGGACGGCTCGAAGTGGTGCGCCGGGATCCGACGGTCGTCATCGACGCGGCGCACAATCCTGGCGGCATGCAGGCCACGCTCGACGGGCTGCACGAGGCGTTCGACTTCGCCAAGGTGATCGGGGTCGTCGCGGTCATGCGGGACAAGGACGTCGCCACGATCCTCGACCTCCTGGAGCCCGTGCTGGAGGAGATCATCGTGACCCGCAACTCCTCGCCGCGCTCCATGCCGCCGGAGGAGCTGGGGGCGCTGGCCGAGGAATACTTCGGTGCCGATCGGGTGCATGTGGTGGACCGTCTCGACGAGGCCATCGACCGCGGCATCGGGATCGCGGACGCGGAGGGCGAGTTCAGCGGGACCGGCGTGCTGATCACGGGTTCGGTGATCACGGCCGGTGACGCGCGGTACCTGCTGAAGGTGGACGGCCAGTGACCTGCCCCGCCTGTTCCGGTACGGCTGCCGCCGGGTTGACCGGCGGCGCGAGCCGTACCCTGTGGTGGGGCGGTTGTGCCGGTGAGAGGGGTGTGAGGTGAGTTTCGTCGTCACGCCGGGCATGCGCAGGCTGGGTGCCAGTGTGCTCGGGATGGAAGCGATCATGGCCGGGCTGATTACGCCCGTGGCGATTACGGTGAGTGGTGTCACGCCGGCGCTGGCCATGGTGGCGGGGCTTGGGCTGGGGGTGCTGTGCATCGTGGCGATCGGGCTGCTCAAGCGGCCTGTCGGGTACGTGGTCGGCAGCCTGGTGCAGGTCTTGGCGATCGCCACGGGGTTCCTTGTGTCCATGATGTTCTTCCTCGGCGCGATCTTCGCGGCTCTGTGGATCACCGCGATATTCGTCGCTCGCCGTGTCGAGGGCGTGACTTCCCGCTAAAGTCGGCCTACATGGCCGTCCCCCCAATCCAGCGGTCCCCGAACGCGGCTGCCGCCGGGCCCACCGCAGGCGCGAAGTTCCCGTGGCTGCTCGACCTCGTGCTCGGGCTGCTCATCGTGGCGGCCCTGCCGCTGGCGATCATCGCGATCCCCAACACCGTCTCCGTCGTCGCCGATCTGCTGCCGGCGGAGATCGACCGGGTCGGGCTGATGCGCGCGCACGGGCTCGCCCTTCCGGCGATGATGCTGACCGTCCCGCTGGCCGCCGTGGCGCTGCGCCGCATGCCGGTCACCTACGTGCTTGTCGCCGGGCTCGCCCTGCTGGCCGCGGCCGACGCGGCCGGCGGCTACGCGGGCACCTCGTTCATGGTGGGCGTGCTGCGCGTGCTCCACGGTGTCGGCGCGGGCGTGCTGATCCCCGCCACGCTGGTGGCCGCATGGGGACGTCCGCCGGTGGTACGCGCGGTGTGGGCCGGCATGCTGGCCGTCAGCCTCCTGACCGCCCAGGCGCTCGCGCTGTGGCCGCTTCACCAGGTCGACCGTTGGCAGGTCACGCTCCAGCCGTACCCGCTGCTGACCGGGATCGCGCTGGGCCTCGCGGCGGCGTACCTGCTGGTCTGGTTGCTGCAGGGTGAGAGCGCGTCGCCGACGCCCCGGGCCAGGGAACGCAGCCGGTTGCTGCTGGCGGCCGTTCCCGCCGCGGGCATCGCGGTTCTCGCCATCAGTACGGCCAGCCAGGACTGGAAGGCCGGGCTGGTGGTGCTGGTGGCCGTGTTGTCCATCGCGGCGCTGCTGGCCCTGGCCACGATCGGGACCAGTGAGAGCCGGACGCTGGCCTACACGTTCGTCGCGATCGGGGTCGTGCTGCTGCCGACCGTGGCGCAGGTGACATATGTGGAGATGGGCGGGCTGGGCGGGCCTGGGCTGAAGGGGTTGTGGCTGCCGTTCGTGGTGGCCGCGGTGCTGGCGGTCGCGGCCGGGGCCGGAGTGGCGTTGTTCGGCGGGTCCGCTCTGCGGTGGCTGGCGCCCGCCGGGTTGCTGCTGGTCGTGCTGGGGCTGGCCATGGTGCGGCTCATGGTGCCGGCGGCGGAGGGGACGGTGCTGGTGGTGCCGTTCACCCTCATGGCCGTCGGGGCCGCGGTGGCGCTGACCGCGGCGCTTCGGCAGACGAGTGTGGGCGTGGCGCTGTTCGGGCTGGCGTTGTGCTTTCCGGGGGTGCTGTCCGGGTACCTGCTCGGGACCGGGGTCCAGGTCATGATGCTGCGCGGGCAGCGGTCGGCCCAGGGGATCGTGGACGCGTTCGTCGAGGCGTTGCACACGTGGGCGCTGATCGGCGGGTTCCTGACGGTGGCGGTGATCGTGCTGGGCGCGTTGCTGGCTCGGCGGTCGGGCGGGGCCGGTGAGGATGGTGACGGGTCCGCGGTGGGCGGTGCCGTACCGGATGGGGCGGAGGCTTCTGGCGGTGAGCCTCGTGACGAGGTGTCAGGTGTGGAGGAGCAGCCGGGCATTGAGGCCTTCGTGGTGGCGGACGCTCGAAGTGAGATTGATGCCGCCGAGACGGGTTCGGATGAGACGAGCGCTGCTGGGGCGGAGCGGGGTGACGCGGGCGCTGCTGAGGAAGAGCGGGACGGCTCGGGTGCTGCTGAGGAAGAGCGGGACGGCTCGGGTGCTGCTCAGGTGGAGCGGGACGGCTCGGATGCTGAGGTGGAGCGGGATGGCGCGGGCGTCGTTGAGGCTGCGCCTGCTGGCGTGGTCGAGGGTGTGCCGGATGCGGCGGAGCTGGATGAGGGGGATCGGCCCACCGGGGAGATCCCTCGAGTCGTGCTGCCCACGCCGGTCAACGGTGACTCGCCGGAGACGGCTGATCCCGCCCGGGTGGCCGGTGAGCGCGACGGGCCGTCGCCCGCGGTGCCGCCGCCCGCGCAGTCGCCCGAGGACAATGAGCGGCCCTGAGCGCCGCGAGAGCAGGGGAACCGTCGCGGGACGGTAAGCTGTGCCGCGTCGCCGCTACGCGAGGACGGAGACCGTCTCGTGATGCGGACTCGCGGAGCGAAAGCTGATGCTCGCCCCCAAAGAATCCGTTCAAAGGAGAACCTCACGTGTCCGAGCGCACTCTTGTCCTGATCAAGCCTGACGGGGTGAAGCGTGGCCTCATCGGTGACGTGATCGCCCGCGTGGAGCGCAAGGGCCTCAAGGTCGTCGCCATGGACCTGCGCACGCTCGACGTCGACACCGCCAAGGCCCACTACGCCGAGCACTCCGAGCGGCCGTTCTTCGGCGAGCTGGTGGAGTTCATCACCTCGGCGCCGCTCGTGGCGCTGGTGCTGGAGGGGCCGCGTGCGGTCGAGGCGTTCCGGGCGCTGGCGGGGCTGACCGACCCGGTCAAGTCCGCTCCCGGCACGATCCGCGGCGACCACGCGCTGGAGATCGGCGAGAACGTCGTCCACGGGTCCGACTCGCCGGAGTCGGCCGCCCGGGAGATCAAGATCTTCTTCCCGGACCGCTTCTAGCCTCCCACCCGGCGCCTCTTCAGGTCCCGGCTCGGGCACTCTGCCCGTTTCGCGCCCGCACAGCTCCGTCTGTGTGGGCGCTTTCGTCTTTCCGGCGTTGGGGGCGCTGGGGGGCTCGGGGTGCTCCGGGTGTTCGGGGTGTTTCTGGGTTACGGCAAGCCCCCATACCGCCGACCGCCGTCGTGGGCCGGCGGCCTCTTCCGAGCGGCCGGCAGTCGGACGGGGTGCTCGCCGCTACAAAGCACGTCTGGCCGGACGCCGTGGCCTGGCTGAGCACCGTGGAGGGGCGCCGGGCTCCACCGCACCACGTCCCGCCGCGCGGCGCCTGAAAGCGCTCCTGGGGCCGTGGGGTGGGCAGGGCTGGGTGAGGTGGTCCCAAGGAGGTGCGGAGGAGGTGTGGGCGGTGGCGTCTGGGCGGGGTGTGTGGGGTGTGGAGTGTGCCTGGGGGGTGCGTGGGGTGTGGGGTGCGTGGGGTGTGGGGTGCGTGGGGTGTGGGGTGCGTGGGGTGTGGGGTGTGGAGTGTGTCTGGAGCGGGATGCGTGGGGTGTGTCCGGGGTGGGTGCTGGGTGGGTGGGTTGGGTGGATGGGGTGTTCTGGGGTTTTGGCTTGGGTTGGGGGTGTGTGGAGTTGGTGGTTGGGAGTGGGTGTCAAAAGCGGGTGATGGCTGGCTATATCGGTCTTGGGGTGGGGGCTATCGAGGGCTGATGGGGTAAAGAGGGCGATACCGGAGGTACGCAAGATTTTTCTGGGACGGTGGTGCTCATTGCGCTCACCGGTGGGTACGTCACGTTACGATTCGAATGCGATCCGTAGTCATCAGTGAAGGACGTTACGGAAGGCTCCGTTCCCCATGGGCAGCAAGCTCGCCTTTCTCGGCCGCGACATGGCGGTCGACCTCGGCACCGCCAACACGTTGGTCTACGTGCGCGGCCGGGGCATCGTGCTCAACGAGCCGTCCGTCGTGGCCATCAACACGACGACCGGCAAGATCGTCGCGGTGGGCATCGAGGCCAAGCGCATGATCGGGCGGACGCCCGGCAACATCGTCGCCGTGCGCCCGCTCAAGGACGGCGTGATCGCCGACTTCGACGTCACCGAGCGCATGTTGCGCTACTTCATCCAGCGCGTCCACAAGCGCCGCCACTTCGCCAAGCCGCGCATCATCATCGCGGTGCCCAGCGGCATCACCGGTGTTGAGCAGCGGGCGGTGAAGGAGGCGGGCTACCAGGCGGGGGCCAGGAAGGTCTATATCGTCGAGGAGCCCATGGCGGCCGCGATCGGCGCCGGGCTGCCGGTTCACGAGCCGACCGGGAACATGGTCGTCGACATCGGCGGCGGCACGACCGAGGTGGCCATCATCTCGATGGGCGGCGTCGTGACCAGCCAGTCGATCAGGGTGGGCGGTGACGAGCTCGACCAGGCGGTGATCACCTTCGCCAAGAAGGAGTTCTCGCTGATGCTCGGTGAGCGCACCGCCGAGGAGATCAAGATGGCGATCGGGTCGGCGTGCCCGACCTCCGACGAGTGCCATGCGGAGATCCGGGGGCGCGATCTGGTCAGCGGGTTGCCGAAGACGATCGTGGTGTCCGCCGAGGAGATCAGGAAGGCCACCGAGGAGCCGGTCAACGCCATCGTCGACGCGGTGAAGACGACGCTCGACAAGTGCCCGCCGGAGTTGTCCGGCGATCTCATGGATCGCGGCATCGCTCTCACCGGCGGCGGGGCCCTGCTCAAGGGGATGGACGAGCGGATCAAGGCCGAGACCGGCATGCCCGTCCATCTGGTGGAGAACGCGCTCGACTCGGTCGCGCTCGGCTCCGGCAAGTGCGTCGAGGAGTTCGAGGCGCTCCAGCAGGTGCTCGTTCCGGAGTCGCGGCACTGATGAAGGACACGCGCCGCGCCCGGCTCATCCTAGGACTGCTGCTGACGGCGGCGCTCGTGCTCGTGACGGTCGACCACCGCACCGGTGACGGCTCGCCGTTCACGGCGCTCAGGTCGGCGGGATCCTGGGCCTTCGGCACCGCCGAGGAGGCCGCCACCACGCTGGCCAGCCCGGTGACCGGCCTCATTCAGGCGCTGGCCAACGCCCCCGGCGCCCAGGAGGACATCGAGCGTCTTGAGGCGGACAACGCGCGCCTGCGCGCCCAGATCGCGGCCGGGCGGCTCGACGCCTCGCGCTCGGCGGAGCTGCGGCGGTTGCTGGGGCTGGCGGGGACGGGCGGCTACAAGGTGGTGACGGCCAACGTCGTGGCCAGGCGCGGGCAGCCGGGCTTCGAGGAGGCCGTCGAGATCGACGCGGGCACCGACGACGGCGTACGCGCCGAGATGACCGTGCTCAACGCCGACGGGCTGGTCGGCCGGGTGATCAGGGCGGCGGCGACCACCTCCACGGTGGTGCTGCTCAGCGATCCCGCCTCTGCCACCGGCGCGCGGGTGGAGGGCGGCAACGAGATCGGCGTCGTGCACGGCGTGGGGGAGAACGGGCGGCTGGTGCGGTTCCGGCTGCTCGACTCGACCGCGCCGATCAACCGGGGCGCCCGGCTGGTCAGCTTCGGGTCGCAGCGCGGCATGCCATACGTGCCGGGGGTGCCCGTCGGGGTGATCGAGCGGGTCGAGGCGACGCCGGGTGAGCTGACCCGCATCGCGTACGCGCGTCCGTATGCCGATCTGACCGCGCTGGACGTGGTCGGGGTGGTGGTCCAGGCGCCCAAGCGGGACCCGCGCGACGCGGTGCTGCCGGCGAGGGCGAGCGCGCGATGATCGCGGGCCTGGTCGTCGTGGTGGCGGTGCTGCTGCAGCTCATCGTGGTCAACCGGCTGCCGCTGCCCGGCGGCGGGATGCCGGACCTGGTGCTGCTCGCGGTCGTCGGGGTGGCCATGATGCGCGGGCCCGCGATGGGGGCGGCGATCGGGTTCTGCTCGGGGCTGCTGGTGGACGTGGTGCCGCCGACGGCGCACGTGGCGGGGGAGTACGCCTTCGTGCTCACGGTCGTCGGGTTCCTGGCGGGGCGCGGGCTGGGCGGCGTGGTGCCGACGGTGGTGGCCTGCATCCTGGCGGCGCCGCTGCTGGCCGCGGTCGTCGGCGGGCTGGTCGGCGAGCAGGGGGTGACACTGGCGGCGGTGGCCGTCAAGGCGCCGGTCACGGTGGTCTACACGCTGGTCGCGGCGCCGGTGGTGATCTGGGCGGTGACCCGGGGGAAGCAGCCGAGGTATGCGGTATGAGCAGGATGAGAACCCGGCTGGTCGTGCTGAACGTGCTGGTCGTCACGCTGATCGCGGTGCTGGCCGTGCGCCTGTGGCAGGTCCAGGTGGTACGCGGGATCGAGTACGTCTCGGCGGCGGCCGAGACCAGGACACGCGGCGTGGTGGTGCCGTCGGTGCGGGGGCAGATTCTGGACGCCGCGGGCCGGCCGCTGGTGCGTAACCGCACCGCGCTGGTCGTCTCCGTGGACCGGACCTCGCTCACGCGCATGCCGCGCGGCGGCCAGGAGGTGCTGGAGAAGCTCGCCGCCGTGCTGGGCCGGCCGGTCAAGCTGCTGGAGAAGCGGATCCGGTCGTGCGGGCCGGGGGTGACCAGGCCGTGCTGGCCGGGCTCGCCGTACCAGCCGATTCCGATCGACGAGACGGTCAGCACGCGTGAGGCGCTGCAGATTCTGGAGCGGCAGGAGGAGTTCCCGGGGGTGACCGCGGAGGTGCAGGCGGTCAGGGAGTATCCGCACGGCAAGGCGGCGGCGCAGCTGGTCGGGTACCTGCAGCCGGTCACGCAGGAGGAGCTGGAGAAGCGCGACGGGCTCAAGGCGTCCTTCTCGGGTGTCGACCTGGTGGGGCGGGACGGGCTGGAGTCCGTCTATGACGAGGCGTTGCGGGGCAAGCCGGGGCTGCGCCGGGTCCAGGTGGACAGGCTCGGCAAGGTCATCGGGGTGGAGCAGCAGGTGGCGCCGGTCTCCGGGGACACGTTGATCACCAGTATCGACGGGCGCGTGCAGGCCATCGTGGAGAAGGCGCTCGACGGGGCCATGAAGCGGGCGCCCAAGGCGGACGGCGCGGCCGGGGTGGTGCTCGACGCGCGTACCGGGCGGGTGGTGGCGCTGGCCAGCGCGCCCGGCTACAACCCGGCGATCTGGACAGGCGGGATCTCCGAGAAGGAGTACCAGGACCTGCTGTCGGACAAGGCGGGGCGGCCGCTGGTGTCGCGGGCGATCAAGGGGACGTTCGCGCCCGGCTCGACGTTCAAGGTCTCCTCGGTGGCGGCCATGCTGCGCTCCGGCTACCCGCTGAACGGGATCTACGGCTGCCCGGGGTCGTACATGGTGGGCGACCGGCCGTTCAACAACTTCCGCGGCATCGGGCTGGGCACGCTCACCCTGCACACGGCGCTGGTCAAGTCCTGCGACACGATCTTCTACAAGTCCTCCTACGAGCAGTGGATCAAGGATGGCGGGCTGCACCCGAAGAAGCCGCCCCGCCAGCCCTTCGAGAACACCGCCAGGGCCTTCGGCTTCGGCAGGCCCACCGGGATCGACCTGCCGGGCGAGTCGGCCGGGCGCATCCCGGACCGCGACTGGAAGAAGGACCTCTGGGGCCAGACCAGCGCCGACAACTGCAAGCGCTCGCGCACCGGCTACCCCGAGGTGAAGAGCGCCTCACGGGCCGCCTTCCTCAAGCGCCTGGCCTACGAGAACTGCGTCGAGGGCTACCTGCTGCGTCCCGGTGACGCCGCCAACTTCTCCATCGGGCAGGGCGACGTGCTGGTCACGCCGCTGCAGCTCGCCGCCGCCTACGCCGCGCTGGTCAGCGACGGCAAGCTGCGCAGTCCGCGCGTGGCCTGGGCGAGGGTACGGCCGGACGGCACGCTGGTCCAGCGCATCGACCCGCCGGTCACCGGCAAGCTGCCGATCAGCGAGAAGGAACGCGCCTACATCAAGAACGCGCTCAGCCAGGTCGCCTCCGACGGCACCGCGGCCGGGGCCTTCAGCGGGTTCCCCATGGACCAGGTGCGCATCGGCGGCAAGACCGGCACCGCGGAGGTGTGGGGCAAGGAGGACACCTCCTGGTTCGCCTCGTTCGCGCCCACCGAGAAGCCGCGGTTCGTCGTGGTCGCCATGGTCTCGCAGGGCGGGATGGGCGGGTCCACGGCGGCGCCGGCCGTACGGGAGATCTATGAGGGCATCTACGGGATCAAACAGCCGGCCGCGCTGCCGGACGGGAAACCCGTCTCCAAGCTGCCGATGATCGCGCGGGACGGGACGGTCACCCGATGACGGACCGCACGCTGCCGGCCAGGCGGCGCTCGTTCACCACCCGCGCCGTGGGCGCGCAGTCGACCGTGTGGCGGCTCGACGGGGTGCTGCTGGTCTCGGTCGCGGCGTTGTGCGTGATCGGCACGCTGCTGGTGTGGTCGTCCACGCGCACGTGGGCGCCGGGTTCGACCGGGCTGGTCAAGAAGCACGTGCTGAACCTGGCCATCGGCGCGGCGCTGTGCGGGGCGGTGGCGATGATCGACCACCGGCTGCTGCGCGCGTACGCGCCCGTGGTCTACCTGGTGACGCTCGTCGGGCTGGCCCTCGTGGTCACGCCGCTCGGCACCACGGTCAACGGGTCACACTCGTGGATCATGCTGGGCGGCGGGTTCGCGGTGCAGCCGTCGGAGTTCGCCAAGCTCGGGCTGGTGCTGATGTTGTCGATGCTGCTGGCCCAACCGGCGGAGGGCACTGATCGGCCACGCGGGCTGGACATGCTGTTCGTGGTGGTCATGGCGGCGATCTCGATGGGGCTCGTCATGCTCCAGCCGGACCTCGGCACCACGCTGGTGCTGGCGGTGATCGCCGTGGGCGGGCTGGTGATCGCCGGGGTGCGCAAGCGGTGGATGATCCTGCTCGTGCTCACCTCGGTTGCGGGGGCCGTGGCGGTGTGGATGCTGGATCTGCTGGAGCCGTACCAGGTGGCGCGGTTCACCGCCTTCATCGACCCGAGCGTGGACCCGCGCGGCGTCGGCTACAACTCCACGCAGGCGCTCATCGCGATCGGCTCCGGCCAGGTGTTCGGCAAGGGGCTGCTGGACGGCGGGCAGACGACCGGGCGCTTCGTGCCCGAGCAGCACACCGACTTCATCTTCACCGTCGCCGGCGAGGAGTTCGGCTTCCTCGGCTCGGTGACCGTGGTGGCGCTGCTCGGCGTGGTGCTGATCCGCGGGCTGAAGATCGCCCGGCAGTGCGAGGACCGATTCGGGACGCTGGTCGCCGGCACGATCGTGTGCTGGCTGGCCTTCCAGACCTTCGTCAACATCGGGATGACCGTCGGCATCATGCCCATCACCGGGCTCCCGCTGCCCTTCGTCTCCTACGGCGGCACCGCGACCTTCGCGAATCTCATCGCAATCGGGCTGCTACAGGCGATAAGGATCAGGGAACAGGCGTTTAATTAGAAGTATGTTCGTGGCCTACTGCGACGAGTGCGGGGACCGCTTCCTGCTTCCCGCCAGCCACGTCGTCGCCCTGCACAATCTCGCCAGCGGCGTCATCGCCGTCGAGCTGACCTGTTACGAGAACCACCGCGTCCTCGTCATGAGCGGAAACGACATCGACATCCAGGGCCCTGCCACCGTCTGAGCGCGGATAGGCTTGGACCCATGTCTGTCGAGTCGATTTTCCCACGCCTGGAAGCGCTGCTGCCCAGAGTGCAGAAGCCGATTCAGTATGTCGGCGGTGAGCTCAACTCGACGGTCAAGGACTGGGACGAGGCGGACGTGCGCTGGGCGCTGATGTACCCGGACGCCTACGAGGTGGGGCTGCCCAACCAGGGCGTGGCGATCCTCTACGAGATCCTCAACGAGCTGCCCCAGACCCTGGCCGAGCGCACCTACTCGGTCTGGCCCGACCTGGAGGCGCTGATGCGCGAGCACGGCGTGCCGCAGTTCACCGTCGACGGGCACCGCCCGGTGCGCGCCTTCGACGTGCTCGGCGTCTCCTTCTCCACCGAGCTCGGCTACACCAACATGCTGACCGCGCTCGATCTGGCCGGCATCCCGCTGCTGGCGGCCGAGCGCGGCGAGGACGACCCGATCGTGCTGGCCGGCGGGCACGCCGCCTTCAACCCCGAGCCGATCGCCGACTTCCTCGACGCGGCCGTGCTGGGCGACGGCGAGCAGATCGCCATCGCCATCAGCGAGGTCATCCGCGAGTGGAAGCACGAGGGCAGCCCCGGCGGCCGCGACGAGCTGCTGATGCGCCTGGCCGAGTCCGGCGGCGTCTACGTGCCCAGGTTCTACGACGTGGACTACCACCCCGACGGCCGCATCAAGCGCGTGGCGCCCAACCGGCCAGAGGTGCCCTGGCGTGTCCACAAGCACACCGTCATGGACCTCGACGAGTGGCCCTACCCGAAGAAGCCGCTGGTCCCGCTGGCCGAGACGGTTCACGAGCGGTTCAGCGTGGAGATCTTCCGCGGCTGCACGCGCGGCTGCCGCTTCTGCCAGGCCGGCATGATCACCCGACCGGTCCGCGAGCGCTCGATCACCACGATCGGCGCCATGGTCGACAACGGCATCAAGGAGTCCGGCTTCAACGAGGTCGGCCTGCTGTCGCTGTCGTCGGCCGACCACTCGGAGATCGGCGCGGTCGCCAAGGGCCTGGCCGACCGCTACGAGGGCACCAACACCTCGCTGTCGCTGCCCTCCACCCGCGTCGACGCGTTCAACATCGACCTGGCCAACGAGTTCTCCCGCAACGGCCGCCGCTCCGGGCTGACCTTCGCCCCCGAAGGCGGTTCCGAGCGCATGCGCAAGGTGATCAACAAGATGGTCAGCGAGGAAGACCTCATCCGCACCGTCACCACCGCCTACTCCCAGGGCTGGCGGCAGGTCAAGCTCTACTTCATGTGCGGGCTGCCCACCGAGCGGGACGAGGACGTGCTCGGCATCGCCGACCTGGCCAAGAAGGTGATCCAGGCCGGTCGCGAGGCCACCGGCTCGCGCGACATCCGCTGCACCGTCTCCATCGGCGGCTTCGTGCCCAAGCCGCACACGCCGTTCCAGTGGGCCGCCCAGGCCGACCACGAGACCGTCGACCGGCGGCTCAAGGAGCTGCGCGACGTCGTCAGAAACGACCGCCAGTACGGGCGGGCCATCGGCTTCCGCTACCACGACGGCAAGCCGTCCATCGTCGAGGGCCTGCTCTCGCGCGGCGACCGCCGGGTCGGCGCCGTCATCAGGGCCGTCTGGGAGGACGGCGGGCGCTTCGACGGGTGGAGCGAGCACTTCTCCTACGACCGGTGGATGGCCGGCGCGGCCAAGGCGGGCGTGGACGTCGGCTGGTACACCACCCGTGAGCGCGAGGAGAACGAGGTCCTGCCGTGGGACCACCTCGACGCCGGGCTCGACCGCGAGTGGCTGTGGCAGGACTGGCAGGAGGCGGTCAACGAGACCGAGGTCGAGGACTGCCGCTGGACGCCGTGCTACGACTGCGGCGTCTGCCCGACGATGGGAACCGAGATCCAGATCGGGCCGACCGGGAAGAAGCTTCTGCCGCTCACCGTGGTGTGACGCGACACGCGCGGGCGGCCGGACGGGCCACGGAATTGGGTCAAGGTTTCGCCGTGACGGCGGGCTGTATGTCCGACGTGGGAAGCGATCCCCATGATCGGCGCCCGCCCACGTCGGCGGGTGGCGTGGGGATGGCTTCGCCGTAACTCTGGACGAAAGCCATAACGGAGAGCTACCAACATCGGCGCGCATAGAGAACAGCGCGTACAGTCTCCGCGCGATGCGGCTTATCCTGTGAGGAGGAAACTCTGACACGGGAAGGACGCAACGCTCTGAAACCTGTTCCCGACGGGCCACCGCCCGCGCCCACGGTGCAGCGGCTTCGCGTCCGCTACGCCAAGCGCGGCCGCCTGCGCTTCACCAGCCACCGCGACATCTCGCGGGCCGTCGAGAGGGCGGTCCGCCGTGCCGGCATCCCGGTTGCCTTCAGCGCGGGCTTCTCGCCCCACCCCAAGATCTCCTACGCGGGCGCGGCGCCGACCGGCGTCGCCAGCGAGGCCGAATACCTTGAGATCGGTGTCACGGAGCCGTGTGATCCCGGACGGATCCGCGCCGACCTGGACGCTTCCCTGCCACCCGGTCTCGACGTGCTCGAAGTGGTCGAAGCGCGCTCCGGTGGCCTGGCCGATCGCCTGGAGGTCTCCACGTGGGAGCTGCGGTTGCCCGGCGCGGATCGCGAGCTGGCCGGCGTGGCGGTGGAGAAGTTCCTCGCCGCCGGCACCGTCGAGGTTGAGCGCCTCACGAAGAAAGGCCCCCGCCGCTTCGACGCGCGGGAGGCGGTGCGGATGCTTGAGATCTCCGAGGGAACGGAGAGAACCGCAGCTCAGGTGCCCGGACAGTCGTGTGTCATACTGCGCATGGTTGTTCGGCACGTGACTCCTGCCGTTCGACCCGACGACGTGCTCACAGGATTGCGCCTTGTGGCCGACTTCGCGCCGCCGGTTCCCCCCGAGGTAACCAGGCTGGCGCAGGGGCCGCTGGACGCGTCCGGTGGGCCTGCCGACCCGTTCGACCTTGACCGCGACATCACGCGCGGCGGCGAAGCGGGACCGGCGGGCGAGCACGCCGCCGGATAGGAACCGCCTGGCGGCCCGCCAGGCGTATCCGCTGACAGGACTTGGCGCCAACACCCCATACGGGGCGGGGGCGGACAACGAGACACGAGGGCTCCTGCGCGGCGCGGCGACGCGCCCGGGAGCTGACGGGAGAGCGCCCGCATGCTCGAGAACGAGCCCAACGGCGGGGCCAACGGCCCCGACGGGGAGACAACTGAAGATCAGCCCACAACCAAGCCGCGCCGGGCAGCCCGGCCGGCAGGGCCGCCTCCGGAACTACCGGAGGAGGCCGCGCCATCCGTGCTGACGGTGCCCGCCGGTCAGGTGACCAGCCCGGCCGAGGAGGCCGTGGCCGAGGCCGTCGAGCAGCCCAAGCGGGCCGCCAGAACCCGGTCCACGGCGACGGCGACGCGCCGCCGTACCAAGAAGGACGAGGAAGGCGAGGAGCCGGTCGCGGACGAGAAGCCCAAGCGGGTTTCGCGCCGTGCCGCCGGGCCGCCGCCCGAGGTCGAGGATGTTCCCGCGAGTACGGCTGCCGCCCTCGGGAGCGCTCCCGCGGAGGAGGCGCCGGTCAAGCGGACACGGCGTACCGCCAAGGCCGCCAAGGCCGAGGCCGAGGCGGTCGAGGAGGAGGCCGCCGCACCGGTCAAGCGGACGCGGCGTACGCGCAAGAAGGCCGAGGAGGAGCCGGAGAGCCCGGTCGAGACCGCGGTCGAGACGGTCGTGGCCGAGGCCGCACCCGTCGTCGAGGCCGAGGTGCTGGACGAGCTGCCCGAGGTCGAGCCGCTCGACGACGAGCCCGCCGGCGAGGACCTCGACGAGGACCAGCCCAACCTGCTGGCCGACCCGTTCGGGCTGACCGCGCGGCGCATGGAGCAGGGCGGCGCGTCCTTCGAACGGCCGGCGGCGATCTTCGCCCCGCTGTTCCAGGCGCCCGACCCCAGTCAGGCGCAGCCGGTGGCGCCCCGCCGTCCCGAGCCGGAGCCCGTCGTGGCCGAGGTGGTCGAGGAGAGCGCCGACACCGACACCGACGCGGAGCTCGACACCGACACCGACGGCGATGCCGACAACGAGGACGAGAGCGGCGGCCGTCGCCGTCGCCGCCGTCGTGGCGGCCGCGGACGGGGCAAGGCCCGCGAGCGTGACGACTCCGACGACTCCGACGACGAGCAGGACGACGACGAGGAGCAGGGCGAGGACGACTCCCAGGAAGAGGAGGCCTCCAGCTCCCGCCGCCGTCGCCGTCGCCGTCGCCGCGGCTCCGACGAGCAGCCCGAGCCGGCCAGCGACGACCCGCCGAACACCGTGGTGCGCATCCGCGCGCCGCGCTCCGGCCGGGCCGCCGCGCTCGACACCGCCGGCGACGGCGTGCAGAGCGTGCGCGGCTCCACCCGCCTGGAGGCCAAGAAGCAGCGCCGCCGCGAGGGCCGCGAGCTCGGCCGCCGGCGTCCGCCGATCATCACCGAGTCCGAGTTCCTCGCCAGGCGCGAGTCCGTCGACCGGATGATGGTGGTGCGCCGGCAGGGCGACCGCACCCAGATCGCGGTGCTGGAAGACGGCATCCTGGTCGAGCACTACGTCAACCGCGAGGCCAGCCAGTCCTACGTCGGCAACGTCTACCTGGGCAAGGTCCAGAACGTGCTGCCGTCGATGGAGGCCGCCTTCGTCGACATCGGCAAGGGCCGCAACGCCGTCCTGTACGCCGGCGAGGTCAACTTCGACACCGCCGGGCTGGAGGGCCAGCCCAAGCGCATCGAGGCGGCGCTGAAGTCCGGCCAGTCGGTGCTGGTGCAGGTCACCAAGGACCCGATCGGCCACAAGGGCGCCCGCCTGACGTCGCAGATCAGCCTTCCCGGCCGTTACCTCGTGTACGTCCCGGACGGTTCGATGACCGGCATCAGCCGCAAGCTGCCCGACAAGGAGCGCACGCGGCTCAAGAGCATCCTCAAGAAGGTCATGCCGGAGAACGCCGGCGTCATCGTCCGCACGGCCGCCGAGGGCGCCTCCGAGGACGAGCTGGCCCGCGACGTGTCCAGGTTGTCGGCGCAGTGGGAGGCCATCCAGAAGAAGGCCAAGTCCGCGAGCCCGCCGGAGCTGCTGTCGGCCGAGCCCGACCTGACGATCCGCGTCGTGCGCGACGTCTTCAACGAGGACTTCACCTCGCTCGTGGTCCAGGGCGAGGAGGCGTGGGAGACGGTCGACGAGTACGTCAAGTACGTCGCCCCGCACCTGGCCGACCGCCTGAACCGGTGGGAGGAGGAGACCGACGTCTTCGAGTCCTACCGGATCGACGAGCAGCTGGGCAAGGCGCTGGAGCGCAAGGTGTGGCTGCCCAGCGGCGGCTCCCTGGTCATCGACCGCACCGAGGCGATGACCGTCGTCGACGTCAACACCGGCAAGTTCACCGGCCAGGGCGGCAACCTGGAGGAGACGGTCACCAGGAACAACCTGGAGGCGGCCGAGGAGATCGTGCGGCAGCTACGGCTGCGCGACATCGGCGGCATCATCGTGATCGACTTCATCGACATGGTGCTGGAGTCCAACCGCGACCTGGTGCTGCGCCGGTTGCTGGAGTGCCTGGCCCGCGACCGTACCAAGCACCAGGTGGCCGAGGTGACCTCGCTGGGCCTGGTCCAGATGACGCGTAAGCGGGTCGGCCAGGGGCTGCTGGAGGCGTTCTCGACGCCGTGTGACTGCTGCAACGGCCGCGGCCTGATCGTCTCCACGGAGCCGGTCGAGTCCAAGCCGGAGCCGCGGGGCACGCAGGGCAAGATGGCGGTCGAGAAGGCGGTCGCGGACAAGGTCTCCGCGGCTTCCGGAGCCGGGAACCGTGATACTGTGACCGGTGCGCTTGACGACGTCCCATCCGAGGATGACCAGGCGAACCAGACTTCTGGCAGGGGGCGGCGACGCTCCCGCCGAGCCAAGTCGGCCGAGTAGCCAGGCGCTCCCGCCAGGGAGCGCTCCTCGGTTGACAGTCCGTCGATCCGTCCGGTTCGACCAGGGCACCGCTCATCCGGTACCCTAGTCAATCGGTGCGTCCAGCGGCGCGCCCTGTTCGCGCGCCTCTCGGATCGTCGGTTTTCCCGACAGGTTCCGAGTGCTGGGCGCAGCATTCGGTGGTGGCCGATGTGATCGGTGACCACAAGCAGACAGTAGAAGGGTTCCGCGGTGTACGCGATCGTTCGTTGCGGCGGCAGGCAGCAGAAGGTCTCCGTCGGTGACGTCCTCGAGGTGGACAAGGTCGCCGGCGAGGTCGGCTCTTCGGTTTCGCTGCCGACGGTGCTCGTCGTCAACGACGGCGATGTGACCACGGAGGCGGGCAAGTTCCTGGTGAGCGCCGAGATTCTCGGTGAGACCAAGGGCCCCAAGATCCGCATCCTCAAGTACAAGAACAAGACCGGTTACAAGAAGCGCCAGGGTCACCGTCAGCGGTACACCCAGGTGAAGATCACCGGCATCAACCAGGCCTGAGTCACGGGAGTTTTGCGAGATGGCACACAAGAAGGGCGCGTCGTCCACCCGGAACGGCCGTGACTCCAACGCACAGCGGCTCGGCGTCAAGCGGTTCGGCGGCCAGCTGGTCAACGCGGGCGAGATCATCGTCCGCCAGCGCGGCACCCACTTCCACCCTGGCGACAACGTCGGGCGTGGGGGCGATGACACGCTGTTCGCGCTGGCTGCGGGGCACGTGCAGTTCGGGCGCAAGCGCGGGCGTCGTGCGGTGAGCATCGTTCCGGTCGCGGAGTAAATCAACGCCGACTGACGTTCCTAAGGGGTGGGTCCATTGACCCGCCCCTTTAGGCGTTCCAGGGGCTCTTCGTTCCTTTGGTGCTGTTGGCCTTCTGGTGCTTTTGGCTGCGGTGCTGTTGGCCGGGGTTTGGTGCTTCTGGGTTTGGGTGCTTCTGGGTTTGGGTGCTTTTGGGTTACGGCAAGCCAGCCTCCCGCCACCCGCCGTCGTGGGCTCGCGCCGATCGTGGGGATCGCTTCTCACGTCGGACGTGGTGCCCGCCGTAACGGCGGTGTGCTGGGCGGGTACCGTGGCTCGGCTGAGCGCCGTACCTGCGGCGCCGGGTTCCGCCGCACGGCTTCTCGCCGCGCGGCGCCGGACAAGCTCGGGGCCTCACGGCGCTGGACAGGGCGATGGCCTGGGCGTCGTGGTGCAGGGCGTACGACGTGACAGGACCCGAGGCCACCGCACCGGATGTCACCGCACCGGAGTCACGGCGTCGGATGTCACGGCGTCGGGTGTGGCGGGCCGGGTGGGGCGGTTGGCCTTTGTGGGTTGAGGGGCGGGTGGGGCTCGGTGCCGGGCGGGCTGGGTGTGGGATTGAGCTGGGAAGATGGATTTGTGTTCCGTTCGGGAGCACGTGGGAGTAAGGGGCGGTAATGCCGGACTTCGTGGACCAGGTGGTTCTGCATGTCAGGGCCGGTGACGGAGGGAACGGCTGCGCCTCCATCCACCGGGAGAAGTTCAAGCCGCTCGGCGGGCCCGACGGGGGCAACGGCGGGCGGGGCGGGGACGTGATCCTTGAGGTCGATCCCAACACCGCCACCCTGCTCGAGTATCACCGGCGGCCGCATCGCAAGGCGGACAACGGCAAGCAGGGGCAGGGGTCCAACCGGGACGGGGCGAACGGCGGCGACGTGGTGCTCACGGTGCCCAATGGGACCGTGGTCAAGGACGCCGACACCGGCGAGGTGCTGGTCGACCTCGTGGGGGCCGGGACCCGGTACGTGATCGCCGAGGGCGGGCACGGCGGGCTTGGGAACGCGGCTCTGGCCAGTACCAAGCGGAAGGCGCCCGGGTTCGCGCTGCTCGGGGAGCCCGGTGACGGGCTGGACGTGATGCTGGAGCTCAAGAGTGTCGCGGATGTGGCGCTTGTCGGGTTCCCCAGTGCGGGGAAGTCGTCGCTGATCGCGGCGTTGTCCGCCGCTCGGCCCAAGATCGCGGACTATCCGTTCACTACGCTGATCCCCAACCTCGGCGTGGTCACGGCGGGGGAGACCATCTTCACCGTCGCCGACGTACCCGGGCTCATTCCGGGGGCCTCGCAGGGCAAGGGGCTCGGGCACGAGTTCTTGCGGCACGTGGAGCGGTGCGACATGCTCGTCCACGTCATCGACTGCGCCACCTTGGAGCCGGGACGCGACCCGATCACCGACTACGAGGTCATCGAGGCCGAACTGGTCGCCTACGGCAAGCTGGACGACCGGCCCCGCATGGTCGTCCTCAACAAGGCCGACGTGCCGGACGCGCGCGAACTGGCCGAGATGGTACGCGCCGAGTTCGAAGCCAAGGGCCTGCGCGTCTTCGTCATCTCGGCGGCCACGCATGACGGCCTGCGTGAGCTGACGTTCGCGATGGGCGAGTGGGTCGCCGCGGCCCGCGCCCAGAAGCCGATCGAGGAGCCCACCCGGCTGGTCATCCGGCCCAAGCAGCTCGGCGAGACCGGGTTCAGCGTGCGTAAGGTCAGCGAGAACCAGTTCCAGGTCACCGGCGAGAAGCCGGAACGCTGGATCCGCCAGACCGACTTCACCAACGACGAGGCCGTCGGGTACCTGGCCGACCGCCTGGAGCGGCTCGGCGTCGAGGAAGCCCTGGCCAAGGCGGGGGCGGTCACGGGCGCCGAGGTGATCATCGGCTCCATGGAAGGCGGCTACATCTTCGACTGGCAGCCGACCCTTTCCGCGGAATCCGCCCGCCAGGGGCCTCGTGGGTCAGATTCCCGCTTCGCCTGATCCTTCCATTTCTATCCGTTACGGCAAGCATTTCTATCCGTTACGGCAAGCCGCCCCCACCCCCGCCCGCCGACGCGGGCCGGGGTGCCGGGGCGGCGCCCGGCAGCCGGACGTGGCACCCACCGCGACAAGCCCCGATAGCCCGGCTGACCGGGGCTGTCGCCCGCGCGACAAGCCCGGTTGCCCGGCTGGCAGTAGAGCTGCCACCCGCAGAGCCTGTCCCGCGGCCGGAAGGCCTTCCCCGCCGGACAGGCGATGCTTGACCAGCGACCGCCGACCAGCGACCAGCGACCAGCGAGGGGCGACCAGCGACCGGCGCCTGGTGGGCTGGCTGGTGGCCCGGTGGCCCGGTGAGCGTCGGAGTGCTCCGGGCCAGGACAAGCCAGGTAGGCCTGAGCGGCCGGGCCACCAAGCAAGCGGGCGGCCAGGCGCCGGGCGAGCGGGTGGCTGGGCGAGGGGGTGGTGCGGTGCTGCTGGGGGTGCTGGGCAGGTGTTCTGGGCTGTTGCCCTGGCTCTGATACTGGCGGGCGGGGAGTTGGGTGGCTCGGATAGGGTCGTTGGGTGCGAGATCGGATCAGTTCCGCGTCCAAGGTTGTCGTCAAGGTCGGCTCCTCGTCGCTGACCACCCCCCAAGGCACCATCGACGTCGACCGGGTCGACGCGCTCGTTGACGTCCTGGCGGCGCGGCGTGGGGTCGGGGCGCAGATCGTGCTGGTGTCGTCGGGGGCCATCGCCGCCGGGCTCGGGCCGCTCGGGCTGGCCGTACGACCGCGGGATCTCGCCACGCAGCAGGCCGCCGCGTCCGTGGGGCAGGGGGTGCTGGTGGCTCGGTATACCTCCTCGTTCGCCCGCTATGGCCTGCGGGTGGGGCAGGTGCTGCTGACCGCCGACGACATGATGCGGCGCTCTCACCACGTCAACGCCCAGCGCACCCTGAACCGCCTGCTGGAGCTGGGCATTATGCCGGTGGTCAACGAGAACGACACCGTGGCCACCGACGAGATCCGGTTCGGCGACAACGACCGGCTGGCCGCCCTCGTGGCCCATCTGACCAGGGCGGACGCGCTGGTGCTGCTGTCCGATGTGGACGCGCTCTATGACGGGCCGCCGAGCCGGGCGGGTTCGCGGCGGCTGGCGGAGATCCGCGGGCCGGAGGATCTGGTGGGCGTCGAGCTGGGCAGGAACGGCGCGGCCGTCGGGACCGGCGGGATGATCACCAAGGTCCAGGCCGCCAAGATCGCGACCGGGGCGGGGATTCCCGTCGTGCTGACCGCCGCGGCCCACGCCGCGCAGGCGCTGGCCGGAGCCGACGTGGGCACGTACTTTCACCCGGGCGGACGGCATCCCGGCACCCGGCTGCTGTGGCTGGCCCACGCCACGACCGGTCGCGGGCGGCTGCATCTGGACGACGGCGCCGTCGAGGCGATCGTCACGCGGCGCAAGTCGCTGCTTCCCGCGGGTGTGACCTCCGTCGAGGGCGACTTCTCCGCCGGAGATCCGGTCGACCTGTGCGGGCCGCGCGGGCGGGTGGTGGCCCGTGGCCTGGTGAACTTCGACGCTGTGGAGATCCCCGGGCTGCTGGGGCGTTCGACGCGGGAGCTGGGCAGCGAGCTCGGTCCGGAATATGAACGCGAGCTGATTCACCGCGACGACATCGTCATACTGGAGGCTCACCAGTAGCGAATGGAGCGTGCGATGTCCGATGAGTTCCTGAAGGTGGCCCATGCGGCACGAGAGGCCGCCGCCGAGCTGGCCCCGCTGCCGCGGGCGCCGAAGGACCGGGCGTTGCGCGCGATCGCCGACGCGCTTGTCGAGCAGGCAGCGCAGATCGTCGAGGCCAATGCCAAGGACGTGGAGCGGGCCCGCGGGCAGGGCACCTCCGAGGCGATGATCGACCGGCTGCGGCTGGACGTGAAGCGGGTGGAGGCCATCGCCGAGGCCGTCCGGCAGGTGGCCGACCTGCCCGATCCGGTCGGCGAGGTGCTGCGCGGCAGCACGCTGCCCAATGGGCTCGAACTGCGCCAGGTCCGGGTTCCGATGGGCGTGATCGGCATCATCTACGAGGGCCGGCCCAACGTGACCGTGGACGCCGCGGCGCTCTGCCTCAAGAGCGGCAACGCCGTACTGCTGCGCGGCTCGTCGAGCGCTTATGACTCCAACACGGCGCTGGTGCGGATCATGCAGGAGGCGCTGGAGGCCACCGAGGTGCCGTCGGGCGCGGTGCAACTGGTGCCGGGGCAGACGCGCGAGTCGGTCAAGGAGCTCATGCGGGCGCGCGGGCTGGTCGACGTGCTGATCCCGCGGGGCGGCGCGTCCCTGATCAACTCGGTGGTCGAGGAGTCGACGGTGCCGGTGATCGAGACCGGGGTCGGCAACTGCCACGTGTACGTCGACGCCGAGGCCGATCTGGACCTGGCGCTCGACATCCTGGTCAACTCCAAGGCGCAGCGGCCGTCGGTCTGCAACGCGGCCGAGACGTTCCTCGTCCACGCCGACGTGGCGGCGGAGTTCCTGCCCAAGGCGCTGGCGCGGCTGGCGGAGGAGGGCGTGACCGTCCACGGAGACGAGCGGGTGGCCGCCCATCCCGGCGTGGTGGCCGCGATCGAGGAGGACTTCTACGCCGAGTACCTCTCGCTGGACATCGCCGCCGCCGTCGTCGGCTCGCTGGAGGACGCGGTGGCGCACATCAGGAAGTACGGCTCCGGCCACACCGACGCGATCGTCACCCGGTCGCAGCGGGCCGCCCGCCGGTTCGTGGCGCTCGTCGACTCGGCGGCCGTGGCGGTCAACGCCTCGACCAGGTTCACCGACGGGGGCGAGTTCGGGTTCGGCGCCGAGATCGGGATCTCCACCCAGAAGCTGCACGCGCGTGGCCCGATGGGGCTGCCGGAATTGACGTCAACTAAGTGGATTTACACGGGCGAGGGACATCTGCGCACGTCAGAAGGCACGGTTATCTCAGCGTGTCAAGGTGGCAACTGAGAGTGACGTTGACTTGACTGGGGCGCATGGAGATTGTGATCGCCCTGGTCTTCGCCGGTGCCGTCCTGTTCGGCGCCGACCGGCTGCTGCTGTGGCTGGAGAGCCGCGGGCACGTCAACTGGCGCCGCAAGGGGCGTAGGGACCTGTCGAAGGAGCCACGGACTGAGCTCGACGACATCTTCAGCGACGAAAGCTTCCGCGACCAGAGCTTCCGGGACGAGAGTTTCCGGGACAAGAGCTTCAGCGACAAGACCAAGCGATAATCACGGCGCGCCTCGGGCGCTATCGGGGCACACCCCGCTAGGGTTGTGCCCCTTATGGGTGCGCCGAGCGGGGAGGGACGGTGAGCAAGCTCGGCAAGGTCGGGCCGTACACCCTTCTCGAACGGCTCGGCAGGGGCGGTATGGGCGAGGTGTACCTCGCCGGTACCCGCCGTGGCGAACGGGTCGCGATCAAGGTCCTCCGGGATCTGGTCGAGGATGAGTCCGCCCGCATTCGCCTGGAACGTGAGGTGCGTGCGCTTCGCCGGGTCGAGAGCCCTTATGTGGCCAAGGTGTTCGACGCCGATCTCGACTGCGCGCGGCCGTACCTCGTGATGGAGCACATCGAGGGCGCGACCCTCCTTGAGCTGGTACGGCGGAGCGGCCCCCTCGACGTCGGCGGCCTGGTCGAACTGGCGCACGGCATCGCCACCGCGCTGGCGATCACGCACGCGGCCGGGGTGATCCACCGCGATCTCAAGCCGGCCAACATCCTTATGAGCGAGCGCGGGCCGGTGCTCATCGACTTCGGCATCGCGCAGGTGCTCGACGCGACCCGGCTGACCATGACCGGCACCTTCCTCGGCACCCCCGGCTACACCGCGCCCGAGATCTTCGCCGACGAGCAGGTCGAGTCGCCCGCGGACGTGCACGCGTGGGCGGCGACGGTGGCGTTCGCGGCGACCGGGCGGCCGACGTTCGGGCGGGGGACGGCCGAGGCGCAGATGTACGCGGTGCTGAACGGGCAGGCCGACCTCAAGGGCGTGCCGGTGGAGTTGCTGCCGCTGGTGCGGGCGGCGTTGCACCGCGAGCCCGCCAAGCGGCCGACCGCCGCTCTGCTGACCGACCGGCTCTCCCGCCTGGCGCGGGCGACCGCCGCGGACGCGCCGCCGGTGGAGCGGGAGGACGGGCGCAAGGTCACGCCGGAGGTGCCGCCGCCCAGGGGGCGGGTGCGGGCGAAGGCGAAGGAGGAGTCCGCGCGCGGGCGGGTGGGCGAGGACGTCGCGACCCCGCCACCGCGTACGCGGCAGCCGCGCGGCAGAGGCAAGGACGAGCCGAACACGCCGGTACCCAGGGGACGGGGCAAGGACGATCCCGGCACACCGGTGCCGCGCGGCCGCACCGCCAAGGACGAGGCGGCGCGAGCGCGGGCGGCCAAGGAGGAGCCGGCGCGGAGCCGGGCGGTCAAGGACGAGGCCGTCCGGAGCCGGGCGCCGAAGGAGGACAGGGGCCGTACCTCCAAGGAGGATCTCGCGCGCGGGCGGGCCAAGGAGGAACTGGTGCGGGCGCGGTCCAAGGAGGAGGCGCCGCCGCGTACCCGGGCCAAGACCGGTGACAACCCCAAGACGCCCGTGCCGCGGGTGCGGGCCAAGGCGGGCGAGGGCGCGCGGCGCACGCGCGGCCGGGAGGCGACCACGCTGCCCGCGGGAAACACCGCGTTGCTGCTACTCGCGGTGCTGGCGGTGCCATGTGTGGTGGTGTCGGTGGTCTATCCCATCGCCTCGATCGGGATCACGACGGCGCTCGTGGTGCTGACCAGGACGTTGTGGATGAGCCACTGGATGGTACGGAACCGGGCCGGCAAGCGGATCCGGGTGCTGCTGCGAGCGGTGCTGTTCCCGTTCGCGCTGGCCGGGTCGGCCGTCACCGCGGTGGTGTGGCCGGGCGCCCCGGTCGCCGTCGTGGCCGGGGGCGCGCTCTGGGTGACCGGCGGCGGCGAGATCGCCTCCGACTGGTGGCAGCAGGCGGCGCCGGTCACGGTCGCGGCCGTGGTGTTCGGGGTGTTGTGCGGCGGGATCACCGGGCGCGAGATCGAGCGGATCGGCGCCCGGCTGCCGAACCTGCGCAGGGAAGGTCTACGCGCCCTGGCGGTGCTGGGCGGGTTCGTGGCGTTGTGCGCGGCCGCGGTCAAGGCGATCGAACTGCTGCTCTGAGATGCGGCGGGGTACCTCTGTCACGGTGCACGGACCGCCGTGACGGCGGGTACCCCGTCCGACGTGAGAAGCGACCCCCACGATCGGCGCCCGCCGGCGGCGGCGGGTGGCGTGAGGGTGGCTGCGCCGTAAGGGAGGAAAAGCCCTTTGATTCAGTTGTCCCTGCGGGAGAAGCGGTTGAAGATGCGCTCTCCGGCGTTGACGGCGCCCTCGGCGACGTCGCGCAGGACGCCGATGAACGGGTCCTGGGACTCCGACCAGGAGCGGCGGTAGGACTCCGCCGCGGCCTTGATCTCGTCGGTGACGCGGGCGTCGGCGTCGTCCTCGCGGCGCGGGTAGTCGCCGCCGATGATGCGGTCGTACTCGCCGCTGCGCTGCCACTTGTCCAGTTCGGCCACGCGCACCACGGCGAACGGGTGGGTGGTGCCGAGCAGGTTGAGCACCTTCAGGAAGCCGTCGCGCAGGTCGCCCGCGGTGTCGTACTCCTGGTACTGGGCGAGGAAGGCCTCGATGTTCATCTCGTGGGTGTAGTCGCCGCCGGCGAGCTTCATCAGCGCGCGCTTGGCGGCGTCGGGGTTCTGGCCGGTGAGCAGGCCGCCGCGGTCGGAGGACAGCTCCGACTTGCGGTACCACTCCTCGAGCCCCGCGACGATCGCGCGCAGGCCGATGTAGCCGAGCGGGATCCAGGCCACGCGCGTGGCGAGCGTGGTGAGGATGTCGAGCATGGTGCGGTAGACCGCGTGGCCCGACAGGATGTGCGAGGTCTCGTGGCCGATGACGAAGCGCTGCTCCTCCTCGTTCATGAGGTTGAGCAGGCCGGTCGTCACGACGATGAACGGGTCGTCGAAGCCGATGGCCTTGGCGTTGACGGAGGGGTCCTGCTGCACGTAGATCTCGGGGATGCGGTGCAGATCCAGGATGTACGCCGCGTCGCGCCCCATGTCATGCAGGGAGCGGAACTGGGTCTCGCTCACCCGCACGGCCGAGGCGAGGTACATGAGGCGGAGCCGCCGCTCGCTTACGAGGCCGGACATCTGCTTGAGAACGGTGTCGAACCCACTCAGCTTACGCAGAGCGACCAGAGCGGACCGGTCTGCGGGGTGTTCGTAGGCACGAGACGAGATGCCGGGTAGTTGGATGCGGTTGCGATCCGGGGTGGTCGTCATGCCCGGCATGCTACGTCGGCTGCGGGAGTGATGCGCGGTTCCTTGGTAAGGGGGTGGCTATGAGGCGGTGTACGGCTGGCGCGTAAGGTCCCAATCATGATGAATGCGCCCATGGTGCAGGGGAAGCGCCGTGTGGGAGTGATGGGCGGGACGTTCGATCCCATCCACCACGGCCACCTGGTCGCCGCGAGCGAAGTGGCCCACCATTTCGACCTCGACGAGGTGGTGTTCGTGCCTACGGGCCGGCCGTACCAGAAGTCCACGCGCGAGGTGAGCGCGCCCGAGGACCGCTATCTCATGACGGTCATCGCGACGGCGTCGAACCCGCGCTTTTCGGTCTCGCGGGTGGACGTCGATCGGCCGGGACCGACCTACACCATCGACACCCTGCGTGACATCTCGGAGATCTACGGGCCGGACTCCGACCTGTTCTTCATCACCGGCGCCGACGCGCTTGAGGCGATCCTCGGCTGGCAGGACGCCGACGAGCTGTTCGACCTCGCGCATTTCGTCGGCTGTACGCGGCCGGGGCACACGCTGCACGATCCGGGGCTGCCCGCGGGCAAGGTGACGTTGCTGGAGATCCCCGCGCTGGCGATCTCCTCCTCGGAGTGCAGGCAGCGTGTGGAGAAGGGCGAGCCGATCTGGTACCTGGTGCCGGACGGGATCGTGCAGTACATCGGCAAGAGGAATCTCTACAGCGCGGGATAGCCGGATTTATGGCGATCATGGGGATATGGCAGACGATTCCCTCGACGGACTGGAGCTGAAAGAGGAAGCCTGGTGGGCGCACGACGCGGAGGTCACCGCGTCCGGGCTGTTCACCATGCTGCGGCGGCTGCCCGCGCTGATCCGCGACGTGCTGGTGCTCAGCTGGCGTACCAGCCGGGCGGACACCGTCGTCATGATGGGCTCCACGCTGGTGTCGGAGGTCTTCACCGCGATCGGCCTGCTGGCCACGACGGACGTGCTCATGCAGTTGTTCTCCGCCGTGCCCACCCCGGAGCGGCTGGTCGCCGCGGTGCCCGGCATCGTGGCGGTGGTCGGCGCGGCGGTGCTGCGCTCGGCCTTCCGCGAGGCCGGCCAGTGGGCGCGGGACCGGCTCGATCCGCTGCTCATGCAGACCGTCCACAACCGGATGGTCAGGCTGACCACCGGCGTGGAGTTGGTCGCCTTCGACGACCCGGTCTTCCACGACCAGATGCAGCGCACCTCGATGACGGCGGTGCGCGGGCCGTCGATGTTGTTGTGGGCGGTGATGTCCACGCTGTCGGGCTTCATCGGCCTCGCGGCGGTCTCGGGCGCCCTGGGGGTCCTCCATCCGGTACTGCTGCCGCTCATCCTGCTCGCGGCGGTGCCCAGCACGTGGGCATCGGTACGCGTCGCCCGGGTCAACTACCAGGTCACCGCCGGGATCGCCGCCGCCAGGCGCAGGCAGGGCACGCTGCAGGACCTCATGACCGAGCGGCCCGCCGCCGCCGAGATCCGCTCCTACACGATGCGCACATACCTGCTGGCCGAGTTCGCCCGCATCTACCGGTGGGTCACCCGCTACGAGCTGCGCGCCGTACGCCGCCAGCAGGTGGCCGGGATCTGGGGCGGCATGTTCGGCGGCCTGGCCACCGGCCTCGTGTACGGGGCGCTCGGCCTGCTGCTGTGGACCGGGCAGGTGCACCTGGCCGTGGCGGCGACCGCCGTACTGGCCATTCAGCGCGCCGGCGGCGCCACCTCGCAGGCGCTCCACGGCGTCAACCGCGCCTACGAGGCGGGCCTGTTCTACGAGGACTACGTCCGCTTCTGCGCCGACGCCGAGGCGCGCGCGGAGGTCTCCGGCAGTACGGTCCCGCCGGCCGAGCCCGACCGCGTCCGCGTCCAGGGCATCGACTTCACCTACCCGGCCGCCGACACACCCGCGCTGACCGGGGTCTCCATCAGGATCGAGCCCGGTGAGATCGTCGCGCTGGTCGGGGAGAACGGCTCGGGCAAGACCACGCTGGCCAAGATCATCGGTGGGCTCTACCTGCCCGACTCGGGAACCGTCACCTGGGGCGGCGTCGACGAGCGCCGGATCGACCGGTCCGCGTTACGCGAGCGGATCGCGGTCATCGCCCAGGACTTCACCCACTGGCCGCTGACCGCCGGGCAGAACATCGCGATCGGGCGGCACGACTCGGGCGAGTCGCTGGAAGCCGCGCTGACCGCCTCGGGGGCTGACGCGGTCGTGGAACGCCTGCCGTACGGGCTGGAGACCATGCTCGACCCCAGCTACAAGGGCGGGACGGAGCTGTCGGGCGGGCAGTGGCAGCGCATCGCGGTCGCGCGCGGCCTGTACCGGGACGCGCCGCTGCTCATCTGCGACGAGCCCACGGCCTCCCTCGACGCGCGGTCGGAGCACGCGATCTTCGAGAGCATCCGGCGCCACGCCGTGCAGAGGACCGTACTGATGATCACCCACCGGCTGGCGAGCGTGCGCTGGGCGGACCGCATCTACGTGCTCGAACACGGGAAGGTAGTGGAGGAGGGGACTCACGTCTCACTCATGGAACGTTCTGGCATCTACGCCGAGATGTTCACTCTGCAGTCGAGGGCCTACACCGAGGAAGGGTAATCTCATAGGTAACCGATAGAGGAGGACTGACCCGCATCGTGACCGCATCCGACAGAGCCGTCCAGCTCGTCAAGATCGCCGCGGAGGCCGCGGCCGACAAGCTGGCCGATGACATCCTCGCCTACGACGTGAGCGAGCAGCTCGTCATCACCGACGCCTTCCTGCTCTGCTCCGCCACCAACGACCGCCAGGTCCGCGCCATCGTCGACGAGATCGAAGACAGGCTGCGCATCGAGGCCGACATCAAGCCTGTACGCCGCGAAGGTGAGCGCGAGGGGCGCTGGGTGCTCCTCGACTACATCGACCTCGTCGTCCACGTCCAGCACGAGGAGGACCGCACCTTCTACGCGCTGGAGCGCCTCTGGAAGGACTGCCCGGCGATCGGCCTGCCGGAGAGCGTGACGCACGCCAACATCCAGCGGGCCCGCTCTTGAGTAGACGCATCGTCTGCCTGAGGCACGGCCAGACCCTCTGGAACGTTGAGCACCGCTTCCAGGGCCACACCGACATCGCACTCGACGAGACCGGCCAGGCCCAGGCCGCGAGGGCGGCGTCGCTGCTGGCCTCGCTGAAGCCCAGCCTCATCGTTTCCTCCGACCTGAGCCGTGCCCACGACACCGCGTTGGCGCTCGCGCGGATCGTCAAGCTCGACGTCGCCGTCGACAAGGATCTGCGCGAACGCGGCGGCGGCGCCTGGGAAGGGCTGACCAGGGAGGAGATCCGGGCCCGCTGGCCCGAGGAGTACATCGCCTGGGAGGCCCCGGACGGCGAGCCGGTCACCGAGGTCGCGGCGCGGGTGGTCGCCGCGATGCGCCGGTGGGCGGCTCAGCTCGACGACGACGGCCTGCTCGTCATCGCCTCCCACGGCGCGGCGCTGCGGCTCGGCATCTGCGAGCTGCTGGGCCTGCCCGAGGAGCTCTGGCACACGCTCGGCGGCCTCGGCAACTGCAGCTGGTCGGTGCTGGAAGAGGGCCGCAAGGGCTGGCGCCTGCTGGAACACAACGCCGGTACGCTGCCGGAGCCCGTCAACAGTGACGACATCGAAACCTAGAGACTGATCGCCTCGGCCGCCTTGCTCGTATTCAGGAGTTTGGGCGGTACGAGGCGGAAGACCTGGTCGCGCACGGTCGTGTCGATGCGCCGCGTGGCGACGGCGCTGGGGGTGCCCACGATGGCCCTGCACCACCGGGTTGGCTCACACCGAGTGGATCATGCGGGTCGTGTCGGGGCTGGGGCTGGACCCGGAGGCGCGGGCCGTACAGGACACCGGAATGAGCGACGACCAGTGGATGGCCACGAGAGAGGCAGCCCTGAAGAGCTGATGCCCGCAACAAGCAGCTCGACCTGTACCTGGACGCCCTGTTCGAGTTCGGCCTGAGACGGCAGCTGGACGCCCTGGAGGCGCCGGCAAGGGCCGATTAGGCGAAACGACAGGATGCCGATATGCTCTCCGAGCGCCGCAACGAGCAGACTCGAAGCGGTGACCAGGGGCTATGGCGCAGTTGGTAGCGCGCTTCCATGGCATGGAAGAGGTCTGGGGTTCGAATCCCCATAGCTCCACTGGTGATCATGTGGCGGCACTCGGTACGAGTGCCGCCATTCTCGTTTCAAGGGGGCTTCGCATTAGGCGTTTCCCGCCTCGGGCTCAAGTGTTGTTGCCAGTCGAGTCGGAGTCGCGACCCCTGAAGAGCCTCGCTGGCGCTCGGGCGCCTCATATTGAGGGTGGGCTGGCTGTAGGGCTGACGTGTGATCAACGGCGGTGTCCTTGTGGACATCGCCGTTTTGCGTTGTGCGTGCAGGTGGGGAGCGATGGGTTCTGTCGGCTCGTCTGTTGCTACTCGGGGCTCGTCGTCGGCGTCGAGGTAGAGCCGGTGGAAGAACGCTTGGTTGAGCAGGTGGCGGGGGCGTTCTCGCTGGCGAGGCGGTACAGCTTGTGGGGTTGGGTGAGCAGGTCCGGTGCGGTCGTCAGGGCTTTGTGGCCGGCGTCGAGGTCGGGCTGCTCGGTGCGAGCGAGCTGGGCTTGGAGGCGCGCGCGTTCGTCGCTTAGTGCCCGTAGCCGCTTGGCGATCTTCTCTTCCAGCCAGTCGGGAGCTGCTACCAGCTAGATAGACCAGTTTCGGCCACTGTCTGCATGATTGGCTATCAGGATGCTTACAGTGAGTTCTGGAGGCTACTGCGAGGGGGTGTGGGATGGATCCGATCGTGTTAGCGGCGGCCACAGCACTGGTCGGTGCGATGGCTACCGATGTCTGGCAGCAGAGCCGAGCCGCAGTGGTGGCCTGCTGGCGCAAGTTGCGGCCTAACGAAGCCGCAGGTGTAGAGGCTGAGCTGGAGACGACACAGCGCAAGCTCCTGGCAGCCCGTCAGAGTGGAGACAGGGACACTGAGCAAACCCTGACTGCCATGTGGCAGCTACGGTTGCAGCATCTGCTGGAGGAGGATCCTCCCACCGTCGGCGCGCAGTTGCGGCACTTACTTATAGAGCATCTGGCTCCCGTCCTACCAACCGCTGAGCAGGCGCGGCTCCAGCAGACCATCAACGCTCATGCCTATGGTCAATCCCGACAATATATCGCAGGCCGTGACCAGCACATCGGTGGCACATGACCGTCTTCGATGGTGAGTCTGAGCTCGCCCGGGTCCAGATCGAGGCCCACGCCGATGGGCGTGCGCGGCAATACATCGCTGGACGAGACCAGATAGTCAATGTTGTATTGCCGCAAACTCCTGCGGTGGCGATGTGCACACTGCCGCGGGACGTGGCGGCGTTCACCGGCCGCCATGCTGAGCTGCAGCGGCTTATTGCTGATGTCAAGCTGTCGAGAGGGATAAATATTCACACTGTGGACGGCATGCCTGGGGTGGGCAAAACTGCACTGGTAACACGGGCGGCGCACTTACTTATTGAAGAGTTTCCTGATGGGCAGTTGTTCGTGAACTTACACTCCCACACGCCAGGTATGTTGCCCGCCCGCCCCGCCGACGTGCTTGCAGACCTCTTGGCGCATACTGGTATGGCTTCACAAGAAATCCCCGAAGGTCTGCAAGCGCGAGCGGAGCGCTGGAGGAGCCGCCTCGCCGGGAAAAGAGTTATGCTGATTTTGGATGATGCTATTGATCATAGTCAGATCGAACCGCTTCTGCCCGGCGTAGGCGAATGCCTGGTTTTGATTACCAGCCGTCGCCGATTGATCGCCTTGGAAGGCGCTTCTCCACTTCCTGTGGGCACGTTGCCTGCCAGGGAGGCTACTGAGCTTTTCGCGCACTTAGCCTCGTTGAATATGCGAACTCTTGCTGACATCGATGCTGCAGCCACTCTGACAAGGCTGTGTGGGAACTTGCCGCTGGCTATCGCGCTGTTAGCTGGACGGATGGCGCACCATCCGCAATGGGACATCACTACTCTGGCCGCACGTTTTGCGGCCGAACAGCAGCGCCTTACTGTGCTTGCCGCCGGAAATCGAGCAGTTGCCATCGCGTTCGAAATGTCCTATCAGGGCCTACCTCAACAGCGACAACGGTTGTTTCGCTATCTCGGCCATCATCCTGGTTTTGAGATTGATGCTTATGCAACAGCTGCTCTCCTAGGCATTCCTCTAGATCACGCCAGTGCTGAGCTAGACGCCCTGTATTGTGATCACCTCGTCGAGGAACCCAGCCTCGGGCGCTACCGTCTTCATGACTTGATTAGGGACTACACCCGAATACTCGCCACGCGGAACGACTCCGGTGAGGACCGCGCTCATGCTATTGCACGACTGCTAACTTACTATCGATACACCGCTCACATCGCAGATCGCCACTTGGCCCGCTCTATCCATCCCGGTCCTCATACGGATGCGCCGCCAGCCATTCCCGTGCCGACATTTACCGATATGCGTACGGCTTTAGCTTGGATGCGCACTGAAAAGAACAATTTGTTGGCCTGTCTAGATTATGCCGCCACTCATGATTATCACGAATACGTCCTCGCCATCACTGCCGCTATGGCGGACTTCCTTAGTCGGGATGGTCACTGGCAACAGGCCGTCACCCTCCATTCTTTTGCTGTGACCGTCGCAAATCTCCACCGAAATGAGATCGCCGAAGCCAACGCACTTCAAGATCTAGGTAAAATTCTCCGCGTGATTGGAGACTCTACGCAAGCAGCTGTGCACCATGATAGGGCATTGGCGTTGTACCGAGGTTTGGGTGATCGTCTGGGGGAGGCTCACGCTCTGCAGGCGCTTGGATGGGTTAGTTATGAGACGGGGGCTTATGTAGAGGCGGTCGAACTGCAGACGAAAGCGTTGGCGATGTACCGAGATTTGGGTGATCGTCTGGGGGAGGCTCATTCTCAGCGGGCGCTTGGATGGGTTAGTTATGAGACGGGGGCTTATGTAGAGGCGGTCGAACTGCAGACGAAAGCGTTGGCGATGTACCGAGATTTGGGTGACCGTCTGGGGGAGGCTCATTCCATTCAGGGGCTAGGGTGGATTCGGCGCGCGACCAGAGAATACGCGCGAGCGATTAGCCGACATGAGGAAGCGCTAATCATCTATCGAGAACTCGGTGATTCTCATGGTGAGGCCAACTCGCTGCAAGAGCTTGGCTGGATTATGTATGAGGTTGGACAGAACGGGCGAGGAGTCGAGCTGCAGCAGCGAGCGCTAAACATGTATCGAAAACTTGGTGCGCGCCATGGTGAAGCACATTCCCTTTGGGCATTGGGATGGCTCCGACATGAGACCGAGAATTATGAGGAAGCTGGCGAGTTGCAGGAGCAAGCACGAGCTTTGCTGCTGGCACTTAATAATCCTGCGCCAAATCCTCCTCGGAAGGCCGGTGTCCCAAGGCGTTAAAGAGAGTCGGAGGCTTCATTGTTTGCAATGCTTTGATTGAAACTTGCAATCGGCTCTATGGCTTGATTGCGGTTTTCGATTAGCCGCTGCAACGCGTACTCAAAGGGTGACTGAGATGCCTCATTGGGACGCAGTATGGCCGTGAGATCCGCGTCGCGCACATCAATGGGAACATTTTCGGCTTGCTCATTGTCTATCACAGTTTTTATGTTATCAGCTCTGGTATTTAGCGTGCCATGATGTCGGCTCCAATCTCGATGGCTCAGGGGACGGTCGTCCCGGTTGAACTATGCGGGTAGGCGGAGGTTTCCGCCTGATCGTCTTGTTTCGTTCGTGTGCCGGGGTGTGCGTAGGCGTCCGAGGCGCTCGATGGGCGGCGGGTTCCACGGGCCCGCGCGGGCGCCGGTAACTCCTTCCTCATCCCGGTGGGGCATATTCGAGCCGGGCAGGTGGGGGCTGGCAGGGCGCACAGGCGTTACCGGCAGATCAGCAACGCGTTCTTCCACGGCCAGGTGGCGCTGATCTTCAGGGCCCGCCGGCGGGTGTGACAGACCAGCCGGGTGGACAGGTGCCACAGGCAGTAACGGAGGACTGAGGTTCGGCGCGAGCCAGCTCCGGGTCGTCGTGCAGACCGAGCAACGGGTCCAGGCAGCCAGGTCGGCCGCAGGGTTGGCCGTCAGCACTCAACAGCTCGGCCGCTTGCGTATGCGCGAGGACCTCGCCGTCCCGGCTGATGGCGGCCTGCCGGGCGTTCTTGGGCAGCTTGGCGATCGCGCTCCCGTCCGTTTCGGTGATCTTCCAGCCGACGGTGAAGCAGACGGTGCGCCGGGTGGTGTTCAGGCCCTTCATGTGCTCGACCAGGTCCTGGGTGGCCTCAATCCCGCTCAAGGTCACAGACCCGGTATGGATGGTCTTCCAGGTCAACTTCGCCATCTGACATGTGGAAGGGCCGAGATCGTGGCGTAGCGGTGGCTGGGTGCGGTGCCGGAGATCGAGGAGCCTGGACATCTACTGCTCGTAAGCAGGCGCGCACCCTCGACAGCGAAATAATGATCAATGTGTGAGGTGCATCAGCGTGTATCTGATCGTGGCAGGCTTTGCTTGATCTAATATTGCAGCTCCTCAACCAGCAGCGGGGTGTTCGAGTAAGCGGTAAGCAGGTCCACAAGCATGGTCTTGCCCTCTGCGCCCTTCCGGCGTGGGGGGCAAGGCTGTTTTCTCGGGTTTACAAGCACAGTGCTTCGCTCCGCTCGTTCTTCCAGTCGAGCCGTGGGTTCGACCCCTGTTCGTGCTTCGCGCGCTCTTTTGAACCCGCCTGTTGGGCGGTTGGCGCCCGCCCTGATCATCGGCCCTCGCTTCGCTCGGGCGTCTTGATCGGGCGCGCGGCTTGCGCGTGGGGTGAGGGTGAGATCGATCCGTCTCCGCCGCCGGTCTGCGATCTCGGCGGCCAGCAGCGGAGATGGGGCGGGTTCGCGATGTGGTAAGCCCAGGATTACGCCGGGGCGTAGTCCAGGCTGTAGAGGGCGTCGTCCAGGTTGAAGATCAGGGTTCCGTTGCCTCCCTCGATGGTGTCGGAACCGAGATGGTCGTCGGCGTCCGGAAAGTCTTCGTCGTACAGGGACACCGCGTCGCCTGTCCGGGCCAATCGGTTGATCGGCATGGTGCGGGGGCCGCTGGAGTCGCAACTGATCGGGGCGCTGGATGACCAGACGGTCTGGCCGTTGAGTTTGAGGTAGAGCTCGTCGCCGCCCGCCGCGTCCGCGTTTTCGTAGCAGGTGAGCGACTTGAGGGTCACGGTCGCCTGGACGGCGCGGGGCGGGGTGGCATGGGAGGCGGGCGCTGCCGCTTGGGCGGGCGCCGTGCTGAGAGTGAGCAGGGCGGCCAGGGTGAGTACGCCGGGTGCAAGGTGGCGTCGCATCAGGGGCTCCTTGAATTGAGCATGATTACTATCGGTTGCTTTGCAGGAGCAGATAGTAACTTAGTTGATCGTCGCGCATTGGGACCCGTCCTATCGGCCTGCCTCCGGCGAGACGGCACGTTCGATCAGATCGCGGGACCCCGGTGGTCACGGCTGCGCCCTCGCGAGCACGGCGATCGCCGGGACGGAGGTGACGCGGCCGGACCGGGTAGATGGCACCGACCGTTCCGACCGGACAGCCGTGGAGCTGGCAACCTGCAGGTGCCGCTAACGGCGGCGATGATCGGCGACAAAGCCGGCATGGGTGGCGCGTGCGTATGATCATCGCGTTGAGCCCGCGGAGTCGGTGGCACCAAGGGTCGCTGCGGACGCGGGTGTCGGCGACGCACGGAAGCTTGGCCACAGACAGCGGCGGCGTACGGCGAACCCGCCAGGCACCGGCGCGGGCATGCCTCCGGCGGGATCTCCAGGCCCGAGATGATGCCTCGTGTGGACACCGTGGACGTCTTCGATCCGGCATGTGAACGGAAGGTCACCCGCCCCGAAGAAAACGAATGGCTGAACGGCGCAGGGGCATGCGACCATCCGCCTTATGGAACTCATCGCCGAGGCGGTGGAGCTCGCCAGGAACGCCACCCACCTGGGCGACCACGACCAGGCGTGGCAACTGGTGAAGAAGGCGGCGGAGGCCCCGGAGAACGCCTCCGAGCTGGGCTTCACCATGGCGAGGTCGCTCGATGCGGCCGAGCGAAAGATCGGCTTTGACCTGCTGGGTTGCCTGGTGCACACCGACGAGTCGCTGCCGGACCGGGTGTTGTCCGCCGGCCTGGACCTGATCGCGTCGGAGACCGATCATTCCGTCCTGGCCGCGATCGCGCGGGCGTTGGGCTGCACGGGCGATGAGCGAGCCGTGCCGGGACTGCTGCGCATGGCCGATCATCCTGATGAGGACGTCCGCTTCTACGTCGCGTGGTCGCTGCCGATGGGCTGCGAGGGAAACGATGCCGTGATCGAGGCGCTGATCCGGCTGAGCGCCGATCCCGAGGATGAGGTGCGTAACTGGGCGACGTTCGCCTTGGGAAGCCAGTGCCAGGCCGACAGCACGGCGATTCGGGGTGCCTTGTGGGCACGCCTCGATGATCAATACACCGAGGCGCGTGAGGAGGCGATTGCCGGGCTGGCCCGCCGTCGGGATCGCCGGGTCATACCGCACGTGGAGCGAATCCTGGAGAGGGGCGGGGTCGGCGGCACGATGTTCACGGCGGTCGCGTGCCTGGGGGATCCGGCGCTGGTGCCGTACCTGGAGGACTACGCGGGCGACGACGTCGCCGAGGCACTGCGTGAGTGCGATTCTGAGGCGCGCGCCGCTCGCGATGCCTTCGCCGCCGACCTGACCCGGGCGTTGCACAGTCGCATGCCGGGCCTCGACTTCGGCGTGTACGGCGAGATATGCGAACCTGGGCTCACGCTGTCGGCCCGCGAGAACACCTATCACTGGTCGGTCGAGCCGCTCCTTGACCGCGCGGGCGGGGACCCGCTCAGAGCCGCAGACCTCGTCGCCGGCCACCTCTCTTGAGGCTTCCGCCCGTGTGGAGGATCAGCCCGCGCTACGCGCGTTCGGGTTCCAGGCGGTTCTCCAGCCGAGTTGAAGGTCCCCCTCCGGGTTTCAAGGCCGGCCACGACGCGTGCGTGGTGCCGCAGAGCTGACCTTCGGCTAGATCGTTGATGTGAAATTCGCTGATCGTGTGCGGGCATGGCGAAGGGCGTCCAAGATCGGTTTGTGAAGACTGAGCTGGACGCCCTTCTG
>NZ_JBITIO010000033.1:0-48674 GCF_044459065.1 Nonomuraea sp. NPDC050394 | reverse complement strand
GTCTACCAGGGGTTTCGCCATGTCATCAGACGAATGTCGACCTTGCGATCATGTTGTGATCAGCAGTCACCGCACGGGGATGAAAACGGCTCAGTGTTTCGACGGTCGTTTGGGGAATGCCAGACTCCCGCTGCAACCACGCCGCCGGTGGGTTCCATGCCGCAGCATGGGCCCGCGCCAGGTACCCAGCAAAGGCTTGCATACCCTGGCCGGAGTCGGCTGGCGGCTGTGCCATCCTCCTCCTCCCTGCCCTGTCTCTCTGCCTCAAGAGATCGTGGTTCGGGCCTGCTGGCCACAGCGTAAACAGCCGCACGCGGATCGAGGGAGGAAACAGACCGCTCGGGTCATGGTCTCGCTGGCGTCTCCCAGGGTGACCCCGGACTACCCGGGGTGGCCAGGCTTACCGGACTCAACCGGTGCCCACCTGCTGATATCGAAAGCATGTCCCGATCCAGATCGCGGTACGGCCGCCTAGCCGCCCTCACTACCGCTGCCGCCGGCGCCCCCGCTGCCGCCTGTGCCGTCCACCCGGCGCTGAGCGCCATCATCGGCGGCCTTTTGATCGCCGTTGGCCTTATGATCATCGCGACCGCTCTGTTCGGCTCTGACCGTCTCAGCGAACGCGCCTTCCGGTTGCTGCGATGGATCGCCGATCAGCCTGAACCCTCCAAGCATCGCCCCCGGTAGGACCACCTTCCAGATACCGGCCATCCGTCTACGGGACATCCCCCAGCCCTCACAGACGACCCGCATTCCCTTACGCCGTCACCAGACGCACCAGCCCGGTCACCACTCAGCCCCCGTGCGCACAGGACTATGGAGATTCGCGAAGTCGACTTCGGAAATCGACACGGAGCTCTTCGGGCGCTGGTGTTGAGAATCGATCATTAAATGAAGCCTCGCCATCATTGCTTGCTCGATCAATTACCGCGTTTTCACGCGTGGCCGCCTCCAAGTTGCTGCGAACCACCCGAGTTGTCGGATGATCGCGACCGAATAGCCGTTCGTACTCGGCGAGGGTGGCCTGGTACAGCGGGATGGCGCGGCGCAGGTCGCCGGCCACGTGGTAGGCGTGGGCGAGGTTGTTGCGGGAGGTCAGGGTGTGGGGGTGGTCGGGGCCGAGCACCCGCTCGCGGTCGGCGAGGGTGGTCTCTAACAGGGGAAGGGCGCGGCCCAGATCCCCCATCCCTTGATAGGCGTGGGCAAGGTTGCCACGGGAGATCAGGGTCTCGGGGTGGTCGGGGCCGAGCACCCGCTCGCGCTTGGCGAGGGTGGCCTGGTAGAGCGGGATGGCGCGGCCCAGATCCCCCGCCGCTCGGTAGGCGCGGGCACCCATGCCTGCATCGGCGAACCGATCGCGTGGATCCAGGCCACCGTCATCCTGACCGCCATCGCCCAGCGCGGACCCTGCACCCCGCGCCCGGCGCGGCGGTCAAACCGTCGGCCAGGATGCTCCTCATGCCCAGCCGCCTGCCGATGATCCCCCGGCCGCGCCACACCACCTGACCGCGAAGGAGCGGACGCCATGCGCAGGACGCCTGCGGCCATCGGGAGCACGGTCTGGTTCGTCATCCTGTCGTGCCCGCTCGGGGCATCGTCCCGTGGGCGTTGACACGCTGGGAGGCGGCCGATCTCGGCGGGTTCGCGCTTCCGGCGGCCGTCGTCGGCGGGCTGCTGGTCGTGGCGGGCATCGGAACGGTGGTGCACGCCTTCGTCCAGGTCGTGGTCAGGGGCTCCGGCGCCCCCGCCCCGGTCGCCCCGCCCGAGCGCCTGGTGGTCGGCGGAATCTACCGGCACGTCCGCAATCCGATCTACGTGGCCATCCTCGCGGTGATCCTCGGGCAGGCGATCATGCTCGGCCGGCCCGTCCTCCTCCTGTACGCCGCGGTCCTGGGCAGCGGCTTCGCGCTTTTCGCCCGCCTGTATGAGGAGCCGCACCTGCGGCGCGTGTTCGGCGAGGAGTACACCCGCTATCGGGCCGCCGTTCGCGGCTGGTGGCCGCGGGTTCGCCCGTACCGGCCCCTGAGATGACGCGTATTCTCGTTCTCGGTGACTCCAGCAGTGCGGGAATCGGAGCGCCGCAGCAGGTGTATCCCGTCCACCTTGCAACCGGCGGCTCCCGGGTCGAGAACCACGCCGTCCCAGGACTCACCAGTGCCGACGCCGCACGATATTTCGTCCGGAAGCCGGCCCGTCGCCGGTGGGACGTCGTCATCGTCTATCTGGGCAACAACGAGGCGTTCCAGCAGGGACGCAAAGGAGCGTACCGGCCGTGGCTGGACGTCGGCAGGCGGCGTATCCTGGCCCGCGAAACTCGCCTGGAACGCCTGGTGCTCTCCGAAACGGACGACGAACTCCCCTCCGCCACGACGTCACGGGAGTTCCGCGCCAACCTTGAGGTGATCATCCGTACGGCCCGGCGGAACGGCGCAAGGGTCGTCCTGGCGAATCCTGTCGCCAATCCCGGCTTCCCGCCCGCTCTGATGGGCGCCTACGCGGATTCCGCCGGATCGTCGGAATGCGCTGGCGGCTGGCCCACGGCATGACCGGACGCAGTCCCGCCGCACGTGCCCTGATCGCGGCCATCGCGGCGCAGGAACGCGACGATCTGGCCACGGCCGCCGAGGCGTACCGATGTCTGGCGGCCCGAACCGGCACCGTCGCCGCCATAGCGCGCAACAACCTCGCCGTCGTCTTGGACCAGCAAGGAAGCCATCGTGAGGCACATGCCGGCTTCCAGCATCTGCTGGCCGGCGGAGGGTCTGGCGGCGCGGTGGCTGCCTACAACCTGAGCCGCATGTATGCCGGGCCGGTCGTGAAGGACATGCCCACCGGTACGCGGCGCTCGCGGCCGAACTCGACGGTCACCTTTACCGGGTCAAGGAGGACTACCGGCGGCAGGTGACGGAGCTGGCAACGTACCCCGGGGTCGACGTCGTCGACCTGGACCGGCTCGGCAGTCTGGACTTCGTCGACTACTGCCACCCCGGGCTGCGCGGTCACCGGGCACTCGCCGCCGCCATCGCCGCCCTGATCGGCCCGAACTCGGCGGAACCCGACCCCGGATATGTCTGCGTCCATCCCAGCCCTGACGCCCTTTCAGCCACAAGCGCCACCTTGTCCGACTATTTCGGGATCGAGGTAGACATCGACCCCGATGAGGTGCGGCGGCAGTGCGCCGAACTGCTCGCGCGAGACCTCGGCGACGGGCAATGGCCGGAGCCACGGTCCGATCTCCAGGGGCGGATCCTCGCCACGTTGCGGCACGCCGCCCGTCATCCGGCCATCACCCGCCTCGACGACCTCCGCGCCGTGCCGCCTCAGTACGGCTGGGAACTCGGCAGCCTCCCCGAGCTCTACCTCTGCCGCGTTCTCGGCCCGCAGATCGCGCGCGCCGCATCGGAGTGTCCCGGCACCCGCTGGGACTTCACGGCCGAGGTGTACCAGCGCAGAATTTCGTTCCCGGAACCGTACGCCACCGTGCCCGCGCCGCTCGCGGACTGCCGCCGCATCCTCCAGAAGGTGCGCGATGGTCTCAGGCAGCAGCCGTCCCTGTTCTCCGATGTCCGATCGGAACGCATCGCGACCGTGCGCTACTGCTACACGCCGGAGGCGTTCCGCTACGGCACACACTCGCGCCCGGCCATGCTCTACCCGCGTGGCGGATCGAGACGCTGGCCGAAGGTCTCTGCGTCTGCGTTCTGGCCGCCCGGGAGCAGCGGGATCCGGATACCGAGCGCGCCGCCCTCGCCCTGCTCGCGGCACTGACGCGGCTGCGTGACGCGCACGAGGAACGTGCGGCGGGCAGCGCGCGGGGAGAAGCCCCGTCTGAGAGCGGATCGGAGTCGGTAAGGTGAGCCATGTTGGAGACCCGCCGCCTTCGTCACTTCGTCGCCGTAGCCGAGGAACTGAGCTTCAGCCGGGCCGCGCGTAAGATTCCGCTCGCCCAGTCGGGGTTGTCGGCTTCGGTGCGTACGCTGGAGAGATCCCTGCACACGCGGCTGTTTCATCGGACCGGGCAGGCCGTCGTCCTGACCGACTCGGGGCGCGTGCTCCTCGCCGAGGCGCGGAAGATCCTGCGGGCCGTCGCCGACGCTGAGGACGCGGTCTCCGAGGTCGAGGGGGGGAATGCGCGGCACCGTCCGCGTCGGCATCCTGCAGTCGCTGGCCTTCGACCCGCTGTGCGACGTCCTCACCGACTTCCACGTGCGGCGCCCGCAGATGGAACTGCGGGTGACGGTCGAACCGCGAGGCTCGGTCGAACTGCACCGGGCGGTGCAGCAGGGCGCGCTCGATGTCGCCTTCGTCGCGCTGCCCGATGGTGTGCCCCCGGATGTCAGAGCGTTGAGCGTGGGGCACAGTACGCTCGCCGTGGTCCTTCCTCATAGGCACCGACTCGCCAGCAGGCCGACCATCGAGATCGACGAACTGGCCGGTGAGGCGTTCGTCGACTATCCGCTGGGTTGGGGCATCAGGCAGAAGGTCGACCGGATCTTCACCGAGCGCGAGCTCGTACGCAGCGTCGCGCCGGAAGACCGCCGAAGAACATGTCTGGATCGTCACAGAGCAACGCGCTGCGCAAGGCGACCAGAATGCTCTCCCTGCTGGGATAGCCTGGCGTCACCGCCAACCCGCAGATTACGTTTGGTCCCGTATCGATGAACCATGTCACCCAGGGCTTTCGCGGCATGCCCTCGATGTGTACGTACACGGGCACCTCGACATGATCGGCCTCCCATACGGAGTTGCGGTGCTCCCGAGACCCCCGGAAATACACCCAAGTGGCACGCTACGGGCGTGTTTCCCCAAGCACGAGGCGACAAGCTTGACGTGCTCAGGGGTCAATTCCCCATTTTGGTCCAAGGTGAGAAGCCTTCGCACTGCAGGTCCGCGAAGGTCGTCAAGGGAGTCTCCGACCAACCGCATCCCATCGCCATTGCTGCGCTCACCACACGACACCTCCCGGCTACGCCGAAGGATATTCATGTTTAGGGAACCAGAAATCACACGGCTGCACGAGCAGGCCATAACTTTCAATCACCGCGAGATTACTCTCACTACGGTCATGCGTCTAGTCGAAACGACAACTTGCTGACTATAACCCATTCAGCCTGCGATTTCGTCACCAAGGTGCTCCTCTGGCGAGACCTGTCGTCGACAGAAAAAGGTCACGCGCATCCGTGACCTGCGGATGGACAAGGGGCAACCAACCTCTGTATCAAGGTGTCACCAATCCTATCCTTCACCTGGCAGTTAGTCATCGCCTGTCTCCTGCCTGGTCAATTCGCTGTCCCAGACGTAAGTTGAATTTTATTCATAATTCCGCCTTCGGGATCTTTTGCTGGCATGAAATTTGTGGACTGAGCTGCGGGGGGATATGCATCGACCAATTAAGGGTGACAGTTTCGTGACAAGCCTTAACCGGACGGGCTGAGGGTCAACGGCCGCGGAGACGGCTCGGGACGCATGGAAGGCCCGCCCAAGCTGCCGACCCTCATCCCGACGCCGAAGCCGGTTCGCTGCGCCACCTCGACGAGTTAGGCGAGTCGGGGCTGAGGACTGGCCATGACCATGGCCAATGTGAAGGCGGAGATCGACAAGTTCGAAGAAGGCGCCTGGGCCTTCGAAAGGCTGTGGTGGAATACCACCCGCTGTACCCCAAGAACACAGAGTATTAGGTGGACGATGAGCGGGCTCTACGAGAAATGGTTCGAAGCCTATGTGAAGGTGGAGAAGGATCCGCGCCTGGTCGCGGGCCTTTCCTGCTCCAGCTGCGGCCGTACCACTCTGCGCCTTCTGTTCGTGGTGCACCCAACGAACAGGTCGGTCGGATGGGCTGAGTTCTGGTGCGGTGCCTGCCGACAGGGCATCTTCTTCTCCCGTGTCAGCGTCCCGGCCGGCGCGGAAACCGTCTCCGCGGAAGAACGACGAGCCACTCAGCAAGAGGACTTCGACGTCATTCCACCGATGTTCTCCTCCGGCTGACTCAGGCACCGGCCGCAGCCGTAACCCGATGACTCCCATGGGGTACGGCCGCGGCGTCTCTTTCGCCACGGTTCCCACGTAGCCGGCACGACCGCCGAACGCACCTCCTCCAACCGTCGACCGCATCACCACGGGCAAGAATCCCCCACGTAGAACGCAGGATCATCGCCCCCGAGAGAACACACACACCGGCGTTGGGCGTCACCCTTCGCTCAGAATCATTCTCATCGCCAACGCTGTTCCTGGGTTCCTCAACTGGATTCCGTGCCGCTCTCTTTTCGGAAGGCGTACGGATAGCCGCCTGGGCTGGGTGTTAGCGGCGGAGCCCGTCCAGGATGAGGGTGATGACATCGTCGGCCTCGGCTCGCCAACCGGGGCGGTCATGGGCCGCGCCGATGCCGTGCAGCGCCATCATCACGGCGCCGGCATCCACGTCGTCGCGAACGGTGCCGTCCCGTACGGCGGCGGCCACCAGGTCGGTGACGGCTTCTTCCAGCGCCCGACTGCCCTCGGAGAGGGCACCCGAGCGGGTGGCCATGAGTGTGGACAGTGTCCGGGCCAGGCCCTCGTGGGCGTCTATGTGGTCGACCATGCCGCGGAGGAAGGTCGCCAAAGCCTCCGCCGCGGGCAGCGTGGCCTGTAGGTGGCGGGCGCGGTCGCACAGCGCGGCGACTTCGCCGTGGTAGACCGCCTCGGCCAGCGCCTCCCGGGTGGGGAAGTGGCGATACAGCGTGCCCGTGCCCACCCCGGCCAGCCGGGCGAAGTCATCGAAGCGCAGGTCGAAGAAGTCGCCGGCGTCGAAGACCTCCCGGGCGGTGGCGAGCAGGGCCTCGCGCTTGCGCTGGGCGTCGGCCCGCAGGGGCTTGTCGGCGGTCATGCGCTACCTCGCGTTGACAAATGGAGATGATCTCCATATTTTGGAAAGTGGAGATTACCTCCACATCGATCGTACCCCACGAGGTGCAGTGTGAAGATCCTGATGTTCGGCCGGGGCGTGATCGCCACCATCTACGGCTGGGTTCTGCAGCAGGCGGGACATGACGTCGAGTTCTACGTCCGACCGGGTCGTACGGCGACCTACGGGGACGCGGTGGACCTCGACCTGTTCGATATGCGGCGCCGGGTATGGGGGCAGCGCGTCGCCGTGAAGTGGCCGGTGCGCTACCGCGAGGCGCTGGAGCCGGACCACGATTTCGACCTGATCGTGCTCAGCGTGCCCCACCATCGCCTCGCGGGAGCGACGGCCTTCCTGGCCCCGCGTGCCGGCCAGGCCACAGTGCTCATCTTCGGCAACCTCTGGAGCGAGCCGCTCGACGCCATCGGCGCGCTCCCCGCCGACCAGATCGCCTGGGGCTTTCCCCAGGCCGGTGGCGGTTTCGGCGCGGACGGCGTACTCCACGGGGCATTGCTGCCGTCGGTCATCTTCGGCACACTCGGCCGGCCCCCGACCAACCGGGAACGGGCCGTGCGCCAGGCGTTTCGCGAGGCCGGGCTCCGGATCAAGGAACGGCCTGACTTCCGCGGCTGGCTGTGGGTCCATTTCGCGTCGGATGCCGGCATGTTCGCGCAGGGCCTGCGGCTGGGATCCCTGTCCCAACTGGCCGGGGCGACGGGCGACCTGCGCGAGGCGCTGCTGGCCGGCCGCGAACTGCTGCCGCTCCTCCGGGCGCGCGGCCTCGACCTGCGACGGCACCGGGGCGGTGTGCTGCCGTTCCGGGCGCCCACCTGGCTGACGGCACCCGTGCTCGCCTGGCTGACCGCTCATGTCGCGCCCGCGCGCGTGAGCCTCACGGCGCACTCCGACCCCGACGCCGAGGAGCCGCGTGAGGTCTGCCGGGACACCCTCGCCGAAGCACGACGGCTGGGCATCTCGGTACCACGACTGGAAGCGGCGGAACCCCACTTCGCCCATACGGGGACGGGTCGGGTCTGAATCCACCGATGCTGTACCGCTCCTTGGTCCGCCGCATCCCAGAGCCAAACCCGCCCACACACGCCCTTTCGCTGTCCAGCCCCTACCGCCTGTCCGTGACGTCGTGGAAGGAAAAGTCATGACTACCGCCGAGAAGCACGAGTTTCCCATGGTCCGTACGTGCCCGTTCGCGCCGCCGCCGGCGTACGAAGAGATCCGCGAACAAGAGCCGGTCTCGCGGGTTCGCCTGCCCGACGGCGGGTGGGCCTGGGTGGTCAGCCGCCACGAAGACGTACGAACCGTGCTGAACGACCGGAGGTTCAGCGCCGACCGGCAGCATCCGGACTTCCCGGCGCTGGTCGAGGGCGAGGCGGCGTCCCGGCGGCCGGACGAGGAGCGCTTCCTGATCGCCATGGACCCGCCCGAGCACGGGCCGGCGCGCAGGGCCGTACTCGGCGAGTTCACGGTACGCCGGCTGGAGGCGCTGCGACCGCGGATCCAGGAGATCGTCGACGGGCAGATCGACGTGCTGCTGGCCGGGCCGCGGCCCGGTGACCTGGTGGACTCGCTGTCGCTGCCGGTTCCGTCACTGGTGATCTGCGAGATGCTGGGTGTGCCCTACGCCGACCATGAGTTCTTCCAGGACAACACGGTGAAGGTGATCAAGCAGTCGACGCCGCCCGAGGAGCGGGGGGCGGCGATGGGGGCCATCCAGGGCTATATGGCCGACCTCATCGCGGAGAAGGAAAAGAATGCGCCGGACGACCTGCTCGGGCGGCAGATCGTCAAGCTGCGCGCGGACGGCACCTACCGGCGGGCGGCGCTGGCCGGCATGGGCTTGCTGCTGCTCGTGGCCGGCCACGAGACGACGGCGAACATGATCTCGCTGTCGACCATGGCGTTCCTGCGCAACCCGGAGCAGCTCGCGATGATCAAGGCCGACCCCGGGAAAACGCTCAACGCGGTCGAGGAGATGCTGCGGTACTTCACGATCATCGACGTCGCCACGGCCCGGCTGTGCGTCGAGGACATCGAGGTCGGCGGGCAGCTGATCCGCGCCGGCGAAGGAGTGCTGGCGCTCGGCCATTCGGCCAACCGGGACCCGCGGGCGTTCGAGAACCCGGACGAGCTCGACATCGAACGCGGCGCGCGCCACCACGTCGCGTTCGGTTTCGGGCCGCACCAGTGCCTGGGCCAGAACTTGGCTCGGATGGAGCTGCAGATCGTGTTCGACACGCTGTTTCGCCGCGTCCCCGGCCTGGAGCTCGCGGTGGATGTCGACGAGCTGCCGTTCAAGGACGACGCGAACATCTACGGCCTCTACCAGCTCCCGGTGACCTGGTAGCGAACGCACTGCCATTCCCACCTCAGGAGGAGACGGCCATGAAGATCATCGTGGACACCGGCAAGTGCGTCGGTGCCGGGCAGTGTGTGCTCACTGAGCCCGCGCTATTCGACCAGGGCGAGGACGACGGCACAATCATCGTGCTGAACGAGACGCCGGAGGGCGAGCTGGCCGAGAAGGCACGCGAAGCGGCGCACGTGTGCCCCAGCCAGGCCCTCTCCCTGGAGGGGTGAGGGATGCCTGAAACGATCATGCTGGTCGGTGTGTACGGCCGCCTCTACCTGGACCGCATGCGCCCCAGCATGACACCGGTTCCGGTGACCGAATACCGCGGGACCGGCAGCCCGTGAAACCACAAGGACACCCCCGCCCGCTCTCTCCCGGCCTGGCGAATAACGAACCGTGTTGACCAGCACGGCGCCGGCCCCCGTCTGGACGCGTTCGGCGCGGACGGCGGCTCGTCGGCGTGTGCTCACGCTGCGTCTATTCGGTGCCCGTGGTGTACTGCATCGCCACGATCTTGTCTCCGTACATGGTGAACGGGCCACGAAGATCTCGGCCGGCTCCAGGGGTTCCAGGTAGGCGGCCACGTCGTGCTCGCCCAGGTCGTCGGTGCGGCCGGCGTACCAGCTCGAGGACCGACGCCGCGACATCGTCCGCAAGACCAAGCACGGCCTGGAGACCGCCCGCCAACAAGGCAAAGGCGCCGCGATCCTCGCCCGCCGCCGGGGTGAAGGTCTCGGACCCCAGCGCAGCCGGTCAGGGGACTCGTATTCTCATCGGCTACGGCCATCTCCCCTGCTGCTTACTCGTTCACGCCGAGGGCGCCGGTCAGGTCCGCATCGGTCAGGAACGTCCCGGTCAGGTCCGCGCCGGTCAGGTCTGCGCCGCGCAGGTCCGCGCCGCTCATGTTCAAGCCAATCAGAGGTAGGCCACGCAGGTCAGTACGGGGGAAACGCACCTCGGAAAGATCTGGAACAGCACGGATATTCCCGATGAGCTCATTGCTAGCCATCGCGGACGCGGTGCTCAGAGCGGCGCGCACGTCGGCTCCAAGCCGGATGTACGGGAGGTCGGCGAGGGCCTTGGGGTCGGTAGTGGTGCACTGCTTGGGCAGGGACTTCGTCTTCTGCCCGGAGGGCAGAGCGCAGGCGTCGTGGCTGCGGACGAAAGTGGTCAGCACGTCGATGACGACTTCTTGGTCGCGAGGAGAGTCGACGGACAGGAACCTCAAGGCGTGGATGCCGCCCAGCCGTACCTCGATCTTGTCCGAGCCCAGTTGTTCGAAGGCCTTGGTGTAGCGGTCGGTGATCTGGCCCTGCTGGGTGGTCTCCACTGTGCGGGCGGTGTACCACAGACCCAGAGCGGTGAAGGCCACGCCGCCGATCACCACCAGGCCGGTCGCGGCTTGGATTAGTGTGTGCCGGGCGGCGTTGACCGCCTCTACCCGCTCGGCGGCCGTCATCTGCGCGCGTTCGGCCGCGCTCAGCGGGGCGCTCTCCCCGGCCAGGCGCCATGCCGCGGGGCCGATCAAGAACGCCAGTACCCAGCTGGCCGCCCCCGCGAGCGCGACGCCGGCCAGCACCCAACGCACCCAGCCCGGCTCCGGCACCGCCACAGCCATCCCCACGCAACCCGCGATCACCACCACCGACAAGATCAGGCCAGCTAATCGCCGCTGGGACCGGCGCCGTGGGGGCGTGACCGGGGCCGGCTCGAGTACGGCGGCAGGTTCAGGGGCCAGCGGCTGCGGCGGTGCGGAAGGCGGCGGGGCCAGGTCGCGGACGGCCCGGCGGGCCCGGCGGGCCCGGGCTGCGGCGGCAGCGACGATAACCGCACGCGGCGACACTCGGAAAGATCGGATAGCCATGCGCCCATTCCACCGCACCGGCGGTTGATTGATACCTGACAGTATGTGTGCGACAACTCCCGTTACCCGGCCCCGAGCCCGACAAGACGGTCGTCCTGGCCCGTGAGGTGCGCGCCACCGGGGTCGCGGTCACCCTCGTAATGCACGAGCGCGAGCGGCTCGGGCACGGCCGAGCAGCTTAAGGCCGCCGACATGGGCCTGCAGTTCCTCACCGGAGAACTCCAGGGCCGCCACGACCCGTCCTGGGTTGGTGTTCACCGTGCTGGCCGCGCTGTCGGGGATCAAGCGCGAAGACATCCGCGACCGCACCCTGGAAGGGCACGAGCCGGCTCGCGCCCGGGGTAAGGCCAGCGTCGTCGACAAGGTGATGCTGTCCTTAGCCGTGCACCTGCGCGACAGGATCGCGTGCAGGGGGGCGGGCACGATCTGGCGGCGGGGGTGTCGGCGGCGGGCGGGGGCGCGGCCGGCGAGCTGGCGCAGGTAGTCGCGCTGGTCATCGTTCAGCAGCAGGGCGCGGGCCAGGGCGTTGAGGACGCTGGGTGAGGGGGCGGGCAGGCGGCCCTGTTCGAGGCGGGTGTAGTAGTCGCTGCTGATGCCCGCCCGGCCCGCGACCTCCTCGCGGCGTAGTCCGGGGACCCGGCGTGGGTGATCGGCGGTGTGCAGTCCCACGTCCTGTGGCGCGAGCTCGGCGCGGCGGGCGCGCAGGAACGCGGCGAACTCGCGCCGCTGCTGGTTCATCGGTTCCACATCTCTCACTCTGGCAGATACGGCACCTGTCCTGACCTGGGAGGACATTTCATTCCTAGGAAGGATGCTCCCTTCCTCCCCGGCCGCGTACGAGGCCACCATGGAAAGCCAGGAGCTGGAGCCCGTTGCGATTCGGCACCAGGAGTCGCGCGCAGGTGCCGGTGCCGCGACGGCGGCTCGTGTTCCGGTTCGGGGTGAGCCACGAGGGGCACCACCTCAAGGGGGAACACATACGGTCACGACCGTCACACACCGTTGTTACGGCGGCCGGTATCACGAATCTGCGGTCTCGCCTTACGCCACAGCTGATCATCAAAGGGTGGGGGATGTGCCCATGCCGGACGACATCACACTGCGGGTCAACGACGTCGAGCGAAGGTTGAGCGTCGATCCGCGCGCCACGCTGCTGGACGTGCTGCGCGAGCAGCTCGACCTGGGCGGCACCAAGAAGGGCTGCGATCAGGGCCAGTGCGGGGCGTGCACGGTGCACGCCGACGGGCTCCGCGTGCTGGCCTGCCTGACGCTGGCCTGCCAGGCCGAAGGCCGGGACATCACCACGATCGAGGGCCTGGCCGGCCCGGACGGGAGCCTGCATCCGGTGCAGGCGGCGTTCGTCGAGCACGACGCCTTCCAGTGCGGCTACTGCACACCCGGTCAGATCATGTCCGCGGTGGCGTGCATCCGGGAGGGCAACGCCGGCTCGGACGCGGAGGTGCGCGAGTTCATGAGCGGCAACCTGTGCCGGTGCGGCGCCTACCCGCACATCGTCGCCGCCGTACGCCAGGTCGCCGGGCAGGAAAGGAAGGCCGATCATGCGCGCGCTTGACTACACCCGGGCCACTGGATTCGAGGCGGCGATCGAGATCCTGCGCGAGGATCCAGCCGCCGAACCGCTGGGCGGCGGCACCACGCTGGTCGACCTGATGAAGTGCGGGGTGGTCCAGCCGTCGCGGCTGGTCGACCTCACGCACCTGTCCGGCCACCGCGACATCGTCGCGGACGGGTCGGCGTTGCGGATCGGCGCGCTGGCCACGATGAGCGAGGTGGCCGTGCATCCGGACGTACGGCGGCGCTGGCCGGCCGTATCCGAGGCGCTGCTGAAAGGCGCCTCGCAGCAACTGCGCAACATGGCGAGGATCGGCGGGAACCTGATGCAGCGCACCCGCTGCGGCTACTTCCGCGACCCGAGCTTCGCCGCGTGCAACAAACGCGACCCCGGCTCGGGCTGCGCCGCCATGGACGGCGAGAACCGCGGCCACGCGATCCTGGGCACCAGCGACGACTGCATCGCGATGTTCCCCGGCGACCTGCCCGTCGCGCTGATCGCCTTCGACGCGCTCGTGCACGTACTGGGGCCGGACGGCACCCGGAGCATCCCGATCGACGACTTCTACCTGCTGCCCGGCGACACCCCGTGGCGCGAGCACCCGCTGGAACGCGGTGAGCTCATCGTCGGCGTGGAGGTGCCCGCCTCACCCGCCGCGGCGTCCTCGCACTACCTGAAGGTACGCGACCGGGTCAGCTACGAGTTCGCCGCCGCCTCGGCCGCCGTCGGACTGGAGATCAACGCGGACGGCACCATCACCGATGCCCGCGTGGCACTCGGCGGGGTGGCGACCAAACCCTGGCGCGAGCCCACCGTGGAAGCCGAACTCGTCGGCCGACCGGCCACACCGGAGGTGTTCCGGCAGGCCGGGGAACTGGCCGCCGGCGGCGCCCGGCCGCGCGCGCACAACGGCTACAAGGCCCCGTTGGCCCGCCGTACCGTCACCCGAGCGCTGATCGAGCTGACGGAAGAAGCAGGAGAGGAACCACGACGATGAGCATCGACAACCGCCTGATCGACGTGGCGGCCGATTCGCCGATCGGCAAGGCGACTCCCCGGCGCGACGGCCACGACAAGGTGACCGGCGCCGCGCGGTACACCGCCGAGTTCCACCCCGAGGGCACCCTGCACGGGGTGGTGGTGACCAGCACGATCCCGGCCGGGACCCTGACCGCCATCGACACCGGCCAGGCAGAGGCGATGCCGGGGGTGCGCGCGGTGTTCACCCACCTCAACGCCCCCGCCCTGGCTCCCGTGCAGCTGTTCGTGTTCGGTCCGGCTTACCAGAGCTTCCTGCCGCTGCAAGATGACCGGATTCGCTTCATCGGCCAGATCATCGCCCTGGTCGTCGCCGACACCTTCGAACAGGCCACCGACGCGGCGAGCCGGGTACACGCCACCTGCCAGGCCGCGCCGTTCGTCCCCGGCCTGCACCATCCCGACGCCGTCTCCTACGGCGCCGAGGACTGCGGCGCGATGAAGGAGGCGGTCCCGGATCTGGCGCGCGGCGACGCCGAGGCCGCCCTGGCCCAGGCGCCGGTAGCCCTGGATGTCACCTACACCAGCCCCCGCCAGTACGCGGCCGCGATGGAGCCGCACGCCACCGTGGCCCGCTGGGAGGCCAATGGCACGCTGACGGTCTGGGACACCACCCAATGGATCGCCGGCAGCCAGGCCGGCTTCGCCGCCTGGTTCAAGATTCCGCCGGAGCGCGTGCGGGTGATCACCCTCTACCTCGGCGGCGGCTTCGGCTCCAAGGGTGCCGCGCACCCGCACTCGGCGCTGGCCGCCCTGGCCGCCCGCGAACTCGGCCGGCCGGTCAAGATCGTCCTGACCCGGCCGCAGCAGTTCACCTGCACCTCGCCCCGTCCGGCCATCCGGCAACGCCTGCGGCTGGGCGCTGAGGCCGACGGCACACTCACCGCCCTGACCCACGAGACCCTCAGCGAGGTCTCCTACGATGACCTGTGGGTCGAGCCCTGCGGCGCCCTGTCCGCGCTCAGCTACGCCGTGCCGAACCAGCGCTCCACCTACCGGCTGGTCCGCGTCAACGCGGTCACCCCGGGCGCCCTGCGCGGCCCCGGAGAGGCGATGGGCAGCTTCGCGCTGGAATCGGCCATGGACGAACTCGCCGTAGAGCTCGGGATCGACCCGATCGAACTGCGGCTGCGCAACTACGCCGAACACGACCAGGTCTCCGGCAAGCCGTGGTCGTCCAAAAACCTGCGTCAAGCTTATGAGCAGGGCGCAGCCGCGTTCGGCTGGGACCGGCGCCCGCCGGCCCCGCGCAGCACACGCGAGGGCCACGAACTGATCGGCTGGGGCATGGCCGGCGTCGCCTTCCCCCGCAACGCCTTCCCCACCGCGGCCGGAGCGCGCGTGCGCGCCGACGGCGGCGTGGAGGTCTTCAGCGCCGGTACCGACATCGGCACCGGCACCTACACCCTGCTCGCTCAGGTGGCCGCCGACGTCTTCGCCATCACCCCGCAAGAGGTGACAGTGCGCCTCGGCGACAGCAGCTTCCCCGAATCGGTGGCGTCCGGCGGATCCATGCTCGCCGGCTCCCTGACCCCGGTCGCCCACCAAGCCGCGACCGCCGTACGGCAGGAACTCCTCCACCTGGCCGCCACCCTGCCCGACAGCCCGCTGCGCGGCCGCCCGGCCGAGGAACTGGCGGTCGGCCACAGCCGCGTGTACCTGGCCGCGCGACCCGAGACCGGCCTCAACTTCGCCGACATCCTGCGCCGCGCGGGCCGCGAGCAGATCGAGGCGGTACGCGACAGCTTCGGCGACATGACCGACAAGGACCGGCGCGACAGGTTCGGCACCTTCACCCTGCTGCGCCTGCCCGCCGCCGGCACGCACTCGGTCTACTCCTGGGGCGCGGTCTTCGCCGAGGTCGCCGTCGACGAGGACCTCGGCACCGTACGGCTACGCCGCCTGCTCGGCGCCTTCGACTGCGGCCGCATCCTCAACCCGGCCACCGCCCGCAGCCAACTGCTCGGCGCCATGGTCATGGCCAGCGGCGCCGCCCTGCTCGAAGCCGCCGTCGTCGACCCCGGCCCAGGCCGGCTGGCCAACCCCAACCTGGCCGAATACATGCTGCCCGTCAACGCCGACATCCCCGACATCGACGTGCTGTTCGTGGGCGAACCCGACCCGCACTCCAACCCGCTCGGCACCAAGGGCGTCGGCGAGACCGGCATCACCGGCACGGTCGCCGCGATCGCCAACGCCGTTCACCACGCCACCGGCAAACGCGTCCGCGACCTGCCCATCCTGATGGAGAAGATGCTCTAACCCCGTCCCTCCCGGCCGGGCCTTGGGCAGGTGAGCCCGGCCGAAGAAGACACCATCCACGCCCCGCCCAGAGGGTGGCGCGCACGGGGTGGCGCGCACGCAGTGGCCCCGGACCGAAGCCCTCCAGCACAGGCCCCACTAGGACGCCACGACCGGGGGCCCGCCCTGGGGCATCCCGCCCGCTCCTGGAGGCGACACCATCACCCACCGAACCCGTCCCCCCGGGCCGAAGGAGGAAGCACCCATGTTGCGCGAGGTCTGGCCGTTCGTCGAGGACCACCACCGCGCCGGCCGGCCGCTGGTGCTGGCCCGCCTGGTCAGCCGGGACGGGCCGGGATCTCGGCCGCTCGGCGCTACCCTCGCCCTGGCCGCCGACGGCACCTGGCGCGGCTCCCTGTCCGGCGGCTGCGTCGAAGGCATCGCCCTGGACGCCGCCCAGACCGTCCTCGACGGCGCCACACCCCACCTGGCCACCATCTGCCCGACCGAGCACCTGCTGCCCTGGGAAGCCGCCCCCGCCTGCACCGGCAACCTGGGCGTTCTCATCACCCCCGCCCCCGGCCAGCCGGTGCACGACGCGATCACCGACGCGCTGGCCCACGACCATCCCCTGTGGGTCCGCGTCGGCCTCCAGCCGCCCTATCCCTGGTCCGCCGCCACCACCCCCGACGAACTACCCGACAGCGACGGGCCCGCCTTCATCGAGCACCTGCCCCGCAGGCGGCGGCTCATCCTGATCGGCGCCACCGACCTGGCCGCCACCCTCGCCCACCTGGCCGAACCCCTGCACCGCGCGGTCACCGTCATCGACCCCCGCCCCGCCCACCTGCACTCCGGCGCCTTCCCCCACACCACCACCCTCATCGAGGAGTGGCCCGACACCTGGCTCACCCAGCACCCCCTGCACGCAGGCGACGCGCTCATCGCGCTCAGCCACGACCCCCGCATCGACGACCGCGCCCTGCGCGCCGCCCTGCCCGGCCCCGCCACCCACATCGCCGCCCTCGGCAGTCGCGCCACCCACGCCCAGCGCCTGCACCGCCTGACCGGAACCCCCGGCCTGGACCGCCTCATCGGCCCCGCCGGCCTCGACCTCGGCGCCACCACCACCGCCGAGACCGCCCTGTCCATCCTCGCCGAACTCACCGCCACCGAAAACGGACGCAGCGGCCGGCGGCTCCGCGACGGCCACCACCCCATCCACCCCCAGCCCCCGCTCGCAAGCCTCCGCCGCTGACCAGGTCGTCCGGCGAGGAGCCGGGCGAGTGCCCGTGCCGGCGGTCGGCCCCGGTCAGTCGGCAGGCAGCAGCGTGACGACGACAGCGACGTCGGCGTAGGGCGGGCGCGGGTCGCCCGGGGTGTCGGGCGTGGTCGACAGGTAGTACTGCCGGGAACTTGCGACGGTGGCCGCGCCGTACTTGCGTTCGACGGCGGCGTGCACCTCGTCGAAGTCGGCCCCCGAGGTCACCACGACAGCCGTGCCATGCAACGTCTGCGCGCCGGCCGCGACCCGGCCGCCGGCATCGCAGGGCCGGATCACGATCCGCGGGTCGTGGCGCAACCGCTTGATCTTGCCGTAGCTGGACTGGCTGTAGAAACCGACCCGGCCACCCGACAACGCCACGATCCACGTCATGCCGGTCACCGGCTCACCCGACCGGCGAAACGTCGTCGTCATCGCGTACTCACTATCCGTAACCTTCATGATCGCGAGCCTACCCGCCCCCACCTCGGTCCTTCGCGCCAAGGCCAGGCATCGTCGCCACGCGCACCGCGTGTGGATCATGGCTCTCTCCCGATCGGTGACCCGTGACGGGGAGGGCACTAGGGATCTTGCTTCACGCGAGCGCGATGGCTTGATCATCTGGATGGGCCGTTAGCGTTCGCCGTGGTGCGGATGCAATACCCGAACCCGCGCCGGTGGTCACCACGTCGCGGGACCGGCTGGGCGGCTGCGTTTGGAGTCAGTGCGCTGCGTCGATGCGCGCCTGCACGGCCACGCGGTCGACGCCGAGCTGGTCGATCAGCTGGGCCACCGGGTTGGGCCAGCGCTGCGTGAGCAAGGCGTGCAGCAGCCGGGCGGGACCGTCGGCGCTCCTGTTTTTCCGCGTGGTGGCCTTGATCGCATGATTGATCGTGGCCCTGGCGCTGGTGGTCAGCGCGGTGCCCGGCACCGGGGGGTGCTTGGGCGGTCTGGCCTGCGGCGCCTGGCCGATGTCCAACCCGATCGCCTGAAGTGCCGCGGAGTCCAGGTCGGCCAGTGCAGCCCGCGCGGTGGCCAGGTCGACCTCTTCCGCGAGTGCCGGGTGAGGGTCGTGCAGCAGGCCGAGCAGCAGGTGCTCGGTGCCGATCCGCCGATCGCCGCGCCGTTGTGCTTCGTTTGCCGCCGCCTTGATCGCCTGGACAAACGGGCTCTTGCCGAACATGCTGCCTCACTTTCCGTATTTGGCGTGAACGGATTGTCGTGACATGCCGAGCGCGTCGCCGATCTGCTCCCAGGTCCACCCGTCTTCCCTGGCGAGCGCGACCGAGACGGCCTCCACTTGTTCGGCCAACCGGTGCAGCGCGCCGACCGCGCGTAGCCCCATAGCCGGGTCGTTCGACCTGATGCGTTGGGACAGTTCCTCCAGATCCACGCCGTCAGGCTAGCTTGACAGCGTGGATTTTGTCAATCTAGCCTGACAGGCATGGACGACATTGTGATCATCGGGGCAGGTCCCGTCGGGCTCATGCTGGCCTGCGAGCTGAGCCTGACCGGTTCCCGGCCCGTCGTGCTGGACAAACGGACCGAGCCAGGACAGATACCCAAAGCCAACGGGCTGGGCGGGCAGATCATCGACCTTCTCGACCATCGCGGCCTCCTGGAGCGGCTCAGCGCGGGCAGCCCGTTCTTCGGAGCACCGCCCGGTTTCCCGTTCGGGTCGGTGCCGCTGCGTTTCGCCGGTGTCGACGACCTCCCGCTGCGCCTGCTGATGATCCAGCAGCCACGCCTGGAGGAGATCCTGCGCGAGCGGGCGGCCGAGCTCGGCGTGCGGATCCGCTGGGGTCACGAGGTGACCTCACTCACGCAGGACGAGACCGGCGTGCGGGTGGACGACTTGCGCGCCCACTACGCGGTGGGCTGCGACGGCGGCCAAAGCCGGGTACGCGAGCTGTCCGGGGTCGGCTTTCCCGGCACGACCGACGACGAGGTGCTCTGGATCGGCCACTTCACCGCCGAAACCACCACCGGCGTGTTCGAGCATCCCGTCATCTCCGGGCTCGGCCCCGGCTGGAACCGCACCCCTCGCGGACGCGTCCTGATCACCGCACTGCAGCCCGGCGTCCACATCGTCGGCGTCCGTGAGAAATCGGGCAGTACGGCGGGGCCGACCACGCAGGCCGCCTTCCGTGCCGCCGTCCACCGCGTGCTCGGCCACGACCTGCCGCTCGGCGAGCCGACCTGGCTGTCACGCACCGTCGCGCAGGCCCGGCTCGCAGACCACTACAGGAGCCGCCGCGTATTCCTGGCCGGCGACGCCGCCCACCTGTTCCCGGCCGGGGGCTCGGCGCTCAACGTCGGCTTGACGGACGCGGTCAACCTCGGCTGGAAACTGTCCGCCCGGCTGGCCGGACGTGGCGCTGAAGAGCTGCTCGACACCTACGAGTCCGAACGACGTCCGGTCGCCGAGCGTGCCCTCATGCAGACCCGAGCCCAGGCGGCGCTCGACCGGATGACAGACGAGGAAGGCGCGGCACTCCGGACGCTGCTCACCGAGGTCTTCGCCTTCGAGGAGCCGGTGCGCCACCTGGCCGGCCTGCTGCACGGAGCCGACCTGCCGTACAGCACCGGAGACCATTCCCTGGTCGGACACCTGGTGCCCGACCTCCACCTGACCACGGACGGCGGCGAGCGGCGGGTGGCCGAGCTCATGCGTCGCGCCCGTCCCGTCCTGCTCGACCTCGGTGCCGGGATCGAGCAGAAGGACAGCGACTGGATCGACGTGGTCGCAGCCCGCTGCGACGACCCGCCCGCCGGCGCCATCTTGATCCGGCCGGACGGGTATGTCGCCTGGGCCGGCGACGACGGGCCGGCCTCGGCCGAGGCGATGCTTGCTCGAGCGTGAGCGATGGGTAGCCGACGAACATGTCTTGCCCATCGATGGCGGTGCAAGATGGCAACGCGCGTTCGTCGAACGACCGTGTGACGAACGAGCAGCGAACCAAACCTGACCGAGGCCAGGGAACAGCAACCGTAGCCCTCCCGTCGGTCCGCTGAGCAGGCCGCCCAACTACAGAGCGCTACTTTGGGGCTGAGGACGCCGTCACGGGCGGCGGGCCCGGATGACGACAGCCTCGACGCGGGTGGTGTTCCGGCCTTCACCTGGTAGTGCTTATGCTTGCGCGGCCTCGGCAGCGGTTTTCAGGTCTTTGAGCCAGGCTTCAAGGCCCATGTCCGAGTTGGGGTTGGCCTGGGGGCCGGTGTGGGTTTCCTCGGTACGCACCAGGACGCCGCCACGAACCTTGATGAAGTTCCAGACATGGACGCCGTCGACGTGGAAGCCGGGGCCGTCGGCCGGTCCGGTCCAGCGGATGCACCTGCCGTACTGGAGTTGCCGGACCTGGGAGGTGATGATGACCGTGCCGGGTGGGGCCGGCGGGCTGGCGGGCACCTGAATGGTCGCCTGGAAGCGGGAGCGCTTACGCAACGGGCCCGGGTCCAGGCGCTTCACGGTCATGGGGGCGACGGGTTTCTGCCAGGAGGGCCAGGCTTCCACGTCGGTCTGCAGATTCCAGATCGTGCGCAGCGGCGCCTGAATGAAGATCTCGCTCCGGTAGCGGGCCTGGGCGGCCGGGTCAACGCCTTTGCTTTGACAGGTCAGCGAGGCCGGGCGCGTACCGCGATCAGGGGTGGCCGCCTGGGCGGGGGCGGCCAGGACGGCTGCGAGGGCCAGCGGGGCCGCGAGCAGGGCGGCGCGCCTACCGGTCGAGCGAGTACCGAACATGGTCCTTCTCCTCAAGTAAGTTATAGCTACTTTCTATAGTTAGACCTTATAACGCTCACCTGCGGGCGTCAATCGACGACGGTGCCGGGGTTGAGGAAACCCGGGAAGGGCCAGCGTGGGCGCGTTCTCTTGCGTCACACCACGGCGTGACGCAAGCATCACCACCGGACCGTCACACCTGCGAGCGAGGAAGAGGAGGAGGAGGCAGCCGATGAGCGTCCAGGAACGGTGGCGCATCACCACCGGCCCGGCCGCCACCTCACCCGAGCCGGGCCCAAGCCCCGCGGAGCGGGACGCGCTGGCGCAGGCCGTATGCGAACGAGCCGAACACCCGGCCGCAGCCGCCCACCAGATACGCGACCGCCCGCCGACGACCCGGGCCGCGTCGCCGCGCTGCGGTCACTGCCCGGCCAGCTGCACGAGCTGCTGGCCGCGCACGTCGCCGCCCGCCGCGCCGACGGCGCCTGCTGGGAGTCGGTCGGTGCTGAGCTCGGCCTGCACTCCGACGCCGCTACCAGCCCCACCCGCCGACATCGGCGTCGACCGCGACGGTCACGACACCGTCCACGGCGAGGGCCAGGCCGTCGAGGTCGTCAAGGCCGACCCGAGCCCGGCTCCCCCGCCGCCGGACGTCACCTTGAAGCCAGTAGCCGTGGAGCCGAGCGCCGAGCTGGACAGCCCCCGTCCAGGCTGGCCCGGCGCTGCCGTACAAGAGCACGCCGACCCGGTACGGCGCCGCCGCTGGTTCACCGCCGCCCAGCTCTCGCCGACGTCCAGGTGGTGGCGACCGGCCGCGGCGACGGCGTGGAACTCACCGCCAGATGCATTTCATGCCTGCGGCCGCGACGTCGAGATCGAACGCCTCCTCGCGGAGCCGGTAGTCGACGCCGCCGATGGCGACGGGCAGATTCGCAGGAGTGCATACCGCCGGATAGTCCACCTCTCCCTTTTCGGCGCGCGCCAACGCCCGCTCCACGTGTGGCCGACCGAGCCCGACCATGTGCACGCAGGCAGATCGCGGGGCAGAAGGTCGCGCACGGTGACAGGGATGGCGACGGTGGCCTTGATGGGGCGAGGAGCATCGATCACTGGTGCGAGGATGTCAAGCGGCGCAGTAGCAGGGCAACGTGTTAACCCGCCCTGTCGAGCCCTGTGCAGGCCGTTTCAATAGTGGTCATCTAAGATCCGGTTCTCCAGCAGGCGGTTTTCCCGCCGTGAATTGTCATCGTGGGGGATGGCGGATTCCTCCCGTGACGCCCCGCCTCAGCCGCGTAGGCGGCGTCACGACCTGCTGCGCCTGTACGCCGGCGAGCAGGCAGGCCGGACCCTCGGCCAGCACGAGGTGTGGCAGGCGGTTGACCGGCTGCTGGAGCACCACCTGCACCGGACGCGGGTCGCCGACACCGCGCCGGCCGTGCCCATAGACGCCTTGGTCTCAGGATCGAAGAGCACCCAATTGACACCATCGAAACCGCGAATTGCGTCAGTTCTATCGGTGGTCTCACCAGAACTGACGCACTCCAGGTCAGTGAGGGAGCTCTGCGACAGAACAACTGAGACGGAACACGAGGCCCCTCCCCCGAGCAGACGCTGAAGGGCGAGACATTCGCATCCGCCGAGGATGTGACGTGGATTTCTTGGCCCGGGTAGGCCCCGCGCCTGCTCTCACGGGCTCTGCCGCATCGCGCGGGCGATCCTGGCCAGCCGCTGGACCTGCGCCGCCGCTGCGTTCTCGTGGTCGTCCGACGGCGCGGGCTCGATGAATCTCCTGATCACGGCGGGGTCGTCCACCGGCGGCTCGCCCGCGCGTCTGCGGGTGATGGCGAGCGTGAGCATTTCGGCGGCGATGGCAGCCTCCGGGTCCTGGCCGCCTTGGGCGTACAGGCGGGCCTCGCGTTCGGCGCGCGCCGACATCCACGGGCTGAGCAGGACGTAGCCGTCGAGGATCTCGACGGTCAGCCGGATGCGCCGCAGTTCGGGCCGCACCGGGCGGGGCCGTAGCGCGATCTGCGGGACCACGTCGTGCAGGACCTGCCAGAGCGGGCGCAGACGCCGGCAGTCGCGGCGGGCGAGGAGGTTGTCGAGCAGGCGATTCAGGCCGATCTTCTGGCCCCAGGCGGGTACGGTCGCGCCGGTGAGGATCGCGACGATCGCCACGACGTACAGAAGGAGAACGACCTTGTCGAGCACGACGGTGGACGCTCCGACGCTCGCGGCGATCATCGCCGCGAGTTTGGCCGCGATGTAGGCCAGGCCGAAGAGCACGCCCACCGCGAGCAGGCGGGTGCCGACGGCCAGGAGCGGGCGCGAGACGATGCGGGCGTAGCGGGTGGCGGCGATCGCGAGGTGCGTCATCCACCAGCCCAGGCAGACCAGGTAGAGGACGGTGTGCGGGGCCTCCGCGGGGGTGGGGGTGGCGGTGTAGTACGCCGTGCTGCGCACGTAGGGATCGGCCAGCCCGTACAGCGCGGGCGACAACGGGAACAGGACCGCGATGGCGGCCACGGCGGCCGCCGACATCGTCAGGCCGAGGCGGACCCGCCGCAGCGCGCGTTCGTCCTGGGCGGCGAGAAGGATGAACAGGGCGTGCCCGGCAGAGGCCGCGATCAGCGTCAGGCAGTTCCCCAGGGCCCGGCTCAGGCCGAGGACCCCCAGCTCCTGGTCGAGTTGCGGCGCGACCGCCTGGACGGTCAGCGCCAGCGTGATCGCCGTCTGGGTGAGGCACATGAAGCCCAGCGGCCGGTTGCGCGGCTGGCGGACCAGATGCGCGATCTTGATCGCGGTCATGACCCAGCAGGCGAGCGCGATGGCGAGTTGCGCCAGTTGAAGCGGCGTCACCGCTGGGCCGCGCCTTCCAGTGTGGCGATCAGCCGGGCGAGTTGCTCGGGGGTGGCCGTGCGGCTCCAGGGCAGCGATGACCAGCTCTGCACCCGCCGCACGGTCACCGTGCCGAACAACTCCGCACGCAGTTCGGCCGGCTCCGAGTAGCCGCTGCGCCGCTGGATCCCGCGTACCGCCGCGTGGTCGATCTCGGGGCTCAGCATCGCCAGGAGTTCACCGACGTCCGTGGTGGCCGTGTCGTCGTCGAACAGCATGTGGCCGAGTTCGTGGGCGATGATCTGGTACTGCCTGACCGTGCCGATGGAGCTGTCGAAGAAGACGTAGTCGGCCTGTCGCGCGGCGACCCAGAGGCCGTGGGGGGCGGAGACGGGGAGTTCGCGGGCTATGAGGTGGATGTCGCGGTCGCGGTGTTCCTCGATCCGTTCGCATAACTCCGGGATCGTGAAGGTTCCGGGTAGGCCGAGAGAGTCGAGCAACGCCTCGGACTGACGGCATAACGCGCCGACCTGCCGCCGCCTTCGTACAGCGGAGATGAACTCCCCCGACGCCACGCCCCCAGTTTTGACCGAAGATCGATACCGGTCAACCCTGGCCGGGGCCCGGCTCGCGCTTACGGGACGGCTTGGGCGTGACCGATTCCTCCATCTGGCGCACATGGTCGATCATGGCGGTGATCGCGTCCAGGGCGGCCGGGGACAACTCGGCCTCCATGGCGCGCATGGCCAGGCGTTTGATCCCCGGATCGTTCAGCGCCCGGACCAGTTTCAGCCGCGCCTCGACGGCGGCGGCGTGCTCGTCGTCGACGTCTTCGTCGACGAAGTAGCTCGGGCGGACCTCGAAGAAGCGTGCCAGGGCTTGGACCGTCTCCACCGACGGGTTGTCCCTGACGCCTTTGCGGAGGTAGCCGATGTAGCTGGCCGAGATGTCCGTGGCGGCGGCGACCTCGCTGTTGGTGTACTCCCTGTGCGCCTCGTTCGGCCGGACCGTCTCGAAGAGGAGGTTCAGCTTGCCGGCGAAGCTCCTGCGTTCACTATTGTGAATCACTGTCAAACACTCTGCACAATCGTTGACTGCCGCGTGTCGGCGTGATTATGTTCCTGGTGTGCCTGCACAACTATAGTGCAGCGCCGGACGCGTCCCACCCCTCGGTAGTCGATCCTGGAGGTCGCTTCATGGCACGCCGATCGCGCACCAGCATGATCCTGGCCGGAGTCGCTCTGGCCGGACTCGGTCTCCTCGCCCCCATCAGCAGCGCTTCCGCCGCAGCGCCCGACCCTGAGGGCACGGTCACCTTGCAGCGAGCCACGACGACGACGGCGGCCGCCGCCGCCTGCTGGACCACCATCGGGCAGCCGAACGGTAACGGCACCACGATCACCGTGACCTATCGCAACTGCGGAAGCTCGAGAGTGCGCATCACCCCGATCGCCCACGCCATCGCCTTTGACGGCACCTACACCTACGTCGGCAACTGCACTTGGTTCAACCCGGGACAGACCATGTACTGGACCGTCTACCCGCACCAGTTCCCGCCCGTCGACACGACCGGGTGGGGCGTGACCAACTGCATCTGACCGTGCAGGGGGTGGCATCGCCGATGCCACCCCGTCGTCCTCGCCGCTTCGCATACCCGCTCGGTCAACGGCGCACCCGATAGCGCAGGTGAAGCACCCGGTTGCCCTGAATCATCACGTCAGGATCCTCCAACAGGTGCTGCGCGTGAACCGACCCGAAGTAGCGCTTGCCGGACCCGAACACGACGGGTACGACGTCCATGCGAACCTCGTCGATCAGGCCCGCGGCGAGCATCTGGCCACCGACGTCGCCGGCGGCGACCTCGACCATGCGGTCACCCGCAAGCTGCCGCGCCTTGGCCACGGCTGCCTCGACGCCGTCGACGAAGTGAAACGGCGCCTCGGGGTCCCAGCCCTCGGGCGCCGGCCGGTGCGTCACGACGACCACGTGGTCGATCCCGCCCGGTGGCTTCCCGTCCCAGCCGTCCGTCATGTCGAAGACGTGGCGGCCGGCGATGGTGACTCCGATCTGATCCCAGTACGGGCGGGTGTAGTCGTAGGACGTCCGCGACACCTTCAGCTCGCCGCTCTCGTCCAACGGGACGTCACCGCTGGTCAACCAGTCGAACAACGGTCCGGGTTGATCATTCTCGTCGGCGATGAAGCCGTCCACCGACACCGAGCTGTACATGACGACCTTGCCCACGGGAACTCTCCTCTGCTCTGGGGTGCCCCCAAATTAGCGGGTCGTGAGCTGCCGCTCTTGTAAGAAATCAATCGGCGGGCAGCGGCCAGCCGTCCAGCGTGTGGCCGGGATGTTCGCGCAGGAACCGCCGCCGGACTTCGACGTACCGGGTCGGCGTGAGCCCGGTGAACGCCCGGAACTCGTGGCCGAAGTGCGCCTGGTCGAAGTAGCCCGCGCCACCGGCGAGCTCGCCCCAGTCGATCGGTCCGGCGGGGTCGATCGCGAACACGGTGGAGGTGAAGCGGCAGGTGCGGGCCAGCCGCTTCGGCGTGACACCAATGATTTCCTTGAACCGCTGCGCCAGATGAGTGCTGCTGACACCGGCCGCCACGCTCAGGTCGCCGATCGCCACCGCCCCGCCGGCCGCCGCGATGACGGTGCTCGTATGGCGCACCAGCCCCAGACCGGCGGTCGCGCGCAGCCGTCCCATCAGCTCCTCTTCGAGGAGCGTCAGCATCTCGTACGGCCCGGCCGCCGCGGCCAGCCGGTCCCGCAGCCCGGCAACGGCGGGGCGGCCCCAGACCTGCTCCACCGTCACCGGCCGGTCACACAGCTCGCCCGTGGGCATCGGCAGGAACGGCGCCGGCCCCCACGGCTTGAAGTGCACGCCGACCGATCGGGTCCCCGGCGGATAGCCGAACTCGAAGGCGCGGGTGGGCATGGTGACCACGCAGCCGTCGGCGTACTCGGCCGTCTCGATCTCGGTGCCGGCGCGGATGCGGAACGGCGCCCCGAGGTTGACAATGAGCAAGGCCGCCGGCATCGGCGGCAGCACCAGCCGGGCGTACGGCGGCGCGCCCTCCAGGTAGTAAAGGTCGTCGATCAGCCCGTCCAGCGGCGGTCGCGGCACTCTGGACACGTACTCCACGCCCACAGTATCGCCGACACCCCACCGGCGCAGCACGCAGAGTCACACCTGCACCACTCGCTCAGGGCTACTTGGGGTCGTTGAGTGCCATTCGGGCGGCACGCATCTCCGCGTACATTTCCCATGGTCCTTGCGGGAGGACGTGCCCAGTCTCCAGGTAGGTCTTGAGGTTGGCCAGCACGCACGGCCATCCGGCGGAGACCGAGACGAGTTCGTCGTGGTCGGTCAGGTTCTCGTGATTGACGGTGAGCCGGACGATGTCGCCGTGCGGCTCGATGTCGAAGGTGATTCGGCCGGGACCGCCGGGGCGCTCCTCGTTCGGGCCGGACCGGGTGATCACCAGCCGGTTGGGCGGTACGGCCTCCAGCACGGTGCCGACGAGGTCGACGATCCCGGAACCATCGGTGCGCGGATGCTCCCAGGCCGAGCCGACCTGCCAGTCGGAGACGTTGCAGTGCTCCGCCCAGTATTCGGCGGTCACGTCGGCGTCGGTCAGCGCGTGCCAGACTCGCTCCGGCGTGGCCTGGATGAAGGTGACGTACACAAAAGCCGGCCTGTCGGCCATGTCGTGCTCCTCTCCTCGTTGTTCCGGGTCGCTCAGCGGTCGGTCCTGACACCGATGACGTTCCCGTACCTTGAGCCATCAAGGTACGCTAGAGACAGTTACCTTGACATGTCAAGGTATGGTATCCGGTCGTACGCCGCGAGTCCCCGTCGAGGACCACCGGAGCAGCCGCGCACGCGCCATGGCCGGGCGCCGTAAGGGCATACCTCCGATATACCGGGCCCCCTTAGCGTTGCCCTCTCCAGACCGACAACCGCAGAGGGGACCTGAAGATGAGAAAGATCTGGATCATGGCCGGAATGGCGGCCACCACCATGATCGTCGCTTCCGCCGGGGCGGCCCCGGCCGCTGCCGCAGCGCCGAGTACCTCGTCGGATGCGCCGAGGTACGCCAGCGACGTCAAGACCAAGGCCCACAGCAACAGGACCGGTCTCGGCACACTGCAGATGCGCTACGGCAAGTACAAGGGCAAGACCTGGATCTGGGCCCGCATCGAGAAGCCGACGAAGCTGGCCAACGACAAGTACGAGATCACGATCGTCGCCCAGGGCACGTATCTCCACAAGAACATCGACGGCACCAGCTACACCAAGGCGTTCGAGGCCAAGGACGGCGTGAAGTACTACGTGTGCATTGCCAAGATCAACGCCGCCACGTGCACGGGCGGCTCGCTCTCGTGGGTCTACTGACGCGCGAGGCGGGCAGACCCCGGCCTCGGGTAGGAAGCCGGGGTCTGCTTGTGAGGGTGCCGCCGGCAGGCATCGGCCCCCGCCTGAGGTCTGCCGGGACGCTCCGGGCCTACTGGCCCGGCTTCGCGGCCAGGTCGTCGACGTAGCCCATGGCCTCGTAGGTCTGCTGGAGCAGCGGCGTCGTCTTCCCCGCTTCGATGACGTCGAGCTCCAGGAGCTTGGCGGTCTTGTCGTCGAAGATCAGCCGGTAGGTGATCCGGCCGGCCGCGCCGGTCTCGTCGGGTCCGGTCGTCTCCAGGGCGACCCCGGTACGGCCCTTGCCATCGGCCACGCCCGTCTGCGACGTCAGCTTGGACGTGGAATCGGCCAGCACCTCGTAGAGGGCAGCCCTGGTGCCCGACGTGATCGGGGCGGACAGCAGGTCGGCGCCCGTCTGCCACAGGTACAGGGCGAGCGGCACCTGCTTGTCGCCCTGCTCGTACAGGCCGTGCAGCTTCGCCTTCAGCGCCGCCTTGTCGGTCGGCAGCTTGGCGATGCTGGACCAGGTGAGGCTGTCGTTGCCGATCGAGACGATGCCCTCCGGGGCGCCTTCCTTCGTCTTCTGCCGGTCATCCTCGGACAACCTGGGCGAGCCCGCCTGCTGCCACTTTGCGCGGTCCTCGGGCGTCGCGAACTCGATCTTCACGTCCTGGTTCTTCACCGAGCGGCCGGTGGCGTTCTTGAGCGAGCGCCAGCTTTCCGCGGTGTCGCCGCGGGTCGCGGTGTAGGGCAGTTCCGCCCTCTTCAGAGCGTCGACCTTGTCCTTGAACTCCCCGCGGGCGGCCTCCAGTTCGGCGAGCTTGTCCTTGAACCGCGCCTCCTTGGCCTTCAGCTCGTCGTCCAGTTCCTTGAGCTTGGCCTTGTACTCCAGCGGGGCGACGTGAACCATCTGCACAGTGCGCACCCGCGAGTACCAGAACTTGCCCGAGGTGATCGGCTCCTCGGCGGCCACCTTGGCCGCGGCGAGCAGGACTGTGCGCGTGTTCGCGGCGGCGCCCGTCTTGACCCGCGCCGGGGACTCTTGCGTGCCGGAGGGCAGCGCGGCGGTCGGAGCGCCGGTCGCGGGGTCCGCGGAGACGAACTGCGGAACGACGATCACCGCGGCGGCGAGTCCCGCCGCGGCAACGCCGAGCAGCGTCAGGGGGCGGCGCTTGGCCATGGAAAACCTCCGAAGGTGGTGAGGGGCCCGTGGGGTCTGGAACGCGCGGGCGAGGTCGGCTGAACGGCGCCGCCGATAGGCGTCCTCGGTGAGCGTGTCCGGGCGTAGCGTCGTGATCAGTTCATTGATGGGGTCGTTGTCGTTCATGGCTGTCCCTGGAAGGCGAAGTGAGGCGGGAGCTTGAGCGCGTCGGCCAGGCGACGGCGTGCGCGATGCAGCCGGACGTTGTACGTGCGCGGCGAACAGCCCGCCGCCTGGGCCGCCTGCGCGGGCGTGAGGCCGTACCAGTTGGCCAGCACCACCGCCTCGACGTCCTGTTCGCTCAGGCTCGCCAGTACGGCCAAGGCCTCCTGCCGGCCGGTGACCCGCTCGGCCACGTCGCCTTCGACGAAGGAACTCAGCCCGGCCAGCCGCGCGATCAGCTCGTCGCTGCGCAGCCGGCGGACACGCTGGTTGCGCAGCAGGTTGCGTGTCACGCCGAGCAGCCACGGCAGCGGCTGATCGGGCAGATCGTCCAGACGCCGCCATGCGACCAGGAACGTCTCGCTGGTCAGGTCCTCCGCCATGGCCGGCTCGGCACGCAGCAGGGCATAGCCCAGCACGTTCCGGTAATGCCGGTCATAGAGGTTGGTGAATCGTTCTTCTGGATCGTCCACATCTAGAACTGTCTTGAAAGGGCCTCCGGATTACCGGCCAGCCAAAAATTTACGCTACGTCTGCGCTCCGGCCGCCCCCGCGGAGCCGCGTCCAGGCCGCGATCTGCCTGCTCAGCCGTACGCGAGGGCGCAAAGCGGTCGGCGAGGGCGTGTCACTCACCGACCGATCCAGGCGCACCTGGACGCCAAGCTGCCAGCGATGGATGCGGCGAGGAGCCGGCCGGCCGCCTGGCCGAGGCCGGTGACGACGCCTGGTGCGGATGGTCACCCCGCCGGATGGGCATTCCCGGTTGCCGGTGGAAAGCTCGGCGAGAGCCCCTCGCTGAAGTGGCCGCGTCGTGTGCGACCCGGAAGCCGTCAGGTCAGCGCCGCGGCTCCGAACGAGACGCTGAACCGCTTGCACCAGATCGTGACGCTCGTGAAGACGTCGAGATCGGTGTCCGCGGGAATGGCGTAGTTCGCATTGCCCTTGTTGCCTTTGAGGTTGCCGAGTTCTACGTTCTGTCCTTTCCCGACGCTGTACCAGTCATCGGTCACCGGCCGGTCGGTGAGCCACACGCGCAGGTCGGGTCCGTCGGAGGTGTCAAGCTTCTCGATCCTGAGAACCCGGCTGCCATCGGCACGGCGCAGGATCTTCACCGTGCCTTTGGTCCGGTGTTCGTGGCTGCGGAACTCACCACTGGCCAGTTCCGTGATCGCCGGAGCCGCCTTGGTTGCGGAAGTGGTAGGCGTGACGGAGACGGACGGCGGTGCCTCGTCGACCGTGACGGTGGTGAACAGCCGCCAGGGCTGGAAGAGATACAGGCCGACCGACGCGACTCCGACCGCCAGACCGGCGGCCAGCCAGGTCACCGGCCTCCTGAAGATACTCATGTCCCCAGGTAACCGCACCTGCCTCGGCCAGGGTCTTACGGTGCGGTTACGCCGCACGCGCTCCTTTGGCTTGTGCTTCGCCGCGGTCGTGGCGCGGAGCCGGGCCCTGGGCAGGGTCAGCGTGTCACGCTCCACTTCCGCACTGTTGTGTCGGTTCCGATGGCGAAGAACGTCTGTCCGTCCGCCGCGAACGTGAGGTCGGTGGTGGTGCCGCCATGGCCGGTCAGCGGTGTGAGACCCTGTCCGGTCACGGCATCGAACAAGGCCGGTCCGACCTCCTTGGTCACGGCGGCGATGAGCTTGCCGTCCGGGCTGAACACCGGATCGCCCGCCATCGTCGCGGTCAGGTTCGCGCGGACCTTCCGGGTCGCGAGGTCGAAAAGGCGGACGTTCCCCTTGTCGCCGGTCGCGTACGACTTGGAGTCGGGCGTGAAGCCGGCGAAGCTTCCGGCCTTGGTGACCAGAGCCAGCCGTTTCCCGTCGGGCACACGTCTCAGCTCGAAGCCGTCCTTGTCGCCCGGCCGCGTGTCGGCGAGTGTCTTGCCGTCGGGGCTGATCCAGACCGGGAACCAGGCGTTGTCCAGTGTCGCCGTGGCCTTGCCTGCGGCCACGTCCCACACCTTCGTCACACCGCCGGCGGCGCCCGTGACCAGCACGTTCCCGTCCTGGCTGAACCGCATGCTCTGGATGCCGTTCTCGTGGCCGGCCAAGGTGGCCAGCTGCGCGCCCGTCGAGGCGTTCCACAGGCGGATCGGCGAGTCGAAGGACTTTTCGGCGGCGAGCGTGCTTGCTGTGGCGATGGTCCTGCCGTCCGGGCTGAACGCCATGACCGCGGAACCCTTGTGGCCGGTGAACGAGGCCATGACGTCGCCCCTGCTCGTGTTACGCAGTGTGACGGTCGTCGTGCCGCCTATGAAGAGGCCCATCGGTTCGCCGTCGCCCGTGGTGACTTCGCGCCTGCCCTCGTAGCGGGCGGCGGCGACGGCGCTGCCGTCCGGGCTGAAGACGACGCTGCGGTCCGTCTCGAACGTCGCCACCTTCGACCCGGTCGACGCGTCCCACAGCCTCGCGACCCGCGCGGCCGCCTGGTCTTTCGGCGCTTCGAGCGTGACCGCCCAGCGGCCGTCGGGGCTCAGCGCGGCGGACTCGACCGAGCCGCTGTGATTCAGCGAAACCGTCGTCAGCAGTTCCCCGAAGCGCGGCGCCCCGGCGCTGCCGGACTCCGTGGTCCGGCTCTGGTTGGACACGATGCCGACCGTCACTGCGATGGCGACGACGAGACCGACCGCACCGACGACCAGCACGCGCCGTGGCTTCATGACCGACACCCAGGCACCCCGGGGCGACGCCAATGGCTGCGGTGGCGCCTCAACCGCAGGCGTCTCCATTAAGGGCGCCTCGACCACGGACGTCTCAGCCACGGGAGTCTCGACCGCGGGCGTCTCGATCACGGGCGTCTCGATCACGGGCGTCTCAATCACGGGCGTCTCAATCACGCGCGGAGGTACGGCAGGCGCGGGCGGCGTGACCTCACCCAGGGCGGCAGCGGCGGCACTCCGCACCTGTCTGCTGTCGTCATGGTCGCGTAACCGGACGAGCGTTTCGCGGGCGGCCCGCCGATAGCCCTCACGACCTCCGGCGAGCAGCCCGGCGAGTGCCCGGACCGCCTCCACCCTGAGGACGGGCCGATCGCTGCCCAGGTCGGCGCGGATCTCCTCCGGCAGCGTGGCCGGGCGGACGCTGCGCGCGACCACCAGCGCGCCGGTCGTCTCGAAGCTCCACTTGCGCGGCACCTGCCCGACCCCGGCCTCGCGGACGCGCCGGGCGACGTAGTCGAACAGCTCGTCAACGGTTATCTCACCGTCGTGATCCAGGTCGGCGCCCCCGGTACGCAACCCGTGCACCAGAGCTTCCGTGAAAACGGACGGCTGAGCCTCGTAGGAAGTGAGCCGGCCTCCCTCGAACGCGTACTCGGTCGCGCTCGACGCGGTCAGCACCGTACGCCCTGACCCGCCCCCGCGGAACTCTTCACCGAGGTAGACGGTACGGTCCGCGCGTACCGGAGTGTCCCGCGCGAACGCCCCGCTGTAGCAGCAGTCCAGGACGAGCAGCACCGATCGCGACGCGGACTCGCTCATCTGCTCGGAGACGAACGACGCCGGCAGCCCGGTCGCCGCGAGCGAGCCGAGCTCGGTGTCGGCCGCCGCCAGGTAGAGGCGGCCACGCTGGTCCTTGAGCCCGTGACAGGAGAAGTGCAGGAGCAGGACGTCGTCAGGCTGCCGGTCGGCGAAGAGCGCCGCGACCCGGCGGCGCAGCACGGATTCGCCGGCATCGGTGAGCGTTTCGACCTCGAAGGCGCCGATGCCCGGCTCGCCGAGGACCTCGGCAAGCGCGTTGATGTCGGAGACGGGCGAGCGCAGCCGGCTCAGCCCGGGATCCTCGTAGGCCGCGTTGGCCACGAGGAGGGCGCTGCGCCGGCCGGCCGTACCGGAAACCCCCGCGGCACGAGACGTGGCGCCGGCCTCGACGGAGACCATGACCCTGCGACGACGCGGGTGCGCCTGCCGCCACCGCTGGACGTAGTCCGCGATCTGTGCGACGGACGCCGCCGCGGTCAGTCCTGTCACCAGGAAGCCGATCCCGCTGGCGATCAGCTCGGCCGACCGGGACCCGTCAGGAGCCGGCCCCTCCACCACGCGCGTGACCCCGGGGATCCCCGACGCCAGCAGGTCTCCGCGGAGCTGGATGGCCAGCTCTTCGACCTCTGCCTGATCCACACCGGCCCCCGCCGGGGTGATCCGCAGTGAGAAATCGTGCCCCTCGGACATCGCGGCTCCGGATCAGGGGGTAAATACGGCAGACATCCTGATGCTGCCCGAGGAACCAGCCGCGCGCCACGGTTTTCCGGGCTCTCATGGACGACCGGGGCAGCCAGCCCGCCCGCACGCCGCCTCGGTCATCTCACCAGCGCCTCGACCAGCGGGCGGATGACCACCGTCAGGTCGCTCCGGGCGGCGTCCGGGTCCTTGGCGGCGCCGACGTACAGTGCCGCCTCGTCGGCGACGGCCAGCAGCACGTGCGCGAGGGGCTTGGACGGGAGCCGTAGGAGAATGCCGTCGTCCATTCCCCGGGCGAGTACCCCTTCGATCAACCCGAGAATGTGCGCCTGGCAGATGTCGCGCCACCGTGCCCACCCCAGCACCGACGGGCCGTCGATCAGCACGATCTGCTGCACCTCCGGCCGCCGGCAGGCGTCGAGCCACGCCTGCAGGCTGAGCATCATCACCTCGACGAACTCGGTGTCGGCGGGCATGGCGGCGGCGAGTTGCCCGGCTATCTCACCTTCGACGTTCGCGAGCACCGCGGCGAACAGTTCGGTCTTGTCGCCGAACTGGTGGTAGAGCGCGCCTCTGCTCACAGCCGCGGCGCGCACGATCGTCTCCGTGCCGACACCGGCGAACCCGTGCTCGGCGAACAGCTTCCTCCCGGCTGCGATCAGGGCCGCGCGCGTGGCGGCTGTGCGGTCGGCTTGCGTACGGCGGGCAATTTGCATACAGACTGTCCGTAAGTTACATGCGGGTTGTATCAATCTTAGGGATTGTCGCATGATCACCGTCGACCTGCCACCAGGCACAACGCGAGCCCTATGTGGTCGATGTCCAGTTCTCACCGGCGGGCCGGCCGGCGACCGGCTTGCCGATGATGGTGAGGGGGATGAAGAAGCAACTCCGGCCGATCGCCATGCAGAGCGTCACGAGGGCCCGTTCGTCGTAGTGGGCAGATGCCCTGGCGAACAATTCGTCGGGCACCCGCTCCCCGTTCGGATTCGGGGTGAAGGTGGCATCCACGAGCTCCAGGACGACCTGTTCGGCCTCGGTGAAGTAGTGAGGGGTGTCCCGCCAGGTCGCCACGGCGGTGATGCGGTCCTCCGGTTCGCCGAGCTCGCGGAGGATGCCGGTCTGCCCGATGGTGTGGTACGTACTGTCGAAGTGCTGCCCGAGACGGAGCTGCGCCAGGGCGATGAGAGTCGGCGAAATCGACCCGTTCTCCTGAGCCTTGGTCATACCGGCGCCAATCTCCCACAGCTCGGGGATGAACTGGCTGGGGTCGGGCAGTCTCGACTTGATGTTGTCGCGTTCGGTCGTGGACATGGTGAGTTCTCCTTGCCGTAGGGACAGCTGCACCTTCACGACGAACAGCTCCGGCGACCGCGGGACCGCCAAGGGTTGTGATGTACGCCACTGGCGGCGGGTGCTCAACGGCCGGCGGGCTGTCCCGAGACGTCCCGGGCGAAGAAGGTGCCGACCGCTTCCACGAATGAGCGGGGTCTGACCATGTGGATCACGTGATGGGCATGAACCTTCCTGTGGTGTTGACTATTTCGGGTCAGAACTGGGCGTGGGTCATCGTGTACCACGTCGGAGCGAACACCAGCAGGGCCATCACGGCGAGGACCGCGAACGACTTGAGCAGGCGTGGGGTGGTCAGGGACGCCGCTGTGGTGGGCCTGAGGTTCCATCGTCCGAGCGCGATGAACGCCGAGACACCGCCCAGGACGAGGTTCGCGGGGACCAGGGCATACTCGCCGCGCATGATGTGGAAGGCCGTCGCGAGGATCATCGTCAGGGCCAGGCCAGCCGCGGCGAGCGGTGTGAGCTTCGGCTTGACGCCTGTCATCGCCGGCAGGATGAGGCCGATACCGCCGAGCACCTCGACGATTCCGATGAAGACGATCAGTGGCTGCGGTACGGCCGCGTACCAGGCCACGGCCCGGGGAGCGGCCTCGTAGAGGGCGGCGTCGTACAGCAGGACCTTGCCGAAGCCGCTGCCGGCGAAGAAGAAGCCCCACAGCGCCTGCAGGAACCACAGGACGCCGTTCAGGCTCAGGATCCTGTTCCTGGTCTTGCCCGGGAGGCTGGAGAGGGTGTTGGTGACGGTCATCGCTGTGCTCCTTCGGAGTGCCGTTGTGCTGACAATCCCGAGGATCCACGGCAGGGTTGATACATCCGCGATGCGCCGGCTATTCATCGGCATCGGCGTGGGAGGGGTCCCGGCCGACCTGGTGAAGGATGCGTCCGAGGGGTTCCGGGTCCTGGACGGGAGGTGCCCTCATGCTGCATTTCTTGATGGGGATCGGCTTCGCCTGCATGTTGGTCGGCCTGCTCTACGTCGGCCTCTACATGGCGATCTGGCTCGCGCTGTCGGCGTTCCTGCCTCCCGCGGTCGCACCTTTCGCCACCGGTGCCCTTTTGATCCTGGGCACGGCGCTTACGCTCTGGCGCTGGAAAGGCGGCTCCATCCTGCTGGGCAGGTACCTCGTGGCCAGGACGTCCGGCTGGGGATACCGGCTCGTGGTGCCGGTCCGGCTGGCCGGTGCCGGCACCCCCAGGGACCGCTTCGACCTCTCGCTCATCGATCGGGAGCCTGACGGCGTCATCGGCGGGCTGCGCCTGCGGACGCTCGGCCTGATCAGAGGGCGGGACGCCTACCTGGTCCACACCCCGCACGATCTGCAGGTCTGGGTGCACCACAAGCTGCTGTCGTTCCAGCGCGCCCTGGTGCTGGACCTCCGTGAGGTGCGCAAGCTGGTCTTCATCCACCACGATCCAGACCGGCTCGGCCGCCGCGACGATCACGCGTTACGTTACGTCGGCACCCTGGAGATCGTCTTCTCGGATCACCGGCACCTCTTCCTGTACGTCCGGGTGAAACCGAAGTACGGATCCTGACACCCGCACGCACGGTCATTTCTCGGGGACGCGCTCCAGTACGACGACGGGGATCTGCCTGCCGGCCGCTGCCTCGAACTCGGCGAACTTCGGGACGAGCGCTACCTCTTTCGCCCAGAGCCGCTCGCGCTCCGCGCCCTGCGCGAGCCGAGCCACGACCGGCACCTTCTGCGTGCCCACCTCAACCGTGGCCTGCGGATTCGCCATGAGGTTGTGGTACCAGACCGGATGACGCGGGCTGCCACCGTGGGTTCCAAAGACGGCCCAGCCGTCGCCGACCGGCTGGTAGAACAACGGGCTGATCCGTTCGCGCCCGCTCTTGGCCCCGGTGTGGTGCACCAGGATGAGCGGCATGCCCTGCTCGTCGAACCCGGGGAACCGGGGCGGGATGGGGCGGCCTGCGGCGAAGTCCTCTTCGCTGCTCCATGACACATACCCGGCGTTGGCTCGGAACTCGGCGATGATCCGATCGTTCCAGCTGTCGACGGCAGGGGCCTCGGACATGACATCTCCTTCGTTATGCGGAGCACTTGCTCCTCAACGTAGCACAGAGCGGAGCACGTGCTCCGCATAAGACGGTATGCTCGGCGCATGGCAGTAGCTGAATCGGAGAACACCACCCGGCGCCGTGCGCCGCGTGTGGACGCGATCCGCAACCGGGAGGCGATTGTCGAGGCCGCCGCGGAAGTGCTGGCCGAGCAGGGGGCCGCGGTGGACGTACGCGAGATCGCGCGCCGCAGCGGGGTGGGCATGGGCACCCTCTACCGGCATTTCCCGACGAAGGAAGATCTCGTGCACACGGTCCTGCGCAGGGACTTCTTGACATGGGCGGAATCGGCACGCCAGGCGGCGATCGACGCCGAGGATCCCTGGGCGGCACTGACCGACTTCTACCGGCAGGCCCTGACCGGCTACGCCCGGCACCGCGCGATCATGGAGAACTTCGCGCTGACCTGGTCGGTCCCCGATCTCGAGGGCATCCATCAGCTTCGCCTCGTCATCGAGCGACTGTGCGCCCGCGCCGTCGCCACGGGCGTGCTGCGGCCCGGCGTGACCACTGATGACCTGCTGCTTCTTCTGGTCTCGCTGGGACACGCCGTCCAGGTCACCGACGAGTGCCGGCCGCAGATGTGGAACAGACTGTTGCGCATCTCCCTCGACGGCCTGCGCACCGGCCACCGCGAACCACTGCCCGCCGACGCCTGACCTCTCTCAGGGCACCGTGGCCGGCTTGAACTGACCCCAATCGGCATGCGGGATCGGCCCTTGGCGCGTGTACTGAAGCTGACCGCGGTCAACGACCCGGGCAACGTGTTCCATCTGAACCGGAACATCCGCCCGGCATCCTGAGATCAGGCTCCCCGTACCTCCCGGATGGCCGTCGCCAGCAGTGAGACCCCCTCAGCGATGGCGCTCTCGCCGAGGATGGCGTAGCCGAAGATGAGGCCGCCCGGTCCGCTCCCGGCGATCCGGTACGGGCCGACGCCGTGGATGCCCAGCCCGTGCCGCGCGGCGGCCGTCACCACCTCCGCCTCGTCGAGGTCGGGCGGGAGCCAGGCCACCACGTGCTGACCGGCGGCGATCCCGGCCGGCTCCAGTTCGGGCAGATGGGTGCGCAGGGCGGACAGCAGCGCGTCGCGGCGGCGACGGTACACCGGACGCATCCGGCGCAGGTGGCGGTCGAACTCGCCGCGGGCCAGAAAGTCGGCGAACGTCAACTGGTCGATGACCGGCGAACCGCGGTCGGCGAGCACTTTCGCCGTGGCGACGTCGGCGACCAGTCGCGGGGGCAGGACCATCCAGCCGAGCCGGAGTCCCGGGGCGAGCGTCTTGCTGGCCGTACCGCAGTAGACGACGTGATCGGGCGCCAGGCCCTGCATGGCGCCCACGGGCGGGCGGTCGTAGCGGTACTCGGCGTCGTAGTCGTCCTCGATGACGATGGCGCCGCGGCGCTGGGCCCAGCCGATCACCTCGGCCCTCGCCGAAGCCGACAGCACTCCCCCGGTGGGCCACTGGTGCGACGGCGTGAGCACGACCGCGTCGGCGTCGGCCCGATGGAGCGCCTCGACCTGAACGCCGCCCGGACCCACGGGGATGCCGACCACGTCCAGACCGGCGGCGCCGGCCAGCACCCGGGCGTCGTCGTCGGACGACGGGTCCTCCAGGGCGAGCCGCCTGGCGCCGCGCCGGACCAGCACCTGGATCAGCAGCGAGATCCCCTGCCCGAAACCATTGCAGATCACCACGTTTCCGGGGAGGGCCGATGTGCCGCGCACCCGGTTGAGGTAGTCGCACAGGGCCACGTGCAGTTCCGGTACGCCGCGCCCGTCGAGGTAGGCGAACCGGTCGTTGGGCGTGGTGGTGAGCACGGTGCGTACCGAACGCAGCCAGGTCGAGCGGGGGAAGTGGGACACGTCGGTGCGACCGTACCCGAAGTCGACTCTGAAGCCGGCGCCGCGCGCGGGCGCCGGCACCGCGGAGCCCGCTGCGGCGGCCGGCGGTACCGACGCGGCGACCTGGGTGTAACCGCCCGACCGGCTGGCGAGGTAGCCCTCGGCCACGAGCTGCTGGTAGGCCTCCACGACCACCCCGCGCGAGACCCCGAGGCCGGCCGCGAGGGTGCGGGTGGGTGGCAGCGACGCGCCTGTTCGCAGCCGGCCGGCCCGGATGCTCGCGCGGATGGACGCCCCGATCTGCCGGTGCAGCGGTACCCCGGCGTCGCGGTCCAGCTCGATGAGCAGGTCCTCGGCCGGGCCGGAATTGGTACTCGAACGCCCCACAGGATCGGACCTTATCGGCGTGTACCGATTGCTGCCAGGCTGAGTGACCCGCACGCAGCTCACAGGAGGCCACAGATGAACGACACCGAGCCGCAGACCGCCGGTGGAAAAGTCCTCTTTCACTTTGCGATGTCGCTGGACGGTTTCGTGGCCGGGGTCGACCACGAGATGGGCTGGATGACCGGGACGGACCGGCCGGGACTGGAGGCCGAGTACGAGCGGACCACGGGAGCCATCCTGGGAGGCCGGGACGGGTATGACGCCATGCCCGGTGCCCGCCCCTATTCCGGCGCCTGGGACGGACCGATCTTCGTGCTCACCCACCATCCCGAGGACGCCCAGCCCGCCGACGGGATCACGTTCCTGAACTGCGACGTCGCCGAGGCCGTGCGGATCGGGCTGGAGGCGGCCGGGGGCAAGAACCTCGAAGTGTTCTCGCCGACCATCGGGCGTCAGCTTCTCGACCTGGGGCTGATCGACGAGATCGACATCCACATCATGCCGGTCATGCTCGGGCAGGGCATCCGTCTCTACGACAACCCCGGCAGCGAGCCGATCTACCTTCACCACGTCGGCCAGAGCGAACCCACCGCGACCGTCAACGTACGATACCGGCCCGCCCGAGGTTGAGCTGGTGCCCGGCGCTACAGGCGGCAGCTTATCTCCAGCCCGTCCTCGACCGGGAACGTCACGCCCGCGTACCCGTTGTCCGGTTCCCGCACGTACGCGAGGTAAGGCTGCACGCTCCCCAGCTGCACATCGTCGGCGACCACCAGCGTGCCCGGGTCGAGACGGGGCTCCAGCAGTCGCAGCACCGGAAGGTAAAGGTCCTTCCATCCGTCCAGCAGCACGAAGCCGGGCGTATCCGGCAGATCGGCGAGCGTCCTCAGGGCGTCTCCCTCCAGTACCGTGATCACCTCCTCCAACCCCGTTTCCGCGAAGGTACGGCGGGCCGCGGCGATCTTGTGCGCGCTCAGTTCGGTGGTGATCACGCGACCGGTGCCGTTGTCGCGCACGGCCGCCGCCAGATGCAGCGTGGAGATGCCGAACGACATCCCGAACTCCACGACCGTCGCCGGCCGTATGGCCCGCACCAGGCCGTAGAGCAGCCGTCCCGCCTCTGGTGAGATCGGCATGTAGATCTCTTCCGCCGCGTCCGCGTGCTCCTGCGGCGTGTTCCCGAAGGTGTCCACTCGCGCGGCGATCGTGTCATCTCCGGCCGCCGCCGCGAACATCCGGTCGAGTGCGGCCGCCACGCGTGGCTCCGCCAGTGTGTTTCTCATGAATGCTAGAGTAGACTAACCGTTGCGTCTAGTCTAGGAGTGGCCATGTCCCGTCCGCATCACGGCAACCGCCATGGACGTAGCGAGGCGGCGCGCCAGGCCGTCCTGGAGGCGGCCGACGACCTGCTGGCCGAGAAGGGATTCGCCGGGGTCACGATCGAGGGCCTCGCCGCGCGGGCGGGCGTCGCCAAGCAGACCGTCTACCGCTGGTGGAAGAGCAAGACCGAGGTCCTCGTGGAAGCATTCCTTCAGGACCTGGCCGAGGACCTGACCCCGCCCGACCACGGAGAACTCGCCCTCGACCTGCGCGCCTACCTCCGCCTGCTCGCCCGATTCCTCGGCGAGACCGACTCCGGCACCGTCTTCCGCGCCCTGATCGCGCACGCCCAGCTCGATCCCGTCTTCGCCGCCGGCTTCCGCGCCCGCTACCTGGCCGAGCAACGCCGCCGCGACCGCCTTCCCCTGGAGCGTGCCGTACGGCGGGGCGAACTACCCGTGACCCTCGACCTCGACGAGGCGACAGACCGACTCGTCGGCCCCCTTTACCATCGGACGCTGGTCACCGATCAACCCGCCGACGGCGACTTCACCGACCGCCTGGCGGAAGCGTTTCTCACCTCCCTTCAGCGGTCGTGACGGCCAGAGGCGTCAGCAGGGGTCGATGTACCAGATCGGCCGCCAGTCCACACCGACCACCCTTTCCCGCTCGTTGGCCGCGATGCTCCTCTTGATCCTGCGTTGCTGGTCCTTCAGGTGGGTCACCGCGTTGCCGGCCTGGTTGTTGTTGAGGGCGCCGGCGTCGATGAAGTTGGAGAGCGAACGTTCGGTGCAGTAGTAGAGCTCGTAAACGGTGTGCTGGCCATCGCCCTCGCCGGCGGCGACGCACAGGTACCCGGGCCAGCAGTCGTTGAGGAGCGCGCTCCGGTCCGCGCCGCTCAGATTGCGTTTCACCGTCTCACGGCGCGGGTCGAGCGGGGTGAGCACCGGAGTCCAGGCCGCGGTTTCCGCGGGGGGCGTCCGCGTCGCCTGTGCCGTGGGCGCGGCGATCGAGGACGCCGACAACAGGATGGTGAACGCGGCGATGACGGCCGGCCCACCCCTCCGCATGACACGTTGCGCCGATACGACCATGCTCGTCAGCCTTTCTGACTCGTGTTGTCATGTGCTTCACGAGCCAAGCAGGCGACAGCGTCGTGGCGGCTTCACATCGGCTTCAGCCCTGACCTTTGGGGGGCGAGGCGTTAGATCGTGCGGGTGAAGTACTTGCAGACCGGGTCGGTGGCGTACTTCGTGTCGAAGACGGTTCCGCCGTGCACGTAGATCGCGTCCCCGAGCGGCCGGCGAAACGAGATGTTCATGGAACCGGACTTCGAGACGTCGTTCATCTTGAAGACCTTGAGCAGGCTGTTCGAGCTGCCCTTCTTCCAGAACTCGAAGTAGACGTCGTTGTCGGCGCCCACGTCGCCGGCGATGTTCCAGGTGAGCTTCGTGAAGATGTGCTGGCCTCCGGGGTTGCCGTACGTGATCGACGCCGCGAGTTTGAAGTTGCCCTTGCCGCAGCGTCCGCTGAGGACGGAGGAAGCCGAGGCGGGAGTGGCCGTGAGCGAGAGGGCCAGGCCCAAGGCGCCGATGATGGCCGCGGATCGCAAGGTTCTCATGCGCCAGACCCTAGAGATCGGCGGTATATCGGAAGTATGCCGCGCGAGGGCGCTCCTCCTTGGGATGGGCACTGAATACGCGAGAAGCCGCCACCCCCCGTTGCACTTGGCGTGTTTCGTGGGTACCCAAGAGCGTGAGCCTCGGGGAGCATGCCCGCAACTGGGAGGGCCAGATGGGGGAGCGTGAGGAACTGCGGCGGACTCTGCAAGGGCGCCTCGACGAGCAGTTGACCACCGATGACCCATCGATCGTCCTCAGGCCGGACGTCATGGCCGAGACCGATCGCCTCGCTCAGCTCACGGAGCTCGGCGATGTGGAGATGTCCAACGTCCTCGGCTGGCTCTACTGGTACCGCCATCTGGCGCTCCTCAGGGAGGACAGCCGGCTCCGGTTGGGGCCCGGTTGGGCGGCCGCGTCTTTGGCGGCCGCGGGGAGCTCACCGAAGACCTTCAGCAGCCGTCTCTCCGGCGAAGTGCCCGATCTTCCCCGGCGGGATCCCGTCCAGCCGCCTCTCGGTGGGGCCGAAGAAGTCCAGCCACTGCGTGTGCTCCAGGCGCTGCTGGAACTTCGGCAGGTCCTTCAGCTTGTCGAAGCCACTGCGCCTGGTCGCCGGCTCCACCAGCATCAAAGCGTGCAGTCCCGAACGGCGGGCTGTCGAAGAAGCCCCGGTTGACCCGGGCCCGGACGGTCTTCGTCGACAGGTCCGGCGTGGTGTGGCCGGGAAGCTCACAGCCCTTCTTCGCCAGCACGTCCAACGCCACGTTGATCAGGTCGGCCGGGTGGGTTGGGCGGCCTGCTCGATCGCCTCCTCGGCGATGCCACGCGCCTGTGAGGTTCAGCGCGTCGCGGACGTGCTCGACAACGGCGTCCGGCACGTCCTGCAGCTTCGGGAAGTGGCTCAGGCGTCGGTGGCTCTTGAGCTACCACAACGGGGATACTGCATGTCGATGATCGAATATGACAGTCCGGCCTCGTTCCGCGGTCAGCTCCAACGGGGACGCGGTGCCGCAGCGCATCGCGCGTCAACCGCCCCCGACGCCGCCGACGCGGTGTATGAGTGCGTGATCACAGACACGCGCTGGGACCGACAAGTTGATCAACGCGACAGCTACCTCGCCGGTCTCATCGTTCGGCTCGACCTGCCACTGACACCGATCCAACAGCACCTGCTCGCCTACGACGGCCAGGACGCCGAACCGGTTGAGCTCGCCTTGCAGGTCCTTGCCCCGCTTCCGATGGTCGGTCGGCTCGACGCGGCGGCCGTGTTGCGCGGATACGCGATCGATGGCCCGCATTGGTCGACGGCACTGGAGGCGATCGGCGACAGCGGAGCGATGAGGCTTCCCGCGATCTGGGACGGGCTCGCCGACGACGTCATCGCCAACCGCGACGATGCCCAGCTTGCCCAGGCGATCTGGTGCGACACGGAGCCGTGGACAACGTTCGCCCGGTCCCAGCCACGGGTCCGGCGAATCATCGACGAGCTCAGGGCCTCCCGTTCACCCGGACCGGCCAGGCGCGACACACGACCCGAAATCGTCGCCGTCGACAACGGAGACCTGATCGGGATTGTCGCCGCCGGTGGCTCCGAGCGGCGGCGGGCGCTGGAGGAACTGGGCAGGCGCGGCGATCGTATCGTCTTCGACTTCGCCGAAGACCCTGGCCTGCGCAACATGGCCGGGTGGCTGCCGGGTATCCCACAGGCGCTCCACCACTTCGGGCCGGCCGCGCTGCCACGCGCCCGCACGTGGATCGGCAGCGACGACGACACACTCGTCGCCTTCGGAGAGCGTGTGGTGGCAGAGGTCGGTGACCGGGGCGACGCGCCGGTGTTGCTGGCCGCGTTGCACCGCGCGGTCGTCGCCGGGAACTGGTGCGCTGCCGAGGTTCCCGCACGAGGCCTGGGCCGGCTGGGGATCCACGAAGCCGCGAGCGAGCTCATGGCCGCGTGGGAAGGCACGGTTCATTCACTTGCCCGGGAAGCGTTCCTGGACGGCCTTCGGGGATGCGCGCCGCATGAAGCCGAAGCCGTCGCGGTCGAGGGACTTGACGATTGCGAGCCAACGGTTCGGCAGCGCGCGTGTGAGGCAGCGCCAGACACGGCCGCAGTCCGCTCGCGTCTGCGGGAGTTGACCGCCGATCCCCTGGCACCCGAGGTCCATGAGGCCGCGAGCACGAAACTGCAGGTCCTGGCCATTCTCACGCGCGGCATCACTTGACCAGCAACCGGAGTCGACCTGCGGGGAAGCACTACCGAGCGGCCCCTTAGTTCCCACGCCTCCTTCGTTCGGTGTAGTGCGTACGGCGAACGGTGCAAGGTCAAGTGACGCTCCATGGACGACGCGGTCCCGCCTCGGCCCGGTCTAGCGTTTCTCGTCGAGACAGCCGATGAGATCTGGAGGAGCCGCCATGAGCAAGAAAGTCATCACCGCGATCGCCGGGCTGAGCTTGACGGCCGGTTTGCTGGGCTTCGCCGGCGTACCGGCTGGTGCCAAGGCCGACGGCGGCCAGACCACCGCCCTGGCGGCCACGCCGAAGCCGCCGAAGGGCGCCAGGGCGGTGGTTCAGGTCAGCCCCAACCCCACCACCAAGCGCGGCCAGGAGGTCACGATCACCGGCCACTGCGGCGGCGGCAAGGGGCTCAAGGCCGTGATCGCCGGCATCGACAGGGAGCGCCCGGTGCTGGAGAACATCCGCATCATCGACGACAACCCCAAGAGGTTCGTGGCCAAGGCGACGCTCCGTCCCACGATCGGCAACGGCGTCGGTCCCGTATTCGTCAACTGCGGCGGTGAGGCAGGCGTGGTTCTGCTGGTCACCCACGTCTGATCGCACGTCGCACCCGAGGAAGGGCCTCATGTGGCCGAATCACGCCGCGAACCCGCTCTTGTCCGGCACTTCGCCCGGATCACCGACGTCGGGTTCGCCGCTCTCACCCTGGTCTTCTTCGTCGCCGTAGCCCTCGCCACCGGGGTGCGCTCCCCCTGGCAGGCCGCGATTCCCCTCGGCCTGCTTCTCGGGGCGCTCCTGCTGGTCAGGCGTCGCTGGCCGATGACCGTGCTGCTGCTGTCGATCAGCGGGATCTTCGCCTATCGCCTCACCGGGCATTGGTCTCCCGCCGGTTGGATCTGGCCGGCTGCGGTGGCCTACTTCACCGCCGCCACGACCCCCCGTGTGCGCTGGGTGGCCGCCATCGGCCTGGCCCAGCTGCTCTACTCGGCGGTCGACATCCGCTCTGTCCTGGACGAGGACCCGACCCGCTTCCTGTTCCACGTCGCGGGGGAAGGAGTGCTCCTGGCGATCCTCGTCGCCGCGGGCCTCCTCCACGCCGCCGTGACGCGCTGGCGTGAGCGGCTGCGCGAGACCGACAGCCGCGCTCGTGCCGCGGAGGAACGGCTGCGCGCATCGCACGAGGTACACGACATCGTCGCGCACACGCTGGCCGTCGTCGGCGTTCAGCTCAATGTCGCCGCCGACACCCTCCAGGAGGACCCGGCCGCGGCCGCCGCCGCGCTACGCCTGGCCAAGGACGTCAGGAACCGGGCGATGACCGATCTTCGCTCCCTCATCGCGGTCCTGCGCGACACCCCGGGCGACACCGCGCCCCAGCCCGATCTGGCGTCCCTGGGCACCCTCGTCGCCGACGCCCGCGCCGCCGGGCTCGAGGTCACCCTCGATGAGCGTGGTGACCCTGCGGCCGTTCCCGCCGTTCCCGCCGTAGCCGTCTACCGCGTCGTACAGGAGTCCCTCGCCAACACGCTCAAGCACGCGCACGCGAGCAGGGCCGAGGTGACGATCGGCTACCAGCCGCGCGCGGTCACCGTCGAGATCACCGACAACGGCCGCGGCGGCGGCGACGTCACCGAAGGCCATGGCCTGGCCGGCATGCGTGAGCGGGTGAGCGCACTCGGGGGCGCGCTCAGCGCGGGGCCGATCCCCGGCGGGGGTTTCGCCGTCCGGGCCGACATCCCTGTGGCAGGCTCGGCCGTATGACGATCAAGGTGCTCCTCGCCGACGACCAGGCCCTGGTGCGGGCCGGGTTCCGCAGCCTGCTGGCCCGCTCCCGGGACATCATGGTCGTCGGCGAGGCCCAGGACGGCGACGAAGCCGTACGGCTGGCCGCGAGCACCCGCCCCGATGTGATCCTCATGGACATCCGCATGCCGGGCACCGACGGGATCACCGCCACCCGCCGGATCGTCACCGACTCGACCGCGGCGAGCTGCCGCGTCATCATCCTCACCACGTTCGACACCGACGAGCATGTCTTCGCCGCCCTGCGCGCCGGAGCCAGCGGCTTCCTCACCAAAGAGGTCGAGCCCGCCGAACTGCGCCGGGCGGTCGCCGCGGTCGCCGGCGGCGACGCCCTCCTGTCCCCGGGCGTGACCCGCCGCGTCATCGAGCAGTTCGCCCTCCGGCAGGACCTCTCCCCCGGCGCGGGGCAGCGGCTGGCCGCGCTCACCTCCCGGGAACTGGAGGCGGTCAAACTCGTGGCGCTCGGCCTTTCCAACGTCGAGATCGCCGAGCGCCTCGTCATCAGTCCGCTCACCGCCAAGACCCACATCACCAGGGCCATCGCCAAGCTGAACGTGCGCGACAGGGTCCAGCTGGTCATCTTGGCTTACGAGAGCGGCCTGATACGTGCCGGCGGGTGATGGCCGCGGTGATTCAGGCGGCCCTGCCGCGGGCGAGGTAGAGGTTCATGCCGGTGAAGTCGACGGTGATGTTGTAGGGCTTGAAGAAGCAGTGGAAGAAGGCGGCTCGCACGTCGAACCCGAAGGGCGCGAGGTCGGCCTTGGGATGCGTCTCGCAGTAGATCTCCTTGGCGGTGGCGTCGCCCAGGCGGATCTCCTTCGGGTAGCAGGGATAGGTGACGGCCGGGTGGCTGTGGGCGAACGTGCCGAGCGGGCGGTCGTAGTCGCTGCGGATCCCCAGCCGCTCGGCCGTGTCCCCGAACACGACCGCGGCGCTCTCCCCGCCGCTTCCGCCGAAGTTCACGCCCACCACCCCGGTGCCGGAGCCCGCGACACTGCCCCTGGTGTGCAGATACTGCTCAGCCAGCCACAGCGGCAGGGGCTCGGCGCCCGCCCGTACCTTCCTGACCGCTTCGGGGGTACGGCGGCGCAGGATCAGCTGCCGGCCCGCGTAGTCGAAGGTGGTCAGCAGGTGGGAGAAGACCCACGTGCCGATCATGCCGTGACCGTCGCTGCCGACGTCTTCGCCCGACTCCGTCGCCGACCAGCCCACGGGGACGTTGCGAAGCTCGATGCCACCCAGCCTGAAGGAGTCCAATATCCCGTAGTGCGCCCATATGCTGCCGCCCTCGAAATCGATCTTCTGACTCGCGACGGGGCTCAGCCCGGCCCCCTTGGCCATCGTCGCGGTCAAGCTCAGATTCGAGGCGCCGGTGTAGAAGGTGAAGCTCTTGGCCGGTCCGCCGTTGACCGAGGCCTCTACCAGCGGCATCGGGTCCGTCTGCGTCCATGGCACCCGCGCGGTGTCGCCGTGGACCTGGTACGCCTCACCGCGGACCGCCGCGAACCACGTGGCGTAGCCGTCCTCGCCGGCCGCCTTCCAGTGGGGTGCGGACAGGCCGAACTTGTCCTGCCGGATGTAGCAGTCGGCCAGGAAGGAGTTGGCGTCCTTGTCGCCGGGCGCCAGCCGGACGGCCGTCTTCAGGTACTTCTCGGCCTCGGCGAACCGGTTGCCCAGCAGCCCCACATAGCCGCGCCTGCGTGCCGCGTGCAGGTTCCCGGGGTCCTTCTTGAGGATCTCCTCGTACGCCCGGCCGGCCTGCTCGAACTTCCCTGCCTTGAACAGCGCGTCCGCGTCGCCGCTGCCGGCCAGTGCCGTGGCCGTCCCGCCCAGCAGCGGCGCCGTCGCGGCGGCACCGGCCACCACGGCGACGCCCCGCAACAGCGAACGCCGGTCCCAGTTCCCATCATTAGCCACGCCTTCTCCTCTTCGCGATCGATGCGGCCGGTCGAACTCGTCCACTGTCGACCGGCCGTGACCCCGGTTCGTTCGCGCTTTGTCATGGTTGTGCGACAGTCGCGCCTGTCCGGGTGCCGTCCGGGCAAGAGGGAAGGCGAGGAGGCGCCATGGCGGCCACCGCCATCGAGGAGGGCCGGGACCTTCCTCGATGGCGGCGTCTTGGCCCATGGCCGGCTCAGGTGGCGGGCGAAGGACGTGCCGGGCCCATGACTAGCTCTCGCGGATCTGACGGGCGGCGGTGGTCAGGTTGGTGAGGGAGGCGCGGACTTCTTCCCAGCCGCGGGTCTTCAGTCCGCAGTCGGGGTTGCCC
>NZ_JBITIO010000032.1:0-50968 GCF_044459065.1 Nonomuraea sp. NPDC050394 | reverse complement strand
CTCAACGCCGCCATCTGGCACAACTGGAACACCGGCGCTCCGGTAAAGCGATCCCTAACCTCCTACGATCACTGATTTCACATCAACGATCTAGCCGTACGAAGGCTGATGACCGCGGTGGCGGGTGTCCCGGAGCGAATGCCCGCTCCGGGACACCGGGCTCGTGCTCGCCTATCTTCCGGCGCTCGCCGTGGCGGTGATCATCGGGGGACGGCCTTCAGGTTGACGACGGTCAGTTCCTTGCCGCCGCCCTTCTCCTCGGTCGTGCACGAGTTGTTCTCGCACTTCTGGACACCCTTGGCGTCGTCGTCCCAGGCGAGGATGCCGGGCAGGGACCAGTAGCCGAGCCCCTCCTTGCCGAAGGAGACCAGCCGCTCGCTCCTGAGGTCGTAGGCCAGCGGCAGCTTCGGGCCGCCGCCCATGGCGTTGATGACGTCGTCCTGCAGCCGGTCCTCGGCCGTGTGCAGGCTCACCCCGTCCGGGAGTTCCTTCCGTGAGTCGCCCTGGGGTCCCTGCGAGAACATGAGGCCGCTCTCCTGTGTGCCGATGCACTTGTTCTCGTTGCAGATGACGCCCTTGTCTCCCTCCAGCAGGGCTATGTCCATGGAATTGCCGGTCTCCAGGTTGACCAGCCGGGTCTGGTTGCGTTCGCCCTGCTTGCCGGGGCCGAAGGCGAACGCCCATGGCCAGGCGTTCAGGTGGAGGTCGTCGGTGCCCTGGATCTTCTCCGGTTCGCCGCCGGTCAGGGGGATCCGGTAGACGCCGCCCTTGCGTACCGACCACACGACGTGGTCGGCGGTGACGTTCAGGACCTCGATCTGCGCCTGGTCGCCGGTCAGCTCCGTGAGCCGGCGGGCCTCGCCGCCGGGCCGCGGCATGACCCAGATGTCGGCCCAGATGTCCTTGTTGTTGGGCGTTTCGCCGTACCAGACGACATGCTGGTCGTTGCCCGCCCATTCCTGGACGAAGTATCCGCGCTGGGGTTCGGGAATCGCGCCCAGATCGTGTGTGGCCTTGCTCGCCATGTCGTAGACGGCCACGCGGCCGGCCTTTTCGAATGACTTGTCCGCGGCCAGCAGGATCGCCGCCGGGCCGATCGCGGCGACCGGGCGGTACTTCCACCCGTTGGACGCCACGCGCGGGACCTTCGCGATCGCCTCCGGCCAGGCCTGGGTGACGTGTTCGACCGGCTTTTCCTCGTCAGGCTCCGTCGTGCTGGTCACGGTGACCTGGGTCGCCGGTCCGGCCTGTCCGCCCCCGCTGGACAGGGCGAAAGCCGTACCCCCGGCAAGGACGACGACCGCAGCGGCGGCCAGCGCCATCCGCGCCCACTGGCCCTTCGTGTGTCCGCGGCGGCGTGCCGCCACCGCTTCCGTCAGCCCGCCCGGCAGGGGCTTGGCCTGGTCGGCGGCCGCTCGCAGCGTCCGCACCAGGTCTTCTTCGCTTCTCATCGCGCCTCCTGAAGCACTCGCTTGATGCGGAGCTTGTCCAGGGCGCGGGCCGCCTGGCTGCGTACGGTCCCCCGCGAGACGCCCATGATCTCGGCGATCTCGGCGTCGGCGAGGTCCTCGTAGTAGCGCAACACGAGCACGGCTCGTTGCTTGCGCGGCAGCTCCTGGAGTTCGGCCCACAGGTCGGCGTCGCCGTACCTGTCAGACCTGCCCTCTTCCGGTACGTCGGCGACAAGGTCCTCCCTGTGCCGCCGACGCCAGGCGCTGATGTGCAGCCTGGTCATCGTCGTGCGGACGTACCCCTCGGGGTTCTGTTTGTTCTGCACGCGATGCCAGGCATCACCCAGGCGCGCCAGTGCCTCCTGGACAAGATCCGCCGCGTCCTCCGAATTTCCGGACAGCACATAGCCGTACCGGAGGAGGGCGTCCCCCCTCGCTCGGACGAACTCGTCGAAATCAGCTGTGTGGTCCACGTATCCAAGGAGCGGCGCGTGGGTGCTTCTGTTGCACGGCTATTCGGGGACGTACAGGAAGAGCACTTCGGCCGTGCAGGCCGGGCGGCGCTCGCCCTCGACCTCGATCGTGACCTTCAGCGTGGTGAGCTGGCCGGCGGGGCTGCCCTTGACCGCGGCCAGCTCGGCCGTGGCGCGCACGCGCGAGCCGACCGGGATGGGCTTGGGGAAGCGGACCTTGTTCAGGCCGAAGTTGACCGCCATCGCGATGCTCTGGACCTCGACCAGTTCCTCCAGGAACGACGGCAGCAGCGACAGGCTGAGGTAGCCGTGGGCGATCGTGCCGCCGAACGGGCTCTGCTTGGCCCGCTCGACGTCGACGTGGATCCACTGGTGGTCGTCGGTGGCGTCGGCGAAGAGGTTGACCTGCTCCTGGGTGACGGTGCGCCACTCGGTCGGGCCGAAGATCTCGCCGGCGCTCGCCTTGAGCTCCTGAAGGTTCGCGAAGGTCCGCATGGGTCGGAACGCTATTGGGCGCCCGGCGCGGCTGCCAAGTTCAACCTCTTGCTGGCTCCCGGGTGAGTACTTCCTTGCGTCGGGGCTGGTGTTGCGAAGATCTTTACTCGAAAGCATCGCGCAGGTGTTCGAGTGCGCGCTACAGTTCTGGGTATCGAATCGAACACGGGTTCGGCCAGGTGAGAGGGGGTGCCATGCTCGTCCAGACACGCCGTAGCTGTTTCTTCCCAAATCTACGACGACCGCTATACCCGGCAATAAAGTCCGAGAGCGTGGACCCCGTGCGCAATCCCTACGCCCCCGGTGCCGGACAGCGTCCCCCCGAGCTGGCCGGCCGTGATCGAGAGCTGCAGCAGTTCGAGGTGGTGCTGGAGCGAGTGGCCCGTGGCCGCCCCGAGCGCAGCATGGTCGTCACCGGGCTGCGCGGCGTGGGCAAGACCGTCCTGCTCAACACCTTCAAGTCCATGGCGATGCAGCGGCTGTGGGGCACCGGCAAGATCGAGGCCAGGCCCGACCAGTCGATCCGCCGCCCCGTCTCCGCCGCCCTGCACATGGCGATCCGCGAGCTGGCCCCGCGCCATCGCGCGCCCGAGCGCATCGAGGAGTTCCTCGGCGTGCTCAAGGCGTTCGCGATGCGCGACCCGGCCGCCGCCAAGGGCACCTCCCACTGGTCGCCCGGCATCGAGGTGCCGGCCAGCCGCGGGCGGGCCGACTCCGGCGACCTGGAGATCGACCTCACCGAGTTGTTCGTCGACGCGGCCAGTGTCGCCACCGACCTCGGCGTCGGCGTCGCGCTGTTCATCGACGAGATGCAGGACGTGCAGGCCGCCGACATCTCCGCCCTGTGCGCCGCCTGCCACGAGCTGTCGCAGACCGGCGGGCCGCTGATCGTGGTCGGCGCCGGGCTGCCGCACCTGCCGAGCGTCCTGTCGGCCAGCAAGAGCTACTCCGAGCGGCTCTTCCGCTATGCCCGCATCGACAAGCTCGACCGTGACGCAGCCGATCTGGCGCTGATCCTCCCCGCCCGGGAGGAAGAGGTGGAGTTCACCCAGGACGCGCTCGACGCGCTCTACGAGGCGGCCGACGGCTACCCCTACTTCGTGCAGGCCTACGGCAAGGTGGCGTGGGACCTCGCGCCGCGCAGCCCGATCACCGCCGACGACGTCAAGGTCGCGGCGCCGGAGGCGGAGGAGGAGCTCGCGGTGGGCTTCTTCGGCAGCCGGTACGAGCGGGCGACGCCGGCCGAGCGCGACTACATGCATGCGATGGCCCAGATCGGCGACGAGCCGGTGGCCACCTCCGACGTGGCCGACGCCCTGGGCCGCAAGCCGTCCAGCCTGTCACCGGCCCGCGACAGCTTGATCAAGAAGGGTCTCATCTACAGCGCCGAACGCGGTCAGATCGCGTTCACTGTGCCGCATTTCGGGAGGTTCCTACGTGCACAACCGATCTAACCGGCACTCCTAGTCCTCTATTGGGTTGTCTAGTGGGGAAGCTAGACAACCCAATAGAGCCACATCGTCATGCCGTCCTACCGCTTTATAGGACGGTCTAGCGTCAGGCCGAGACTGGCGTATATTCCGGCATGGAGTCCGTGCTGACCACTGCCATGCGCACGGCCGGTCGGCGTCCGCTGAGGTAGACGGCGAAGACCACGTCGTCGCCCGCCTGGTTCTGAAAGGCGAAGAAACGCCAGCAAAGCTCACGCCAGCTGTCGTACGGCTCCGCCGCGACGAGCCCGTCGCGGTGGGCGCGCCAGGCGCCGCTGGCACGCAGCCGCGCGAGCGTGTGGCTCTCCTGCGGCGCGGGACGCTGCTCGCACGGCGCCCGATACCGGATCCGGTCGACCGCCTCCTCGATCTCGGGCGAGAGCACGGCCAGCACCGCCACCCCCAGGAGGAGGAACCACGAAGGGTTCGCGAAGGCCACCCAGCCGGGCACCGGCGCCCATACCGACACCAGGGCCATCCCGGTCAGCACGAGCGTGCGCCCGATCGAGCGGCGGCCCACCGGCGCCGAGCTGACCTCGCCGAAACAGCCGCACCCCGCGTCGGGGCGGCGCCTGCGCAGTTCCATGAGCACGTAGGTGGACAGCGCGAAGAAGAGCACCGTTCCCCAGCGGAACAACGGGTGCGTGGTCAGCACCAGGCCGGTCACCAGCACCAGCTCACCGACCGCGCAGCACACCAGTGCGGGGGCCTGCAGCTTGTCGGGGACCAGGACGGCGGGGCCGAGGCGGCTGAGGGCGCCCGGTTCGCCTCCGGTGTACACCGTGGCGAGTTTGGCGACCGTACCCAAAACGAGGAGGACGATCAGCACCGGCAGCTGCGATTCGAGCATGTGCGGTCACCCCAATCCGATCTGGGCGTTGAAGCAGCCCTTGGTCAGTTCGCCCCCCAGTTCCACGAAGGACGAGGGCGACAACTCGATGATCCGCCCCCGCGGAGAGGTGCCGCACTCCACGCACCGGTCGCAGAAGCGACCGGCCAGGCAGCCGCACGCCACGATCGGCACGTTCGCGCTGCGTGTCGTACACAGGTTCTTGACCTGCAACAACGATCCGATCGCCAGGTACGGCAGGCCGACACAGGACACCGCCGCGTCCGGGCACCCGGCGTCGGAACGCTCCAGCATGGGATAGGCCGCGCCCCGCTCGTCCTCGTCGAAGGCGTCGGCCCAGGTCGCGGTGCCCGAGATGCGCGGCTGCTGCCCGGCGTAGGCAGGCGGCGGCGACGGCACCGACTTGGCCGGGTAGGCGGGCTGTGAGGTGGCGGGCAGCAGGGCGTGGCTCTCGCCCTGGTCCCTGATGCCGATGGCGTCGAAGAGGTAGCCGGGCTCGAACTGCGGATGCCGTACCCGCAACCGCCCGGTGGTGCGATAGGGGATGACGATGGTGCGGCGGCCGCGGTGGGAGCCGCAGTCGAGCTCGACGGACAGGTCCTTGCGGCCGTCGATGGAGACGATGGTGCCGGTCATCCGGGTCACGTCACCCCAGATCCGTTCGACGACCCGGCCGTCGCGCAACGCGCGCATCATGACCCGGCCGCCCACGGGCAGATCGGCCGGCGCGACGTCGCCGCCCCGCCACGCGGTCGCCCACGGCGCGATGACCAGCCGTTCTTCCTCGCCGTCCACGGTCTCGATGATGATCAGATGCGGGCTCACGTCGAGGATCTCGCCTGCCACCGCGGTTAACGGCGCGCCGTCCCCGGGATCCGGGCCCGGCACGCCCGCCTCCCGGCCCAACGCGGCCGCGGCGAGCGCTCTGCGCCGCTCAACACTCGGAAACCCCACGCGCATAGCCTCACACGAGATCCGGTACGGCAGGCACCGGACACCCCAGATGAGAGCAAAATACGCAACCCCGGGGGAAGGTGTAGACACCCGGTGACGAACAAACTGCCACCGGCATGTCCCGACCTTTATGTTTGGTAGACCGAATCCTGAATTCCGGTTCAGCCCGAACAGGCCCTCACCCTGCGATTCTGGCCACGATGCAGACTGCCAGCCGGGAAGAGGAGTTCCGCGAGTACGTGACGTCTCGCGGTCCCGCCCTCCTGCGCACCGCCCACCAGCTCACCGGGCACGCCTGTGACGCCGAGGATCTGCTGCAGAGCGCGCTGGCCAAGACGTACCTGGCGTGGGACCGCATCCAGGACCGCGGCTCGCTCGACGGCTACGTACGGCGGGCCATGGTCAACATCAACATCTCCCAGTGGCGGCGGCGGAAGCTGGAGGAGTACCCCTCCGACGAACTGCCGGAGACCTGCTCCGAGGCCGAGGCCTGCGGCGAAGTCCACGTGCGGCTCGAACAGGCGCTTGACCAGTTGCCCGCGCGGATGCGGGAGGCCATCGTGCTGCGGTACTACGAGGACATGAGCGAACCGGACATCGCCAAGGTGCTCGGGATCAGCGTGGGGACGGTCAAGAGCACCGTCTCACGGGCGATGGCCAAGCTCAGGCTGGAGTTGTGCATTCCCGCTCAGCCGCCGCCCCAGCCGTAGCGCCGGGCCGTACGACATCGCGCATTTTGCGCAGTGCGGACAGGAAGGTCGCGCGCTCGTCGTCGTCGAGAAGAGTGGTGTAGCAGTCGTCGATGTCGGCGAGGTGCCGCGGCAGCACGTCGCTCAGCCGCTCACGCCCCGCGTCGGTCAGCACCGCGTAGGAGGCCCGCCGATCGGTCGGGCACGCCATCCGCGCGACCAGGCTCTCACGCTCCAGCCGGTCCACCACGCGGGTGACCCCGCTCGTGGACAAACCAGTCTGTGCCGCCAGATCGGTCATACGCAGGCGCTGCTCGGGTGAACGCGACAGCCTGATCAGTGTCTCGAAGTCGATCCAGGACAGCCCAGCCGCCTGGAAGACCGGGTTCATCCGTGCGGACAGGCCGGCATGGACCTCGGCGATCAGGCCCATGGCCGTAAGGCGGGGGTCGTCAAAGGGGCTCACGCTCATACTGTATCTGACGATAGTTGACGCGAGGAATATTCCTCGTGTAGACATTTGTTGGCGCAAGTAACCTGATTTCAAGGAGGCCCCGATGAGCACTCGTACCTGGGACGGCCTGGACATCCCCACCGCCGGCACCTACAAGCTCGACGCCGCCCACACCAACGTCGGCTTCACGGCCAAGCACATGATGGTCAGCAAGGTACGCGGCCAGTTCGCCGACTTCGACGGCTCGGTCACGATCGCGGAGAACCCGCTCGATTCCACGGCCGAGATCACCATCAAGACCGCCAGCATCACCACCGGCCAGCCCGACCGCGACGGCCACCTGCGCAGCGAGGACTTCCTCTCGGCCGAGAAGTTCCCCGAGCTCACCTTCCGGACCACGCGCGTGACCGGGCACTCCGGCGAGGAGTTCACCGTCGTCGGCGACCTGACGATCCGCGACGTGACCAAGGAGATCGAGCTCAAGGTCGAGTACAACGGCGCCGGCACCAACCCTTGGGGCCAGCAGGTGTGGGCCTTCAGCATCAGCGCCGAGTTCGACCGCGAGACCTTCGGCCTGACCTGGAACCAGGCCCTGGAGACCGGCGGCGTACTGGTGGGCAAGAAGGTCAAGATCGAGATCGAGGGCGAGGCCAACCCTGCGTGAGCCCGAGGCGTACGCGACCCTGTCCACAGGTGTGGACAGGGTTATCCACAGGCGGTGGACAACATGCGTTGCGTAACCGCTTTGCTGCCTCGCCTGAAGGCCGGTACGCTGTCGGAAGCCACGTGGCTACCGGGAGGCTTCGCCTAGTCAGGTCTATGGCGCCGCACTGCTAATGCGGTTTGGGTTTACCGCCCATCCGGGGTTCAAATCCCCGAGCCTCCGCAGATGAGAGGCCCTTCCTCGATCACCGAGGGAGGGCCTTTTTGATCTTGTGAACCTGTCGTAGTTGCAGACCTAGTTGCAACTGTCTCCCCAGAGGGCGGACGCCAGGCGCTCCCCTGCGTCGCGCATCAGCGGGCTTGCCACGTGGGTGTACCGCTCCGTGGTGGTGACTCTTGTGTGACCCAAGATCTCTTGGACCACCCGAATGTTGGACACCCTGCTCGATGAGGAGCGTCGCGGCGGTGTGGCGGGCGTCGTGGACCCTGGCGTCTCGGACGTTGGCCTGCCTGAGGATCGACTTCCAGGTCTTCCAGTCCTCGGCCCGCTCGATGGGTGCCGCCGAGACGGGTCGCGGATGCCGAGCGAGAGAGCCACGGACCAGCGTGTGGCGTTCCTGCGGGTCCTGGCCACGTCGAGGATGCGGCGAGCTTCCTCACGGGTCAGGGGACCGATCTCGGTGGTCCCCGCAGAAGCGGCGTCCCATGAGCGTGGCGACGTTCTGGGTGATCTTTCCACGCCGTAGGGCGATCTTCAGAGCGCGGGAGATGATGCGGTGGATCTTGAGGATCGTGCTGGGCTGCAGTCCTCGTTCGTGCGTCGTCGCGTAGGCCGCTTGGACGTGCTCGGGAGCGAGCTTGTCGAGGCGGTGTTTGCCGGGGAGCGGGATGATCCAGTTTCGGGCCTTGGACTTGTAGTCCGTGAGCGTGCGGGGCGGCTGGACGAGTCGCTCGCAGATCACGTCAACGTACTCGCCGAGCAGACTAGGGCGCCCAATGCCGTGGGCTGCAACCCCGTATTGGACGTTGAGGGGCCTGGATGCTCGCTTCCTGTAACCCTTCTGGCGCTCGTAGCTATCTCTCCTGTGTAGGGCCATCTCCAGCGAAGGAGCGCCAATGCCCGACCCTCGGTTCAACCCTCCGCCGGGTTGGCCCGTCCCGCCTCGTGGATGGAAGCCGCCGCAGGGGTGGCAGCCGGATCCATCCTGGCCGCCGGCCCCGCCCGAGTGGGAGTTTTGGGTCGCTGAAGACACACTGATCTCTCAGCTCCCGGACCGGAAAGGCGGCGGGTTGTTCGGCGGAAAGAAGCGGCTCGAAGAGGAGAACGCACAGCTACGCGACTGGGTGGAGCGACTTGGCGGCATGGACGCCATGCGCGTCGCGGCGATGAACGAGACGTTGCACCAGGAGCATGCGGGCCTACGATCTGCGATCGACGATGCGACACGACGCTTGCGCGAGACAGAGCAGCGAATCGTACACACCGACGAGACCACCTTGCTCCAGGAGGTGGGCATCTACGAGTACCGGCATCCGCTGAGTGACGCGGTCGCCTACAAAGAGCGACTTGGCCAAATGAAGGCGCGTATCAAGGAGATGGCACGAGAGGGCCGCGCTGTTGTCGGTGCCACCAACTGGCAGGTGAACGGATCGGCGTCCGAGGGCCGCAAGATGGTGCGCGACTTCTCCAAGTTGATGCTGCGGGCCTACAACGCAGAGGCCGACAACTGTGTACGCACTATGCGGCCCTACAAACTCCAGTCGGCGATTGACCGGCTCGAAAAGGCTGTGGACACCATCGTGAAGCTTGGGCGCACGATGCACATTCATGTCCATCCCGAATACCACCGCACTCGTATCCACGAATTGGAGTTGACCGCAGACTATCTGGCCAAACAGGAAGAAGAGAAGGAATTCATCCGTGCTCAGCGTGAACAGCAGCGAGAAGAAGAGGCTGCCCGCCGCGAGTTCGAGCGGGAGAAAGCGCGCCTGCGCAAGGAGGAGGCGCACTATCGCGCAGCGCTGGCAAAACTGTTGAAGAACGGTGAGGCATCCACGGAGAGCATAGAGGAACTGAAGGCGAAGCTAGAAGAGATCGGCGTGGCGGTCGCCGATGTCGAAGCACGCGAAGCGAACATCCGAGCCGGTTACGTATACGTCATCTCCAACGTTGGGGCGTTCGGAGAAAACGTAGTGAAGATTGGCATGACCCGGCGATTGGAGCCGGAGGATCGCGTTCGCGAGCTGGGCGACGCTTCAGTGCCGTTCAAGTTCGACACACATGCGCTGATCTTCAGCGAGGACGCCGTGGGGCTGGAGGGCCGCCTGCATGCACAGCTGAGTGATCGGCGTGTCAACAAGGTGAACCTGCGGCGAGAGTTCTTCCGCGCCACCCCTGCGGAAGTCCGTGACGTTCTACAGAAGATCGCCGGTCAACACTTGCTGGAGTACCGGGACATGGCGGAGGCCTTGGAGTGGCGGCAGTCCATGGGGACGAGTGGAACGGTCAAATGATCCCGGACACCCCCTCATCCATGCACTCACGCCACGGCCGCAACTGGTGCACGCGTTGTACGTGGGGACCGTTGCATCCCAGTTGCAGTTCAGCCCCGATCAATGGCAGTCAATGCAGGCCATTCATTCAGTCTCATCTGCATTGAACCAACCAGAACACTCGAGAATCGAGCCTTTAATCCGCAGATTCAGGAGTGAGTTGCGTTCTCCAGCGCACTTCTGACGAGAGGCGACGTCGATGGGGGCATCGGAGGGAGGCTAGACAGCGCCGTCGGCAAAGCCTCGAAACGCTTCCAGCATCTCGCCAAGGTTGAGAGGGCCGCACGCTCCTTCGAAGCAGGCGCCATCGCTCCAGACATGTAGCCAGTCGTCCTCGGTCCGCTCCACTGCCAGGCGATCAAGCGAGGTCCCCGCGAGGGACGTACCAACAAGGTCGATCTTCATGCACCATCCCGGGTTGTCCAGAGTGCCGATCGTCACGCCGTAGCTATGCTCCCAGTCGTCGTCGCAGCCGGAGGCGTACCAAGACTGAAGAAAGGTAAGTGGGTCCGTGATCATGTGGTGAGTCTGTCAGCCGTACCCGTCGCGTGCGCGAGGGGGGGAAACGAGGGGGAATCGTAGAGAATCACGGGGCAGGCAGGCAGCCAGCACTCTGACCTGCGATTTCGCAGGTCGAGCCTGATCGGCATGCGACTTTTCGGGCAGCATGTTAGCTCGAATTAATTATGCGACATGCCAGGATCTTGTACGTCCGATCCGCTGATTAACAGTTGGTTGCCTCAGATGGACCTGACCCAGGAGCGGGCCGCTTTCGCCGGCATACCGAGTTCGACTTGAACAAGCTGGATTGCTTGCTCCTCGTACCCGCGGACCTTGAGCTGACGGACGCGCCCGGTGAGCTCCTCGGCTCTGAACCGGTCTGTGTATCGGAGCACGCGGCGCTGTCTGAAGACTCGGATCATGCCCACCGCCCACAGGACGAGGCCGCAGACGAACAGTCCGGCGGCACCGAAGCCGAAAGTTTCAGGGAGCGAGAGATCGGACATAAGGTGATCTTAGGTCCTGGCCGCCGCCTCGAATGCTCCTCCATTTGATCGCCATGAGTTGCAGTTTGGGTTGCAGATCACGAGCCTCCGCAAGCATGGTCTTGCCCCTCATGCGCGCTTCGCGCGTGGGGGGCAAGGCTGTTTCTCCAGTCGAGCTGAAGCTCGACCCCTGAAGGACCTCCCTCCGGTCGGACGCCCTCCCAAGGCCCGCCCGTTGCCCAGCCAAGTGGTCAGCCAGTTGGATCCCACCGCGGCCCCATCGGTGCTCCGCTTCGCTCCGCGCGTTCCTCTCAAGCGAGCTTGCGCCCCATCGTGCCCCAGCGCTCATAGGCGTCTCCGGCCCGGAGAGCCTTTCGCAGAACGGATCGAGGCGGCGCTACGCGGCCCGAGCTTGCGGCCGGCACGCTGCGTGTGTGGACCTGGGGGCCGTTCTCGCGTGCATTCCGCCGCTCGGGCCGCTACGCACGATTACCAGGTCGATCCTGGGCATGTGTCGGATAGTGGCCGTAATGCCGCTGCCGCCAGCGCTCGAAATAGCCCAAGCCCACGAAGAAGACCCCGATGAACGCGCCCAGGCCCACGCAGAACGCCAGGGAATTCAACGTGAGCGCGTGTTCCGCCCCAGCTATTGCACCGACCAACACGACGATTCCCAAGAAACCGCCGAAGGCTGGACCGGTGATCAGCCCGAGATACACAGGGTGGGCCGCAGAGAATCGCTGAGCCCGTTGCGGTGCGGCGTCCCCACCCAAGAACGTATCTAGGCGCCAGAACCACTCCGCAAGGAGTCCCAACCGTCGCATAGGCAGCCCTTTCATACCCCGGCACAGGCTCTTCCGATTCCGGGATGATCGCTGAGGATGTGCTCGCCACCGAGGGACCCTGGGTGGCCGAGGTGGACGCCTGATCATTCCGCCCACCGTCGACCCGCGACAAGCCGAGCAGGCCAGGGGCCATGGGGTCAAGGTCGCTCCTCTCCTGTAAAGCGCTCCACCTTGACCCCATGCCCCTGGACGCCGCCTCCCTTCGGGCGGGATGATCAAGCGGTGGCCGCGCGCAGGAGGGCAAGTCTTGGCAGAATCTGAGTCAGTGGGGAGGACCGAATGCGGCGCCTGAAAGAAGCGATCCTTGAGTTCACATTCTGGATGATCTTGGGCCTCGTTGGAATGGGGATCATCTTCGGGGTGTCGGCAGTGTTCGATCTTCCATGGCTACCGGATGTACTGAGTGGGTGGCCATTCGCAGCGATCGGCCTGCTCGGCATTGCCGTTCCGACGGTCATCGTCGTGTGGGTCCTGAAGAAGGTCGGCAAGGGTTCGGCATCAGCCGATTAGGCCGGCCCCAGACGAAGATCTTTGCGGGTGCTGCTTCGGGTGTTGATCCACGTTGAACACCCCTGGAACAGCCCGTCTTCCAGCTGCACATGCGGTTCGGGTTCAGCGCCCCATCCGGCTGAGGCTCCGCAGTACCGAGGCTCTCGTGAGGCGGCCGAGGGCTCATCATGCAGACGGAGTACCCGATGCCCGGGGTCAGGATCAACGGGTGCCCCGGTACGCACGGCGACAACATGCGCCAACAAGGCGGGTCAGACCGCGTCCCGGGGTGCGTGTAGGTCTTCATCTCGGGCCGGCGTGTAGGACGACCGAAACACCACCTCCTTGGGAATCTCGCATCGGTGCGGCCCGGGGTGGATGGTCCATGAGCGCCAGGAGAGCTCAGCCAGGCAGGTGGTTGGCTGGCTGAGCTCGGTCGGGGTTTCGTGTCAGACCGGTTCGGCACTGGCGGTTGCCATTGGTCACTCAGCGTCGGAGGATTGAGGCGGGGAGTGACGCTTATGTCGATGAAGGTGTCTGTCAGGGTTGCGGCGGTGTTTGTGGTGGCTGTCGCGGTGGGGTTCGGGGTGCATCGGATGGTGTTGGCCGCTCAGGCTGACTCCAGGTCTCCTGTCTCGCCGGCCGTACTGGAGAATGACGGAGATTCCGGGCAGGTTCTCGACTACTGGACGGACGAGCGCCAGCGCGACGCCACCGGAGGGTGACTAGCGGTCCTTGACGGTGTTGTAGACGTTGACGGCGGCGTCGCCCAGGTACGGGTCGCGCCACTCGTCGTTGTCGAAGAAGTGCCAGCTGTTGGCGCTGATGATGTAGCCCCAGCCGCGGGGGAACTGGAGATCGTAGAGTACGGGTCCGCCGCTGGCCCCGTGGAACATGTCGCAGTGGAAGCCCATGCGGCTGTCCGAGCCCGGCTTCCAGGTGGCGCCGGTGCAGTACCAGAGGCGTTGGCCGTCCATTTCGGGGCGGTCTTCCGGTGCGGCGTCTTCCGGGTAGCCGAAGGCGTGGACCTGGTAGTCGTGGCGGCCGCTGTTGAAGTGGTATCCCTGGGATCCCGTGATGTCCTGGACGTTGCCCTGGGAGTTGGGGGCCAGGGCGATGGCGCCGATGTCGTAGGCCCAGTCGCCGTTCTCTGTCCAGCCTCGGGGTGAGGCCGCGGTCCGCCAGCCCCACGTGCCCAGGGAACTGCCGGCGTCGAAGTCGGGCCGGAACAGGAAGTTCGTGAACCAGCCCTGGGCGCCGCCGCCGCCTTCGCGGTGGACGCAGTGTCCGGCGGTCCAGATGGTGTTGCGGTTGTTGGCGTTGATCACGGAGGCGGAGCAGTAGCGGTCCGCGCCCTGGTCGTTGGTGTAGAAGAGCTTGCCGATCGTGGTGGCCGGCATCACGCCGTGGCTGTTCCAGCGCTGCGCCTTGACGATGGCGGCGCGGACGTCGCGGGGGCCCGGACTGGAGGCCCTGGCGGGGCGCGTGCCGGCGGAGGATAGGGGCGGGAGACTGGTTTTCGGTACCGAAGTGCTCCTGTTGCCCGCGCTCCGGTTCGCGGGCCGGGTCTCCTTCGCGCCCCTGATGCGGGCCGGGGTCCAGTAGGCGGACAGTTGCGCCGCGGTCTGACCGGCTTGTTTGACGGCCGCCTGGTCCGGGTCGGCCCTGCTCGCGGTCGCGGCTGTGGCGTTCCCTGTGCTTATGGCGAGGCTCAGCACGCCGAGGATGACGAAGAAGCGCTTTCTTGCTGTACCGAAATTGTGGTTAGCCATCCGTAGTATCCTTCTTGTCGGAATTTGTTGGCTAGGTTGCCACCACTCACAGTTCGCGTTTGCGCATCCGTCAAACCCTGCCTCGACCTCCCTGCATGCGCCTATGCATTTCCGAGATGCGCACATCAACAATCAATTGTTGAGATGGGCAGGTCAAGGCTGTCAAAGATGAAATCTTGGAGCGCGGGAATTGCGCTGAATATTCGGGCCATAGCGCCATTTATCCCTTTTAGGGAGGCGCCCTGGATCGCGAAGGTGCCGGGCACCAGGCCTTCTCGGGGGCGAGGGATCGAGTCGGCCGCCCCGGAGCGCGTCCCCGACACCGTTGCGGCCCCGCCGGCTGAGGTGGACGGCCCGCTGTCCCCGTTCTCGGCCTTGCTTGAAATGCTGCGCACAGTGCTTGCTTTGCTGTGTATGCTCTGCACGGAGAGGAGATCCCTGATGGCGCTTATCGAGGTATCGCAGGACACCAAGGACAAGGTGGCGTTCGCCGCCCGTATGGCAGGCACCACCGAGGGGGAGATCGTGCGGCGCTTGATCCTCGACCCCTCGGCGGGTGGGCATGCCGTCTCCCTCCAGACGACGGGAGACGGCATCCCCATCTATGCCGACTACGCAGGACATCGAACCCGTGCTCAGTTCATTGCTCCGGCCCGGGTCGAGATCGTTGACGGGCCTCTGGCAGGGAAGTCCTACAAGTCCCCCACCGGGGCGGCTCGGGCCGTCGTCGGGCATTACCAGCCGGAGGTGAACGACAACCGCAACGGCTGGATGTTCTGGGCGATCGAGAACGGTGGCGGGCCTCGCGTCTGGCTCCAGACGATTCGTCCGGAGTAGGCACCAAGACGTGTTCTGCGGTATCGCGCGCAAAATCCACACTTCATCCGCATCGATAGCGCCAGGTCCGTTTTGCCAGACGGGCTGAATCGGTCGATTGAGTCCCAGGATGCCCGCGGGTCTCTCGGCGTGAAGCCAGGACAGGGCGGACCGAGTCGCCCTGAGGGTGTCAGAAGCCGCCGGTGGTGCCGTCGTTGTAGAAGTCCGCGCCGCGGATCACGTCTCCCGTGTCGTTCTGGCCGCCAGTCGGGGAGGACGGGGTGTTGAGGTCCTGCCGGCGCGCCCTCCGGCGGCGGAATCGTCGCTTGGCGAGGATCTGGCGGATGCGGCGGCGTAACCATCTCATGGACCGCAAGGCTAGGGGCAATGTGTCCAGGCGCGGCCGCGTCCCCAGGAGCAGGTGTCGATCTTCTTGAGGTCGGATGACCGGTGGATGCTCGCGGTGTCACCGTCGTTGTTCCATACGTACTGGCCGCGGTTCCAGTACACGGTGGAGGTGCCGTCGTCGCCGGCGCCGGTGCGGACCGTCACCGTCTTGCCGGGCTTGAGGACTAACGCCAGGAAGCGGTACTTGTAGCCGGTCTTGTCGCGCAGGATCCACTTCTCCATCTGGATCGGCTTGCGGGTGGTGTTCTTGAGGACGACGTACTCGGCGTTCAGGCTGGTGCTGGAGCGGGTGTCCTTGCCCGGACTGTCGTAGTACACCTTGATGATCTGTACGGCGGGTGCCGCGGCCTGGGCGGGCATGCCGATGAGGGCGGCGGCGGTCAGGGTGGCGGCGGCTGTCCGAAGGAGGAGGCGCATCGTCGGATCCTCTGCGTCCGAAGGGAACGGGAACGCTCCATGGGACGGGTGGTCCATAACGGTGGTTGTCGGCCTGGCCGCATCCGGTCAGCAGGGGTCGGGTACGGAAGCGGGCTCCCCGACGGACAGAGCCCGCACACCGAGAAGCCCGGTCTACAGGTGGCGGGCGGCGATGTAGCCGAAGGTCATCGCCGGGCCCAGGGTCGAGCCGGCTCCGGCGTAGCTGCGGCCCATGACCGGGGAGGAGGCGTTGCCCGCCGCGTACAGGCCGGGGATGACGGTGCCGGCGGTGGTCAGGACTCGGGCGTGGACGTCGGTCTTCAGGCCGCCCTTGGTGCCGAGGTCGCCGGGGACGATTTTGAGTGCGTAGAACGGCGGGAGGAGCAGGGGGGCCAGGCAGGAGTTGGGGATGACGGCGGGGTCGGTGAAGTAGTGGTCGTAGACGCTGTCTCCACGGCGGAAGTCCAGGTCGCGGCCGGTCCACGCGAAGCCGTTGAAGCGGGTCAGCGTCGAGCTCAGGGCGGAGGCGGGGACGCCCATCTTGGCGGCCAGGCCGTTCCATGACCATGACTTCACGACCGCGCCCGCCCCGTACCAGGAGGCGGGGAAGTCCAGCGTCGGGGCGATGTCCTTGAACAGGTAGCGGTTGCGGTAGTTCTGGTCGATCACCAGCCACGCCGGGATCGCGTCCCGCTCGTACATGACGTGCACGACGTCGCTGTACGGCGCCGCCTCGTTGACGAACCGCCGCCCGGCCTGGTTGACGATCAGGCTGCCTGGCAGGGTGCGTTCGGCCAGGCAGAAGTACGGCTCGCCGGGCAGCGGGATGGACGGGCCCCACCAGGCGTCGTCCATGAACTCCACGGCGGCGCCCACCTGGAGCCCCGCCCGGTGACCGTCACCCGTGTTGGCCGCGGCGCCGACGGTCCAGTCGGTGCCGATGGGCTGTTCCTGGTACTGGTCGCGCATGGCGTCGTTGTGCTCGAAGCCACCGGAGGCCAGGATGACCGCGCGCCGGGCGCGTACCAGCGTCTGGGTTCCGTCGCGCGTGACGAGGACGCCGGCCACGCGGCCGTTCTCCACGCGCAGGTCGGTCAGGGGCGTGTTGAGCCAGACGGGGACCCCGGCCTGGGCCAGTCCGGCGCGTAGCGCGCCGGCCAGCGCCTGCCCCATGGTCAGCGGCTCGATGCCGCGGGCTTTGGCGGCCAGCCATCGGGCCGCGCCCTCCAGGGCGACGGCGGCGCCGCGGGCGTTGACGAGGGCGAGGTTGAGCCACTTGTAGTCGGCGCTGAAGATGACCTCTCCGGCGGGGACGGGGATATAGGCGGGGTTCAGGTTGGCCAGTTCGGCGCCGAGGACGTTGCCGTCGAACAGGTCCGGCTCGATGGAGCGTCCGTTGGGCAGGCCGCCGGGGAGTTCGGGGTAGTAGTCGGAGTAGCCCTCCATCCAGCGGAATCGCAGCGGGCTGTTGCGCGTGACGAACGAGATCATCGCCGGCCCGTTGGCGAGGAACGCCGCCTGCTTGTCCGCCGGCACCCCGCTGGGCCCGGCCACGGCTCCCAGGTACGCCACGGCCTTGGCCGGAGTGTCCGGTACGCCCGCCGCCAGGATCGTCTCGTTGTTGGGAACCCAGATCCCCGCCCCCGACCTGGCCGCCGAGCCGCCGAACGTCGCGGCCTTCTCCACGACGAGCGTGCTCAGCCCTCGTTTGGCCGCGGTGAGCGCGGCCGTCATCCCCGCGGCCCCCGCTCCGACCACGACGACGTCGAACTCCTGGGTGGCGGCGGCCTCGGCGTGGGCGGCGTTGGCCCCGAGGATCAGCAGCCCGGCTCCGGCCGCGCCGCCGCGTAAGACGGTCCGGCGGGTGGGGTGGGGGTGTGCAGGCATGGCGGAACCCTTCGCAACGGAGTGAAGTACGGCCTCGCGCCAAGGGCCACAGCCACCCAAGCATGCGTTTGGTTTGATCACCTGTCAACCGTCAGCGGTACCTCCAGCCCGGCGGGAAGATGAGGGCCCGCATGCCGTGGCCCTCCAGCTCGCCGATCCATTCGTCGCCGGTCGGCAGAATGGTGCCGTCGCCGTCCAGCGCGCTCTTCACGGGCGTGTAACCGAACCCGGAGCCGAACAGCCGGGCGGCCAGTTCGCCACCGCGCGTCGCCGGGCCGGGCAGGGCGAGCTTGGCGGCGTCATACCCCAGGATGTAGCCGGTGTTGGCCGTCACGATCTTGCCGAACTCGGTGGCCGACGGGTCCACGTCCCTGCCGTGGGCGACGTCCACGGAGGCGTCGGCGGCCATCGAGCCCGCGGCATAGGCCGCGCCGTCCACCGCGGCGTAGTTCAGGGTGGTCAGGACGTACTTCGGGAAGGTCAGCCGGAGAATCCTGGCCACGTTGTGGAGGAACACGGACTTCAGGACCTGGGCCAGCTTGACCAGGCGGGCGAGCTGCGCGGCGGCCATCGCCTGGGCCACGCCGTACAGGGCGGTGGTGAGGGGCTGGAAGGCGACCAGCCACAGCAACTGCATGATGGCCTTCTCCAGCTCCACGAACCGCTCGCGCACGTCCTCCACCATGCGCGCGTACGCCTCGCAGCCCACCGCGATCACCCGGCAGTCGTTGGCGAAGGCGTAGGGGAAGAACCTGAGGTTGGTGAGGTAGAGCTTCGAGAAGGCGTCCACGCCTTCGCCGGAGTTGTTGAGCCAGACCTTGGAGGCGGCGGCGTTCGCCCTGGTGGCGATGGCCTCGTCGCCCTTGTCCAGGTCGTCGGCCAGTTCGCGGAAGGCCTTGGCGGCCTTGCGCAGTTCGCCGGGCGGGATCTCCGGCGCGGTCACCCCCGCGTAGACGCGCAGGGCGACCAGTGAGCCCGTGCCGCCGGCCATGAGGGCCAGCAGCAGGGCGTTCACGGCCATCGGTAGACCGGGACGTCGGTGATGCGCAGGTCGTCGGCGATGCCCCAGTCGACGGTGGCGACGTTCTGCCGCATCAGCAGGAGGCCCTCGGCGAGGTCGCGGTAGGCCTTGGCGAACTCGTCGATCATCTCCGGCATCTCCCGCCGCTTGGGCGCGTACCAGGCGACGAACGCCTCGTCCGCCTCCTCGCCCACGGGCCAGGAGCCCAGCCGTCCCAGGATGTCCTCGGCCCGCCGTACCGAGCCGGCCAGGTCGTCGGCCAGGTCCGTGAAGGCGGGCGCCGACTGCTTCGTGAGTTGCTCGTGCGCGATGGACGTGTCTCGCATGCCGGACATGCTGCGGCCCAGATGTTACGGCTACCGCCTCACCCAGGTAACGATCACGTGTGCGGGCGTAGACACAGCTCGAAGACGGCGGTGATCCGGTCGACGTCGGCCGGGGTGGGCACCTCGGGTCCGAGCAGGCGCCGCATGGTCCCGATTCCCAGGAAGACCGCGATCGCCAGCCGCGCCCGCGTGTGCGCGTCCGGCCCTTCGAGCCCGGCGGTCATCGGGGCGATGATCGCGTTGCGGAGCCGTTCGCGGACGAGCTCCTGGATCTCGGGGTCGCCGGCCGAGCGTTCCAGGGAGCGCAGGATCGGGCTTTCCGGGTCGGAGTGCATGCGTTCCGCCGCGTACTCCCCCAGCCGTCTGGCCAGGCCCTCCCGGTCGCCTTCGATGACCCGGGCGACCGTGGGCTCGCCGGCCAGCACTTCGCCGAACAGTCCCGCCTTGGAGCCGAAGTAGCGCCCCACCAGCGCGATGTTGGCGTCCGCCGCCGCCGCGATCATGCGGACGGTCACCTGCTCGTAGCCGTGCTCGGCGAACAGTGAGCGCGCGGCGCGCAGCAGGCGCTGCCGGGTGGCCTCGCGATCACGCGGCTTGGCCTCCGTGGCCGCCTCGGCGTTCATGCCCGAACTCTACCCGCGCGGTGGCCACTTGCCGCGCGGCTAGTAAACGAGCGTATACTCGCTTGGTATTCACATGTTCAAGGGGGTGGGGCGCTTGGTGGCCCAGGCCGGACGACGGCAGTATTCGCATCGCGAGATCCTCGAGGTGATGGCCGGGCTCATGCTCGCGATGCTCACCTCGATGATCTCGACCTCCGTCGTGGGCACCGCCCTGCCGACGATCGTCGGCGAACTCGGCGGCCAGGACCAGTACTCGTGGGTGGCCTCGGCCACGATGCTCACGATGACGGTCTCGACGCCGCTCTGGGGCAAGCTGTCCGACCTGTTCGGCAGGAAGCTGCTCTTCCAGACGTCGCTGGCGTTGTTCGTCGCCGCGTCGCTGGCCGCCGGGCTCTCCCAGGACATGGGCCAGCTCATCGCGGCGCGAGCCGTACAGGGGCTCGGGGTGGGTGGTCTGTCGGCGCTGTCGCAGGTGATCCTCGGCGACATCGTCTCCCCGCGCGAGCGCGGGCGTTACTCCGGCTACATGGGCGCGGTCTTCGGGCTGTCCACGGTGGCGGGGCCGCTGCTCGGCGGCTTCATCGTCGACACCGACTGGCTCGGCTGGCGCTGGTGCTTCTACGTCGTGGTGCCCTTCGCCGCCGTCGCGTTCTTCGTGATCCAGAAGTTCCTGAAGATCGAGCACGTCCGGCGCGACACCACGGTGGACATCTGGGGCGCCTTCACGATCACCGCGAGCGCGAGCGCGCTCATGCTGCTGCTGACGCTGGGCGGCCAGGAGTTCGAGTGGAACTCCTTCTGGACCTACGCGCTGGCCGCGATCAGCCTGCTGATGCTGGCGCTGGCCGTACTGGCCGAGCAGAAGTCCCGCGACCCGATCCTGCCGCCGCGGCTCTTCCGCAACCCCACGTTCGTCCTCACCAGCCTCGCCTCGCTGCTGGTCGGCATGGCGATGTTCGGGGCGATGATCTACCTGCCGCAGTACCTGCAGATCGTGAAGGGGCTCAGCCCGACCAACTCGGGACTCATGACGCTGCCCATGGTGGTCGCGCTGTTCCTGGCCGGCGTGATCTCCGGGAAGATCGTCACCAAGACCGGCAAGTGGAAGATCTTCCCGGTCGCGGGCCTGCTGATCGTGGCGGTCGGGCTCTTCCTGCTGTCCCGGCTGCACGTCGACTCCAGCGAGTGGCTGATCGGCTTCGACGTGGCGGTGCTGGGCACCGGACTGGGCCTGTCCATGCAGATGCTCATCCTCGCCGCGCAGAACGCCTCCGAGCCGCGTGACATGGCCTCGACGACCTCGGGCGTCTCGTTCTTCCGCTCGCTCGGCGGCGCGGTGGGCGTGGCCGCGTTCGGCGCGATCCTCACCAACCGCCTCAAGGACGAGATGGCGGGGATGCTCCAGGCGGCCGGGATCAACCTGCCCGCCGGTGGCACGCCGAAGCTGGGCAGTCCCGAGGCCATCCAGCACCTGGCCGAGCCGGTCAAGGGCATCGTGCTGGAGTCGTTCACGCGCGGGCTGGAGACCGTGTTCCTGGTCGGCGTGCCGATCGCGGTGCTCGGCTTCGTGGCCACGCTGTTCCTCAAGGAACTTCCGCTGCGCACCAACCAGCCCGCCGCCGCGCCCCAGACGCTCACCAAGGACGACATGGTCCTGGCCGGCCTGCTGCTCGAACTCATCGCCCAGCGCGTCGAGAACACCAACGGCCACCCCTCCGCCCTGCTGAGCGCCGTCGCCAGGATGGCGCCGCCGGACGAGCGCTCAGAACGCGAGCGCGCCAGATCCGTGGCCCACGACGTGCTCCGCCCGACCTCGCGGGCGCTCATCGCACAGGCGGCGCCACCCGAGAAAGAGAGAGTCACCCTATGATCCGCAAGTTCGTGGGCGTGGTCACGGCCGCCCTGGCGCTGCTCGCCGGGCTGTGGCTGATGATCGCCCCGTTCGCCCTGGGCACCCAGCCCGAGGGGGCCGACTGGACAGCCGCCACCAACTCGGAGTTCTTCACCGGCCTCGGCGTGGCCGTCGTCGCGCTCGCCGGCGCGGGCGCGTTCGCCGCCGCGATCTATGAGGAGCTCGTCGCGCGCGGTCTGGTGACGGTACGGCAGCGCCCCGCCGAACCCGAGCCGGCCCCCGCCGCCCCGGCCGGCGCGTCCTCAGCGGAACTGGCCACGATGCTGGCCCCGCTGGTCGAGGCACTGCGCGAGGACATGAGAACCCGGCAGAACGGCTCACTGGTGGAGGAGAAGCGATGAAGGCGAAGCTGGGCGTGAGCGCCCTGGTGCTGTTGTTCCTCGGCGGCCTCTGGCTGGTCGCCGCCCCGTTCGCGGTCGGGTACCAGCCGCGCGGCGCCGCGTACACCGACGCGACCGTCAACGACCTGTGGCTCGGCGGCATCCTGGCCGGCCTGTCGTTCGCCGCGCTGGTGGCCTACGCGGCCGACGCCCTGCGCGAACTGGCCCGCCGCGGCCGGCACGTGGCCGAGAAGCGCTGACCAGGGGCGTGCCGTGTATCCCCAAGGGGAGCCGCTGGCCGACCCCGGGTTCGAGATCGGCAAGGACGGAGCCGGCCTGATCGTGGTGGGCTACGACGGCTCGGGCCCCAGCCGCAACGCGCTCGCGTACGCGGCCGGGCTCGCCCGCCGGGACAACGCCGGGCTGCTGGTGGCGTTCGTGGAGTCGCTGAACAGCGCCACGCTCTGGTTCTTCGCCGGTGCGCCGATCGTCCCCGATCCGGCCGGCGACCTGGCCGAGGACCTGCGGGACGAGATGCGCGGCGTCGGCGTGCCCTGGCAGTTCATCGCCATGCGGGGCGACGCCACCCGCGCGCTGGAGTCGCTGGCCGACGCGAGCATGGCCGACGCGATCGTGGTCGGCCGTTCCCGTTCGGTCTGGCGCGGGTTCACCGGCTCGGTTTCGGTGGGACTCGCCAGGCGCTCGCGACGTACCGTCCTCATCGTGCCGTAGCGGAAAGCACGTATCGTGGCTGGATGAAGCGTGTATCAGCCCTGGTCATGGTGCTTGCGGCGGCAGCGTGCGCCGGGCAGCAGAAACCGGTCGCCTCAGCCGCGCAGGCCCCGACTCCGCCCACGACCGCACCGCCGACGGAGCCAACAGAGCCCGCCGCACCCACTGAGGTGCCGAGCACACCCGCCGGCCCGCCGGAGTTCAGCGCCAAGATCTCCAAGGTCTCCCGCGACCGGGTCCCGTACTCGTGGCGGCCCGGCTGCCCCGTGCCGCTCGGCGACCTGCGGCTGATCACGATGACCTACTGGGGCTTCGACGACAAGGCGCACACCGGCGAGCTGATCGTGCGGGAGACGGTCACCGACGACATCGTCACGGTCTTCGGGAAGTTGTACGCCCAGCGCTGGCCGATCAAGAAGATGGAGCTGGTCGACGCCTACAAAGGCGACGACTACGACTCGATCGACGCCGACAACACCTCGGCCTTCAACTGCCGTCCCGCCACCGGGTCCAGCAACTGGTCGAAGCACGCCTACGGCCAGGCCATCGACATCAATCCCCGCGAAAACCCGTACGTCACTGCAGACGGGGGCACAGCCCACCAAAACGCGAAGAAATTCACCGAGCGCCCAATGGATGGTAAAGGCGTCATAAATCCCCGCGACAAGGTGGTGAAGGCTTTCGCCGCCGTCGGATGGGAGTGGGGCGGCTACTGGTCGGGCACGAAGGACTACCAGCATTTCAGCAAGGGCGGGGGCTGACAGAATATTCGTATGGCGGCGAAAGACGGTGACGGATGGGCCCAATGCGCGCGTGGACACCGGCATTGGGGGGTGCACGGGGCATCGGGGCTGCTGGCCGTACACCATGACGAACAGGGCACTCCGCACGTCCTGATGCAGAAGCGCGCGTGGTGGAGCCATCACGGCGGGACGTGGGGCCTGCCCGGCGGCGCCCGCGACAGCCACGAGGACGCGATCGTCAGCGCGCTGCGCGAGGCGCACGAGGAGGCGGCGCTCGGCGCCGACGGCCTGCGGGTGCGCGGCGTCTACCTCGACGACCACGGCGGATGGACGTTCGAGACGGTGATCGCCGAGGCCGGCGCCCTGCTGGACGCGGCGCCCGCGAACTCCGAGAGCTCGGAGCTCCTCTGGCTGCCCCTGCCCGAGATCGCCGCCAGGAAGCTGCACCCGGGTTTCGCCGAGACGTGGGACGAGGTCCAGGGCGTGCTCGTCCCCGAGACCGTGGTGCTGGACGTGGCCAACATCGTCGGCGCCCGCGCCGAGCACGGCTGGTGGAACGACCGCCTCGGCGCCGCCACCCGCCTGGTGCGCGACGTGGCCGCCCGCAGCGGCCTCACGCACCCGCTGCTCGCGCAGTGGTACCCGAGGATCGTGGCGGTCGTGGAGGGCGCGGCCAGGCAGGCGCCGCCCACCGGCGAGGTCGAGGTCGTCGCGGCCGCGCGCAGCGGCGACGACACCATCGTCGAGCTCGTACGGCAGGCCAGGCCGTGGGAACGCTACCGCGTGGTCACCGCCGACCGGGGCCTCAAGGAACGTGTGGCCGCCCTCGGCGCCGAGACGTCCGGACCCCGATGGCTGCTCTCACAACTGCGCTCCTAGGCGCGCGGCCCCACGCTCCTCCTCCCGTACGGCGGCGGCCACCAGCTCACCGATGCGCGGGTAGGACTCCCCGGCCCGCGCCGCACTCACCACATCCGCCCAAATTTCCCCCGAAGCCCGATAAATCCGGGAAGCGGCGTCCTCCCCCGCCTCGGCCAGGAACTCCGCGAACAGCGGCCGCGACGCCGCCGGAGCCGTGTACTCCACGTCCAGGCACACCGCCAGCCGCTCCAGCGCGACCCCCGCGTCGGTGAACCGGCGCGTCCACCCCTGCTTGGTCGAGGTGTCGCCGAGCTGTTCGGCCAGCTTGCGCATGCCCGACAGCCCGAAGTTGACGTCGAAGTTGTTGCCCAGCACGGGCCCGGTCAGCCTGGCCGCGGTCTCCTTGATCGCCCCGGCGACGTCCGGCCGCCCGCCGCCGGTCCCGGCGATCTCGATGAGCTGGTGGCGCTCCTTCTTGGCCGCCGACCACGCGTCGAGGAACGCCTCCAGAGACAGGTCGCCGTCGCCGAGCCGTACCCGATCGCCATCGAGGCCGAGCACGTCCACGTCGATGGGTTCGGGGAAAGGAAAGTCTGGCCGCCAGGGCAGCCGGTGCCGGTCAACCCGGCAGACCACCCGGTGCCCCGCTCCGAGCGCCGCCCGCAGGTTCCGCTCCGCCACCTTGGCCGAGCCGGTGTGGCGGATCTCATGCGGCACCCCAGCCCGGTCCAGGGCCCGCGCGAGCATCGGCTCCGGGTGCGCCTGGGCGATGATCGACAGGTGTGGCGGCTCACCGGAGTACTCGAAGACGAAGTACATGAAGCCGATCCCGCCGCCCAGGCCGAACCACATGGCCTCGGACAGTTCCTCACCGAGCACGCGGCGCAGCAGCGCCGACTCGTGGTGGGTCATGGTGCCCTCACCGGGTAGAAGACGGCCCTGAGGCCGGTGACGTCGAGAACGCGCTGCAGGATGCCGTGCACACCGCTCAGCCGCATGGTCCCGCCGAGCGCGGTCATGCGCCGGTGGTGCTCGACCAGCACCCACAGCCCGCTGGAGTCGCAGAAGTCGAGCAGCGCCGCGTCCAGCACGAGCGTGTGGCAGCCGTCCTCGGACAGCTCCACGAGCCGCTGCCTCAGCCGGGGAGCCGACAGCTTGTCGAGATCCCCCTCAAGGCGCACGAGGGCGTCCCTACCGGCGCGTTCGACCTCGACCCTGAGATCCACCCACCGAACTTACCGCGAGCGTCGGGAGCGGAACAGCCGCTATGGTGGTGTGCGCACTGGAGGGTTCGCATAGTGGACGAGTGCAGCCGCCTTGAAAGCGGCCAGGCCAGCGATGGTCTCGTGGGTTCGAATCCCACACCCTCCGCTCACTCCCGGCCGGCGAAGCCGTCCCCCACGCTGGCGGCGAGCTGGAGGTAGGACTCCCTGGTCGCCTCCTGCAGCCGGTCCAGGTCGATCTCCGCGCCCTCCTCCAGATGCGGGTCGTACGGCACGCGGACCACCGCCCGGCACCGCGCCGCGAAGTGGGCCTCCAGCTTCTTGATGTCCACGGCCGACTTCGAGCGCGGCCGTACGCTGCAGAGCACCACGGTGGCGTCCCTGACCAGGTCGCCGTAGTGGTGCGCCTCCAGCCAGTCGAGCGTCGCCGACGCGGCCCTGGCGCCGTCCACGGAGGGCGAGCTGACCAGCACGATCTGGTCGGCCAGGCCCAGGACGCCGCCCATGGCCGAGTGGAGAAGGCCGGTGCCGCAGTCGGTGATGCAGATCGAGTAGAAGTTCTCCAGCACCTGCGCGGCGGCCTGGTAGTCGGCGCCGCTGAACGCCTCGGAGACCGACGGGTCGCGGTCGGAGGCGAGAACCTCCAGCCGGGAGGGCGCCTGCGAGGTGAAGGCCCTGATGTCCACGTATCGCTTGACCTGGTCGCGCTCGTTCAGCAGGTCCCGCACGGTCGCGGAGGTCTCCAGCTCCAGCTTGTCCGACAGTGTGCCGCGGTCGGGGTTGGCGTCCACGGCGATCACCCGGTCGCCGCGCACCTGCGCCAGCGTCGCGCCCAGCCCGACCGTGGTCGTGGTCTTGCCGACCCCGCCCTTCAGGCTGAGTACGGCGACGCGGTGGTGACCGGTGGCCACCGGCGTGCGGGCCCGGTTGAGCAGCTCGCGGCGGCGGCGCACCTCGGCCGGCTCGCCGGGCTTGATCCAGCCGCCGGAGGCCTTGTACACCAGCCTGCGCCAGCCCTTGGACGGGGCGTTGCGGCGCCCGCGCAGCAGCGACTCGGGGTCGAGACTGTCGGCGGTGGGACGGCCGGTGACCGGCGGACGCGGCGGTGAGGTGAACACCGGCACGGGCGCGGCCCGGCGTCGCGCCGCCGGCCGCTCGGCGGCGGGCCGCCCGGCGGGCCGCCCGGCGGGCTCGGGACGGACGGCGGGCTCGGGACGGACGGCCGGCTCGGTGCGAGCGGCGGGCTCGGTCCGGTCGGAGCGCTCCGCGGGCTCGACACGGGCGGACTCGGGGCGGGCGGGCTCGGGGCGGGCGGGCTCGGGGCGCTCGAAGCCCCGATCCGCGGGCTGCGGCCGCTCGGTGAAGGACCGCTCGGTGAAGGGCCGCTCGTTGAACGGCTGCCGCGGTTCGGCGGGCGGCTGCGGCTCCGGGGCGGGGCGATCGTCGTCCGGCCGGCCGAACGGGTCGTTACGCGGTGACCAGTCCGGCTTGAACGCCTCGAAGCGCTTCTGCAGCCGCTCCTCTTCCGCGGCGTCCTCCGAGGTCTCCGGCGCGTCCGCTTCCGGCAGGTCCACGGCGGCGCGGGAACGTTCGAAGTCGAGGGGAAGGTCCTGCGTGAAGGGGCTGTCGAAGTCCTTCTCGAAGCCGCCCTTCGGCTCGTCGAACGCGGGCTTGGGCAGGTCGAAGGCGGGCCTGGACCACTCGGGCGGCTTCGGCCACGGGTTGTCCGGCTGGGTCTCGGCCTCGGTGTACTCCGCCTTGGGCGATGTCTCCTCCTCCGCCGGGGCGGGAGCGGGGGAGAGCGTGTAGCTGTCGGTGTCGTCCGGCCTCGGCAGCGGCTTCAGCGGCGCCAGGAAGCTCTCGGCATCGTCGTCGCCCGGCCCGGCCGGCTCCTTGCCCGGCGCGGCCTCGTCACCCAGCCACTCGGCGGCCTCGCTCTCGGTGGCGGGCAGCTCCTCCGCGGCGGCGGAGCCGTACACGGAGTCGACGGCGGCACGGAACAGCGGCGGGGTCGGCGTCTCCTGCGCGGACGGCACCGACAGCCATGGGTCCTTCGGGTACGGCGAAGCCGCGGCCTCGGCGGTGGCGCTCACAGCCACCGGCGCCTCTTCCGTCTCTTTGATGGCGTCGAGCCAGGCCAGCTGCTCTTCGAGAGATTCTTCGCGATCGTGCCTTGCCACCGTGTTCCCCCTCGGGTGGGTCTAAAGGGGCAGCAAATACATTGCAGGTTAACGTCAAGCGTCGCGCCGGACGGCGGCAACCCTCAACTTCTTTGCCCGGCGCCCGCGCTCAGGGGCTCGGCCGACCGCCACGCGCCTATCTTGGTCAGCATGCGAGCGATTGTGATCTCCAAGATCGGCGCGCCTGAGGTTCTGGAGTGGCGCGAGGTGCCGGATCTCCGCCCCGGGCGGGGAGAAGTGCTCATCGACGTGGCCGCCTCGGCGTTGAACAGGGCGGACGTCCTCCAGCGGCTCGGCTTCTACAACCCGCCTCCCGGCGACTCGGAGTATCCGGGCCTGGAGTGCTCGGGGGTCGTGGCCGAGGTCGGCGCGGACGTGGAGCACTTCCAGGTCGGCGACCGAGTCTGCGCGCTGCTGGGCGGCGGCGGATATGCCGAACAGGTGACAGTGCCGTGGCAGCAGGTGATGCCGGTGCCCGAGAACGTCTCCCTGACCGAAGCGGCGGCGCTGCCCGAAGTGGTCTGCACGGTGTGGTCGAACGTGTTCATGACCGCGCGGCTGCGGCGTTCGGACACCCTGCTGGTGCACGGCGGGGCCAGCGGCGTGGGGACGATGGCGATCCAGCTGGCGAAGGCGTTCGGCTCGCGGGTGATCGCGACCGCGGGCACCGCGGAGAAGCTGGAGCGGCTCAGGGAGCTGGGCGCCGACGAGGTGATCAACTACAGGGAGGAGGACTTCGCCGAGAAGGCGGAGGCCGACGTGATTCTGGACATCATGGGCGCAAAGTATCTGTCCAGAAATATCAAAGCTTTGCGGACGGGCGGGCGGCTCGTGGTCATCGGTCTGCAGGGCGGCACCTCGGCCGAGCTCGATCTGCGGATGCTGCTCAACAAGCGCGCGGCCGTCCATGGAACCACGCTGCGCTCACGGCCCGCCGACGAGAAGGGCGTCATCGTGCGCGGGGTCGTCGACAACGTGTGGCCGCTGGTCAGCGCGGGTGCGGTGCGGCCGGTGATCTACGCGGAGGTGCCTCTGGCCGAGGCCGCGCGGGCGCACGAAATGCTCGATTCCGGGGAACACGTCGGCAAGATCCTGCTAGTACGGTGAGACGTATGAATGCTGAGGAGAACAACACCCCCCACATCGTGGTGGTCGGGCCTGACTTCCAGGGGCAGCAGGGCGACGGCGGCGAGGAAGAGCGCTCGGTGGCGGGCCTGGTCGAGCAGCCCGCGAAGGTGATGCGCATCGGCAGCATGATCCGCCAGCTTCTCGAAGAGGTCCGCGCGGCTCCTCTCGACGAGGCCAGCCGCAAGCGGTTGAAGGAGATCCACGAGTCATCCATAAAGGAGCTTGAGGACGGCCTCGCCCCCGAGCTGGTCAACGAGCTGGAGCGGTTGTCGCTGCCGTTCACCGATGACAACGGCGCCCCGCCCAGCGAGGCCGAGTTGCGGATCGCCCACGCCCAGCTGGTCGGCTGGCTGGAGGGGCTCTTCCACGGCATCCAGACGACGCTGTTCGCCCAGCAGATGGCGGCCAGGGCCCAGCTGGAGCAGATGCGCAGGGCGCTGCCCGGAGTGCCGCAGGAGGGCCAGCAGCAGCCCGGCGGCTCCGGCCCCTACCTGTAGAGCTCTTCGAGCACGCGGGCGACGCCGTCGTCGTCGTTGGCCTCGGTCGTCTGACCGACCACGGCCAGCACGTCGCGATGCGCGTTGGCCACCGCGTACGACCTGCCCGCCCACGCGAGCATGGGCAGGTCGTTCGGCATGTCACCGAACGCCACGGCGTCCTCGGGACCGATGCCGTGCCGCCTGGCCAGCGCCGCCAGCGCGGTGGCCTTCGTGATGCCGTGCGCGCTCATCTCGACGAGCGCGCTGCGGCTGGAGTGGGTGGCGGTCACCAGGTGCCCCACGAGCTCGTGCACGGCGTCGTGGAGCCCGTCAGGGTCCATCTCCGGGTGCAGGGCGAGCAGCTTGGCGCACGGCCGCGAGGTGAGGATCCCCGGCCCGACGCCGCTGCCGCCTCCCGCCCTTCGGTCCAGGCCACCGAGCCGGAAATCTGACTCGTGCGCAAAACCACCTTCGTACTCGACCGAAAATGCCAGTCCGGGGATGTTCGCTCTTAGCTGATCCACGACCTCCACGAGCACGTCGGCCCGGATCAGGTGGGATTCAAGAATCTGTTCGGTGTGGAGATCGTAGACAAGCGCCCCGTTCGCGCAGATCGCCACCCCGCGGTGCCCGACCACCTCGGCCACCTCCCTCATCCACCGAGGCGGGCGGCCGGTGACGAGTACCAGCACAGCCCCGGATTCCTCTACCCTGGCGAAGGCAGCAGCCGTTCGGGAAGAGACCGTTCCATCGGAGCGCAGGGCGGTTCCGTCGAGGTCGGTGGCCACAAGGCGAGGGGTGTTCATAACGGGTTCCAGTTTGCCCGGTGATGCCGTCCAACAGAAATCTTCCTAGCGAGGGGAACACCAAGGCGGTGGAATGGTGTTAGATGTGATGGCGTTGTATTAGCTGATCCCGTAGTGAAAACCAGCATGACTTTGTCTGAGCCACCCCGGGTTGCTGCTGTACGACACACCGGGACCCATGAGGTGTGGGTCCCATAGATTCACATCCTGAGGGAGAGCTTTTATGGCTCAGGGAACCGTCAAGTGGTTCAACGCTGAAAAGGGCTTCGGCTTCATCGCTCCGGACGGCGGTGCACCGGACGTGTTCGTGCACTTCTCCGAGATCCAGGGCAACGGCTACCGCAGCCTCGAAGACGGCCAGCGGGTCGAGTTCGAGATCACGCAGGGACAGAAGGGGCCGCAGGCCTCTGCCGTCCGCGCCATCTGATCTGAAGTAAGCGAGGTAGGGCGGGGTTCGCTTCCAGCGGACCTCGCCCTTTCCGCTGTCCGGGCTCCTGGTCACCGGTAGACCAGCCCCGACAGCCGCCAGGCCAGCGCCCGGCGGAAGGGGGGCAGCGTGGCCAGCAGCCGCAGCACCACGTTCCTGACCGGCCGCAGCGCCCTGCTCATCGTCGCCAGGCGGGTCAGCCTGCCGGCGAAGGCGACGACCTCCCGGGCGACCGGGCGGCGGGCCGCCGCGTAGGCGTCCAGGGGTGCCTCGTCCCCGGTCTTGAGCGTCTCCGCCAGCGCCTCACCGAGCGCCACGGCGTCCTGGACGCCGGTGTTCATCCCCTGACCGCCGGCCGGGCTGTGCACGTGCGCGGCGTCGCCCGCCAGCACGACCCTGCCGCTCCTGTACGCGTCCGCCACCCTGTGGTGGACCCTGAAGCGCGAGCCCCACACGACCTCGCTCACCACGACCTTCTGGCGCCGCGGGCCGCGCTCGTCCAGCAGGCGCTGCACATAGGCCACGTCGGGCTCGTGGGGCGCCTCGTCGACCGTGGCGACGATCCTGAACGTCCCGTCGGGCAACGGGGCCACCACGACGAGCCCGGCCGGCGAGAAGTACAGCACGACCTCCTCGCTGGGCACGCCGCCGCTGAGCCGTACATCCGCCAGCGAGAACGACTCCGGGTAGGAGGCGCCGCTGAACCCGATGCCGGCCTGCTCCCGCACCGTGCTGTGCATGCCGTCCGCGCCGGCCACGTAGCGGGCGCGCACGCTGCTTCCGTCGGCGAAGACCGCCGTCGCGCCCTCGCCGTCCTGGGTGAGCCCGGTCAGCGTGTACGGCCGCGCCACCCGCCCGCCCAGCGCGACCAGCCGGTCCAGCAGGATCCGCTCGGTCTCCGCCTGGGAGATCATCAGCGTGTACGGGTAGTCCGTCGGCAGGTTCCCGAACGGAACCGGCACCAGCACGCGGTCCCCGTCCCTGATCGTGAAGCGCTTGGCGTGGATGCCACGCCCGACCATGGGCCCGGTGACGCCGAGCGGCTCAAGCTGCTCCAGGGTGCGGGCGTGTACGACGGCGGCGCGGGAGGTGTTGTCGCCCTCTGCCTGGTTGTCCACGACGGTGACGTCGAGGCCCTTGAGCGTGAGCGAGATCGCCAGGGTGAGGCCGGTGGGGCCGGCGCCGATGACCAGAACGTCGGTGGTGGTGGGAAGCATCTTCGTTCTCCTCTTGGTCAACGCTTGTTGGCATCAGTCTGCGCCTGGCGTGCTGGCGATGTCAACACTTGTTGGCCTACAATCGTTGACATGAGAAGGAGCTCCGCGGACACCAAGGCCGTCATCCTGGCCGCGGCCAGGGAACGCTTCGCCGCAGACGGCTACGAGAAGGCCACGATCCGGTCAATCGCCGGTGACGCCGGGATCGATCCGGCGATGGTGATGCGCTACTTCGGTAACAAGGAGAAGCTGTTCGCCGCCGCCGCCCACATCGACCTGAAATTTCCGGACTTCTCGGCACTGCCGCGGGACCAGATCGGCGCCGGGCTCGTCGGCCACTTCCTCGGCCTGTGGGAGCACAACGAGGCCCTGCAGGTGCTCCTGCGCACCGGCGTCACGAACGAGGCGGCCGCCGAACGCATGCGCGACATCTTCGCCACCCAGCTCGCCCCGGTGATCGCCAGGCTGACCGGCCCGGACCAGGCGCCGGCCCGTGCCGGATTGGCCGCGTCCCAGATCTTGGGGCTGGCCCTGGCCCGATACATCCTGAAATTTCCACCCATCGTGGCCATGTCGCGCGACGACCTCATCCGCTGGGTGGCCCCCACCATCCAGCGCTACCTCTGCGACTGACCTGGCTCCCCTTCCGAGAGGGCCGGGGTCGCGGGGCGGTCACGAGTACGACTCGAAGCGCGCTTCGCCTGAACAACCCCCGGAGGGGAGCCGTCGATCAGTGCATGAGGTACGCGTGGCTGTGCCATCCCGCGACGCTCGTCGCGGCGTTGCTGTTGCTCGTCAACGACCATCTGCTCAAGCAGGCCTGGCCGGGGTTCGTGACCGGCAAGCTGAGCGACGTCGCCGGACTGGTCGTCGCCGCCCCCCTGCTGTCCCTGGTGTTCGCGCGGCGCGCGGATCTCGCCGCCACCCTGCTCACCGGGGCGCTGTTCACCCTCGTGAAAACCACCGAGACGGGCGCTGAGGCCGCCTCCCTTGCCTGGACCTTCGTCGCGGGCCCTTCGCACGTCCTGGCCGATCCCAGCGACCTCCTGGCCCTTCCCGCGCTCGGGCTGGCGTGGTGGATCAGAAAGCACGAGGCGCCCCGGAGGTGGCTGGCCGTGGTGGGCGTGCCGCTGGCCGTCCTGGCCGTGGCCGCCACGAGCGCGGTGGAGAGCCCGCCCGCGGCGGACGCGGTGCGGGTCGACGGCGGGCGGATCACGGTGACGGGGACCTGGGCGTCCGGCAACGTCTCCACGGACGGCGGGCGCACCTGGAGGCTCGCCCCCGACCGCGCTCCGGACGTGCGGGGGCAGAAGGCGATGTGCGTGCCCCGGGAGCCGCGCCGCTGCTACTGGGTGCGCGGCGACGGCGTCAGGGTCATGCAGTCGTACGACGCCAGCGTGACCTGGCAACCGTCGTGGGAGATCTCCCCCGGCCGGCTCGAAATACTCGAACGGGCCTATGGCGAACGGGTGTCCTCGGTGTCGCTGGCGGTTCAGGCGACGGCGCGGGGTCACGTGGTCGTCGTGGCGAACGGGCGCGACGGCGTGGCCGTACGGGATGAGAGCGGGCGGTGGACGCGGCTGGGCTACGACCCGTCGGGACGGCTGAGCGCGGGGGCCGCCACAGCGGTGGACGGCGGCCAGGAGGCCCACGGCGAGCTGGCCGTCGCGCTGCTGGCCGGGGTGTGGGCGATCGTGGCGGGGCTCATGATCGCGGCCAGGGGCCGGCGCAGGATCGCCACCCACTGGATCGCGCCCGCTCTGGCGACCGTGGGCGTGCTGCCCTACGTGTCGCTCGATCCGGAGGCGGGCGGCGTCCCCGCCCTGCTGTGGCTGGCCGGCGCCCCGCTCCTGCTCGCCGCGGTCGTGCTCGCGATCGTGGAGTCGGTCCTCGCGAAGATCCCCTCCACCGCCCTCTGGTCGGCACTGGGCACAGGGATACTGGTCGCGCTGGGCATCGCGGCGCCGTTCCGTGGCTGGGCGTTCGGATGGCCCGACTCCTACGACGTGGCACTCGCCATGGCCACCTTCTTCGCCGTCGCCATCGGCGCCCTCGGGCTCGCTCTGGTACGGCGTACCGCCCGGCCCCGGCCATGAGCCGCACCTGGCTGTGCCACCCGGCGGCGCTCGCTCTCGCGGGTCTGTTCGGGCTCGGTATTGGCGTGGCCGGGGTGGTGGTCTTGCGGCGGAACGCGGTCCTGCGTTCCGCCGCTATCGGCTACTTGGCCGGCTCCAGCACGTCCAGCCCCAGGTAGGGGCGGAGCGCCTGGGGGACCACCACGGAGCCGTCGGCCTGCTGGTGGTTCTCCAGGATGGCCACGATCCAGCGGGTCGTGGCCAGCGTGCCGTTGAGCGTCGCCACGTGCTGCGGCTTGCCGTCCTTGTCACGGAAACGGACCGCCAGGCGCCGCGACTGGAACTCGGTGCAGTTGGAGGTCGAGGTCAGCTCGCGGTAGCGGCCCTGCGACGGGATCCAGGCCTCGCAGTCGAACTTGCGCGCCGCCGACATGCCGAGGTCGCCCGCGGCGGTGTCGATGATGCGGTACGGCACCTCGATCTTGGCCAGCATCTCCTTCTCCCAGGCCAGCAGGCGCTGGTGCTCGGCAGCGGCGTCCTCCGGGCGGACATAGGTGAACATCTCCACCTTGTCGAACTGGTGGACGCGGATGATGCCCCGGGTGTCCTTGCCGTAGGAGCCCGCCTCGCGCCGGAAGCACGACGACCAGCCCGCGTAACGCAGCGGGAGTTCGGCGCCGTCGAGGATCTCGTTGGCGTGGTAGCCGGCGAGCGCGACCTCCGAGGTGCCGACCAGGTAGAGGTCGTCGTCGGGCAGGCGGTAGATCTCCTTGTCGTGGGCGACGTGGAAACCGGTGCCCGCCATCGTCTCGGGACGCACCAGGACCGGGGTGATCATCGCGGTGAACCCGGCCTCGATCGCGTGCTGCATGCCCATGTTGAGCAGGGCCAGCTGCAGGCGGGCGCCGACGCCCTTCAGGAAGAAGAACCGCGAACCCGACACCTTGGCGCCGCGCTCCATGTCGATGGCGTCGAGCGCCTCGCCGAGCTCCAGGTGGTCCTTGGGCTCGAAGTCGAACGTGCGCGGCTCGCCGATCGTCTCCAGCACGACGAAGTCGTCCTCGCCGCCGTGGGGAGCCGCCTCCTCCACGATGTTGGGCACCGCGTGGGCCATCTCGTCGAGCTCGGCACCCAGGTGCTCGGCTTCGACCTCGGCCGCCTTGACCTGCGCGGCGAGCTCCTTGGCCCGCTGCAGCAGCGTCTGCTTCTCCTCGCCCTGCGCCTTGGAGACGGACTTGCCCATGGACTTCTGCTCGGCGCGCATGGTCTCGAACGAGGTCAGCGCGGATCGCCGGCGCTCGTCGAGGGCCAGCAGCTTGTCGACGATCGAGTCGTCCTCACCCCGGGCGCGCTGCGACGCTCGCAGCCGCTCAGGGTCCTCCCGAAGTGTCCGCAGGTCAATCACAGGCCAAGCGTACTCGGTCCCCCGCTGACGGCAGGACCAATTAAGACCACCGCCCCGGCCGGCGTGGGCCGTCGCGGTGGGCGGCCCGTCCGACGTGGGAAGCGACCCCCACGATCGGCGGTCACCCGCGTCGGCGGGTGGCGGTGGTGCGGCTTGCCGTAACGGATGGAAGAACTACGGCCGGCCTTGGCGGATCTGGGCGAGCCAGGTGGTGGCCTCCGTGAAGGCGGCGTCTGTGGTGGCGGGCTTGATCTGGGTGGTGACGCCGTCCGCGCGCGGGTAGCTGCCCAGGAAGCGGACCTCGCCGCAGATCCGGTGCAGACCGGAGATGGCCTCGCCGACCCGCGCGTCGGCCACGTGCCCCTCGAAGTCGAAGTGGAAGAAGTAGCGGCCGATACCGTCGCCGGTGGGCCGCGACTCGATCCGGGTCAGGTTGACCCCGCGCACCGAGAACTCGGTCAGCATCTCCAGCAGCGCGCCCGGGTGGTCGTCGGCCAGGAAGACCACGAGCGTGGTGCGGTCGGAGCCGGTGGGCTCCGGCAGCGCGCCGGGACGGGCGACGCGGACGAACCTGGTCACCGTGTCGGTCCGGTCGCCGATGTTGGCGGCGATCTCGACCAGGCCGTAGTGCTCGCCGGCGATGCGGGCGGCGACCGCGGCGTCGTACGGCGAGCCGGGCAGCGACACCTCCTGGGCCGCGGCGGCCGTGGAAGGGGCGGAGACCACGACGGCGTCGGGCAGTTCGCGGTTGATGTAGCCGCGGCACTGCGTGATCGCGGCCGGGTGGGTGTAGACGCGCTTGATGTGCACCAGCTCGGTGTCGGGCCGGGCCAGCAGCGAGAACCGCACGGGCAGCAGCAGCTCGGCGGTGATCAGCAGCGGCTCGCCCCACGCGAACTCGTCGAGGGTGGTGGTGATGCCGCCCTCCAGCGAGTTCTCCAGCGGGACGACCGCGCCGTCGGCCTCACCGGACCGTACGGCGTTGAGCGCGGCACCGACGGTGGCGCAGGGCATGCGGTCGGCGTCGGGCTCCATGAGCCGCAGGGCTTCCTCGGTGAAGGTGCCCTCGGGTCCGAGATAGGCGATTCTGGGCATGACACCAGAGTAACCAGCTCAGCGGCGTGCCATCTGTGGTTCTATCTCGGGACCGAGTCCGAGTCTGGCCGCGCGCACCGCCTCCTCCTCTTCCGGGGCGAGTGGCGTCTGGCCCTTTCCGCCCACGACCGGCCGCACGTACGTGCGTGTCTCCGAGCGGCCGTTGATCGAGGTGAGGACGATGCCGTCGCCCAGGCCGTTGATCATCGCGATCGAGAACGACAGCCTCCCGGTCATCTCCTCCAGGGCGTCGTAGCGGTAGACCGCCACGTCGCGGATGGCCTTGAGGTCGCCGCCCATGGTGCTGACGGTGGACTGCCTGGCCAGCATCTGCTGGCAGTCCTGCACGGCCAGCCTGGCCTGCTTGAGCGCGACGTAGCCGATGACGACGCCGCTGACGCCCGCGAGGACGCCGATCATGACCCATACGGTAACGAGCACAACACACAGGGTAATCAGTTGGCCAAGATCCCGCGACGTTTGGGCAACCAGACGGCCAGGAGCCAGACGAGGGCGATCGCGCCCAGCCCGTATCCGTTCTGCACGATCTTGCCCAGGACCGGGCTGACGATGGGGATTTCCAGCGCCTTGAGCGAGACGCCCCACCAGGGGACCGGGATGACGTAGTACAGCCAGACGCCGGCCGCCGCCCACAGCCTGGCCCGGTCGCGGCCGTCGCCGACGATCGCGCCCAGCACGACGACGACCCAGGCCAGGTGGTGGATCCAGGCGACCGGCGACAGCAGCACCGCCATCAGGCCGGTGAGGGCGACCGCGGTGACCATGTCCTTCGCCTGGTACGCCCGGTACGCCCCGCGGAAGCCGTACCAGCCGATGAAGGCGATGACCGCCACCCAGATCGCGGACGTCAGCAGGTCGGGCAGGTACAGCCGGATGAGCATGCCGCGCACGGACTGGTTGGTGGTGGCGGCGTTGGAGCCCAGGCGTTCGGGGTCGAGCAGCGCGGAGAACCAGAACGCGGCCGCGTCCTGCGGGATGACGGCGAAGGGCAGCACCGTGAGCAGCGCAGCGACGAAGCAGGCCATCCAGAACGTCCGCCACTGCCGGGTGACCAGCAGATAGATCAGGAAGACGCCGGGCGTGAGCTTGACCGCGGTGGCCAGGCCGATGAGGAAGCCGCGCGGCCACTTCGGCCGGACCGCCAGCAGGTCGGCCACGCACAAGGCGACCAGCAGGATGTCCACCTGCCCGAAGCGCACCTGGTCGCGGATGGGCATCAGGTACGTGCAGCAGACCATGGCCAGCGCGAACAGCAGTGGCTTCTTGTCCACCTGCGCCTGCCTGAAGGAGAACCAGACGGTGACGGCGAGGGCGGCGAAGACGCCGATCGTCCACACCCACTGCGCGGTGGTCCACGACATCATCGCCAGTGGTACGGCCAGCAGCGCCGCGACCGGCGGGTAGGTGAACGGCAGGAGTTGCGGCGCGGGCGTGAAGAACTCGTAGACCGGCCGCCCCTCCCGGATCATCTCGCCACCGGTGCGGTAGACGTCGAGGTCGACCAGCCGCTGGTCGTCGGGGTTGGTCAGCCAGTATTCGACCAGCGGCCACGCCGCGAGCGCGACGACCGCCGCCGCCAGCAACCACGTCCACCACTGCCGCTTGCCACCTGTCACGGTCTGGCACGTTACCGTGGCTCCAGTCGATCGAGGACGCACACTGCGGGGGTTGCGCTCATGGCACGTCGGTTCCTGGCGGCTCTGATGCTGGGCGCCGTCCTGGCGGGCGTCCTCGGCGCCGGTACGGCTTCCGCCGCTCCCCGTGGCCGGGTCGTGCTGCTGGGAGTACCCGGTCTGGAATGGGGCGATCTCCACCCGTCGCGCACCCCCAACCTGTGGAAACTGGTGGCCGCGGGCGGCTCGGCCTCGATGTCGACCCGTGCCGTGCCACCGCCGGACCGGGGCGTCACCTGTCCGGTGGCGGGCTGGCTGACCGTCTCGGCCGGGCAGCGCTCCGGCACCGCAGGCAAGGGCTGCGCCCCTGTACCCCGGCCGGAGCCGGACGGCGCGGGTGCCCGGGTTCCGGGATGGGAGTCGCTGGCCGCCTACCAGTCCGGCACCGGGTACAACGCGGTGCTCGGGACGCTGGGCCAGCTCGTGGCCGACTCGGGCGGCGCCGTGGGGGCGGTGGGTCCCGGCGCGGCGCTGGCCGCCGCCGACAAGAGCGGCCGGATCCCGAAATATGCGGACAACGTGGAGGGGCTGGGCGACCTGACCGGCTACGCCCTGATCGTCTTCGAGGCCGACGCGCTCGCCGCCGCCTGGGCCCGCATGCCCCGGGACGAGGCCGGGGTGCCCGCCGGGCTCCCCGCCGGGCAGCGCGCGGCCGCCGCGGCCGAGGCCGACAGGCGGGTCGGCACGCTGATGGCCCGGGTTCCCGAGGGGAGCACGGTCCTGGTGGGCGGCATCTCCGACACCTCCCCCGCCGCGCATCTCCACGTGGCCATGGCGGCCGGGCCTTCTCCCGGCGGCCCGCCGTACCGTCGTGGCTTCCTCACCGCGGCCTCGACGCGGCAGGACGCGCTCGTCACCATCACCGACCTGACCGCCACCGCGATCGGCGCGCTGGGGCTTGAGTCTCCCCGCGCGGTCGTCGGGCGGGCCTGGAGCGACGGCGGTGACGCCCCCGCGACCACCGAGGAGACCGTCACCCAGCTGGCCGACGCCGATCTGGCCAGTCAGGTGCTGCGGGAGGTGCGCGGGCCGTTCTTCGCGGTGTTCGTCGTGGTTCAGCTGCTCTTCTATCTGTTCGCCGCCCTCGCCCTGCGCCGCCGCCGCGCGCAGCCCGCCTCCGCGCAGGATGGCGAGGCGGCGGCGTCGCGGCTGCTCGTGGTCGTTCAGGTGGTGTCGGTGCTGGCCGGGTCCATCGCGGTGGCGACGTTCCTGGCCCAGCTCGTGCCCTGGTGGAGCCTGCCCGCGCCGATGGCCGCGCTGATCGTCACGATCGTGGCGGCGGCCGGGCTGATCACCGGGCTGGCCTTCGCGGGGCCGTGGCGGGCGGCGGTCCTGGGGCCGCTCACGGTGGTGGCGGGCGTGACGTCGCTGGCCCTGCTCATCGACGTGATGACCGGCTCCAAGCTGCAGGTCAACGCGGTCAGCGGCTACGAGCCGGTCACCGGCGGCCGCTTCTACGGGTTCAGCAACATCGCCTTCGCGATCCAGTCCACGGGCACGATCCTGGCGCTGGCGGGTGTCGCCTGGCTGCTCAGGGCGCGTACCTGGCTGGCTTTGGGGGTGTGCGCGGCGTATGGGATGTTCGCGGTGTTCGCGGATGGCTGGCCGGCGTGGGGGGCGGACTTCGGCGGCGTGCCGGCGTTCGTGATCGGGCTGGCGGTCTTCCTGATCCTGCTGTCGGGTCGCCGGGTCTCGGTGGGCAAGCTGCTGGTCGTGGGGCTCGTGGGGGCGCTGCTGATCGGTTCGATCATGGTCTTCGACTTCATGCGGCCGGCGGCGCAGCGTACCCATCTGGGGAACTTCGTCCAGCAGATCCTGGACGGGCAGGCCTGGACGGTGATCGGCAGGAAGTTCAGCGCGATGATCGGCGTGACCGTCGGCAACTGGTCGCTGACGCTGCTGTCGCTGGTGGCGCTGGCCTTCCTGTTCCTGGTGCTGAACCGGCCCTCCCGGTGGGGCGCCTCCGCGCTCGGCCAGGCCTACAAGCTGGCGCCGCCGTTGCGTGCGGGCTTGTTCGGCGCACTGACCTGCGCTTTCGTCGGCTTCCTGATCAACGACTCGGGCATCGCGATCCCGGCCATGGCGCTCACCGTGGCGGTGCCGCTGGCTGTGGCCGCGTCCGTGCGCGCGCTGCAGCTGTCCACGCCCATCCCGCCAGAGCCAGCGTCAGAGCCAGCAGCGCCCACGGCGCCACCTGCTGCCTGACGACGGTCCGCAGCCACTCCAGGCCGCCGGGCTGCATCTCGACCCGGGCGGGCAGGTACGCCAGTGACAGGATCACCAGGTGCCCCGCCAGGAACCGGTCCACCAGCGAGACCCCCGCCAGTGCCACCATCGCGAAGGCCAGCCCGTCATACCAGGGCAGGATGTACGGCGTGGCGAACACGTAGGCCACCGACAGCACCGCCGCCACGGCCGGGGCGTCCCGTCCGGGCAACGCCCGGAACAGCGCCCAGGCCAGCAGCGCCAGCACGAGCAGCGACGCCACCTGGATCTCGCCCCGGTACGCGCTGCCCTCCCCCACCACGGCCTGCAACATCCCCTGGAACGTCTTCCAGTAGGAGGCGTGCGAGATCGCCTTGCTGGTCCTGGTCACCGGTTCGAGCGCGGCGAGCCCGGCCAGCGCGTATCCGGCCACCACCACGGCCAGCGCCACCCCCGCCACCACGGCCAGCCGTCCGGGCCGCCGCCGCAGCTCCCAGGCGGGCCCGAGCGCCACGATCCCGGCGTTGAGCTTGACCGCGACCCCGAGCCCCAGGAGCAGCCCCGAGCTCGCCGGCCTCGACCTGGCCAGCAGGGCGGCGACCATGCAGGCGATGGCCAGCGTGTCCACGTGCATGCCGGCGACGAGCTGGTAGAGCAGCAGCGGGTTGGCCGTCCACAACAGCGCGGCCCGCAGGCGGCGGGCGGGGTCGTCGCGGGTGAAGCGGTCGAGCAGCAGCCCGGTGGCGACGAACGCGGCGGCGTTGACCAGCGCGAGCACCAGGACGGTCAGCCACAGCGAGCCGCCGCCCACCCAGCCGGCCAGCGCCTGGACGGCCGTCGCGACCGGCCCGTAGACACTGGCCTCCTCACGCCACGGCTCCTCGACGGCCCCGGCGATCGGGTCGCCGGGCAGGTCGGCGGCGCCGTGGGTGTAGGGGTCGACGCCGAGCGCCACCATGCGGCCGTAGGCGGCGTAGTTGAGGTGGTCGGCCGAGCCGGAGGGCGGGAGGAGGGCCAGCACGGCGGCGGCCGTACAACCGAGGACGACCAGGAGCCCGGGGGGCAGGCGCGAGCCGTACGCGAGCCCGCCGAGCAGGCCGAGACCGCCCAGCACGATCGCCGCGGCGGCCAGCCCGATCACGAGGTGGGGGCCGGGATTCAGGCCGAGCGAGGGCCCGCCCAGATCGGGGACGACCGCCGACGGCCCGAGCAGCCCGATGACGATCGTGAGCAGGACGCTCGCCGCGGTGCACAAGGACGCGCTCAAGGCCCTGCTGTCGGAAGTCACCCGCAGATTCCAGCACACCTGACGAAAGTCGGGGGACACCGCTGCCGATCGGGCGGTCCGCCGGGAGTGGTGGGATTTCTACGGTTTCCTCATGCGAACTCCGATGGTGATCACCGCCCTGACCGGCGCTTTCCTCCTTTCCGCCATGGGTACGGCGAGCGCCGACGACAACCTCGGCATCGACTCCTATGTCCGTGACTACGTCGAGCGGACCGGCCTGCCCGGGGCCATGGTCGCCGTCACCAAGGGCGACAAGGTCGTCCTCACCGCCGGCTACGGCCACACCGCCGGCGGCGACGCGATCACGAAGGACACCCCGATGCCGCTGGCCTCGGTCTCCAAGTCGTTCACCGCCCTGGCGGTCACCAAGCTGGCCGAAGAGGGCAAGGTGAAGCTCGACGCCCCGGTCAGGCAGTACCTGCCGGAGTTCACGATGGCCGACCCGCGCGCCGCGAAGATCACCGTCAGGCAGCTGCTCCACCAGACCTCCGGCATGTCCGACCGCAGCTTCCCCGAGCTCACGCTCGACGCCCCGGCGACGCTGAAGGACGCGGTGGCCATGCTGCGCACCGCCGGGCTGAGCGCGGAGCCGGGCGCCAGGATGTACTACCACAACCCCAACTACTCGCTCCTGGGCCGCCTGGTCGAGGTCGTCGCGCGACGGCCCTTCGCCGAGCACATGGCCGCCGGCGTCTTCCGCCCTCTCGGCATGAACGCCACGAAGACGGTCGACTCCAGCCTCGAACTGCCCGGCGCCGCCAAGGGCTACGTCCGTGCCTACGGCCGGACCGTGCCGCGCTCGCACCCCGAATGGTTCGTCAACGGCGGCTACGGCGTGGTCTCCACCGCCGACGACATGGCCAGGTGGCTCATCGCCCAGAACGGCGACCGGCCCGCGATCAAGGCCACCCACCAGGGCTCCGGCGTCGGCGAGAGCACGTACGCCATGGGCTGGTACACCGGCCGCACCGCCAGCGGCGCGCCCATGCTCAAGCACACCGGCTGGCTGCTCACCCACAACGCCGTGCAAGTCCTCCTGCCCGGCAGCGGGTACGGCATCGCCGTGGTCACCAACACCGGCATGATGTCCGGCGACGACGCCGCGATCATCGCCGACGGCCTGATCGACCTCGCGGAAGGCCGCCCCGACCGGCAGCTCGCCCCCTTCACCAGCTCCGCCGACCCGATCCTGGCCGGAATGACCCTGCTCACGCTGGCTCTGGGCGCGCTGGGCGTCTACCGCGCCCGTACCTGGGCTCGCCGCCGCTCCGGGCGCGCGACCTGGCGTCTGGTGGTACGGCTGGCGCCGTACGCGCTGCCGGTGGCGCTGTTCGCCGGGCTGGCCGAGCTCTTCGGCCTGCTGATGAACCGCTCCGGCACCCTCGCCCAGATCTCCTACGTCTGGCCCGCCCTGTTCGTCTGGACGGCCACGGCCGCGCTGACCGCCCTGGCCGTGGCCGGGACCCGGATCTTCCACACGATCCGCGCCCGCCGCCGGACGGTGACGTTCACCGGCTAGTCGCGGGGGATGGCCTCGATGCGGGCCATGTGCTTCTCCCCCCAGTCCCCGAGCGGAATGAGCGCGGCGAGGAGGGAGGAGCCGAACGCGGTCAGCGAGTACTCGACCTTGGGCGGGATCTGGTGATAGTCCTCACGGAGCACCAGGCCCGCCTTCTCCATTTCCCGCAACTGCAGGGTGAGGATGCGCTCGCTGATCCCGGGCACCTCCCGCCTGACCTCGCCGAACCTGCGCGGGCCGTCGTACAGGCCCCACAGGATCAGCACCTTCCACTTGCCGCCCATCACGTCCATGGCGGCGTCGAGACCGCAGGTGTAGCGCGCCTTCTTCACGAACAAAATAGTAGGTACTTGATGAAATGTTCGCTAGCCCCGAGCATGGCGAACATGAGAACACCAGTAACGATCATCGGCCTGGGCGCGATCGGCACCGCTCTGGCCAAGGCATATGTCGCCGCAGGGCACCCGACGACCGTGTGGAACCGCTCCGCCGCGAGGCCCACGCCGGAAGGCGCGGTGCGGGCGGCGGGCATCGAGGAGGCCGTGGCGGCCAGCGAGCTGGTCATCGCGATCCTGACCACCTTCGACGCCGCCCGGGAGGCGCTGGAACCCGCGGCGGGCGAACTGTCCCGCCGCACCTTGGTCACCCTGAACACCGGAACCCCGGCGGGCGCGCGCGAGACCGCGGCATGGGCGGCGGGGCACGGCGTGGACTTCCTGGCGGGCGCGATCAAGAACGTGCCCTCGGCGGTCGGGCTGCCGGACACCTTGCTGTACTACAGCGGCGACCGGGCGGTCTTCGACCGCCACGCTCCGACGTTGCGGGTCATGGGCGGCGACACCGTGCATCTGGGTGAGGAGCCGGATCTGGCCGGCTTGTACGAGCTGGCCGTGGGCGGCACGCTGCTGCCGACCATCCTCGCCTTCCTCCAGGGCGCGGCACTGGTCACCTCGCGCGGGCTGGAGGCGAGTTCACTGGTGCGCTACGAGACGAAGTGGCTGGAAATGATCATCCAGCTGCTGCCGTCCCTGGCCGAGTCCGTGGACAAGGGCGACTACGCCAACCCCGAGTCGGCGCTCGGCCTCTTCCACGAGGGCATCTCGTACGACCACGAGATCGGCCGGGAGGGCAACCTGGACGTCGCCTGGCACGAGCCCATGCACGACCTGCTCAGGCGGGCGGTGGCGGAAGGACGCGCCGACCAGAGCATCGCCTCCCTGGTCGAGCTCCTCCGCAAGCAGCCGTAACGGACCGTCTTGGCGGCCGAAACCGCCGAGACGCGTCCGCAACACCCTCAATTGAGGGCCGGAACCGCGTTAACGGACGGGCCGCTTGCCGAGCGCGCCGCGGACCGCCGGCTCCCGGACCGCCAGGGCCAGCGCCACGTCCCGCAACTGCTTCGCGCGGTGCAACTGGGCGCGCCAGTCGTTGCCCGTGGCCCGGTGAGCCATCTCGACCTCGACCTCGGCCACCCGGTAGCCCTTGCGCACCAGGTCGATCGTCAGCCCGGTCTCCACGCCGAAGCCGTGGGCCAGCGGCCTGGCCGCCTCGAACGCCGCCCTGGTCAGGCAGCGCTGGCCGTTGAGCGGCTGCGTCGCCTCGAACCCGCCGGTGGCCCGCCGGATGCCGTCGCGGGACAGGCGGACGACCATGCCGTGGCCGCCGAGCCGTACCCGGGTGGCGAAGACCGCGATCGACATGTCCGCCTTGCCCGCGCGTACCGGCTCGATCAGGGCGGCCGCCGTACGCGCGGACTCGCCCAGATCGGCGTCCAGGAACAGCAGGTGCCGCGGCGTGTCGCCGTCGAGCAGACGGACCGCTTCCGAGCCCGTCTCCATCGCGGCGGCCTTGCCGCGGTTGCGGCTGTGGCGCACCACCCTGGCGCCCGCGGCCCGCGCCACCCGGCCGGTCTGGTCGAGCGAGCCGTCGTCGACGACCACGACGAGGTCGACCCCGGGCAGCTCCAGGGCCGCCCGTACGGTCGCGCCGATGCGGTCGGCCTCGTTCTTGGCCGGGATGACGACCGCCGTGTCCGGCGTCATGACCCCTCGGAGATCAGAAACTCCTCGGGCACCTCATCGTGCACGGTGAACACCGAATCGAGTCCCGTGACCTGAAGGATCTTGCGCACCGCGGGGCGTGGGGCGGCCACGTCGAGCTCACCCCCCTGCTCCTTCATGCGTTTGAGTGCTGACAGCAGCACGTTCATCCCCGTGGAGTCACAGAACTCCACCAGGGACATGTCGATGACCACGCGATTGGGCCCGTCCTGCAGGAGGCGAGTGAACTCCTGCTGCAGGCGGGGCGCCGTATAGAGGTCGATTTCACCGGCGATCGCAACTAGTGCATGGCCGGCATGTGATCGAGTCGAGACCTTGAGCTCCACATGGGCAGGCTAGCGGGGTGGAGGCGTCTGGTCACGTTCTCACGCCGATAGTGGAACGCCAGGTTTTTGTCCCGCGTTTGGGCTCCATGAAAACGGAGAGTACGCGAAGCTTGACACTGTGACACCGGCAAGTGCCGGAAAGGGGGGTTGCACGGGCTCTCCTGGTCAATACCATCGCATCACGGAAGCCAGGGGCCCGAGCGTACACATGACCACAGAGCATTCCGAAGATCCCCAGCGCCAGCGCCTGCGCGAGCAGCTGGAGGCCATCCACATCCGCACCGAGAAGGCCACCTCGTGGCACGACGAAGCAGGGCGCCTGCGGGGGCTGCTCAACAACGACGGGTACGTCCCCGTCCGCACCAGGCTGGCCGGCGAGGACCTCGACTTCCTCGGCGACGCCAGAGACACCCTGCTGACCTTCGCCGAGCTCGGCCTGCGCCTGCTCGACCTGCACCAGCCTCGTGACGCCGGGGGGATCACGAGCGACACGGCCCATCCGATCCTGCGGTGCCGGAGCTGCATGTGGCGCTGGCCCTGCCCCACGTTTCGGGCAATGTCCGAATCATTCGGTACGCCGCGCGTGCCTTCACCCGCCTAAGGGCACGGCAGGAAGACCCGGGGCTCGGACCACAGGAGCTCAAACCGACGCCCCGTGCACACAACCCGCGCACCGGTCCCGGCGGTTGGCCGGGCACGGTGCCCGAGCCCGAGACCTGGCGGCACGCGACGGCTAGCGATCCTGGGGGAAGGGCACGCGGGCCTGGCCGCAGAGGAAGGTGCGGTCGGCCAGGAGTTCGGGGGTGACGCGGATGCCGGTGAGGCGTTCGGCCAGGGCGAAGGAGGCGGCGATGAGCGGGAACGTGAAGTCGATGTCTTCCAGCGAGGCGTCGTCGCGCAGGTCGTAGCCGATCTCCACCATGTCGTCGAGCAGGGCGTCCGGGGTGCTGCCGCACCGGTCGTGGGCGTACAGCGGGTCGAAGTCGAGGCGGACGTCGCCGTCCTCGGCCCAGAAGAACCGGTAGCGGCCGTTTCCGCCCTCGTAGTGGGAGACGACCCGGGTGCCGAGCGACACCGGGATCATCGCCTCCGCGGTGACGCCGAGGTGGCCGTTGCTCTCGTAGGCGAGCGTCCAGTTCTCGCCCGGAACGGCGGCGGCGCCGATGAAGAGTGCCCCACCGGCGCTTCTGAGGTCGTAGCTGACGTCGTGGAAGTCCGCGTCCAGGCGCATCGGCCGGGGGCGGGTCTCCGCGTGCACCCGTGCCATGAACTCCTCGGGCGTGAGCCCGCGTACGAGTGTCAGGCAGTAGGGGTCGTCGAGGGCGCCACTGTCGGCCCAGGCGTAGTCGGTCGTGGTCGGCATGGCTGCGGTCATGTCAGCTTCCCGGCCCTCAAGAGACCAACCTTGCGGCTCCTCGACGGTTCTGGCCGCGTCAGGCGGCCCTTCTTGACGACGTGCTGAGCGGCCGGCCCGAACTCGGCCTTGATCTGGTCGTAGGTGTGTTCGCGCAAGTCGTGGTTGCGGAAGCACCGTTGTTCGAAGGCGATCTTCGCAACCAGATCCGCGGCCCGGCTGGCGGTTCGCAGGGTGGCTTCCAGCGCCGCCGCCCGTTCGGGCGTCGGCAGGAGCTTCACCTGCACCACCAGCCTCATAGTCGATCACACTACCGGTCAGTCCATGCCCCCTCGATGGGGTACGAACCCCAATATCCGGCGAGGTCGTAGCGTGAGCACGACCACACGCGCCAAGAGCACCGTTTTGGGCCGTACTCGGCGTGCCACCGCATAACCTGCCGAGGTGGACCTCTTCTCACGTTCTTGGACGGCATTGCGTACGGCGGTCGCCGAACTCCCCGACGAGGACTTCGCGAAGCCGTCGGGATGTTCCGGCTGGCTGGTACGGGACCTGGCCTGCCACCTCGTCATCGACGCCCAGGACGTCCTGATCACCCTCGTGACCCCGGCCGACACGGAACCGACCCGCGACGCGGTGACCTACTGGGAGGTCACCGGCACGCCCCCGACCGGCGACGATCCGCTGGACGCGCTGACCGTGCGGCTGGCGGCCGCCTACGGGGAGCCCTGGATGCTCAAGTTCCACCTTGACGACGTCGGCTCGGCTGCCGGGCGCGCCGCCGTACTGGCTGATCCGGGGGCTTGGGTCGGCACCAAGGACATCGTGCTCACGGCGGGTGACTACCTGTCCGCGTACGTCATCGAGTGGACGCTGCACCATCTCGACCTGATCGCCTACCTGCCCGAGGTGGCCGGGCCGCCCGCGGAGGGGCTGGCCCGGTCCCGCGAGATGCTGGAGAAGATCGCCGGGGCCGCGTTCCCGGAGTCGTTCTCCGACAAGGACGCGCTGCTGGTCGGTACCGGACGGCGTGCCCCCACCGAAGCGGAACGGGCGGAGCTGGGCGATCTCGCGGCGAAGCTCCCGTTCGTCCTCGGCTGAGCGTCAGTTCCAGTTGTCGATCTTGACGTCGTGCGGATCCGGGGCGCCTGTCCCGGTTTCCACCAGGGACTTCAGGCTCATCAGGAAGAGCGCCCACTTGGTGCTGCAGTGGTGCATGAACTCCACCGGCTCCGCCCAGCCCTCATGCCTGAACAGGATGATGGTCTGGTCGTCGGCCCGGTCGAGGTCCCAGACCACGTGCGTGCCGATCCACTCCTTGGGCCCCTCGACGACCTCCCAGAGCACGCGCCTGTCCGGCTGGAGTTCGAGAACCTTCATGTCGAACCCCCCGGCCCCGAACCGGAACGCGATCACGTCGTCGCCGATGTCTCTTGTGTCGGTCGTCCACCACCCGGCGAGTCCGTCGGTGGTGGTCAGGGCCGCGTAGACCTCGGAAGCCGGTGCCTTGATACCCACTCGGTGAAGGATGTCCACCATGTCGAGCTCCTCTCACTGTTCGTCTCTGTTTCGCTGATCGTCTCTGTTGCGCTGATCGTCTCTGTTTCGCTGAATCGCCTCGGCGATCCGCTTGATGCGCTGCAGCCTGGCGTCCCACGCCGCGCCCACCGCGGACAACTGGGCGACCGCGCGCGCGAGTTGCGCCTCGTCCACCTGGTACCGCCTCTCCCGCCCGTACGGCGCCGCGTGCACCAGGCCGACGCGGTCGAGCACACCGAGATGTTTCGCGATGGCCTGCCGGGTCACGGGCAGCCGCTCGCTGAGGCTGGTGGCGGTGCCGTTGCCGTCCGCCAGAAGCAGGTCGAGGATCCGCCGGCGGGTCGGATCGCCGACCGCTGACCACAGATCGTCGTCGACGGCGGCACTCACGGAGCCGACACCAGCCGCGCGATGTACTCCCCGAGCCGGGGCACGAAGGTGTCCCAGCCGGTGACGTGATCGCGGTAGACCTCCTCCAGCTTGGCCGCCTCCCAGCCCATCTCCCGGAACCCGGTCTCGGTGAGCCGGATCCGCGTACCGCCGCCGGACGGGGTGAGCTCAAGGGTGACCAGTAGCGAGCTGACGGAGTCGTCGACCTTGCCGCCGGGATGACACCAGCGGAACGAGAACAGCCGCGGCGGTTCGGCGCTGACCACGGTGAATGGCGCGACGTCCACCCGATCACCCCAGACCAGCTCGCCTATGGCGCCGGGGGTGGGTTCGATGGAGGCGTCGTCGCTCCACCACTGCGAGATGTGCTCCGGGCGGCTGACGACCTCGTAGACCACCTCGGGCGAGGCCTCGACGTGGATCTCCCGCTCGATGCTCCCGTACTCCATGGCTCTTCTCCACTTCGCTACATGCAACGTTTGGTTGCACATCACGCTAGCGCGAGATCCACCCACGCGCAACCATCAGTTGCGCTTCTGGAGGTCATGTTGAAAATAGAACTGAAATGTAACCGGATCCCGAGTAAATGTAACTAAGACCTGGTTACATTTGCTTGTGAGTCAGCATGTGCAGGATCTGGTGGCGAGACTCCGCGCTTCCAGAGGCGACTATGACGATGTTGAGGTCAAGTCGGCAGCGGGAGGACTCCCGCAGTCGCTCACCTCTACGCTGAGCGCGCTCGCGAACCATCCAGGCGGCGGCACGATCATCCTTGGCCTCGATGAGGCCACTGGCTTCCGGCCGGTGCGCCTTTCAGATCCGCAGGCTCTCAAACAGGGTCTCGCACACAAGGCGCGCTCCTTCTCTCCTCCAGTCCAGCTCACGATCAGCGACGCGGAGGTGGATGGGGCACCGGTCATCGTTGCCAGGGTGCACGAATGTGATCCGTCCGCCAAGCCGTGTCGGGTCACGGCCTCGGGCACGGCATACCTGCGGGGGTATGACGGGGACTTTCCCTTGTCGGATCTGGAAGAGCAGGCGTTTCTGGCCGCTCGGAAGCCACCGCTCTTCGACCGGCGGGTCGTGGCGGGCGCCACCCGTGAAGACCTGGACGGTGACCTGGTCGCGGCGTTCCTCCGTTCGGTTCGCGAACGGGATTCTCATGGCCTGGGCCGCTTCACCGATGATGCTGAACTGCTCCGCCGCGCCGGAGTGACGGCCCCCGACGGCACCCCGACCGTGGCAGGGCTGCTGGCTCTGGGTGCGCACCCGCAGGAATGGTTTCCGCGCTTCGTCATCCAGGCCTCCGCGGAACCGCTGCCCAGCGATCCCGAAGAATCGCGGGCCCGGAACCAGATGACGATCACCGGTGCCATTCCCCGGATGCTCGAAGAGGCTCTGGCCTGGGCCCGCCGAACCTTCGACACGAGCGTCGTTTCAGCGCCGAACGGGACTGTGCGCGATCAGCCGTCCTATCCCTACATAGCCTTTCGCGAGATCATCGCGAACGCTCTGCTCCATCGTGACCTCGATCACTGGTCGGCGGGCATGGCGGTGGAGGTTCGGCTGCGCAGCGATCGGTTGATCGTCTCCAATCCAGGCGGGTTGTACGGCATCACGGTCGAGCGGCTCGGCCGTGACGCGGTGACCTCCGCGCGCAACGCACGACTCGTCGCGATCTGCCAGCACGCCCGCACGCCTGACGCCGGCGCGCGAGTCGTCGAGGCATTGGCGTCGGGCATACCGATCGTGGCCGGCGCCCTGGCGGACGCAGGGCTCCCGCCCGCGCGTTACCTCGACGCCGCCATCAGGTTCACGGTCGTCCTGCAACAGCCGACAGCCCCTGTCGCTCGCCCGGGAAAACGCCTGAACGACACAGAGCTACGCGTGTACGACGCCTTGGCGGCAGGTCCACACAGTGTCGCCGACCTCAAGCAGGAGCTGAAACTTTCCGCGGCCAACATCCGAAAGGCGCTACGCGAGCTGCGATCGAGAGGGCTTGTCGAGCAACTGGGCGGAAGGGGGCAACCAACCGTCTACCAGAACGTCGCGGAGTAGGGCGATGTCGAAACGATCATCCGCATGGTTGGGAAGCCATATGACCCCTTCGTGATGATCGCCGGTCGGGTCTGTGGTCTCCGGCGCCGTGCCCGGCCGGCCGAGGGGGTCCGGGGGCGGGCCCCCGGCAGGGGGTCGTGGGGGGGGGGGGCCCCCCCGGGGGGGCCCCCGCCCCCCCCGCGCGGTTGCGCGGCGCGCGCCCAGCGCGAGGGCCGAGCCGGGCAGGCGGGCGCCCGCGGCCGGCGGCGTTAGAAGCGGCCGCCGGGCCCC
>NZ_JBITIO010000031.1:0-57272 GCF_044459065.1 Nonomuraea sp. NPDC050394 | reverse complement strand
CTTGGTCGACTGCTGTCTTACCGGGAGCCTTCTCTTCTCTCAACCCACCCTCGCGCATCCACTCTGGCCTGCACGCTCAGGTTGGAAAAGCCTCATTGATCGGGTACATCGGCGCGGGTCACGGTCATGAGCCAGGCAAGCTGGGCGTCTTCCTACGGATCAGAAGGTTGGGGTTTCGAGTACCTCCGGCCGCACCACAGCTCAAAGGCCCTCCGGGATCATCCCAGAGGGCCTTTTTCGATCTTGTACAGCTGGGGTCTGCAGGCTGTCGTCTGGATGTCCATGGTCATGGGGATCTGGCTGTGGCGGAGGACCTGCGTCGCCACGCGAGGGTAAACGCCGAGGGCGGCCAGGAGTGAGGCGCAGATGCGGCGGGTGTCGTGCACGAGGATGCGCGGGACGTCTGCCATGTTGCACCGGACGTCGAAAGCGCTTCAGGTTGCGGCTCTGTGGGTGTGCCGTGCCTGGTGGTGAAGACGAGGTCGGACTCCCATCTCTGATGACGGGCAAAAGTATGTTCCCACTCCGGTGGGTGGGCCAGAGGTCCCGGCCCTGGGGCCCTGCAGTAAGGGTCGCTTCCCGCCGGGCAAGCAGGTTCTCGGTGCACGGAGCATCCAATCCAGCACCACGATTGTGGGTGGTACGCCTGCCATGAGGCCCGGCACTTGAGGAGGCCGGCGAAGGAGGTTCACCGGGCGGAGCGACTTGCTGGATCAGAGAAGTTACAGATGACTACGTCGGTAGCCGACCAAACAGTGCTCGGGATAGGTCGCTGCCGACTTCGTGAGCTCCATTATCCAAAGCTGCCAGGCTGACGGATTCGTCCGGTTTCGTCTGATACATGCCAACCGAACGACCAAAGCCCAATGGCTGAACACGGGATCGCGAGCGATGCGGATCAAAGGTATCGACGCTGATGCGTCCGTCCGACGGCACGCCGGCGGCCACGACGACATGTCCATGTTGGATAAGGCCCAACGCTCCTGTAAAGCGCAGCATCTCAGCGAGCTGTTCCGGTAGCGCTTTGGGATCCAGAATTGAGCCCATCTGGTCTCTGGGGAGAGTTGATCGAACTGAGATCTGCCCCGTCTTATGCAACCGAACTTCCCTGATTCTTCCATTTTGAGGTTTGTCCCCTGTGCGCCGCTGATCGTTCTCGGTACTGACGGCCGCATGATCCTGGGATCTGAGAAGATTGAGCGCCTGGCTAGTCTCGATATATTCGGTCCCTCGAACCCGGCGCATCAGCGAATCAATGAGTTGGTCCATCTCGCGAGCCGAGTATCCAGGGTGATCCATGGGTAGCACGTGTAGTTCGAGAAGGGGTTCTTGGATGCTACTAAGTGAATTTACTCTGCCGTCATCTGCGATCCAGATTAGGGAAGGCTGCTGAGTCAATCTTCTGAATTCTAGGGGAGATGGTTTTGAATCCAGCTCGCGCAAGCCTTTGACGACCTTGGTCTGAAGCTCCATGCTGCTGGAGAAGGAGTCCCGAAACACACCCGTCGCGTACGCCTCAACGATGCGCATGAATTTGTGCTGATCGGGCCCGAGTCTCACACCGTTCTTACGGAAGACCAGTCGTGGCTTCCCCAGGCGTTGCGCGTGCACCCATTCGTCATGCGTGGCCGACCGTCCAGTTTCCGGGAACACATGACCATAGTCGGCACCCAAGAGAAACAGACAGGCATCTGCGGACTCCAGAGCGGCCAGACATGCCTCTCTGCTGGGAGTGGTCTGGGCTGAGAAGTCTTCGAAGCGCACTGGGATATGGCCCAGCGCGGTGATCAAGCCAGGGAGGGAGTCGCGTTCTTCCTCCAAGCCCTTCCGTACGCTGCTGATAAAGACCCTCACGATATGATGTCTCCACTGGTCGAGGTTTCACTTTGTGAACCATGGCGGTTCGTGCAGCACATGGTATCCGGATGCAGGTGAGGCGGAGTCAATGGCCGAGATCTCGGATGAAGCGATACGCGCCTACTGGAAGGAACATCGGGAACAGTTACGCCAGTGCGAGACTCAGCGCTCGACGCTTAGCAACCTGCTGATTGTAATCACGGCCGCCTTGAGCGCTCTGATCGTTCAGCAGCGCTTCTCGCTGTACGTCCTGCCCCTGTGTGTCTTTATCTCGCTGGCTGGCCTGTATGGCGTCGTCGCTGTCTCAAAGTACTACGAGAGAGCTTCCTACCATCTGTCTCAGGCGCGTGCTTTGACCAAAGACCTCGCGGAGCGTGGAGTGCTGGGCACTGATGAGAGGTTGGTAGAAGCACGCGCTGATCACTATCGCGCCTTCCCCCGAATGCATCGCATCCGCCTTCATCGGCTGTGGGTGGCCCTGCACTTCGCCATCGGGGTCTATGGGCTGTCACTGTTGTTGATATGTGTGGTCGTGGCGTGAACTGGGCGCGTTGTGGCCATCGATGCTCTGGCTGAACCCGGAGATCGGCCCCATCGCATCTTCGCCCACACGCATCAATGTGCGCAGAGCATGGGAAAGTGCTGACTTGTCCAGTTTGTCGAGTTCGACCAGGGACAAGTCACTCACATCGACTAGGCCTGGCCCGGCCTGCTCATCGCTCATTGAAGCCCCTTACGATCCGGAACTCTGTCGGCAAGAGGATAACCATAGTGATACGGCAAATGCGTCCTAGGAGCTGGAAGGGCTCAGCCTCTATTACTGGGTGGACGGTCCCCGCCTCGGAAGCGTGATATCAGGTTAACGGCCAGCTGGGCGGATTCCCGAGATCTGGGGCAAGATCCCGCCCCGCAACGTCAACTTCACCGGTCGGTCCATCCTGCTGGAGCGGTTGCACGCGGGCCTGTCCACCGAGGTGACCGCCGTGGTCCCGCACGCCCTGCACGGGCTGGGCGGCGTGGGCAAGACACAGCTCGCGGTCGAGTACGCCCACCGGTTCCGGTCCGAGTACGACGTGGTCTGGTGGATTCCCGCCGACCAGCCCGTCCTGGTCAAGTCGTCGCTGGCGGGCCTGGCGCCGCACCTGGGGCTGCAGGCCGCGACCAGAAGCGGGGCCGAGGACGCCGCGGACGCGGTGCTCGACGCCCTGCGGCGCGGCGAGCCGTACGACCGATGGCTGTTGGTCTTCGACAACGCCGACCAGCCGGAGGAGATCAGCGACCTCATCCCGCGCGGGCCCGGCCAGGTGATCATCACCTCGCGCAACCACCGCTGGCAGGGCATCGTCGACACCGTGCCGGTGGACGTCTTCCGCCGCGAGGAGAGCGTGGAGTTCCTGTCCCGGCGGGCGTCGCTGTCCGACAGTGACGCGGACCGGCTGGCGGAGCAGCTGGGTGATCTTCCTCTCGCCCTGGAGCAGGCGGGCGCGCTGCACGTCGAGACCGGCATCTCGGTGGACGACTACCTGCGGCTGCTGAAGGAGCAGACCAGCGCCCTGCTCTCGGAGAGCAAGCCGTCGGAGTACCCGATGCCCATGACCGCCGCCTGGGCGCTCTCGGTGGGGCAGTTGCGCAGCAAGCTTCCCGAAGCCGTCGACGTGCTGCGCTGCTGCGCGTTCTTCGGCCCTGAGCCGATCCCGCGCGACGTCTTCCGCCGGGCCGGTCACCAGGCGTCCGACCTGAGGTTGAGCGGCATCTTCGGCGACACGATCCTGCTGACCAGGGCGATCAGGGAGCTGGGCAGGTTCGCGCTGGCGGCCATCGACTCGCAGGCACGTACGATCCAGGTGCACCGTCTGGTCCAGGCGCTTCTGCGGGACGAGCTGGACGAGGACGAACGCAGCCGGTTCCGGCACGAGGTGCATCTCCTGCTGGCCGGCGCCGCCCCGAGAATGCCCGACGAGACGGCCAGCTGGCAGCGCTACAACGAGCTGATCGCGCACATCCTGCCGTCGCAGGTGGAGGACTGCCCCGATCCGGCGGTGCGGGGCATGGCGCGCGACGTCATCTACTACCTCTACCGGTCGGGCAGCTACCAGTCCGCGCGCTCGTTCGCCGAGCAGTTCGTACGGCGGTGGGCCGAGGTGTCGGGGCCGGATCATCCGGACGTGCTGATCGCCCAGCGCCACCTTGGCGGGATCGTCCGCGAGCTGGGCGAATACCGTGCCGCCTACGATCTCGACAGTGCCACGCTGACCAAGATGACCGAGGTGCTGGGGCCCGAGCACCGCGAGACGCTGGTGCTCAGCAGCGGGTTCGCGGCCGACCTGCGGGCCATGGGGGACTGGTCGGCGGCGCAGGAACTGGACGAGAGGCTGCAGTCCCAGCACACGACCGCGTTCGGCGAGCAGGCGGCGGCGACCCTGCAGATCATGAACAACCTGGCCATCGACTACGGGCTCAACGGCGACTACCAGGCGGCCAGGGCCCTGCACGACACCGTGCACCGCAAGCAGAGCGAGAGCGGGGAGCGGATCGGCGAGGCCGACGTCCTCAACAGCTGGAACGGCCTGGCCAGGGCCGTCCGGCTGACGGGCGACTCGCGAGAGGCGGTCGACCTCGGCGAGGACGCCTACGCCTACGGGGTTCAGGAACTCGGCGCCGAGCATCTGTGGACGCTGCGCACGGCCCGCGACCTGTCGATCGCCAAGCGCAGGGCGGGTGACTTCGACGGATCGCTCGAACTCGCCAAGGACGTTCACTCCCGCCTGCAGCGCATCATGGGCGACCACCACCCGGAGACCGTCGCGGCGGCGAGCAACCTGTCCAACGTGCTGCGGAGAGCAGCCCGAGTGCGGCGGACACGGTCGCGTGGCTGCCGCGCCCGTCGCGGCGCCGCCGGTGCCGGTCGTGATCGTCGGCGCCGCCGTCCAGGCTGACGCCGACGCGGATCCCGAGGTCGTCGAACAGTTTCAGGTAGGTCTCGTCGAGACGCATCCCGTTCGTCTGCAGGCTGACGTTGAGCCGGACATCCGGGCCCAGAGCCCGCCGGACGGAGCGCACGGCGTGGGCGATGTGATCGGCACCGGCCAGCAGCGGCTCCCCGCCGTGCAGGATCAGATGGACGGAAGGCAGCCGGTGCGCGTGGGCGTGTTCGGCGATCCGGGAAGCCGTGTGTGCGATGACGTCTTTCGAAATCCGACGCGGCTGGTCTTTCCAGCTCTGGTCGGCCATTTCGTAGACATAACAATAATCGCACCTCAGGTCACATCTACTATGTATTTTTAGGACGAACTGACACAAAGGCCACGGCGCCGTGACCTGGGGCTTCGCGTCGCCCAGCCAGTCTCCATTCGAGGATGACACGTGGCCGAACCTTACCCCTGTACCACTTTGGACGCATCGTTATCACCGCCGCCCGCCGCGCGTAAACCACGGCCGTCAGGTACGGCGGCGCGATGTCCTTCGCTGTTGACCCTCACGTAGCGTGAGGCCGCAGACTGCTGACATGAGCTACTCGGTCGGCCAGGTCGCCAGGCTCGCCGGTGTCACCGTGCGCGCGCTCCACCACTACGACGAGATCGGGCTGCTCAGCCCGGGTGAGCGCACGGCGGCGGGGTACCGCAGGTACACCGAGTCCGACCTGGACCGGCTCCAGCAGGTGCTGTTCTACCGCGAGCTCGGGTTCCCCCTGGAGGAGATCGCGGTCATCCTCGACCGGCCGGACGCGAGCGCGATGACGCACCTGCGGCGCCAGCACGGACTGCTCGTGCGGCGCATCGAGCGGCTCAAGAACTTGACCGCGGCCATCGAGAAGGAGATGGAGGCACGGACGATGGGCATCAACCTGACGCCCGAGGAGCGCTTCGAGGTGTTCGGGGACTTCCGCCCCGAGGACCACGCCGAGGAGGCGGAGCGGCGCTGGGGCGGCAGCACGGCCTACGAGCAGTCCCGCACGCGCATGGCGAACATGACGAAGGCCGACTGGGTGAGGTTCACCGAGGAGGGCGGGGCCGTGGCACGGGCGCTGGCCGAGGCGTACGAGGCGGGCGCGCCCGCCGACGGCCCGCGAGCCATGGACCTGGCCGAGGAACACCGGCAGCACCTCACCCGCTGGTGCTACGACTGCACCTACGAGATCCACCGCGGGCTCGGCGACATGTACGTGGCCGACCCCCGGTTCGCGGCCAACTACGAGCCGCTGGCCGAGGGGCTGACCCAGTACATACGGGACGCCATCCACGCCAACGCGGCACGGCACACCGCCTGACCTGAGACAACGGCTGTTCGGCCCAGCCGTCACCCGCGCCATGATCTCCCCGTCCTCGGCAGCCGATCCGTGCGTGGTCGTGGTCGTATCCCAGCCGGATTTATCTCTCTGTCACAGGCTGTCTATCTCCCGTCGTTACGGTCTGCCGGTCAGTGTCCGATCGAGGGAGATGATTCATGACGATCACCAGCAAGCTCGCGGTCGCCGGAGCCGCCGTCGTGGTGGCGGGCTCGATGCTCGTGGCCGCGCCGGCGGCTTCGGCCGCGGCCGGCTACGACAAGTACCCGTGCCAGGAGGGCCGCGCCGGTTCGCCGTTCCTGCCGGTCAACCCCGCCGCCAACCAGTGGAACCCCAACGGCAAGCACGGCAAGGGCGGGGGCGGCTCCAACGGCATGATGAGCGCCGGAGAGGCGATCGGCGGTCTCATCTCCATGATCGTCGAGGAGACCGGAATGGACGGCCGGCGCGAGAAGTTCACCGAGGAAGCCCTCGCCGCCGCGGACAAGGCCTCCGGCGGCCGGTGGAACATCGCCGTCCTCTACCAGGGCCTCACCTACGACGGCAAAACCATCGCACCCAGCGCGGGCAACGGCAGCGCCTACTTCAAGAAGCATGACTGGGGCGGCAGCCTCGTCCAGAGCGAACCGGCGGCCAAGCTGACGCTGTGCCACTGGGGGCTCGGCGGCACCAACCCCGAAACCCGCAAGAAGTTCGCTCCCGCCCATGTCTACTCCGTCTACGTCTTCGACACGGCCGAGACGCTCGTCAACCCCGGCGACGGCGGTTTCATCAATTGGCGTTTCAAGGGCTGGTTCAACCGTGAGGGCGACACCGTCCGCTTCGGCAAGGCCCCCGGCTACCCCGAAAAGCAGAACCTGGATCCCCTCGACACCCGCCCCGGCGGCCAGAAGTAGGTGAGCCCGGGGTACGCACAGGCGGCCGCGACGGGCTCGGGACACGAGTAGATGGACGACGGTGGGCCGGCGCCGTGCCCGGCCCACCACCCGGATCGGCGCGTGTCCAGGCCGAAGTTCCGGCGGACGGCCCGCGAACCCCCAGGTCAGGCGAGGGCGACGCCGTACACCGCCTTGATGATCTTGATGGGGAGGTCCAGGGTCTTCGGTTCGATGTTGGTGTGGATGGCGACGCTCCGCCGGCCGTCGTCGGTGCTCAGTGCGAGGGTGAAGGATCCCGGGAGGGTGCCGCTGACGCCGCGCACGGTCAGGCCGTCCATGCCCGCGCTGTCGAACTCGATCACGCCCAGGCCATAGCGGGCGTGGGGCAGCCAGACGACGCCGCCGTTGGTGACCATGGTCCACATCTCGTGGTGCTGAGCCGGTGGCAGCAGGCCGCCGGTCGCGATCGCCCGGAGAAAGCGGGTCAGGTCTTCGGTGGTGGAGACGATGCCGCCGGCCGCCCAGCCCCATGAGGTGTTGAGCGCGGTGACGTCGGTGGGGGGATTGTCGTGGTCGATCATTGACGCCCAGTTCTCGGCGGTGAGCGTCGCCGGGTCGACGCCGTCCTTGAGCGCGCCGGTGATGTAGGCAGCGGGATGGGGGTCGGGATAGCCGGTGGCGTCGGCGGGCCGTACGTGGGTGTGGGTCAGGTCGAGTGGCCGGATGACCGCGCGTTCGACTTCGGCGGCGTAGGTGTTGCCGGTGGCCTTCTCGATGATCGCGCCGGCCAGGTAGTAGCCGCCGTTGGAGTAGACGAACTGCTCGCCCGGCTCGCCGGCCGGTGGCTGGGAGACCGCGAGCTTCACCAGTTCGGAGGTGGTCCAGACGCGGGTCGGCTGGGTGACCATGCTGTGCTGCAGTTCGGGCGCCAGGCCGGTGAGGAACAGGCCGCCGGTGTGGTTGAGCAGATGCCGGATGGTGATCTTGTCGCCGTCGTAGCCACCCGTCTCCATGACGCCGGGCAGCCAGGTGTTCACCGGGTCGTCGAGGCTCAGCCTGCCTTCGGCCGCCAGGGTGAGCACGGTGGCGGCGGTGAAGGCCTTGCCGGAGCTGCCGATGTGGAGGTGCTCGCCCAGTTGGCGGCTCCGCCCGGTGGCGAGGTCGGCCACTCCCGCGGTGCCGAACCACATTCCGTCGGTGTCGTGAACCTCGGCGACGACGCCGGGGATGCCGTCCTCGGCCACGGCCCGGTCCAGGATCTGCTGGATCTCTTCGTGGGTGTTTTGCGACACTTTATGCCCTCCTGGCCGTCTCATTGGGTACGTTGTACGCTATTGCGAGGCTAGGCTACTGGGTACCATGTACGCAACTGGAGGGCGCTCAGCCGGGCAGACCCGGCGTTAAAAAAGTGTGAAGGCGAATCCGGGGTTCGGCGGAATACAGGGTGTAACCCAAAGAAGGGACACCATGCGAATGGCCGCTCCCCCGGACGTGCCTGTGACAGTCGATGACGCGGCACTCATCGAGCAGTCGTGGCGCCGCCCGGACGTGTTCGCGGTGCTCTACGACCGGTACTTCGACGAGATCTACCGCTATCTCGCCGGCCGGCTCGGCCCGCACATCGCCGACGACCTGGCCGCCGAGACGTTTCTCGTCGCCTTCCGGAAGCGGCGGACCTACGACGCCGCCCGCGGCGCCGTACGGCCGTGGCTGTACGGGATCGCCACCAAGCTCCTCGCCCAGCACCGCAGGAGTGAGACCCGCCGGCTGGCCGCCTTCCAGCGCGCCCCGGTGGACGCATTGGCCGACGACGGTCCCGAGGACAGGGTGACCACGCGGGTCGCCGCCGCGAACGCACAGGGGCGGCTCGCGTCGGCGCTGGAGCGCCTGTCCCATGGGGACCGCGACGTGCTGCTCCTCATCGCGCTGGCCGATCTCAGCTACGAGGAGGTCGCCCAGGTGCTCGACATTCCTTTCGGGACCGTCGGATCCCGCCTCAACCGGGCCCGCAAGAAGTTACGCGCGGCCCTGGGCGGAACCAATCCCATGATCGGAGGCTCCGATGGATGACGACCTGACCGCGGTGCGCGATCTGCTCTCCGCTCCAGGCCCCACCCGGGAGACGACCGACAAAGGCCGCGCGCGCCTGAGCGACGCGCTGTCGCGCCGGCCCAGGAGGTGGGTCACGCCGCTGCGTACCGGCATGGTCGCCGCCGCGCTCGCCACCGCGCTGGGGGTGGCGGTCATCATGCCCTCGGACGACCTGGTCCTGCTGACTCCCGATCCGACCACCGCCTCCACCGCGCCGACCGCGCGGCAGATCCTGCTCGCCGCGGCGACGGCCATGGCCAGGACGCCGTCGGACGGCGACTACTGGCGGGCGCGCACGGTCACCGGCAAGCTGATCGTCAGCCCTGATCGCCGGTACGTGCTGCGCCGCGACTCGGCCAGCGAGACCTGGCTGACCCGGGCGGCGGGCGGGCGGAGCGGGTCGTTCAACCAGTACCTGGGCGCCCGGCCGGCCTCGGAGAAGGACAAGCTGGCCTGGCAGGCGGCGGGCGGCCCGGTGAGCTGGCGCTACCCGGACGACGTCACCGGCATGGGCTTCATCGGCGCGGGCGAGACCGTGCAGTCGGCGCCGGGCGCGCGGGTGGGCGGAGCGCCGAAGGAGCCGGTCAACTGGGACGAGGTCAGCAGGATCCCGGCGGGCGCGGCGCCGCTGCGCTCGTACCTGGAGGCGAAGATCGGCGCGGTCGGCCCGCGGGAGCTGGATTCCCGGCTGCGCAAGAGCTGCATGGAGATCCTGTCCGGGCTGCCGGTCTCGCCGGAGGTACGCGCCTCCGCGTACCAGGTGATGGCCTCGCTGCCGGGGATGACGGCGGAGGGAGAGGTGACCGATCCGCTGGGCCGTACGGGACAGGCGCTTCGCTACCAGGTCAACCGGCCGGAGGGGCAGGTCAGCGATGCCCGCTTCGTGGTCGATCCGGACAGCGGCTTCCCTCTGGCCAACGAGACCAAGGGCGTGGGGCGGCTGGCCGACGGCCAGAGCGTGGAGGTCAGCTCGTTCACCGCCTACCAGCAGATCGGCTGGACGGACGAGGAACCGGACTGGGAGAGCGCGGAGGTTGGCGATGGCATTCACACTGACTGAGGTCAGGGAGCGCACGTACAAGCCGCGCGACGCGTGGTGGACGGTGTTCCTGGTCGATCCGCTGGCAGGGCGGCTGGTGGTGGCCGCGGCCAACCGCACCTCGATCACCCCGAACCAGGTCACGTGGGCGGCGTTCGCGCTCGGGCTGGGGTCGGCGGCCTGCTTCGTCATGGGCGACTGGAGCTGGCTGGCGGCCGGGGCGGTCCTGTACCACCTGAGCTTCGTCCTGGACTGCGTCGACGGCAAGATCGCGCGGCTCAAGGGGACCGGGACGGTCTTCGGCGGCTGGCTCGACTACGTCTTCGACCGGATCCGGGTGCTGGCCTGCGCCGTGGCGCTCATGTGGGGGCAGTACCGGCTGACCGGCCAGGACCTCTACCTGATCCTCGGCATCGTGGTGGTCTTCCTCGACATGCTGCGCTACGTCGACGCCTTCCAGGTGGCGAAGGTCCGCCGCGCGATGCGCCGCCAGCTCGACGAGGCGATCGGCGGCGCGGACGAGGAGCACGACGTGGAGCCGGAGGAGCTGATCGACCTGCAGCGCGGCTTCCGCAGCCGCTTCTCCTGGTATCTGGTGGCGCGCGACTGGCTGCGCGACCATCGGGTGCGCACGCACCTGATGAGCGGCATCGAGTTCCAGATGGCGGTGTTCATCGTGGGGCCGCTGCTGGGACTGGTCGTGCCCGTCACGCTGGCCGCGGCGGGCCTGCTGCTGGTCTTCGAGGTGGCGATCATGTACAAGCTCTGGCTGTCCTCGCGTGACCTGACCAAGGCGCTGACCGGCATGAGAGCAGGGGGTTAATTGCGTTGAGAGCGGGGCCGGCCGTCTGCTCTACTCGGACGGACAGCCGCCCACCTCATGGAGTCCCAGATGCGCGAAGCGTACATGTTTCCACAAAAGGTAAATTTCACCTCTTCTAGGGACATGACGCTTCGTGAGAATGCTCAACTTGGGGATTTTGGCGCATGTAGACGCCGGTAAGACCAGCCTGACCGAGCGGCTTCTCTACGCCGCCGGGTCATCGACGAGATCGGCAGCGTCGACGACGGCAGCACCCAGACCGACTCGCTCGCTCTCGAACGCCGCCGCGGCATCACGATCAAGTCCGCGGTCGTGTCCTTCGCGATCGGCGACGTCACCGTCAACCTGATCGACACCCCCGGCCACCCCGACTTCATCGCCGAGGTGGAGCGGGTCCTGAGCGTGCTCGACGGCGCCGTGCTGGTGATCTCCGGCGTGGAGGGCGTGCAGGCCCAGACCCGCGTGCTCATGCGCACGCTCAAGCGCCTGCGCATCCCGACGATCCTGTTCGTCAACAAGATCGACCGCCGCGGCGCCCGGACCGACGCCGTCCTGCGCCAGATCACCGAACGGCTCACCCCCGCCGCCATCCCGCTGGGGACCGCGCGCGACCTCGGCACCCCCGCCGCCTCCTTCCATCGCGCGTACGGCGGAGCCGACGTGCTGGCCGACAACGACGAGGCGCTGCTGGCCGCGTACGTGGCCGACGCCGTCCCGGAGGACCGCCTGCGCCGCGAGCTGGCGGCCCAGACCGCCGGTGCCCTGGTCCACCCCGTCTTCTTCGGCTCGGCCATCACCGGCGCCGGTGTCGCGGAGCTGAGCGATGGCATCCGCGAACTGCTCCCGGCCGCCGAAGGCGCGGCGGACGCCCCGGTCTCCGGCACCGTCTTCAAGATCGAACGCGGCCCGGCGGGGGAGAAGATCGCCTACGCCCGGCTGTTCACCGGCGCCGTGCGGGTGCGCGACAAGCTGCCCTTCCGCACCGGGCGGGAGGGCAAGGTGACCGCGATCGCCGCCTTCGAAAGCGGCGCGGCGATCCCCCGGCAGGAGGCGCGCGCGGGCCAGATCGCCAAGCTCTGGGGCCTGGACGACATCAGGATCGGCGACCGCGTCGGTGAGGCGGCGCCCGGCGCGGACGCCCACCACTTCGCCCCGCCCTCCCTGGAGACGGTCGTCATCCCCGCGCGACCGTCGGAGAAGGGCACCCTGCGCGCCGCGCTCGCCCAGCTCGCCGAGCAGGACCCGCTGATCAACCTGCGCCAGGACGACCTGCGGCAGGAGATCTTCCTGTCCCTCTACGGCGAGGTGCAGAAGGAGGTCATCGAGGCCACGCTGGCCGACGAGTTCGGTCTCGCGGTCACCTTCCGCGAGACCACCACGATCTGCGTCGAACGCCCCATCGGCACCGGTTCGGCGGTCGAGTTCATCGCCAAGGCCCCCAATCCCTTCCTGGCCACGGTCGGGCTGCGCGTGGATCCGGCGCCGGTCGGGAGCGGGGTGGAGTTCCGGCTGGGGATCTCGCTGGGCGACATGCCGTACGCGTTCTTCAAGGCGGTCGAGGACACCGTCCACGAGACGCTACGGCAGGGGCTGCGCGGCTGGCAGGTCGTGGACTGCACGGTCACGATGACGCACTCCGGCTACTACCCGCGCCAGAGCCACGCGCACCAGAGCTTCGACAAGAGCATGTCGAGCACCGGGGCGGACTTCAGGGGGCTGACGCCGCTGGTGCTGATGAGCGCGCTCAGGCGGGCGGGCACGCGGGTGTGCGAGCCGCTGCACCGCTTCCGGCTGGAGATCCCGGCCGACGCGCTGGGACCGGTGCTGCCGTTGCTGGCGCGGCTGCGGGCCGTACCCAGGACGCAGAGCGAGGGCGTGATCGAGGGAGAGATCCCCGCGGCCAGGGTGCACGAGCTGCAGCGGCAACTGCCCGCGCTCACCCGCGGCGAGGGCGTGCTGGAGAGCTCCTTCGAACGCCACCACGCGGTCTCCGGCGCGCCGCCCGAGCGCGAGCGGACCGACCACAACCCGCTCAACCGCAAGGAGTACCTGCTGCACGTGGAACGGAGGGTCTGAGCAGCTCAGGGCGTGGAAATGTCAGTGGTGACCGGCATGATGAACCTATGAGCGACGCGCCTCCCCTCACCCTCATCGCCGACCACACCGCCTACGCGGAGGCGGTGCAGCTGGCACTCGACGCCTCCGCGGCCTACTACGCCGACGGCACCTCCACGCTCGACGACGACTCCTACGACCGGCTGCTGCGCGGCATCGTGGCCTACGAGGAGGAGCATCCCGACGAGGTGCTGGCCGACTCGCCCACGGGCAAGGTGGCGGGCGGCGCCGTGGTCGGCGACGTGCCGCACAGCGTGCCCATGCTCAGCCTGGACAACGTCTTCGGCGCCGAGCAGCTGGCCGAGTGGGCCGCCTCGGTCGAGCGCAGGATCGGCAGGCCGGTCGCGGAGTGGAGCGTGGAGCCCAAGCTCGACGGCCTGGCGATCGCCGCCCGCTACCGCAGGGGCCGCCTGGTCCAGCTCATCACCCGCGGCGACGGCACGGCGGGCGAGGACGTCAGCCACGCCGCCGGCACCATCGTCGGACTGCCCGAGCGGCTGGCCGAGCCGGTCACGGTCGAGCTGCGCGGCGAGGTCATGATGACCGCCGCGCAGTTCGAGGACGCCTGCGCCAAGCGCCAGGCCCACGACGGCACCACCTTCGCCAACCCGCGCAGCGCCGCCGCCGGCACGCTGCGCGCCCAGGACCGCCCCTACACCTGCGAGCTGACGTTCTTCGGCTACGGCGCGCTGCCCACCCCCGACGACGCCTCCGAGCTGGCCGTCCGCCTGCGCGAGCTGCCGCACAGCCAGGTCATGGAGTGGGTGGCCGCCCAGGGCGTCCAGACCACGGCCGCCACCCCGGTCGCCGGCGTCGTGGCCCACAGCCTGGAGCGGGTCCAGGAGCGCGTCGAGCAGATCGCCGCGGCCCGCGCCGACCTGCCCTTCGGCATCGACGGCATCGTGATCAAGTGCGACCTGGCCGGCGACCAGGCGGCGGCGGGCTTCAGCTCGCGCGCCCCGCGCTGGGCCATCGCCTACAAACTGCCCGCCACCGAGAAGATCACCAAGCTGATCGCGGTGGAGTGGAACACCGGGCGCACGGGCATCATCGCGCCGCGCGCCGTGCTGGAGCCGGTCGAGCTCGACGGCTCCATCGTCACCTACGCCACCCTCCACAACCCGGCCGACATCGCCCGCCGCGGCCTGATGCTCGGCGACTCGGTCGTCGTCTACAAGGCGGGCGACGTGATCCCGCGCGTCGAGGCCCCCGTCGTGCACCTGCGCACCGGCGAGGAGCGGCCGATCGCCATCCCGGAGGTCTGCCCGTCGTGCGGCGACGCGATCGACGCCTCGCAGGAGCGCTGGCGGTGCGTGCGGGGCCGCGCCTGCCGCGCGATCGCCTCCATCCAGTACGCCGCCGGCCGCGACCAGCTCGACATCGAGACGCTGGCCGAGCAGCGCATCCGGCAACTGCTCGACGCCGGGTTCATCACCGACTTCGCCGACCTGTTCTTCCTGACCCGCGAGCAGGTGCTCGGCCTGGAAAGGATGGGCGAGACCAGCACCGACAACCTCCTGGCCGCCATCGAGCAGGCCAAGGCCAGGCCGCTGAGCCGCGTGTTCTGCGCGCTGGGCGTACGCGGCACGGGTCGCTCGATGAGCCGCCGCATCGCCCGGCACTTCGCCACGATGGAGGCCATCCGAGCCGCCGACGCCGAGGCGATCCAGCAGGTCGAGGGCATCGGCCCGGAGAAGGCGCCGGTGGTGGTGGCCGAGCTCCTGGAGCTGGCGCCGCTGATCGACAAGCTGGTCCAGGCGGGCGTCAACATGACCGAGCCCGGCGCCACCCCGCCCGGCACCGCCGCGGAGGAGGGCGCGACGGAGAGCCAGGCCGAGCAGGGGCCGCTGGCCGGAATGACGGTGGTGGTGACCGGGGCGATGTCCGGAGCTCTGGAGTCGCTGTCGCGCAACCAGATGAACGAGCTGATCGAACGCGCGGGCGGCAAGTCGTCGTCGAGCGTCTCGGCCAAGACGTCGTTGCTGGTGGCGGGGGAGAAGGCCGGGTCCAAGCGGACCAAGGCCGAATCGCTGGGCGTGCGGGTCATGTCGCCCGAGGAGTTTGCCGCTCTGGTGGAAGGGGTTTACTCGGGGTAGGGAGCAGTTCCCAATCTGATGAAAGGGGTTTGCCAGGGGGAGAGACCAGTTCCCAAGGGCTCCGGGAATACAGTAGATTGACGCCCGTCTATCGGGGCGCTACGTCTTTGGGCCGCTGCGTAATCACGCTCCAGGGGCACTTTTACGGCAAATGTGGCGTTTTGCACCTGGAGCGGGGATTGAGGTGGCCGACAGCACCAGAGGCGTACAGTCCGGCACCGCTCGTGACTCCGCCTGGAAACGGGATTTCCGGCTGCTCTGGACCGGCTCGGCCTTCTCTCAGTTCGGCACCGTCAACGCCACTCTGGCCGCCCCGCTGCTCGCGCTCGCGCACACCGGATCGCCGGTCTTCGCCGGCTGGGTGACGGCGGCAGGCACGCTTCCGCGCCTGCTGCTCTACCTCCCCGCCGGGGTGATCGTCGACCGGTCCAACCGCCGGGCGATCATGGTGATCAGCGCGTTCCTGCAGATGGCGCTGGCGGTGGTGCTGGTCGTGGGGGTGTTCAGCCATGGCGATGTGACCCTGCTGCTGCCTCTGGTCGCCGGGGCGCAGGGCGTCTGCGCGGTGTTCTACTCCACGGCTGAGCTGGCGGTGGTGCCGCGGCTCGTGCCGGAGGAGAGCCTGCCGAAGGCGATGTCGCGCAACGAGGCGCGCATCCACGGGGCGGGGCTGCTGGGGCGGCCGTTCGGCGGGCTGCTGTTCGATCTGATGCACGGACTGCCGTTTCTCCTCGATGCGGTCTCATCTGCCCTTTCAGCTTTCTTCCTCCTGAAAATGGACAAGAAGGCATTCAAGCCACCGGTGACGCATCGATCCGCCATGACGAGTGATTTGAGGGAAGGCGTCAGCTTTCTGCGTGGTGATGCGTTCCTGTTCCTTGTGGTGATTGTTTGCGCTCTTGCTAATTTTTTCTTCCAGATTGTCGGACTTTCTCTGGTGCTGCTGGCTCACGCGCAGGCGCTGCCGTACTGGCTGACGGGGGTGCTGATCGCCGCCTCCGGGTTCGGCGGGGTGCTCGGGTCGCTGGTCGCGCCGCGGTTTCTGAGCGGGCGGCAGCCGCGCAGGGTGATCGTCATCTGCGTGTGGGCGTGGCTGTTCCTGAGTGCGGCGCTGGCGGTCAGTGACCACGGCTCGGTGCTCTACGTCGCCGTCCTGCTGCCGCTGGCCTGGGGCGGGATCGGGTTCACCGGGGCCTGCCTCAACGTGGCGCTGTCGGTCCACTACGCCAGGGAGGTGCCGGTCCACCTGCACGCGCGGGTGGTCAGCGTCAGCCGGTTCTTCTCCGGCGGGGCGGTGCCGCTCGGGGCGCTCGCCGCCGGGTACGTGATCGCGGGGCTCGGCACCAAGATGGCGGTCGTCATGGTCGCCAGCTTCATCCTGCTGATGGCGCTGACGGTGTCATACGGCTCGCTCGCCTGGGGGCTGCTCGTCCGGGTCCGCATGTGGGCCGGGCTGTGGAAAGATCGCGTCGCTGAGGGCGTAGAGCTCGTTCTCCAGGCGGGAGCGGACCGGCTGCGCGATCCCTTTGGGGCTTTCGAGCTCGCCGTGCGCCGCGGCCCAGCTGAGCGACTCACCGAGCGCCTCGATCCGCGCGTGGCACGCACGCGGGCACAGCGGCCGCAGCCTGGCCATCGCGGTCTTGGCGGCGACGGTGTCATGCCTGACCTGCCAGACCTGTTTGGCGAGATCGGCGGGGTCGAAGCGCGTCGCGCCGCCGCGGCGGAGCTGCTGCGCGTACTCGACGTTGAGCGCCAGGTTCATCACGGCCTCCGCTGTGGTGGCGAAGGTCTCCCTGAGCTCGCGATCGCGGGTGTCCCGCCGGTCGTCGGCGCGCTGCTCGGCAGCGGCGAGCCGGGCGTGCCGCGAGCGGGTCCGCTCGGTGAGGATCGCGGTGAGCGAGCCGGTCAACGCACCGAACACGGCGGCGCACGCGGTGATGACGGCGACCATGACGAGCTGGTTCAGGGTTCCTCCGACAGGCGCTTGGCCGTGCCGTGCTGATGTGGCGGCAGCGGAGGGTGGATCGCCAGGATCGCGAGCTCGGCGTACCTGGCCGCGTCAGAGGAGTCGCCGGAGATCATGCGGACCCTGGCCGCGCGCAGGTAGACCGGGCCGCTGTCACCGGCGTCGGCGACCGCGCCGGCCAGCTCCCGGTCGGCCTCCTCCGTACGTGACAGGGTCGCCAGCGCCAGCGCCCTGGCCGCGCGGGCGGAGGGCTGCGGCCAGCGGCTGCTCGCCTGCCCGATGTCGCGCAGCGCCGACTCCGCGTCGCCCAGGTCGGCCAGCATCTCGCCGCGGGTGCGCCGCGCCTCGGGCACGTTGCCCTCGCGGTTGATCACGTTGTTGAGTACGGCCAGCGCCGCCTGCGGCTCCCCGGCCATCCAGAAGTTCTGCCCGAGGCTGGTCTGCAGGGTGACGTCATGGGGCACCCGCTCGACGGCGGCGCGCAACATGCCGGTGGCCTGGCGCTGCCTGCCCTGGTCGAGCGCGACCCGGCCGGCCGCGGCCAGCAGCCAGCCCACCGCGGTGTTGTCGCGCAGCGCCTCGTAGAGTTCGCAGGCGCGCAGGTAGTGGCCGGCGGCCTCGTTGAGCCGGTGCTGTTCGTAGGCGATGCTGCCGAGCAGCGACTCGATGGCCGCGCCGGCCCGCAGCTCGTCGGGGGAGCAGGCGTCGGCGGCCTTGCGGGCGAGGCTCCTGGCGCGTTCCGGCTCGCCGTCGAAGGCGGCCTCCATGGCGGCGCGCAGCCGGTCCGCGGTGCCGGGGGCCGGGCGGGGCCACAGGCCGGGGTCCAGCCGTCTGAGGGGGGCCATGAGCCTCGGGTGGCGCAGGATGTACATGCGCAGGCCGTACTTCTGCGGGGCTCTGATGAGGTGGCGGTCCTCCAGGGAGCGCACCACGGCGGCGGTGATCCGCTCCGACGAGCCGAGCTTGCGGGCGACGCCGGACACGACCGTCTGGTGCAGCCACGCGTGGAAGGCGCCGGGCAGCAGCTCGAAGTCGGCGGCGATCGAGGCGAGCGTGGCCGAGCAGTACTCGGTCAGGGCGGCGTCGACCTCGTCCTCCATCCGCGCGATGGGGTGGTCCTGGCCGGGCGGGCGGCTCCACAGGCGGGTTCCGGTGACCTGGAGCAGCATCGGGTCGACGGTGGACACGGGGCGGTGCGGCCGGCCCATCGCGTCTCTGATCGTGCGGAGCTCGTCGAGCAGTTCGCGGGTGCGGGAGGGGGCGGGGCGGTAGCCGGAGCTCTCGATCGAGCGGCGGACGACCTCGGCGGCGGCCTCCGGGGTGAAGGGGCTGAGCGCGAACTCCTCGTACTGCAGGTCCTCGAAGCCCTTCACCACGCGCAGCAGTTCGTCGAGGTAGTCGGTGCGCACCGACAGCAGCAACCGCAGGCGGGGCCGCTTGGCGGCGGTGGCGAGGAGTTCGTTGAGGAAGGCGCAGCGTTCGTGCTCGTTGCCGCCGGCCGGGCGCAGGAACAGCTCGGCCTGGTCGATGGCGGCCAGCGTCGGCGCGGGACGGCCCTGCCGGTCGACCTCCTCACGGCGGTGCAGGAAGTCGTCGATGGACAGGCCCGGGACGTGGGTGTGCGCGTTGGCCGCGTGCCAGGACGACAGCAGGGCGAGCACGTACCTGTTGTGGTCGGGCAGGGCGGCGACGGGCCACACCCGCGTCGGCGCGGTCAGGCCGATGGGGAGCACGTGGGCGTTGCCCGCCTTCAGGGCCGGCACAACGCCCGCGCGCAGCAGCGAGGTCTTGCCCGCGCCGGCGTCGGAATGGAGGATCGTCAGCCGGCGCTGCTGCCATGTCCGGGTTAGTTTTCGGACCTCTTCGGCTCGTCCGAATAACAGCATCTCATCGTGGGCTTCGAAAGGCCGCGCTCCAATGAATGGTCCGCGTGGAGCTGCGGGAACCGCTGAGAAAGCTGTCATTAGCCAGACCTCGCTCATGGAGGACGGTACGGATCAACCGCCTTGAGATCGCGCCGCGGTCGCCTGGCGACGATACTGCCGATTGTGGCGAGACCGAAACCCGCTCGCCGTCGCGGCGCGCCCATCAAGGGGCTCCGCAATAATACGGCAATTCCTCGATTTCGAAAGAGCTCGATTGGGGTGGCCGAAATCGCCTATTAGGCATGCACGTCCGACGACTTTGGTGCTTCGAGATCCGCTAGAGAGCGGTGCTGTTGTCGAAGCGCGCGAAGCCCTCCCCTTCTTCGAGATCAGGTTCGAGCAGCTCACGTAGGGCCTGCGCGAGGACCGTGTCCCCGAGTCGGTCCAGGTCGGGATGGGAGAGCAGGGAAAGATCGACGAAATCGCTGCGGTGCTCGGCAAGCTGTGGTCGCACGGACATTCCCCTATCGACGCCTGCATACGGCCTGCTGTGTCGCCGCCCGGATCACACTCCTTCCCGCCCGGCGCGGCCGTTCCGGTGAATGTTCTCAACTGGCATGTATCACATTCGCGAGCTGCGGTATACCCTTCACAAACGCAAGGCCTTTCTTGCGACGCCGAATGTGCGGATAGGGCCGCCACTGAGCCTGTCCGCACACCGGTGTTGCGGCTATCGTTTCCTTGCTTGTCCATTCTCTGCGGACGGGAGGGCGGAGCGCGTGACCGATTCGGAACGTCCCATCATGCGGGGGGCGACCGGCGGCTTTCCTGAGGTTTGGAAAGTCCCCCCGCGCAACACGAACTTCACCGGGCGCGACGAGCTCATGGGCAGCTTGCGCTCCAGCATCACGAAGAAGACCACGGCCGTGGTCCCGCACGCCCTCCAGGGTTTCGGCGGTGTCGGCAAGACCCAGATCGCCATCGAGTACGCCTACCGCTTCCGCGGCGAGTACGACGTGGTCTGGTGGATCCCCTCCGACCAGCCCGGCCTGGTCCGGTCCACGCTGGCACAGCTCGCGCCGAAGCTGGGCCTGCCCGACCCGACCACGACGGGCATCGAGGAGGCCGCCAACTCCGTGCTCGACACGTTGCGCAGCGGCAAGCCGTACGACCGATGGCTGTTGATCTTCGACAACGCCGACGAGCCCGAGGACATCAACGACATCCTCCCCCAGGGCGCCGGCAACGTCCTGATCACCTCGCGCAACCACCGCTGGGCCAGCCTGTACGAGACGGTGGCCGTGGACGTCTTCCCGCGTCCGGAGAGCGTGGAGTTCTTCATCAAGCGCATGCGCCGCTCGATCACGGAGAAGGACGCCGACCGGCTGGCCGGCGCGCTCGGGGACCTGCCGCTGGCGCTGGAGCAGGCGGCGGCCCTGCAGACCGAGACCGGCATGTCGGCCGACGACTACCTGCGCATGCTGACCGAGCGCACCGCGATCCTGCTGGGCGAGGGCAAGCCGAGCGAGTACCCGCTGCCGATGACGGCGGCGTGGAGCCTGTCGGTGAACGAGCTCAAGGACAATCTGCCCGAGGCGATGGAGCTGCTGCGCTGCTGTGCCTTCTTCGGTCCCGAGCCGATCCCGCGCTCGATCTTCGTCTCGGTGGACGGCCCGGTCCGCCCGGTCATCGCCGACCTGCTGGCCGACCCGATCCGGCTGGGCACCGCCATCCGGCGCCTGGGCAAGTACGCGCTGGTGCGCATCGAGTCGGAGCCGTCCAGGCCCACCACGCTCCAGGTCCACCGGCTGATCCAGGCGCTGCTGCGCGAGGAACTGGAGCCTGAGACGCAGGAGGAGATCCGCTCGGAGGTGCACTCCCTGCTGGTGGGCGCGGCGCCGGAGTCACCGGACAACCCGACGGACTGGACGACGTACGACGCGCTGCTGGCCCATCTCGAACCGGCGAGGCTGGCCGACAGCGTCCGCGACGACGTGCGGGGCTTCGCGCTCAACGTCTTCACCTACCTGAACGCCTCGGGAAACCACCAGGGGCTGCGCGACCACCTCGACACGTTCCTGCAGAAGTGGACCGACGAGTTCGGCCCCGACGACCTCTACGTGCTGCGGGCCCGGCGTGTGCAGGGCGACCTGCTGCGCAGCATGGGCCAGTACACCGAGGGCCACCAGCTCAACACCGCGACGCTGGCGAAGATCCAGGCGCGCGTGGGCGTGGAGCACCCCGACAGCCTGGTGCTGCTCAACGGCATCGGCGCGGACCTGCGTGCCCAGGGGCTCTTCCAGGAGGCGCGCGACCACGACACCGAGTCCGTGCGCCTGCACCGCAAGGTGTTCGGGCCCGACCACGTGAGCACGCTGCGCGCGGTCAACAACCTGGCGCTCGACTACGGCCTGACCAGTGACTACCTGGGCTCGCGGACCCTGCTGGAGGAGGCCCTGCGCTCGGGCGGCAACGCGGTCAACCGGATCACGCAGCTCAACCTGTGGGCCGGTCTCGGCCGGTCGGTCCGGCTGTGCGGCTTCTACAGCGAGGCCTGCGACCTCGGCGAGGACGCTCTGGCCTTCGGCCGCGAACTGCTGGACGCCGACCATCCGCGCGTCCTGCTGACGCAGAAGGACCTGTCGATCGCCCTGCACCGCTACGGCGAGCACGAGCGGGCGCTGGAGCTGGCCCAGGACGTCCATGCGCGGTACGTGCGCCTGTACGGCCTCGACCACCCCGGCACCCTGGCCGCGGCGACGTGCCTGTCCAACGCGCTGCGCGTGAACAGCTTCATCCAGGAGTCGTTCGACCTGGCCAACGACACGATGCAGCGCTACCCCAAGCTGTACGGCCCCGAGCATCCCTACAACTACGGCTGCGCCAGCAACGTGGCGCTGATGTACCGGGTGCGCGGCGAGCCGCTTGAGGCCCGCCGGCTCAACGAGCGCGCCATGGAGGGCCTGGACCAGCGGGTCGGGCGCGACCACCACTTCACGCTCACGGTGGCCGTCAACCTCGCCAGCGACCTGGCCATGCTCGGCGAGCTCAAGGAGGCCTGCAAGCTGGGCGCCGACGCTCTCGAACGGCTGCGCCGCCTGCTGGGCGAGGACCATCCCACGACGCTGGCCGCCGCCGCGAACCTGGTCGTGGACCTCGCGCAGTCGGGCCAGACGGAGAAGGCCGAGGCGCTGTCGGCCGCCACCATGGACCGCTACCGGGACACGCTGGGCCTCGACCACCGCGACGCGGTCGTCGCGATGGAGGGCCGGCATCTCGACTGCGACTTCGATCCGCCGCCGATCTAGGCGCGGGGCTGCGACAGCAGCGACACGTCCTCGACCATCACCCGGCGGATGTGGGAGATCAGCCGGTACAGGTCCTGGCAGTAGACCGACGGATTGCGGAATCCGCTGCCGGGCCGGTACCGGTGCGGGTACAGGCCGCCGCCGCACACCCGCACGAGGTCGCACGACAGGCAGGCGCCGGACATGGCGCGCATGCCGATCTGCCGCGCCGCGATCGCCGGAAGGGTCAGGACCGCGTCGAAGGAGTCCTTGAGCACGTGGAGCAGGGTGCCCGCGGCCCCGTCGTAGGCGGACTTGAGCGTGTCCACCTGCTCGACGGCGCCGCTGGTCTCCACCACGACCACGGCCACCGGTGAGAGCCCGATGGCCTCGCTGCGCGAGGTCCTGCCGCACAGCAGCCGGATGATCTCGGTGAACAGCCGGATCTGCGTCTCCCGCTCCGGCGCGGCGTACCAGCGGTCGAAGACGGCGGACAGGTAGTCGCCATAGGGAGTGGTCGTGCCGGACCAGCCGGGCGGCGGGCTCTCCCAGTTGCCGTGCGGCAGCAGGAAGTCCACCATCGGCGGCCGGAACTCGATCAGCGCCTCGTAGGTCTTGACCGGGTCGTTGGCCAGTTCGAGCGTGCACAGCAGGCCGCTGAACAGATGGCGGTAGGCGGGGGCGGCCAGGCGTTCGAGGCCGGTGCGCACCTCGTCGTAGGTGCCGCGGCCCGAGGCGCGGCGGCGGTGGAGGTCGTGTCCCTCGGCGTCGCCGTCGAGGCTGACGCCGACGTAGACCTCGTGCTCGGCGAACAGCTCCAGGAACGCCTCGTCGATCAGGACGCCGTTGGTCTGCACCCGCAGCACCAGATCGGTCGCGCCGAGGGCGGCGCGCAGCGCGGTGACCGCGTAGCGGGTGTGCTCGACGCCGGCCAGCAGCGGCTCCCCGCCGTGCAGGATGACCTCGACTCCGCTCAGGCCGTGACCGGCGGCGTGCTCGGCGATGCGGGCGGCCACGCGGTCGATGGTGGCCTTGGACATCCGCCTCGGCTGGCTGCGCCAGCCCTGGTCGGCCATCTCGTAGATGTAGCAGTAGTCACAGGCCAGGTTGCAGCGGCTGTGGAGCTTGACGATGAACTGCCGGAACGGCGTGGGACGCCATCCGGATTCGAGGAGACCCTGGACGTCGAGAGGCCCAGGCCACTCGCGCTCGCCGGGCATGATGTCCCCCGCGCCTTCTCCCACGCTGATCAGCTCCCACGGATGAGATTAGAGCGCAGAGATTGGCCCCGGTATGCCCCGTTTCAGGGCGTGGCAAACTCCCGTTCACGAACGAGCGAAGGCCGACCGGTGATCCGGTCGGCCGCATGCCCCGCGGGTCTCACAGGCCCGAGGGATCACGTCCCACGCTGATCTCCTCGGCGATCCTGCGGATCTCCGAGACCTCCAGGCCCGGCGCCTTGGGCAACTGCCGCAGCAGCGCCTCCATCACCACCGGCACCGGCTGGCCCGCCAGGCTGCCCGCGATGCCGTGAACGGCCTGGAACAGCGCTGCGTCCGTGTTGTGCATGCGACCCCGTCTCATCGTCGACAGATTTTCCCCGGGGGTCACGCTATGACGAGCCGCCGACAGTTTTGCTCCGCACCGCCGTACAGATCTCGTCGAGGGCGCGCAACTGGGCGGGGGTGAGGGCGTCGAACAGGCCCTGCCGTACCTCTTCGACGTGGCCGGGGGCGGCGGCGGCCAGGGCGGCGAAGCCCTCGTCGGTGAGGACGGCGATGTTGCCGCGGCGGTCGTCGGCGCAGGGGGCGCGGCGGACCCAGCCGCGCTCCTCCAGGCGGGCCACGGCGTGGGACAGGCGGCTCTGCGAGGACTGGGCCCGCTGGGCGAGGTCGGTCATGCGCATGGAGCGGCCTTCCGTCTCCGACAGGGCAACCAAGATCATGTAGTAGGTGTGCGGCATTCCGGCGTCACGCTGGAGCTGGCGGTCCAGGCGCTCGTTGACGAGCTGGGTCGTGGCCAGGAAGTTGCGCCAGATGCGCTGCTCTTCGTCGTCGAGCCATCGGGTCATGTCGGTCAGTTTACTTGAACTCTCAAATAAGTCGGGGTATGTTGCTTGAGAGTTCAAATTTCCGAGGAGGGATCGTCATGCCGGTCCAGCGGCTCAACCACGCGGTGCTCTACGTCCGCGACGTCGAGCGCAGCGTCGCCTTCTACCGCGACGCGCTCGGCTTCGAGATCGTCATGGAGATGCCGGGCGCCGCCTTCATGCAGGCTCCGGGCTCGACCAACGACCACGATCTCGGGCTGTTCCAGATGGGCGCGCAGGCCGGTCCCACGACCGCCGGGCGTACCTCCGTCGGGCTCTACCACCTGGCCTGGGAGGTCGACACGCTCGACGAACTGGGGCGCATCGCGGCCAAGCTGAGCGAGCTCGGCGCGCTCGCGGGCGCCTCCGACCACTCCACCACCAAGGCGCTCTACGCCAAGGACCCCGACGGGCTGGAGTTCGAGGTCTCCTGGCTGCTGCCCGCCGCGCTCATCACCGACGAGGTGATCGCCGCCCGCTCCGGCATCCGCCCCCTCGACCTCGCCAAGGACATCCAGCGGTACGGCGGGCAGACCCGCGGCGGCGTGGGCGTCTCCATCCCCGCCTAGGAACCCCGCCTGGAGACCCCGCCTGGAGACGCTGCCAGGGTCCGCAGGACGCTACCGGCACTTTCCGCGAACTTGCCAATTTCCGGGTTACCGTGGCCATAACGGACTGACTCGCCTGGGAGAAGGTCATGCGGAGCGACCCTGAGCACATCGTCGACGTCATCGACGGGGTGGTCGACGACTGGGAGGCGATGAGCGCCGACTCGATGCGCTGGGCGCCTCCGGAGACCAAAGAGCCCGACCTGTTCGACGAACTGACCGAGATCGTGGCGCCGCTGGTCAACGCGGCGACCACCGTCCTGCGCCCGGTGGGAGAGGCCATCGAGCGCGTTCTGGACCACCTCATCGAGGGCGGCCCCGACGAGCGCTGACCCCCGGGGACCCCTGAGACGGGATCAGGGTCAGGTCAGGGGTATGGCCCGATGCCTGTGCCGGCCCGTGCCGGGCAGTCTTGGGATATGGCCGCAGTAAAGAGGTTCTACCCCCACATCGCGTTCTTGGCGATCACCTTCTCGGTGATCGCCGTCGTCGTGGGCCAGATCGTGCCCGACCCGTATCTGGACCCGATGAACGTGACCGTCAGCGAGTACGCCGTGGCCGACCGCGGGGGCGTCACGGAGCTGGGGATGGCGATTCTGGGGCTGGGGTCGTTCGTGCTGCTGGCAGGGCTCCGGGCGGCGGGGGCGCCGATCAAGGGGCTGCCGCAGTGGCTGCTGGGGGTGTGGTCGGGAGCGCTGATCGTCGCCGCGGTGGTGCCGACCACCCCCATCGGGGTGGACATGACCACGACGGCGCTGATCCACCGCTACGTCTCGATCGCCGCGTTCGTCAGCCTGCCCGCGGCGGCCGCGCTGCTCGTGCCGAGGTTCACGGCCGATGCCCGGTGGAAGCCGATCGCGCGGACCATGGAGTGGCTGGCCCTGGCGGGCGGGCTGGGTGTACTGGCGATCGCCTACGTGGCGATGCCCGGCGACCGGGTGCTGATCGGGCTCGTGGAGCGCGTGCTGCTGGTCGCGGAGGTCGCGGTGCTCGGGGTTCTGGCCGCGTGGTTGGTCAGGCTGGCCTGGGCAAAGCGTGTCCAAATCCTGACATATCACAAGTTTCTCACGAATTGATCATAATCACCTACTACTTCGGTGCTATCCTCTCCCGCGATCTTCTAACCGGGAGCAGGTGTCATGGCATCGGGCAGATCCATCCGATTCAAGATCTCGGCGCTGCTCGTGATCCCCTTGGTCTCCCTCGTGGGGCTCTGGGGATTCGCCGCCGGGACCACCTCCGGAGACGCCCTCAACCTGCTGAAGATCGACACCTTGTGGCGCGGCGCGATCGACCACGCCGACAGCCTGGTCGGCGCTCTCCAGCAGGAACGGCTCGCCTCGGCCGAGAAGGTGGCCGGAAACCAGAGCGACCCCGCGGCGCTGTCCGCGAGCAGGGCCAGGACCGACAAGGCCCGCAAGACCTTCACCGAGCAGGCCTCCTCCGCCGACACCATCGCCGCCCTGAGCCCCGACATGGCCCGCCAGCTCAATGAGACCCTCGCGGCCGTCGGCGACCTCGCCGACGCCCGGCGGCTGGTCGACGCCGGCTCCGCGACCCCGGCCGAGCTGATCGCCGCCTACGGCGAGATCTCCGACTCCGTCCACCGGCTGTACGCCGCGTTCGCCCTCGGCACCGACCTGCAGCTCTACCAGCAGGCCCGCGGCCTCATCGGCGCCGACCAGGTGCGCGAGCTGCTCAACCGCGAGCACGCGCTGATCGTCGCCGCCTCGGGCGCGCCGTCGGAAGCCGACCGCCAGCTGTTGGCCCGCCTCGACGGCGCCAGGGGCTACCAGTACCCGCGGGCGATGGCCGACCTCGAACCCGGGTTGCGGGTGCCGTTCCAGAAGGTCGACACGACGGTCCTGGACCGCATGATCACCGGCTACCTCGCGGGCGGCAAGAGCGACGTCGAGCTCTGGCGCGGCGTCGCCGAACCCGTGCTCAAGGGCTACGACGAAGCCGTCTGGAAGAACGGCGACGCGCTGCTGGCCCGCATGGAGCCCGCCGGCTACGCCATCATCCTGCGGGCCGTCGCCGCGGGCGCGCTCGGCCTGGTGGCCGTGATCTTCTCGATCATCGTCTCCGTCAGGGTCGGCCGCCGGATCACCCGCGAACTGGCCACGCTGCGCCGCGGCGCGCTGGAGCTGGCCGAGCTGAGGCTGCCCGAGCTCGTCGGCCGCCTGCGCAAGGGCGAGAACGTCGACCTGGTCGCCGAGGCGCCGCCCGTCACGGTTCAGGCGGGCTCCACCAGCGAGGTGGTCGACCTGGCCGCCGCCTTCGACAGCGTGCAGAGCACCGCGATCGACGCCGCCGTCGAGCAGGCCAGGCTCCGCCAGGGCATCGCCGAGGCGCTGCGCAACCTGGCCCGCCGCAGCCAGTCGCTCGTCCAGCGCCAGCTCAAGCTGCTGGATGAGATGCAGCGCCAGACCGAGGAACCGGAGGCCCTGGAGCGCCTGTTCCGCCTCGACCACCTGACCACCCGCATGCGCCGCCACGCCGAGGGCCTCGTGCTCCTGTCCGGCGGTACGGCCGGCCGCAGATGGCGCTCCACGATCCCGGTCGAGGACGTCCTGAGCGGCGCCGCGGCCCAGGTCGAGGAGTACACCCGGGTCCGCGTCTACCCGATGCCCGAGTGCGGCGTCGCCGGAGCCGCGGTCGCCGACCTCATGCACCTGTTCGCCGAGCTGATGGAGAACGGCGCCGCCTTCTCCTCCCCGGGCAACGAGGTCTCCGTACGCGGCGAGCTGGTCGGCAGGGGCTTCGCCGTCGAGATCGAGGACCGCGGCCTGGGCATGTCGGAGGAGGCCAGGTCGGCGGTGAACGAGCGGCTGGCCAGGCCGCAGGAGTTCGACCCGTCGCAGACCGAGCGGCTCGGCTTCGCGGTCGTGGGCATGCTCGCGGCCAGGCACGGCGCGGTGGTGACGCTCAAGCCCTCCCCCTACGGCGGCACGACGGCCATCGTGCTCCTGCCGTCGGCGCTGATCGAGCCGCTGCCCACGATGGCCGACGCGCCGCCTGAGCTGGAGTCGGTCTCCGTCTCGGTGGTGCGCACGACCGAGACCGGGTTGCCGCGCCGTACGCGGACCACGACCAAGAACACGGAACTGCCCCGCCGTACGAGGCAGGCAAACCTCCCGCAACGGGTAAAGCAGGAACAGACAGAGGAACGCTCGCCCGAGGAGACGAGGGCGCTGCTCTCCTCGCTGCAGTCAGGCTGGCAGCGCGGACGCCAGGACAGCGAGAAGGATGGGGGATCTGAATCGTGAGTCGCGAGGACGAGTGGGTGGATGAGGAGGCCGGGCCGGTGGTGCGGCCGTACGCGGTGGCCCGTGGCCGCACGCGTTCCTCTTCGGCGGCTCTCGACCTGCTGGCGACGGTGGCCGCGACCGGGCTGCCCGTGCCCGCGCAGGCGGAGCTGAGCACGCAGCACCGCAGGCTCCTGGGCCAGATCTCCCAACGGCGGGGCGCGCCGGTGGCCGAGGTCGCGGCCGAGCTGGGCCTGCCGGTCGGAGTCGTGCGGGTGCTGCTGGGCGATCTCATCGACTACGGGCTGGTCCAGATACGCCCGCCGCTCGGCAAGGTGGGCTCTCCTACGGAGAACCTGCTCAGAGAGGTCATCAGCGGCCTCAAGGCCTTGTAGCAATCCTGGGATAGTCCAGAGGCGGGCCCGGGAACGAGCCGGGCATGTCACATCATCTGAGCGGCCCCAACCTGCGCCCGCCCGTGGGGGACGCCCGTCTCGACCTCACCGACCTGTTCGCGTTCCAGTCGCCGGACCGGCGGGATCACACCGTGTTGATCATGAATGTGAACTCCTTCGGCTTCGACCCGCCGGCCGGCCCCCACCCGTACCCCGGGGCCGTCTACCGGATCAACGTGGACACCGACGGAGACAACCGGTCCGACGTGGCGTTCAGCTTCGTCTTCTCGGAGCCGGACGCCGAGGGCGGCCAGAAGGTCACCCTCTACCACGCCACCGGCGAGCAGGCCACGGAGCACCACGCGAGCGGCGAGGTGGTCGTCCGCGACGTGGACGTGAGCTTCGGCGCCGACCCGAACATCGTCAGGGAGGGCTGGCTCACGCTTTCCGTGGGCCTGCGCAGCGACCCGTTCTTCGCCGACCTCGAAGGCATCGGCAACGACTTCACGTGGACCGGCAACGACACCATGGCCGGCAACAACGTGATCAGCATCGCGATGGAGATGCCCGACCAGGTACTCGGAGACGAGGCGCTGATCGGCCTGTGGGGCCGCGTGGCCGTCGCACGGGACGGGCGGTGGGTCTCGGTGGACCGGGGCGCCCATCCGTCGCTCACGGCCTATTTCAACGCCGAGGACGCCAAGGACGCGTACAACGCCGGCGAGCCCGTGGACGACATCCGGAAATATCGGGACACGTGGGTCAAGGTCCTGGAGCACACCGGCGGCTACACCTCAGAAGAGGCAGCCAAGGCCCTGGAGGCGGTCCTGCCCGACGTGCTGCGCTTCGACCGCTCCAAGCCCGCCCGCTACCCGAACGGCAGGCGGCTCGACGACGACGTCACCGACATCCGCCTGCAGCTGGTCAGCAACGGCAAGATCCAGGGTGACGGGATCGGGCCGCACACCGACCTGCTGCCCGGCTTCCCGTACACCGGACCACCGCACACCTAGCCCGCGGCGGTCAGCGTGCGCAGAGAGTGCTCCACCAGGGAGACCATGACCTCCTTGGCGGACGCCCGCCGCCGCACGTCACAGAGCAGCACCGGCACGTCGTCGTCCAGGTCCAGCGCCACGCGCACGTCCTCGACGCTGTGCCTGGAGGCGCCGTCGAAGCAGTTGACGGCGACCACGAACGGCGTGCCGCGCTGCTCGAAGTAGTCCACCGAGGGGAAGCAGTCGGTCAGCCGCCGGGTGTCGGCGATGACGACCGCGCCCAGGGCGCCGTGGGAGAGCTCGTCCCACATGAACCAGAACCGCTCCTGGCCGGGCGTGCCGAACAGGTAGACGACCAGTCCCTCCCTGATCGTGATGCGTCCGAAGTCCATGGCCACGGTCGTGGTCGTCTTGGCCTCGACCCCGTCGAGGTCGTCCACCCCGATGCCGATGTCGGACAGCACCTCCTCGGTCCGCAGCGGCTTGATCTCGCTGATCGAGCCGACCAGGGTGGTCTTGCCGACGCCGAAGCCGCCCGCGATGAGGATCTTGAGCGCTACGGGGTCGTCAGAGAGCTCGGAGTCCATTGATCACTTCCTTGAGAAGTCGCTCACTGGGCCGCGGCCCCGCCGCGTTGGGAGCGGTCACCGAGATGAGTCCGTGGTCGTGCAGGTCGCTCAGCAGCACGCGGACGACGCCGACCGGCAGGTCGAGCTCGACGGCGACGTCGGCGACCGAGATCGGCGAGCGCGCTGCCCGCAGGATGGCGAGTTGCTCGGGGCCGAGACCGCCCGGCGGATCGCCCACGGCGCTCACCATGGCGATCAGGTCGAGCGTCTCACCCGAGGCGGACCGCGTCCTGCCCCGGGTCAGAGCGTAAGGACGGACCAGCGGCCCGGCCTCGTCGTCCATCCACATCGTCATGACAGGCCCGATCGGGGGTTGGTCGTGATGTGCTGCCCGACCCGTTTGACCAGCATCGCCATCTCGTAGGCGATGTGGCCGACGTCCACGTTCGCCTCGGCCATCACAGCCAGGCAGGTGCCCTGCCCGGCGGCGGTGACGAACAGGAACGCCTGCTCCATCTCCACGATGGTCTGGCGCACGTCGCCACCCTCGAAGTGGCGGCCGGTGCCGCGGGCCAGGCTGTGGAAACCCGACGCCACGGCGGCCAGATGCTCGGCGTCCTCGCGGGTCAGGCCCTTGGAGTAGCCGACCGCGAGGCCGTCGGTGGACAGGATCACGGCCTGCCTGACGGCTGCGACCCTGGTCGCCAGGTCGTCGAGGAGCCAGTTGAGCTCCCCGGTGTTCGTGATGGGCGTGCTCATGAGTCGTCCCCCTCGTTGTCTGCTTCTTCTCGGGCGCGCTGGGTTCCCCGCTGGAACGCGGAGAATAGGTCGCGTACCTCGTCGGGAGAGCGTTCAGTTGTGGGCGGCGGCGGTGGATCCGGCGGCTTGCTGAGCTGGGCGGGCAGGTTGGCCTGCCGTACGCGCCTGGGCAGGCCGTCGTTCGGCTGGCCCACCACGGCGAGCGGCTTGGGCCTCTTGCTCGAACGGCTCGGCAGCTCGATCGGCTCCTCCTCCGGCGCGGGAGGCAGCGCTTCCCGCTCGGTGACGAGCCGCTTCGGGATGAGCACGATCGCGGTGGTGCCGCTGAAGGGGGAGGCGCGCAGCGTCACCTGCAGCCCGTGGCGCTGGGCCAGCCTCGCCACGACGAACAGTCCGAGCCGGTCGCTGTCGGCCAGGTCGAACTCGGGCGGGTCGGCCAGCCGGGCGTTGATCTCGGCGTACTCCTGGGGGCTGAGGCCCAGCCCACGGTCCTCGACCTCGAGCACGTAGCCGTTGCTGACCAGGTCGCCGCGCACCTGCACGGCGGTCTCCGGCGAGGAGTAGATGCTGGCGTTCTCGACCAGCTCGGCCACGAGGTGGGTGAGGTCGGCCGCGGCGCCGCCGTCGAGGGCGGCGCCGGGCATGGTCTCGACGTTGATCCGCGCGTAGTCCTCGACCTCGGCGATGGCGGCGCGCACGATGTCGAGCACCGGCACCGGCTTGCGCCAGGCGCGGCCGGGGGCGGCGCCCGACAGGATGATCAGGCCCTCCGCGTGCCGGCGCATGCGGGTGGTCAGGTGGTCGAGCCGGAACAGCTCATCCAGCCGGTCGGGGTCGTGCGTACGGCGCTGCATGGCGTCCAGCAGGGAGAGCTGGCGGTGGAGCAGGCCCTGCTTGCGCCGGGCGAGGTTGAGGAAGACCTGGCTGACGCCCTGGCGGACGGTCGCCTGGCCGACGGCGGCCTCCACCGCGGTGCGCTGCACCGAGCCGAACGCGCTGGCCACGTCGGTGATCTCGGCCGAGCCGCTGACCTTGAGCGGCTTGGCCTCCTTCTTGACGTCGATCTCGTCGCCGTCGCGCAGCCTCTGGACCAGGCGCGGCAGCCGTACCTCTGCCAGGTCCAGGGCGGCGGTGCGCAGGCCGGCGAGCTCGGCGGCGAGGCGGCGGCCGAAGCGTACGGAGATGAGGATGGAGGCGATGACGGCGACGAGCCCGACGCCGCCCGCGAGCGCGATGCGCACGATGATCGCGGTGGCGCCGTCGGTGGCGCGCTCGGCGATGACCCCGGTGGAGGAGGCGCCGATCTTGTCGAGCTGGTCGGTGAGCTTGGTGACCGCGGTGTTCCACTCGTCGGCGTTGGCCGGGGGCCTGCCGGTCTTGACCACGCTCAGCTCGGCGGCGCTGAAGTTCAGGAACGCCTCCCCGCCGAACACCTCCTCGTACGGCTGCCGCAGCGACACGTCGAGCCCGGCCAGCCCGCGCGCGTGCATGAACTTGCGGGAGGCCACGTACTCGGTCATGGCCGTGACCTCGGCGGGGCTGAGGTCGCCGCTGAGCACCGCGCCGCCGACGAGCGCCTGCTCCCTGGCGATGAGCTCGCGGGCGTTGCCCATGGACTGCAGCGAGGAGGCCTGCTGGAACAGGGCGAGGTCGGGCACGGTGACGAGGTGGTCGTAGAGGCGGAAGAGCGCGTCCAGCACCCGGTTGTACTCGTTCATGCCGCTCAGCCGGGAGCTGTTGCCGGTGTCGATGTCGCCGCGGATGGACCCCAGCCGGGCGAGTTCGGCGTTGAGGGCGTCGAGGGTGGGGCGCATCTCCTCGGTGACGGAGTCGCCGGCTTCCACGGCGGCCTTCTGGAACCGGCTGACGGAGGTGTCTGTGCGGGCCCGCTGCTCGCCCAGGTCCTCGGTGAGCCTGCGCGTGGTGGCCGCGGCGACGGAGCGCGTACGTTCCGCCTGAAGCTGGAGCCCTAGATCGGTGGAGGTCACGCCGATCGTCTGGTACAGGGTGTTGGCCCGAAGAAGGTTCTGTCCGTCACCGACGGTGAGGTTGAGGACGAACCCCCAGAGCGCGCTCAAAGACAGCAGGGGGAGCAGCAGCAATAAGAAGATCTTGAACCGAATTGACCGGTTTCGGGAGCCCATGTTCCAACCTCGGGGTCGAGGCGTATATCCACACTTTGTGTAAATACACCTCCGGAAGATCGCACAGGAGACTAGCACCTATTAAGGTTCCGGCGCAGTGGGAGGAACGTGATGATTACCGTGATAACTGGGGCCAGTGCCGGGATCGGAGCCGCCGCGGCCGGGCGGCTGTCGGCCCTCGGGCACGAGGTCGTGCTCGTGGGCCGCGACGCGGCCCGGCTCAAGGCTGTGGCCGGCGGGTTGACCGGCCCCAAAGCTGACGTCCTGACCTGCGACTTCGCCTCGCTCGACGACGTGCGGCGGCTGGCCGGAGTGCTGCGCGAGCGCTACGAGCGCATCGACGTGCTGGCCAACAACGCCGGGGTGCTCAGCAAGCGGCGTCAAGTGACAGGAGACGGCCATGAGCTGATGGTTCAGGTCAACCATCTCGCGCCGTTCCTGCTGACCCATTCTCTGACCGACCGGGTTGACAAGGTGGTCACGACGACCTCCATGGCGGCCGGCACCGGCCGCCTGGACCCCGGCGACCTCAGCAGGGAGCGGCGCCGGTGGAACGCGTGGATGCAGTACGGCGACACCAAGCAGGCCAACATGCTCTTCACACAGGCGCTGGCCACCCGCGGGGTGCACGCGACCTGCTTCCATCCGGGCGTCATCCGCACCGGCTTCGCCGGCGACACGCTGCTGATGCGCTTCTACCTGGCGGTTCCCGGCATGGCCAAGCCGCCGGAGGCGGGCGCGCGCACGCTGGTCCACCTGGCCTCGTCCGCGGGCGAGCCGGGCCGCTACTACGTCAAGGAGAAGCCGGCCCGCGGCAGGGCCGACCACGACCTGGCCGAGCGGCTCTGGACGGCCAGCCTCAGCGCGCTCGGCTGCTGATCGAGCGCAGCCAGAGCAACGCGAGGGCCGAGATGACGATCAGCCCGCCCCAGTTCAGCACCGTGTAGAGGTGGATCTGCCCGTCGGTGACGCCGGGCACCTTCCCGATGCGGATCAGCTGGAACTGCCACGGCTGACCGGTCAGCAACAGCGTGATCGCGATCGCCAGCCCGCTCATCGAGTCCCAGAGCGCGTGCAGAAGGGAGACGCCGAGGTAGGCAAGGATCACCTTGCCGACCAGCCTGCCGCCCGCCGAGAACAGCACGCCGCCGGCGATCGCGGTCCACAGGCCGTGGCCGACGGGCGCGAGCACGCCCCGAAGGATCTCGGTCTCCACAATCTGCGCCACCGAGAGTCCCTCGCTGGTGAACATCGAGTTGAAGGCGTACCCGGCGCTCTCGAAGGCGGCGAAGCCGAAGCCGACCGTGGCGCCGAGCACGACGCCGTCCCAGACGTCGTGCCGGCGCAGGCCGCGGGTCAGCAGTATCAGGGCGGCGAGCTTGACGCCCTCCTCGATGAGGCCGACGCCGGCGTACATGACCAGCGACGGCTGGAGGTAACTCTCCAGGATCGAGGCGCCGAGCACGCCGAGGACGCCGCCGATCACGAACGCCTTGAACAGCAGCTCGACGGTCACCTCCGACGAGCGTTCGCGCGTGTAGGCCCAGACCACGAACGTCACCGGAACCAGGAAGCTGCCGAGCAGCACCACGGTGGGGACGAGGTTGGAGTTCTCCGTCCAGATCGTGACCAGGACCGACGCGGCCCACAGCGCCAGCCCGATGAGGAAGATCTTCAGCCAGGGTCTCATGTGGACAGCTCCGCGACGGCTCGGTAGGCGGCGGTGATGGCGGCGTCGGCGTAGGCGGCGGGGATCGAGTCGGAGTTGGCGATCGCGATCCTGCCGTGCTGCCTGCGCGCGGTCTCGGCCGGGAAGGGGCCCTCGGGGTAGAAGGCGTTCCAGGGGCGGCAGTACTCGGGGGCGTAGCCGTGGCCCCAGCGATTGACGGTGATCGCCTCGATGTCCTTGCCGGGGTCGAAGCCGCCGGCGCCGAGGAGCCTGGCCAGCTGGTCGCGGATCGTGTACTCGAAGAAGGAGAAGTCCGTCTTGAGCAGGTTGTGGCGACCGGCGATCGCGCCCTCGCTCGGGCCCATCGCCGACACGCACGGTGTGGCGATCATGTGCACGTTGATCGGCTGGGAGGGGTCCTTCGGGCACTCGTAGCCGGGCATGCTGACCGGGTAGTCGAGCTCGGAGACGCACCAGTAGGCGCCGGTCCAGCGGGTGTGGTTGATGCCGACCTTCCGCCAGGCCTCCCAGTTGCGCAACTGCACCATCGCGTAGAGCAGCGGCATCTTGACCGCCTGGTGCATGGCCTGCTTCTGCGCGGGCGGCAGCGACGGGACCAGGTAGGGGATGACCATGTTCCAGCAGGCCATGACGACGGCGCCGGCGCGCACGGTCTTGATCTGGTGGCCGTCGAAGTAGCCCACGGTGGCGGTGGTCGCGGTGTCGGGGTCGCCGTCGTTGTACGCCGACACCACGGGGCTGGACAGCCGGAAGCGCACCCGGTTCGAGGGCAGGTCGAGCTTGCCGTAGTCGAAGGAGGCGGTGGTGATGTCGTCCATGCCGGTCGCGCTGGCGAAGCCGGGGATCATCCGGCCGACCATCATCCTGACGAGGGCCTGGTTGCCCTCGGGGAAGTGGTAGATGTACGCGTCGTCGGCGTCCCATTCCTTGATCATGCTGGGGGAGTTGAACTTGGAGGGCTTGCCGGCGTCGAGCTTCAGGCCCTGGAAGCCGGGGTAGTCCCATTCCTCCGCGCTGCCCCAGGCGTCGATCGCCCCGAACGCCTGGGTGCTGTAGGCCCATTCGTCGCTGGACTGCGTACGCAGGAACAACTCCGCGTCCGGGTGGACCTTGCACACCTCCAGCAGGAACCGCGAGTACGTCAGGTCGGCGAGCTTGCGCTCCTTCTCGGCCCGCGACATGCCCTGGAACCAGTCGGGCGGGTTCTTGTACAGGCGCAGCAGGTCCTTCTTCGCCTGCGCGGCCACCGGGAGCTGGGCGATCCACTCCTCGGCCTTGATCCCCGGCGTGTACTTGACCAGCCGCTCCACCGGGAAGGTCTCCCGGTCGCACATGACGCTGTCGTACATCTTGAGGTTGGTGTAGAGCTTCTGGTCGAAGTACTTCTCGAACTTCTCGACCTTGACGCCGAGCTGCTGCAGGAGGTTCTTGCCCTCGGGCGTCCAGACCGAGGGCGCCTCGATCGACTGCGAGCCGCCGTAGCCGATGAGCGGGCCCTTGCGGGCCTGCGGGGTGAACTCGTTGCGGCGCGCGTGGCCGCCGATCTCGTCGTGGTTGTCCAGGATGAGGATGCGCGCGCCGGGGTTGGTCCGGAGCCACTCGAAGGCGGCGCTGACCCCGCTGATTCCGCCGCCGACCACGACCAGGTCGTAGTTCTCGCCGGTGAACTCGGGCGTGCCGGCGTACTCCCAGAAGCGGTCGTCGCGCAGGGCGTGCGGCACGCTGAGCGCCTGCGCGGTGTTGCCCTGCAGGCCGGTGAGCGTGGGCGGGAACTTCACGTCCGCCGGGACCTGGAGCTCGGGGGTGCCGATGACGCCCGGCTCACCGGAACGCGGCCCGCAGCCCGCCGCGGCGCCGAGCGCCGCAACCCCCGCGGCCATCGCCACGCCGTCGAAGAAGTCCCGGCGCGATATAGGCCGTCCCATCCCGAGCTCGTGTGCCCTGCGGGGGTTGATGTCACTCATGGGCGCGATCATCGCTACGGGCGGTAAATACCGCTCTAAGGCGCGCAGCCCCTGGAGGAACATTTTGCGGCGCCTATTACCGCGAATGCCTGATTGGAGTACCGTCCGGAATATCACCGACGGGGGGAGACCGATGGTCGGCAAGCAGGGACGGGTCACGGGGAGGATCGGCCCGGGTCTGGTCGGCGAGGTGATGGTCCAGGTAAGGGGCGGCGTCGAGGCCTTCTACGCCCATCCGAGCGTGGCCGACGAGGAATTCCCGGTCGGGACGATCGTGGTGGTGGTGGAGTACTTCCCGCCGCGCACGGTCTACGTGGCTCGCGCACTGGTCTAGGGAGGCCTGATGTCCCCGGAGTTCTTCATCGCCGGCGGGGGGATCCTCGTCGCTGTCGTCGTCATCATCCTGCTGTTCAAGGCCGTCTGGCGGGTCGCGGAGCCGAACGAGGCGCTGATCATCTCGGGCCTCGGCGCCCGTCGCCGCGGCGACACTCTCGACTCGTTAGGCTTCAAGATCATCACTGGCAAGGGTACGGCGGTGCTGCCCGGCTTCCAGACCGCCAGGCGCCTGCGCCTCGACACCAGATCCGCCAACCTCCAGGTCTCCTGCGTCACCCAGCAGGGCATCCCCGTCCACATCAGGGGCGTGGTCATCTACAAGGTCGGCGACGACCTCACCTCCATCGCCAACGCCGCCCGGCGCTTCCTCGACCAGCAGGACTTCATGACGGGCGCGATCCACGAGCTGTTCACCGGCCACCTGCGCTCGATCATCGGCGGCCTCACCGTCGAGGACCTCATCCTCAACCGCGAGCGCCTGACCAGCGAGACCAGGGCCTCGGCCGCCGACGAGATGAGCAAGCTCGGCCTGATCGTCGACTCGCTGCAGATACAGGAGATCGACGACGAGACCGGCTACATCGCCAACCTCGGCAAGCCGCACGCCGCCAAGATCGCCGCCAGCGCCCGCATCGCCGAGGCGCAGCGCGACCAGGAGGCCACCGAGGCCGAGCAGGTCGCCGCGGCCAACAAGGCGGCGGCCTGGCGCGACGCCCAGATCAAGCAGGCCTCCTACCAGGCCGAGATCGACCGCGCCCAGGCGACCTCCCGGCAGGCGGGACCGCTGTCGGAGGCGAGTGCCCGCCAGGAGGTGGTCGTCCAGGAGACCAGGGCCGCCGAGCTGGAGGCCCAGCTGTCCGAGCAGCGCCTGCAGTCGCAGGTACGCAAGCCCGCCGACGCCAAGGCGTACGAGACGGTCACGCTCTCCCAGGCGGAACGCGACGCCCGCATCGCCCAGGCCGAGGCCGAGGCCAGGGAGACCGAGCTGCGTGCCGTGGCCCAGGCCTCCCAGGTCAAGCAGGCCGCCGCGGCGGACGCGGAGTCGGTACGGCTGCGCGGTGAGGCCGCGGGCGCGGCCACCAGGGTCGCCGGCGAGGCGGAGGCCGCGGCGGCCAAGGCGCGCGGTCTGGCCCAGGCCGAGGCGGCCAGGGCGCTGGGCCTGGCCGAGGCGGAGGCCGAGCAGGCCAAGGGCCTGGCGGAGGCGGCGGCCATCAGGGCGCGCGCCGAGGCGCTGGCCGACAACCAGGAGGCCGTCATCGCCCAGCAACTGGCCGAGCGCTGGCCGGAGGTGGTGCAGGCGGGCGCCCAGGCGTTCGGCAACGTGGACCACATGGTGGTGCTCAACGGCGCGCAGGGCGTCGAGGAGCTCCTGGCCAAGGCGCTCACGCTGGGCGGCACCGGACTGGGGCTGGCCCGCGCCATTCTCAACGGGGCGACGCCCAATGGCGCCGAAGAAAAACCACAAAAGCCTGTGAAACCGTAAAGGCGGGGCGTTCCGTCAAGGTCGGAAAACGCGTGCTCCGATTCGTCTAGCGTGATAAAAAATGCCGCAGATGCGAATCGGGGAATTCATGCACAAGGCTTTTTCCGGAATCATTCTCGTCATGGCGGTCAGCGTCGGCTGCTCCAGCGGGCAGGCCGCCAGCCCTTCCCCTTCCGCGAAGAAGCCGGTCGACGCGGCCAGGCTCGGCGCGGGGCTGCTGTCCGCGCCGAACGGCATGAGCGTCGCCTACGGCCCCGAGACCGGCGCCTACGGCTCGCTCAAGGCCACCAAGCAGGGCATGGCCGCACTCAAGGAGGCCAAGGTGTCCGAGCCGGACTGCGCCGGGGTCGGGCAGCTCGACCCGGCCGAGCTCGGCGGCGCGCCGGCGGCCGTCGTCGCCTACTCCTCCAAGGACGGCTCCATCACCCAGGCCATCGTGGCCACCGACTCCTTCCCCGGACCGGTGCCGGCACGGTGCGCGAAGTACCGGGCCGAGGTCGCCGGCGCCAAGGTCACCTACCGGACCGTCGCGCTCAAGATGCCCGCGCGCGGCGAACGCTCGCACGCCTTCGTCACCACCGCGGTCAGCGACGGCAAGGCCGCCCAGATCGCCGCGATGGTGATCGCCAGGAAGGGCGTCGTCACCAGCCTGCTGGTCATCGGCACCAAGGTGAAGAAGGAAGGGCTGAACGAGCTCGCCCGCCTGGCCGACGAGAAGCTGGCCAGGATCACGGCCTGAGAACCACCTTCCCCACCGTACGGCGGTCCGCCAGGTCGGCCAGCGCCTGCCCCGAGGACGACGGGGTGGCGATGTCGATGGTCGGGCACGGGCTGGGGGCGGCCATCGTGCCCCGGTTGTCGGCCGCCGGGGCGCCGCCCAAGGTGGCCACGGTGGAGCTCGGGGAGGGGGCGCCGTTGCGGCGGGTGGGGTACGTGACCACCCGCGAACTGGCAGGATCCTCGGTGATCAAGGACCTGATCGCCGAGCTCCGCACGATCAGGCCCGTCTCCTGACGTTCCCGGGGGCTCAGGTGGTGCGGTGCATGGAGGCGCGCAGGGCGGTGACGGTGTCGGCCAGGCCCTCCTTGGCGGCTCTGTCCAGGGCGGCGGTGAGCGTTTCCTCGTAGGTCGGGGCGGCGCCGTCCTTCCTGGCGCGGCCCTCGTCGGTGATGAGGGTGTAGACGCCCCGCCGGTCCTGGTCGCAGAAGTCGCGGCGGCTCAGGCCGCTGCTCTCCAGGCGGCCCACCAGGCGCGTGACCGAGCTCTGGTTGAGGCCCAGGAGGTCGGACAGTTCCTGCATGCGCAGGTAGCCGCCGTCGGCGATCGACAGGTGGCACAGCGCCCGGTACTCCGACAGGCCGAGGCCGTGCTTCTGCAGGGCGGCGGCCACCTCGTGTTCGACCCTGGCGTGCAGGCGGATCACGCCCACCCACATGTCGTCGTCGTCCGTCGCCATCAGGCGCCTCCCTCCGTGCGGAACCTCATTGTACATGCACGTACAGAATATGCATGTACATGGAAGATCTAAACCTGGCGGGTCGGCACCACGGTGATCTCCGGGAGGCTCACGTGGATCGGGCGGCTGACCGCGAAGGCCACGACCTCCGCCAGGTCGGCGGCGGCCAGCGGGTCGATCCTCGTCTTCATGTCCTCCAGCCAGGCCGTTCCCAGTTCGGAGGCGGACAGCAGCTCGGTGACGACGACGCCGGGTTCGAGGTTGGTGACGCGGATGTTCCTGGGCGCCAACTCGTTCCGGAAATTTCGTGACAGGTGGCTGACGGCGGCCTTGGTGGCCGCGTAGACCGCCGCGCCCGGCTCGATCCTGGCGGCCGCGATCGAGGAGACGTTCACCAGGTCGGCGGGCCCGCCCGCCTCGGCGGCGGCCTGGAGGTCGGGCAGGAACGCGCGGAAGACGTGGAGCAGGCCGGCGACGTTGACGTCGAGCTGGCGCCGCCAGTCCGTGGGCGTACCGGGTCCCGGCGTGTCGAGCAGGCCGGGGACGAGGATTCCCGCGGCGTTGACGACGAGGTCGGCCCGGCCCAGCTCCGCGGCGATGCGGCTCCTGGCCGCCTCGACCTCGGCCGGGTCGCTCACGTCGGCGGCCACGGCGAGGGCCCGGTCGCCGATCTGGTCGCGGAGCGCTTCGACGCGCTCCTTCCTGCGGGCCACGAGCGCGACCCGGGCGCCCTGGCCGGCGAGCTTGACGGCCACGGCGGCGCCGATGCCCGAGGAGGCGCCGGTGATGACTGCGATGCGGTTGTCCATGGCTTCATCCTGGGAAGGCGCCGACGGGGTAACCAGGACCGTGCCGAGGGTGGTACTCGCAGGGTCAGGCGCCGCGTGGGGAGATGTCCGACAATGGGGTCATGGGCAATGACCTCGGGGAGTTCCTGCGATCGCGCCGCGCCAGGGTGCGGCCCTCCGACGCCGGCCTGCCCACGTACGGCGAGCGCCGCCGGGTGGCCGGGCTGCGCAGGGAAGAGGTCGCGGTGCTTGCCGGGGTCAGCGTGCCGTACTACGTCCGGCTGGAGCAGGGGCGGGCGGGCAACGTCTCCGCCGAGGTGCTGAACGCCGTGGCCCGCGTGCTCGGCCTGGACGACACCGAACGCGCCCATCTGCACGACCTCGCCCGCCCGGCGAGCGGCAAGGCGGTGACGTCCCCGGTGGAGCGGGTCCGTCCCACGCTCAGGCGGGTGCTCGACTCCATGCCCGACATCCCCGCCTTCGTCATGGGCCGCAGAACCGACATGCTGGCCTGCAACCGGCTGGCCGCCCTGCTGTTCTGGAACCGGCCCACTCCGCCGGAGGGCCCGTTGAACTGCGCCCGCCTGGTCTTCCTCGACGAGCACACCCGATCCCTGTTCCGTGACTGGGAGCACAAGGCCCGCGAGACGGTGGCGTTCCTGCGGCTGGACGCGGGCCGCCACCCCGGGGACCGGGAACTGGCCGCGCTGGTGGGCGAGCTGTCGGTCAAGAGCGAGGACTTCCGCCGCCTGTGGGCCGAGCGCGAGGTCCGGGAGCGGTCGGCCGGGCGCAACATCCTGGACCACCCGCTCGCCGGCGAACTGGTGCTCGACTACGACAGCCTGCGGCCGGGCGAGCAGGGCGACCAGGTTCTGGTCACCTACCTGGCCGAGCCGGGCTCGCCTACCGAGGAGGCGCTGCGGTTTCTGGCGAGCTGGCATGCGGCCGAAACCGTGCGAGACGTCTAAAGCACCTCATCTCGGGCACTTGGGGGTCTCAACGACCTTCAGGAGGAATCGGTGAGCCAGGCAGAGACCGCGGCCCGCCAAGCGGCCGACAGTCCAGCCATGGTACGGCTGGCCCGCATCGGGCTCGCCTGCCGTGGCGTGCTCTACGGCCTGATCGGAGTGCTCGCCGTCCAGATCGCACTGGGCGACGGCGACCAGGAGGCCGACAAGAACGGCGCCATCGGCATGATCGCCGACCTGCCCTTCGGGGCCGTGGTCCTGTGGATCATGGTCGTCGGGTTCGCCGCGCTGGCGCTCTGGCAGCTGTCAGAAGTCTTCTTCGGCAGCAGGAAGGCCCTGGACCGCGCCGAGTCGGTGGGCAGGGTGGCGGTGTACGTGTTCATCGTCTTCACGCTGCTGACCGTGCTGCTGTCCGGGAGCGCGAAGTCGGAGGACAAGAAGTCGCAGGACGTCACCGGCGACCTGCTCTCGCTGCCCGCCGGGCAGGTCATCGTCACCGTCATCGGGCTGGGGCTGATCGCGCTGGGCGCGTACTGGGTCTACCAGGGTGTGAAGAAGAAGTTCCGCGAAGAGCTGGACATCGGCCGGATGCCGCCGCGCGCCCGCAAGGTGATGGACCGCCTGGGCATCGCCGGCTACACCGCCCGCGGACTGATCGCCGGGCTGGCCGGGATCTTCGTGGTCCAGGCGGCGCTCACCTTCGACCCCGACAAGGTCAGCGGCATCGACGGCACGCTCAGGGCCTTCGCCAAGACCCCGGTGGGCCCGTGGCTGCTCGTGGTGGTCGCGCTCGGGCTGCTGCTGTTCGCCGGCTACTGCTTCGGGGAGTCGCGCTGGCGCCGGACATGAGACTCGACGACTGGTTCCTCACCGAGGACGAACGCGGGAACCCCGGGACCAAGCTCGAAGCCTGGACCCGGGGCAACCTCGTCCGCCCGCTCATCCACGGCGCCACCTACTTCGCCGAACTCCGGGATCGCCTGGCCGACCTGGGCCGCGACGACCTGCTGCTGTTCGCCGACTGGCGGGGCGACCCGGACGAGCGCCTGGCCAAGGACGGCCCGGCCGTCGCGAGCGCGATGGCCGCGGCCGCGCAGAGGGGCGCGCTGGTCAGGGGCCTCATCTGGCGTTCGCACCTGGACTTCCTGCGCTTCAGCGCCGAGGAGAACCGCCACCTGGGCGAGCGGATCGAGGCCGCCGGCGGCCAGTGCCTCCTCGACACCCGCGTACGGCACGGCGGCTCCCACCACCAGAAGTTCGTGATCCTGCGCCACGACCGCGACACACGACGGGACGTCGCCTTCGTCGGCGGCATCGACCTGTGCCACAGCCGCCGCGACGACGTCACCCACCAGGGTGACCCGCAGGCCGCCCCGATGCCCGGCGCGTACGGCGCGCGCCCGCCCTGGCACGACGCCCAGGTGGCGATCAGCGGCCCGGCGGTGGCCGAGGTGGAGAAGGTCTTCTGTGAACGCTGGGAGGACCCGGCGCCGGAGACCCGCCAGCCGTTCAGGCGCCTGCGCGACCGCCTGAGCAAGATGGACGACGCGCCCCCGTTGCCCGAGCCGGGCCCGCCGCCGGAGCCCGCGGGCACCCACGCGGTGCAACTGCTGCGGACCTACCCGCATCTGCGCAAGGCTCTGCCGTTCGCGCCGGAGGGCGAGCGCAGCGTGGCGCGGGCCTACCTCAAGGTCCTGGCCCGCGCCCGTTCGCTGGTCTACCTGGAGGACCAGTACCTGTGGTCCACGGAGGTCATCGAGCCGTTCGCCGAGGCGCTGGAGCGCGAACCCGGCCTTCACATGATCATCGTGGTGCCACGCCACCCCGACCAGGACGGCTGGCTGGCGGGCCCGGCCAGCCTGATCGGCCGCGCGGAGGCGCTGGACCGGCTGACGCGCGCCGGGGGCGGCCGCATCGCCATCTACGACCTGGAGAACCACGAGGGCACGCCCGTCTACGTGCACGCGAAGGTCTGCGTGGTGGACGACGTCTGGGCCACGATCGGCTCCGACAACGTCAACCTGCGCTCCTGGACGTTCGACTCCGAGCTGAGCTGCGCGGTGGTCGACGAGGAGCCCGATCCGCGCCCGCCCGCCGGCGCGCGGCGCTTCGCCCGCGACCTGCGTCTCACGCTGGCCGCCGAGCACCTGGACCGCGACGAGGACGACGTCCTTGACCTGTGCGATCCGAAGGCGGCCTTCGAGGCGTTCGCCGAGTCCGCCGCGCGGCTGGACGCCTGGCACGAGAACGACCGGCGCGGCCCCCGCCCGCCCGGCCGCCTGCGCCGCCATGGCCGTCCTGAGCTGGGGCGGGTGAGCAAGGCGCTGGCGATGCCCCTCTACCGTCTCGTCGTCGACCCGGATGGCCGGCCGCCGCGGCTGCGCCGTACCAAGGACTTCTGATGCCCCGCTTCGGTCTCAGGCTCACGCTCGCCGTCGTCGTCGCCCTCTGCGCGGGTGCGCTCTTCGCCGCGCTCACGCTTCTGGTCGAGGCGGCTTTTCCGCCGCTGTGGCAGCTCGACCGCGAGACCGCGTACGGCATGCACGCCGTCGCCACGGCCAACCCGGAGCTGACCCGGTGGATGCTGACCTGGACGGACGTGTTCGGTCCCTGGCCGTGGCGGCTGGCGGTGATCGCGGTCGCGGCGTGGCTGGCCTGGCAGGGCGCCTCCCGGCCGGCGGTCTGGGCGATGGTCACGATCACCGCGGGCGGGGTGCTCGGCCTGCTGCTGAAGATCGTCGTCGGCCGGATCAGGCCGGAACTGCCCGACCCGGTCTCGACCGCGCCCGGCGAGGCGTTCCCCTCCGGGCACGCGCTGACCGCCACGCTCGGCGCCGGGGTGCTCGTGCTGCTTCTCCTGCCCCGGCTGCGCGGGGCGGGCAAGGTGCTGGCGTGGGGGATCGCGGCGTTCCTCGCGGTGTCGGTGGCCGCCACGCGCGTGGCGCTCGGCGTGCACTGGGTCAGCGACGCGGTGGGCGGGGTGCTGCTCGGACTGCTGGTGATCGCCGCCACGACGGCGGCCTTCGAGGGCTGGCGCCGCGACATGGGCAAGGAGCCCGCCGAACCGCTGGTAGAAGGCGTGGAACCGGAGGTGGCGCGACGTGCGTGACATCATCGACCGGTTATGGCCCGCCGTCGTGTGGCTGTTGCTGATGACGGCGGCGACGTTCGCGCTGGGGGAACTGGTCGAGCGTTCCGACTGGGCAGAGCCGGGCGTCATGGCGGACATCGCCGCCGAGCGCGTGCCGCTCCTGAATCAGGCCACCCACATCGGCAGCAGCCTGTCCGACACCCCCGTCATCGTGGTGCTCACCGCGCTGGCGGCGATCGGGTTCCGGCTGGCGCTGGGTCGCTGGCGGGAGTCGGTGTTCCTGGTCGCGGCGGTGTGGTCGCAGTCGCTGGTGTTCCTGGCGACCAGCGCGCTCGTGGCCAGGAGCCGTCCGCCGGTGGCGCACCTGGACGCCGCGCCGCCGACGAGCAGCTGGCCGTCCGGGCACGTCAGCGCCGCCGTCTGCTTCTACGGCGGCCTGGCCGTCCTGCTGGCGATCCATCTGCACGGGCACCGGGTGCTGACCGGGCTGGTCTGGGCGATGGGCGCCGGGCTGCCGCTGATCGTGGCGGCCTCCCGGCTCTACCGGGGCATGCACTACGTCACCGACGTGGTGTGGGGGCTGGTGCTCGGGGTGTTCTGTCTGGCGGTGATGATCCGCGCGGTGCTCAGATGAGCACGTGCGGGCCGGGGTGGCCGACGAAGGAGAACTGGGCGTTGCGGGTCAGCTTGATGTGGTCGGCCTGCCAGGTGTGCATGCTGGCGTCCGCGCTGCGCCAGTAGACGAAGTTGAAGCGGTCGGCCGAGTAGATCTTGACTCCGTCCTCCTTCAGGCGGCGGACCAGGTGGGTGTCCTCGCCGCGGGTGATGTCGGCGAAGGGGTAGGCGCGGAACATCTCGGCCTTGCCGAGGAACGTGCCGCCCTGGACCAGGAAGGAGTAGCGGTGCTCCAGGCCGGGCAGGCGGAGCATCGTGGTGTTGGAGCCCTCGAAGTAGCTGTAGTGCGCGCCCTTGCCGACGAGCTGGGCGTCGGTGTAGTCGAAGGCGCGGGCCAGGTCGGACAGGTAGTGCTCGCCGTACAGGTTGTCGTCGTCCATCTTGGCGATCAGCTCGCCCTCGGCGGCCGCGATGCCGAGGTTCATGCACGCGCCGAGCGACAGCTCCGCGGCGGCCGGCAGCACGGTCACGTCGCTGATGCCCGCCATGCGCGCCTTGTCGGCCACGACGACGGGGTCGATGTCGAGGCCGTGCAGCACCATCACGAGCTGCAGCGGGCGGTGGATCTGCTTGGCCACCGAGGAGATCGCGTGCTCGATCTGGGAGGCGCGGTTGGTGGGCAGCACGACCGAGATCGAGCGCTCGCCGGCGCTGACCGGGCGGCCCAGCAGCCGCAGGATCTGGTCGACGCGGTGGGAGAACAGGTGCTTGTCGAACACCTCGCGCATGGCCAGGTGGCCCATGCGGGCGCGCAACTCGGGGCTGTTGACGAGGTGCAGCACCTGGTTGTAGGACTCGATCGGCTCGCGGGCGATCGGGATCAGCTCGCCGAACGTCTCCTCGATCGCGCGCGACCAGCCGGTGACGACCGGGGTGGAGCAGGCCGACAGCTCGAAGACGCGGCGCGCGCACATGGTCGGGGAGTCGAGCACGGAGTTGACGTTGAGGAAGACCTTGTACATGCGGTACGCGGCCAGCATCTGGTCGTAGGGGAGCTCGCCGACGATGTGCGGGCGGTACTTCTCCGGCCAGGCGTACTTCTCGTCCACCTCGCCGTTGCGGGCGAAGATGTGCAGGCCCAGCTCGCGTACCGGGTCGAGGACGGTCTCCATCTGCTCGCGGCGCTCGGGGTGCTTGTCGCGGAAGTACATGCCGGCGAAGACCACGTCGTGCAGGCGGCCCTGCTTCTGCTGGATCGGGTTGTGCACGCGGGGCTGGGCGGCGAACTGCAGCACGTCCACCCGGTCGTGTCCCAGTGTTTCCCGATATTTCGGCAGCATGTCGCCGTCGCAGGTGAACACGTAGTCGAACAGCTTGGCCGTGTCGATGAAGAAGTCGAAGTTCGGCGGGTCCTCCTTGTTCCAGAAGACCGTGGGGATGCCCTCCTGTTTGCACCAGGCCACCAGGTCCCGCAGCGGGTCCTTGGGAGCGTTGGTGCCGGTCATCTGGTAGCGCCAGCGGCCCTGGTTGCCGTGCCAGGCCGACTCGCAGAACAGCAGGTCGGGCCGCTTCTCGGCGAAGATCTCCGGCCAGTCCTTGAGCCCGAACTCGATCTGGTCCCACTCGTAGCGGAAGGCCATCCGGGAGAAGTCGTCCAGGATCACGGCCACGCGCAGATCGGGGCGGTTCACCGGGCCCGCCGGCCACTTGATCGCGGGCACGTCGACCAGCGGCGGCCGCTTGCCCGCCTGCTCGATGATCTCGGTCACCGCCTGCTCGGGCGCCTTGGGCGCCTTGTCGTGCGAGCGGACGGCCTTGATGATCTGCCCCGGGCTCTTGGCGCCGAGGGCCTCACCCAGCTTGAACGTCCGCTTGGCCTGCGTGGCCTCCAGCTTCCATCCGGCGTAGGCGGCCTTGGCCTCGGCGATCTCCAGCCGTCGCCGCAGCTCCCTGATGTCGGCCTCGTAACGCTCGACGAGCTTGCGCTCCTCCGGGAGCCAGTTGACGGGACCGAGCCGCTGGTAGGTCGGCTCTTCTGGGGTTTCGGCCATGGTGCTCGCCTATCGCTTCGCGGGGTCAGTCGATGGTACGGCTGCGCCGTACCCCTTGTCCGGGTTTGTGGGGTTATTCGCCCCGAGTGCCCTGCGCGGCCGGAGACAGGTTGTCCCCCTTCAGCCACGCGGCCACGACCCGGGCGATCCGCGGGCCGGCGGCGCCGTCCCACAGGGGCGGCAGCTCGCCCGAGGGCGTCGCCGCGCCGTCGGCCAGCGCCTTGTCCGCGGCGGCCGGCAGCGAGGCCGGGGTGACCAGGCGGTTGGTGCCGTGGGTGATGGTGACCGGGCGCTCGGTGTTGGGCCGCACGGTCAGGCACGGGACGCCGAGCATGGTCGTCTCCTCCTGCACGCCGCCCGAGTCGGTGACGACCAGCGCGGCCCCGCGTACCAGCGAGAGGAACTCGACGTAGCCGAGCGGGTCCACGACCTTGACCGCCGGGCCGTCCACGAGACCGGCCTCGGCCAGCCGGGTACGCCCGCGCGGGTGGATCGGCACGACGAGCGGGATGCGCTCGGCCACGGACAGAACGGAGTCGACCAGCTCCTTGGCGGCGGCCGGGCTGTCGACGTTGGCCGGGCGGTGCAGCGTCGCCACGGCGTAGCGCTCCGGCAGACCCAGCCGCGCCACGATCGGCGCGGGGTCCAGCGCGGGCAGCGCGGAGAAGAGACTGTCGATCATCGGATTGCCGACGAAGTGCACTTTCTCCGGCGCGACGCCCTCGCGCGCGAGGAACTGCAGCGCGTCCGGCGAGGTGGTGAACAGCAGGTCCGACAGCGAGTCGGTGACGATCCTGTTGACCTCCTCCGGCATGCCGCGGTCGAACGAGCGCAGGCCCGCCTCGACGTGCGCGGTCTTGATGCCGAGCTTGGCCGCCACCAGGATCGCGGCCAGCGTGGAGTTGACGTCGCCGTAGACCACGACCAGGTCGGGATCGTGCTCGGTGAAGACCTCTTCGAGGCCGATCAGGAGCGCCGCGGTCTGCTTGGCGTGGGTGCCGGAGCCGACGGCCAGGTTCGCGAGCGGGTCGGGCAGCGCGAGGTCGCGGAAGAAGACGTCAGACATCAACTCGTCGTAGTGCTGACCTGTGTGGATGATGCCCTGACGCACACCGAGTTCGCCGAGTGCTCGGACCACCGGGGCGGCCTTCACGAAGTTGGGCCGGGCGCCCAGAACGTGAAGGACCAGGGGGTTCTCCCTCATTGACCTCGCCTTTCATCGTGAACCTGCGGAAATTAGAGCGACCAGGGAAAAACGTTGCCTATGGTACGGTCACCGCGTGGTATCCGACGCCAGACGCAAGGTTTCCGCCAAGTCGGCCCGAGCGGGCGTCGGCGGACTACTCAAGGGCTTCGTCCAGCACCCGATCATCGTGTCCCGCGTCGTCGTGACGAAGGTGAAGTCGGATCCGGTGCGGGTCGCCCAGGCCGCCGCGGACGCGCTTCCGCCGGTGCTGCGTCCCATCGTGGGCAAGGTCGCCTGGCCCGCCGCCCGCAAGGTGCGCTGGGCGGTGCGGAAGATCAGCATGCGCGCGGTCCAGGCCCCGTGGAACGAGGCAAAGGAGCACTGGGACGCCGGCCGGATCACCGAAGCAGCCCAGGTGCTCGACCCCCACGTCAAATACCCCTTCGTCAAGCGCAGGGCCGCCTACTACCGGGGCGAGCTGGCCGCGATCAGCCCCGATCCGATCCCGCCGAAGCCGGCCGTGGCGATCGGGGTACGGGTCGCCGGGCGGGTGCTGCACTGCGTCACCAACGCCCTGCCGTACACGCAGGCCGGATACACCGTGCGCACCCACCGCATCGTCACCGCGCAGAAGGCCGCCGGGCTCGACCCGCACGTCGTGACCAGCTGGGGCTGGCCGATGCTGCAGGGACACGCGGACGCGACGCCGTTCGAGGAGGTCGACGGCATCCCGTACTACCGGCTTCTGCCGGACGGGCGGGGCGAGATGCCCTTCGAGACCACCGGGCGGATCATCAGGGGCGCCGACGAGGTAACCGGGCTGGTCGAAAAGTTGCGGCCCCAGGTTCTGCACGCGGCGACCGACCATCGCAACGGCTCGGTGGCCCACGCCGTACGTCAGCGGACGGGCACGCCCTTCGTCTACGAGGTACGCGGGTTCCTGGAGGAGACCTGGGTCTCGCGTGACCCCGACGTGCGTACCGGCAGCCAGCGCGCGGTGTTGCAGCGCGAGCGCGAGGCGTTCCTCATGCGCGAGGCCGACGCCGTCGTCACGCTCGCCGAGACGATGGCCACCGAGATCGTCGAGCGCGGGGTGCCGCGCGAGAACATCTACCTGGCGCCCAACGCCGTGGACGACTCACTGCTGAGCGTCTCCTACGACGGCGGCGCGTTCCGCCGGGACATGGGGATCGCCGACGGCGAGATCGTGGTCGGCTCGGTCTCCAGCATCGTCGGTTATGAGGGCTTCGCCACTCTTCTGCGGGCGGCGGCGTACCTGCGCGACCAGGGCACTCCGGTGCGCGCGCTGATCGTCGGCGACGGCAGCGAGCGGGAGAACCTCCTCGAACTGGTCAAGGAGCTGCGCCTGGACAGCGCGATCCTGCCCGGACGGGTCGATCCTGAAGAAGCGCTGAAAGCTCAGGCGGCGATCGACATCTTCGTCTGTCCTCGGGAGGACCTGCGGGTTTGCCGACTCGTTACGCCATTGAAACCCGTCGAGGCGATGGCGCTCGGGAAGCCCGTCGTCCTCAGTGATTTGCCTGCTCTGTCGGAGCTTGTCGGCTCGGACGGCGCCGGTCTGCTCGTGCCGCCCGGAGACCCGGAAGAGCTCGCGAAGGCGCTGGCCGCACTCCGCGAGGACCCCGCCAGACGTGCTGAGATGGGTGAGGCGGGACGGGCTGAAGTGGCCGCCAAGCGGACCTGGAGCCGCGTTGCCGAGACTTATCGAACGCTCTACCGATCCCTAGACGAACGATGACCCGGGATTTGCCTGCCGGTTGTGACGGGTTCGCTCGCATTAGGCGTGAGCTGAGTGGACTTGAGATAACCTTTGCGACCATGAAGTGTTGTTTCCGGCTCGCCAAGGTACAGCTGTGACAGAAATCGACTTGGCTGTCATCGGCCTGGGATACGTCGGCATGCCACTGGCCAAGGAAGCCGTGGCGGCTGGACTGCGGGTCGTCGGCGTCGACGTCGACCCCCGCAAGGTCGACGCGCTCAACGCCGGTCAGTCCTACATCGATGACCTGACGGACGCCGATCTCGAGCACATGCTGGACAACGGCTTCAGCGCCACGCTCGACGAGTCCGTGCTGGCCAAGAGCAACACCATCGTCATCTGCGTGCCCACCCCGCTGGACGAGGACCACCGCCCGGACCTGTCCGCGGTCGAAGGCGCCACCGGCACGGTCGCGCGCAACCTCACCAAGGGCACGCTCGTCGTGCTCGAGTCCACGACCTACCCGGGCACCACCGACAACGTGGCCCGCCCGCTGCTCGAAACCTCGGGTCTCATCGCCGGTCAGGACTTCCACCTGGCCTTCTCGCCCGAGCGCATCGACCCGGGCAACCCCAAGTTCGGCCTGCGGAACACCCCGAAGGTCGTCGGCGGCTACACCACGCCGTGCCGCGACCGCGCCGCCGCGTTCTACGCGCAGTTCATCGAGCAGGTCGTGCCCGTCAGCGGCACCCGCGAGGCCGAGATGGCCAAGCTGCTCGAGAACACCTACCGGCACGTCAACATCGCCCTCGTCAACGAGATGGCGATCTTCTGCGACGAACTCGGCATCAACCTCTGGGAAGCCATCGAGGCGGCGGCCACCAAGCCGTTCGGATTCCAGAAGTTCCTGCCGGGACCGGGCGTCGGCGGGCACTGCATCCCCGTCGACCCGTCCTACCTTTCGTACACGGTACGCAAGCTCGGCTACCCCTTCCGGTTCGTCGAGCTGGCCCAGGAGATCAACGAGCGGATGCCGTCCTACGTGGTGGCCCGCGCGCAACGCCTGCTGAATCGGCATAAGAAGGCCGTCAACGGCGCCAAGGTCGTCATGCTTGGCGTGACCTACAAGGAAGACATCGCCGACGAGCGGGAGACGCCGGCCTTGCCGGTGGCGAGGGCCCTGCTGGAACTGGGCGCCGACCTCTCCTACGTCGACCCGCACGTCAAGGAATGGCTCGTGGACGGCACTCCGGTGCCGCGTGAGGAGGATCTGGCCCAGGCCGTAGTGGAGGCGGACGTGACCCTGCTGCTGCAGAAGCACGCCGCTTTCGACCTCGGGATGATCGAGGAGAAGGCCCGGCTCGTGCTGGACACCCGCGGTGTGCTCACCGAGGGTGAACGCGTCGAGCGGCTGTAGCGACGGAGGCTGCGCGCAGTGCACGTGCTCGTCATGACGGTGGTGCATCACCCCGAGGACGCCAGGATCCTGCACCGGCAGATCCGTGCGCTCGTCGATGCCGGTCATGAGGTCACGTACGCCGCGCCGTACACGGCGCGCGGAGTCGTTCCCCGCTCCTGGGTGAACAGCGTCGACCTGCCGCGCGCCGCCGAGCGCAAGCGGATCTCGGCCGTGCTCGCGGCCCGCAAGCTGTTCAAGCGGATGCGGGCCAAGGTTGACCTGGTGCTGATCCACGACCCCGAACTGCTGTTCGCGGTCTGGGGCGTGCGCAAGCGCCCGCCCGTGGTCTGGGACGTGCACGAGGACACGCCGGCGACGCTCTCGCTCAAGCACTGGCTGCCGTCGTTCCTGCGCCCGCCGGTCCGCTTCTTCGCCAGGCTCCTCGAGGGTACGGCGGAGCGTCACCTTCACCTGCTGCTGGCCGAGACCGCGTACGCGGGCCGGTTCAAGCACGCCCACCTGATCGTGCCCAACGAGACATGGGTGCCCGACACCGTCACCGCCCCGGGCGGCGACCGGGTCGTCTACCTCGGCTGGCTGTCGTGGGCACGCGGCGTACGCGAGGCGGTCGAGGTGGCCCGCATCCTGCAGCCGTACAAGGTGTCGGTCGAGCTGATCGGCTACGCCGACCCGCAGAGCCGTCCCATGCTCAACGAGGCCGTGGCGGAAGGCGTGCTCGAATGGCGCGACTTCATGCCCAACGACGAGGCGCTCAAGCGGCTCGACGGCGCTCTGGCCGGGCTCTCGCTGCTCCACGACGAGCCCAACTACCGCCACTCCATGCCCACGAAGATCGTGGAGTACATGGCGCACGGCATCCCCGTGATCACCACCCCGTCGCCGCGCGCGGTGGAGCTGGTGGAGCGATACGACAGCGGCGTCGTCGTACCGTGGCAGGATCCCAAGGCCGTGGCCCAGGCGGTGCTGACGCTCCGCGACGACGTGCGCGAACGGCAGGGCCAGGGCGCCCGCGGCTACGCGGCGGCCCGTGCCAACCACCATTGGCCGAACTCCGCCAAGCGGTTCGTGGCCCAGCTTGAGGCGTGGGCCGGGGTGAAGAAGTAGCTCTGGCTGTTTATTTCCGGCACATCACGAGGGCGGTAGGTTCCTGAACGTGCGCTGGCTCCTCGTCCTCCTGGGCGTAGCGGTCCTCGCCGCGGTAGCGGCTGTGGTCATCGTGCTGCCCTCCTCCTCGGAGAAACCGATCAAGACCAGCAGCAAGCCGGTCGCGAGCCCCACCAAGGAACAGCCGACGCCACAGGTCACCGAGTTCAGCGACCCGTGCGGCACCTTCGACACCGACGAGAAGTACACCTACGCCGTCACCGGCTACTGGATCATGCCGAAGTCGAACCCGTGCACCTGGCGCCACCAGTTCCAGGAGATCCACCGGGTCGGCGGCGACACCGTCATCAGGATCGGGTACGGCATGCAGTACCGGCCGATCGACGACCAGGGACGCATCCTGCGCCGCGACAACAACCAGGTCGACGACCTCTACGCCGACTGCGTCGAGAACGGCAGGACCTGCCGGCAGGCGGCGGACGACGACCTCAAGAAGTTCAACCCGGGCAACCGCATCGCCAGGACCTTCGTCTACCGGACCGACGAGTCGTACAGCACGAGCATTTTCCGCTGCACCGACGTGGAACGGACCATCAAGGTCGGCAAGCGCGTCTACTTCCGCCTCATCGCGCCCATGGACGGCTCCGACGACGCGAGCTGCAACTTCGACGGGGCCGGCAAGTACGACCTCATCCTTATCGCCGCGTCCGAGATGGACAGCCTCACCCAGCTACTCAAGCTGGGCGACCAGTTCGGCGTCCGGGTCTTCCCCGCGCTGCCGCTGGCCCCCCGCGACCAGAAGACCCCGACCAGGGCCAACCCCGCCCACATCGGTGCCCTGACCACGCTCACCCGCCGCATCCTGCAGGACTACGGCGCCCGCTTCGACGGCCGCGCCGCACTCGGCGGCGTCTACCAGCCCTTCGAAGTACAGATGGGCGCCACGCTCACCAGCAACCCCACGCTCCACGTGTACGCCGACCAGCACGAGATCGTCGAACAGGAGCTTCCCGACAAGCCCATCCTGATCAGCCCTTACATGGACGCCAGGAAGCGGGTCGGTTTCGGCCAGACACCGCTGCAGGTGGCCGAGGCGTTCAAGGCACTGGCCAGGACCGGCGTCGGCATCATCGCCCCGCAGGACAGCCGGGGCACCGGCAAGGTCGGCCTCTTCTGGCCCGACCAGCGCGGCGACGAGGTCGACCCCCGCCTGCGGCCGCTCGTGGGCGAGAGCACGTACGGCGACACCTACCACGGCTCCACCCGCGACTACTACCGCGAGATGTCCATCGCCCGCGAGCAGATGCTCGCGGAAGGCTTCAAGGTGGACCTCTGGGCCAACGTCGAAGCCTTCGAACCCTCCGGCGACCAGCCCTGCACACCCCAGGGCACCCGCGGCAAGACCGACAAGAAGCGCCTCGACCAGGCCGTGACCATGGCCGGCCGCTACGTGCAGAAGGTCGTCTCCTACATGTGGAGCGACTACATGACCTGCGGCGACCCTTCCCTGGAGAAGGAGATCATCAAGGACTACGCCCGCCCCATCGTCGTGGACGCCATCCGCCGCAACCGCGACATCCAGGACGGCATGGAGGTACGCGGCTACAACCTCGAAGGCGGCAGCGTCACCGTCGAATGGAGCGGCGGCACCAAGGACCTCGACATCGCGGGCGTGGGCTGGCTGGACAAGGCTCCCCAGGACCCCAGCCTCGCCAAAGGTCTGCAGACCGCGTGGGTACCCTTCGACTGGTCGCAGGTGCCGCCCGGCGAATGGATCCGCATCGGGGTGAAGCTCCCCTCCGGACAGGCGGCGACGGAACCGCTTCGGGTCCGGATCAGCGTGTAACGTGCGGAGCATGGTGCCGAGCGTCCCGGTGAGCGTGGACCTGGTCGTGCTCACGGTGCGCTGCCAGGCATTGAGCGCGCTGGTCTGGCGCCGGGACAACCCGCCCTTTCTCCGGCGGTGGTCGTTGTCAGGTGGCTTCATCCAGCTCGACGAGGACCTGCCGGACGCGGCCCGCCGCATCCTGGCCGAACGGGCGGGCCTGCCCGGCGCGCCCGTGCACCTGGAGCAGCTGCAGACGTACGGCTACCCCGACCGGGACCCGAGACAGCGTGTGCTGAGCGTGGCCTATCTGGGACTGGCCCCCGACCTGCCCGCCTCCGAGAAGGCGCACATGGCGTGGATCCCGGCGGCCGAACTGACCGTGATGGCCTTCGACCACCGGCGCATCATGCTGGACGCCATCGAACGGGCACGGGCGAAGCTGGAGTACACGTCGCTGGGCGCGGCCTTCTGCCCACCGGAGTTCACGGTGGCGGACCTGAGACGGGTGTACGAGATCGTGTGGGGCAGACTCCTGGACCCCCGCAACTTCCACAGAAAGGTCACCAAGGCGGAAGGCTTCCTGGTGGAAACCGGCGCCACCACCACCCGGGACGGCGGCCGCCCGGCCAAACTCTACAAACGCGGCCCAGCCGAACTCCTCCACCCCCCGATGCTGCGCTCCTAAAGGGCAAGGACTTCGCTTCGCTCAGGCGCCCTTCCCAAGGCCAAAGGACTTCGCTGTCGCTCAGACGCTTTTCCAGGCCCGCCCGTTGCCCAGCTGGAGTGTTGACCAGCTGATGCCCGCCCCGCCACAAACGTGGTCGCTTCGCTCCCGCGTTCCTCCAGTCGGGCCGGGGGCCCGACCCCTGTAGGACTTCGCTTCGCTCAGGCGCCTTCCTCAAGGGGGCAAGCCCAGGCACAGCAGGCTGGACACGAGCTGCCGCTCGGTATTCAGTCGCCGCAGGCGATCGACAGCACATTTGGCCGGGCGGGGGAAGAAGCGGCGCAGGGCATGATGGCTGCGGCCCGGAGCCATAGACTCGCTGGTGAGTCTGCGTACATCTCGGCGGAGGAGGCGCACTGGTGGCGTACCTGCCCATGACCATGACCGAACTCGGCGCCCGGCTCGTGGCCGCCGAGGACGACCGGGTCCGCTGGAAACTCGTATGGGAGTTTCTTGAGGAGTACCGGTGGGAGGAATCGGAGCGCCAGTTGCCGCTGCTGCGGGAGGAACCCGAACCGGTTGGGGACGAGCGCTGGGATGTCCTGCTGGCCGCATTGGCTGAGCACCTGGCGGCTCGACACGACGCGGCTCCGCCGGAATGGACGGTGTCGCGGGTCCTGCGGACACCATGGTTCGTCTCTGAGCTTCCGTCGAAGCGGGCTGAGGCACTTGTGTGGGCGCCGGCGGCGTTCCGCAAGCACGGCGTGTTTCTTGCCGGCAGCGACCTGGAGGCAGCATGACGTCAGACGGACTGCTCGGACGCGCGGAATCGGAGCAGGCGTTTACGGCGCTGGGCGAACGCCTGGTGCGGCGGGGCGTGGTCGCGGACCTGTTCATCGTCGGAGGAGCCGCGATGGCGCTGGCCCATGACGCTGTGCGGTGACAAGGGATGTCGATGCCTTGTTCCTGCCGCACGGTGTCGTACTGGAAGAGGCGCGGGCAGTGGCGGCACAACTCGACTTGCCGCCGTGGTGGCTGAATGAGCAGGCCAGTGTCTATATCTCGGGAGAGCCGGATCCGGGTAAGCGTCGGGTCTTCGACCATCCGGGGTTGAGGGTGATGGCCGCGTCGCCAGAGCATGTGTTCGCGATGAAGGCAATGGCGGCACGGACGCGCGACATCGATGATCTGCTTAGCCTGGCGACGCTGGTGGGGATCACGTCTTCGGCTGAGGCAGTGGAGTGCTGCGACAGGTTCTTTCCCGGTGAAGAGATCGGGCCGCGTGCTCTGGCTGTGCTCAAGGACCTATTTGACAATGGCTCGTAATCGGGCGCGTCGAAACTCCCTAAGAGGTTTTCTTCTGAGTGAGTGCGAAGAGGACGGTCATGTCGTGGTCCTCGTAGGCGGTTACGGTGCGGGTTGCGCGGTCTGGGGTGAGGAGGGTGATGTGGTTGGGTAGGGAGGTTGGGTCGAGGGTGACTTTGTAGGTTCCGGGGTGAGGTACTTGGAGGGTCCAGGTGCCTTGGGTGTTTGTTTTGGGTTCGCCGATGAGTTTTCCGTTCGCGTCTTCCACGCGAATTTTTGCGCCGACCACTGGTTGACCTTGGTGTGCCAGGCGGCCTTTGAGGTTTTCGGGTACTTCTGACGTCGATGGTGGGGTGGCGGCGCTGTCGCTTGCTGCCTTCGGGTTCGCGGGTGAAACGCCGGTATCAGCGCAGGAAGTGATCGCGAAAGCCGCGACTGTAAACGATGCGAGCAGCATCTGACGTGGTGACGAATGGCGTATGTGTCTCATGCTC
>NZ_JBITIO010000030.1:0-59720 GCF_044459065.1 Nonomuraea sp. NPDC050394 | reverse complement strand
GGTCGACTGCTGTCTTACCGGGAGCCTTCTCTTCTCTCAACCCACCCTCGCGCATCCACTCTGGCCTGCACGCTCAGGTTGGAAAAGCCTCAGGGGTTGGTGGACGAATCCACGGTCTTGTCCTTCATCGAGTCGGGGATCACGGTCGTCACGCGCACGCCCGGCCAGTCGGCGCCGATCACCAGCTGGACGATCGGCCCCGACGGGTTGGTCGTGGGGGTGGCGCTGGGCTTGGGTGAGGTGAAGGGCTCGATGCCGGCGGCCTTCACCTTTCCCGCGACGGGGGTGCGCTTGTCCTTGCTCAGCCTGCCGGCGACCGTGTCGGCGTACGGGGCGCCGTCCTGCTGGCGTTTGGCGTAGCGCACCTGGGTGACGGCTGCCGCCGGGGCGTTGCCCGTCTCGGTCACGACGAATCCCTGGGCCGCCAGTTCGTCGGCGACCTTCTTGGCCAGCCCGACCTGGCTGGAGCCGTTCAACACCTGAACGCGGACCTTGTTGTTCGGGATCTTCACTTGCGGGTTGGCTGATGCCGACGGGTTGGGACCCGCCACTTTGCTGGTTTCGACGTCGTTGCGCAAGCGGGTGAAGAAGTCGTCGGCCGCCGGCTGAGCCAGTTGGACCCTGTTCTTGTCTGCGGGGTAGGCCTGGACGGGTACGGTGACGCCCTTGAGCTGGGTGGCCGTGATCCCCTGCATGCTTCGGGCGATCTCCAGCATGCGCTCCAGCGACAGCTGGTCATCCACCGTGACCGCAGCGATGGCGGCCTGGAGAAAACTGTTGAGTTTGGCGGGATCGGTGAACAGGCCGCCATCGGTGACCTTCTTCATCACCTGCGAGAGGAAGATCTGCTGCCGGTTGATGCGCGACAGGTCACTGCCATCTCCCATCGAGTAGCGGGCCCGGACGTAGCCGAGCGCCTGTTCCCCGTTGACCACGTGGTTGCCCGCGGCCAGCACCAGCTTGGCCTTGGGGTCGTTGACCGGCTTGGGCAGGCAGACCGAAATGCCGCCCAGGGCGTCGATGATGCCTTTGAAACCCGTGAAGTCGACCTTGACGAAGTGGTTGAGCCGCAGCTTGGTCGTCGCCTCGACCGTGCGCATCGCGCACACCACCCCGCCGTCGTTGAAAGCGGAGTTGATCTGCCTCAGGCCGGAGGCGATGGGGGCGCCGGCCGCGTTCTGACAGGCCGGGATGATCACCATGAGATCGCGGGGGAAGCTGACGATCGTCACCTTGTCCCGATCCGGCGAGACGTGCAGCAGCATCAGCGTGTCGCTGCGCTCGCCCAGGCCGTGCGAGGTGGCCCCGTACTTCTTGTTGTCGCCCTCGCGGGAGTCCGATCCGATCAGCAGCACGTTCAGGGCGCCGGTCTCCGGGGGGCGCTGCCTGCCCAGCGCGTCGGAGACGTTCTGGCGCTTCAAGCCAGCATCCAGAGACCGGTAGTAGCCGTAGGCCACCACGAGAGCCACCACCAAGATCGCGGTCACGATGGTGCTCGCCCAGTAGCCCCAGTGCCGATGCGTCGCCTCGCGGGACACGCTGCGAACGCCTCGACTTCCCAACAGACGCCCCGTTCTCGCATCGTGCAAAGATCGCGAACACGGTAGCAAACCGGCAAAGCATCGCCCGTGAAACGGGCGTTCTTCAGCTAAAGATCTTGTTGTGAGGGGCGTCCAGAGGCTCGGAGCCGACAGGAGTCGCTCGCACTGAAACGAGGTGATACCGGCGGCGCCGGGGCAGGACCCGCACGAGCGCGGAAAGGATCGCCCGATCCACCCACAACGGCCGGGGAGCAGCGCCCTGACGGCCGGGCACAGCCAGCAGTACCAGAATCTCCGCGTCCTTGGACGCCTGCGATCAGGCGAGCAGCGCGATCCAACCGGATACCCGTAAAACGATCAAGTACAGCAGCCGCAGAGCGCTCCTGCCCGAGCCATCGAACACAGCAAAACCCCAGGCCAAGCCCGCTGACACAAGATCCGGCACCTACAGGTTCGGATCAAGCGGGCAGGACGGGGGACGGTCTTTCGAGCAGGCTTCTTAGCTCCGCGGGCTCAGGCCCGCCACGGCCAGTCGGAACAGCCGGTCCGCGCGGGCGGCCGGGTCGGGGTGGTGCTCCGTCGCGAGGACGATGCCGACGATCAGCGCGATCAGGTCGGCGACGGTGATGCCTTCCGCCACCGCCCCGTCCTGCACGGCGCGCCGCAGCAGGGGGTTTCCCGCCTCTGCCATCATCGCCGAGCAGGTGTTCTCGTGTACGGAGTCGGGCTCGGCCCCGTCGTAGGCCAGTGCCGCCGCCAGCCCTCGGGCTGCGACGCAGTAGGCGACGACGGCACTGAGCCATTCCAGGAGCGCGTCACGGCTGTCGCTCTTGCCTGCCAGCTCGCGGGCGCAGGCGGCCAGGGCCTCGATCCGCTGGTGGGAGACCGCTTCCAGCAACGCCCGGCGGGTCGGGAAGTGGCGCCGTACGGTGGCCGAGCCGACCCCCGCGATGCGGGCGATCTGTTCCAGGGAGGCGTCGGCCCCGTGTGCGGCGACCTCCTCCTCGGCCACGGCGAGGATGCGCGCGTAGTTCCGCCGGGCGTCCGCGCGCTGACGGTCGGGCATGTCGTCATCTCCAGAGTTGCTAAGTGGCGGGGGTCGCCATATCGTATCGCAATGAAAACGGCGGGCCCCGCCGTTTAATGCCCTGAGGAGCACCATGTCCGCAGATTCCGCACCCGTCCTGGTCAGCGGCGCCACCGGCAGGCAGGGCGGAGCCACCGCCCGTGCCCTGCTCGCCGCAGGCGTTCCCGTACGCGCCCTGGTGCGCTACCCCGACACCGAGCGAGCCAAGGCCGTCGAGACGCTCGGCGCCGAACTGGTCACCGGCGATCTCCACGATCGCGATTCGGTAGTCCGGGCCGCCGAGGGCGTACGAGCTGTCTTCTCTGTTCAGATGGCCGCCCTGACCGCCGAAGGGTTCAATTTCGACGGAGAGGTGGCCCAGGCGGTCAACCTCATCGAGGGCGCGAAGGCGGCGGGAGTGCCGCAGTTCGTGCACACCTCCACCAGCGGCGCCGGTCAGCACACCCAGACTCCTGGCTGGGTCCCAGGCCGTTGGGGCTCCTTGGACGCCAGCCTTGGAGCCAAGAGCACGATCCAGGACCGGGTTCGCGCGGCCGGCTTCTCCCGCTGGACGATCCTCAAGCCGGGTTTCTTCATGGAGAACTTCCTGCCGTCCATGGCTTTCCTGTTCCCGCGGGGCGTCGAAGGCGGCCTGGTGAGCGTCGTGAAGCCGGACACCCGGCTGTCCCTCGCCGCGGTGGACGACATCGGCAGGGCGGCCGCCGCGGCCATCGCCGAGCCGGAGCGGTTCCACGGGGTGGAGCTGGAGCTGGCAAGTGAGTACCTGTCGATGACGGAGATCGCCGAGGTTCTCTCCCACGCGCTGGGCACGCACCTGTCGGCACCGGACATGACCGAGGAGCAGGCCCTCGCCGCCGGAATGCCGGCGATGGGCACCTCACACGAGTGGATGAACGTGGCCGGCCAGCCGGCCCGCCCGCAGTACGCCAGAGACCTCGGCCTTTCGCTCACCAGCTTCGGGGAATGGGCTCGGCAGCACCTGCGGCCCACGGCTTGATGCGGAGGGGACGGCCATACGACCCTAAGTTCCCCGTCTTCCCGCGGGACCAAAGGTGAGTTACCGGGCGTCGGCGTAGGCCTTGGCCAGCTTCGCCCAGGCCTGCTGGGCGTTTCCGGTCGTGGCCAGCCGGTTGGCGACCACGGCGATCGTGACCCCGCCGGCCCGGTCGGTGGCGCCCAGGGAGGTGAAGCCGCCATAGGCGCCGGCGTGGCCCTTCCACGTGCGGCCGCCGTGGTCGAAGCTGAGGGCGGCCATGCCGTACGGCTGGCCGGCGGCGACCGACAGGGCGGTCGGCTTGATCATGGCGTCGAGAGTGGCCGGGCGCAGGAGGCGGCGGCCGGTGAACAGCGCGTCCAGGAAGCGGGCGGCCCCGAAGGCGGTGCCGGCGAACATGCCGTCGCCGAACGGCAGGCCGTACACGTCGGTGGGGACGCCGGTGGCCCCGTAGGCGGTGAAGTAGTCAATGAGCTTGCCGCCACCGTCGTCGATGTAGCCGTGCGCGAAGCGGGGGCGATGACGCGGCGCGCGCTCGCCGGTGAGGTGCTCGCCTCGCTCGCCCGCCCTGGCGAGGAAGCGCCGCACGTCTCGTTCCAGCGCCTTCTCGCCGCCGGCGATCTCGGTCAGCACGTGGGCCAGGATGATGAACCCGGTGTTGGAGTACTCGTAGCGGCTGCCCGGCTTGACCGGCTCGCTCACGCCGGGCGCGAGCATGGCGAACGTGAACGGCCGGTTCGGGTCGTACTCGGCGCCCTGCGGCAGCAGGGGCGCGGTGCTGGGATGGGTGTACAGGTCCGGGTAGCCCGAGGTGTGCGTGAGCAGCATCCGCGGCGTGACCACGTTCGCGCCGGGCAGCTTGGTCCCGATGTGGGCAGAGATGGGCCGGTCGAGGGCGAGGGTGCCCTTGTCGGCCAGGTGGAGGGCGTAGGCGCCCAGGATGAGCTTGCCGAAGCTGGCCAGGCTGAACAGCGTCCGGCCGGTCACCGGGGCGGGCGGGTCGTCCACCGCCCGGCCGGTCCTCGCCGACCAGATGACCTTCCCGTTCCGCATCGCCACGGCCTGGACGCCCGGGCCGTCCGCGCCGCCGGTCGCCTCGGCGAACGCCTTGTCCAGTGCGGCCCGCACGGGATCCGCGCCGGCGCGCGCCGTTGCCGTGGCAGTATGAGGGACGGCCACCATGGTCGCCGCCAGCAGGCCGGCCGCAACCGCGAGTCTTCTGAGCACAGGTGCCTCTCAACTGGTGTCAGGGAGTACTCCTTCGAGACTCGCCGCGGCGAGGCGGTCCCTCATCGTTCTCCTGGATGAACCGCTCCTGGCACTTGCGGCCGGATGGCATAGACCTAAGTTCAATAGCCCCCTACGAAAAGCGCTGACGCAGGGCGGTGACCCCGACTGGGACGGCGGCCAGGGCGCTGTGCCAGGCGGCCCAACGCCTCATCCCCGACGAGCTCCGAGGCCGGGCGGGGAGCGTGAACCGCCGGATATTCAGTGTCCGCCCATCCCCGAGAACACAAGAATGATGCGCATGACCTTGCCAACCCCCGAGCTGCACACTGACCGCCTGCGCTTGCGCCCCTTCACCAACGCCGACGCGGACGCCCTCTACACCCTGCACAGCAACACCCACGTGATGCGCTACTGGGACTCCCCTCCGTGGACCGAACCGGCCCGCTCCGACCGATTCATCATGATGTGCCACAAGATGGCGGAAGAAGGCACCGGAGCACGAGTGGCCATCGACCGCGCCTGCGACGGGGCCTACGTCGGCTGGTGCGGTCTGACCTCATGGAACCCGGACTACCGCAGTGCCTCACTGGGCTACTGCCTCAGCGAGGCGATGTGGGGGCACGGCTATGCGACGGAAGCCGCGCAGGCCTTGCTGCGGTGGGCCTTCGACACCCTGGACCTCAACCGAGTTCAGGCCGAGGCCGATACGCGAAACATGGCCTCTGCTCGAGTCCTGGAGAAGGTCGGATTCATCCGGGAAGGAACCCTGCGCGAAGACTGCATCGTGAACGGGGATATATCCGACTCATGGGTATACGGGCTGCTCAGACGGGAATGGAAGCCGTCACCCACATAAGCACCTCGTCCCCGCGCAATGACGATGAACCGTCGGCCTACGCCCGCTGCTCCGCCTTCACCAGGAACTGCGGTCGCAGCTCGACGCGCTGGCCGCGCACGGGATCGGTCGCGAGAAAATCTTCTCCGAGAAGATCTCGACCCGGGTGAAGGTGCGTCCGCGGTTCGAGGCGGCACTCGCGCCGGCCCGGCAGATCAAGGCGCACGCCCCGCACTGCCGCGTCATCCTGACCGTGTATGAGACGAAGCGACTGAGCCGCGACGCCGCCGAACCCACCGCGCCGGCCTACTACCACCTGACCGCGCGGCCAGCCGTTCATGGTCGTGCGGCTCGTAGGCAGTGCGGACCCGAGCGTGATCGGCGTTGTCACCGTGACCCATGAAGTTGACGAACCGGCCCGCCGCCCAGGGCTCAAGGTCGTGGAACAGGAGGTCGAGGAAGCGATGGGCCGCCGCGACATCGGTCCCGATCAGCGGGGTGAGAACCGCGAGCATGTACGCGGCGTCTCGATGTCCGACGGCGTTGACGTGGGCGGGCGGTTCGGCCAGTGCGCCGCCCAAATGACGCAGTTCGATGATCGCGGGCAGTGGCGCATCCGGCGCGACGTGGCTGAGAAGTGTGTGGATCGCCTTGCCGTCCAGGTCGGTGAGCATGGCGCTGTCGGCGGCCCACGGCATGGCGATGGGCGGGTCGTCGTGAATCGAGGAACTCCGGCTGTACGGCAGGTCCGCCAGCGTCTCCATCAGCCGCGGCCCGATCAGGCGCAGCGGCTGGACGAGGCGTTCGCCCTCCTCGGGCGATCCGGTGAAGGCTATGCGCACGTGATAGACGTGGCGGCCGCGCATCGGCTCGGGCAGCCGTGGGTCGTCGGGGAACGCACCGGGACCAGGTCGAACTCCATGCCGGTGACGATGCCGAAGTTGTCACGTCCGCCGAGCAGCGCCATACAGGTCGGGCTCACCGTCCGGGGTGACGTGACGCAGGCGTCCGTCCGCGGTCACCACATCCATGGCCCGCACCCGGTCGGCCGCCCAGCCATGGCTGCGCCCCAGCAGCGGCAGGCCGCCGCTCAGGCAGCCGGGCGGGCTTGACGTCGACGCGCAGCCCGCTCTGGGCATACAGGAGTTTGACCGCGGCCAGCGCCTGGTTGATCGAGGCGGGCGAGAACTTGCCCTGCATGACATGCCGGCGCCAGGCGGTGAGGGCGGCCTCGGCGTCTCCGGGTTCGGTCCGTCCAGCGGCGGCATCCTGCGTCGGGAACCCGGGGCGGTGCGAGAGACTCAGGGCAAACGGAGCGGGGCAGGGTGGTGGCGCGTTGCGGGAATCCGCGTGGCGTGAGCTGATGCTGGAGCGTGGACCGGTCGGGCGCTGGCGCTCGGCCCTGGGTACGGCGACCGCGCTCGTCGGCGAGGAGGTGGTGTTCGCCGCCGACGGGACGGGCCTGCTGCGCTCGTACTCGGCCCTCTTCGGCGAGGACGAGCCGCTTGCGTTCCGGTGGCGGATGGAGGGACGCGCCCAGGTGCGCGTCCTCCTCGTCGGCCCGCAGGAGGAGGGCGAGGAGGACGACGAGGGGTTGGTGGTGACCATGGAGTTCCGCCGGCACGATTCCGACACCGGGGTCACCACGGTCCTCGCCGAGCCCGGGCGTGATGCCTTCTGGCCGGCGACCTATCCGCTGGAACCGGTCGCGGAACCGCCAGGAGGCGCGTAATCGGGAGACCGTGCACCGCGCTCCAGGTGTTCTTGCCGACGGGCGTGGCACGGCTCGGCGTGGGGGCCGTGACCGGGGTAGTCGCCCGCGGGGAGGCCGCCTCAGGCGTGTCGGCGTACGGATGTCGGGGAGTTGTCAGGTCTCACGTGGGCCCGGACGACCTGACTGTCACCTCTGCACGGCCCCTGCTCTCGTGCTCGCGGCGGTAACGGCCCGGCGAGAGACCGAACTCCCGCTTGAAGGCCTTGGCGAAGGCGAACTCCGAGGTGTAGCCACCGCTCTCGGCCACGACGCGCAGCGGGGCGTCGCCGGTGACCAGGAGCCGGCTGGCCAGGGTCATCCGCCACCAGGTCAGATAGGCCAGCGGGGGACTGCCCACCACAGTGGTGAACCGGCGCGCGAACGCTGCCCGTGACAGACCCGCCCGCGCGCCGAGTTCTTCCACCGTCCAGGGGCGGGCCGGGTCGTCGTGCAGGGCGTGCAGGGACCGCGCGATCTCGGGGTCGGCCAGCGCGGCGGCCCATCCGGTGGACTCCCGCCCGGCGTGCTCGTTGAGCCAGGAGCGCAGGACGTAGAGGAGCAGTGAGTCGAGCAGCGCCGGGATCAACGCGTCCGAGCCGGGTCCCGGCCGCTCCAGCTCGGCGCCCAGCAGTTCCACGGCGGCGCGCAGCGCGGGTTCGGCGCCGATTCTGGCCGGCAGGTGGACGACGTCGGGAAGCCCGGTGAGCAGCGGATGCGCTCGCGCGCGGTCGAGGGAGTAGGCGCCGCACAACAGCAGCGTGGCCGGACCTGCGCCCGCCGGCGGCGCCTCGGTCATCACCCAGTCGCCGGCCTGGTTCTGGACGACGTCGGTCAGGGGTGTCGAGGGGGTGTCCGCGATCGCGTGCCCCCGCCCGTGGGGCAGGAACACCACGTCACCTGGGGCGAGCGGGATCGGCTCTCGCTCCTGCCCGGCGAGCAGCAGCCAGCAGGAGCCCCGCAGGATGACATGGACGCCCGCTCCGCTTGAAGGGGCGAAGCGCATACCCCACGGCGCGGTCAGGAGCGTGCGCGAGGAGTGGGGGACCCCGGTGCGCATCGCCGTGATCGCGTCGCTCAGTACATCCATGCGGCCGATCATAGCTCTTCATCTGTACGGCAAGACGGCCGGACATAAAAGTGAGATTCTCCGGCATGGATAGTCTCGTCACCGGTCCATAGTGTCCTCGGCATGACAGATCACGCACGTGCGGTGCTCTTCCACGAGATCGGCGGCCCCGAGGTCCTGAAGATCGAGGAGGTCCGGCTCGACCCCCCGGCACCCGACGAGGTCCGGGTCCGGGTCGAGGCCATCGGGCTCAACCGCGCCGAAGCCCTCTTCCGCGCCGGCACCTACTACTACCCGCCCACCCTGCCCGGCTCCCGGCTCGGCTTCGAGGCCGCCGGCACCGTCGAGGCCGTCGGCCGTGACGTTCAGGAGTTCACCTCCGGAGACGCGGTCAGCGTCATCAGTGGTGAGGAGATGTCGCGCCACGGCGTCTACGGGGACCGGATCACCATCTCCGTCCGCTCCCTGCTGCCCCGCCCGCCCGGGGTCGACGCGGTCACCGGCGCAGCCGTCTGGACCACCCAGCTGACCGCCTACGGCGCGCTGATGGAGGTGGGCCGGATGAACCCCGGCGACGCCGTCGTCATCACCGCCGCCTCCAGCGCGGTGGGATTGGCCGCCATTCAGCTCGCCAACCACCTCGGCGCCGTCCCCATCGCCGTCACCCGGACCGCCGCCAAGGCCGAACGCCTGCGTCGCGCGGGCGCCGCGCACGTCCTGGCCGCCGATGAGGGCGACGTCCCCGGCCGGGTGCGGGCGCTCACGGGCGCAGGAGGAGCTCGGCTCGTCTTCGACTCCATCGGCGGTCCCGGCCTCAGCGAGCTCGCCACCGCCGTGCGGGCCGACGGCCTGCTGATCGTGTACGGCTGGCTGGACCCCCGGCCCGCGCCCCTACCGATGAACTGGCCGCTCACCATCCACGGGTTCAACCTGGATCTCATCACCTCCGATCCCGAGCGCATGGCACGCGCCAAGCCCTTCATCGAGGCCGGGCTCCGCGCCGGGACCTTGACACCCGCCATCGACCGGATCTTCGAGCTGGAGGAGATCTCCGAGGCGCATCGGCATCTGGAGTCCAACAGCCAGCTCGGCAAAGTCGTCGTGACCGTACGGCACTGACGTCATTCCACGGTGCCGGCGCGCTCGTCCATGATCGCCGCACACCTCACCCGCTGGTGCACACGGTTCCGTACCCGGTGGAGCACACACCAGTACGCCGACAGCCCGCACCGCGATGACCGCGATGAAGGACATGCACCGCGCCACCACCTTCGAGGCCCGCCAACGCCAAGTCGATCACGCGCCAGGAGTTCGGCACCATGGCCACGGCCGTCGACGAGTGCATCACCAAGGTCGGCCCTCAGATGAGCGACGTCACCTGACGAGCACGGCGGTGAGCATTGAGAGATACGGCTCATGGGCGAGAGGCAGGCTGTCAAGGTCGGACGTCTCGAACCACGCCACAGCGTCGTGCTCGTCCGGCGCGGCGTTGACGGGTGTTCCGGTCCACCTGTCGATCAACCAGATCTGCATGTCGAACGTCGCCGTCCGGATCTCATGCATCGGCGGGCTGGACGGCTCCGATGCCGTGATTCCCAACTCCTCCCGAAGCTCGCGGACGAGGCTCTCTTTCGGATCCTCCCCCTCCTCGACATGACCGCCCGGCAGGTCCCACACGTCGGGATACCAACGGCGTCCGGCGCTTCGATGACACAGCAACACCCGATCGCCGTCGCGAAGAACGGCCGTCACAATCCGGACCGGACCGGAGCCGTCAGCGGAGATCGTCATCGGCACATTCTGACCCATGCGGATCTGAGCTCAGTCAACTTGGCATACGTGAAAGGAGAGATCATCATCCTCTGACCTGCTGGAAGGGCTCGACAACCCTGGACGTCTGCGGCGTCGGCCTGGATCGGGCGCACGGGGGGCAAGTCTTTTCCGCGTGCATGCCGGGTGATGTGCCGCGAGGGGGCGTTTCGGGAGGACGGCCCGGGTACCTGACCGACCGCAACCTGATCGCCGTATTCGGCTACTTCGGAGTGGATATACATGGGCAACACCTGGCACTACCGCGACAACGTCGTCCCCGACCTGACCACGAGCCTGGTCGGATACGACGTCGAGGCCACCGACGGCAAGATCGGATCGGTGGATGAGGAGAGCAACGAGGCCGGCGCCAGCTACCTGGTCGTCGACACCGGGTTCTGGATCTTCGGCAAGAAGGTGGTGCTACCCGCCAGCACCATTACCCGCATCGACCCGCAGGAGCAGAAGGTCTACCTGGCCCGCACCAAGCAGGAGATCAAGGACGCGCCGGAGTTCGACGAGAACACCTACCGCGACAGCGCCTACCAGCGCCAGGTCGGCGACTACTACGGCCGCTACCCACTGCTCTAGCCATAGAACTGCCGGACCGCGACATCTCCGGGGACCGGACGGCGACGTGCAGGGATCTGCCTACCCTCGGCCGGGTGTGGCGCAGCGTCGCATGAGAGTGAGCAGTGACTCTTGCGCCGTCGGTGGCGAGGCGGGCGGGCTGGGCGGGGTGTGAATCCGCGCTTCCGCCCCCGCGCGATGATCCGCGCCGGCCCAGTTCAGCTGCCTGCGGGCCGGCAGTGAAGCTGCGCTGGCCCGCGGGACCCGCAGGAGGTGAGCCGGCACGGTGATGGGACCATCGAAGCCGTGCTCGCTGACGGTCCCGTCGTGGGCCTGGTCTTGTGCGGTCAGGCCCAGGGCTGGGCGGCCGCCGCCGACCTGGCCGCGGTCATCGCCGGGCGGCACTACGGGCGCGCACCCTCGCCGCCGTGTTCGTCTAGGCCACCGACGTGCGGAACCGGCTGGTCTGGGCCAGTAGCCCAGATCGCATCAAGGGCGCCGCCTGGCCCCGCGAGCCACGACCCTCCGCGCGACCCGCGAATGAGCCCGTGTCCGAGCGGCTCGGCGGGCGGTCTCAGTGCGGCGCGACCGGAGGGGAATGGCCCGGAACGCTATTGGGCCGCTGAGGTGCCCGCCCCGCAAGGGGTTGGCGAACAACAGCCCCTCACCCGGCAGGGTGGCGCGAGTTGTGCGCGTACCGTCCGCCGCGACCGCGCCATTGACCTGAACGTCGATCCGGATGAACGTCCAGCCCCGTGCGACGGCCTCCCAGACTTGACACCTCTGCTCGTAGGAAACCTATAATCCGATTCGTAGGTTTCCTCTCGTAGAGGACAAGCGTCCCGGGTGACCAGGAGGCCCCGGGGGATCTTCGGAGGTGGAGCACGATGCTGCTCACGTCGATCGACCCGTTCGTGCAGGAGTTCGAGCGCCAGTTCGACCGGCTGGCCCGCCAGGCCGCACAGGGCAACGGCGTGGCCATGCCCATGGACGGGCTGCGCCGTAAGGACGACGTCGTCCTGCGCTTCGACCTGCCCGGCATCGACCCCGATTCCATCGAGGTCACCGTCGACCGTGGCGTCCTGTCGGTCAGCGCGCGGCGCGAGGAGGAGCTCGTCGAGGACGAGCGGCTGTTCGTCCGCGAACGTCCGATGGGGACCTTCACCCGGCGCGTCTATCTGTCGGAGCACCTCGACAGCGAAAGGATCGACGCCGGCTACCACAACGGCGTGCTCGTCGTGCGCATCCCGGTGCTGGAGCGCGCCAAGCCGCGCAAGGTCGAGATCAGCCGCGGTGACTCCAAGGCGATCAAGGCCTGACTCGCCGGCCAGGGCGGGCCCCGGCTCGTGACCGACCCTGACGGGACACCGGGATGGTCCCGCGGCCCGCCCCAGCCAGGAGGCAAGCAGATGTCCCTGCCCTTCGACGACGAGCACGCCCCGCTGTACTCGCTGGGCCAAGTCGCCGACATGCTCCACGTACAGCAGGCCTACCTGCGCCGTCTGGACCAGCATGACGTGGTCAGCCCCAGCCGCTCACCCGGCGGCCAGCGCCGCTACTCCCGCCACGACATCGGCACCGTCCAGCACGTCGTGGCCATGACCGACGAAGGCATGACCCTCAACGCGATACGCCGCATCCTCGAACTCGAACAGCAGGTCCGGCACCTCAACAGCGAACTCCAGACCGCCCGCCGCACGCTGGCCGCGAAACCGCGGACACGGGACGCCGACTCCTGATCCCTGTTCCGTCCCAATGGCTGCCGATGGGTCCGTTGGCGGATGTGCGCACCAGACGCTGTCGTGGTCCTCGATCTTCCCGACCACCTGCGCACCGCCGACGACGCCACCGTCCGCCAGTCCCCTCGCCGCCGGGCAGGTCATCCGCCGCGACCGGAGCTGCCCCACCCGGAGCCGAAAATCTGTATTGGCGATGGTAGACATCCGCATGTGCGGGCACTATAGTTTGTGACATCGCAAGAACGGATTCACCGGGCAGCGAAAGTAGTTCCTGGCATCACGACGAACTGCCCGCAGCACGATGAAGTCAGAGGTTGACGGCAGAAGGTCGGATGTGACGGGCCAGCGCAACAGACAGGGGCCCTGATCGTGGACGCGCTGCCGAAGGTGAAGTTGGCAAGTGTTCCGGAAGAGAAAGATGAAGGGAGTGGTGACGCCATCGGGATCGCCCGTTGCCGGCTGAAGTTCCCGCCGCTCGGGTACCGCAGTTCCACAGAAAGAAGGTGGTCTACGGTCACACATCCGCGATCCGCGCATCACCGCCGCTCGCTGCGGCAGATGCGGACAACAGTAGGCCGGCCGGATGGCCGGTAGATGGTGTTGAACTCTTTCGGGCCCCGGCGCACAGGCGCCGGGGCCCCTGTGCGCGTGAAGAGAAGGGAATGCATGGATCAACGCCGCTCGGCTGCCGGGGATGACACACCCGTTCACGGCAGGATTACGGAAACGACGGCCGAACCCACGGCCGAAGACCGGTTCGACGATGACGACTACCCCGCCTACAGCATGGGCGCGGCCGCCGACATGCTCGGCGTCACCGCCACCTTCCTGCGCGCCCTGGGCGCCGCCCATCTGATCGAGCCGAAACGCTCCAGCGGCGGCCACCGCCGCTACTCCCGCTACCAACTGCGCCTGGCCGGGCGGGCCCGAGAACTCGTCGATCAGGGCACTCCCGTGGAAGCCGCCTGCCGAATCATCATCCTGGAAGACCAACTGGCCGAGGCGCTGCGGATCAACGCCGCCTACGAACGCGAGCGCGCCGCCGGAACCTAACGGCCGGCGCCGCACCCTGCGGCCTGGTCCGCGACTACGCTGACCAGGCCACGGCCATACCGGACGACGACCCGTGGTACCTGCATCGCCTCCATCCCGGCCCCGGCTCACGGCCCGGCTGGAGGCCGAATGAGCCGCCATGGCCTGACGCCCGCCGGCTCTGGCCGCGTCTCCGCCCTGCGCGTGGCGGAGAGGGCGGCAACGTCATCCCTGGCCAACGCAGAGACGGCCAGGGACAGGCCCGCCGCGCGCCCCTTCCCTCGGGAGGGGCTCGTCTTCGACACGGCGCACGTGCGCCCCGCCAGGAGCCTCACGCCTCGTGCTTGGTGCCGGGTATACCGATCTGCCGGCCGCCCAGAGGCCGGGCAGCGGAGTGAGCGCACGTCGCCGGCGCCTGGTCCACCCGGCGCTGCCCGCCCTGGCGCGCGGCGCGTGCTGGTGGGGCAGGCCCTACCAGGAGCTACCGGTCCACGCCACTGAGCATCGGGCAGTTGGCGGGATCGTTTACTGTGATCGCCGCCCATAACGTGATGACCAGCGCCGATATGGCGCTGCATCACCTTTCGGGAGAAGTCACTTCATGCGCATCACGTCCAAGATCCTCGCCCTCGCTCTCGCCGCCGCCACCGCCGGCACAGTGCTTGCCACCGTCCCGGCGCACGCCGCCCAGGCCACGACGCCGAGCACAACCGCCTCGCTGCAGAAGGCGATGGACGCACTGGTGGATACCAGCAACGTGGCAGGAGTGCAGGCCAGGCTCACCGAGGCCGGCAACCAGCGCGTGCTGCGCGCCGGGACCGCCCGGATCGGCGGCAGCCGCCCCGTCCCGGCTGACGGGCTGTTCCGCATGGGCAGCGCCACCAAGGTCTTCACCGCGGCGACCGTGCTGCACCTGGCCGGCGAGGGACGCATCAAGTTGGGCGAGCCCATCGCCACCTACCTGCCCGGGCTGCTGCCACGCGAGAACGACATCACGGTGCGGATGATCCTGCAGCACACCGCCGGGATCCCCAGCTACACCGACCTGCCGGAGTTTCCCACCGTCGGCGAGCCGTACCTGAAGCTGCGCTTCACCCGGTTCACCGACGAGCAGCTGGTGGCGGCCTCGCTGGCCAAGCCGCTGAACTTCGAGCCCGGCTCGCGCTTTTCCTACTCCAACACCGGCTATCTGGTGGCCGGGATGCTGATCAAGGCGGTGACCGGCAACAGCTGGCAGAGCGAGGTCACCAAGCGCATCATCAAGCCGCTGGGCCTGCGCGACACCTCCGCTCCCACCTACTCCACCTCGATCCCCGGGCCGCACGCCCACGGCTACATCAAGAAGAGCACCGGCCAATACGTCGACATCAGCCGGCTCAACCCGAGCATCGCCAGCTCCGGCGGCGCGATGATCACCACCACCAAGGACCTGACGACCTTCCTCCACAGCCTGGCCACCGGCAAGGTCCTCAAGCCCGCCCAGCTCGCCGAGATGAAGAAGGGCCTGTTCGTCAACCCCCAGATCGGCGCGTACGGCCTGGGCCTGAGGGTGCAGTCCACCAGCTGCGGCAAGCAGATCATCGGCCACACCGGAGGCATCCCCGGCTACCTCACCGCCGCCTACACCACCCCCGACGGCCGTACCACGCTGGCCCTGTCTGTCAGCGAGAAGCAGCCGCAAACCGACCAGGCTCCCTTCGAGAAGGCGATCGACGCCGCCTTCTGCGTCTGAGACCGGCCCTGCCCCGAGGGCTTCGGCCTCGGGGCAGGGCGCGCGTCTGACGGCATCCAGGGCGGAGGAACCTGCGGGCAGCCGTCAGCACGAGGAGGATCTTGCGGCGGCACAGGCTCATCGCCACGTCCCGCCCCCGGCCGTCAGCCCGTGCCCGGGAGGCGTTCCCTGAGAGCGCGCGCAGCCCTGCACATCCCGATCGCAGGTTCCTCACCCCTCCCGTCACCAAGGAGAAGCGATGTCGCCGTCCCACCCCACCAGAGCCGCCCTCACGCCCCCGCCGGACGCCTCCCGGTGGCGCCGCGCTCTGGCCCCGGTCACCGCGGCCGCCGTCGCCCTCAGCGTCCTGGGCCTGGCCGCCGCCCCGGCCGCCGCCGAGGCCGGCGCGCGGGCCCGCCCGGCCGACGCCGTACAGACGGCTCTGGAAGGCCTGGTCGGCACCGGCGGCTTCCCGGGCGCCCTGGCGTCGACGCGGGACCGCGGCGGGCGCGTGCGCGACTACACCGCAGGCGTGGCGGACCTGGCCACCCGGGCGAAGGTCCCCCGCAACGGGAAGGTACGCATCGGCAGCACCACCAAGACCTTCCTCGCCACGCTCGTCCTGCAACTGGCCGCAGAGGGCAAGATCGACCTCGACGCCCCGGTCGAGACCTATCTGCCCGGCCTGATCCGCGCCAACGGCAACGACGGCCGCCGCTTCACTGTCCGCCAGGCGCTCCAGCACACCGCCGGCCTGCCCGACTACGAACACGATCTGCTCGGCTCCTGGCCATCGTGGACCCAGGCCCGCCACCGCTACTTCGAACCCCGCGACGTGCTCGACGTGGGCCTGACCCGCCGGCCCGCCTTCGCCCCCGGCACCGGCTGGGCCTACAGCAACACCGGATACATCGCGCTCGGCCTGCTGGTGCAGAAGATCACCGGCCGGCCCCTCGGCGAGGAGATCACCAACCGGATCATCACCCCACTCCGGCTGCGCGACACCTACTGGCCAGGCGCCGGCGAGCGGAACATCCGCGGCCCCCACCCCAAGGGCTACCGGGCCAAGACCAACGAGCCGGGCGCCGAACTAGCCGAGGTCACCCGGCTGGACCCGTCCTGGGCATGGGCGGCCGGACAGATGATCAGCACCCCCCGCGACGTCAACCGCTTCCTGGGCGCACTGCTCGACGGCCGGCTCCTCAAGCCCGACCTGCTGCGGCAGATGAAGCAGACCATCGCCGCCCCCGGATTCCCGAAAGGCTGGAGCTACGGGCTCGGCCTGATGAAGATCGAACTGAGCTGCGGCGGCCACGCCTGGGCCCACGGCGGCGACATCTCCGGCTACGAGGTCCGCAACGGCGCCACCGAGGACGGACGCGCGGCCACCATCGCCGTCACCGCGATGCCCTACACCAAACCCGCCGCCGACCAGGTCAACGCCGCCCTGGACACCGCCCTGTGCGCCCAGCGATAGCAGGCGCCACAACGCTCAAAGCCCCCTGGTGGCAAGGCCGGGCCACACGTTCGACCGGCAGGCCGGGTCGGTGCCAGATCCTCTCCGGGCGGCCAGGAGCAGTGTTTCATGAGCGGTCACATGATGCACGGCCGCCGAAGCCGATGCTGACCTGGGCATCGACTGTTTCATGGGTCGGTGTAGGTGGCTGAGCTCCTGAAACGGACTGATGAAACGCCAGTCGAGGGGTCGTCCTCGGGGCGGGCCTCATCGGCGGGCCCGTCGCCTTGCAGCCGAGGGCGAAGCGGGGGATTCAGTTCATCGGTGCCGAGGCGTCGATCGACAGCGGGGGCTCATACAGGGTGACCCGGCAGCTCGTCACCCTCACCAGTTCCTAGGAGGCGACCGCGGCGGCCTCGACCTCGGCGAACATGCGTGCCCTGTCGCCGGGACCGAGGTAGCGCCCGCGGCAGACCACCGCGTGGATCCTGCGGGTGTTGGCGATGTCGGCCAGCGGGTCGCCGTCCAGCACCACCAGGTCGGCGTACTTGCCGGCGGCGATCGTGCCCGACACCCGCTCCAGGCCGGCGCAGCGCGCGGCGTCCCTGGTGGCGGCGCGCAGTGCGCGCGCCGGTGACAGGCCCGCTCTCACCAGCAGGCCCAGCTCGGTGTGGAGGTCGATGCCGGGGAAGATGAAGGCGCCGCCGGCGTCGGTGCCGGCCACGATGTCCACTCCGGCCTCGTCCATGGCCTTGACCAGGCGGAGCTGGGCCTCGAAGTACGCGCGCCACCGGGCCAGCTCGTCCGGGGTCATCGGGGGGCGGGAGCGTACCTCCTCCTCCCACCACAGGCGCACCTGGGCGGGCATGTAGCGCAGCGGCGCCCGCAGTCCGGGGTCGTTGAGCAGGTCGTCGGGCGCGCGGCGGAAGCGCTGCAGCGTCACCAGGGTGGGCGACTGCCAGGCGCCGCGCCGTCTCATCAGCGCGAACAGCTTCCCGGCCCGGCGCGGGCTGTGGGTCGCCACGGCGTCGCGTTCCAGCCGCCACCACTGGCGGCCCCACCAGTCCGGGTGGGCGGGGTCGGCGGGCATGGCCGCCAGCCGGGCGTACAGGTCGGCGGCCTGGGCGGAGGTGGACAGGTACATGCCGTACAGGTGCTCGATCGTGTGCTGGCCCAGCCGGACGGCCTCTTCGACCGGGACACGGGCGGGCACGTGCCCGGCGAACGGGAGCCCGAGCCGGCGGGCCTCGTCCGCGACGGACGCGTAGGCCCCGGGCGAGAGGTAGGTGTAGACCTTGGCGAAGTCGGCGTGCTCGCGCCGGGCCTTGCGGACCGCGGCGCGCGCCTCGGCGTCGGTGGTGACCACGTCGGCGCCCGGCCAGGCGCCGGGCGGGCCGTCGATGAGGTTGCTCCCGATCACCATGCGCGGGCCCAGCAGCTCGCCGCGTTCGATGCGCCGGCGTACGGCGTGGGCGGCCGGTGTGTCCGCCATCTCCCGGATGCCGGTGATGCCGTGCACCACGTGCAGCGGCGGGAAGGTGCGCTCGAGGTCGGCGCTGTGGGTGTGCATGTCCCACAGGCCCGGGATGAGGTAGCGGCCGGCCAGGTCCACCACGCGGGCCCCGGGCGGGGCCGGACGGCGGCCGGCGGCGAGGATCCGGTCGCCGGCCAGGACGACGGTCGCGTTCCGCACCGGCGGCGCGCCGCTCCCGTCGATGAGCGTGGCCCGGACGAGCGCGGTGACGCCCCCGCCGGGCGCAGCGGGCAGGCCGCCCGCCATCAGTGCGCCTCCGGCCAGCCCGCCCAGTAATCGCCTGCGGTTCAACTCACTCACGGTCGCCTCGCCCGGTCGCCCTGACAGCTCTGGCCTCTCACGTTCGGCGTCCGCGAGCCTCGGGTCAAGTACGCGGCGGGATGACCTGCGACGATCGCTCCACCTTGGGGCTGGGGCCACGCTCGGGAGGAGGACGCCCACTCGGGCAGCGCGAGGGTGTCTGCTTGGCAGCCATATGCCCCGTCCGCTACGCAGGGCTAGCGACGTTCTGGAGGCGGTGAGGGATTGAGCTGTTCGGCTTCACGTGCTTGCTGGAGGCGCTGGTGAAGGTCGAGAGCATGGCGGAGGTGGATGTGCGCTGTCGTGTAGTCGCCGGCGGTCTGCGCCAGCTGGGCGAGTTCGCTGTGTGCGTCGGCTTGTCCTTGGACGTGGCTGATCTGACGTGCGAGGGCAAGGGCGGTCGTGGCGTGCTTGTGAGCGGTAGCCAGAGCGCCCAGCCCGCGGTGGACGACGGCCAGGTTGTGATGGGTGTCAGCCTGGTTCATGAGGTCACCCAGTTCCTGGAACAGGAAGAGGGCTTTGCCGAGGTGGGCTTGAGCGTCGTGGTATCGGCTCAAGTGCTGGTCCAGCATGCCGAGTTGCCGGTGGCAGATACCGACGCCACGACGCTGCCCTGCCCGCTCGAACAGTTCCACCGCCCGGGTGAGGTGTTCGCGTGCTGTGGTGTAGCTGCCTTCCAAGCGGTCAAGGACGCCGAGGCTGGAATGGGCGAATGCCCGTTCGCTGAGGTCATCTCCTGAGGAGGCTTCGAAACAGAAGGTGGCATGTGCCCGGGCCTGGGCGAAGTTACCGAGCCACTTGTGGACGTTGCAGAGTTCGTGGTGGGCCACCTTTTGGCCGGCTTGGTTGCCGGCTTGGGTGTACAGCTCAAGCGAGGTCTGAAAGCGCGCGAGCGCGGCGTGGTAGTTGCTTGTACGCATGTCCACCAGGCCGAGGTTCTGATGCATGGCTGCCTGGCCGAGCAGGTCGTTGGCATGCTGGGCCAGGCTCAGCGCCTGGCCGTTCAGTTCGATGATCTCGGTGTAGAAGCCGCGCATCCGCTGGTAGGCCTCCAGGTTGTGGACCAGGCGCCATGCTTGGGGGGAACGCGCGGACAGGCACCGGCGGGTCACGGCGAGAAGATCTGCGTGATGCCGGTCGAGCCACCGCAGCGCGGCGACATCGGAATCGTGCCGGGGAGGTGGCACCCGGCAAGCGTCTTCATCGGTACTCATGTAGGTCACGGAGGCGCTGGAATCGATCGGGAGCACCGCAGCGTCGATCGTGTCGTTCGTGTACTGGAAGAGTCGTCTATCTGCGGCGGCCAGGTGCTTCACGCTGTCGTGCTTGCCGGATTCGATCAAAGCGGCCGCGCGGACAGCGTCATGCATGCGGTAGCCGCCGTCGCCGGTGCGGTTGTCCGGGACGAGCAGGCCGCGCTGGTAGAGGGTGGCCAGCAGGGTGGCGGCGTCATCGATTTGCTGGTCGGCGAGGACGGCCGCGATGGGCGCCATGATCAGAGAGCCGGGGTAGTGAGCAACTCGGCGGAGCACGAGGCGGGCCGGTTTGGCCAGCGCGGCAAGAGAACGGGCGAACGCGGCAGAGGTCTCATCGCTGATTGTCCCCGCCGGGGTGGCGGAGATCTCGTGGGCAGGATTCGCCGCCTTCAGATCGCTCATTTGACGGATCGCGAGCGGGATCCGGAAGGCGGCAGCGATCGCGGCGACGGCCTGGGGGTCGTTCAGGCCGGTACGGCGCAGAATCGCTCCGGCCAACCGGGCCGCCTGGCTGCGGGTGAACGGTTGCAAGGTGATGCTGTGGTCGGGATCGATGCCGATCAGCACGTGACGGGTGGTGATCAGGATCGCCGCCCCTTGGGCTGCAGGGAGCAGCGGGCGGATCTGTTCGGCGGTATCGGCGTCGTCCAAGATGATCAGCATTTTCTTGCCCGTGGTCGCGGCCTTCCAGGTGCGGCTGAGCGCGCTCACGCTGGTGGCGTTCGGGTCGGGCGGCACGTTGAGGGCGTTGAGCAGCGTGCGGAGCGCAGCGGTGCTGGTCACCTGAGACTCGGTCGCGGCGTAGGTACGCAGGCCCAGCCAGAACACCCCGTCGGGGTAGCGCGCGGCCAGGGCCCGGGCGGCGCTGATGGCCAGTTCCGTCTTTCCGGTCCCAGGCATGCCGGCGATCACCAGGAGGAGAGGCCCAGGCCGGTCTCCCTCGGGAACAGGGGTTGCCAAACGGCGCAGTTCTTTGCTGCGGCCGGTGAAGACCCGGGTGCCGGACGGGGGCCGCAGCGCCGAAGCCGGCGGCTGATCTTCCGCCGGAGACACCGCCAGGTCCGGCGGGTTGCCGCGCGGCAGGGCGATCAGTGTGCCAGCACTAGCCAGGCTGGTTATCAAGACCAGGCCGCCGAACAGCCACCAGTTCCAGGTTGCGGTGAGCAGATTGGTGAGCCCCCCGGCCGCCACGCCGGCCGTTGGGCCCAACGCCACGATGACCAGGCGCCCTCGTTGCCGAACCCGTAATCCACCTGCCATCGTGATCACCTCACGCTGCTGCCGACGACATCGATGTAACCAGGACGATCTACGCTCTCGTCTCGCTCGACGACAAGCGGACAGCCCTAGGCAAGCTCAGTGATGCTCTCGGCTGATCTGCCCCTACCCATTGCGCCTCAGCTCGTTTCGGCTGGGGCGCATTGTTCTGCTTCGACCGCCTTCTTCTCAGCGGATATCGATTCTGGCGCGCTGTTCGAGTCCGCGTACGGATCAGGTGCGTACAACCCAAGATCCCAACGGCATGTATCCCGTAGCTTCGCCGTCAAGGTTCCTACAAGAGGCATCGACTCCTTGGCCTTGCCCCGGTCTCCTGCTTCGAGGGCGTCCTGAACCGCTTGGCCCTCTTGTAGGAGTTGCCGCAGCCCATCACCAACCAGGGGATGCTGCGCATGAACATCAACCTCGAAGACAAGATCTTCAAGCTCTGCCCTGGCAGTGTCGAGGTCTTCCGTCAGAAGATGTGGAACCTCGTCAGCCGCGATCGGGGTCTGAGTGGTGATCGCTTCGAGTCGCCGACCGTATGCTCCAGCTCGCCGTAACAAGGTGGCATAGGTCTTTCGCCGCGCGTCCAGCCCCTGAACGGTGATGTCCCAGGTGCGATCACGAGCCCTAAGGGCTCGCTCCCTCCTGTACTGGCGTTCTTCAGCAGCTACTTCCTGCCGGGCTTTGAAGAAGACGGACCCGATCGCCACCAGGCTTCCGATCGCCGCGCCAAGAGCAGTCCCAATCACACCAATCCACTGTGGCGTCACAAACTCGGAAGTTAGTCACGCATCTTCAGGCGGTCAATGATCGCCAGCGCCACAGCGGCCGAAGGACTATCGCGACGTTGTTGTCAACAGACATCAAAACCCCAAACGATGATCCGTTCGGGGTGTTTCTGCTGTTCAAAGCTGGTGGTCAGGGGCAGGGTCGAACTGCCGACCTTCCGCTTTCAGACAGAGCAATCACCCTGATCCAGAGATCGAGACCATGGTCAGGTGCGTGTGGACGGTGGCGCGGCCGCCTCGGCGTGTGCGGACGTTGCAGTCAGCGCTGCTGTCACCTTAGCCGTGTCGACCGGTGGCAAGGCCCGACGAAGGAAGGCCAGGGCAGCCCCAGCCGCCTTCAGTGAGTACCGAAGTCAGCGATCGTCACGACCGGCGCTCGAACGTACATTCTCACCATGCCAGCATGACCTCTATCGAGAGGTAGGGATCTTGAACGACACATGCAGTGCGGCGGCGATGGTCCTCTACTCAGGTAGGAGCAGTGCTCATCAGATTTAGATGCGGATGTAATAGCACGACATCGTCCAACATGACTAGACTTGCCGCATATCCCTTGAGGCGGAGATTCTCGAGTATCGACGGCAGTGATTACACAGCATTGACGGAATGGTTTGTGACGGTTAGAGGTGTCGACTCCCCCGGAAACACTACCTCGGAAGAGTGTCTTGCTGATGGGACCTTGAGGTCCGCTTTGCCCTTACATCACGTTTGCCGGTAGCAGCGGCATTACCCTGGCGTGCGGTGCGGAATTTCGTGAGGCACGGCAGCCCCAGGTGGTTTGGTGGGGTGGCTGCAGTTGAGGAATACGCCCAAAACCTCGGTCTGCGCGGCTATATCGCCTGCCTTTACGGCCTAAACGACGGCGCGAAATCACCGTAAAGGATGTGCAGTCATGGAATATGCGACTCTTGGACGGACCGCGCTCAAGGTGAGCCGCCTCTGCCTGGGCACGCTGAACCTGGGTGTCCGCACCACGGAGGCTGAGGCGTTCGCCCTCATGGATGAGGTGCTGGACCTGGGCAACACCGCGAATCAGTACGGCCGGCAGATCCACCGCGGATTCACGGAGGAGCTCCGGACCCTTTGGAATCCCCTTCCGCGAATATGCAGAGTAGGCTCGACGAATTGTTTCCCCATCCGGAACGGCGGTCCAGGCCCGGAGACGTGGCGGGACTACCCTGAACAGTCCGCGTCGGCCACACTCTGGAACCATGGATGACCCGAATCTGGTGATCGCCGAAGAGCTCGTTCTCCTGACGCACCAGACGGATGGCCGTCCCCTCCTCACCTCGGAACCCCTCGGCTTCGTCAGCACCGCCGGCATCCTCTCCGAGCTTGCCGTCCGGAACCGGATTGAGATGCGGAACGGAAACATCCGGGTGCGGGACGCGGCCGCGACCGGGGACGGCGAGCTCGACGACGTGCTGAGCACTCTGGCGGGTGAGACCGCCCCGATCGGAGTCCCAGAGTGGTTCAACAGGCTGCATTCCGCGCAGCGGGCGCAACGTCTGCTGGACCGGCTCATCTCCCGAGGCGCACTGTCCATGCAGAAGACCATGCTCGGCAACAAGCGATATCCGGAGCGAGACCCCAGCCTGAGGCTGGAGATCCGCGGCCGTATCGACCTGGCGCTCGGGGGTGAGCCGCCGAGCAGACGGACCGCTGCCCTCTTGGCCCTGCTGTCCGCGTGCGAGCTGGCGGTGGGGCTGTTCCCCGATGCCGACGGCGGCCAGATCGCGGCGATCATCGAGAAGGACTGGGTCGGCGAGGCGGTCCGGCATCACTTCCAGCGCTCTCGTCGGGTGGCACTCAGATCTGCCATCAATATGGACTGATCCTTCTGCCGAGCAAAGCTGGACCGGGCGTGCCGGACCTTCATCTTGTCCGTCGACGGCACACGGCCGCCGTCATAGCCCCGGCCACGTTCACCCTCGACCGGCTCCTGGCGGTCCCGCATCGTCATCTGGTTGACGATCTTCTCTCGCAGCTGCACGCTGCGCGGAACAGTGCCTTGGAGCGACTCCGCATCGCCACCCAGCTAGAAGCCTGCGCCTCAGACAGCACCTTCGACGGCAGTTCAGATCTTTGAGCCGACGCTGATCTCAGCGTCGAGGGGACGCTGGTGGACATCAAGAGCATCCGCAGGGTCGACAACTTCCCGCTGCCTACCGGGTATCAACTGCTCGGCTACACCCTGATGGTGCGGGTGCAGCATATTCATCCGTGCAGATCGCAGACTCGATGGGCGATCATACGCTTCGTATCGGGGGGGTGGGCTGTACCGAGTCCGGCACGCTGATCTCTCGTCCTGCTGCGCTTGGCCTTGTACCGCTTCAGAATGGGACCCGGCTTCTTGAGCTGCGAAAGGCGACGCCTCTGGAGCCCAGGTTAAGCACTCGCTCAATATATTTAAGCGTTCGCGCAGGATGCATAGACGTCCTCGCCCATAGCCCGAGGTCAGGCGCATGGACGGGTTCTGAAGCAGTACAGGTGCCCTCGCCGATATCGAAGAAGCCCTGTTCCCGCAGCCATCTCGTAGCCGTAGGCGGGCCAGCTGGACAGGATTGCCAGGACGATGCCCCCTCCAGCGTTTCCTTGAGCATCTCCGTCACCTACGCGCCCATCGAGCACCCCTCTTCGACTACCGCTATAGCTAGGGCGCAGCCGAGACCGCACTCATGTGGATACGGGCGACCCAATCGCCGCTCGCGAGCGAGCCCGCCGCGCCCGCTCTGGAGAAGCCGGGTAGCCGAAGCCCAAGCCGCTTCAGGGGTCAGCCCCCAGCTGGCGCAGTCGCCGCCCTGAGGTGTCGAGTTTGGCCAACTCGGCCTCGACGTTGACGTCGATGACGCCGAAGAAATCGATGTTGTTGCTATGGACGGGCGAGATGGCCTGTCGGCAAGGCTGGCGGCACCAGCCGCCATCTGTGGCATTTCCGCAGGTAGAAGCCGCTGGTGACGCAGTTGACAGGGACAGTGTTGGACGGGCTGCTACTCCCGCTCATCTTGCGGATCAGGGGGTGGAGTTGAAGGGGCGGAGAAGGAGCGTGTAGTCCTTCGCGACACCGGTACTTATGAGCGTGCTCGGGCGGATACAGAGTGATCGCCCGGGTGTGACATAAATGCGGGGGGTAGACGTCTACTTGTTCCGGCGCCGCTGACTGTGGCGCGGGAGACGCCGGGCTGCTGTCACGAGCAAGACGAGGGCCATCAACGCGAAGACGACGTCGCCGGCGAGGTCGATTGCCGGGCTGGTGTGGGTGCCGATCGGGGGCCACAGGAATGAGTGCCAGGCGTAGGTGAGCGTGGCTCCGCCGGCGAGCGCCAGTAAGTGTGCCTGGGACCAGCCGGGATAGCGTGACCAGCGGGCGATGAGGGCGAGGGCTGCGGTGAGCAGGGCCGCGTAGATCGCGACGCTGAGCCAGGCCGGGATCGGCAGGGCCAGCCGGTACGGCAGGCGGCCACTGAGGTCGGTGGCGTCGTGGAAGAGCATGAAGAGCGTCGTCGCGGTCAGGGACAGGGCGCCCATCGCCCATGGGCTGGGGACCGCCGCCCGCGCCTGGGGGCTGGGGGCGGTCTGGCCCAGGCGCAGGCCGAGCGTGAGGAGCGCACCGACGGCGAGCAAGGCGAGGATGAGCCGGGGTGCGGTGATGAGGTTGCCCGCTTTGGCGGTGGTGCTGAGGAAGATCAGCCCGGCGCCGAGGACGAACACGACGGCGGTCACGATCAGGCCGGGGGTGCCGAGCCAGGGGGTGGTGCGCCGGGGTCCGGACAGGGATTCTGCGAGCGCGATCGGGACGCTGATGCTCCAGATGGTGTGGATGCCGAGCACGTACATGATCCACGGTGGGGAGGTGCCCAGCGCGGGGACGTAGCCGTAGTCGAGGATGCGCAGGCCCTCGAAGTCCGGGTTCCAAAACGTCTGGAAGACGAGGGCTTCGGCGAAGATGCCATAGGCCAGGGCGAGGGCGAACATGGTGGGCCAGCCGCGTCCGGTCCGCCGGACGATTTCCCGGATGAGCAGCGCGGCTCCGCCGTACAACGGAGCGGTGACGAGCAGCAGATGGAGAGAGGTGAGGGGGAAGCTGCCCAGCAGGAATTCGGCGATCAGCGGGGCGAGGAGGGCGAGTCCGAGCGCGGAGGCCAGACGTGGCAGGCGCCGGTCCGGGTGGATTGTTGTTGTCATGGTGATTTCCTATGGAGTGAGGGGTGTTGGCGGGGGACACGGCCCCCGCCCGGTCTGCCGGGTGCTCAGGCGCCGATGGTGAGGCCGAAAGCGGCGTGGATGAGCTTGAAGAGGACGTCCCAGGACTTCCACTCGGTATTGGTGTGCACGGCCATGGTGTGCCGGCCGTCGGCGGTGCCGATCGCGAAGAACCAGGAGCCCCACAAGCTGCCGGCGACACCGCGCAGCGGCGTGCCGCCGGTGGCTTGCTTGTCGAACTCGAACAGGCCCAGGCCGTAGCGGGCGTGCGGCATCCAGTAGCCGCCCTCGGTGGAGACGGTGGTCCACATGTGGCGGTGCTGGGCGGGCGGCAGGAGGGTGCCGGCGGCGAGCGCGTCGACGAGGCGGATCATGTCGCTGGTGGTGGAGATGATGTTGCCGGCCGACCAGGCGCCGGAGGAGTTGACCTCGGTGACGTCCATGGGGGCCAGGCCGGGATCCTCCAGCAGCGACTCCCAGTTCTCCGCAGTGAGCGTCGCCAGATCAGTGCCGTCCTTGAAGAACATCTTGGAGTACGCCTTCGGGTGCGGGTCGGGGTAGCTGATGTCCGCGGCGGGGCGGACGTAGGTGTCGGCCAGCCCGAGCGGCTGGATGACCCGGGTCTCGACCTCGTCGGCGTAGCTGTTGCCGGTGACCGCCTCGATGATCGCTCCGGCGAGGTGGAAGCCGCCGTTGGCGTAGGTGAAGCGTTCGCCGGGCGCGCCGACCGGCGGCTGGGAGACCGCCAGCTTGAGCATGTCCTGCAGGGTGTAGGCGTCGAAGCGGTGCCGACGGAAGCCGGCACGGGTGGCGTAGCGCTGGGCCACCTCCGGCGCCAGCCCGGTGGAGAACAGGCCGCTGGTGTTGCTGAGCAGGTGCCGGATGGTGATCGTGTTGCCGTCGTAGCCGTTGACGTTCAGCGCGCCGGGCAGCCACTGTTCCACCGTGTCGTCGAGGCTCAGCCTGCCCTCGGCCTCCAGCGCCAGGATGGTGGCGGCGGTGAAGGCCTTCCCCGAGCTGCCGGTATGCAGGCACTCGCCCTGCTGCCGGGGAGCACCGGTCTCGAGGTCGGCCACACCGGCGGTGCCGAACCAGCTTCGTCCCCCGTCCTTCACCTCGGCCACGATGCCGGGGACACCGACCTCGGCCACGACCCAGTCGAGCACCTTCTGCACGTCCTTCATCACAACTGCCTTTCTGGTGGTTTCCGGTACGCCCTCCACCATGGAGACCGCCGCTTACGAGCCGCTTCGTTCGCGCTTCGTTGCGGCGCTCAGCGAGTCGTGGTCCCTCATAGCCTGGGCAGCATGCGGATTGAGGTGCTGGGGCCGGTCCGGGCCTTCGCGGGCGACGGCGCGCCGATCGAACTCGGCGCCATGGCGCGTGCGCTGCTGGCCCGGCTGGCTCTGGCCGGGGGCGAGACGGTCCCGGCCGATGCGCTCGTCGACGGTTTGTGGGGGGAGCGGCCGCGCGGCGGCACTGTCAACGCGCTGCATGGGCTGGTGCACCGGCTGCGCAAGGCGCTGGGCGCGTCCGCGGCCGTGGAGCGGACTTCCGCCGGGTACCGCCTGCACGTGCGCGCCGAGGACGTGGACGCGATCCGGTTCGAGGACCTGGCCAAGCGCGGGCGTGGTGAACTGTCCGCGGGCGCCGCGCAGGAGGCAGCCGCGCTGCTGAGAGATGCGCTGGCGCTGTGGCGGGCGGACGCGCTCGCCGACGTGCGTGACGCCCCTTTTGCCGGTACGGCTGCCGCCCGCCTGGAGGAGCTGCGCACCGCGGCCCTCGAAGACCGCTTCGAGGCGGAACTACAGCTGGGCCACCACGACGAGATCCTGGCCGACCTGGCGACGGCGTCCGCAGCGCATCCACTCCGCGAACGGCTGGCCGGACTGCGCATGTGGGCCCTGCACGCGGCCGGCCGCCAGGCCGACGCGCTGGCGGTGTTCGAGCAGATCCGCCGCACGCTCGCCGAGCAACTGGGCATCGACCCATCCGAGGAACTGCGCAAGACGCACCTGACCATCCTGCGGGGCAAACTGCACTTGCCGCGGGCCCACCCGAGGGCGGTGCCGGGACGCCTGCCCGCCCAGATGACCAGCTTCGTCGGCAGGCAGGACGAACTGAGGCTGCTGGGGCGGCTCCTGGAGAGCTCACGGCTGGTCACCGTCGTGGGGCCGGGAGGGGTAGGCAAGACCCGGCTGGCGCTCGAGGCGGTGAGCCGGCATCGGGCCAACCGGCGCGGCCGGGTCTGGCTTGTCTCCCTGGCTGGCGTGCGCACGGCCGACGGACTGCCCGAGGCGGTGCTGGGCACGCTCGGCGTCGCCGACGCCCCGCCGTCCGGCCCGCCGCTGGAGCGGGTGGCCGGCCTGCTGGCCGGTGGCGAAGGCGTGCTGGTGCTGGACAACTGCGAGCAGATTTCCGGTCCTGTCGCGGAGTTCGCCGGTCAGCTGCTGCAGCGCCAGCCGTACCTGACCATCTTGGCCACGAGCCGTGAGCCGCTGGAGGTCATGGGGGAGACGCTGTGCCGGCTGGGTCCGCTCGCGCTGCCTCCGGCGCATGGGGACTGGATCCGGGCCGGTGAGTCGGCGGCGGTGCGCTTGTTCGCCGATCGGGCGACAGCCGTACGGCCCGGCTTTGTCCTGGACGCGCCGACGAGCGGCGCGGTCATGGACATCGTGCGCCGGCTCGACGGGCTGCCTCTGGCGTTGGAGCTGGCCGCGGCACGGTTGCGGACCATGAGCGCCGATCAGGTCGCGCAGCGGCTGGATGACCGCTTCCGGCTGCTCAGTACCGGTAATCGGGCCGCCCAGCCGCGCCAGCAGACCCTGCGCGCGGTCATTGAATGGAGCTGGGAGCTGCTCAGCGAGGAGGAGCAGACCCTGGCTCGCCGAATGGCGATATTTCCGGCCAGAACGGGCCTTGCCGCAATCGGGGCCGTCTGCTCGGATGCGGCCCTCTCGGCGGGCGACGTCGTGTACGTGCTGGAGTCGCTGGTCGATAAGTCGATCGTGGAGCGTGCTGGCGACGGCTATCGGATGCTGGAGACCATCCGCGCCTACGCGGCCGGCGAGCTTCAGCTCGCGGGCGAACACGACGCCGTCCTGCGCAGATTCACGCGGCATTTCGCCGACCTGGCCGCCCGCCACGAGCCGCTGCTGCGCTCACATGAGCAGGCGCAATCGCTGCGGTTGTTCGAGGCCGAATACGACAACCTCATCTTCGCCCTGCAATCGGCCATCGACGACGACAACGCCCCGGCTGCGGCGGCGATCCTCGCCCCGCTGTATTGGTACTGGGTCATGCTCCGCTACGACGCGCGCGCCGACGTCTATCTGGCCAGGGTCGCCGCTCTCGGCGACGCGCTGCCCGCCGACGCTCGGGCCGCCTTCACCGCGATCCACGCGGTGGCCGGCCAGCTAGGATCGGGCATCGCCCCGGAGCGGCTCCGCGCGCTCATCGACGACTGCGCGCGCACCGGCGCGCTGCGGCGTTACCCGATATTGCTGACCACGGTCCTGCTGGTAGCCGCGGTCCTGGGGCTCGACGAGCCGGTCAGGCGGGAGATCAACCGGGTACGCGGCGATGCGGACCGCTGGGCGATCGCCTGCACCTACGTGATCGAAGCCATGCACTACAGCGACCACGCCGATCGCGAGGGCGGCCTGGCCGCCATGAGGCAGGCGCTGCGCGCCTTCGAGGACGTGGGCGATCGCTGGTGGACGGCCAAGACGCTGACCGGCCTGGCGCAGATCCACGCCCTCGACGGCGACGGCGACCAGGCCATCACCGCCTACGAGCGCGCCATCGCCCTCGCCGCCGAGCTCGGTTCCCAAGACGAGATCTCCACCCGCCTCGCCCTGGCCACGGCGCGCATGCGCGCCGGCGACCTGACCGGCGCCCGGCACGACATCGACACCGCAGAACGCCTGGCCTGGCACCATGGCCAGCCGATGCTCGAGATGGACGTCCTCGGCTGCCTGGCCGAACTGCAGCGCCGCCGCGGCGACATCGAACGCTCCGAGCACGAGCTCGACCGGATGGAGGCACTCGCCCGCACCCTGCCCCTCCCGGCCGAGACCATCGGCAACCGGCTGCTTCCCGCCCGGCTGGCCAACTTCCTGACCGCCGAAGACGCCGCCCGCGCCCGCGATCTGCTGCCCCGCGCCGTCCGCGCGGCGAAGGCGAACATGGACGCCCACTCGGCTGCCCAGCTCCTGGCCCGGCTGCTGCTCCTGGAAGGCGACCCGTCCAGCGCGGCGACCGCGCTCGGCCTCAGCCACGCCATCCGCGGCGCCTTCGACCATGGCGACAGCGAACTACGCTCGCTCGTGGAGACACTCGTGGACCGGCTCGGCCGTACCGGCTTCGACCACGCCTTTCGGCAAGGCGCCGGCGCGACACCACACGAAGCCATGAACCGGCTGACGCAGGTGTGCGCATGAACTCATCGCGTGGTGCTTGATCTGCGGCTTTGACCTCCAGAGACCATGCGGGCAAGATCACAATCCGTACCGGTTCGTCTGCTGTATCTGATCTAAATTCAGGTGTTTGGCCGGCTGGTGTTGCTGGGCGTGGTCAGGCGTCCAAGGACGTCGAGCTCATGGTGCTCCGCCATGAGGTTGCCGTATTGAAGCGCCAGGTCTGCGCCTGCCGAAGCCGGACTGGGCTGATCGGGCGCTCTTGGCGGCGTTGGTTCGCTTCCTGCCGTCGGTGGTGCGAGCTCATCGGCTGGTTACCCCGGGCACCTTATTGGCCTGGCATCGTCGTTTGACCAAACGCTCGTGGACCTACCCACACCGCGTCGGCCGTCCCGGAACGAGCAAGGAGGTCCGGGAGTTGATCCTCCGGCTGGCCCAGGAGAATCCGAGGTGGGATACCGGCGGGTCCATGGCGAACTGGTCAGCCTCGGCATACAGGTCAGCGAAGCGACCGTACGACGAATCCTGCGTTCACGCCGGCACGGCCCGGTGTCACGAAACTTCGACACCTCTTGGCGGTCGTTTCTACGGCTGCAAGCCAAAGGCCTGCTCGCCTGTGACTTTCTTCCACATCGACACGATCTTCCTGGAACGTCTGTACGTGTTGTTCGTGATGGAGGTGGAAACACGACACGTGCACCTCCTGGGTGTTGTCACCGCCCATCCCACCGGTGCCTGGACCGCCCAGCAGGCCCGCAACCTGCTCGTGGACCTCGGGCACAGAGCCGCCTCGTTTCGGTTCCTCATCCGTGACCGGGATACCAGGTTCACCGCCGTCTTCGACGAGATCTTCGCCGGGGCCGACGTCACGGTGATGAAGACACCGCCACGCACGCCCCGAGCCAACTGACTTCCTGCGCTCGCAAGCCGACGCGCTGCTGGCCTGCGACTTCATCGAGACCGTCACCCTCACGGGGCAGCGCCAGTACATCCTGGCCGTCATCGAGCACACCAGCAGGCGCATCCACGTGCTGGGTACCACCGCCCACCCGACTGCTGCTTGGGTCGGCCAGGCGTTCAGGAATCTCGTCATGGACCTACAGGACATGGGCTGCCGGGCCCGTTTCCTGATCCGTGACCGGGACGGGAAGTTTCCGCTCTCATGGACGAGATCTTGGCTGACGCCGGTATCCGTACCGTGCTCACTGGTATCCGGATACCGCGGATGAACGCGGTCATGAAGCGGTGGGTGCAGTCATGCCGCCGCGAACTGCTCGACCGCTGCCTGGTACGGAATGAACGCCAACTGCGGCACGCCCTACGGGAGTACGAACGCTTCTACAACCGGCACCGCGCCCACCAAGCCTTGGATCAAGCGGCTCCGCTACGCGCTGTCCCGGCCCCGATCACGGATCCGACGCGAATCGCCGAGCTGAACATACGACGGCGAGACCGGCTTGGCGGAGTCCTCCACGAATACTCACATGCCGCGTGAGCTGCCTGGACGTAATTTTCGGCAGGCACAATGTCCGGTTCTCGCGTTCATCTGGCCGTTCATTTCCTGGTGGCTGTCACCCATATCCGGCGGCACGTTTGATGAACGAAGGTGTGGTCATGGTGGCGCTTATCGGCCTGGTCGGGCTTGATCTGCACCTGACTGGCGAGTATCACAAACCCGGCCTGAGATGCCCGCCCCACGGTTGCTCGCGATGCTCCCCGATCTCCCCCTGGCCCGCTCTGCCCACCGATTTCAACAAACGCCCTTCAAGTCGAGGAAAAGCCAGCCGCCACGGCCTATGCCGCTTCAGGAGAGGATCCCCCGAGGAGATCGCCGTGGAGCGGCCGCAGACAGATGACAGCCATGATCAAATCTTGACGCGGTCCCAGGCACAACCTAGATCGAGGCGCCGACCAGATCTTCCGGATGAATGCTTTCCCGGCCTTCCTATGGGTCTGGCCTGACAATCAAGGGCGAACCGGGACCCACGGCGCCCGGCCGTGTGCCGGGACCGTGCCGAAGAGCAACCGCCGGACAACCACGGGCCAACCTCGGCCCTCGCAGCAGGCGGCGAGAATCGAGAAACCCCAGGTCAGACACGGTTTTTGAGGGTAGGGCGCCCGGGGCTCGAACCCGGAACCTACGGATTAAAAGTCCATGGCATTAATGCCAAGCCCTGTCAGTCCGCATTTCAATGTACCACCCTAGACGCCAATGTCGTCTATCGAAATGTCCACGAATGGCGCCCCATGCCACGCCGTACCGAATGCCGAAGAGCAACCGCCGAGCAACCGTATGGCGCATGCGCAAAGTTGACCGTCCGATTTCAATAGTTGATCGCATTAGCTCGCCGGTGGTCAGAGGGTTGCGGAGCCACTTCTCGCGGCGGCTCTTGGGGCGACTATGCGCGGAAGGTGGATCTACTTTTGAGCCAAGTCGCCCCTCCACCCCATCGATGGATTGTGGAGTGGGTGTGGGCAGCGCGACAGGGTGGCGAGGTGCTTGGCGAGGCGGAGACCATCGCATGAGAGGCGTGGGTGCGTCACCTGCTGCCGTCTTCGCGGAGGTCTTCACCGGCTTGGGCGTCACTGTGACAGAGAGCCCATGCCTTTCATCGGCGCGCTGCAGGCCGACCTGCCCGCCCTGCGCCCGGCTGAGCTGGCCCGGGTGCTCCAGGCAGCAGAGGAGTTCGAGCAGGCATTCGTCCCCCGACGCGCTCGACGTGGGCACGACCTCCTCCACGGCACGCCGTTCACGCCGCGTTTCGGCGGCGAGCCGCGGGCCAAGCATCCTCGGGCCACCAATGTCCCCAAGCTTTCCAACCTTGGGAGTCTCCACCGAACCCGAGTGATTCACGCGACTGTGATGCTCATGAGTTGAGAACCCGTTGTCGCGCAATTCGGTTGCACATAGTGGCGGCCTGGTGTCATGTAGTGATATGCCTCAGGCCAAGCTGAACGAGCGCCAGATGGCGACCCTGCGCCGCATCGCGGAGGGTGAATCGGTCACCGCCAAGGATAGTGATCTAGCTCGTACTGTGTACGCACTCCGGGACAGGGGACTGGTTTCGACCCCACGGAGCGACGGGGTCTGGATCGCCGAAGTAACCGAAGCCGGACACTTCTACCTTGAGCATGGCTACTACCGGGGCGCTGCGGCTCTGACATCTCCCACCGTGAGTTCCAAGGGCGGAAGACGACCTGCCGACCTGAGGCCGCCATCACCTCACGTTTTGGCGGCTGAACTGATCAAGCGCTTGCAGAACGAAGGAGGGACGCTGCACGTCCGTGATCCGGACGAGGCCACCAGGGCGCTTCATCGACGGGCCCTGGACGCGGCCAAGCGCCAAGGATTAATCCCTGAAGGCTTCCGTCTCCTGCATACCGGTCGCGACCGCGGGGATCTCATCCTCCGGCTGGAGGATGCCGCCCATCCCGACGAGACGGACTGGAATCGCATCCGATTGAGTGCCCGCGACCTGATCACCGATCCTTACGAGCTTGCGGACTGGCTGAGGGAAGATCGTCGTTCGATCGACGTCACCGACGCGACAATCGGCCGCGCGCTGGAAGTGGTACGCGCCTTAGCAGAGGACCTTTTGAAGCTGGGCCATTGCATCGGCATATCCAGGCGGGGTAAACCACGCGGCCTCCACGCGCACGCGCGTGGGCACCAGTACGGGCTGAACATCAAGGAGGAACTCGACCGCGTTCCTCATGTTTACACCGAAGAGGAACTCCGGAGCCGAAAGCTCTACACCTGGCAACGGGTCACGCCAGAGTACGACGAGGTCCCTTCGGGCCGGCTCAGGCTCGAACTGGGGGAAGGGCGCGGTCTGCAGTGCTGGGCGGACGACAAGCGTTCACGTCTGGAAGACAAGATACGAGCGGTCGTCAAAGAGATTGAGCGGTGCGCTGAGGCTGACCAGCAGGCACGCCTGGCTCGAGAGAAAGCTGAGCGGGAACGCGCTGATAAGTGGCGACTCCAGGAGGAGGAACGGTACCGACGGGAGACGGAGCGGCAAGCAGCGCGCGATGAGGAACGTGCGCAGGCCGCCGACCAGGCAAGGGAAGAGCACAGGCGGCGAGTTTTCGGCCAGGCGCTGGAGGGATGGGCCTGCGCCGCGGCGATCCGCGAATTCTGTCTGGGGCTGGAAGCACTTGCGGCGACTCTGCCTGCACAGGGGGCAACGATTGCGCAGTGGGTGACGTGGGCGCGAGCACAGGCAGATCACATGGATGCCCTGCACACGCCGAGCCTGCTGACCGAGGCGAACTTCGACATCGAACCGACGCCGGAGGACCTGTACCGCTACCTACAGGAGGAAAGTCGAGGCGAACGAGAATCACGACCGGAAGAACCCGCCAGTGTCAGGTACGACTATCTCTCTCCATCAGCATGGCGATGGGGACGCCCAGGTCGCTCTCAATGGTGGCGGCGGTAGCCGCAGCCCCGCGCTTGCGTAGTGCCTCGACCGCCCGGTCCAGGAGCTTGCCAAGCCGCACAACTTCGCTGCGCAAGGCGATCAGCTCATCGAACCGCTCAACAGCTTCCTGCCCGCACCACTGCCGTACCAAAGCGTGCACAGGTTCGCGCTCGCGCAGCCGTACGTTGCGTTCCTCGCGGCCATCCTCCCAGGATGGCCGGTAAGGATACCCGCAGAGGATCTCCGAACGCAGTTCTCCTTCTTCCCAGTGGATCGCTTCTATGATCCCTTCGGAGAATGTCGTAGCGATCGTCGGCATCAGCCGCCGTACTACCCGCCAGGGGCTGATCAGCGTCCCATGGCGATCATGGAACGCGAGAGGGTCGTCGGCTAGTTCTTCGACGGTGAATCCCAGGCGATCAGCTACCCCAGCAGGCTTGTCGATCCGCAGGATCCCCGTCTCGGTCTTGCTTCGTCCGAGGATCATCCGTCGGCCAAGCCCGCAGGTCTTCACGACGAGCAGCGCGGCTTCGTACTCCACCGTGTCGCCGGCAGCAGACGATACTTCTCTGACGGCTAAAAGGCGCCGCTCGTCGTTGAGCCGCGGTTCGATGTCGGTCCAGCGGTCGAGCAGAGAGGGGTAGGAGACCCATTCCTGTAGCCCGGCGTCGTCGCCGTCCAGTCGGCGGATCCTGATTGAGTCGTCGCTATCCCGAATCTTCACGATTGTGACGCGGTGCACGGGATCGGCCAGTGCCCTCGGCCGCTCGCGATAAGCCCACTCTTCCCCGATCTCCATGACTGACATTAACCCGGAGGTTGTGACCGTGTGGATACTTCACGTGATATTCGCCAAATGGGCGCGCTGAGCTGTGATCCTCCGTGCATACCTGTTCATGGTCTGGGATCAACCGTGCGTAGCAGGCTGAGTAGCCCTTCGATGGTTCCGTACTGATCATGAGAGAGCGGATCCGGGGTGAAGTGCATCAGGTCGTTGCGGATCTCTCGGACTTCGTCCAGGTGCGCAAGGAGAAGTTGGTGATCGAGCTGCCACTGCAGAAGAGACCAACGTTGTGGGTCCTTGAGAAGGAAGATGTAGTCGCCGAAGGTGAGATCGGCGGCTCGGTGCACCTTTGATTTGCGGTGTGGTTGTACGGCATCTCTGAGGTCGTCCACGGCGAAGACCTCGTCGGTGACGCGCCGGAGCCTGTTCTCGGCTTCTTCGATGAGGACGAAGGGGCGGGCGAGGCTCCCGAACTGGCCGGTGAGGTCGGCGGCGGTGAGGATACCTGTAACGTGCAGGCGATCGGCGTGGCGCACGAAGATGAAGCCGTCGGCGTAGATGGCCTCGATCTGATCGAGCAGAAGCGCGTCATGGTCTACGACCCGGGCCGAGACAATAGCGGCTTGGAGGGAAGGCTGGTTCGCGGCGATGTGAGCGCGGCCGATGGACTCCCAGCTGATCGCTCCGTGGTAGGTGCCGTCGGAGTCGATCACAGCGATCTGGGAGAACCGGCGTTGCACCATCAGAGTTTTGGCGTAGGTCAGGGTGGCCGTGCTGGGTACGGAGACTAGCGGCGTGGGCAGGCTGCCCAGACGCAGGCTCATATGCTCAGGTTCCGAGACGTCCTCGGTGTTGGTGGTGTCGTCGACGGTGGTGGCGCCGGAGCCTGGTTCGGTGCCGAGGGGGACGAGGGCGATCTCGTCGCTGACCGAGCCTTCGGTGAAGGGCGGGCGGGTGGTCAGTCCTTTGTTGGCCAGATCGGCTTTTATAGTGGCGATGACGGGTCCGGTACGTCGCCGTTGACCCCAGTGCTCCAGCAGACTGCGAATGGTCATCTGGCGTGGACTGGCCGGGTCGCGAGAGGCCGCGTCTTCGAGAAGTTCGTCTGCGCTGGTGACTTCTTCCTCGCCTGCCAAGCCGGGATCGACGCCGGTGTCGGCGACGTCGGCGATACGGCTGGCGGCGTTGTTACGCGTCAGCCCGCAGATGGTAAGCAATGAGCTCAGACTGGCGCGCAGGTCAGGTCGGATGGCTGTTAAGGGCACGTCCGAGCGGAGCCAGGCGACCGTGCGCACTTGTTGGAAGTCTTCCGGCTCGTGCGCTCGGTACTCATAGGCGCCGGTGACTTTGCCGATGGCGATGTGGCTGGCGGGCGATTTCAGGGGCATGACCACCAGGTCTCCGGCACGGATCTCGGTGGTGAATCGCCAGAGTTGCCCAGTCCAGTTGGGGATAACGTTTGGAGCCTCCGTGGGGAACGCCAGGCGTAGAGCCTCGGCCAGTTGTTCTCGATTCGGGTAGCGGCTGAGGTCTCCGGCCTCATGCCAGCCCACGATGACCAGTCCCTCGTGCAGCGCCCGCGCTTCGCGTTGCCCTTCTCGGCCACCGCGAATCATCCACGCGCGTGGCTCGACAGCTGGCCGGACTTCTTCGTACATACATTGCCCTTCTACACCAGACCATTCGGAACCTGTCATACGGATGACGATGAAACAAGGGGGATGGCGAATTATCCTGAATTGTTAGCTTTCGTTGCTCAACGGACGAGCAGTCGCATGGTAGTCGGCGCAACTAATCGCAATCCGAGCCCTCGACAGCATCCGCAGCAGCGCTCCTGGAAGCCTGTTGCCATCGATAATTAGCCTCGAATCTGAGATCTCATTTACACGCTTATCGCAACCGCTTTCCGATGTAAGATCCTGAGTGATTCTCCATCGCTCACTTGTTCCTCGTCGTCGGGGTTGGAAGCTACGAGTCGCCAGGTGGCCAGCCGCTTGGGGGAGTCATTCCATGCCATGCTGCTCTGGCGAGGGAGCTCAGGGTGCGATTCTCCGTGGTTACCAGCTTCGCCCGCTCATGGAGCGGTCCGGCAATGCGCCCGAACGACTCTCGCACCGCTTGATCAGGCCATCGGACAGGTTGCTGCTCAAAGATCCCCCTACTGAGCTCACGTGCCTGCCTGCCCTGAGCCGTCAGCACGAGCTCAGAAGCCCTGGTCCGCAGGTCGTGCAGGAGCCACATGCGATCAGACTCGTGGAACGGACTAACAGCGAGCATGCCGCGGCTGGGAATTACGGGAACAAGGGTCTCGACAGTCTGTACTCCGCCGGGCGTCGAGGCGACCAAGAGGGTTCCCGGCTGAACGATGTGCTCCGGTGACGCAGCGATCATACGAGCGACCTGGTCCAGGTGGGGAGAGGTGCTCTGCAGGACCTCAGCCGATGTAACCCAGCCCACTGCTGGTGATTGATCATCTTGTGTCGGGCGGGCCAAGCCGGTACCCACTTTCGCCACGTGGGCAAGGGGCGCTCGATCCCGGCTGAGATCCGTAGCGAGTATGTCGGCAAAGTAGGCGTCGGCCAGCTTCACCGCTCCCTCCGCGATCCGCTCGTTGACGGCCTTCTTCTCATCGATGACGCGCAGCAGGTCATGAATCCGGGTGCGGTCGGCCGTCGACGGCATGGGCACGGGGAGATCTCTCAGCGCTGTCACGCTGAGCGAAGCCCGAGCCGTACCCGCGGAATGTTCGAGGCACCAGGCCCGCGCGGCAGGGCTCCTCAACCAAAAGGACACCCACGAGCCGATGCCGTCGTGGCGTCCCTGTTCGGTGCAGGTGACGACGCCAACAGAGCGAGCCACATTCCAGTCGTGTTCTCCCGGTGTGACGACGGCGGCATCGCCGACCCGGCCGACCAGGACGATCGCAACGTCCCCGACATGGAGCCACGACCGGGTGCACGCCGCGTGTTCGTCCTGACTGATGAAGGCGGGCTGGTGAACCCGGATGCGGCCGTCGCTGATGTGCCCCGCCTGTAACAGCGGAACTCCGCCCTGCAGGTTCAACCCAGCACGGTCAACGCCGTAGGTGATCGAGGCAACCCCCGGCAGAGCGCCGAGTCGATACCAGACGCACCCTTGCTCGTCCACAACCCTTCTGTCCATGTTGGCGTCCGCTCAGCCCTTTTCCAGAAGTTCGCGTAGCCGCCGTTCGAGCTGGGCGGCCTGGTCGAAATGCCCGTACAACTCACGCGTGAGCCTCTCGATCTCCGTGGACTTAGATTGGGGCACGGTGGCCTTGACGTAGCGGATCGGCAGCAGGTCGTAGTTTCGGGCGGCTATTTCCTCCAGCGTGACGGAGCGGCACCAGCCCTCCTGGTCCTCATAGGCCTCGGCACCGATCCCACGCCAGGCCGACACCGTGCGATGGATTCGGTCTGCTCCAACCCGGGACAGCACGTGCTGCCTGCCGGCGACGCGTTCCGCCGTACGACTGGCATCGACGAACAAGACGTGTTCCTGGCGAGGACGACGTCCCCAATGCGGGTTCGCGCTCTTGTTCTTGCTCAGCAGCCAGACACACGCGGCTGTCTTGGTGTGTCGGAAGATTTTGTCGGGCAGCGCCACGATCGCGGCCACCACGTCGTCCTCCAGCAACCGCTGACGGATCAGCCGCTCACCAACACGCGAGCCGGTCGCTGCGCCAGCGGCGAGCAACACACCTGCTCGTCCCGTGGCGTTGAGCGTCTCCAGGATGCGCTGCAGCCAGGCGAAGTTGGCGTTCCCCTTGGGTGGAGTGCCATAGCCCCACGAGCGGTTACGGAGCTTGCCGGTGTAGTCCCAGTTGGACATGTTGAACGGCGGATTGGCGAGCACTACGTCGAACGAGGAGGGCGTGAGGCCGCTATGCAAGGTATCCACGGGGTTGACGCCGATCTCCGCATCGAGACCTTGCAGGACCAAACGCATCATGGCAATGCGGCGGGCTTCGTTATTGACGTCCAGGCCATGCATCGCAGGAGGGTCTCCTGCGATGGGCCTTGCCGCTACATGCTGTGCCGCTGCGATGAGGAATCCTCCCGATCCGCACACCGGATCGAGAATCCGGTCCGTTTCCAGCGGCGCGAGCATGCTTGCCATGAGCTGGGCGATCGCGCGGGGGGTGTAGTACTCGCCGCGTACCCCGTGCCGAGTGGAGAACCGCTCCAAACAGTCCTCGAAAAGGTCACGAGACTCGTTCACCGAATCCAGCGCCAAAACGAGCGTCCCCAACTGTCGGTCTGCTGCGGGGGATGGGCTGAGCGAGACAATGTCCTCCCTCGAGTGGGAACGTCCCTGGAGGCTCTCGTCCGGTAGTCGTACTTCCGAAAGCAGGTGACCCAGTGACTGCCCCGTACCTTGGCCGCCTGCACCGGCGACCAGAGTCGCCCACGTCGGCCAGGACGGAGCCGGGTTCGCCTCCTGCAGCTTCCTCAAGCCGTGCAGGAAGAACACACGCAGCGCCAGATGATACGCGACCAACGGGGAGACGAGCCCGGTCAGGCCGTCCACCGCGTCCCACACCTTGGCCAGCCGGTGGCCCTCGGCCATAGCGGCCCGCGTGCTGCTCACACGATCCCCAGCGCGTTCGCCACGACCAGCCCCAACGTCATCGTGGCGACGAACGCTACGGCTCCGCCCTGAATCGCCACGGGAACCCGGTCACCACCGATGCTCCGCAGGATGGCGGCGGCCAGCGCCACGATGATCGAGAACAGCCCGATCACGATCACAACCCAAACCTTGTCGTCCACCCGAACCCGTCTCCTTCGAACGATCCCGAGGGCTATGAAGCTAGAGACGTAGCCGTGTGGTGAGCAACAGCACGCCGTTTGGGAAATTCGCTGCATGGCTCGGGGAGGCCGCGTGTACAGGCTCTACGCGCCGCAAGTGCATGGACGGCTACGGACACCGATGACCTCGATCATGACCCGCAGAGCGGTTCTACAAGTGAGTTCTGCACCATGTCCGAATGAGTTCCGGTGTCAGTTGGCGCTCTCTGAGGTTCATGGTCGCGAGCGAGTTTAGGTACCCGCCGAGAGTTCTCACAGGGCTTCAAGCGGCAGCGACTCAGGGCGATGCGCTTACGGTCTCGCTACCTGACGCTCGGACATGAGGATCAATCAGGTTATGTCAACGACCTAGTGACCGATCGGCTGATCGGGTTCGAGATCCAGGTTGCCCCGTACGCGGTCGCTGAACTGCGTATTCATGGATCGTTCCAGAGGCGGTTCGGGGTGGAGACCCCGCCTCAAGCTCTGCGGTTTCTCACCAACGCGTTAGCCGATCCGAACCATGCGCAGGGAACGCTGGGCGCGCCATACCGCGTGATGGAGGAGGCACGGGACAGGGCGAACGACATCAAGCGCAGGGTGCCCGTGATGGTGGTGATCGGCAATCCGCCGCATGTCACTTTCGAAAGGAAATATGAACTCCGGAAAGGGGAACGAATATCTGACGGGGACCGATGTAAGCTACGCGCGAGCCGAAAACGGCGGGCGGCTTCTTCTTTAGAAAGGTCGGCGACAAGATTGTGATTGTCGGAAAGGCTAACAAAAGAAATGAATCCAAAGTCATCAAAAGACTCCAACAGCTCTACGGCAAATAGCGCATACTACTCCTGGGGCGAAGAATCATTCACCATTGACATTCTCCGGCTAGGAGAAATGGATCCGGAATGCGTGGAGCTTGGAGACTCTATTATCACTTTGCCTGACGGTGTTAGATATAGTGCCTGTATGATGACCAAAGAGGAGGTCGCGCGAATTATGGAACGCGAGGTCATATCGGGTCAGTCGCTTAGCGGCAGATACTTGAGCATGCCGGACCTGGTCATCATCAAGAACAAAGGCGCGTCAGAAATGGTCGACGTGGTTCGCGACATAGTGACATCCGGAGACATCGCCAGACGCCTTCCACGGATCAGCGAAGATGATGACTTGGACTTGCCTGCGATGTGACGCTCAGCATCTACCGTTTGACCGCTGTGCGCCTGCCGATAATCACATCCGCCCAGGTCGTGGCCATCTGGAGGCTTCGCGTCGCGGCGCGAGCTCCAACCACCGGGAGAGGGCGAACGCATGCGGCATGATGATCGGCCGTGCTCCTTCGTCTGGCCTTGTCCGGTGCCAGAAACCGGCAATGAGGGTTTGATCTGGTCTTCTAGGCTCGTCTCTCGTGTTGGTTCGGCTTCTGGATCCGGGGCGAGCTACTTGGTCTTGGGTTGCGGGTGGGAGAGGGGACGGTCCGCCGGGTCCTGGCGGCGGCGAGGCTGGGTGTACCGCTTCACAACTCATCGCGTGATGCTTGATCTGCGGCTTTGACCTCCAGAGGCACCACGGGCAAGATCGCAGTTCGTGCTGGTTCGTCTGCTGTATCTGACCTTGATCCGTGTGATCGGCTGGCTGGTCCTGCTGGGCCGTAGCCAGGCATCCAAGGATGTCGAGGTCATGGTGCTCCGACATGAGGTTGCCGTGTTGAAGCGGCAGGTCGTCCGGCCGAGAGCGGACTGGGCCGCTCGGGCGCTCTTGGCGGCCTTGGCTCGCTTCTTGCCGGCAGTGCTGCGAGCTCATCGGCTGGTCACCCCAGGCACCCTCTTGGCTTGGCATCGACGTCTAGTCAGACGCTCCTGGACCCACCCACACCGTGCCGGGCGTCCCTGGACAAGCAAAGAGGTCCGGCATCTGATTCTCCGCCTGGCGCGCGAGAACCCCAGATGGGGGTATCGGCGGATCCATGGTGAACTGGTTCGGCTCGGTGTGCAGGTCAGTGAGCCTTTTCCATCTTGATCAGCGGCCGTCTTCCGCAGCTTGAAGGACGAGGATGGCCTGCACGATCGCGGTGGCTCGACGCGGGCAGCAGCGTATGCGGGACAGGATCTTCCAGGTCTTCAGGGTGGCCACGGCGCGTTCGCCGATGGCGCGAATGCGGGCGTGAGCTCGGTTGACCGACTTCTGGTGGCGGGACAGCCGTGGACGGTGACGGTGCCGCTTGAATGGCGTGCGGATCGTCCCGCCGGCACCCTGATAGCCCTTGTCGGCGAAGGCCTTGATCCCAGCCACGGTCAGGGCATCGATCACGTCGGTGGTGCGGGCGGCGGTCAGATCGTGGGTGGCGCCGGGAAGCGCGGGTGAGGCCCACACCAGGCGGCCTGCCGGATCGGCCAGGACCTGAACATTCACCCCATGACGGCGACGCTTGCCGGAATAGAAGGGCTTCTCATCAGCCAGTCGGTCGATCGGGATGAGAGTCCCGTCCAGAATGACGTAGGCCAGTCGGGCAGCTCGGGTGATGGCGGCGTGCACCTCGTCGGCGAGGATGGCCAGCAGGTCGACGGCTTCACGGACGTAGCGCCAGGCGGTGGTGGTTCCCGATACCGAAACCGCAGGCCAGACGGACGTAGGTGTCACCGTTGCGCAGGTGGGCCAGGACGAGTAACGCCTGACGGGCGGGCTGCAGGCGTCGCCAGCGGGAACGCTGTTCGGCGTGGCGAGCTCGCAGGAGATCGGCCAGGCGAGACAGCGTGCGAGTGGACAGCGAGATCGCGGCAGGGTAAGGCAGCACCCAGGGCTCCTGATCAGGGCATCGGATCTTGGTCGACTGCTGTCTTACCGGGAGCCTTCTCTTCTCTCAACCCACCCTCACGCACCCGCTCTGGCCTGCGCGCTCAGGTTGGAAAAGCCTCAGTGAGGCGACCGTACGGCGGGTTCTGCGTTCATGCCGACAACCGCCGGCGCCACGAAATCTCGACACCTCGTGGCGGACGTCTCTACGGCTGCAGGCGAACGGGCTGCTCGCCTGCGACTTCTTCCACGTCGACACGATCTTCTTGAACCGCCTGTATGTGCTGTTCGTGATGGAGGTGGAGACACGACGAGTGCACATCCTGGGTGTCACCGCTCATCCCACCGGTGCCTGGACCGCTCAGCAGGCGAGAAATCTCCTCCTAGACCTCGGACACCGGGCCACCTCATTCCGCTTCCTCATTCGCGACCGGGACGCCAAGTTCACCGCCGCCTTCGACGAGATCTTCACCAGCCAAGGCATCACGGTGATGAAGACACCCCCACGAACGCCCCGCGCCAACTGCTACGCCGAACGCTGGATCCGCACCCGTCCGAGCCGAATGCACCAACCGCATGCTGATCTACAGCGAACGCCACCTTCGCTCGGTTCTGAACGAGTACACCGATCACTACAACAACCATCGCCCGCACCAGTCCCGCCGGCAACGCCCACCTGATCAAGACGAGGACGTCGTGGTACCGCTGGAAGGCCGGATTCAGCGCCGAGAGGTGCTCAGCGGAGCCATCAACGAGTACCACCGAGCCGCCTAGCTGATCCGAAGAAACGCCAGCTCAGACCAATGTGGACGACTTTTGAAGCGGTACACGTCAGCTCCCCGCACGACGACTGCTGGCACCCCATCAACCACAGCCTCATCCTCCCCAAACCCTCCGCCGGATCCACCCGAACGAAAACCGCCGCTTCGGCTCACAACATCGCAGGTCAGCAAGTGTCTGCCTCGCGCACGCGGGGATGTTCCTCAAGGGTGACAGGGCTCTACCGGTAACGGCCCGTCTGCCTCGCGCACGCGGGGATGTTCCCCCGACCACTCTGGTCGCGCCCGGCGAGTACGTGTCTGCCCCGCGCACGCGGGGATGGTCCTCTCGTGGGTCTCAAACCTCAAAGGTTCAGAGCGTCGGTCATCGACGTTGGCAGGCCGGTGTCGATGGCGAACTCCTCTCCCTGTACTGCTTCAGAACTCATCGTGTAGTGCTTGATCTGCGGTTTTGACCTCCAGGAGCCGCGCAGGCAAGATCGCGGTCTGTGTCGGTTCGTCTGCTGTATCTGACCTTGATCCGGGTGTTTGGCTGGCTGGTGTTGCTGGGTCGTGGTCAGGCTTCCAAGGATGTGGAGATCATGGTGCTCCGCCATGAGGTGGCCGTGTTGAAGCGTCAGGTCGTCCGGCCGAAGCCGGACTGGGTCGATCGGGCGCTTCTCGCGGCCTTGGCCCGCTTCCTGCCGTCGGTGCTGCGGTCTCATCGGCTTGTGACCCCCGGCACTTTGTTGGCCTGGCATCGTCGTTTGATCAGACGCTCCTGGACCTACCCCCACCGCACCGGCCGTCCCGGAGCCAGCAGAGAGGTCAGGGAGCTGGTCCTTCGTCTGGCCCAGGAGAATCCGAGGTGGGGGTATCGGAGAGTCCACGGCGAACTGGTGCGGCTCGGTGTGCAGGTCAGCGCGGCGACGGTGCGGCGGATTCTGCGTTCACGCCGACAACCGCCGGCGCCACGAAGCTTCGACACCTCGTGGCGGACGTTTCTGCGCCTGCAGGCGAAAGGGCTGTTGGCCTGTGACTTCTTCCACGTCGACACGATCTTTTTGAAGCGCTTGTACGTGTTGTTCGTGATGGAGGTGGAGACCCGACGCGTACACATCCTGGGCGTCACCGCCCATCCCACCGGAGCCTGGACCGCGCAGCAGGCCCGCAACCTGCTCATGGATCTCGGGCACCGGGCTACCTCGTTCCGTTTCCTCATCCGAGACCGGGATGCCAAATTCACCGCCGCCTTCGATCAGATCTTGACCGACGAGGGGATCACGGTGATGAAGACGCCACCGCGGACACCTCGGGCCAACTGCTACGCCGAACGCTGGGTGCGCACCGTCCGAGCCGAATGCACCGACCGGATGCTGATCTACGACGAACGTCACCTGAGATCGGTCCTGGAGGAGTACGCCGAGCACTACAACAACCATCGCCCGCACCAGTCCCGCCAACAATGCCCACCCAATCAAGACGAGCACGTTGTTGTCGCGCTGGAAGGCCGGATTCAGCGCCGCAGGGTGCTCAGCGGAGCGATCAACGAGTACCACCGAGCAGCCTAGCCAGCCCAAAGAAACACCAGCTCAGGCCATGTGTACGAGTTTTGAAGCGGTACAGGCCGCAGACAGATGACAGGCATGATCAAATCTTGACGCGGTTCCAGGCACACAATCTAGATCGAGGCGCCGACCAGATCTTCCGGATGAATGCTTTCCCGGCCTTCCTATGGGTCTGGCCTGACAATCAAGGGCGAACCGGGACGCGTGACGCCCGTCCGTGTGCCGGGACCGTGCCGAAGAGCAACCGCCGGACAACCACGGGCCAACCTCGGCCCTCGCAGCAGGCGGCGAGAATCGAGAAACCCCAGGTCAGACACGGTTTTTAAGGGTAGGGCGCCCGGGGCTCGAACCCGGAACCTACGGATTAAAAGTCCGCAGCTCTGCCAATTGAGCTAACGCCCCTAGAAATCAGTGCCCGGACCAGCGCGAGGGCACAGCAATCCCCTCAGACACTGGCGGGCACACTAAGACCACAGCATAGTATCCGCGCGTGACTCCCAAGCGCAGCCGAGATACCTCGGCACCCCTGCGGAGCATGATCGACTCCTGGGCGCTGGCGCTCAAATCGGCCAACCGATCCACAGGCACGATCACCTCCTACAACCTCACCGGCAGGCAGTTCTGCAACTACCTCGATCAGCATGACATGCCCATCACCGTCGACGGCGTAGCCGCCGACCACATCCGGATCTTCCTCGCCGCCACCCTCAGCGGCTGCTGGACCGACGACGATCAGACCATGCCCTGCTCGTGCGGCGCCAAGGCCACCTCGCCCGGCAACGCGCACAAGCACTGGCGCAACCTCAAGGCATGGTTCAACTGGCTCATCCGCGAGGAGGAGCGCACCGTCGGTCACCCGATGGCCAATGTTGCACCGCCCACCGTTCCCGACAAGGCGAAGCCCGTCTTCGACGATGACGAACTCCGCGCGCTCCTCAAGGCGTGCTCGGGGTCGACGTTCGCCGATCGCCGCGACACCGCCATCTTCCGCATCCTCATCGACACCGGCATGCGCATCTCCGGCCTGGCCGGCCTGCGCTACTCGACCGATCCCGAACGGTCCGACGTCAAGCTGAAGGACGGCCTGCTGCGCATCCGGCTCAAGGGCGGGAACGAGATCTTCGTGCCGATTGCCGCCAAGGCCGCTCAAGCGCTCGACCGCTACATCCGCGCGCGAAGCCGGCACCCCCGCGCCGATTCCGAATGGCTGTGGCTGAGCCCCAAAGGCCAGTTCACCAGCTGGGGGATCCGCCAAATGGTGTACCGGCGCGGCGACGAGGCGGGCGTCCAGGGCGCGCACCCCCACCGTTTCAGGCACACCATGGCTGATGACTGGCTCGAAGGCGGAGGCAATCCGCAAGACCTGATGGAGATCGCAGGCTGGAAGAGCCTGAGCATGGTCCTGCGATACGGCCGGTCAGCGGCGGCCCGACGCGCTCAGATGGCTCACGCCAAGTTGTCGCCGGGCGACCGCATCTAACGGTTGGGTCACGGGCCCTACCTGGCGGGTAGCAAGAGCCTTACCGGACAATCTTCGCGGATGCGCCCATAGGCCTCGTATCCCGCATTGCAACCAGCAGCAACTGTAACCCTGTGTGATAACTCGTGTTCGCGCCGGAGCACTCGATATTCCGTGCGAAAATTCGGCCGCTTCGCCCGTTCCAAAACCACGGGTCGTCACTTAAAGTTCAACCACTGCTGCGAACGCCTCGGGAAAAGGAATGCTGCAGTCTGGCCGCCCTGCACCATCGGCCTGGAGGGGAAGCACGTGAAAGAACGCAAGAATCGCCGGATCGCCATCGCCGTTGCTGCGGTGCTGTGGGGGGCAACCTTCACGGCGATGCTGATCCACGTCGACATCCGGGTCTACCTGACGTCCTGGCTCGCAACACTCATCGCCAGCCTCGTCGCCGCAGCACTCTGGATGATCCGACCTGATCACGGGGTACTCAGCCACGTCCGCCTGAGGATCGCCACGCTCCGACACGACGCAGCGATCGCGGAGGAGCAGGCGAGACTTGAAGAACTCGCACGAACCCGCCTCGAACGCGTCGCCTGAATACCCCGATCGGTTTACCCGTCCCCGGAACTTTCTCCACGCGACTTCATGATCTCTTGGTATTGCTCCTCAAGAGCTCGTCTCTCGCTCCGAGAAAGGAACGGGGACGCTTTTATGCGCTCGAATTCCCGACGGAATTCCTCTACCGGGCCCGAGCCGGCGCCCGACGCTGGGCGGACCATCAATTCCTCAGCGTTGGCCAGGCCGGACTCCACAAGCAGCTCCCCCAAGGTCATCCGGTTGGCATCGGCCATCGCCCGGAGAGTGTCGAGCGGCGCCACGAGCTCCACCGCGCCCAGACCCCGCCGGTCGAGCTCAGCCGCAAACCAACGCTTGACCGTCTCGACGGCCGCAACGGGGCGCACAACCGTGAGAACCGGGTCAGTGGCCCTCTCCTCAGAGACGCGCTGGAGCTGGCCGGGCTGCATGTGGAGAGCCTTCTCGATCGCCGCCCTCGTGCCAGCCTGGGGCCAGCGGGACCCTGATTCGAGGTTGTAGATGGTCTTGACGTCGACGCCTGCCGTCTCCGCAAGCTCCTGCTGCGTGAGGTCGAGCTCGCCCCGGCGGGAGGCGACGAACTCGCCTGCTCGCGCGATGTCCCGTCCTCGCTTCATGGCCCCTAATCATGCGGGAACCGTAGGGAACAATCCACAACGCCTGATGGCTAGAGATCCGTAACCTTCGGGAAGCTCAGGGCACTTACCGCAACATTGTGCCTTCACTCTTTCCCGACAGTTTCTGTTTCTTCCCTGATCACGCTTGAGATGTTCCTGATTGTTCCCTACGGTGGACCCATGACAGACCACCTCAACCCCGAGAACGTGCGAGTCGGGGCGACGATCCGGGCGCTGGCCACCGCGCACGGCTGGAAGGTGGGCGAACTCGCGGCGGCGCTCGACAAGAGCCACGGCTACATCAGCAACGTGATGGCGGGCCGCAAGTACGCCCACCCGCAGCTGTGCCGCCAGATCGCTGAACTGCTCAACGTCCCCCTCGCCGCGATCGTCTCCGGCGAGGCCTACGAGCGCGCCCTCAGTCTCGCGGGAAGCGAGGCGGGAACGCGATGAGCACCCCCGAGCAGCGCAGCACCATCGCCCGCATCGCCGCCCACACACGCTGGGCCCGAGAAGAGGACCGAGTCCGGGCCACAGCGAAAGCCCGCAGCAACTCGCCGGCCTCCATCGAGTACTTCCTGCGCGATGTCGACGCCCGCCTGCCGTACGCCGAACGGCTCAAGCGGGCCGAGAGCGCCAAGTCCGCCTACTGGCAGCGGCGTGCCCGCCTGATGCGTGAGGCCAAGAAGGCCAAGGCCGCGGCGAAAAAAGCCGCCTGAACTGCGGCGAGGCCCAGCCGTGCAGGGCCGGACCTCGCTGACCCGCCATCCCCACCTACGAAGGGACACGAGTCTCATGAACATCATCCCCCAGACCGAGCAGCAGCTCGACCCCATGAACATCAGCTACGCCGTCCACATCTGGCGAGACGGCGACCAGATCAGCAGCACCGAGCCAACCACCGACCAGGCCGAGGCCCGCGACATGCACCGCGCCCTGACGACCCGCTTCCCTGACTCCGTACTCGTCGTCAAGGGCGCCGACGGCGTGTGGAGCCCGGTGTCCGATGAGCTGCTCGACCGGCTTGCCCGCCAGCGCGCCGCTGTCGCGCTGGCGAGTCTCGTCCGCACCAGCCCGCCCCAGATCGACTGGTTCCTGTCCACGCACTCCCCCAGTGAGCTGTCCGGCCACGCGTTCAAGCGGGAGACCGTCGCCGAGTTCGCCGCCCTGCTGATGGTGGAGTGCACGGAGCGGACGGACGGCGGCTGCACCACGGTGCGGTCGTCGAGCACGTTCGCGGGCGTCCCGGTCAGCGTCTACTGCATCGTCCGCGAGGCCGAGCAGGTGCGCGAGACCGCTTCGGCTGGTGCGTGATGGTGGCCGTCGACCTGCACCAGGGCCAGCTCGTCTCCGCCGCCGAGTGGAATCACGGCGACCCGGTGCGCATCGGGTACGCGCGCCGGTCGGACGCCGGGCACGTGGCGGTGCTCTACCGGGATGCGGCCTGCCGGGAGCGGGCGCAGCGGACGGTGGTCGAGGTGGGGATGGAGCTGACGCTCATCTCCGGCGGCTGCGTCGGCGGTGGCCGGTGAGCGAGCTCGCGCGGCTGACCAGCATCTCAGCCACTGATGCCCTGATCGAACACCTCGCCGAGACCGTACGGCAGCGCCTGGCCCACGAGCACCCGCAGCCCGGCGGTGGCGAGGACCTGTTCTGCCTCAACCTCACCTCGTACATGGGCGAGCGTATGGGCGCTGTGCTCGTGCGCCTCCGGGAGGCGGAAGCGGCGATCCAGCGCGTTCGAGACCTTCACCTGAAGGTGGAAAGCCCCAGGCACGGTTGCTGCGCCCCGCCGCAGCTCTGCGAGGGCCACGCCCCGGAGTGCCGCGGCCGCGAGCACGGGTTGACCTGTCCGACGTGGCCGTGCCCCACGATCGCCGCCCTGGACGGCAAGCCGTGACCGCCGCCACGCGGGCCCGGCAACGCGGTGCCACGAGGGCCAGGGCCGCGTACGCCCGGCAGGCCGCGGACCGCCGGGAGGAGTTCGGCCGGCTGAGGCAGGGCGGCGCCACCATCGCGCAGGGCGCCGAGCGCATGGGCGTGTCGTACGAGCAGGCCCGGCGCTGGGACGTTCAGCTCCGCGTCGAGAAGCCCGGCTACGCGCCGCCCGCCCGAAGCCAGGCCATGGAAGCCGCGCGGCAGCGGTGGCTGGCCAAGGCGCAGGCCCGCTACGAGGCGTACCTCGAACTGCGCGAGCAGGGGCTGAAGCCGGAGGCGATCGCCCAGCGGATGGGCGTCAGTCTGGGCACCGTCCAGCGCTACCAGCGCATTTACAGGAAGCACTCCGGGATCGGTTCCTGGTGGGGTCAGCGCTCCGCAGAGCTGAAGCCGCGCATCCTGGCCTGCCTCCAGCAGCGGCCCGGCGTTGAGCTCAGCGCCTACGACCTCCAGCGCAAACTCAGCCTGGCCACGGACCACACGTACTCGGTGCACGCCGTCATGCGCGACCTGATCGCCGAAGGTCTGGCCGAGTTGGTGCCGGGCGTCCGCGATCGGGGAGTCGCTCCCAGCGTCGCCCCGGCCCGCCGCTACCGCTACATCGGCGGCGACCGGTGACCGGCCTGTTGGCGCGTCGCCGCGCCCGCCGCGACGACCAGAACGCCGCCGTCGACAACGACGCCGATGACTGGCTCGCCCTCCTCAAGGAGGACACCCCGGCGCGCTGCTGGTGCGCAGACCCCGGCCGTACCGAGAACGAGATGTACCAGTGCCCCGCCGGAGACGCAGGCGAGGACTGCCTGGCCCACGACTACCTCGCCGTCGGCGGTGCTCTCGGCTACGGGCTCGACCCGCGCACGCCCATCCCCGACCTCCGCGACTTCCAGGACGCGATCAGCGCTGCCCCCGCCCGCCCGGCGGGGGCCCACCCCTACAACCGGCCGCAGGGCACCCGCGACGCGGGCGGGCTCACGGTCCCAGAAAGCAGGCCCGCGTGAGCACCATCCGACGCACCACCTGGCACCCGCTCGGCAAGCCGCTCGCGGGCGACCTCATCCGGCACGAGACCGGCCAGCCCGCCGTGCCCGTGTCCTTCGGGAACGGCGACGACCTGATCCTCGACGACCTCGCCTGGGCGCGCGACCTGCTTACTGCGGTCGCGGCCGGTGTCAGCGTGCTGGAGGCCGAGCAAGGTCTCCCGCCCGCCGAGCGTGCCGAGTGCGACGGCTCCGACGAGTGCGTCCACGAGGCTGCCTGCGTCGCGCTGGAGGCGGAGCGGGACACCTACCGTGACCTGCTCAACCGCGCCGCCCACGCTCGCACAACTGCCGATCTCGTCGAGATCCTCCACGACGCCCGCACCTCGCTGGAGCAGTGGAGGGCCGCGCCGTGACCCGCCTTGTTGTCGTCGCCCTGCTGGCCGGGGTCCTCCTCGGCCTGCTGGCCGCCGCCGTGCTCGCGCTGATCGTGACGGTCAGCGCGGCCCCGGCCGCCCCCTCCTCCTACTCCCCCGTGCTGGAGGTGTGATGGGCCGCCCGAAGGACATCGGCACCGCGGCCGAGACCGCGGTCGTCCGCGCGCTCTGGGGTCTCGGCTTCCCGCACGCCGAGCGGCGCGCCCTCACCGGCGCCCTCGACCAGGGCGACATCACCGGCACCCCCGGCATCTGCTGGGAGGTCAAGGGCGGCCAGCAGACCAAGGCACCCTCAGACGAGCAGATCGCCGCCTGGATGCGCGAGACCGAGACCGAGCGGCTCAACGCGCGCGCGGACATCGGCGTACTGGTCCTCCAGCGGCACGGCGTCGGCCCCGGCCACGCCAGCCGCTGGTGGGCGTACCTGCCGACGCTTTGGATTCCCCGCCTGCTGCTGCGTGACCACGCGCTCCTCAGCGACGGAATCGAGTGGGAGGACCTGCTGCGCTTCCCCTCCCGCGTCCACCTGGGCGACGCGTGCGCGCTGCTGCGCGTCGCCGGGTACGGCCAGCCGCTCGACGAGGCGGTGCCCCGATGAGCCACAACATCGAGGTCATGTGCGCCTGCTGCCAGGAGGTGGGCATCCACGGCGGCCGCGGCCTGCAAGCCTCCTGCTACAAGCGCCACATGGTGGCGGGCACCCTCGACCAATACCCCCTCCTGCGTGCGAGCCTGCCCCGCCTCTGGCGCCTGGAGGAGTACACCGCGCTCCGCGCCCACGGCGTCTCTGTCCACGAGGCCGCCCTCCAACTCCAGGTCAGCGTCCGGACCGCCGAACGCTACGAGGCGAGGCTCAAGGCCCAGGCCCAGGCGGCGGCATGACCGTCCTACTCGACTACCACAAGCGCCGGTCGGCCGAGGCCGACCGCGCCACCACCATCACCTCGGAAGGAACCCAGTGACCGACCACCCCGACAACGATCCCGGCCAGACCAGGCCGTTCGCCGCCATCCTCCAGGAGATCCGCGCCGGCGAAGTCGCCGACCAGGCCGCCGCCCTGATGCAGGACCTCGTGGCCGCCGTCCGCGAGCACGGCAAGAAGGGTGAGCTCACCCTGAAGATCGTCGTCGAACCGATGAAGGGCAACGAGGACGCGTTGGCGGTGAGCGGCGACGTCACCCTCAAGGCACCCAAGGCGCCGCCGCGCGCGGCCATCTTCTTCGCCGACGACTCCGGAAACCTCCTCCGCGACGACCCCCGACAGATCGCCCTGCCCGGCCTGCGCCGCGTCGACCTCCCCACCAACCAGCCGAAGGACCTCGCCCAGTGACCACCACCGCCACCCGGACCGAGAACGACGCCCTCATCGAAGCCCTCCAGGAGGCGCAACTGACCGAACGCCTGGAGCCCGGCGGCATCTACGCCTTCAAGCACGACAACCACGTGACCACCATCGACCTCCTCGACCGCAACCTCGAACACCCCCGCCGCAAAACCGGCACCGTGCACGTCGAGGACGCAGCCAGCTTCCTCACCTACTACAAGAAGCACGCCGACCCCTACTCCGAGACCTACGTCAACATCGACGCGGGCACCATCACCGCAGTCCTCAACGCCCACTGCGAGACCGAGAACCTCGACGCCGACGCCTCCGCTCGCTGGGGCGACCACCAGCTCATCCTCACCCTCGCCGAGACCGACGCCTGGAAGCGCTGGACCTACCACGACCGCAAACTGATCCGCCAGGCCGACTTCGCCGACTTCATCGACGACAACCGCGCCGACATCCGCAAGCCCACCGCCGCCGACATGCTGGAGCTCGTCCAGCACTTCCAGACCCAGACCCGCGTCACCTTCAACAGCGCGACCGTGCTGGCCAACGGAAACAAGCGGCTCGTCTTCACCGAGGAAACCGACGCCGGCGCCGGCGCCAAGGGCCAGATCGAGGTTCCCGGCCAGCTGGAGCTCGGGCTCACCCCGTTCGACGACAGCGAGCCGTACGTGGTCACCGCGCGGTTCCGCTACCGCATCCAGGGCGGCGCCCTGCAGATGGGATACCTGCTCGACAACGCCGACAGCGTCCGCCGCGACGCCGTCAAGCAGGTCGTGACCCATCTCCAGGAGGAGTTGGGCGTCGTCATCATGCGCGGCACCCCGGCCGCCGGATGACCCCCTGCACCCACTGGAACGGCGCCGCAGCCACCCACTGCGGCGCCACCCCCACACGCCCCTACCTCCCCGGCCCACGCTGCCCCGCACACACCCCCGCAGCCCTCGAAGGCCGACCCGAACCCACCGGCGGACACTGCGCACCCAAGCGCTGCTACTGCGGCGAATGCCCCTGGTACACGCCGCACAACCTGTTGGAGATCTGCACTGTGACGAGAAGGACGGGCCAGTGATGGCACGAATCGGCTACCGAGGCAACTGGGGCCCGGCGTGGCTCCGACGTTGCGTCATCAAGCTGGAGTTCGCGGGAGAACACATCGGGTGGGGCTTCTACAAGGACCGCCGCTTCCCCATGATCAGGATCTTCCCTATCCCCTTTATGAAGATCACGTTTGGCCTCCTCAACGGACCGGGCGCAGAACGCGAACGCCAGACCTCCGGAGACCCGGAATGAATAGTTCGCGCAAGGTGCTCGACCAGCAGCAAGAGCTCGACAAGCTGATCGAACAGCACATCCTCAACCAGCCCCGCTCGCTGCAACGCGAACCCGGCCCATCCGAGCTCGGCATCCCCTGCGACCTCCGCCTCGGCTACAAGCTCGCCGGCCACCCCGAAACCAACACCGGCCAGGCTCTGCCGTGGAAGCCGTGGATCGGCACCAACGTCCACCGCGGCCTCGAAGAGCTCCTCACCCTCGCCAACATGAACACCCCCGGCTGGACCGAAGAAGGCGTCGACCGCTACCAGCTGGAACAGCGCGTCACCGTCGGCCAAGTCAACGGCGAAGACATCTCCGGCAACAGCGACCTGTACATCGACGGCGTCGTCTGGGATTGGAAGATCCCGGGAGGCAGCACGCTGCGCCAGTACAAGAAGGACGACCACCCCGGCGAACAGTACGAAGTCCAGGCCCACACGTACGGGCTCGGCTGGGAACTACGCGGCTACCCCGTTACCGACGTGGCCATCTACATGCTGCCGCGCGACCAGGAGTGGAAGCAGCGCTACCTCTGGAGCGCGCCCTACGACCGGCAGCGGGCACTCGACGCTCTCTCCCGGGCGGACGGCATCGCCAAACTCGTCGCCGCCCTCGGCCCCCAGGCGTTCCCGCTGCTCAAGCGGCGCGCCTCGTGGTGCCGGTCCTGCCCCTGGCTGCTGCCGGGGTCCACCGATCTCGCCCGGGGCTGCCCGGGTGACCCCGACGTCGCCGCCGAGGCGTCGTCGGACCTGCTCGACCTCATCGCCCAGTAACCCAACATCACAGGAGCACAGCATGAGCATCGACATCACGGCCCAGGACTTCCTGATGGGCGGCGGCATCACCTCCGCCAAGTTCCCCGACGGCGCGTACGGCACCACCGTCGGCGGTCCCATCACGCAGCCGCCGAGGGTCGAGCAGCAGAAGGACCTCGACACCGGCGAGCTCAAGTTCTGGAACGACGGCAAGCCGATGATGCAGATGATCGTCACCGTCCAGACCGACCTCCGCGACCCCGCGGTCGCGGACGACGACGGTCAGCGCGCCTTCTACATCAAGGCCAACAGCCTCAAGGCCGTCCGTGACGCGGTGCGCCGGTCCGGCGCCAAGAGCCTGGAGGTCGGCGGCATGCTGGCTCTGACCTACACCGGCGACGGCGAGAAGAAGAAGGCAGGCAAGAACCCGCCCAAGCTGTACTCCGCCACCTACTCTCCGCCGTCGGCCGCGCAGGCGAACGAGTTCCTGAACGGCGGCGCACCGCAGGCCCCGGCCGCGCACCCGGGCGGGTTCACGCCCGCCAACCAGGGGCCCGCGCCGCAGTGGGCGCAGCCCGCTCAGGCACCCGCCCCGGCCGCCCCGCAGCCGGCGGCGCCCGCCGCATCGGGGGTGTGGACGCCGCCGACCGGCATGGACCCCGCCCAGGCCGCAGCGCTCGCCGCCCTCACCCCCGAGCAGCGCGCCGCCCTCGGCTACGCCTAACCCCTCTGTCGCCCAGCGCCCTTCCCCGGCGCTGGGCGACACCACCCAGCCGTACTGGCAGGCGCCTCGGGTTCGAGCCCCGGAGGACGGCACTTCGGACCACCGCACCAACACCACGACGAGAGGGGCCCACCATGAACCACCCCCAGCAGGCCCCCGCATGAGCGTCACCCTCGAACCCCCACTCACCCGCTCCGGCGTCACCCTCGCCGGTCGCGCCATCGACTGGGGCACACCGCTCACCACGGGGCCGCGCTACGTCCGCACCCCGAACGGGACCCGCTGGCACCGCCCCCGCTCAGGCGTACACCGCAACGGCGGCAACTCCTACAGCCTGTGGTGCGGCCAGCACGCCCGCCACGAATCCCTCCTCACCACCGACCAGTTGCCCGCCGGTGAGCCCCTATGCGGCACCTGTGAAGGCCGCGCGATCGGCGCTGGCCAAGACACATGGCCCGGCACCGCCAACCCCCTCGTCTTCTCCCCCATGCGGCTCACTCCACCGAAGCGCTGCCCCGGATCGCGGACCACGTGGTGCGAGGAGCTGTCATGGAACGTCGGCCGCTGCCTCGCCTGCGGAGCCGTCACGCCGATGCGCGCCTCCGGCGGGCCCTACAACCCGCGATGGGGGCTCACCAACCACCCGCCCGGCCCCACCCTCGTGCCCGGCTGCCCCTTCCACGCCTGGCGCGAACTCGGCGTCGTCGACGGCCGCGTCAGGTGCCTGTGCAAGCTCGGGGAGGCGACCGCGTGACCAACCTGTCCGTGCCCGCCATCACCCCCGACCAGGACACCCTGTCCGCCGCCCTCGCCTACGCCCGCGACGGCTGGTACGTCCTGCCCGTCAACCAGGCCACGAAGCACGCCGGGAGCGTGCTCGGTAAGGGCTGGCCAGCCAAGACCTCACGTGACCCCGAGACGCTGATCGCGTGGTTCGCCGGACAGGACCACGCCCTCGCCCTCCACGTCGGCCGCAGCGGCGCCGTGGTGCTCGACGTCGACCGGCCCGCCGACCTCCCGCCCCTCCTACGCGCCGCCCTCCTCACCGTCCCCGGCCCATTCCAATCCACACGCGAGCACGACCCCGATCGCGGGCACTACCTGTACGCCGTCCCGCCCGGGCGCACGCTCGGCAACTCGAACGGGCACCTCGGCAAGGCGTGGGGAGAGGTGCGGGGGAAGAACGGCATCATCATCGTCGCGCCCTCCGAGCACGAGAAGCGGGCCCAGGGCGGCCGGTACGAGTGGGCGCGCACCGGCGCGCTCCCCGAACTCCCCGCCGTACTGGCCGAGCAGCTGCCCGACACCGGCGACTCCTCCGACGCAGCCACCGACCGCGAAGTGAAAGCATTCCTCGACACCCACCAGGGATCCGCACGCCCCGCGCTCCTCCACGGCGTCCTGCGCCGCTTCGACACCGCCGTACAGGCCGGAGAGTCCCGGCACGGCAGCATGCTCGCCGCCGCCGCCTGGGCCATGCGCGAAGCCGCCGCCGGCCTCTACCCCGCCATCGAAGCCGCCCGCACCCTCGCAACCGCGTTCGGCCTCACCATGCAGACCTCCCGCGACGGCCACGAACGCACCCTGACACCCTCGCAGGCGCACGCCGAGTACCAGGGCATCCTCGCCTGGGCTATCGCCCAGACCAGCCACGCTGACCCGGGCACGATCCGCGACGCGGTTGAGGAGCGTGCACCACGCGACGACGACTTCTCGGACCTGCTGCCGCCTGGCCACCCTCAGGCGCCACCCCCTTTCGAGACCGCCGTGGACGGTGACGAGCCGCCCGTCGACGGCGTCGACCTCGAGGCCCTGGCGTTCGAGCGGGAAGTCGCCCACGAGGTGCGCCGCATCAAGGTGCGCGAGGAAGCCGCCAGGCGCGCCCGGAAAGCCCGCCAGGCCGCCGCCCCGCGCCCGCCCATCATCGCCCTGGACGCCTTCCTCGCTGTCCCCGACGAACCCGTGGCGTACCGGATCGACCGGCTGTGGCCCAAGGGCGGCCGGGTGGTGTTGTCCGCTCAGTACAAGGCGGGCAAGACCACCCTCGTCGGCAACCTCATGCGCGCCCTCGTAGACAGCGTGCCGTTCCTCGACACCTTCGCCGTGGAGCCGTTCACCGGCAAGGTGGTGCTGCTCGACGACGAACTCGACGAGACCATGGTGCGCCGCTGGCTTCGCGACCAGGGCATCCAGCACACGCAGGCCGCCGCCGTCGTGAGCCTCCGCGGACGCCTGTCCTCCTTCGACCTGCTCGACCCCGAAACCCGCTCCGAATGGGCCGCAGACCTCCGCGCCTCCGGTGCCACGGTGGTGGTCCTCGACTGCCTCGCGCCGATCCTCGACGCCCTCGGCCTTTCTGAGGACAAGGAAGCCGGACGGTTTCTCGTCGCATTCGACGAAATGCTGAAAGAAGCAGGCGTCCAAGAGGCCGTACTGGTTCACCACATGGGGCATAGCGGGGAGCGCGCACGGGGTGCGTCACGTTTGCGCGACTGGCCCGATGTGGAATGGCGGCTCGTGCGCGAAAAGAATGACGAGGGAGAATCCGAACCAAACGCACCCCGCTATTTCTCCGCGTTCGGGCGTGACGTTGACATCGCCGAGGGGCTCCTGTCGTTCGACCCGTCCACGCGGCGCCTGGTGCTCGCTGGCGGGTCTCGGAAGGACGCCAAGCACCGCGGCGCCGCGGGCGCCATCATCGACTTCCTGGTCCTGTCCCCCGGCGCCTCCGGCCGGCAGATCGAGGATGCGGTGAGCGGCGAGCAGCACCCCCAGAAGGCTGTCAGGGAGGCGCTGAAGGCTCTCATCGCCGATGGCCGGGTGAAGACGTCGCCGGGCTCACGCAAGGCGAACCTGCACTGGCTTGTCGATCATGTCAATAGCATTTCCGCAGCTAGCGATATGGAATCGAGTGCGTTGACGCACTCGCAGTCAATAGCTGAAAACGATCTTCCCACTGAAACGAGTGCGTTGATCTTGCAACGCACTCAAACCCCAGGTCACAGCCCCAATGCGTCAGTGCGTCCCAGTGCGTCAACGCACAGGGCGGGGAGTGCGTCAGTGCGTCCCCCTAAAGGGGGCCGACGCACTGACGCACACGCCCCCGCCCACGACCCCCGAGACCCCACCGACCTAGTCGCCTGGACGATCATCGACGGCCAACGCGTCGACCCCCGAACCGGCGAACTCCACCCCGACGACCTCACCCCCACCGAGACACCACGGTGACCGCCGCATGGCTCCAAGCCCGCCGCATCGAGTGGGCCAGAGCCGCCAACCTCCGCACCTGCCCCCAATGCAAAGCCACGGTCCTCGCAGGCCTCGACGCCGACCGCGCCGCCCTCCCCATCCGATGCGACCCCACACCCCTCACCGAATTCGGAGAAGCCGCCGCACTACTCCAAGGCCGCACAACCTACGACCTCCTCCCCGCAAAAACAGGCCGCGAACTACACATCCGCACCCCGCACTTCATATCGAAAAAACGCCGATATTCCGTATTCGCCACCCACAAATGCGGAACACCCCTAGCCTCATTTATCCAGCTTCCCGAAGAGAAAACCGAGGCGCACCATGACGACAAACCCCTCTTCTGAATCAACAATTTCCAAAACGGAAAACGTTGCACCGACAACGTTGGCTGACGAGCCCGCGCGCGAAGACAAGTACCTCACCGTCGCCGAGATCGCCGCACAGCTCCGCGTCGCCCCGATGACCATCTACCGGGCCGTCAACGCAGGCGAGTTCGAGGGCGCGGTCCGCGCGGGCAAGCGCGGCGTGCGCATCCCGGCCGCGAGCTACGAGGCGTGGCTGAAGGCCAGCGAGATCACGCCCGGCACCCCGCGCTGGCTC
>NZ_JBITIO010000029.1:0-64473 GCF_044459065.1 Nonomuraea sp. NPDC050394 | reverse complement strand
ACTCAACGCCGCCATCTGGCACAACTGGAACACCGGCGCTCCGGTAAAGCGATCCCTAACCTCCTACGATCACTGATTTCACATCAACGATCTAGTGGCGGGTGTCGGCGGCGTGGGCCTTCAGCGTTGCCGCCTGGGCGGTGAGGGTGTCGGCGAGTTCCTTGCCCTGGGCCAGCGCCTCGGTGCGGATCTGCTCGGCCATCGCGCGGGTCTCGGCCTTGCTCGGCCTGGTGGCGGCCTGGCTCTTGGTCTGCGCGGCGGTCGCCTTTGCGGCGGCCTGGTCGATGGCGTCGTGGGCGGTGGTCATCGCGTGCTCCGCGCGGAACCGGGCCTGCTCGATGCGGGTGGCGGCGAGGTCGGAGTGCGTGGTGTTCGACATGTGATGTCCCCTTGTGGAAGCGGTGTTCGTTGCTTGTGTTCAGAGAATGTCCGGGGTCGCTGACAGCGGGCTGACAGCTCGCGGACGAGCGCTCACAGGGGTTGGCAGCCCATCGCCTCGAAGGCGCGGGCGCGTGTTTGAGCTCCTGACACTACGCATAGATGGGTGATAACTTTCATCTATGCGTAGTGAGTCGCCTCCGTTGCTGCCGATCTTCCGGTCGCGGCATCAGGCGGACCTGCTCACCCTGCTCTACCTTCACCCCGACCGCGAGTTCACCGTCACCGAGCTCGCCGAGAAGGCCGGGGTTCCGCTGACCACGATGCAGCGGGAAGTGGGGCGTCTGCTGGAGGCCGGACTCCTGCGCGGGCGCAAGGTTGGGCGCGCGCATCTGATCCGGGCCATGGTGCCGGGCCGGTATGCCCGGCCGCTCACCGAGCTCCTGACGCTGGCGTTCGGGCCGCACCTTCTCGTCGAACGCGAGTTCTCCGGGCTTTCCGGGGTGGACGCGGTGGCCATCTTCGGGTCCTGGGCGAGCCGGTATCTCGGTGAGCCGGGTCCGCCGCCGAACGACATCGATGTCCTGGTCGTGGGCGGGCCTTCCCGGGCTGACGTGTATGAGGCGGCCGAGCGGGTGGAGAGCGGGCTGGGCATCGCGGTCAATCCGGTTCTCATGACGCGTGAGCGTTGGGCGAAGGCCGCTGATCCGCTTGCCGACCAGGTTCGGGCTTCGCCGCTGGTCTGGGTTCGGGAGCCGGCGGGGGAGGAGGAGTGATGCGCTGGAGCCAAGGGGAGGCGGTGGTGGAGCGGCTTCTCGCGGAGGGGCGGCTTCAGAAGGTCACGGGTTCCGCCGCGGACGGCACCGAATGGGTGGAACGCGCCCGGCGCACCCTGCGAACGGCCCACGGGATCGCCGGCGACCCCGGCAGCGCCTTCATCCTCTCCTATGACGCGGCCCGGCACGCTTGCACGGCCGTGCTGGCGCACCAGGGCCTCCGGCCCACCACCGCGGGCGGGCACTACGTGGTGGAGGAAGTGCTGCGGGCCCAGTTCGGCCATGCCTTCAGGGACTTCGGCGCGCTGCGGCGCCGCCGCAACGAGATCGAATATCCGGTACGGCCCGGCGACGACGTGGAACAGGACGAGACCGAGGCGGCGACCGCCACGGCACAAAGGCTGATCGACGCGGCGGGCAAGCTCCTGCCCAGCCTGTCTCTGTTCTGACGCGACGCCGGGAGGAGAGATGAAAGCGCGATCGGGGCCGCGGTCGAGTTGCGGTATCTGGACGTGCCGCTCGATGAGCTGTGGCGGCGCCTGAAGGTTCGCAATGGCATGGGCACGCCGGACACCGTCGTGATCACCAGGACCATGATCGGGCAGTGGGCCGGGCGGTTCGAGGCACCCGATCAGGCCGAGCAAGATCTGTTCGACGCGCCGCCGGGTCCCCAGGCGTTTCATTACTCATTGTGATGGCTATGTCACGGTGGGGGGTAGTCGAATGAGCTCTGTCGATGTTCCGGGGGATTCGGGGGCTGTGCCGAAGGCGGCGGTCGCGGCCAAGCCCGCCACCGCGTGGATCTCGTGGGTCGCGCTGGCGTTCATGATCACGAGCTCGGTCGCCAGCCTGCGCTCCGCGCCCAGCATGGCCGTGTACGGACTGGCGGCGATCTTTCTCTACGTGGTTCCGGCGATCGTGTTCCTGCTGCCCACGGCCCTGGTCTCGGCCGAGCTCGCCTCCGGCTGGACCGGCGGGGTCTACAACTGGGTCAGCCAAGGACTGTCGAAGCCCCTGGGGTTCCTGGCCGTGTGGTGCCAGTTCGCGATGACGATCTTCTACTACCCGACCCTGCTCGCCTTCGTGGCCAGCACCTTCGCGTACGTCATCAACCCCGAACTGGCCGGTAGCGGGCTCTACACGGCGATCGTGATCGTGGTCGTCTACTGGGCGGGCGTCTGGGTCTCCAGCCAGGGGACGAAGACCGTGGCCGGGTTGTCCAGCGCGGGGCTGGTGATCGGCACGCTCATCCCCGGGACGGTGCTGATCCTGCTCGGGATGGTCTTCCTCGGCCAGGGCAACCCTTCGGCCGCGCCCATGGACGCGGCGCACATCCTGCCGCCGTGGGCGGGGATCGCCAGCCTGGTGCTGATCGTCAACAACTTCCTGTCGTACTCGGGCATGGAGATGAACGCGGTCCACGTCTCCAGCCTCAAGAACCCGGCCAGGGACTTTCCGCGCTCGATGTTCCTCGCGGTCGGGCTGGTGCTGGTGATCTTCATTCTGCCCGCGCTGGCGATCAGCTGGGTGGTCCCGGCCGACAGCACCAGCCTCACGGCCGGGGTGATGCAGGCGTTCGACACCATGTTCGCGCACTTCAGCGTGCAGTGGCTGACGCCGGTCTTCGGATTGATGATCATCGCGGCGTCGCTGGGCGGCATGCTCACCTGGCTGGCCGGGCCGTCCAAGGGCGTGCTGATGATCAGCCGCGAGGAGGGCTGGCTGCCGCCGTCGCTGCAGAAGCTCAACAAGCACGGCATCCAGCAGAACATCCTTGTCGCGCAGGGCGTCATCACGACGGTCATCGCGTTGCTGTACGCGTTCATCCCGGACGTCTCCAGCGCCTACTGGATCCTGTCGGTGATCACCACGCAGATCTACCTGATCGTCTATCTGCTCATGTTCGTGGCGGCGGTACGGCTGCGCAAAACCCGGCCCGACCACCCGCGCGGCTTCCGCGCCCCGGCGCTGGGCCTGCTCTGCGTGGTCGGCTTCCTGGCCTCGGCCGCCGCGATGATCATCGGCTTCGTGCCGCCGTCGCAGTTCGGCTCCGGGAACCCGCTGGTCTACGTCCTGATCGTCGGCGGCGGGCTGATCCTGGTCGGGCTGGCGGTGCCGTACCTGCTCATCAAGCTCAGCAGGCCCTCCTGGCGTGACCCCGGGCGGGCCGCCGCAGAGGGCGAGTGAGGGGAACGTCATGGGGGCACACGCGCGCGTCACCGACGGGGAGCGGCGCAGCCGGTGGATCACCTACACCGCGACCGGCCTGCTCGTGGTGGTGGTGCTGATCATCATGGCCATCATGTGGGGCACCCGCACGGCCAACGCCACGGCCACCGCGCAGAGCAAGGCCAAGCAGCTCAACGAGGAGCTTGTCGCGGCAGGGCTGAGCCCGGTCGATCCCGACGTCCTGACCAAGGCGCTCGGGACCAAGGGCGGTCAGTTGTGCGCCGACCCCGCCGGTACGGTCGCCAAGGTCGCCGCGCTCACCAACGGCGCGGCCGGGCCGGGGCAGCGGCCGATCATCGCCGGGCAGCGCCTGGTCGAGGGGGCGGGGCTGGCGGTGAAGGTGTACTGCCCGGACAAGCAGCAACAGTTCGCCCAGGCGCTGGCCGGGCTCCACCTCGAAGGGTGATCCGATGGAGTTGCGTGAGCGCGTCGCCGCGCCGATGCCCCGGGCGAAGAAGGATCTGGCCGAGCTGGTGGCGTTCCGGTCGGTGGCCGACGCGCGGCAGTTCCCGCCCGAGGAGTGCGAGAAGGCCGCCCAGTGGGCCCGGTCTGGGAGCTGACCGAGCGCGACGGCCGCTGGTACGGCAGGGGCGCCGCCGACTGCAAGGGCAACATCCTCATGCACCTGACCGCGCTGCGCGCCCTCGGCGACGACGTGCCGGCCCGCGCTCACCGTCAGCCTGCGCGGCCTGGCCAACGTGGTCGTCTCGGTCAAGGCGCTCAGCAGCGAGATGCACTCCGGCATGTTCGGCGGCGCCGCCCCGGACGCGCTGGCCGCGCTCATCCGCATGCTCTCGTCCCTGCGTGACGGCCGGGGCAACACGACCGTCGACGGCCTGGACAACACGCAGACGTGGGGCGGCGCCCCGTACCCCGCCGGGCGGTTCGCCGCCGACGCGCACGTCCTGAACGGCGAGACACCGCTCGGCGACGGGACCGTCTCGGACATGCTGTGGGCGCGGCCCGCGCTGACCGTGCTCGGCATCGACTGCCCGCCGGTCGTCGGCTCGGCCTCGGCCATCCAGCCGCACGCCAGGGCCCGGCTCAACCTGCGGGTGCCGCCCGGCACGGACGCGGTGCGGGCCCAGGACGCGCTGATCGCGCACCTGGAGGCGGCCGCTCCGTGGGGTGTGCACGTGACGGTGGAGCGGGAGGCTTCCGGCCAGCCGTTCCTGGCCGAGACCGGCGGGCCCGCCTACAGCGCGCTGCGCGGCGCGATGAAGGACGCCTACGGGGTCGAGTCCGTCAGCCTCGGCCAGGGCGGATCCATCCCGCTGTGCAACGTCTTCCGTGACACCTACCCGGACGCGGAGATCATCCTCATGGGCGTGGAAGAGCCGCTCACGCTCATGCACGCGCCCAACGAGAGCGTGGACCCGGACGAGATCGCCCGCATGGCCCTCGCCGAGGCCCTCTTCCTGCGGAGGTACTAGGCGCGTGCCAGCAACTGGATCAGTGCGACGGTGCCGACGGCCACGACCAGGGTCCGCAGCACCGCGGGGCTGAGCCGGCGGCCCAGCGCCGATCCTGCCCGGCCGCCGATCGCGGAACCCGCCGCCAGCAGCCCCACGGCGGTCCAGTCGAAGTCGGCGGCGATGAGGAAGAAGAGCGCGGCCACGGTGTTGACCACGGCGACCAGGACGTTCCTGAGGGCGTTGAGCCGCTGTATGTCCTCGTCGAGGAGCATGCCCATCAGGGACATGTAGATGATCCCCTGGGCGGCGGCGAAGTAGCCGCCGTACACGCTGGCCAGCGTCAGTCCCGTCAGCAGCACCGGGCCGCCGTCGGGGTCGGCGCTTCGCCCGCGGCGGCGCCGTACCGTCTTGGCGATCCAGGGCTGCAGGACGATCAGCACGAGCGCGAGGCCCACCAGAACGGGCACGATCGCCTCGAACGCGGCGGCCGGCAACACCAGCAGCAGCGCCGCCCCGGTGACCCCGCCCGCCAGCGCGCCCACGCTCATCCGCAGGATGCGCCGCCGCTGCCCGCGCAACTCCGCTCGGTAGCCGATGGCGCCGCCGATCGAGCCGGGGATCAGGCCGAGCGCGTTGGAGACCGTGGCGGTGACCGGGGGCAGGCCGGTGGCCAGCAGGACGGGGAACGTGATCAGTGTCCCGGAGCCGACGACGGTGTTGATGGCCCCTGCCCCCGCACCGGCACTGAACACGGCCAGCATTTCCCCAAATGTCACACAAGCAGCTTAGGAACCAGACACTTCACCCGCGGTCGAACGATGGAGGCAGACGCAGTTGCGGTCGTTCTGGGGTGGGTCGATGACGTGGGCGGACAGCGGGGCGAGAAGCCTTTCCATGGCGCGGGCGGCGGCCACCGCGGACTCGGAGACCGCGTAGATGTCGGTGGCGTCGTGGACGCTGATGGTGAGGGTGGTGGCCGTCGCCCACACGTGGGCCGGGTGGCCGGCCAAGGTGACCCAGCCGGGCTGGTCCAGGCCGGGGTGGCCGGGGATCGGGCTGGGGAAGCGGGCGTACTCCTGGACGGTGTAGCCCTGGCCGGGCACGGCCTGCGGGGTGCCGGGCGGGATGTGCTTGACCGGAAGGCCGAGCGTGGTCAGGACCCCGGCCGGGTCGTCGGTGCGCAGGGCGGCCAGCAGGCGGTCGCCGTCGTTGGAGTGGCCGCCGTAGGCGCGGCAGAAGTGGAAGTACGCCAGGCTGTTCGCCCACCCGTGCAACTGCTCGGGAGTGTGGGTCTCGTAGAGGTACTCGTCCCAGGTCATGATGGTAGTTTGCCGGGCATGATCGAGGCATCCAAGGTCGCAGTCGTCACCGGGGCGGGGTCCGGGATCGGGCGGGCCGTCGCCAGAGGGCTGCGCGGGGCCGGTTACGCGGTCGCGGTCGCGGGACGGCGGGAGGAGACGCTGCGGGAGACCGCGGGCCCGCCGGACGAGAGCGGGTGGCTGGTCGTTCCCGCCGACGTGCGCGACGAGGGGTCGGTGGCGGCGCTGTTCGGGGCCGTGCGGGAGCGGTTCGGGCGGGTTGACCTGCTGTTCAACAACGCCGGCACCGGTACGCCACCGGTTCCCGTGGACGAGCTCGACGTTGGGCAGTGGCGTACCGCGGTGGACACCAACCTCACCGGCTCGTTCCTGTGTGCCAGGGAGGCGTTCGGGATCATGCGGCGGCAGGATCCGCGGGGCGGGCGGATCATCAACAACGGGTCGATCTCGGCCCACGCGCCGCGGCCGTTCAGCGCGCCCTACACCGCCACCAAGCATGCGATCACCGGGCTGACCAAGGCTTTGTCGCTGGACGGCCGGCCGTACGACATCGTGTGCTCGCAGATCGACATCGGCAACGCCGCCACCGAGATGACGGCGAGGATGGCGCAGGGCGTGCTGCAGGCGGACGGGACGACGGCGCCCGAGCCACGCATGGACGTGGAGCACGTGGTGAGCGCCGTCCTCTACATGGCGGGGCTGCCGCTGGCGGCGAACGTGCAGTTCATGACCGTGATGGCGACCACGATGCCGTTCGTCGGCCGGGGCTGAGGTCACGCGCTCTCAAGAGCCCTTCTGAGCGCCGGTTCGAAGTGGATGAGCGGCAGGTCGTGGCCGGGCTGGGCGATGAGGATGGTGGCGATCTTCCCTTCGGTGAAGGCGAGCGCGCGCTCGTAGGCGCCCGCGGCCGACACGATCGCCCGGGCCCGCGACGGGCCGCGCGCCTCGGCGAAGAAGACGAGGACGCCGTCGTCGACGCCCGACTGCTCCCCGCGCAGATAGGCGCAGCCGGCGAGCTTCTTGGTGAGCTTCTCGCGGTCGTCCACCCAGACGGCGGGCAGGTCGCTGCCGACCGTGACCTCGCCGACCAGGTATCCGGCGTTCTCCAGTTCGACGGCCATGGCGATGCCGACCGCGGCCAGGTCGGCGTCGGGGGAGTACGGCTCATGTTCGGTGCTGAGCAGGACGAGGCCGCCGGGCGTCTGCCAGGGCAGGTAGCCCCAGTCGGCGCTGATGTCGACGGGCTGGGCCGTGGAGCGCACCAGCACTTCGCCGGTCTCGGGGTTGGCGTGCTCGGCGGCCGCGGCGGCCAGGGCGGGGGCGTCCAGGCCGAGGCGCTGGGCGGCCCAGGTGACGAGGTTGGCGGCCCAGGTTCCGTCGCGCCAGTCGACGCGTTTCAGGTCGAGGGTGGCCAGGGCGGCGTAGGCGTACCGCACGTGGCTGGGGTCGGCGGTTCTCGCCGCGGCGAGGGTGCAGCGGCGGGCGAAGGTGATGAGTACGTAGAAGTCGTCCAGGCTGAGCCGGGCGGGGGTGAGGCCGGTGTCGAGTGCGGCGCGGATCGCGGCGTCGCACGGGGAGTCGGTCCAGCGCCAGAGTTGGTGGGCGCGGAAGTCGTAGCCGGGGGTTCCCAGGATGTCAGGTTCGTCTGGGTCCATACACCTGACGCTAGACGCCTCGGGACCGTGTGTGTCGGTTGTCATGCCTAATCAGTCGGGCAACGTTCCATACTTACCGGAGGCGAAGGAAAGTTTCTAGAGGTTCGGACGCAGAGAAAATTTCTTCCCGAACTTATTGACCAGAGCGCTTACCAGTCGGAAAGCTCTTGCTCATGACGGTCACAGTCCGCGCGTTCGTCGCGGGGGATGAGCCCTCACTGATCGACTGCTGGAACCAGAGCCTGCCCGCCGACCCGACGACCGCGACGTGGTTTCGCGACTGCGTCCTGCTCGACCCCAACTTCGACCCCGACGGGCTGCGCGTCGCCGTCGCGGACGGCCGGGTGGTGGGCTGCGCCTACGCGGTACGCCGCCTGACGCCCCTCGCGCCCGGCACCGACCTGGAGCCGGAGACCGGGTGGATCCCGTTCTTCTTCGTGGCCCCCGGTCACCGGGGCTCCGGGCTCGGCCGGCGGTTGCTCGGCGAGGCGCTCGCGTTCCTGCGCGACCAGGGGCGCACCCGCGTCGACTTCGCCTCCTACACCCCGAACTACGTCCTGCCCGGCGTCGACGCCGAGCTCTACCCGCGGGCGTTCGCGCTGCTCGGCGCGATGGGCTTCACCACGCTGTACTCGCCGGTCGCGATGGATCGCACGCTCGTCGGCTACGCGACCCCGCCCGAGGTGCACGTCCTGCGCGAGAAGCGCGAGAGCGAGGGGTACGGCTTCCGCCACCCCACCGCCGGTGAACTGCCCGAGCTGATCCGCTTCGCGGCCGACGTCTTCAACCCCGACTGGGGCGAGGCGATCCGTCACCACAGATCCGTCGAACGCATGATTATCGCGAAAAATCGGGAAAAGATCGTGGGCTTCGCGCTTTATGCGGCTTACCGCGGCATCCCCGAGCGCTTCGGCCCCTTCGGCGTCGACCCGGGCGAGCGCGGCACCGGCCTCGGCAAGATCCTGCTCCACCTCACGATGACCGCCAAGCGCGCCGAGGGCCTGCACGCCTCGTGGTTCCTGTGGACCGGCGAAGCCAGCCCGGCCGGCGTGCTCTACACCAAGGCGGGCTACGAGGTGACCAGGCGTTTCCACGTCATGAGGTGGAGCGCGTGAACATCCTGGCCATCGGCGCGCATGCCGGCGACATGGATCTGACGGCGGGAGCCGTACTCGCGCAGCATGTCCTTGAGGGACACGAGGCGACGCTCCTGCACCTCACGCTCGGCGAGCGCGGTCACCCCCGGATGCCCGTGCCCGACTACGCCGCGCAGAAGCGCGAGGAGGCGGAGGCGTTCGCGGCCGCGATCGGCGCGCGGGCCAGGTTCCTCGACTACGAGGACGGGCTGCTGCCCGAGGACGAGGACGTCAAGATGCGCGTCGGCGACCTGATCAGGGAGCTGAAGCCGGACGTGCTCCTCACCCACTGGAGCGCCTCGATCCACAAGGACCACGCCCGCACCCACCGCGTGGTCGAGGACGCCCGCTTCTACGGCGGGCTGAAGACGCTGGAGCGCGACCTGCCCGCGCACTGGGCCGCCCAGCTCTACTACGCCGACAACTGGGAGGACGCCGAGGGCTTCCGCCCCGACGTGTTCGTCGAGATCGCCGAGGAGGCCTACGAGATCTGGTCGCGGGCGATCACCGGCTACGCCTACGCCCGCGGGGAGACCTACGGCTTCCCCTACGTCGACTACTACCGGGCGCTCACGATCGTGCGGGGCGCGCCGGCCGGATTCCGCCGGGCGCAGGCGTTCGCCGCCCCGGTGGGATCCCGTGATCTGCGGGTGAGAGGAACCTTCTGATGAAACGTTTAACGATCATCGCCGTCGCACTGGTGCTCGCCGGTTGTTCGGGCGGGGGAGGGCAGAAGGGGCCGGGCGCGGCGGCGCCGCCGCTGGTCGTGCACGCGATCGACTCGGGCACCTTCCAGGAGAACTTCAACCCGTTCCACCTGGAGGGCGTCAACTTCGGCACCACCGGCATGATCTACGAGACGCTTGAGTACTTCAACAAGCTCAAACCGGGCGAGACCAAGCCGTGGCTGGCGCTGAGCCACGAGTGGAGCAACGACGGCAAGACGCTCACCTTCACCCTCCGCCAGGGCGTGAAGTGGACCGACGGCAAGCCGTTCACCGCCGACGACGTGGTCTTCACCTTCGAGACGATGATCAAGCACCCGGAGCTCAACAAGAGCGCCGTGGAACTGGCCGGCGCCAAGGCGCTCGCCCCGGACAAGGTTCAGCTCGACTTCACCTCGACCTCCTACGCCAAGCTCTTCAACATCTCGGGCAGCACGGCGATCGTGCCGAAGCACCTGTTCGAGAAGGAGAACGTGGTCACCTTCACCAACCCCAAGCCGGTGGGCACCGGGCCGTACAAGCTGGCCAAGTTCTCCGCCCAGCTCTACGAGATGACGAAGAATCCGGGCTACTGGCAGCCCGGCAAGCCCGTCGTCCCCACGGTCAGGTTCCCCGCCTACACCGCCAACGCCGTCCAGACCGGGCTGCAGCAGGGCGAGATCGACTGGGCCGGGGCGTTCGTCCCCGACATCGACAAGATCTACGTCCAGGGCAAGCCCGAGACCAACAAGTACTACTTCCCGCCCGAGGGCGTGGTCGCCCTTCTGCCGAACCTGACCCACCCCGTCCTGTCCAAGCCCGAGGTACGGCAGGCCATCAGCCTGGCCATCGACCGCGACAAGATCGTCAAGGTGGCCGAGCGCGGCTACACCAAGGTCGCCCACCCCACCGGCATCCCCATCCCCGGCGGCGAGGCGTTCCTGCCGCCCGCCTACAAGAACGCCGCCTACAAGGTCGACATCGGGAAGGCCAAGGAACTGCTCAAGGGCGTCGACCCGGCCCAGTTGAAGTTCCAGTTGCTGGTGCCCTCGCCGTTCACCGACTGGGTCAACGCCGCCCAGCTCATCCGCGAGGACCTGGCCAAGGTCGGCATCACCGTCGAGACCCGCGGCGTCGCCTTCCAGGACTGGGTCTCCAAGGTGGGCAAGGGCAGCTACGACCTGTCGATCCGGGCCACGCCGGCCGGGGCCTCGCCGTACTTCCAGATGCGCTCGCTGTTGTTCAGCGAGCTGGCCAAGCCCGTCGGCACCGCCGCCACCGGCAACTACCAGCGCTGGAAGGACGCGGCGAGCGACAAGCTCATCCACGACTACGCCGCCACCGACGACCTGGCCGCGCAGCAGAAGGCGGCGCAGGGACTCGGCACGATCATGGTGGAGAAGCAGCCGGTGCTGCCGCTGTTCTACAGCCCGGCCTGGGCGCAGTACCGCACCGGCAAGTACGTCGGCTGGCCCTCCGAGCAGGACCCGTACGCGATGCCCTCCCCGTACACCTCGCCCGACGCCGCCGTGGTGCTGCTCAACCTGAGGCCAGCGGGCACGTGAGGTTCCTGGCCAGGCGGCTCGGGTTCTACCTGCTCACGGCCTGGGCCGCCGTCACGCTCAACTTCCTGATCCCCCGGCTGATGCCGGGGGACCCGGTCGACCTGCTGGTGGCCAGGCTCAAGGGCAACGTGGACCCGGCCGCCGTCGAGGCGATGAAGAAGGCGTTCGGGATCAGCGACGCGGGGCTCTGGACGCAGTACGTGGACTATCTGGGCAACCTCTTCCGCGGGGAGCTCGGGCGCTCGATCACGTTCTTCCCCACCGAGGTCTCCACCGTCATCGCCGACAGCCTGCCCTGGACCATCGGCCTGGTCGGCGTGGCCACGCTGATCAGCTACGTCGTCGGCACCTCGCTCGGCGTGCTCATGGCGTGGAAGCGCGGCACCTGGCTGGACGGGGTGCTGCCGGCCGCGACCTTCCTGCACGCGGTGCCGTACTTCTGGGTCGCGCTCGTGCTGGTCTTCGTCTTCGGCTCGACGCTGCAGTGGTTCCCCGGCTCGCGCGCCTACGGGCTTGAGGTGACGCCCGGCTTCACCGGCGACTTCCTGGCCAGCGTGGCCTATCACGCGACACTGCCGGCGGTCACGATCGTCGTGGCCTCGATGGCCGACCGCATCCTGGGCATGCGCAACGTCATGGTCACCACGCTCGGCGAGGACTACGTCGTGATGGCCGAGGCCAAGGGCCTGACCAGCCGCCGCGTCATGTGGGCCTACGCCGCGCGCAACGCGATCCTGCCCAACATCACCAGCTTCGCCCTCTCGCTCGGCTTCGTGGTGGGCGGATCCGTCCTGACGGAGATCGTCTTCTCCTATCCGGGCATCGGCTCCATGCTGCTCAAGGGCGTCGAGAACGAGGACTTCCCGCTCATGCAGGGCATCTTCCTGGTGATCTCGCTGGCCGTACTGGTCGCGAACCTCCTGGCCGACCTGGCCTACGTCCTCCTCGACCCAAGGACGCGCCAATGAAGATCCGCATAGGCGCCGGCATCCTCGCCTTCTTCGCGCTGATGGCGCTCGTGGGGCCGCTGCTGATCTCGGCCGACCCGGCCGCGACCAGCGACGCGGGTCTGCAGGGTCCTTCGGGCGCGCACTGGCTCGGGACGACCCAGACCGGCCAGGACATCCTCACGCAGATCGTGTACGGCTCGCGCGTCTCGCTCGGCGTCGGCGTGCTGTCGGCGGTCATCGCCACCGTCTTCGCCATCGCCGTGGGCCTGGTCGGCGGCTACTTCGGCGGCGCCGTCGACGAGGTGCTGTCGGTGCTGACCAACATCTTCCTCGTGCTCCCGGCGCTGCCGCTGATCATCGTGCTCGCCGGGTACCTGCCCCAGCGCGGGGTCACCTCGGTCGCGGTGGTGATCGCCGTGACCGGATGGGCCTGGGGCGCGCGGGTCCTGCGCGCCCAGACCCTGTCGGTACGGCGGCGCGACTTCGTCGAGGCGGCACGGGCCGGCGGCGAGGGCCCGATCCGGGTCATCTTCTTCGAGATCCTGCCGGTGCTGCTGCCGGTGATCGCCACGAGCTTCCTGGCGACGGTCGTGGGCGCGATCCTGGCCGAGGCCGGGCTGTCGTTCCTCGGCCTGGCGGACCTGTCCACGGTCAGCTGGGGCAGCATGCTCTACTTCGCGCAGAACGGGCAGGCGCTGCTCATCGGGGCGTGGTGGTGGTTCGTGCCGCCGGGGCTCTGCATCGCGCTCATCGGCACGGGGCTCGCGCTGGTCAACTTCGGCCTGGACGAGATAGCCAACCCCCGGCTGCGTACGATCAAGGTTCGGAAGGCACGCGCATGAACGTCCTGGAGATCCGCGACCTGGGCGTCGACTACCAGTCGAACAGCGGCGCCGTGCACGCCGTCGACGGCGTCTCGCTCGACCTGCGGCGGGGCGAGATCCTCGGGCTGGCGGGGGAGAGCGGCAGCGGCAAGTCCACGCTCGCCCACGCGATCAGCCGCCTGCTGCGCCCGCCCGCGGCGATCACCGGCGGCACGGTGACCTACCACCGCGCGGACGGCAGCGTCGTGGACGTGCTGGGCCTGCGCGGTGAGGCACTGCGTGCCTTCCGCTGGGCGGAGCTGGCCGTCGTCTTCCAGTCGGCCATGAACTCGCTCAACCCGGTCAGCACCGTGGGCGCGCAGATCGAGGACGTGCTCCGCATCCACCGACCCACCATGACCCGAAAAATGCGCATAGAACGGTCGGTGGAGCTGCTCCAGCGGGTCGGGATCAGCGCCGACCGGCGGCGCGGCTACCCGCACGAGCTGTCCGGCGGCATGCGCCAGCGCGCCGCGATCGCCATCGCGCTCGCGCTCAACCCCGAGATCGTCATCATGGACGAGCCGACCACCGCCCTCGACGTGGTGGTGCAGCGCGACATCCTCCACGAGATCAGCGCCCTGCGGGAGGAGTACGGCTTCGCCGTCGTCTTCATCACCCACGACCTGTCGCTGCTCATGGAGATCTCCGACCGGATCGCCATCATGTACGCCGGCCGGGTCGTCGAGACCGGCACCGCCCGCGCCCTGCACGACACGCCCCGCCACCCGTACACGCTGGGCCTGCTGAGCTCCTTCCCCCGCCTGCACGGTCCGCGCGAGGAACTGCTCGGCATCCCCGGCACCCCGCCCGACCTGCGGGCGCTGCCGCCCGGCTGCGCCTTCCACCCGCGCTGCCGCCACGCCCTGCCGGACTGCGGGGAGATCACCCCGTCCCTGCGCGACGGGGTCTCCTGCCTGCTCAACGAGGGAAGGGGGGTCCGATGAGCGAGATCGTGCTCGAAGGCCGCAACCTCACCAAGCACTTCAAGGCCGCCCGCGGCCGCGGCACCGTGCACGCCGTGGACGACGTCTCAATCGCCCTCCGATCCGGTACGGCCACCGCGCTCGTCGGCGAGAGCGGCTGCGGCAAGAGCACCGTGGCCCGCCTGCTGGCCCAGGTGTACCCGCCGACGTCGGGCGAGGTGCTGCTGCACGGGCGGAAGGTGACCGGCTTCCGCGAGTACCGGCGGCAGGTGCAGCTCATCTTCCAGGACCCCTTCGCCTCCCTCAATCCCTTCCACCGGGTCCGCTACCACCTGGCCAGGCCGCTGCGCCTGCACGGCCACGCGCGCTCGGCGGCACACGAGAAGGAGCTCGTCGCCGAACTGCTGGAACGGGTCAGCCTGACACCGGTCGAGCAGTTCATGGACAAGCTGCCGCACGAACTGTCCGGCGGCCAGCGCCAGCGCGTCGCCATCGCCCGCGCGCTGGCCGTGCGGCCGATGGCGCTGATCGCCGACGAGCCGGTGTCCATGCTGGACGTCTCGATCAGGCTCGGGGTGCTGCGGCTGCTGGAGACGCTGGCGGCCGACAGCGGGCTGGCACTGCTGTACATCACGCACGACATCGCCAGCGCGAGGTACTTCGCCGAGGACATCACCGTCATGTACGCGGGCCGGCTGATCGAGAGCGGCCCCGGCGAAGCCCTGACCCAGTCGCCCCGCCACCCCTACACCCAGCTCCTCCTCGACTCCGCCCCCGACCCCGCCCGCCACTCGGCGCCCGTCCCGAAGCTCGCCGCGCGCGGGGAGCCGCCGAGCCTCATCGCGCCGCCGGACGGGTGCCGCTTCCATCCGCGGTGCCCGGTGGCGCTGCCGGTGTGCGCGAGCGAGGTGCCCGGCCGTACGGTGCTGGGCGAGGAGCGGTGGACGCACTGCTGGCAGGCTGAAGCTCGGCCCACCAGCGTTCCCGGTGGCTAGAGCGGAGCATGCGGGCGTGCAGCCGGTGCAGCACGGTGACGTTGTGGGTGTTGACCTCCAGCTCCCCGGCCCCGGCCAGGTGCCGCAACGGACGGCCGTGACAGACCGAGCAGCCGCACACGCCCTCGGGCAGCCGCTCCACCGGCACGTACTCCAGCAGCTCCGGCACCAGCGCACTCCTGGCCCCGCCCTTCCGCCAGCCGCCGCAGGCCTGATGCGGCTCGGGGTACAGATGCCGCAACACCTCCCGGACCCCCACGGCCGCCCACGGCGCGCCGTGAGCCAGCGCGCCCAGCGCCGCGACGCCCGCCGACAACAACGGCAATCCCGGGGTCCGCGCGGGCGGAGGGACCGTGTCCTCGACGACCAGGGCGACGGGCAGGCCGTAGGCGGCGATGGCGGCGGTGAGGGCGGGCAGGCCGGGGCCCAGCCAGTCGGCGTGGACGGGCAGAACCGCCACGACCTCGCCCCACTGGCTCGCCTGGTCCAGGATGGTGTGCAGCGCCTCGGTGTCGCCCCGCCCGATGTAGCCGGAGTCGGTCAGCGGTACCGTCACCCGGGCCTCGACCTGGTCGGCGATCCAGTGCGCCGACAGGCCCGCCGTACCCCTGACCCGTCCCGAGCCCGCGTACCTGCGGCGGTCGGCGAGGACCGGAGCCGTGTAGCCGCGCCTGCGCACCATTCGCACCGCCTCGTGCGCCGCCTGCCCGGTGAAGACCAGCCCCGAATGTGGCCGGCCGCCGAGGATCAGGGCGTCGTACACGTCCCGGGTGGAGAGCTGGATGAGCAGGTGGTCGCGGAGGTCCATGGACGGCTCCTCAAGGGCTATAACACCCCATACCCCCAGTTAAGTCTCGCGATAGCGGGCGGTCAGGTCGTCCAGGGTGGCGACGATGCGTTCGCGGAGCTCTGCCGGGGTGCGGACCTCGACGTCGGCGCCCAGGCGCAGAAACTCGCTCAGCGCGTGCTCCACCGACTCGATCGGCAGCGTCACCTCGGTCCTGCCGTCGGGCAGCGGCCGTGCGCTCGCCTCCGCCGCGCCCACCACGCCCGGCGTCATCATCTCCCGCAACCGGTCCATGCCGCGTGGCGTCAGCCGGGCCACGGCCTCGCCCCGGCGCAGGCGGGCCTGGAACTCGGTCAGATACTCCTGCCAGTGCGCGGCCAGGTCGAAACCGTCCGGGCGGGTGAACGCCTCCTCGCGGACGACCAGGTCGAGGATCTGCCACACCCGGTAGGTGCGTACGTGCTCGCCGCCGCGGGCGACCAGATACCAGCGGCCCGCCTTCACCACCAGCCCGTACGGCTCCAGCCGCCTGGTCACCTCGCCCTTCCAGCTCTTGTACCGCACGTCGAGCACCCGCTCCCGCCACACCGCGTCGGCCACGGCGGGCAGGAACGGCAGCGGGTCGCGCTCCCGGTACCAGGCGGGCGCGTCGAGGTGGAAGCGCTCGCGGACCCGCCCGGCCCGGTCGCGCAGTTCGACCGGCAGCGCCGCCATGAGCTTGAGCTGGGCCGCCGTGACCACCGCGCCCAGCCCCAGCTCGGCGGCCGGACCCGGCAGCCCGGCGAGGAAAAGCGACTCGGCCTCGTCGCTGGTCAGGCCGGTCAGCCGGGTGCGGTAGCCGTCGAGCAGCTGGTAGCCGCCGTTGGTTCCGGCGTCGCCGTACAGGGGGACTCCGGCGGTGTGGAGGGACTCCACGTCGCGATAGATCGTGCGGACCGAGACCTCCAGGCGCTCGGCCAGCTCCCGCGCGGTCATGCGGCCGCGCGTCTGCAGCAGCAGGAGGATCGACACCAGGCGGGAAGCGCGCATGCCACTGACAATAGATGTCAGTGAGCCGGTCGTAGCGTCCGGGCCATGAACGGATTCGAGTTCTTCACCGGCACCTGGAACATCCACAACAAGCGGCTCGCCAAGTGGCTGGCGGGCAGCGACGAGTGGGAGGAGTTCCCCGGCCGGTCGGTCGCGAGCAGCCACTTCGCCGGTGGCGCGCACTTCGACGAGGTGGAGTTCCCCACGAAGGGGTTCAGCGGGCTGACGATCCGGCTGTTCGACGTGGACGAGCAGCGCTGGACCATCCACTGGGCGAGCACCCGTACCGGCCGCTTCGACCCGCCCATGAGCGGTACCTGGCAGGGGGACCGGGGCGAGTTCTACGGCGACGACCAGCACCAGGGCACCCCGGTGCGCGCCCGCTTCATCTGGACCCGGATCAGCGAGGCCGAGGCGAGGTGGGAGCAGGCGTTCTCGGTGGACGGGGAGAAGACCTGGGAGACCAACTGGATCATGGAGCTGACCCGGGCGGACTAGAGGCCGCTGCTCCTGACCCAGAAGATGACGACGACCGCCACCACGGCCACCAGCAGCAGCAGACCGCCGACCACGATCACCCACCACCAGCCCGACTTCGGGGTCGCGGTCTCGTACTGCTCGACGTCGGGAAGCATGTCGGGCGTGTACGGCAGGCGCACCGTGCCCTCGCCGAGCCCGTCCTGACCCTGGTCCCGGGCCTGCTGCGGCGGAACCCCTTGCGGCGGCCAGGTCTGCGGGCCGGACTGCTGGGGCGGAACCCCCTGAGGCGGCCAGGTCTGATGCTGGCCGGGCGGCTGCTGCGGGCCGGGCTGGTGGGGCGGCTGCCCCGGCATCCCGGGGTGCTGCTGTGGTGGCCAGGTCTGATGCTGGCCGGGCGGCTGCCGCGGAGGTTGTTGCGGGCCGGTCTGCGGGCCGGTCTGCGGGTACTGCGGGCCGGGTTGGTGGTGCGGGCCGTTCGGGGGCGGGGGTTGCTGGGGGCCGGAGTATCGCTGGGGCCATGTCGGGTTCGGGCCGGGCTGTTGCGGGGGCCAGACCTGTTGCGGGGGCGGCGGTGGCCCCTGGTTGTGGGGATCTGACTGGTCCGGGGGCTGCTGGCCGGAGTGGGGCCAGCGATGGCGTACCGTCTCCTCGGGATCGGGATACTGCGGGCCCTGCTGCGGTGGAGTCATGATTCCCCCGGAAATCGCACCGATGATTTCCAGACATTGTCACATCTGTGCGGGGTGGCTCGTCTGGATGTCATGACGCGAATTCTGGTTACGGGCGCCGGTGGCCGTCTCGGCACGGCCGTACTCGGGAGGCTGGGCGGCGAGGCGGAGCTGCGGGCGGTCAGCCGGAGCGCCCGGACGGGTGACAAGGTCGAGTGGGTGGTCGCGGACCTCACCACGGGCCAGGGCATCGCGGCGGCCGTCGACGGGGTGGACGTGATCCTGCACCTGGCCGCGGCGCCCTACAAGGGCCGCTACACCCGCCGGGTCGAACTGGACGGCACCACCGCGCTGCTCGCCGCCGCCAGGCAGGCGGGTGTCGGGCACCTCGTCTACATCTCGATCGTCGGCGTGGACCGGGTGCCGTGGGGCTACTTCAGGACCAAGCTGGCCGCCGAGAACCTCGTCAGGACCGGCGGGGTGCCGTGGACGATCCTGCGGGTGACACAGTTCTACGAGTTCGTGGACCAGGCGCTGACGGGAATGGCCCGCCTCGGGCTCCTGGCCGCCGAGCCGGGCAGCGGCGTCCAGCCGGTCGACGTGCGTGACGTGGCGGGAGAACTGGCCGCGCGGGTCGCGGCCGGGCCGGCGCAGACCATTCTCGAGTACGGCGGGCCCGAGGTTCTCGACTTCGCCGAGGCGGTCAAGACCTGGCGGCGAGCCAGGAAGCACCGGCCGATCCTGCGCATGCGGCTGCCGGGCGGGTTCGGCCGCGCCGTCCGGGCCGGCCACCTGACCACGACCGCCCGGCCCAGCGGGACGATCACCTGGTCGGAGTACCTGTCCGGTTAGTTCTGCCGGCCGGGGTCGGACCACGGCTGGGCGCCGGCGGGCGGAGGGGGCGGCTGCTCGCCGGGCGCGGCCCCCGGCTGCGGGGCGGGCGCGCCACCGGGCTGCGGGGCTGTGCCGGGCTGGGGGAAGCCGGGTTGCGGGACGGCGCCGGGCTGGGGGAAGCCGGGTTGCGGGGCGGCGCCGGGCTGGCCGTAGCCCTGGGGCTGGCCGTATCCCTGCTGGCCGTACCCGGGCTGGGGGTAGGGGGAGGGCTGGTTCCACGCGGCCGCCTGCGGTTGCGGGCGGGGCCCGCGGTGGGCGACCACGCCCGCCACCAGCAGGCCGAAGCCCGCCAATGTCAGCGCCATGTTCACCAGCCCGAGAAGCCCGAAGATCGTGGACGCCGTTGAGAATCCGAGGTCCCGGGCGATCGTCGGGGCGAAGACGGACGTCACGACCGTCGGCAGCACGCCGATCATCAGCACGATGCAGCCGAACATGCCCAGCAACGCGCCCTTGCCATGCCGTTGCCTGGCCAGTCCCGTGATCACCGCCCCCGCTCCGAAGGCGATGAACATCACGACATGGATCAAGAGGTTGATCATGCTCACTTCCGCGCCCCATATCTATCGGTTAGGAGATCTTCTCGACCTTATGGGGATTTTCGGGCTTCCTCCACCGCGCGAATGATCGACTCCGCGTCCAGCGCACCCTGGTGGCGGACCCCGTTGAAGAACAGCGTGGGCGTGCTCCGCACCCCGCCGTCCCGCCCCGACCGCTCGTCTCCGGCGAGCCGCCGGGAGTGCCGCGGCACGTCCTGCCACGGCTCCACACCCAGCTCGGCGGCATAGTGCCCGAGATCCTCGTCGGTCAGGAACCGCTGGTTGGCGTACAGGATGTCGTGCATCTCCCAGAACCGGCCCTCGTCGGCCGCCGCCTCCGCGACCAGGGCCGCCGCGACCGCGCGCGGGTGCATGTTCCGCAGCGGGAAGTGCCGGAACACCAGCCGCACGTCCGGATCCCGCTCCATCAGCTCCTGCAGCACTCCGTGCAGCCGCCCGCAGAAGGGGCATTCGAAGTCGCCGTACTCCACGATCGTGACCGTCGCGTCCGCGGGCCCGCGCACGTGGTCACCCGGCCCCACCGGTACGGCCAGCAGCACCGGAAGCTCCTCCTCCGGCTCCGCGTCGGGCGGTGCGCACACGCCGCCCCGGTCCCAGGCGAGCTTGAAGGCGATCCAGCCCGCCAGCGCCGACAGCAGCGAGCCCGCCAGGATGCCGATCTTGGCCTGGGCGGCGATCGCCGCGTCCTCGAAGGCCAGGTCCACGATGAACAGCGCCACCGTGAACCCGATCCCCGACACCGCGGCGCCGCCCAGCAACTGGCCCCACACAAGGTTGCCTGGCAACACGCCCCAGTTGAAGCGCAGCGGGATCCAGGTGCCGATCGAGATGCCGGCGAACTTGCCGAGCACCAGGCCCAGCGCGATGCCGAGGGACACCGGCGAGGTGAGCGCCTGCCGCAGCGTCTCCCCGTCCAGCCGGACACCTGCGTTGGCCAGCGCGAACACCGGCACGATCACGTAACTGCTCCACGGGTGCAGCCGCAGCTGGAGCCGTTCGTTCACCGACACCGCCCGCTGCACCGACCTGGCCGCCTCGCGGGCCGCGCCGGCCGACGGCTCGCTGGTGAGCTGCTGCACCGCCTCGCCCGCGCGCAGCAGCTTGTGGTCGCTCGGCGCGTACACGAACACCAGCACCCCGAGCGCGATCCCGACCAGCGTCGGGTGCACGCCACTCTCCAGCGTCGCCACCCACAGCGCGAACCCCAGCAGGATGTACGCCGGCGCCCGCCAGATCTTCAGCCACCGGAGCGTCACGATCGCGGCCAGCAGGAGCGCGGCGGCGATCAGCGCCGGCACCGACAGGGAGGCCGTGTAGAAGATCGCGATGATCATCATGGCCAGGACGTCGTCCACGATGGCCAGCGTCAGCAGGAACGCCCGCAGCGGCTCCGGGCACCGGGCGCCGACCACGGCCAGCAGGCCCAGCACGAACGCGGTGTCGGTGGCGATCGGCACGCCCCACCCGCCCGCGGCCGGGCCGCCGGCGTTGAAGGCCAGGTAGACGGCGGCGGGGACGATCATCCCGCCCAGGGCGGCGAACGCGGGGACGGCGACCAGGCGCCGGTCGCGCAACTGGCCGAGCCGTACCTCGTAGGAGATCTCCAGGCCGATGACGAAGAAGAAGATCGTCATGAGCCCGTCGTTGACCCAGTGCCGCAGGTCGAGCGAGAACTCGGTGGACCCGAAGGCGAGCCCGGCCTCGGTGTGCCAGAAGGTCTCGTAGCTGTCGCCCCAGGGGGAGTTGGCCCACAGCAGCGCCGCCAGCGTGGCCGCCAGCAGCACGACGGTGCTTCCCGCCTCGGTCTTCAGAAACGCGCGCATCATCCCGGATCCCCCCGGGATGATCTTAAACCCCCAGCTCACGGCCTTCCCGGGCGGCCCGGGAAGGCCGTGGAGGCCGGACTACAGACCGCGCAGGAACGCCAGCGACGGCATGAAGAAGTACTCGCCGCCGCGCATCGTCACCGTCTGGGCGACCTGCGGCTGCGGCAAGGACTGCTCCGGCCGCCCCCACACCTTCGGGAAGGTGACCTTGATGTCGCGGCCGCCCTGCCCGATCACCGGGTCGTGGCCGGTGCCCGGGTTCTGGAAGTCCGGGTTGTTGGCCCACGACTGCTGCGTGAACTCGAACTGCTCGACCAGGCTGGAGTTGAACGCCATGAACAGCAGGCCCACGTCACCGCTGGGCCTGGTCTCCGGCGGCGCCTCGTCCCAGGGCTGGTCGGTGCGCTCGCCGTACGTCTGGCCGCGGCGCGCCATCAGCACGTTGCGGCCGAACGAGCGCGGGTTCGTCTTGCGGACGTGCCCGCTGAACGGGCACTTGGAGCCGTCGGCGTCCGCGTCGAAGGTGAAGTCGTTCGTCACCGGGCCGCCGGCGGCCTTGGGCTTGCTGGTCACCGGCGTCCCGTCCTTGAACCGGCCCACCAGCATCGCGCCGGCCCGCGGCCGGTCGGCGCCGGTGAGACCCAGGCCGTCGGCCAGGTCCCGCTCGATGTCCTTGAACGCGCGGACGTTCTGCTCCAGCTTCCTGAAGACGAAGTAGCTGCCGAAGTGCCGGGCCGGGTTCGGCGCGAACGGGTCGGCCACCAGGATGTTGCTGAGCGGGAACGCCGGGTTCCAGTGCTCCTTCGGCTCCTGGTCGATCTCGTCCTTCAGGAACAGCGGCTGGCTGCGCCCGTCCACGTACCCGAAGTGCTCGATTCCGTCACCGGCCGGGTTGCGCATGCCCTGGCCGGTCTCCTCGCCGAGCAGCCGTGCGCTCTGCGGCAGTTCGCCGAGGATCTCCTCACGCAGCCGCTCGACCGGCTCCGGCTTGGCGTCCCCGATCAGGATGACCGCGTGGATCTCCCGCTGGTAGGTGTTCTCCCACTGCTCCACGGGCGGGTCGTCGACCAGGGCGATCCGCCGCTTCATGCCGTCGCGGAAGACCTTGTCGCCGAACCGGCGTACGTCCTCGACGGAGTGCCCGAGGTCGCGGTAGCCCGCCTTGCTGATCCCGATCCCCACGTACGCGCTGCCCGGCCGCCGTTCCCGGCTGAAGGTCCGGATTTCCTCAAGGTGCTTGCGCGCGGACTTCATGTGGGTGGTGGCGACATGGCGCAGGAATCGCTTGCCTTCTGCCACGTCGTTGAAGCGCACGAACAACACGGTCAGGTACTCGCGCACGTGCGCCCGCAGGATGTTCGGCTGCAGGTTGTCGAGCATCGCCTTGGTGTCGGCGTTGAGCGAGGCCGAATCCCAGGCCAGAGGTTGTGCGTTGTTCAGGTCGACAGGCATTGCCCATCCTTTCCCCGTCGTGATGAAGGGGCCCCCAATTAACGCGTCAGCCAGGACATTGCACCCACAGTGCGGCAGTCTGTGCGCCAGTCCAATTCCCCTCGTTCACTAACGCGCCCCACTTAATACGACTCCCGAGTCCCTCAAGAAGTTGCGGAAAAGCCAAATTTCCCGAAAAAGATTCCGGCCGCCCCGTTGAATTGGTCGAAACAGGACGGCCGGCGGGGCGGTTCGTGTTTACGGGGTGACGGTGAGTTTCGTGCGGGCGGTGTCGCCGTTCTTGCAATAAGCGATCACCGGGAAGGTGCCGGTCCTGGCCGCCTTGAGAGCCGGGGCCCAGGCGGTCGTGGGCGCGGTGGCGTTGGCGCGCACGGGGGTGAACGCCTTGGACGCGACGGCCCTGACACCGGATCCGCCGCAGACCGCCGTCACCGTCACCTGGGCGCCCACCTTGACCGTGGCGGGAGAGACGCCGACACCGGCGTTGACGGCCGACAGGGAGATGCCGCCGCCGGGCGTGGGCGTGGGCGTCGGGGTGGGCTTCGGCGTGGCGGTGGGGGTGCCGCTCGGGGTGGGCGCCGGGTTGTCGTTGCCGCCGCCGAAGACGACGTCGGAGCAGGAGTAGAATGCCTCGGGGCTGTCGCTGCGCTGCCAGACGGCATAGATCAGGTGGCGGCCCTTCTTCGCCGGGAGCTGGGCGTCCATGACGTACGCGCCGCCGGACAGCGCCGGGTCCTTCTGCGTGTGGAACGGCTTCGCCTCCAGGTCGCTCCACTTCAGCGGCTGGGCGGGGTTGTAGCCGTCCTTGGTCAGGTACAGCTCGAAGCTGCCCCGGTGGGGCGCCGTGGCGCGGAACTTGAACGAGTACTTGGCGCCGCCGGTCATCGTGGTCGCCGGCCAGTCGGCGCGCGCCTGGTCGAAGCCACGATACTTGTCGCGGCCCGCGCTGCACAGCTTGCCGTCGGGGATGAGCTCGCGGTGGCGGCCGGCGGCGGCGGCGAGATTGACCTCGTTCCAGTCGTAGAGCGGCTGCGTGCCGCCGAGCTGGACGGCCTTCTTGCAGGCGTCGGTCCTGGGGCTCTCGGGGCCCTCCGCGTAGCAGACCATGGCCCTGCTGGGCGGGTTGTTCATGGTGCCGTGCGCGCCGGCCGTACCGGGGAAAAGGGAGAGCACGAGCAGGGTGGGGGCGGCCAGGGAGGTGGCGGCGATCGCCGTGCGGTTGATCTGCATGCAGCCCACCATGGACCACGCGATAGGCCGAAATTTATCGCTTATGCCGTCGTTAAGGTCGGCTTAGGCCCGATTTAGCGGTGTCCAAAGCGAGCATACGCCAGGAGTCGTGCGTCCTCTGTGCAGACGAATTCACGCCTGCTCAACGGATCTTCGAGGGGTCAGTCGTCGTCGGGTTCGGGCCCAACGAAGGACCCCCCGCTCCCACCGCGGTGTCGGCATCTTTGGACGCGGACGGCGCGGACCCGATCCGGCTGCGCTCCTGCTTCCTCGACGATGACGGGCTCATCACCGTCACGGCGACCGCGTACGCGCTGCGCGAGGCGGCCGGCGTCCTGCCCGAGCACGAGCGGCGACCGCCGTCGATCCGATCGAGGAGATCCTGGCCGCGATGGGGGAAGCCGATCGGATGCACACCGCGGACCTCCTGGAGGCGCTCGGCCCGGGGTGGACTTCTGGCCGGGTCGCCCAGGTGCTCAAGCCGTACGGCGTCACTCCGGGCCAGGAAGTGATCGGCGGCGTCAACCGGAATGGCTACCGGCGAGCCGACCTCGAAGCGCTCTTCGCCTCTGCCTGAACCGGGTCTACCTGGGCTCTACCGCCTCGGGAGGGTCTACGCCGCCTCTACCACCGCTGGCCTGCGCGGTAGGGGCGGCAGACCCTCCCGGGCGCATCCCTCTTTCGCATCCCCACAGCCGGCCCTGCCCGGCAGAACGGGAAGGAAACGCCATACTGCTCGCCCTGCTCATTCTGTTCATGATCTGGTTGTGGTGGGACCGGCCGGAAGCCGTCCGGCTGGAACCGGCGCGCGTACGGCGAGTGCCGGCAGTGCCGCGGCAGAGGCGACCTGCCCCGATAGCGGGGGGCATCAGAGTGGCCCCGTCTCCTGCGGCCCTCCTGAGCGGAGGGGAGACGGGGCCCACCCTGCCCCACACCCGCACCTGGCCCTCCAGCCAGCGGTGTGAGGTAACCCGGCCGCACGGCGAGTACGTGGGAAGCCGGGGGTTGATCACCCGCCCCCTGCACGGGTGCGGTCCGGCAGAGGGCGGGTCGTCTACGGGTTCTTCTTCGGGGTGTCGCGGCTGCTGAGGATCTCGCCTGCCACGATCGGGTACTGCTGAATCAGGTCGCGGAGTATCTCGTGCTGCTCCTCTGGAGAGCGAAGGCTGAGCCACGTCTTGCCGTGGAGCTCGTGTGCGAAGGCGCGCTGCCAGTTATCGGTCGTCCACGCCCTGGCCAGGCCTTCCCAGCTGCCTCCGTAGCTGGCGAGGATGTTGCGGGTCGCGGTCTTGAGCTCTTCCTGGTCTTCCGTGTTCGTGCGCTTGGCGAGGGCCTCCTCGTAGGCGGCCTTGATCTGGGCGGCGGTGACGTCGCCGTGCATGAGTTCCCAGTTCGCCATGTCCTCGGAATCCGTCATGCCGCGCGCTCCTCGTGTAGGACCGTCTCGGCTCGGCGGCTCCAGTAGGCGGTGCAGGCGTCGAGCTTCAAGCGGCTGCTCGCGGTGAAGGTGAACGTCCACGACCGGCCCGCGGAATCCGGCTGGCCGGTGTCCCAGAACGTTAGGTGGTAACCCTGCGGGGGACGGCGCAACCGGGCGCGCTCGACCTCGGCCGAGGTGAGCCGGCCGTGCCAGATGGCGCAGTACTCGGCGCCGATCTGAAAGCCGGTCATGCCGCCCGCCCGAGGATATGGGCCACGCGCAAGATGGCGGCCTTGATGTGCGCCTGCTCTCCGTTGACACCGGTCGCCTGGTCGCCGGAGGTCTTGTGCTGGAGGTGGATGACGCCATCGACAGTCCGGGCGTCGCAGGTGGGGATGCGGAGGGCCATAACTCGACGATGACGTCCAAGTCGGGACGCAGGCCAGGAGTTTGCTTCGGTTTGCTTCAAACCAGACGTTCGAGTGCATCGCTGATCAACTGGCGTGCCGATTCGCCGTAGACCGCCGAGCGCTGGAGCACGGCGAACGCCTTACCGTACATGGTCACCTCCTGCGGCTCGGTGACCGTCAGTTCCGCCGAGTACGTCTCCAGCATCACCATGCGGTCATCCAGCATCAGAAACATGTTGCCCGGCCAGATCCCGTACGCGGCGCCGCGAGGGATGATGCCGAGGCTGAGCCTGGGAAGCGACATGACGGCCAGGAGTCGGTCGAGCTGGCCTCGCATCACGCTCGCCCCGCCGATGTTGGTGTACAACGCCTGCTCGCCGAGGATCACGTTGAAGCGGCGATCACCGCGGTAGAGGTACTGCTGCCGCTCCAGCCGGGCGGCCACGCCGGCATCAACGTCATCCGGAACGCCGCCAACGAAGTGGACGACCTGGCGCAAGATCACCTCGGCATACTCGGCTGTCTGCAGAGTGCCCCAGATCATGTCCGGGTTGTAGACGCGGAAGACGTGCGTCTTCTCGTAGATGTCCAGCGAGCGGCGTTGGCGTAGACGGGTGCCGGCCTGGAGCGCGCGGCGCCACTCCATCCACAGCGTCTCGATATTCTGCACAGCCGCGACGAGATCGGCGACGTGCTGCTCGGCGCGCGTATGCAGGCACCAGGCCTGGACGTCAGCGACGGTCGCGTTCTGCTTACCGTGCTCGATCTTGCTGACCTTGGACAACTGCCAGTCGGCCAGGGCAGCGAGCGCCCGCCCGGTGAGCCCGGCTTCCTTGCGGAGCTCACGCAGGCGGACGCCGAGCGCCTCTCGGGCCCGCTGGGCTTCGATCGACACTGGTCAGATCAACTTGAACTCGCGGTGAGGGGTGGCGAGGGGCCAGAGCCGATCGCGCAACGCCACGCACGCGGCAGCGATCTCAGGAACGGTGACGAGTTCTGAGCCAAGCACGCGGCCATCATCGTCGAACGCGCCGACCGCGAGCAAATGATCGTCGAACAGCCACCAGTCCCGGCCGTCGAGCGGCCACACGACGCCATCAGGCAATGCGCGGCGCGGCAGCCAGCGGATGTCTTCGCCAGCTGCCAAGGTCGGCTCCGTGGCGATCTCGTGCTCCCACCGGATGTAAGCCGATACGGGCTCGGATATCACCCGCACGCGCCGGACCGTTCGTCCGGCCGCCGTGACGCGGCGGATTCGTTCCAGCCAAGGCTCGAACCAGGCGAGATCGTCCGGCTCCCCACGCTGCCACCGCGTGATTGGGTCCGTCTCGCTGGGCACGCCGTACTCGTCGCGAAGTTCCAGGTGGAAAGCGTCGCGCGTGAAATTGTCGAACAGGGCGTCGCGCTGCTCAGGCGTGATCATCTGCCTCTTCTCGGAGCCTGGCCGCGATCGTCGCCTTGGTGATCTCGACGCAGCTTTCGTGAGCGGGGATGCGCATCTGGGCGAGCACCTCCACGTCGGTGACGGGCTTGCCCTCGACGATGCACGTCTCGTCGCCTCCGACGGTGAAGGGCCCCCCGATGTGCGGCGTAACTCCGTACAAGCCGGCCTTATCGAAGTGCTCGAACAGATTGAAAGGGATCGTGACCTGCGCTTCCTGTCCGGGGACTTTCCATCCCTGAACGATCAGGGAGTCCTGGTCCGTGGCGTAGAGGGTAGGGGAGTCGCCACCCGCGGACGCCTTGTCCTTGCCGAGGAATCGTAGGTGCATCGGAGCCCTCCAACCGTTGTTTGCCGAAGTTTTCTAGCAATAGCGATCGTGGGTCGGGCCGGGCCATGCGTCAAGGTGTCAGAGTCCTTCCGGTACCGGTACGCGAGTTGGCCACATCCGGCCATACCAGTCACGAATACAACGCCAACCTCAGCACTCCGAGGTGCGTCACCACGTGACTCTCCCCGCGTCCCAGGAGCGCCCTCATGACCCAGCCCTATGGCCAGCCATACCAAGCCCCCGGTCCTCAGGCCGCATACCCGACAGGCCCTCCACAGCCCTTCCAGCCGCCTCCGATGAACGGCTACGGCTATCCGCTCCCGCAGCCTCCCAAGAAGAGTCGTGCCCCGTTGTACGCGCTCCTCTTCGTGGTGGTACTCGTTATTGGCGTGGTAGGCACGGTGAGCGTCATCGCCATGAACCGTGCTGCCAAGAACGCGGCTTACGAGGAGACCACCCGCAACGGCACGATCGGCACAGCGGTACGGGATGGCGACCTCTCCTTCACCGTCACCACGGTCGAACGCAAGGACCGCGTTGGCGACACCTACATCGGCAAGGACGCGCAAGGCGAGTTCCTAATCGTGCACCTGCGAGTCCTCAACCTTGGCAAGCGGTCCGGGTCCTTCGCGGCGTCATCACAGAAGCTCGTGGTCGGTGGCCGGGAGTACAGGCCGTCCACCTCGGCAGCCATCTACCTCAAGGACTCCGGAGCGAAGCTCCTGTTCGAGCGGATCGGCGCCGGCCACTTCGTCGAAGGCGTCCTCGTCTTCGACGTGCCCAAGAGTGCGACGGATCTGACGCTTGAACTGCGCGACTCGGCGATCAACAAGGGCGCCAAGGTGACGCTGTCATGACGAATGAGCCCCTCGCCCCTCCCGAAGGAGGAGCGAGGGGCTACGCCGCTCGACGACCTATCGCTGTGACGCGGGCAGATCGCTGGCCCTGCGCCGCTCCCAGTACGGCAAGTGCAAGGCGGGCGAGCGCAAAGTGTACGTACTCACCAAGCACGCCATCCCGGTCGTGCCGCCCGTCCCCGCGGCTGTCGTGCATGTCTTGACCGCGGTACCGCGGTCAAGACATGCACGAGGGCTACGGACGCGGCCCGAGCGTCTTGACGTCTCACTTGAGCGGATCGTTGTCCTGCCTGCCGTCGCCGATCTTCAGGTGCGCGAGCTTGCGCACGATCGCCTCCAGCGGGTCCGGGTTCGGCTTGGCGGGCTTGGGTTTGGAGGGAAGGGCAGGGTGGGCGGGGCGGCCGTATCCGTAGATACGGTCTCTGCCGCGTTGCACGGTCTTGCGGTAGACGCCGTCGCGGTTGTAGTACCGGCCGTCCAACGAGCCTGAGGTGATGCCGCCAACGGTGACGATCGAGGATCGGGTCACTTCCACGACAAGTTCTACGTGGGTGCCGCCGTGAGGCCCGTAGTAGACGAAATCGCCGACCTTGGGCGTGCTGTGGAAGCGGCTCCGGGCCTTGAACCGCAGCACCCCAGCCTCGCGTCCGGCGGTGCGCGGTCCTGCCTCGGAGTTGTCCGACTGGGCCAGGCACCAGGACAGGAAGGAATGGCACCATGGGTAGCCGTACCCGTCGTGCGGGTAGCCGGAGATCTTGCCCAGCCAGCGGTTGAACTTGGTCTGGTTCGTTCCGGACTCGCGGTAGCCGATCTCCGCCTTGGCGCTGCGGATCATCGCCGACACACCGGGCATAGTCAGCCTCCTCGGATGAGGGCGATGAGGGTGAGCACCAGCGAGGCGAGCGCGTTGAGGGCGGCCAGCGAGGGGAGCGGCCAGCGTCCGCGCTCCAGCGCGCGAATGCGTGCTTGGTGGTCGGCTACCTCGGAGACGACACCGTCGACCTTGCGGTCGGTCTGGAGGCGCTGGTCGTAGATCTATCTGGACGGGGCCGAGGCCGAAGGGGTCGAGCTGCGTCACAGAGCGCTCCGAAGGGGGACTGGCGGAGGAGCGGGCGTAGGCTTTGGGGTGTCGCGGGCAAAGGCGAATGGGAAAGATCGTTACCAGCGTTGACGCTGACGCCCTGGACGGGGATGAGCCGGTTCGAGTCCGGTAGCCTGCGGCATCTACAACGGGGGCGGTCGTCCGCGGGCCCTTACCCACGCACCGCTGGACGAGGAGAGTGAGCTGGCCTGTGATCGCCGTTCGAGTCGTGCTGGCAGTGCTGATCTGCGTGGTCGTGTGCGCGGTGTGTGGTCTCGCGGCTGGCGGGGTGGCGTTCCTGGTCACGTGGGAGCCGGAGTCCGCGGTCAAGGTCGCGGTGCGCGGCGCGCTGGTTGCTGCGGCGGCCGTGGCTTTGGCGGCGGGCCGGGAGCTGTGGGCCGCCCGGCGGAAGCGTCAGGTAGGTGCGACTGACGTCTAAGCACCCGCCGAGCGGCCTCCTCAGACGGCCATCAGCCCGCTGTTACGCAGGGCTGTCTGGATCTCGAAGACCTTCGCCCGGGTCGTTACGAGGTCGGTACGGACTCGCTGCCCCCACGTGGGCGAGTAGCTGCCGGGCGCGGAGACGTCGGTTTCCAGAGAGTCCTGGTTCGCGACGGCAGCCGCCTGGGGGACGACGGTGATGGGGGGCTGATGATGCCGCCGGAGTCGACGACGTGGGGGTCGCCATCAGAGGCCACGAACAGGTGCAGGCCGACGGCGGGCGGGTCGGGGGCGGACATCGGTGGCAGGATCCATCCCTTGGACGCGGTGGTGAGCGCCTCCCTGCGACTCACCCGATGCCGGGCGTACAACCCGGCGCCGAGACCCACTACCGTGACCTGCGGTTTTCCGCGCCCCATTGAATAGAGATCTGGTTAAGGTCGGCTTAGGGGCTTTTTCAAGGCGCGAGTTCTGAGCCATACCTGAATCTGCGCGCCGCCCAGCGACGAGTGGTCCAGGCGCAGCGTGCCGCCGGTCGACTCGGCCAGGCGGCGGGCGATGTCCAGGCCCAGCCCGGTCGAACCGGCGCCGCTCGCGCCGCGCTCGATCGCGGTCTCCGGGTCCCTGATGCCGGGTCCCGCGTCGGCGATGAGGATGCCGACCGTGTCCTTGCCCTCGTGCAGGGTCACGCTGAACGCGGTGCCCTCACCGGTGTGCCGGAAGACGTTGCCCAGCAGGGCGTCCACGACGGCGCCGAGCTCGGCCGCCGGCACCGGGACGCGGACCGGCAGCGTGGCGCCGATGAGCTGCCACGGCCGCTGCTGGTCCTCCGCCAGCGCCGACCAGAACGTCAGCCGCTCCCGCAGGACCTCGGCCGCGTCGCAGAACGTGGCGGTGCGCTGCGGCCGGCGCGCCGCCGCGATGATCGCGTCCACCTCGACCTCCAGCCGGGTCAGCGCCTGCCTGCTCGCCTCGGCCTGCGGCCCGAGGTGGTCGAGGCTGAGGCGCAGGCCCGCCAGCGGGGTACGCAACCGGTGGGACAGGTCGGCGGCCATCTCCCGCTCGGCCGCCAGCAGCTGGGCGACCCGGTTGGCCATCGAGTTGAACGCCGTGGCCGCGGCCACCAGCTCCGGCGGGCCGTCGGGGTGGATGCGCTCGGCCAGGTCGCCCTCGCCGAGCGCGGTGGCCGCGCCGCCCAGCCGCCGGGCCGCGCGTACGACGCGGGCGCCCAGCCGGTCGCCGACCAGCACCGAGCCGAGCACCAGCACCACGGCCACCCCGGTCAGTACCGCCCAGGAGGAGAAGACGCCCCGGTTGAGGTCGGCGGCGGGCACGAACACCTCGATGACCGCGCTCCTGGTGCCGTCGAGGGCGACCGGGCGCAGCAGCACGTACCCGGAGGGCAGCGCGATCGTGCCGGCCTTGGTCTGCGAGGCGGCCTTGGCCACCTCGGCGGCGGGCGCGCGGGTGCTGCCGGAGGCCGGGCCGCCGCTGACGTGGATGGCCAGGTGGCCGCGGCGGCCGGCCACGGTGCGGGCCATGGCCAGGTCGAGGTCGCCGGTCCTGGTGGTCAGCGCCAGCACCGGCACCAGCGAGGAGGCCTGCCGTTCCGCGTCGGCGACCGCCCTGCTCTGCGCGGTCTCCTTGACGATCAGGGCGAGCGGCACGAGGAAGGCGAGCGCCACCATCGAGGTGACCGCCACCATGAGGACGGCCAGCGTCCGCCTCATCGCGGGGCGGAGAGCATCACGCCCACGCCGCGGACGGTGTGCAGGTACCGGGGCTTGGAGGCGCTCTCGCCGAGCTTGCGCCGCAACCAGGACAGATGCACGTCGATCGTCTGGTCGTCGCCGTAGGACTGCTGCCACACCTCGGTCAGCAGTTCCTTGCGGCCCACGACCCGGTCGGCGCGGGCGGCCAGGTAGGCGAGCAGATCGAACTCGCGGCGGGTGAGCGACAGCGGGAGGCCGTCCAGCGCCGCCTCGCGCCGGTTGACGTCGATGACCAGCCCGCCGACGCGCAGCACCTGCGGCGGCGGCGCGGACCTGGCCCGGCGCAGCACGGCCTCCAGCCGCGCGCCCAGATGGTCACCGGAGAACGGCTTGACCAGGTAGTCGTCGGCGCCGGCCTCCAGGAGCCTGACGATCTCCGCCTCGTCGTCGCGCGCGGTGGCCACGATCACGGGGACGTCGGAGATGCCGCGCACCATCCGCAGCGCCTCGGAGCCGTCGAGGTCGGGCAGCCCGAGATCCAGGATGACGGCGTCCGGCGGCCGCTGGGAGATCTCCCTGAGCGCGTCGAGCGCGCATCCGGCACTGCGCACGGCGTGGTTGCGCCGGTCGAGCTCGCGGATCATCGCCGACCGGACGAAGTCATCGTCTTCGACTACGAGTACCGTCGCCATGGCGCCTAACCGTACATAATGCAACCCATGCGGCGAACCCTTCGATATGTTGCCATGTGGTGCGGTGCGACCGCTGTGGCCATATCGGTCTCGTGGTTCGGTGTGCGGGGCGTGTTACGCGAGGAGTTCGTGGACGACGTGCGGGTCCAGCCGATGGCGGCGAACACGCTCGCCGACGGCAACGACGCGCTCCGGCCGGGGGACAGCCCGGCGCCTTCGGCGAGCAGCGCTCCTGAGACGACGCCGACGCCCACGCCCCGCCGTACCGTGAAGAAGACGCCCAAGCCACGCGGGGACGTCAGGGTGGTCACGGTGAAGGGCGGCGAGGTGGCCTTCACGATCGGCGCGGCCGGGTGCGGCCTCGTCTCGGCGACGCCCAACAGCGGATACACCGCCAAGGTGAGCAAGAACGACGGCTGGATCCGGGTAGACCTCGTGCAGGCCGAGCATGGCTCGGCGGTGTTCTGCATCGGGGCGGAGCGGCGTACCGACACCTGGGAGTACTGATGAGCAGGCAGTGGAGCCGGTCGAGCGGCACCCGGGAGGCGCTGCTGGGCACGGCCAGGAAGGTCTTCATGGCCAAGGGGTACGGCGAGGCCACCGTGGCCGACATCGTCGAGGACTCCGGGATCAGCGTGGGCAGCCTGTACCACCACTTCGGCGGCAAGCCGGGGCTGTTCCTGGCGCTGTGGGAGCAGTTCATGCGCAACCAGGAGGAACGCACCGCCAAGGCGGCCAAGGCGGTCGGCGGCACCACGGAACGTTTCCTCGCCGGCGCCCGCGCCTACCTGGAGGGCTCGTGGGAGCAGCGTGACGTGGCCCGGCTGTTCCTGGAGAGCGACGGACCGGCGGAGTTCACGACGCTGCGCAGGCAGCGTGGCTGGGACTGGATCGGCGGCAACAAGAAACTGCTCGGCCTCGCCGACAACCGGCAGAGCCACATGCTGGTCGTGCTGCTGACGACCGTGATGGGCGAGTCGGGGCGGGAGGTGGCGGCCTGCGAGTCGGAGGAGGAGGCGCGGGTGACCATCGACGCGGTGATCGCGGTGGTCCGGCGGATGCTGTCTACGGCCCCGGATGTAGCACCGGCATCATCCGAGGGATGATTCGCCCCGCGGGCCCGAGTGGCAGCGTGGGAGTCATGGGGAAGGCGCTGGGTGTGTTGGCCGTGATACTCGCGGCCGTTCTGTACGGCTTCGCGGCCCTGCACAGCGGGGTCTGGTTCGAGCAGAGGATCGTGCCCGCCGTGGTGGTCGAGACCATCTGCGGCACGGGCCTGCTGATCGGCGGCTACGGCGCGATCAGGCACCGGAGATGGGACTGGCTGGTCTACGCCTACTCCGCCGCGCTCGGAGGCGTGCTGCTGGGCGTGCTGGCCATGGCCCTCGGTCCCGGCGACGGCACCCCGCTGACCACCTGGTACCACCGGGTCATGGCGCTCGTCCTGGTCCTGGGCCTGGGCGGCGCGCTCTACGTCTCCAGGACGCGCAGGTAGCCGGCCGCCTCGGAGATGTGCTCCTCGGAGAACACCCTGATGTCGTGCAGCGCGAACAGCGCCGCCGTGACGCCGTGGCCCGGGGTGCGCCGGCCGCGGAAGGTGCCGTCGTAGATGGACAGCGATCCGCACGACGGGCTGCCCTCCTTGAGGACGGCCAGCCGTACCCCGAAGTGCTGGGCGAAGGCGAGCGCGGCCTGCGCGCCCGCGAGGAACTGCGCGGTCACGTCGTCGCCCTCGGTGGTCAGCACGCGCGCCGCGCCCGACAGCACCGCCTCGCCGCCGGCGCCGCCCTCGATCTCGGCGGCCGGACGCGGCGTGGGCAGCCCGCCCTCGACCTCGGGGCAGAAGACGACCAGCCGGCCCTCTTCGCGCCAGGCGGCCAGGTGCGCGTCGGTGCTGGTCTTGGCGCCGCCGTCGTAGCGCACCTTCCTGCCCATGAGGCACGCGCTGACCAGGATCCTCTCCACGCGGTCGATCCTATGCGGCCTGTCGCCGGGGGCGGCGGGGTGCGGCGGTAGCCTTTTGCGCGATGAACACCATCGTCGCGACCGTCGTCATCGCCCTCTCGGTCCTGCTCATGCTGGCGAGCCTGATCAGCGCGATCCGCAACCGGGCCATGGGCATGGTCCTGCTCGTCGGCTTCTGCCTGCTTGAGGTGGCCGTGCTGGTGCAGGCCGGGTTCGTGATCGCCGCGGTCGCCGGCGGCGAGGGGGAGCACGTCTCCAAGGGCACCCTCTACGGCTACCTCGGCGGCGCCGCCCTGATCCCGCCCGCCGGGGTGTTCCTGGCGCTGGCCGAGCGCAGCCGGTGGGGCTCGGGGATCCTGGCCGTGGCCGGGTTCGCGATCGCGGTGATGACCGCGCGGCTGCAGCAGATCTGGCAGGGGCAGTGAGCACGCCGCTCGGCACCGGCCCCGGGCGGGTGCTGATCGCCGTCTACGGGCTGTTCGCGCTGGCCGCGGGCGCGCGGGCGGCGGTCCAGATCATCGGGCGCTTCTCCGAGGCACCGCTGGCGTACTCGCTGTCGGCGTTCGCGGCCGCGGTCTACATCCTGCTCACGGTGGCGTTGTGGCGGGGCGCGCGGCGGCTGGCTCTGGTGTCGCTGCTGATCGAGCTCGTGGGCGTCCTGGTCGTGGGTACGGCCAGCCTGCTCGACCCGGCGGCGTTCCCGCACGACACCGTGTGGTCGGCCTATGGGCGCGGATACCTGTTCATCCCGCTCGTCCTTCCTCTGATCGGGCTCTTCTGGCTGCGCCGCCGCCCGGTGTGATCTGCGTAACGGTCAGGAATAAAGAGGTGTTTTGGGCCTGTTAGGCTGCGTGTTGATTCGTCCCATGATTGGAGGACTCTCCCCGCATGAGTGTGGCAGCCCAAGAGACCAGAGGTAGAACCGCTCCCCTCGCCTGGCTGCTCGTGCTGGGAATCGTCCTCGCGGCGCTGAATCTGCGCACCGCCGTCACCAGCGTGGGACCGCTGCTCGACCAGCTGGCGGGAAGCCTCGGCATGACGAGCGTGGGCACGGGGTTGCTCACGACCCTGCCCGTGCTCGCCTTCGCGACCGTGGGCGCCGTCACCCCGGCCATGGCCAGGAAGCTCGGTGAGCACCGCCTGCTCCTCGCCGCGCTCGTCACGCTGGGCCTCGGCCTGCTCGTGCGCAGCCTGGTCGACTCCGCACCCGTCTTCCTGCTGACCAGCGCCGTGGCGCTGTCCGGCGGCGCGGTCGGCAACGTGCTGATCCCGACACTGATCAAGCGCCACTTCCCGGCCAAGACCGGCATCATGACCACCGTCTACACCACCTCCCTGGCCGCCGGCACCATGCTGGCCGCCGCGGCCACCGTTCCGATCGAGCGGGCCGCGGGTGGCGACTGGCACGTGGCGCTGGGCGTCTGGGCGGCGCTGGCCGCCATCGCCGTCGTCCCGTGGCTGGCGCTGCTGCGCAGCGAGCCGGAAAGGACCGCGGGCACCGCGGACGCCGGGCCGAAGCGCCTGCTCAGGAGCAGGCTGGCGTGGATGGTCGCCATCTATTTCGGCACGCAGTCGATGATCGCGTACATCATGTTCGGCTGGCTCGCCACGATCCTCACCGACAGCGGCTACTCGACCTCGCAGGCCGGCGTGATCCTCGGCATCTTCACCGCCCTGAACATCCCGGTCTCCATGCTCGTGCCCGCCGTCGCCTCCCGCTTCCGCGACCAGCGGCCCGTCGTGGTCGGCCTGGTCGTCGCCTACGTCATTGGGTTCGCCGGGCTCTGGTTCGCGCCGCCCTCGACCGCGCTGGTCTGGGTGGTCTTCGTGGCCGTCGGCATGGGCTCCTTCCCGCTGGCCCTGATGATGCTGGCCCTGCGTACCCGCACGCCGGAGGCGACCGCCGCGCTGTCGGCGTTCGGCCAGAGCGCCGGGTACCTCATCGCCGGCGCCGGTCCGCTCGTCGTCGGAGTGCTGCACCAGGCGACCGGCGGGTGGGCGCTGCCGTACGCGCTGATCTTCGGGGTGCTGGTCGTGCAGCTCTTCACGGGCCTGTACGCCGGGCGCAACCGCTACCTGGAGGACGAACGGCTGCCCAAGGCGGTCGCGCGGAGCCTGCCTGAGACAATCAAGATGTGAAATCCACGCTCGTCACCTTCCCCGACGGCCAGGTCAGCGGCCGTTCAGAGATCGTCGGGACCGTGCCGGCGGGGGACCGGCACGGCCTCGTCGTCGCCGAGACGCCCTTCCATCCGCTCGACCACACCTGGCCCGACCAGCCCGCCGACCGCGGCCTGATCGGCGGCCTGCCGGTCGCCGACTGCGTGACCGCCGCGCGCTCTCCCTCCGGTGAGGTCTTCGCGGCCGCCGGCATTCCGGTACGGCGGAGCGAGGACGGATGGCAGTGGCTGGTCGTCCACGTCACCGACACGCCCCTGCCCGTCGGCGCGCAGGTGGAGCTAGAGGTGGACGCCGGGTACCGGGCGGCGCTGTCGGCCGGGCACACGGCGTGTCATCTGGCGGCGCTCGCGCTCAACGCGGCCGTAGCCGGCCTGTGGCGCAAGGCTCCCCGGCTGGACGCGCTGGGCAATCCCGACTTCGACCAGAGCGCGATCACGTCCTCGCGGATCTCCTCGTACGCGAGCGTCGATGATTACCGGCTGGGCAAGTCGTTGCGGAAGAAGGGGTTCGCCGCTGACGCGCTGGAACCCGCCGCCGTCGCCGCGTTCGTGAACGAGCGGCTCAAGGAGTGGGTGGCGGCCGATGTGCCGGTCTGGGTGGACGTGCCGGGGCCTGGGCTGACGGCTCGGCGTACCTGGCACTGCGCGCTGCCCGAAGGGGAGGCCTCGATCCCGTGCGGCGGCACGCACGTGCGGCGGACCTCGGAGCTCGGAGACGTCACGGTGGCGCTGGAACTGGGGGAGCAGTCGCTCACCATGAAAACTCGCGTCAGCATTAGCTGACAGATCCTCCTTTGTCAGCTTATGCTGACAGACATGAACGTCACCGAGCTGGCTCAGGCCGCCGCCGACCGCGACCCCGGAACCGGCCTGCAGGCCGTCGCGGCGCTGCGGACCCTGCTGGAAGAGCTCGAAGCCGTGCACGTCACCAATGCCAGGGCGCAGGGCTGGTCATGGGAGCAGGTCGCCGACGCGCTGGGCGTGCGGCGGCAGACTGCCCATCGCAAGCACGCGCGGCGGATCGGGAGGTAACCATGTTCTCGAGATTTACCGACACTGCTCGTCACGCCTTTGTCACCGCTGGAGTGCTCGCGCTGGAGGCGGGGCATGGGCGGCTGGGCACCGACATGTTGTTGCTGGCGCTGGCTGAGACCCGGCCGTTCGAGCTGGAGTCGTTCACCGCAACGGCCGCTTCTCTGCGGGAGCGGCTGGACCTGCGGGACACGCGGGCGTTGCTGGCGGGGCTGGGGATCTCTCTCGACGAGGTACGCGGGCGGACGCTGGCCGGGGTGGGGGAGTGGCGGCTGACCCGCCACCGGCTGCGGCCCCTGCATGTCGCGCTCTACGGGCCTCGCGGGGAGATCGCGTTGACCGGAGGAGCCCGGAAGGTGGTCGAGGTGGCGTTGTGGCGGCCTGGGGCCGTCACTGGGGAGAGTTTGTTGTGGGGGTTGCTGGCGGATGGGCACAACGGGGCGGCTCGGCATCTGCAGGGGGCGGGGGTGAACGTGCGGGCGTTGGCGACGGAGGTAGGCATGCCCACCCGGTCCTAACCCCTCCCACCACCGCGTGACCTGCCCACCGCGTGACCTGCCTACCGCCGCCCCTTCACAGCCCGACCCCAGTCGCTCGCTTTACACCCCTTAGCCCGACTCCGCCGTGACTCGTCCGCCTCTTCATGGCTTCGCCCGGTTCCGCCTTGGCTTATCCGCCTCGTCACGCATTGCTCGGCCCGGCCCTGACTCGTCCGCCTCTTCACGGCGCCTGGCCGCGCCTGACCCGCATGGGGCCGCCACCTCCTTTGTGGCCCCACGCGGTCACCGATCGGTCTTCGCCGACTCACCCCGACCACCACCGCACAGGCCCTTGGTGAGACCCGGGGCGGTGCGGCCCTTTGTGAGGCTGGGGGCGCGGGCCCTTCGTGAGGCCGGGGGCGCGGCCCTTGGAGTGGTCGGGACGGTGCGGTTGCCTCGCGAGGTCGTGGCGTCTGTCTGGTGCGTCAGGTGAGCCGCTGGAGCTTGTCCGGGTTGGCCATCAGGTAGATCGTCTCGATCCGCCCATCCACGACCAGCAGCGACAACACCGTGACCACGCGACCCCCCACGACCAGCACCACGGCCGGAGCGGCATTGACCTCCTCGATCCGGAGCTCCACCGCCGTATCCCCCGGCATCCCGATGGAAGCCATGAACTTCGCGATGCCGTCCGGGCTGGTGATCGACATGAGGAAGCGCGTGACGTTCTCCACGCCGAGCAGCGCACGCAGCGGCGCCCGAGCCTTCCCGCCGCCGTCGCTGACCATCGTCACGTCCTGCGACAACATGGCGATCAGATCGTCGAGATCACCGTTCATGGAGGCGTTGATGAACCGCTCGGTCATCTCCCGCCGCTCACCCCGATCCGTGGCGAACCGAGGCCGCTTCTCCTGGACATGTTCACGAGCCCGGCGAGCCAACTGCCGAGTCGCCGGCTCAGCCCGTCCGATGATCTCGGCGATCTCCGCGAACGGCATGTCGAAGGCCTCCCGCAACACGAACACGGCCCGCTCAAGCGGAGACAACGTCTCCAGCACGACCAGCATGGCCAGCTCAACGGATTCGGCCAGCTCAACATGCTCAGCCACATCCGGCGCAGTGCTGATCGGCTCAGGCAGCCAAGGCCCCACATAGGCCTCCCGCCGAGACTTGGCCCACCGCAACCGATCGATCGCCAGCCGCGAGGTAACCCGGATCAAATAGGCCTTGGGATCCTCCACAGCCGCCTGATCCACCCCGGACCAGCGCAACCACGCCTCCTGCACGACATCTTCGGCATCGGCCATGGTGCCAAGGATCCGGTAGGCGACCCCGGTCAGCAGATGGCGGTACTCCTCGAACATAGAAGGTAGACGTATCACACGGGGTTTGGCGTGACATGAGCCCCTCCAAGTTCCGATACACTTGTGCCGTACCGCAAGGGGCTATAGCGCAGCTGGTAGCGCACCTCCATGGCATGGAGGGGGTCTGGGGTTCGAGTCCCCATAGCTCCACAGGCAAGGTCTTTCACATTGGCGCGCTTCGCGCGGCGGTGGCCAGCAGCGGCGGTGTCAGTGATGACATCGCCGCTCTTGCGTTCTCCGGCGCTGGTGGCGTGTGCGTCGAGGTAGAGCCGGTGGAAGAACTCTTGGTTGAGAAGATGGCGGGTGGTGCCGTGCAGGTCGCGTGGGTCTGCAGCCATTATGCCTTGGCTATTGGTCGCATTTATGTGACCGAATAGGTGAGTCTGTAATGGCAGCCGTTGCCTTCGAAAATCGCTTGCATCACTCCCAAGCCTTTCTGGGATTCTCGGGCTGTGTGCGTTCCGAGGCTATCGTCCGGATCAATGGGTTCGGTATCTTCGTCGACCAATTCGATGCTCATGGAGTCGTGGTCAAAAGAGAAGGTCCTGGTGATGGGAACCATCTGATGTGGTCCAATCGGGGCTGCGCCCGAGTCCGGCCATGCGCGCCAGCCGTTTATCTTGATGTAAACTTCGTCTTCGCCGCTGTCCTCCGTGCGTGTGCACGCGAGTTGGATCAGATTAAGCTGGGTCATGACCGAGATCCCTTCTTGAGATGCTTGTTTCGGATCAGCTGAACGACGGTTCGGCACGCTTGCGATATAAGGGTCCAGGTAATGGTGTAGGAACGCGCGTCCCGGACCGCTCGCCCACGCGACCAGTGGTTCGATCTCTCTGGCGAAGTGCCCGACATGCATTATGATCATGCTCTGCGAGACATGACTATCGGACGGACTCGAGTAAGAAGTAATCGCCGCTTGGCCATCGCAGCCATGTGCAGGCACTCCTTTGACCAGAAGAAGGATCGACGCCGACGGCTTTATGGCGAATTCAGACCATGGTGCCGTCGGGCTTTCCACCCTCAGTCCGAGTGATCCAAGCGCGCGAACTGCCGAGCACTGACCTTGTGTAGAGACGAAGGTCCTTTGGAGTGCAAGGCCTGGGCGCCACCTCCGTGGCCAGGCCACCGACCCGCTCGGTTATCCGCAGTCGACGTGCGATCGCCGTGTTCTTCTCGCCTTGCGCGGACATCCCGGCCGCTTCGGGCCATGTCCGTTCCCGGCAATGCTGTTCCTGGGGGCTGAAGCCACGGTCCGCGCGTATCGCCGACAAAACTCATTTACGTTGGATAGAGCTCTCTAGGTGGGCGATTCAGGGGTTGGGCAACTGGAGCCCGCTCCTGGTCAGCGGTGATCCGCTTCGCTCCGCGCGTGCTTCCAGGCGGGCCGTGGCCCCACCCCTGTAGGTCCTCGCTGGTCGCGTGGCGCGCGGAGTTCACCGGATTTCGCTTCTTGGCTGCACGCGGGAGGTACGGCTCCGCCGTACTGCCCAGGCGGGTTGTCTGCTCGCTTCGCGTCCGGCTGCAGATGGCCGGACGCGAAGCCGGGGAGACCTCAGGAGATGGTGAGCGTGCCGTTCGGGTTGCGGGCGCACCCTACGACCGCGCGGGGCGCCGCGGCCGAGGCGCCGGTCAGGCACTGGCCGAGGACGGCGTGGCCGGCGGCGTTGGGGTGCCACGACTCCTGGCAGGTCTGGAAGTGGGTGACGCACGTGTTCGCCGCCCGCTGGATGCCGATCTTGTCCCAGCCGGACAGGCTGGTGATGAACGTGCCGGACGGTCCGTCCTGTACCCGGACCGGGGTCGCGAGCGCGCTCGCCGGGCTGTCGGGGTTCTCGCAGAGCCTGGCTCCGTCAAAAGCCCGCTGGACGTCCAGTACGCGCAGGTCGGCCGCCGGGCGTTCGGCTGCCAGCGTGCTGTGCGCGTTCCTGACCAGGGAGCCGAGGTTCTGGGAGAACACGTGCCCGGGGGCGAGGCTCGCGCGGTGGATCGGGCATCCGGCGGCGTACCGCTCGGCGCCGAGGGCGCGGAACTTGTCGCGGGTGTCGGAGCGGTTGTCCTCTTCGTGGTAGCGCGAGGCGACGTCGGGGGGCAGCGGGTTGGTGTACGTCTGCAGAATCACCTGGTGGGTGCCGTCGGCGTCGATCTGGGCGAGGGTGTCGAGGATCTGACGCAGGGCCGCGGTGGTCTCGGCGGTGGCGGCGGCGACCTCGGTGTCGGTGGCCAGGTCTGAGGCGCTGCAGGGCTTCTGCGGCACCGGGCCCTTCAGATAGGCCCAGAACTCCCACCAGCCGGTCCAGGCGTCGGCGATGAAGCGGTTGGCGCACAGCGTGGCCACGTCGCCGAAGGTGAACTGGGTGTTGTTGGAGCCGAGGCCGATGAGGACGACGTCGATGTCGTGCGTCTGGGCGACGGCGCGAAGCTGGTCGAGTTGCGAGGCGACGGCGCGGCCCTCGGCCCGTGCGCTTGAGGGGGCGGCGATGTCGGCGGGCTGGCCGCCGGAGCACGCGAGGTTGAAGCGTTGCTGGATGCCCGGGAGCGTCGCCGCGAACACCGAGGCGTTCGCCGACCGGTGACAGAAGTAGGCGTTGCTGTTGGCCGCCGACCAGCCGGGGAAGGTCTGTGCCGTACCGGAGGCGTCGACGACGGGCTGGTAGTTCCCCGCGCCCTCCCCGCTGACGAAGCTGTCGCCGAGCGCGACGGCGGCGGTGGGCAGAGCCGCCTGCGCCGGTCCGCCCTGTACGACCTGGATGCCCGCCGCGCTCACCAGGAGCATGACCACCGCGGCGGCACGCCGGAGTAACCTCACAACCGCCTCATTTCCTACTAAATCAGTGCTAAATAGCGCATGTGTGGATCACAACATGCCGCACCAACGGCGTCAAGATCTCCGAGGGGCCACGCTGTTTTCGCCACTGAGTTGCGGGATCACGTCGAAAGGGATCTTTCTGGCGGTGCGAGTACGGCGACGCCCGCCCGCTCGCCGTCGCCGGTTACGGCGAGCACGCCGACCGAGCCGGTGTGGTGGATCCGTTCGACGTCATGGGGAGAGGCGAGGCCGTGGCGATCATGAGCGGCCCCCGCACAGGGCGCGGTCCACCAGCGGGTGCAGCTTCTGGTGGAAGCGGGCCTGGAGGGCGTCGCCGTTGGTGTTCGTGTGCACGATCACCACTCGCCGGCCGTCGGGGGTGACGCCGCCTCGGGTGGAGTAGCCGAGCGCGTCGCCCCAGTGGGTCCAGTAGCCGTTGCCGCAGGTCAGCGGGAACCACATGAGGCCCAGGCCGTACCTCATCCCGGGTAGGAGCTTTTGGTAGAGAGGGCTGACCGGCACTGTTTTCCGCATCTCGGCCAGTTGCGCCGGTCGCAGCAACCTCCCGCCGACCAGGGCGGTGAAGAAGCGGGCCAGGTCGGCGGGCGTGCTGATGAGGTCGCCGGCGGCGCGGTCGGCGCTCTGGTTGGCCACGGTCGTGTCGACGAGGCGGCCGCCCTCGGCGAACTGGCGGTAGCCGGTCAGGTGGGGGCCGGCGAGGTAGGGGCCGGGGCCGGGCGCGTACGTCGACGTGAGGCCGAGCGGGACGATGACGCGGTCGGTGACCTGCCGCTCCCAGCTCTGCCCGGTGACCTTCTCGATGATCATCCCGGCGATGACCGAGTTGACGTTGGCGTAGTTCCAGCCCGTGCCCGGGGCGAAGAGCGGCGGCCGCCTCAGCGCGCGTTCGACGACCTGGTGCGGCGTGACGGTGTCCAGGCGGTGGCGCAGGAAGCCCTCTTCGGTGGCCGAGCCTGGATTGTCGGCGTCGGAGGGGTTGGCGAGGCCGCTGGTCTGCTGGAGCAGGTGGCGGACGGTGATCCTGGCGTCGAGCCTGGGTAGCCATCGGGAGACGGAGTCGTCCAGGGCGAGCCTGCCTTCGCCGCAAAGCCGCAGGATCACGGTGGCGGTGAAGGCCTTGGTGGCGCTGGCGACGCGGATCTGCGGCCGGCGGGGGACCGGGCGCCGGGTGGCGCGGTCGGCCACGCCGGTGCGCGCGCTCAGGCGCCGCGCGCCGTCGCGGACCTCGGCGACCGCGCCGATCACGCCCAGATCCCGTACGGCATCCAGGTCGCGCCGCAACCAGGCGTCCTCGGGCGGCGGCGCGAGCAGCGCGAAGGTGAGGAGCAGGGGAGTCAACATGCCGCCGACGCTAGGAACCCGGCGCCGCGCGGGCGATCGTGCCGCCCGGCCGCCGATGGTTCGGTTTACCCGATGGACACGGGCGTGATCCTTGGCAGGCTGGGAACGTGCGACGCATCTGGGCCGAGTTCCGCTATGCGGTCACCGCGCTGCCGGTCGCGCTGGCCGGGCTGGTGGGGGTGGGCGTGCTGCTCATCCCCGGCCTGACGCTGGCGGTCGTCCTCGCCGGACTGCCGTTGCTGGCCGCCGCGGCCGATCTGGCGGGATGGTTCGCCGCGGTCGAACGGCGGCGCCAGGCGAGCCTGCTCGGCACCCGGATCGAGACCCCGCCGGGACCGGGCCCCGGAGGATGGCTGACCGCCCGGCTCAAACACGGGGCCGGCTGGCGGGCGGTGGCGTTCGCCCTGCTCAAACCCCTCACCGCGCTGCTGTCCTTCTCCGCCGCCCTGCTCTTCTGGGCCGTCGGCGTGGCCGAGCTCGCGTACCCCATCTGGCGGCACATCGGCGGCGTCACCCAGGTGTGGGCCGGATTCCAGCTCAGCGACTGGCCCCGATCGCTGCTCGCCGCGGGCGCGGGCGTGCTCCTGCTGGCCTGCGCCCCCTGGGCGGTCCGCGGCACGATCGCGCTCGAAGGTCTCCTGGCCAGAGCCCTGCTGACCCCGACGGGCGCGGACCGCCTGCGCCACCTCGAACGCACCCGCACCCAGGCCGTCGACGACGCCGCCGCCACTCTGCGCCGGATCGAACGCGACCTGCACGACGGCGCGCAAGCCCGTATGGTCGCCGTCACCATGGACCTGATCACCGCCGGACAGCTCCTGCGGGACGCCACCCAGCTCGACCAGGCCCGCGAACTCCTCGACCTGGCCCGGCAGAACGCCGGCGCCGCCGTGGCCGAGCTGCGCGACCTGGCCAAGGGCATCCACCCGCCCGCGCTCGACCACGGCCTCGACACCGCGCTGACCACGCTGGCCACGTCCCGGGGCGGCATCCCGGTCGAGGTCAGCGTGACCATGCCGCGGCGCGCCGACCGCGCCGCCGAGAGCATCCTGTACTTCTGCGCCGCCGAACTGCTGGCCAACGTCTTCAAGCACAGCCACGCCACCCGCGCCGCGATCGAGGTGCGCCGCGAGCCGTCCGTTCTGGTGCTGCGCGTCCATGACAACGGGTGCGGCGGCGCCGCCACCACACCCGGCGGCGGGCTGGACGGACTGGCCAATCGCCTGCGCCCGGTCGACGGCCGGTTGATCATCACCAGCCCTCCGGGCGGGCCCACCACGGCGGTGGTCGAGCTGCCGCACCGGCGGTGACCGGGGTGCGCATCGTGATCGCCGAGGACTCGGCCATCATCAGGGCCGGGCTGGCCAGGCTGCTGACGCACCACGGGCACACGGTGGTGGCCGAGACGGGCCGGGCCGAGGAACTGTGGGCGGCCGTGGCCGAGCACCTGCCCGACCTGGCCGTGGTCGACATCCGGATGCCGCCCGGCTACACCGACGAGGGCCTGCGGGCGGCCATCGCGCTCCGCAGAACCCACCCGGGTGTCGGCATCCTGCTGTTCTCGCAGTACGTCGAGACCCGCTACGCCACCGAACTGCTGACCGGCAACCCGGGCGGCGTCGGCTACCTGCTGAAGGACCGGGTCTCGGCGGTCGAGGACTTCCTGGCCGCCCTCGACCGCGTGGCCGCCGGAGGCACCGCACTCGACCCCGAGGTCGTGGCCCAGTTGCTGCGTGCCGGGCGGCGCAGGGATCCGCTGGCCGTACTGACCGGGCGCGAACGTGACGTGCTCGCGCTGATGGCGGAAGGCCGCTCGAACACGGCCATCGCGCGGCTGCTGCTGGTGGGCGAGCGGGCCGTGGAGAAGCACGTGAGCAACATCTTCACCAAGCTGACCCTGCCACCGGCCCGCGACGACCACCGCCGCGTGCTGGCCGTCCTCGCCTTTCTTCAGCAGAACTAGCGGTCGCCGGCACACATCTGTCGTCATACCCGATGGTCAGGCCGGGGTGTCGTCCAGGTGGATCAGGCCGGGCGGCAGTTCCGGCAGGGGTACGCCACGCAACCGCATGCCGTCGCGCAGGAAGCCGAGCCGGTCGGCGGCGTGGCGCGCCTGGTCGGCGTGCTGGTGGGCCGCCTCTCTCCACTCCCGCCGGTTGGGGTCCTGGTCGTCGGCGGCGCGCGTACCCGCCGTGCGTGCGGCCCGCGAGCGCGACGTCCACTCCTCGACGGCGCGGTGATGGTCGCGCAGCAGCCGTAGCGCGTCGCGCCGCTCCTCGCCCGCCTCGGTGTCGTCGGCATCGGGGGCCGGAGCGGTACCGTCCAGCCACGCGGCCGCTTCCGCGGCGGGCGCCTCGACACCGGGCAGGATCTCCACCGGCTCGTCGTGCAGGGGGACGAGGAGCAGCATGGGCGGGGTATCGAGCGCGCGGGCCAGCACCAGCAGCTCCGCCACGGACATGGACGCGCGGCCGCCGGACTCCAGCTTGTTCAGGTTCGTACGTTCAAGCGGATAGCCCAGGGCGGTACAACGATCGGCGAGCGCCTGCACGGACATGCGACGGCGCTCGCGGTGGGCACGGATGTTGCCGGCGACGGTCCGGGTGTAGGCGACCGACCAGTCGTCGGGTGACGCCGGGTGACGCTTCGGCACGCAGCAGCCCCCTGCCTCCGGTGGAAGCGCCCACCTTAGGCGATCTTGGACACCCCGCACAACACGGGTTTACCCAGAGAAGTCATCCCAGGAAGCCGGTTCCGCTACTCGATGCGCAGGAAGCCGTGGGTGCGGCCCAGTGGCTCGAAGCCCAGGCGGGTGTAGAAGTCGCGGGCCCAGTTGTCGGTTCCGGTGTAGAGGAAGATCAATGCGGCGCCGGCGGCCTCGGCCAGCATCGACTCCATGAGCGTGCGGGCATGGCCTTTGCCTCGGTGCCGCTCGGCGGTGTACACGCTCTCGATCTGGGCGATGTCGTCGTGCACGTACAGGTCGGCACGGGCGGCGACCTCCCCGTCCGGTGCCCGTACGCCGCGGAAGGCCACCGTCGCGGCGCCACGCACGCGGTCCTCGACGCGCAGGGCCAGCGCCTCGACCTCCTCGTCGCGGGCGCCGGGCAGCGTCTCACGCCAGTTCGCCCGCAACACCGAGATCATCTCGTCGAGGCCGAGCTTGTCCGCGGTGGGTACGCCGGCCGGGGCCCGGCCGCGGAACACCATCGTCAGGTAGGGCGAGTGCTCGTAGCCGGCGGCGGTGAAGACGGGTGCGAAGGCGGCGCCGAGTTCGTCGTCGAGCACGTGGACGTAGCGGTGGCCCAGCCCGGCCAGCGCCTCGTCGGCCGCCAGGACGGCGGGGGCCGGGTCGTCACCCGCCCAGATGATCAGCTTGTTGTCGTCGTGCGAGGAGGGGAAGCGGTCGTTCAGGACGGCCACGCCACCGGGCACCTCGATCGTCCGCCGCGCCTTGCGGAGGTTGAAGTCGCGCTGGAACCGGTGGACGCGGGCGAGTTCCTCAGACATGACACAGCAGCCTACGGGCCCAGAGGGGGTCTGGAGGAAAGCTGAAGTCCCGCCCGCCATGCTGCCCGTATGAGTGACTTGGTGATCACGACAGTGGGCCGCAAGACCGGCCGTCTGCGAACGACGACACACGCTTACAGCTCCGACGACGGCCACTTGGTCCTGATAGGCCCAGGTTCGGAAACGGGACCGTACCTGCCCGGCTGGTACCAGGACCTGGTCGCGCACCCCGAGGCCGAGGTCCAGCTGGGTGACAAGAGGCTGCACGTCCGCGCGCACACCGCGCACGGCGCCGAGCGGCGCAGGTTGTGGAACAAGCTGGTGGCCCGCCAACCGGTCTACCAGCGTTACGCGAACGCGGCCAGGGGCGAGATCCCCGTCGTGGTGCTGGAGGAGACGGCATGACGAAGTTCAGCGAGATCCAGGACGCCTTCGAGGCCTACATCGGCGACATCGTCTACGCCACCATGACGACAGTGGACAAGCGGAACCGGCCCAGGGCCCGGGTGCTGATCCCGATCTGGGAGATGGTGGACGGCGAGCCGCTGGGCTGGCTGGCCACGTACAGGACTCCGGTGAAGGCGGCGCATCTGGCGAACAACCCGCACACCACGTTCTCCTACTGGACCCCGCGCCAGAACGCGGTGAACGTCGACACGGTCGCGGAATGGGTGACGGACGTCGAGGTCAAGCGCCGCGTGTGGGACCTGTACCGCAAGACCAGCCCGCGCGGCGCCGGCTACAACCTGGGCAACTTCTGGACCAGTCCCACCGACCCGAAGCTGCACGTGCTGCGGTTGGAGCCGTGGCGGGTGCAGGTGATCCGCGGTACCGACCTGCGCAGCCAGATCTGGAAGAAGGACGCGTAGGTCAGCGCAGGCGGGCGACGATCCTGGTCAGGACCTCGGCGAGCTGGGCCAGGTCCTCGCCCGCCTCCTGCTCCAGCCGGGCGCGTTCGCCCTCGACGGCCGTGTCCCACCGCCGCAGGGCCGCCTTGCCACGGGCCGAGGCGTAGATGAGCACCCGCCGGCGGTCGGCGTCGTCGACCCGCCGGTACACCAGCCCCTGGGACACCAGCTTGTCCACGATCTTGGTGACGGTCGGCGCGGCGAGGATGACGTGCTCGGCCACCTGCGTCATCGGGTGTCCCCGGCCGTCGGCGAGCAGGCCCAGCACGCGCCAATGATCGACCGTGCCGCCGACCGAGGTGAGCGCGGTCGAGATCCGCTGCGTGAACTGGCGTTCGGCGAGCGTGAGCAGGCGTGCTGTCTCCATGTTCACTCCAGATTAACAGTTCACGCGCAAATACTTCGCGGATAAAGTGACCGCGAAAGGGGCGCGCCATGGACACTCTCGCGGTAGCCCTGGTGATCCCGTTGCGGGGGCCGGCCGGCATCTTCGGTCCCTCCTGCGAGCTGTGCGCCAGGCTGGCCGCCGACGAGATCAACGCCAGGAGCGGGTTGCTCGGCCGCGAGCTGGTCTTCCGCGTGGTCGACGGCGGCCGCCCGCCGCGCGAGGTCGCCGACGAGGTCGACCGGCTGATCACCGCGGGCGAGGTGCAGGCCGTCACGGGCTGGCACATCTCCGCGGTACGGCAGGCCGTGGCCCCCCGGATAGCCGGGCGCGTGCCGTACCTCTACACCCCGCTCTACGAGGGCGGCGAGCACACCCCGTGGGTCTTCCTGACGGGCGAGACGCCGGGGCGGCAGCTGCGCCCGGCGCTGCGCTGGATGGCCGAGGAGCTCGGCGTCCGGCGCTGGACGGTGGTCGGCGACGACTACGTGTGGCCGAGGGAGTCGGCCAGGGCGGCCCGCCGCTACGTCAGGCAGGCGCGTGGCCAGATCGTGGACGAGGTCTACGTGCGCCTGGGCACCGAGGACTTCGGCGGCGCGCTCGGCCGGATCGCCCAGGGACGCGGCGAGGGTGTGCTCATGCTGCTCGTCGGCCAGGACGCGGTGGCCTTCAACCGGGCCTTCGCCGCGGCCGGACTGGACCGCGACCACGTGCGCTTCAGCCCGCTGATGGACGAGAACATGCTGATGGCGACCGGCGCGGCCAGCACGCGCGGGCTCTACTCGGCGGCGGGATTCTTCGAGGGCCTGGGGACCGCGGGCAGCCTCGACCTCGGCGGGCGCTACCACGCCAGGTTCGGGCCCGACGCGCCGGTGCTCAACAGCATGGGGGAGTCCTGCTTCGAGGGCGTGCTGCTGCTGGGTGAACTGCTCAACCGGGCGGGGGAGCTGGACCTGCGCAGTATCGGGCGGATCGCCGAGGGCCTGGTGTACGAGGGCCCGCGGGGCACGATGCGGATGCGCGGGCGCCATCTGGAGCAGGCGGTGTTCCTCGCGGAGGCCGAAGGCATGGACTTCCGCGTGCTGCAGCAACTCTGAGGTCTTGACAATACTTCCCATGATAATAGTTTCTGTGTGAAGTATCTGGGCGGAGGAGTGGCCATGGCTGTCTACGAGTACACGTGCCGGACCTGCGGGCCCTTCGACGCCCGGCACCCGATCGGGCAGGCGCCCGAGCAGGCCGCCTGCGAAGGATGCGGCGCCGCCGCGGCCCGGCGGTTCTCGCCGCCGGCCGTACGCCAGATCACGCCGGGGCTGCGGCGGGCCCTGGACGCGCAGGAGGCCAGCGCGCACGAGCCCCGAGTCGTCAGGAGGTGACGGCGATGGCCAGCGTGGGCCTGCTGTACGTCGGCGCGGTGCTGTTCGTCAACGCGATGATGCTGCTCGGCAAGGTCGAGGAGAAGGCCGCGGCGATCCTCAACCTGTTCGTCGGAGCGCTGCAGGTCGTGACGCCCACGGTGATCATCATGACCGCGGGCGGGGACCTCCCCACGATCATGGGCGCCTCCGGCATCTACCTGTTCGGATTCACCTACCTCTACGTGGGCATCGGCCTGCTGGCCGGGCTCTCCGGCACGGGCGTGGGGTGGTTCTCCCTGTTCGTGGCGATCTGCGCGCTCGTCTACGCCGCCCACAACGCCCTGGTCGTGCGCGACTACCCCTTCGCGGTCATCTGGGTGCTGTGGTCGTTCCTGTGGCTGCTCTTCTTCCTCGTGCTCGGCCTCGGGCGCGCGGAGCTCACCCGCTACACCGGCTGGGTGACGCTCGTCGAGGCCTGGCTGACCGCGGCCATCCCCGCCTTCCTGCTGCTCACCGGCCGCTACACCCCCTCGGCCACCCTCGCGCTCATCCTGGCGGGCGTCTGCGTCGTCGCCTTCGGCGGCCTGTGGATGTACGCCCGCCTCCCCAAAGAACGGGAGCCGTCCCATGCCTGACGTCGTCTTCTCCGTCGACCAGTCCCGATCCATGCGCGACCAGGCCGCGCCGGGACACAACCGCTGGCACCCCGACATCCCCGCCGTCGCCACCGTCCCGCCCGACACCTCGATCCGCATCGAATGCCGCGAATGGACCGACGGCCAGATCCTCAACAGCGACACCGCCAAGGACGTACGCGACGTCGACCTGTCGGTGGCGCACATGCTCAGCGGACCCGTGGCGGTCGAGGGCGCCGAACCCGGCGACCTGCTCGTGGTCGACATCCTCGACCTCGGACCCGTCCCCCAGACCCGCGGCGAGGCGCCCGGCGAAGGCTGGGGCTACACGGGCATCTTCGCCAAGGAGAACGGCGGCGGCTTCCTGACCGAGGAGTATCCCCAGGCCTGCAAGGCCGTCTGGGACTTCCGCGGCCAGGTCGCCACCTCCCGCCACCTGCCCGGCGTGCGCTTCACCGGCATCACCCACCCCGGCCTGTTCGGCACCGCGCCCTCACACGACCTGCTCGCCAAGTGGAACGAGCGCGAGCGCGCCCTCATCGCCACCGACCCCGGCCGGGTGCCCCCGCTCGCGCTGCCCCCGCTGGAACAGGGCGTCCTGGCCGGCACCCTCGACGGCGCCGACCTCGAGCGCGTCGGCAGGGAGGGCGCCCGCACCGTCCCCGCGCGCGAGAACGGCGGCAACCACGACATCAAGAACTTCTCCCGCGGCTCGCGCGTCCTGTATCCCGTCCACGTGCCCGGCGCCAACCTCTCCGGCGGCGACCTGCACTTCAGCCAGGGCGACGGCGAGATCACCTTCTGCGGCGCCATCGAGATGGGCGGCTTCATCGACATGCACGTCGATCTCATCAAGGACGGCATGAGCAAGTACGCCGTCTCCACCAACCCCATCTTCATGCCGGGCAACGTCGAGCCGCGTTACACCGAGTTTCTGTCGTTCATCGGCATCTCCGTCGACCACAAGACCAACGAGAACCACTACAACGACGCCACCCTGGCCTACCGCAACGCCTGCCTGAACGCCGTGGAGTACCTCAAGCAGTTCGGCTACAGCGGCGAGCAGGCCTACCTGATCCTCGGCTCGGCGCCCATCGAGGGACGGGTGAGCGGCGTGGTCGACATCCCCAACGCGTGCTGCTCGCTCTACCTGCCGACCGCCATCTTCGACTTCGACATCAAACCCACCGCCGAGGGCCCCCGCAGGGCCGACCGCGGCCGCTGCGCGGTGGCCCAGTAGATCCCGGCTACTCCTTGTCGTCCGGCTTGTCCTTCGGGGCGTTCCTGCGCTGCTCCTCGGCGCGCTCGCGCAGGCGGCGCAGGAACTCCTCGTCGTCGTCCGGGCTGGTCGCCTTCGCATGGCCCGCCATGCGCGGCGGCGCCTGACCTTGTGGACGGCCCGCCACCAGCCAGAAGAGCGAGCCGACCAGCGGGAACAGCAGGACGATGATCACCCAGAGGATCTTGGGAAGGTTGCGCGCGGCCTCGTCGGGCGTGGTGATCGCGTCGAAGAGGCAGTAGATCCACAGCACCAGCGTGGCCAGCCCCATGGCTTGGTAGAGGTACAGCACGGGCGGAAGGTAACAGACGCACCGACCCCTGTACAGCCACGGGAGTACGGCGCCGGCCGCCCGCTGCGTCCGGCGCGGTAGGAGATCACCGGTCCTGTGGACGATGTCCACGCGGCCGTCCGGAGAGAAGGTGGGAGGCATGACTTCTCACGCGTTCAGATTCGGAACCGTCGGGGGCTTCGCGGCGACGGGCGAGGCGTGGACCGGGCTGGCCCGGCGCGCCGAGGAGCTCGGATACTCCACGTTGCTGATCCCGGACACGCTCAACACGCTCTCCCCGTTCACGGCCGCCGCCGCTGCCGCCGCCGTGACCAGCAGGCTGCGGGTCGGCACCTACGTGGCGGCGGCGCCGTACCGGACTCCGGCGGTGGTGGCGCGCGAGGTGAGCACGCTGCAGGCGCTGAGCGGCGGGCGCTTCGAGCTCGGCATCGGCGCCGGGCGGCCCGGCGCCGAGCAGGAGGCGGCGGCGCTCGGCGTGCGGTTCGGCACGCCGTCCGAGCGGGTGGAACGGGTCGAGGAGACTCTCGACGCGGTGAAGGACGTCCCGGTGCTGATCGCGGCGGCGAGCACCCGGCTGCTGCGCCTGGCCGCCGAGCGGGCCGACACGGTGGCGCTCGGGCTGCCCGCGACCGCCACCGAGGACGACCTGGCCGCCAAACTGGACGAGCTCTACGAGCTGGCCGGCGACCGCTTCAACCGGCTGGAGATCAACACCAACCTGGCCGCCGTCGGCGACGAACTGCCGGGCTGGCTGTCGCAGCAGCTCGGCGCGGACCCGCGCGAGATCGTGGCCAGGGGCGGCTACGGCATCATGACCGGCTCCGCCGACCAGATCGCCGACACGCTGCGCGGCCGCCGCGACCGCCTCGGCATCTCCTACGTCTCGATCAGCGCCCAGTTCATGGAGAAGTTCGCCCCGGTCGTGGAACGGCTCGCCGGTACCTGACACAAGATGACAGGCATCTCTGCCACGCTGGGCTTCATGACAGCGAAAGGCACCTTCGACCTCGCGGACTGGACCCCTCAGCCGCCCTACGACGACCGCGACGGAGTCTCGCTCGGCGTCGTCACCCTGACCAAGACCTTCCACGGCGACCTGACCGGCACCAGCCTGGTCACGATGCTGGTGGTGAGCACTCCGGTGGAGGAGTCGAAGGCGTACGTGGCGCTGGAGCGCATCGACGCCACCCTGGAGGGCCGCACCGGCGCCTTCACCGTCGCGCACTCGGCCGTCAGCGAGCCGACCGGCCAGTCGCTGCGCGTCACGATCGTGCCCGACTCCGGCGTCGGCGGCCTGGCCGGAATCAGGGGCGAGATGGACATCCTCATCGCGCCCGACGGCTCGCACTCCTACGTCCTCGACTACACCCTCTGAGCCAGCGCCACCACGGCGGCGATGAGCTCCGGGCCGTCGAGCAGGGTGCGGTCGTTGTGGTCGGCGTCCCGGACCTCGACCAGGGTCGCTCCCGGCGGGGCGGCGTCCCTGCTCAGGGCGGGCGGGATGATCGTGTCGCGGGAGCCGTACACGATGGTGATGGGGGCCCGCACCGTGGCGAGCTGATCCTTCAGGGGGAAGCGGTCGCGCAGGAGCAGGCGTACCGGCAGGAAAGGGTAGGCGTGCCGACCGGCGTCGGCCAGGGTGGTGAAGGGGGAGCGCAGCAGCAGGCCGTCCGGCGGGACCTCGGTCGCCAGGCGCGTGGCGACGGCGGCGCCCAAACTCTCGCCGTAGTAGACGACCTTCCCGGACAACGTCGCGCGGGCCGCCTTCGCGTCGAGCGCCAGCCCGTCCTCCGTGGGCGAGCCGGCGTTGCCGCCGTAGCCCCGATAGTCCATCAGGAGTACGGCGAAGCCCTCACGCGCCAGCGCGGCGGCCAGCGGCGCGCGATGCAGGCGGTTGCCCGCGTTACCGCCCATCACCAGGACGGTGACGCCCCGGCCGCCGGGCAGGTACCAGGCGCCGAGCTTCAGGCCGTCATCGGTGGTGAAGGTGACCTCGCGGGCACCGGGCAGGACCGTGGCCGCCGGTGGCACGGGAGCGGCGTCGGGCAGGTAGATGAGCCGCCGCTGGAACACCCAGAGCAACCCCAGCAGTAGCACGACCACGGCCAGCAGGGCCGGCACGGCCTTGATCACGCCAGTACCGTTCGAGCCATGGCTCCGATGATGTCCAAGCCGCCGATGATGTAGCAAGGACCCATGAGCCATTGGGCGTGGGGCGCCGAGCCGGATCTGGACGAGCTGCGGGGCATCGCCCGCATGATCAGCGGAAGCGATGACTTCGAGGAACCCGTCCCCTTCGACCGGGTACGGCTGCCGCCGCCACGGCTGGCCGTACCGGAGGCGTGGAAGGAGTTCGCCACCGCCGAGGCGCGCGCCCGCGCGGACCGCACCTACGGTCAGGCCTACCGCGACCTCATCCGCGCCTACCGGGGCGACTTCTCCTGCCCGCCCGACCTGGTGGCGCTGCCCCGCACCGAGACCGAGGTAGAGCAGGTGCTGGAGTGGGCCACCGCGCGGCAGGTGGCGGTGGTGCCACGCGGCGGCGGCACGAGCGTGGTCGGCGGCGTCGAGGCACGCTTCGACGGGCCGGCGATCTGTCTCGACCTGAGCCGGATGGACCGGGTCGTGCGGGTGGACCAGGTCTCGCGCGCGGCGCTCGTGCAGGCCGGGGCGAGCGGGCCGTCGCTCAACGCCCAGCTGCCCGACGGCCTGCAACTGCGCTTCTTCCCGCAGTCGTACGAGTTCTCGACGCTGGGCGGCTGGATCGCGACGCGGGCCGGCGGCCACTACGCGAGCCTGCACACCCACATCGACGACCTGGTCGAGTCGGTGCGCGCGATCACCCCGGCCGGAGTGTGGGAGTCGCGCAGGCTTCCCGGCTCGGGCGCGGGACCCTCGCCCGACCGGATGCTGCTGGGATCCGAGGGCGCGCTCGGCGTCATCACCCGGGCGTGGGTGCGGCTGCAGCGGCGGCCCGCGTACAAACTGTCGGCGTCGGTCCGGTTCGCCTCGTGGGAGCGGGCGGTCGAGGCGGTGCGCGAGCTGTCGCAGTCGGGGCTGCACCCGTCGAACTGCCGCCTGCTCGACGCCGCCGAGGCGCGGCTCGCGGCGGGCGGCGACGGCGAGCACGCCGTGCTCATCCTCGGCTTCGAGTCGGCCGACCACCCCGTGGACGCGGCCATGGCCAGGGCGCTGGAGATCGCCGGCGGCGAGGCCGGCGGGATACGCCAGGACAAGGAGTGGAAGGGCACGTTCACCCGGATGCCCTACTTCCGCAATGCCTTTCCGGGAATGGGCAGAGTGGTGGAGACGTTCGAGACCGCGGTCACCTGGGACCGGTTCCCGGCCCTGCACGAGGCGGTCATGGGCGCGGTGGAGGCCACCTGCCGGTTCGCGTTCGTCTATCCGGACGGGCCGGCGCCCTACTACACGGTCTCCCTGCCCGCCGAGCGCGGCGCGGAGGTCGCGCAGTGGGACGCGCTCAAGGCCCGGGTCTCGCGCATCCTGCTCGACCACGGCGCCACCATCACCCACCACCACGCGGTCGGCCGCGACCATCGTCCCTTCTACGACGAGCAGCGTCCCGAGCCGTTCGCGCTGGCGCTGCGCGCGGCCAAGGACGCGCTGGACCCGGCGGGCGTGCTCAATCCCGGTGTGCTGGTCTGAGGGTCCTTTTGGCTGATCGAAGGCCTTAAACCGGTTGCCCGTGGCCAGGTGGCGTGACACCGTCGAAAGACGATGATCTCCTGGAACGAGGCGGGACACGAGCGGCGGGCAGCCTGGCGTTCGGCGGCGGGAGCACCCGAGCCCGCACGCGTCGAGCTCGCCGACGACACCACCAAGGCCGACACCGCGCACCGCCTGGCCGCCGATGGCACCGCGCTGCTGTGGACGGGCGACTACCACAACGCCCGGCAACTGCTCAGGGCGATGGACCGGCGCTGTCCCCGGCCCAGGCCGGGCAGCGGGTTCCACCGGCAGCGCCAGGCCCAGTCGCAGCGGGCCAGGATTCTGGGGATGCTGCTGGTGCCGTACACGGGAGGGCATGAGATCGCGCTGCGCCGAGCGCCCGACGTGCGCGAGGCCTGCGCCGAGGTCTACGGCCCGGCCGCCGGTGAGGCGGTCGGGTCGCTGCGCGAGCTGCTGGGCGTGATCGGGGCGCACGAATGGCGGGCCAAGGGCGTCGAGGTCCCGGCGCTGGGCGAGCGCATCCACCCGCACTACGGAGTGTTCTCCCCGGTCAGAGGCGAATACGTCGACCTGGTCGCGCAGGCGCGGCTGCCCGACGCCGAGGTGGCCTTCGACGTCGGCACCGGCACCGGCGTGCTGGCGGCGGTGCTGGCCAGACGGGGCGTACGCCGCGTGATCGCCACCGACTTCGATCCCGCCGCCCTGGAGTGCGCCCGCGACAACATGGAACGGCTGGGCCTGTCCGGCCGGGTCCTGGTCGAACAGGCCGACCTGTTCCCGGCGGGGCGGGCGCCGCTGGTGGTGTGCAACCCGCCGTGGATCCCGGCCACGCCCATGTCCCCGCTCGACCATGCCGTCTACGACCCGGACAGCCGCATGCTGCGCGGCTTCCTGAACGGGCTGCGCGATCACCTGTCACCCGGCGGTGAGGCCTGGCTGATCCTGTCCGACCTGGCCGAACATCTTGAGCTGCGCTCCCGGCAGGAGTTGCTCGACTGGTTCGAGGAAGCCGGGCTGGCGGTCGCCGGTCAGCTCCAGACCACGCCGAGGCACGGACGGGCCGCCAAGAGCGACGACCCGCTGCACCGGGCGCGCGCCGCCGAGGTCACCTCGCTGTGGCGGCTGACCCTCACGGGCTGAACGCGCGCCGGTAGGCCGACGGCGAGGTACGCATCGCGCGGGTGAAGTGGTGGCGGAAGGTGACCGGGCTCTCGAACCCGACGGCGGCGCCGATCGCCTCCACCGGCGCGGTCGTGGACTCCAGCATGCTGAGGCTGGCCGCCACCCGCTGGGAGATCACCCAGCGCAGCGGGCTGGTGCCGGTCTGCCGCTTGAAGTGACGGATGAACGAGCGCTGCGACATGTGCGCCCGCATCGCCAGCTCCCGTACCGTGATCTGCTCGGCGAGATGGTCAAGCGCCCAGGCCATCGCCCTGGCCACGCCGTCGTCCTCGCCGACGGGTGTCACCGCGGCCTCGATGAACTGTGCCTGCCCGCCCTCCCGGTGCGGCGGCACCACGAGGCGGCGGGCCACGGTGTTGGCGGTGCTCGCGCCGTGGTCCCTGCGGACGAGATGGATGAGCAGGTCCAGCCCGGCGGCACTCCCGGCGCTGGTCAGCACGTCGCCGTCGTCGACGTACAGCACCCCGGGGTTGACCCGGACCTCGGGATGGCGCTGCTGGAGCAGATCGGCGTACTTCCAGTGGGTGGCCGCGTCCCGGCCGTCGAGCAGGCCGGCGGCGGCCAGGGTGAAGGCGCCGGAGCAGATGGAGACCACGCGGGCGCCGCGGCCGTGCGCCTCGCGGACCGCCCCGACGAGCGCGGGGGAGACCGGCCTGGTGAGGTCGGTGCCGGGGATGATGACCGTGCCGGCCGAGGTGAGCACGTCGAGGCCGTGCTCGGCACGCATGGTGAACCCGCCGACCACGCGCAGCGGGCCGTTGCTCTCGGCGCAGACCTTCAGGTCGTACCAGGGGACGTCAAGCTCGGGGCGGGGCAGGCCGAAGATCTCGACCACGCAGCCGAGCTCGAAGGGCGCCATCCCGTCGTAGGCGAGCACGGCGACGGTGTGCGGCCTGAACGGCGTCATAGCCGGATAGTACCTATGGCCGGTACACCGTGACGCGTTCGAGCGCCTCGGGACGTTTGCCCGGGTAGAGGCCGGTCAGCAGCGTGCTGACCGTGTAGAGGTTCCAGGCGGTGGCCGGCTTCGTCACCACCGGGTCGGCGAACATCGCGCGTACCTCGTCCGGATTCACGATCGTCTCCAGCGCGTCGAGGCTGCCCAGCACCTGCTCGCGCAGCACACCGGTGAGCGCAGGCCCCGGGCTGGTACGCCAGCTCCACCCCCCGCCCGTCCTGGCCGTCGGCAGGTGCGGCGGCGGCACGTGCGACCACGGCCATCGCCCGGCCTGCCCATCGACGAACCGCCACGGCTTCCCCTCGATCGGGATCTTCCGCAGCTTCGGGGCGAAGCGCAGGATGAGCGAGTAGATCGGCTCCTCCGACAGGCTCCAGCGCCGGTCCAGGCTCAGCGCGGCGCGTACCACCCGGTTGTCCAGGTAGGGCCGCACCGAATCGCCGCGCCGCAGCGCGCCCGCGCGGGCGCCGGCCTGCCAGCGGCCCACCCGGTACGACAGGTAGATGTGGTGCAGCGCCTCCAGCTTGTCCGGACGCTCCTGCCACGGCCTGGCCTGTTCGCGCGCGTGCTCGTTGGCCGCCGCGGTGAACAGCTTCTCGTCCTTGAGGAAGGTGGCGCCGATCCGCCTGAGCAGCGCTCTGTCGCTCAGATCCGTCTGCAGCAGGTTGAGGCTCCCGCCGCGCAGCGTCTCGCCGCCCTGCCCGGACATGGTCGGCGTGGTCGAGTACGGCAGGTAGCCCACGATCGACTCGTAGGCCGAGGTCATGCCCTCGCAGGTGCGCAGCGTCTCCCAGGCGCGCGCCAGCGGGTGCTCCACCAGCATCGCGTCGCGGTCCTCGGTCTGCGGCGGCGCGATGACCGTGTGCTCCAGCTTCAGCTCGGCCGCGATCCGCCGGGCGAGGATCACGTCCGGATGGGTGTCCAGCCCGTTCGTCGTCACCCGGAACGGCACCTTGGCCGCGTGCAGCAGCGCCGCCAGGATGCGGGTGTCGCGCCCGCCGGTCAGCGCCAGGTTCACCGGCTCGGCCGCCGACCGCAGCGGCGCCACCGTCGCCAGCAGCGCCGCCGCCAGCTCGTCGAGCGCCGCGCTCTTCTCCCGCCGCGTCGTGGGCGCGGGCGCCGCCCGTGGCAGCTCTTCCCCGGTGACGGTACGGCTGCCGCCGCGCACGTCGAGCCGGGAGTTCGCCGGCAGCGCCGCCACGCCCAGATACGGGGTCTCGTCCGACAGGAAGTAGCCCGATCGGACCATCGTCTGCAGCGCCATCACGTCGAACGCGAGGCGCTCGTCCCGCTGGGCGATCAGGTGGGCGAGGAGGGCGCGGCTGGCGACGATGTGCAGGCCGGCGGTCTCGGCGTAGAAGACGGGGCAGATCCGGTTGGCGGCGGTGGTGGCGGTCAGCGTCCGGTCACCCGCGGTCCAGGTGGAGTAGCAGCCGCCGACGGACGGGTCGGGCAGGCGGGTGACGTCCTCCGGGTCGGCCAGGTGGCCGTTGACTCCCGTGACGTTTCCTGAGGTTTCGTGGAAAAGGGGTGGGCGGCGGGTGTCGTCGGGTTCGTTGGACCAGGCGAACAGGGAGACGCCGGCGCCGTGCCATTCCCGGCCGCGGATGACGTCGGGGGGCACGGGGAAGGCCGTTTCGATAACGGACCTGGCCCGGTCGAGGATACGGGGATCTATCGCCTGGCCCTTCGCGGCCAGTCCCAAATAGACGCGCACGGCATCCATGCCTACCGGATGGCCCTGGCCTGGCACAACGGGTCACGGTTCGAAAACAACGATCACGTGGTGAACACGGTTTGTGCTCGCTTGCGTCACCGGCCCGGCCAGCGGTTATGCGGGTCCGTCATAGGGCGTGGAGGTGGTTATCCATGAAATTTCGTCCTTTAGCGGTAGGTGTCGGGTTGGTGGGGGTGCTTCTGCTGGCCGCGTGCGGCGGGCCCGGCGGCGGCTCCTCCGGATCCGAGGCCAAGGCGCCCGCTCACGTCGCGCCCTCCCAGGCCGCGCCCAGGAAGAGCTCGTCTTCCGAGCAGCCCCAGCCCGCGGCCACCCGGACCGACTCGGACACGACCACGGCCCAGGTCTCCACGTTCGCGCTGGATGTGGACACCGCTTCCTACGGGTACGCCCGCCGTACCCTCGCGGAAGGACGCTGGCCCGAGGCGGGCCAGATCCGCCCCGAGGAGTTCGTGAACTCCTTCCGCCAGGACTACGCCCAGCCCGCCGACAACGGCTTCACCGTGCACGTCGACGGCGCCCGCATGGGCGAGGGCGACAACGCGGTCGTCCGCGTCGGGCTGCAGACGCGCGCCTCGGAGGCGGCCGCCCGCCGTCCCGCCAACCTCACCTTCGTCGTGGACGTCTCCGGCTCCATGGCCGAGCCCGGCCGGCTCGACCTCGTGCGCAAGTCGCTGCACACGCTGCTCGACCAGCTCGCGCCCGGCGACCAGGTGTCCATCGTGGCCTTCAGCGACCAGGGCACGTTGCTGGCGTCCATGACCCCGCTCGTCTCCCGCGACGAACTGCACACGGCCGTCGACTCCCTGGCCATCGGCGGCGGCACCAACCTGGAGTCCGGCCTGCGCCTCGGCTACGACGAAGCCGCCAAGGCGTTCCGCTCCGCCGCCACGAACCGGGTCATCCTGCTGTCCGACGGCCTGGCCAACCAGGGCGACACCCAGTGGCGGTCGCTGCTGGACAAGGTCAAGGAGCAGGCGGGCAAGCAGATCACGCTGCTGACCGTCGGCGTCGGGCGGGAGTACGGCGACGAGCTCATGGAGCAGCTCGCCGACAACGCCGACGGCGCGGCCGTCTACATGAGCACCGAGGAGGACGCCGCCAAGATCTTCGGCAACCAGCTCACCACCACCATCGAACTGCGCGCCCGCGACGCCAAGGCCCAGGTCGCCTTCAACCCGCGCGCGGTGGAGTCCTACCAGCTCATCGGGTACGACAACCGGGCGCTGGCGGCCGAGGAGTTCCGGGATGACACCAAGGACGGCGGCGAGATCGGGCCGGGGCACTCGGTGACCGCCTTGTACTCGGTCAAGCTCAAGCCGGGGGCCACCGGTCAGCTCGCCGCGGCGACGGTGCGCTGGCAGGACCCCGACACGCGCAATCCGGCCGAGGCCGGGAAGACCGTGGACGTCGGTGACCTGAGTGGCGAGCTTTGGAGCAAGGCGCCGGTGCGGCTTCAGGTGGACGTGGTGGCGGCGGCCTTCGCGATGTACATGCGGGACCGGGAGGCTTTCGGCCTGGACCTCAGGACGCTGGGGCAGCACGCGGGGCGGTTGTCGGCGGCGGCGGAGGACCCGATGGTCACCGAGCTGTCATCCCTGATCGGCAAGGCCGCGGAGGTGGCCTGAGCGTTCGTCCGGGGGCGTCTTGCCGGGGGCGTCTTCATCCGGAGGGGGCTTCATCCGGAGGCGTCTTCAGCCGGGGCGGCCGAAGATCGGGATCTCTGGGTCGCGGCCGTAGTAGAAGTTGTACAGGGCCTGCGCGAACTCGTCCTTCGACAGCCGGCCGTCGCGGTTGCCGTCCAGCCGCTCGAAGGCCTCTCTGGCGGTACGGCCGGCCACGTCGTAGGCCGCGAACAGACGGAGATACTCGGCCCGGGTCAGCTGCTCGTCGCCGTCGGTGTCCAGGGCGTCCCACAGGGCGTCGCCGATGGGCCAGACGATCCGGGCCACGAAGGTCATGCGGCCGGAGGTGGGGCGCATCGCGTGCCGTACGTAGGAAGCGCGGCTGATGCGCCCTTGGTCGTCGGTACCGATGAGGTCGACGGCGTGCTGCCAGGCCTGACGGTAGGCGGAGACGACGGCGTCGCGTTGCTCGGACGGCTCGGGAACGCTGAGCCGATCACAGACCGCGACGCCGACGAGCATCATGTCGTGCTCGTCGAGGAACCCGTCATGGCCCATATCACTACTGTCGAATGCATACCCCGCGTTACGCGCGTGAGGATCCATGGCCGCCCCGCCCCACCCCGGTAAATGACTCAGGACTAATGGTTCTCACCTGCATCAATACCTGTCAACCGAGTCGTCAACATTCCCTGGCCAACGCTGGGATATACCGGCATCATTCCGGCATAAAGCCACTTCGCTACCGGGAGCATTCGCGGATAGCAGAACAACGACGACTCCGTCTCCAAAATCGCCGGAGTATTCAGCATGAGCGGCAATTCCGACAAAAGGAACGGAATGGCCTCGCGGACCTGGTCGGGAGTGGGCCGCGAGGTGCCCAGTACGGGCTCCAGCGCGGCGTCGCAGAGCTCGCGGAAGGCGGAGTCACACAGGTAGAGCTCGTCCAGGCGGCTCCGGAGCCCGGTGTAGGCGGGCCGGTCGTGGAGATCGGTCCAGGAATAGACGCCGACGTCGGGCGCTTGGAGGGCGGAAAGCGCGTGAAGCACGCGGTTGCGCGTGTTGTTGATCGCCGCACGGGCCTTCTTGTTGGCCTTCCGCGGCGGCAGATCCCCCCGGGCCGCGAGCGTCCCGGCCAGCTCGATCCCCGGCACAAGCACGTCGACCCGCTTGAAGTACCCCCGAGCCCAGTGAAGTAGCCCCGTAATAGCCCCAAGACTGAAATATCCATTCATAGCGCTAATGCCGAGCAGCGCATGCTCCCGCCCGGCGAAGATACGCGCACACCGCGCCGTCAAAGGCACAGCCTCCACAGTCGTCACGTTACGCACGGTAGCAAGACGGTGACGCAGGCTAATCCCGAACTCGGGGAGTCTGGGAGTCGGATACACTGATGCGGTGCCGTGATGCGGCATGGGGCTATAGCGCAGCTGGTAGCGCACCTCCATGGCATGGAGGGGGTCAGGGGTTCGAATCCCCTTAGCTCCACAGGCAAGGTCTTTCACATTGGCGCGCTTCGCGCTTTTGGGTTCCAGGCGTTTCTCCAGTCGAGCTGAAGCTCGACCCCTGAAGGTCCTCCCTCCGGTCGGGCGCTCTTTCTGGCCAAAGGCATGGTGCTTCGCGCGTTCTTTCTGGGTCCCGCCCGTTGCCCGGCTAGGTGGTTGGGCCGTTGGAGCCCGCCCTGGTCGTTGGTCCTCGCTTCGCTCGGGCGTCCTTGATCGGGCGCGCCGTCGGCGCGCGGCTTGCGCGTGGGGTGAGGGGCTGAGTCGGCTGGAGCGCGTCTTGGCAGGTATGCAGTCGCCGGATGAGGCGGAATACAGCGGACGCCTGTCCTTCCCAGCCGCCTGGGTGACGACTCTGGACAAGCGAGCCCCTTGACGTGGTGATCGTGTGGTGATGCTCTGTAGGTCGTGTACACGATCACCGCGTCGAGGCCGCGGAGTCGATGACACGGTCTTGGACCAGCGGTGGAGTGCTTTGATCTTCACGCTGGTTCAGGCGGGCATAGGCGCACGGCTGTGCGATCAACGCCGCAATCTGGGGCGTCACTCGGTCCTAAATCACGAATCCGGCGCCGAAGTCGTTGACGTCCGCTCGCAGGTACGGCATGGCGTCAGGCGAACCGATGGAGGTAAGAGCAGTCTTGACCCGGCCACGGAACGCTGTGCTCGCGCCGGCATCGGTCACCCGCACGCCGTAGCGGTCGGCATAGCCGTGTACGAGTCGCATGCCGTACCCGAACGTGGCCAGTTCCTCGAGCGCGCGCAGGAACCGGAAGGTTGCGCGCGTCGGGATCGCGTACCTCGATGCGCAGGGTACGCGCCGCGTAGATGGCCAGGAGCCGTGCCGGTAGTGCTTCGTCGCTCCGTCCGATGACGTGGCGGACCGCGTTACCGACCAGTTCGGCAGTGGTCAATGCCGCGGGTTCAACAGGGTCTGGAAGGCGCCATAGGGCGAGGAGAGGTTGCGTCCGCGGGAGTGGTGTATGAGTTTGACCTAGTCACAAGCGTGGCAGCCGTGAAATGAGAACGGCCATCGCGTGATCCTTCAAGTGCGAACCAGAAGGAGATCGAAACGATGGCCGTGCACGACAGTGTGGACCCAGCAGCGTGGCTGGCACAGCAGATCGAAACTCAGGATCCGGATCTGTTGCGATCCATGGTGAAGACCATGGCCGAAGCGTTGATGTCAGCCGAGGCCGACGCCCGCTGCGGCGCCGAGTACGGGCAGCGCAGCGATGAGCGCACCAATTCCCGCAACGGCTACCGGGCCCGGGATTGGGACACCCGGGCCGGGACGGTCGAGCTGGCGATCCCGAAACTGCGCCAAGGCTCCTACTTCCCCGACTGGCTGCTGGAACGCCGCCGCCGCGCTGAGCAGGCCCTGATCAGCGTGGTGGCCACCAGCTACCTGCTGGGCGTCTCCACCCGGCGGGTCGACCGGCTGGTGGAGCAGCTCGGCATCACCGGCATCTCCAAGAGTCAGGTCAGCCAGATGGCCAAGACATTGGGTGCGCAGGTGGAGGCCTTCCGGACCCGCGGCCTGGACGGCGGGCCCTACACCTTCGTCTGGCTGGACGCCCTGACCCAGAAGGTGCGCGAGGGCGGCCGGATCATCAACGTGCACGCCCTGGTGGCCACCGCGGTCAACGCCAACGGCCAGCGCGAGATCCTCGGCCTGGAGGTCACCTCGCGCGAGGACGGCGCCGGCTGGCTGGCGTTCCTGCGCAGCCTGGTGGCCCGCGGCCTGTCCGGCGTTCAGCTGGTCATCTCCGATGCCCACGCCGGCCTGGTGGACGCCATCGGCGCCTGCCTGCCCGGCGCGTCCTGGCAGCGCTGCCGCACCCACTACCTGCGCAATCTGCTGACCTGCGTGCCCAAGTCCGCCCAGCCGTGGGTGGCCACCCTGGTGCGCACCGTCTTCGACCAAGACACCCCTGAGGCGGTGCTGGCCCAGCACCAGTGGGTCATCGACGCGTTGCAGGCCAAGCACCCAGCTGCTGCCGA
>NZ_JBITIO010000028.1:0-74594 GCF_044459065.1 Nonomuraea sp. NPDC050394 | reverse complement strand
TCTTGGTCGACTGCTGTCTTACCGGGAGCCTTCTCTTCTCTCAACCCACCCTCGCGCATCCACTCTGGCCTGCACGCTCAGGTTGGAAAAGCCTCCCTGATATTGGCCGGGACGATCTGATCCGGCACTTCACCCTCACGCGGGCCGATATCGCGTCATCGATCCCGGCCGTGGCCGCGGGCCTACTGATCGCCTTGGGCTTGCCGTTCAGCTCGCGACGCTGCCTTGGCTTGGGTTTGTACCTGACGAGGTGACTTCGGCGCCGCCGGTGGCGGTGGCCCGGCTGGCTGAGCAGATGAAGCTGGAACCGCAGGTGTTGGAGGGGTACGGGCAGCGGGAGCAGACCCGGACGAATCATTTGCGACGGGTGGCCGACTACCTGGGGTGGAAGAGCGTCGGCGGGCAGCGTGGAGATGAAGGATCTAGAGCAGTTCCTGGTAGACCGGGCGATGGAGCATGACTCGCCGACGCTGTTGTTCGGTTTGGCTTGTGAGTACCTGGTCTCTGCCAAGACGATTCGGCCAGGTGTGGTCACGTTGGCGAAGATGGTCGCCGCGGTCCGGATGGCCGCTACCGCGCTGACGTGGGAGCTGGTGGCGGAGTTGGTGACCGATCAGGTTCGCGAGGATCTGGATCGGCTATTGAAGGTGCCGCCTGCGGGGATTGGTACGACGCGGTTGAAGTGGCTGACCACGGCGGTGACGGATGCGGGTGCCAGTGCGGTGAAGAGCGCAATTGAGAAGCTGGTCTACCTGCGGAGCATGGATGTTCATCGGCTGGATCTGTCGATGCTACCGACCGAGCGGCGCCGGTTCCTGGCGGGCGTGGGGCGGCGCTCGACCAATCAGGCGTTGGAGCGTCGTGAGCTGGAGCGGCGATATCCGATCTTGCCGGTGCTGGCCGACCCGTCCATCCAAGATGAGGAGGTCGGCAGCATCCTGCGGAGCAGCATCGGCATGAGCAGGCTGCGGGAGGTCGCCTCCGGGGGGCTGGAAGCCGCTTCCCCGAGATCACGGCCGGTTGTCGGCGATGAATGCCTCCTACTCCTACCTGCGGCAGTTCACCCCGGAGGTGCTGAAGGCGATCGACTTTCACGGCGGGCCGGGCACGGCGGAGCTGATGGCGGGAGTGGAGATCCTCAAGGAGTTGAACCGGTCCGGCGGGCGTAAGGTGCCCACGCACGCCGACCTCGTTCGTTCCCGCCCGGTACGCCGACTACATCGACAAGGCCCGCAAGGCCGGCGACAACACGGGATTCCGGCACTACTGGGAGCTGTTCGTGATCTTGGGGTTGCGGGACGGGCTGCGATCGGGGACATCTTCGTGCCCGGATCGCGGCGCTACGCCGACCCGGCGACGTACCTGTACACCCTGGCACAATGGACGCCACGGCAGGCGGCGTTCTGGCGCCTGGTCGGCAAGCCCGCCGATCCCGGCGAGGCGATCGCCCAGGGCAAGGATGAACTGCACCAGGCTCTGGGTGAGCTGGAGCAGACCCTGGCCGGGTCGCTGCCGGACGAGAGTGGCGCGGTCCGCCTGGACGACGATGACAACCTGGTGATCCCCAAGCTGTCGGCCGAGGACGTCCCGGCCGAAGCCGAGGCCCTGCGGGAGGAACTGGCGGGGATGCTGCCGTTCGCTCCGATCGCCTCGCTGCTGATCGAGCTGGACGTGCGCACCAGCTTCCTGGACTGCTTCACCCATGCGAGTGGTTGCCGCCAGACCAAGTCGACCGAGGTCAAACGCAACATCCTGGCTGTCTTGATCGCGATGGCCACGAATCTGGGCTTGGCGCGGATGAGTGAGGCGTGCGGGGTGCCGTACGCGGTGCTGGCCTGGACGGCCGAGTGGTATGTGCGGGAGGAGACGCTGCGCGAGGCCAACACGGTGATCGTCAACCACCATCACGGCCTAGCGATGGTTACATGGACACTTCTTGTCCCGCATGCCCCACCAGGAGAAGGATTCAGCCAGTTCTCCTGCCGTGCGGACCTCGTTCCCGGAGGTGTCGATGCAGGTACGCAAGCAGCGTCTGGACAGTGGGAAGGTGCTCGGCGAACTGCTCGACGGGGAGGGTGAGCCGGTCGAGGTCGTCTCGGGTTTCCTGCGGGCGCTGGGAGCACGCGACTACTCGCCCAACACCCTGGTCGCCTACGCTCACGATCTCGGTCACCTGTGGGACTTCTTCGCCCGCGAGGGCTTGACCTAGCAGGACTTCTCCGCCCTGTAGGCACTGACACTGCTGGAGTACCTGCGGTCGGTACCTTCGCGTCGACCCCGGCAGCGGATGGCGTTGACGGTCGCCACGGTCGACGCCGAAGGACCGGGCACGAAGCTTGCGGGTTCCACCTGAACCGGATCTTGGCCACGGTCTCCTCCTTCTACGAGTTCGCCATCATGGCGGGCCAGTTCGAGCGGGCGAATCCAATCGAGAAGCGGCCAGACCCGGCTCTGCCGCGGGTCTCAGATCGGCGTCGGCCATTCATGGGCCGGGCCAGCCGGCAGAAGCCGGTCCGCCGCAGCGTCCGCGTCAAGACCGTCCAGCGCATCCCGCGGCCATTAGACGAGGACCAGATCAAGCTCTTGCTGGCGCAGCTGAAGCGGGTGCGCGATCGGGCCATCGTGCTGCTGATGGTCCAGGGTGGGCTGCGGCCCGGTGAGGTGCTGAGCCTGCATCTGGAGGACATCGCCTACGGTCGGCGGCGCGTGGTCGTGCGCTTTCGGGACGACCACCCCAAGGGTGCACGCTCCAAGTCGCGGTTCGAGCGTGTCGTCGACCTGCACGAACCGGAGATGCTGGCGACGCTGAGTGCTTATGTGATGCAGGAACGGCCCACCGATGCCGACAGCCCACTGGTGTTCCTGATCGGTGGGGGCGGGAAGCGGCGGCTGGAGGCGCTCAGCTACGACGGGCTGGTGCGCACGTTCTCCCGGGCCGCTACCAAGGCCGGGATCCGCCAGCCGTGGGTGACGCCTCACGCCTGCCGGCACACCCACGCCACGCGCATGTGGGAGGGCGGGATGCGGGAGCTGACCTTGCAGAAAAGGCTCGGCCACGCGTCCCCGGAGTCGCTGCGGATCTACACTCGGGTATCCGACCCCGAGGTCGTCGCCGACTACAACCGTGCTCTCGGCCACGAAGGCCCAAGTGAGGGCGGGGCGCGATGAGCGCCGGTCATGTCTCGGCCGCCGCCCTGACCGCCGCCCTGACCGCCGCCACCCTACCGATCGAGCGACCCCGACCAGTTCACTGCCCGGCACCGGAGTTCGTTGACCACCTGCGGGCGCAGGACCTGAACCCGCAGGTGCTGAAGAAGAAACTCCGCCACGACCGGAGGTTCCGGGACCGGTGGCCCGTGCTGGCCGACTGGTTCGACGAGCCGTTGATCGAGCGGGTCGGGAGGCTGCCCGGGGAGCAGAGCCATAAGCCGTCTTACCCTTTGTCGCACCAGGCACGCCCCTACCTGGTCTACCTGACGTTGCACGGCTACGCCAGGCTCGATTACCCCTACATGCTCGCGGCCCACCACCTCAAGGTGGTGGACACCGCCACCGCGCTGGGCCTGGACTTGGGTGTCGAGGCCCTGGTGAAGGAGGCCGTCGCGCTCGGTTTCGTCCGGAAGACGGCGCTGCAGACGATGACCTGGGCCGTGGCCCGCATCGCGGCGCGCACCGGCATCTTGCATGCCAACGGCTTCACCGAGGACCACATCAACGAGGCGCTTGAGGCCGTCCGGCTGTTGAGCGAACGTGATGATCTCCGCTTGTTCTATCCCTAGGCCCAGCGTTACCGCGACACCGTCCAGAAGTCGTGGGTCACCCACCTGCACCAGCTCCATGTGGTTCTCTTCCACCGCGGTCAGGTCTCCACCCGGCCCCGCAAGCGGATGCCCCTGCGCAAGCCGCTGTGGCCGCTGCCGCCCGGATGACAGCGGTCGCTGAGAAGTGGCTGGCTGCTCGTCGGCTCACCGACGCGCCGGCCACCGTCGAGGCGCTGGAGTCAGCGGTCCGCAGCTTCGACGGCTGGATCACCGAGCACTACCCCGATGGTGTCTCCTGGACGGAGATTACCCAGGGACCTCTGCCTGGAGTGGATCCAGTATCTGGCCGATGTGCCGTCCAAGACGACGGGAAAGCCGCTGGGCGTGAAGACCCGTATCGGGCAGTTCTCCGGGTTGTCGCAGCTGTTCCAGCAGACTGCGGCCTGGGAGTACGACGACGTCCCCGGACGCGCTCATCACCATCGGCGACGCACCCAAGGCGCCGCAGCGGGTGCCACGATTCATCCCCGATCATGAACCCGACCAACTGATGCCGGTCATCGAGGCGATCTCCTGCCCGTTCCAGCGCGCCGCTCTTCTGGCTGCCCGCTGATCCGGGGCCCGCCGTGGCGAGATCCGCCGCCTCCCGCTCGACTGCCTGGACCGCTACCCCGACGGAACCCCTCGGCTGCGGATCCCGGCCGGCAAGACCTACAAGGAGCGGATGGTGCCGATCCACCAGGACACCGCCGACGCCCTCCAGACGGTCATCGACCTGCGCAGGCAGTGCCACGACCGGCCGTTCACCGACGAACGCACCGGGGAGCAGATCCGCTACCTGTTCCTGGACCACGGGGTGCAGTTGTCGATCAGCTATCTGTTCGAATATCCGCTCCAAGCCGCTGGCAAGGCCGCCGGGCTGGTCGGCCCGACAGGCTTGAACGGCAAGGAACGCGGCACCGTCTCAGCGCACAGGTTCCGGCACACGGTCGGAACCCAGCTTGCCGAGCGCGGCGCGAAACTCCACACCATCATGAAGGTCCTCGGCCACTCCTCGTGTTCTGAGTCGTTAATTCGATTTAGATATGCGGCGATGGTCTCGAAGATCTCCTCGGCGGTCTTGGTCCATATGAACGGCCGGGGATTCTCGTTCCACGTGTCGATCCAGGCCTGGAGTGCTCGTTCGAGATCGGGGACCGAGGTGTAGGACCCCCGCCGGATCATCCGGCGGGTGATCTCGGCGAAGAACCGCTCCACTAGGTTCAGCCAGCTGGAGTAGGTGGGAATGAAGTGCAGGTGGAAACGGGGGTGGGCGAGCAGCCAGGTCTTGATGATCGGCGCCTTGTGGGTGCCGTAGTTGTCTAAGACGAGGTGGATGTCCAGCTCGGCGGGTGTCTCGCGGTCGATCTGGTTGAGGAAATGTGCGGAACTCCACGGAACGGTGTTTGCGCTGGTGGGTGGAGATCACCTTGCCCGAGGCGACGTCCAGGGCCGCGAACAGGGTGGTGGTACCCGCCCGGATGTAGTCGTGGGTCTGGCGCTCGGGGACCGCGGGCATCATCGGCAGCACCGGTGCGGAGCGGTTCAGTGCCTGGATCTGGGACTTCTCATCCACGCACAACACCAGGGCCGCCTCGGGCGGGTTGAGGTAGAGGCCGGTGACGTCGCGGACCTTCTCGATGAAGAAGGGGTCGTTGGACAGTTTCCACTCATCGACCAGGTGGGGCTTGAGTCCGAACGCGCGCCAGATCCGCGAGACGGCGGTTTGGTTCAATCCGGTCCGCTCGGCCATCGCCCGGGTCGACCAGTGCGTGCCGCCGTCGGGCGGGGGCTGTTCCAGGGTTTGCCTGATGACGTCCTCGACGTGGCTGTCGGTGACCTTTCGGGGCTGGCCCGGGCGGTCCTTGTCGGACAGGGCCTGCAGGCCGCCATCGATGTAGCGGTTACGCCATTTCCCGACCGTCTGCGGCCAGACACCCAGTTCGCGGGCGACCTCGGCATCGGTTCCGCCCTGGAGGCAACGCAGGATGATGCGTGCTCGCTGCGCCATGACCTGCGCCGATGTTCGCCGGCGCGCGATCTGCTCCAGCGCACGTCGATCCTCTTCACTGACAAGCAGGGGCCGCCTGGGTATGCCGCGCTTCGCCATGCAGACATCTGACCTATTTCTTGCACGAATTAACGACTCAGAACACTCGGTCTCCATGGCACTGGTCTATGCCCAGGTCAGCGACCAGACGGTGCTGAACGACTACAAGGCCGTCCTTGGACCCGGTGCCGTCATCGCCGGCCCCGCCGCCGAGGAGCTGAAGTCCGGAGCCCTGCCCGCCGAGGCCGTCGACTGGCTCAAGAGCAACTTCCTCAAGACCGAACTCGAGCTCGGCCGCTGCCTCCGCCTTCCCGCCGAGGGGCCTTGCGAGTGCGACCTCTACCTGACCTGCGCCAAGTTCGTCACCACCCCCAACTATGCCCCACGACTCCGGGCCCGCCTGGAGGTCGAACAGCAGCTCGTCCAGGACGCCGACGAACGCGGCTGGACCCGCGAGGTTGAACGGCACACTGCCATCGCGCGCCGTCTTACCGGTCTTCTCACCGACCTCGGCGAGACGGCCGCTCCAGGTGACGGCAACCCTTCAGGAAGGTCAGCATGCACATCGACGGACTGAGCGAACCGATCACATCCATCGCGAGCCCACTGCTCGGGTTGATGTCACCCGAGGAAGAGTAACTGAGAGTTACATCTGGAATTTGAGAGACCGTAAGTGGCGTTCACCAGCAGCGGAGGTCCCCGGTGCCAGAGGAAATCGTGTCGATGGCGACCGATACGTGGTCGGCGGACTCCTGCAGGGCGCTGACGCTGAGCTCGAAGAAGTGCGCGTCGGTCCGCAGGAAGGAGGCCGCCTCGTAGTACCGCTTGACTTCCTCGGGTGGGCGTTCGGTGCGGAGGCTGAAGGCGAAGCCGGCCCAGCAGTCGCCGGAGTCTCCCGTCACGGGACCCTGAGGTTCGGACCCGCCGAACGTCGTGCCCGGTGGCAACGGATGCTTGAGGGCGCGATTCTCGAGGCTTGCCAAGCGGTGATCGGTGATCCACTGGGGGGCTATCGCGACGGCGTACAGCAGGAGGAAGGGCGTGGCGGCGATGGCCGCCCCAAGTGACACCCGCTTCATAGCAGATGGCCGGGAAGTCTCACCCACAGGTCGCACCCGCCAATGATCACATAAGGGTCGCAGACCCCCGCCGGTTCATTCTCTGCGAGCACTGGCCGTATTCAACGTTACTCAGCGCTGCCTTGCGCCCGGTCGAGCTGACCCGGGTGATGGGCCTTGAGGATCGCTCCCAGCCTGACAGGCGGGTACCGAAGTGATGGCGATCGGTCGACCTTAGCGGGCGACAAGCCTTGACAGTGTCCATAAAATTCGGCGGGCGTGTTCGGGGGCGGGACGATGTCGTCCTCGGATGGGCAGCGGTTCCCGGTGCGTGGCAAGTCCACCACCACGCGGGAGATGACCGTGCACGGCGGGCGGGTGCGGTCGACCTACACACACGTGTCGGATCAGTGGTCGACGTATGGGACCAAGCAGATCGTGCCGACCCATCGGGAGGCGCACTACGCGCTGGATGAGTTCCTGGGCAACGCCACCGACCTGCCGATCACCGAGCACGCGACCAACACCCACGGCGTCACCTTGATCAATTTCGCGTTGTTCGACCTGGTCGGTAAGGCGCTCACCCCACGGATCCGGGACCTGGGGAAGGTCACACTGGTCCGCGCCGACACCCCGACCGCGACCCGGGAGCGGTATCCGTACGCGGGAGCGCTGCCGTCGGGGCGGTGGAATGAGGATCTGCTTGCCAGCTGCTGGGCGCATGGGTGGCTCGTTGAAGTACGGGCAGGCCACCGCCTCCCTGGTGGTGGGCAAGTGGTCGGCCGCATCGAGGCAGAACACCCTGGCCGCGGCGCTCAAGGAGGACGCTACGGTGCACCATCCACGCCGCGAAATATCTGTCAGATCCCGCCTACCGGTGGAAGATCGCCCGGCAGTTGAACAAGGGCGAAAGCCTGCACGCGCTGCGCCGTGACCTGCACTACGCCCACCAAGGCACGGTCACTCAGCCGCACCTGGCCGACCAGACTGAGCAGGCCTGGCGCCTGACCGTGGTGACCAACGTGGTGATCACGTGGGTGACGGAGTATTACCAGCTCGCGTCCAGCAGTTGCGCGCCGCTGGCCGAGACGCTCCTGACGAACTGCTGGCGCACATCTCCCCAGCGCGCAGCGAGAACGTCAACTTCTTCGGCGTCATCACCGTGGACGTGGATGCCAAGCTGGACGGCGGCGGCTGGCGGCCTCTGCGCCCCCGCCGCCCCTGACCCGGCGACGTTCGGTTTGACCGGTGACGCTTAGGTCTTGCGTCACGATTTGGCTGGCTGGGAAAAGTGGGCCACCACAAGATCACCCTCTGTGGTCTCTTGGTGTCATATGAGATCTTGTCGGGCGATCATCCGAAAGATACGCTTTGCCCGTTTGGTTTGCTGCTCTGAACCTCCGAGTCGATAGGCCTTGGTCCGCATCGGATGGAGTGGAGCGACGTCTGACGCCCATGCGGGGGCGTCCCTCGTTGGTTCGGAGTGTGACGACGCATGCGTCGATTGTTGACGGGCTCTCGTATTTGGCATGCCATTACCCTGTCGGCCGTTTTGGGCTCGGGGCTCATCGCCCTCCCCACGGCGCCGGTGCTGGCCGCTCCGGCGGCGACGAGCGCAATTGCCAAAGGCGATGCGGTGGTGCCCGTTCAGCAGTACGGTACGGGCGCGCCGAAGGACTTCCTCGTCGACACAACCGTGACCACCGCTGCGGTTGACGCAGAGGCGGTAGCGCCGGGCCCTGATATCAAGCCTCCTAAAGGAGCGCTCCCTCAAGAGAATCGTTTCACTCCGGCATCTGCGGCCGCGGACCCTGGTGAGAGGTTGGCCGGCGGGGTGCGGCGCGCGGAGCAAGCCGACGCGGCAGCCTTGTGCTGTACTCCGAGCATCGAAGATCGCTTCCCACAGGACTGGGCACAGGTCGGTACGCGCACACCGCTGCTGATCACATATGCGACAAGCACCAACGGCATCGACTACACGTTCAAGGTGTGCGACGACTTCTCGATGTTGATGAACTGCTTCTCGTCAGCAGCGTTGAGCGACATCATGACCTGGCGCATCCCCGCGGGAAAGCTGAGCTGGGGAAAGCAGTACTTCTGGCAGGTGACGGTGAAGGACCGTGGCACGTCCGCGGTGACGACATCCGATGTGGACTCCTTCACTACAGGCGTGAAGCAGCCGGTCGTAGGGTCACAGTTGTCGGTGCGAGCGCAGGATGGCCAGGAGTTCTCTCCGCTCGTTGGCAACTACACCACGAGCGATACGGACGCGCAGGTTGCGGCGGTTGGCCTGCCGCTGTCGATCAACCGTACTTACAACACCATGGATCCGCGTGTTGATGGGATGTTCGGTGCTGCCTGGACGACTCGTTGGGACATGAAGGTCGCCCCTGAGGCCGGTTCTCTGCTCGTCACCTACCCGAGCGGGCAGGTACTGCGGTTCGCGGCCAATGGGGATGGCACGTTCCAGGCTCCGTCCGGAACGCACGCCACATTGGCGTCGCAGCCTGGTGGTGGATGGCGCCTGATGGACAAGTCGTCCACCACCTATCTCTTCGATGCGACGGGCAAGCTGCTGAAGATCAAGGACCATCGGGATCGGACGCAGGACCTCACCTATGGAACCGATGGCAAGCTCGCATCCGTCGAGGCCGCCGGTGGCCGATCTCTACGGTTCTCGTGGACGGGATCGCACGTCACCCAGGTGACGACCGATGGTCCGGATGGCGGGCAGCCGCTGGTGTGGACCTATGAGTACGACGGCGACCGCCTCATGGCCGTGTGTGCTCCGGTGGCCGCACCGAACTGCACTCGCTACAACTATGGCAGCGGGTCGATCTACCGGCCGATGGTCCTCGACTCTGACCCCTATGGCTACTGGCGGCTGAACGAAGCGACGGGGACGACGGCTTCGGATCTCGGCTGGGGCGGCGGCCAGGCCACGTATTCGGGCGTGACGCTCAAGGCTCCGGGCGCGCTGAATGGCACCGGCGACACAGCCGCGAGCTTCACCAACGGGCGGATCGACCTGCCGCTCAACACCATCGCACGGATGGCGGATCAGGCGTCGGTCGAGTTGTGGTTCAAGACCACAAAGCCGGGAGTATTGTTCTCGGCCGGAGGGACCGTCTCCGCGGACTCGGCCATCTATGTCGGCACCGATGGCAAGCTTCGCGGGCAGTTCCGGGCGTTGAGCAACGGCGATGACTTCACCTTCAGCCCGATCACGACCAACAACGTCGTCACCGACGGGCAGTGGCACCACGTGGTGCTGACCGCCGACAAGACCACGGACCGGCTCTACCTCGACGGACAGGCGGTCGGTGAACTGACCGGGGATCGTGACATCTGGTCCTGGCAGGGAGTGGCGCGCATCGCCAACGGCACCCTCGGAGGGAGATGGCCGGCAGTCAGCTCTGCCTTCCAAGGCCAGATCGACGAGGTGGCCATCTACAACCGGCCTCTCCCATCCACGGAAGTTCTCAAACACTACGGCGCGCGTCAGGACGCCCGTCACAAACTGGAGAAGGTCACGCTGCCCTCCGGCCGGGTGTGGGCGACCAACAGCTACGATGCCGCCACCGACCGCCTGAAGACGCATACTGACCAACACGGCGGCGCTTGGACGGTTGGCGAACCGAGCTACGACAGAACGACGGGGAAGTCGACCGTCACGATGACCGATCCCCAACAGTCAACCATCAAGTACGTCCACGACGCTTGGCGCGATTCTCGTTTGGTCTCCAAAATCGACCAGATCGGGAAAGAGACAACCTTTGACTACGACACCGGCGGATATCTCACAAGGGTGGTGGACCCCAACGAGGCGGTTGTCACCTACGCCAACGACAGTCGCGGGAACGTGCTGACGACGACCACCTGTCGGACGGTTTCGAGTTGCCAGACACAGCGGGCCGAGTACCACGTCAACAAGGACAACGACTTCGACCCGCGTAACGACCGGATGGTAGCGGTTCGCGACGGCCGGTCCTCCTCCGCCACCGACAACACCTACGCCACCACGTGGGACTACAACGCCTTCGGTGAGCAGATCAAGCAGATCACCCCCGCCACCACGGACTTCCCTCAAGGCCGCTCTACCACGGTCGCGTACACCGACGGCACCGAACCCGCCGTCGGTGGCGGCATCACTCCGGCCGGGTTGCCGAAGACCATGACAGATCCCCGGGGCAACTCCTGGAGTTACCGCTACAACTCCGCGGGTGACCTCGGCGAGCAGACCGATCCGGAGGGGCTGGTCACCAAGCTGGGGTACGACGTCCTGGGCAGGCCGGGCAGCTCCACAGTGGTGTCGTCTGCCTTCCCTGGCGGGGTGAAGACCCTGTTCACCTATGACGTCTTGGGCAGGCCGGAGACGTTGACCGAGCCGGGGGTAAAGAACGAGGTCTCCGGAGTCACTCATACCAAGAAGATCAAGCGCGCCTACGATGCGGACGGCAATCCCCTCAGTGAGACCGTCACCGACCTGACCGGCGGCGACGCCGCGAGGTCTACCGTCTATACCTACGACGGTCAAGGTCGGCTGGAGACGGTCACCGGGCCGGAGGGTGGCGTCGTCCGGCAGGCGTGGAACACGCTGGGGCAGCTGGCGCGGGTGACCGACGCTCGTGGCACGGTGATCGAGAACGGCTACAGCAAGCGCGGTGAGCTGATTGCGCGCACGCTGAAGGGCTGGACTGGCAGTCCGGTCAATCCCCAGGCGGCCAGGGATGTGGTGCTGGAGGCGTTCGCCTATGACCCGGGCGGCCGTCTGGCCACGCAGACCGACGCCATGGGCCGCAAGACCTCGTTGACGTACTTCGCTGACCACCTGCTGTCGAAGAAGATCGCTGATGACGCGAAGCTGAACGGGCAGATGACCGCCCGGGATGTGGTGCTGGAGGATCACACCTACGACGCCGCCGGTAACCGGGTCAAGCTGGTGAGCGGTGGCGGTACGGCCACCGCCGAGGTCGTCTACGACGCCGCGGGCCGTATCACGTCGCAGACCTTCGATCCCGGGACGCTCAAGCGCAGGACCGCGTTCACCTATGACGCCAACGGCAACGTTCTCAAGGCCATTTCCAGCGGCGCGGGGACGACGCGCACGGAGATCAAGGAGTTCGGCTACAACAAGGTCAACCAGCCGACGCGGGAGACCGTTGAGAACGGTGAGCAGGACTTGGTCTCGACGCTCACCTACGATGTCGCGGGTTTGGTCACCGCGGTGACTGATCCGCGTGGGAATGTGGCGGGTGCGTCGGCTGCCGATTTCACGACGACCATGCGTTACGACGCGCTGGGGCGCCTGGTCGAGGCGGTAGGACCGCAGGTGGCGGTGGACAAGGCCGGGGCGAGTGTCAGCGCGAAGCCGACCACGCGCAATGGGTACGACACCTTCGGCGCTACTACGCACCAGACCGATTCCGAAGGTCGTACGGTCACCTCGGTGTTCGACAAGGCGGGCCGGTTGACCGGCGAGGTGGCGCCGTCGTACACGCCGCCCGGTGGCGCGGCGGTGACGCCGACCACCGCTCACGCCTACGATCTGGCCGGGCAACTCGTCCGTACCACCGATCCGCGCGGCAACACTTCGACTTTCGAGTACGACCAGTTGGGTCGGCAGGTGCGCGCCACCGATCCGGCCCCTCATGGGCAGCCCGCCGGGCAGTCGGTGGTGGATTACGACCTGGTCGGTGAGAAGCTCGCGGCGACCGGTCCCACCGGGGCACGTACCGAGGCGACTTATGACGATCTCGGCCGGATGATCACCTCGACGCAGGTGGAGCGCAAGCCGGCCGCGGCGGCGTACACGACGAAGCTGGAGTACAACGACGCGGGCGTGCTGACCAAGCGGATCGCGCCGGGTAACCGGAGCACCGGGTTCGTGGTGAACGCGGCCGGTGAGGTCACCACCCAGACCGACCCGGCGACGAACAAGACGCTCATGGAGTACGACCTGGCCGGTCGTCTGGTCAAGACCAGCGACGGCGAAGGCAACGCCACCGTCGCCGAGTACGACCTGGCCGGCCGCCAGATCGGCGCTCAGGACCTCAATGCCACCGAGGCGGTCGTCCGCTCCGCCGCCACCGCCTACGACGCCGCCGGTAACCCGACCTCGGCGACCTCGCCCGAGGGCCATGTCACCAAGCAGACGTACGATGCGCTCAACCGGGTCACCTCGCTGATCGAGCCGGTGGCGGCCGGTGAGTCGATCACCACCTCGTTCGGTTACGACGCCAGCGGCGCCCGTACCCGGTTGACCGATGGGCGCGGTAACGCCACCTGGACCAGTTACAACAGCCTCGGCCTGGCAGAGACGGTCACCGAGCCGTCCACCGCGGCGCATCCGAATCTGGCTGACCGTACCTGGACCAGCATCTACGACCAGGCGGGCAACCCGACCGCGTCGTTGCTGCCCGGCGGGGTGCGTATCGATCGCACCTTCGACCACCTGGGCCGCCTCACCGCCGAGACCGGCGCGGGCGGCGGCGCGGCAACCGCGGAGCGCACCTTCAGCTATGACCTGGCCGGGCGCGCGACCGCGATCGGCGACCTGACGGTGGACTACAACGACCGCGGCCTGCCCTTGAGCGTGAAGAAGGGCACGGTCCAGCAGACCGGTTACGCCTACAACGAGCTCGGCGCCCCCTCCCAGCGCGTCGACGCCGCCGGGACCGCTACCTTCACCTGGGACAATGTAGGCCGGTTGGCCACTGCGGTTGACCCGGTCACCGGCCGCACGCTCACCTATGGCTATGACAAGTCCAGCCGTCTGAAGACGCTGACCGGCAAGACCAGCACCGGCGCGGCCGCCGACTCCCAGGCCTTCACCTACGACGCGGTTGACCGGCTCGAAACGCAGACGTTGAAGAACGGCGCCGGCACCCAGTTGGCGAAGATCAGCTACGGGTGGGATAAGGACGACAACCTCACCACCAAGACCACCGCTGGCACCGCCGGGGCAGGCGTCAACACCTACACCTACGACCACGCCGGCCGCCTGACCTCCTGGACCGCCCCCGGGGGCGCAAAGACGGACTACGGCTGGGACGCCTCCGGCAACCGCACCAAAGCCGGTACCAAGACGTTCACCTATGACGAGCGCAACCGCCTCACCACCGGCGACGGCACCGACTACACCTACACGGCGCGCGGCACCCTCGCGTCCGAAACCAAGGCAGGCGCCACTACCCAGCTGACCTTCGACGCCTTCGACCGGCTTGTCGCCGATGGTGAAAGCCTCTACAGCTACGACGCCCTCGACCGAGTCGCCTCCCGTATCCGCGGCGCCGCCAAGCAGACCTTCGCCTACTCCGGCCTCGGCAACGACCTGGCCGCGATCAGTGACACCTTTGGCGGCATCCAGGGCCGCTATGGCCGCGACCCATCCGGCGCCCTCCTCGGCCAACAGGAAGGCACCGACCCAGCGGCCGGCACGCTGACCGACCTGCATGGCGACCTCGTCGCCACCTTCACCGGCAGCACGTTGACCACCACCGCCGCCTACGACCCGTTCGGCACCGTCACCGAACGCACCGGAGCCAAAACCAACCTCGGCTACCAAGGCGAATACACCGACCCCGACACCGGCAAGACCAACATGCACGCCCGCTGGTACCAGCCCGGAACCGGCACCTTCACCAGCCGCGACACCGCCACCCTCAACCCCAACCCCTCCGTCCAAGCCAACCGCTACACCTACGCCAACGCCTCCCCCCTCACCGGCATCGACCCCACCGGACACGCCACCGAATCCACCGGCTTCGAATACGGCTACGCGGGCTACACAGGGAACCCATGCAACGCTCCCAACGCAATCTTTCGGTGTGCTGACCCTGCCACAGATAGATCGATCCCCGGCGGCGGCATGGCGTGCAGCGGGGCCGGCCTGGATAAATGCGGCGGATTCGAGCTCACCGGCATCACGGTGATGACCGAAGAGGAGATGAAGCGGCTGGGGCACCTGCCGAATGGAATATTCCTGGAAGACCTTGAGGGCTTTTGGGATGCGCCTGAATCCGTTCGCAAAAAGATTATTGCTAAGTCCTATGCCGGAGACAGCGATGGAGTATATGAGGAGTGGCGCAAATACTTGATAGATTCCGTCGTGAAAGCTGGCGGAAGCGCTGGACAGCCCGGACCGCCGACCCCGGCCTGGAAGAATTGCGTTAAAACGCTTGGATATAAGGCATGCAATGCCATTAAGGAGTCTGCGAAGACCTTTCGAGATGCTCAGGTCTTCGCGGAAAACTGTTTGGGGAGAGTGGTTCAATCCGAACTCGCCGGCATGTGCAATCGACTGAGGAGAGAGCTGGGCGTAAACCGTACGGATTGGATTCTTCTCGCCTACAAAAAGGCTGAAGATAAAAGCGATAGACATTGGTTCCTCAAGCTCATGAAAGGCGTTTCCGACTTCTTCGTGAGCGATCTGTATGGCTGCACTTCAGGGTCCTTCGGGTCGTGCATGCTCTTCTTCGCCAACTTCATACCTGGAGTGAAGCTAGGTCGAGCAGCCGCGCAGGCAATAAAGCAAATCCGGAAAGCCTTCGGCGCAATTGATGATCTTGTCAAATTCGCTAACAAGACATGTAAGAACAGCTTCACATCCGAAACCCCGGTACTCATGGCGGATGGCACCCGCAAGCCGATCGCCGAAGTGGAGGTGGGCGACGCAGTCGTAGCCACCGATCCGACTACCGGGATCACCGCTGCGAGGGCCGTAGTCGATGTCATCCTCGGCGAGGGTGTGAAGGGCCTCGTCAAGATCGCCATCAGCGGCGAGCCTGGTTCACAGCCCCAGAGCTCGACGATTACGGCGACAGACGCACACCCATTCTGGGCTGCCGATTCCAGAGAATGGGTCGACGCGGTTGATCTCCAACCTGGCACATGGCTTCGGTCCTCGACTGGGGCCTGGCTTCAAGTGCAAAGCGTCGAGCGGTGGACGGCACCGCAACAGGTCTACAACCTGTCGGTTAAGGGCATCCATGCCTATCATGTAGGCGTTGGGGACGTTAATGTCCTCGTCCATAATGACAGCAAATGCTTCGGCGATAAGTGGGTCAGCGAAGCTAACCTAGATCGACATTTCGCTGACCATGGCGAAGAGATGGGGCTCACGACTCTGTCGGAGTATAGATATGCAGCAATGGATCTTATGTGTACCTGTAATGGCCGCAGGCCAGGCGTCCTGGTGAAGCGAGACGGCAAGACATACCGGTTCTATGATCCCAAAACCGGTGAGTTCGGAGCAGCAGGTCCGAATGGGATCATAACTTACTTCAAGCCTGATGAGGGAATAGACTATTTCAAGAAGCAGCCTGGAACTATGGTTGATTGAGGTGACTCAGACGATCTACCCCTGTCCTTGCTGTGGCTATTTGGTCCACGACCAAGAGCCCGGCTCTTACCAGATCTGTCCAATCTGCCGATGGGAGGACGATCTTGTCCAGCTTCGCTGGCCTCACTACAGTGGCGGGGCAAATAGACAATCTCTCGTTGATGCCCAACTGTGCTATAGAGAAAACGGAGCTAGCTCTCCAAATTCTATATCTAGGGCTCGCCCTCCCACGGAATCCGAGTCGAGAGATCCTGGTTTTCGCCCAGTTGATCCAAGCCTTGACAATTTCGAGGCCGAGAAGGCGTATGAAGCCGATTGGCCTGCAGATCGAACGTCACTATATTGGTGGAGACCCTCTTACTGGAGGTTGACAAACCGTTGACTGTGCGCCTGCGACGGCCACCTTCCTCGCTGGCATACTGAATGAAATTCTCCATCCAGCTCCGCTCGACCTTGCACAGAGGTATGGCATGCTTGGCCTCCCGAAGAAATTGACAGGACGGCGAGCCGTGAATATCGACAATTTCTGGAAGTTGATCGACGACTCCGGATGACTATTGAGACATCGAGGGTGGCGATGAGATTACCCCACACCTCCCTCGGACTGTCGCCTTCCTGTGGAGCCTTCATCGCGCCAGCCGCTTGGAAGGCTGCGGAGCTGAGATGCTGAGCTCCTCAAAAGTGCGACTGTCCGGCACGCGTGAGCATGTGACTGGGGGTTGCTGGGACACTACCGCGCCGGGAGCTCGCACGGTCCGGAAGATCTCCAGCCCCTGCTCCGTCGTCAATCGCAAAGCTCCAGCGAGCTCGGCAGCCCTTGTGGAGCTCGAAGACTCGGACCTCTACGAGTGACTTATTCTCTGAGCTTCCGGCAGCAGCTAGTTTGCACCCCAGGCCTAAGTGCAGGCGACGGTGAACTCACGTTAGGTATCCTGCCTCGGATACCTGTCCGAGGGGCCAGTCCACATAAGCCCCAACCAATATTCGGAATCTTGAACGCCTTTGAAATTGTTTGCCATGTGTTCTCCAACCTGGAGGCCCTGCACCTGGCCCTGCGCCGCCGTGATGTGTACGCGATGGGCACGGACAAGTGGGGTAACCCGCGGGCTCGGCTGACCGAGGAGCGACTGCGGGTGCGAGCGCGGCTCGGTGCTGACCGCACCGGACCTGCAGGCCGATCCGCGTGCGCATCTGCGGGAGCGGGCTGACCTCGTCGACGATGCCTACGCCCAGGTCTCCGCCGGGCTGGCGGCGAATGCGTCGGTGAGCATCAAGGGCGGCATGCTGCGCTTGTCGCGGCTGAAGGCCACCCCGCTGCCCTCGTTCGACCGCATGCGCCACATCATCGGCTCGCACCTGCGCCGCGACGACCTCGATATCACTCTGGCCTCGCTTACCGTGGCCCGCTCGTGCGACGTGGGCCTGGTGCCGTGGTCAAGGCCGGGGGCCGGCGCTGGCCGAGCGCCCTCGCCGATGTGACCCATCAAGTAGGGAGGCTCCTATGTCCCCGTTGCGGGGGCGGCATGACGACCTCTGTGAAAGCGCAGGGTTCCGATCTTGTCGGACCATCTTCAGCGACCCCATTCACTTCAGGAAATGACCCTTCCATGAAGCAATCTGGCACTATGCCGTCGACCACCCCCAGTTCGATGCCTCCGCCGACAGGACAGGGATCGCGCCGAAATCACTTCACGAAAGGTAGTCGGGCTGCCCGTGCGCCTCGAAATGGCCGACGACAGCCTCACCGCCTGGAGCGAGCGCCACCTCGCTCTGGCCGTGCGCGGGGTGCGCTCGCCGGAAGTCACCGGCAAGATCACCCGCCATCTCGAGCGGTTCACCGCGTGGATCACGAGCGGGCTCGGCCACGACCGGCTCTCAGCGGTCACCGTCCGTGAAGTCACCGCCTGGCGCGAACACCTGGCCGCCGCCGGCAACGTTGGCCGCGACAGCACGGCGGCGCCGATGGCTGCGGCAACCGTCAACAACCCACCTGGCCCACCTGTCGGTGCTGTTCACCTGGATCAGCGCGCACGCCCCCGCCGAGCTGCTGCGCCACGGTGACCCGACCAAGAAGGTCGCCCCGCTTCCGCTGCCAGCCCCGCAGGTACGGGCACTTGCCGCCGCCCAGGTGCGCACGGTCAAGAACGTGGTGGATTGGATCGAGACCTTCCACGAGCTCAAGGGCCGCCGCCACCGCGGCACCGGCAGCGCGCGGGTGCACGCTCATGCCCGCCCGGCCCGCGATCGGGCCGTCGTCTACCTGCTTTTCGGCACCGGGCTGCGCCGCACTGAGCTGGTCGGCCTCGACCTGGACCAACTGCAGCCAGCCGAGCCCGTGCGGCTGCGCCAGGGCAAGAAGGCCCGCCTGAGTGGCGTGCGCGGTAAGGGCCGTACCAGCCGCACCGTGTTCCTCGGCCGGGATGCCCGCCAGGCGCTGGCCGACTACCTAGAGCTCGAACGGCCCGGTGACGCCGCCGTCAGTACAGCCCCGGTCGCGCTGTTGCTGTCGGCCGCTTCCATCGCCGCCGCCGCCCCGACGGGCGGCTGTCGCCGCGCTCGATCAACACCATCGTGGGTGAGATCGGCCGCCTGCACGATGCCCAGATGCCCGACCCTGACCGTCAGCTCGGCACGCTGCGCCTGCACGACGCCCGGCACACCTTCGCCTTCGGGCTGTCTCAGGCCTCCGGCCACGACCGCGCCGAGCTGGAGCGCCGCCTCGGCCACGCTAACGACCGCTACCAGCCGATGCGCAGACCGGACAGTCCATAGGACTTCGACAGGCTGCCCACTCCGATGACCTTGTCGGTCATGCCGACGAACGACGGCGTCTCGTCGTCGATCAGGCGTTCGCTGCCTCGGTAGACCTCGTCGGCCACGAGCCAGGCGCCGCAGTCCTCGGCGATCCGCACGATCTCGGCCATTTCCTGTCTTGCGAGGATGTAGCCGGTCGGGTTGTTGGGGTTGCACGCGTAGATGAGCCTGGTGCCGGGGGTGGCGATCCGGCGGAGTTGCACCAGGTCGGGGGCCCAGCCGCGGTCGGCGTGCAGTTCGAACGCGGCCACGTCGCGGCCGCTGTTGCGGGCCAGACCCCAGACCTGGCAGTAGCCGGGCTCCATGACCACGACGCGGTCGCCCGGCTCGCAGAGCGCGTCGACGATCGCGGCGTTGGCCTCGGACGCGCCCACGGTGACCAGCACGTCGTCGGTGCCGATGCCGTCGTGCAGACCGGCGATGAGGCCCCGCAGAGACCGTTCGCCGTTGACCTCCGGATAGTAGAGCGGCACGGACATGATCCGCTCAAGGTCCTCGCCGTCCTCGACGAGGTCGGCCACGGTGACGGGGTCGACGGTCGAGTCGGCGAGGTTGAAGCGCACGGTCTGCTCGTGGTCGGATTGCCAGTTCTCGAGCTCGAACGTCTGGAAGGTCACAGGCCCTCCTTCGGCGAACAGGTCAGGTTGCCTCACACCCGAAATCCTGCCAAGGGTGCCTGTTGTCTGCATATTTAGGGATTGACATCCCTCTTGTCCCATGGAGTCTGGCTGTCTGCCTACCAGGCAACCTTTCAAGTGAGGGGTGATGCTATGGATAAGAACCGTGTCGAACATGACCTCCTCGGCGAGATCAGACTTTCCTCGAACGACCTGTTCGGCATTCATACGGCCCGGGCCAGCGAGAACTTCCGTCTCGGCGGCGAGTCGCTGCGCCAGCTCCCCGCCCTGCTGACCGCGCTCGCGCAGGTCAAGAGCGCGCGGCATGGGCCAACGTCAAGCTCGGCGTGCTGTCCCGAGGCCGGTCTGCGCGAGGGCAGGGACCGGGTGGAACGCTACGAGCGGCTGTGTGATGAGATCGGGGAGCATCCCGCGGCCGTCGGCCTGGCGTGGCTGCTGCACCAGCCGGGCGTGACGGCTCCGATCGCGGGCGCCCGGTCGAGCAGCTGGCGCTCAAGGCGCTGACGATCCGGTTGGATGAGGAACGGCTGGCCGCGCTCGACGACATCTTCCCTGGTCCCGGCAGCCTGGCCTCCGACCTGGCGGCACCGACAAACTTCGCCGTCTTGTCAGATTTAGTTGTCGGTGGGATCGTGGAGGCATGTTCGAAGTGACCGTGATCGAGGACCCGGCCGCCGCCGAGGTGTCGCTGGATCCCATGCGCTCCAGGCTGCTGGCCGAGCTCGCCCAGCCCGCCTCGGCGGCCATGCTGGCCGCCCGTGTCGGGTTGCCGCGCCAGAAGGTCAACTACCATCTGCGCACCCTCGAACGGCACGGCCTGGTCGAACTCGTCGAGGAACGGCGCAAGGGCAACGCGACCGAGCGGCTGCTGCGTGCCACCGCGGCCTCCTACGTGATCTCCCCCGTCGCGCTGGCCGCCGTGCAGCCCGATCCGGCCCAGTCGCCGGACCGGCTGTCGGCACGCTGGCTGCTGGCGCTGGCCGCGCGGCTGGTCCGTGACGTGGGCGCGCTCATCACGGGCTCGGCCAGGGCGGGCAAGCGGGTGGCGACGTTCGCGCTGGACGGCGAGGTCCGCTTCGCCACCCCGGCCGCGCGGGCGGCGTTCGCGGAGGAGCTCACGCAGGCCGTCACGACGCTGGTCTCGAAATACCACGATGAAGAGGCCGGATCAGGGCGGGATCATCGCATCGTGGTCGCCGTCCACCCCAGCATGAGGGAGTCGTGAGCATGGGCCACGAGTTCGAGATCGAGCACCTGGCCGAGGTGCCCGCGTCGCCCGAGGAGATCTGGGCGGCCATCTCCACCGGGCCCGGCATCGACTCCTGGTTCATGGGCCGCAACGAGGTCGCCGACGGCGCCGTCACCACCGTCTTCGGCGACTACTCCCCCAGCACGCGCATCACCGAAGCCAGCCCCGGCGCCCGCTTCGCCCACGGCACCGAGACCGCCCCCGACGGCCGCTTCGTCGCCTACGAGTTCCTCATCGAGGCCCAGTCCGGCGGTACCACCGTCCTGCGCGCCGTCACCAGCGGCTTCCTGCCGGGCGACGACTGGCAGGACGAGTTCGAGGCGATGTCGGCGGGCCTGGAGCTGTTCTTCGCCACGCTGGTGGAGTACCTGACCCACTTCCCCGGCCGCACCGCCACCCCCCTCACCGTCTTCGGCCCGCCCGTGCCCGACTGGGAGCAGGCCTGGCACTCCCTCGCCGGAAAGCTCGGCCTGCCCCGCCCTGCGCGGAAGGGCGATCGGGTACGGCTGGCCGGCGAGGACGGAGTCGTCTACTTCGTCAACTCCCAGAACGTCGCCGTCCGCACCCCCACCGCCCTGTACCGCTTCATCCGCGGCTTCCACGGCCCCATGATCGCCTCCCACCACCTGTTCGCCGAGGACCCCGGCATCGACTGGAAGTCCTGGCTGGACCGATGAGCCCCGGGGCCGCTCGATGACTGTCACCCCTGCCTGAACGGTCCCTTCGTGATCTGGACGGACCGGGTCTCCGGGACGCAGGCGACCGCGTCGTAGGCCCGTACGACGGGGACGTCCATGAAGGAGTCCAGCATCCGGATCCGCGTGAACGCCTCCGGGTCGTGGCCGCGCAGGTCGGCGATGGCCAGGGGCGCGCGGCCGTCGAAGAGCGTCTCGACGCTGCCCTCGGCCAGGGCGGGCAGCCCGACGTCGACCGCTTCGAACCCGAGCGGGTGCCCGGGCGCGACCCGCCCGGCGGAGGTGCGGCCGCCGAGGCTGGTGGCGGCGATGGAGACGTAGCCGGGGCCGAGGGCTCGGGCGAGGTGGTAACCCTGCGGGAACAGCCCGAAGTCGCCCTCGTGCTCGATCACCGTCTTGCGGATGTGGGTGTTGTGCGTCGCCACCACGACGCGGGCGCCGTCCTCGACGAGCCGCAGCACGCTCTCGGCGCCGAAGGCGTCCAGGCACGCGGTGCCCACGGCCATGCCGCGCCCGCCGAGGTCGCGCCCGCCGTGATCCAGGTACCAGGCGTTGCGCAGATGCTGGAACGCGGCCGCGTGTGCGGCGCCACGGCCCTGGCCGCGCTGGTATCCGGCCATCGTCTCCATGCGGGCCAGCAGGCGGCTGATCGCCACGGTCAGCTCGTCCTGCGCCTCGATCGGGCGGCGGGCGTGGTCCATCATGGCCTTCATGCTGGGCACCTCGCGGTCCCCGCCGGCCAGCCGGAAGGCCCGGTCGGCCAGGGGGAACGCGTCGGGGTCCGCGTCCTTCACGTACGCGGCGACCGCGCGCAGAGCGGTGCGCGGGACCCCGGCCAGGCAACCGGCGAAGCGCAGCGGGCGCTCGTGCTCGCGCATCCACCTCAGGAGGTCGTGCATCTCCCGGCAGTCGCCCATGCCGTGGTCGATGCCGGCGGAGGCGACCTGCTCGACGGTGCCGGCGCCGCCGCGTACCCACGCGTCGATGGTGTGCGCGTCGGTGAAGGGGGCTTCGAGCGCGTAGACGGTGAAGCCGCGGCGTTCGACGAGGAAGCGCAGCAGGCGGTGGCGCAGCAGGTAGAACTCGCGCACGTGGTGGGAGCTCTCGCCGATCGCCACCACCCGGGCGTCGCCGACCAGGTCGAGCAGGGGTTCGAGGTCGTCGAGGGGGTCCATGGGGTCGAGGGAGCGGGATTCGATGATGTTCACTGGTTGCGCCTCCTGAAGGCGATGACGGCGAGGGGGACGAAGACGACGAGGAAGGCGGCCGACCAGATGAGGGTGGTGCTCGCCGCGGTGGCGACCGGGCCGCCGAGGAGCAGGCCGCGGGTGGCGTCGATGGCGTGGGTGACGGGGTTGACGTTGACCCAGGCCTGGAGCCAGCCGGGCAGGGTCTCGGTGGGGGCGACCATGTTGGTGCCGAAGGCCAGCGGGAAGATCCCCAGGAAGCCGACGCTCTGCACGACCGAGGTCTCCTTGATGAGCACGCCGACGAGCACGTTGATCCAGCTCATGCAGAAGCCGAGGGTGACCGCCAGGGCGCAGGCGGCCAGCGCCGACACCAGATCGGTCCGGACTCGGAAGCCCAGGAGGTAGCCGAGGAGGAACAGGGTGACGAGCGCGACGCCGTACCTGATGAGATCGCCGACGACGGAGCCGATCAGCGGCGCGGAGCGGCCGATGGGCAGGCTGCGGAACCGGTCGAAGACCCCCTTCTTGATGTCGACGTTGAGGCTGACGCCGGTGGACAGCAGGCCGGCCATGAGCGTCGACATCACCAGCGTGCCGGGGAAGATGTACTGCAGGTACGCCTGCGGCGACCCGGCGACGGCGCCGCCGAACAGGTAGACGAACATCAGCAGGAAGACGATCGGCAGGAACAGCGCGTCGAACAGGATGCCCGGGTTGCGGCGGGTCTTGCGCAGGCCGCGCCCGGCCAGGAGCAGGCTGTGCCGGAGCAGCGCGAACGGCATCCCGCGGCTCCGGTGAGTGCGAAGAACGCCTCGTCCAGGCTGGGCAGCCGCAGCGACAGCTCGGCGACCTCGACGCCGGCCTCGGCCAGCGCCCCGACGACGGCGGTGAACGCGGCGCCGCCGTCGACGGCGACGGTCAGCACTCCCGCGGCCACGCTCGCGGGTTCGCGGCCGGTGGCCTTGGCGGTCAGTTCCGCCGTCCGCGCCAGCTCGGCGGGGTCCTTGGGCCGCACCACGATGGTCTGCCCGCCGACGATCTGCTTGAGTTCGGCCGGGGTGCCGTGGGCGATGACCCGGCCGTGGTCGATCACGCAGATCTCGTCGGCCAGGGCGTCGGCCTCTTCCAGGTACTGGGTGGTGAGCAGGACCGTGCCGCCGCCGTCGGCGATGGTGCGGATCATGCGCCACAGGTCTTCCCGGCGGCCGGGGTCGAGTCCGGTGGTGGGCTCGTCGAGGAAGACGACGCTCGGTTCGCCGACGAGCCCGGCGGCCAGGTCGAGGCGGCGGCGCATGCCGCCGGAGTAGGTTCCGGCCCGTTTGCCGGCGGCCCCGGTCAGGCCGAAGCGGCCGAGCAGCTCGCTCGCGCGCCGTTCGGCTTCGGGTTTGCGCAGGTCGAGGAGGCGGCCGAGGAGGACGAGGTTCTCCGTGCCGGTCAGGTCCTCATCCACCGAGGCGTACTGGCCGGTCAGACCGATCATCTTGCGGACCCGCGGCGCGTGCCGGACGACGTCGAGGCCGCCCACCTCGGCGCGGCCCTCGTCGGGGCGCAGCAGGGTGGCCAGCACCCGGATGGCCGTCGTCTTGCCCGCGCCGTTGGGGCCGAGTACGCCCAAGATCGTGCCGGGCCGGGCCGCCAGGTCGACGCCGGCCAGCGCCGTCGTCTTCCCGAACCGTTTGACCAGGCCTTCCGCCTGGAACGCGTACGTCATGGGGACCACCGTGCCGGGTGGTCCTCGCAGACCGCCCACAGATCCCTCGCGGGAGCGCTCAGCCCGTGTGAGCGAGGGCGGCCTTGACGCGGGCGATCGCGACCGCGCGGTCGAGGCGGCGGGCGTGCTCGTACGCCGCGTGGTAGGCGGGCTCGCCCAGTTCGGCGCGGAGCGCGCGGGCCAGCCGTTCGACGTCGGGGTGACGGGCGTCGGGGCCGCCGCGCAACGCGTGCGCGGCGCCGAGCACCCCGGCCGCCTCCGAGGCGTCGGCGGCCAGGCGCCAGGAGGCCACGGCGACCGCGGCCATGGCCACCAGCGGCATGTCCCAGACCTCCAGGGCGAGGGCGAACGCCTCGGCCAGATCGGGCCCGGCGTCCTCGCCTCTGGCCACGGCCAGCTCGGCACGGGCCAGGAGGAAGAGCGGATCCCGGCTCACGGCCGCCTCGGCCAGGTGCCGCCCGGCGGCGTCGAGATCGCCGTCGTGGCGGGCGAGGTTGGCCAGCTGGATCCGGGCGAGCCCGACCTGGTGCGCGGGCGGGTTGCCGCCGAGGACGTCGAGCAGTTCCGCGCGGGCCGCGGCCGTCTGCCCGGTGTGGCCGCGGACCATGGCCAGCCAGACCCGCTGTCCGTCGCCGGTCCCGAGGTCGCGGGCCAGCCGGATCGACTCCTCCAGCGCCGCGGCGCCCGCCTCGAACTCGCCGAGCGTGGTCTGGGCGAAGGCCAGATAGCTCAGCGCGGTCGCCTGGCCCCAGTGCTCGCCGCAGGCGCGGAACGCCGCCGCCGCCTGCCCGAGATCGGTGCGCATCGCCTCCATGTCACCGAGGCCGCCATCCAGGAACGACCGCACGAACCACAACAACCCGCGATCCCACGCCGCGGATCGGGGCAGACCGGCGTCGATCGCGGCCAGTCCGCGCGCGGCATCACCGGTGATCAGCGCGACCAGTGCCTCGATCATCGCCGTGGTCGCGGGGTGCTCGCACCCGGCCGCGAGCGCGAGCAGGCCGTCGGCCTCGCCTTTGGCGCGGCCACCGTCCGCGGCCAGAACCAGATTGATCAGGTACGCCGCCGCGACACCCGGATCCGGCGCCACGTCCAGCACCCCGCGCAGCAGAGCGGCCGCCTCGCCCGGATCCTCCGCGATCGTCCAGAAGAAGCGCAGCCCGCCCCCGAGCCGCGACGCCGTGGCCGCGTCCCCGGAGTCCGCGGCGAACCGCACCGCCGCCAGCAGATCGTCCCGGTCGGCCCGCAACCGCCGCACCCAGGCGAGCTGCTCGGCCCCGCGCAACCTCGGCTCGGCGTGTTCGGCCAGCTCGGCGAAGTACGCGGCGTGCGCGGCCCTGGCCGCCGCCAGCCGGCCGGACTCCGCGAGCCGTTCCAGCGCGTACTCCCTGATGGTCTCCAGCATCAGGTAGCGCGGCCGCTGCCCCGGCACGAACTGCAGCAGCGAACGGTCGGCGAAGTCCTCCACCGCCGCCCACCCCGACACGCGGGCCGCCGCCTCGGGCGTGAACGAGCCGGGGAAGACCGCGAGCCGTTCGACCGCCGCCCGCTCCTCCCGCGACAGCAGGTCCCAGCTCCACGACACGACCGCGCGCAGCGTGCGATGGCGCGGCAACGCCGTACGGCTGCCGCCGGTCAGCATCAGGAAGCGGTCGCCCAGCCCGGCGGCCACCTGTTCCACGCTCGCGTACCGAAGCCGCGCCGCCGCCAGCTCGATCGCCAGCGGCAGCCCGTCCAGGCGCGCGCAGATCCGCCCGGCGGCCGCCCGGCCCTCCTGGCTCAGCGTGAACCCGGGCCGCACCGCCCCCGCCCGGTCGGTGAGCAGCCGCACCCCGTCGGCCGCGGGCAGCGGCGCGAGGGGGCTCAGCGCCTCCCCGACCAGGCCGAGCGGCTCGCGGCTTGTGGCCAGGACGCGCAGGTGCGGGCACCGGCCGAGCAGGTCCTCGACGAGGCGGGCGGCGGCGTCGATCAGGTGCTCGCAGTTGTCCAGCACGATGAGCGTGGGGCTCGCGGGCAGCGCGTCGGCCAGCCGTCCCATCTGGTCGCCCGGCCTGCCCAGGCCGGTCAGGCCCAGGGTGGTGACGAGGGTCTGCGGCAGCGCCGCCGCGTCGGTCACCGACGCCAGCTCGACCAGCCAGGCGCCGCCGGGGAACTCGGCGGCCACCTCGCTCGCGGCCCGCGTCGCCAGCCGGCTCTTGCCGACGCCGCCCGGGCCGAGGAGCGTGACCAGCCGCCGCTCGTTCAGCTGCCGGACCACGTGCGCCTGCTCCTCCACGCGGCCGACGAAGCTCGACAGCGGCGTACGCAGGTTTCCGCGCACGGGCCGTTCGGAGCGCAGAAGAGCCAGGTGGAGCTCCTTGAGTTCCGGGCCGGGGCCGGCGCCCAGTTCCTCGGCCAGCGTCACGCGGAAGGACTCGAAGGCGGCGAGCGCTTCCGCCCGGCGGCCGGCGGCGTGCAGGGTTTCGATGAGCAGGGCCCGCAGGCGTTCACGTAGGGGGTGGGCGGCCAGGAGTTCCTCCAGCTCGGCCACGAGGGGAGACGGGTCGCCGCCCCGCCGCAGCTCGGCGGCGATCCGGTCCTCGGTCGCGGCCAGCCTGAGCTCGTGGAGCCTGGCGGCGGCGGCCAGCGCGTAGGGCGCCTCGGCGACGTCGCTCAGCGCCTCGCCGCGCCAGAGCGCCAGGGCCGCGCGCAGCCGTTCCGCGGCCAGTTCCGGGTCGTCCTCGCGCAGCGCCTGCCGCCCTTGACGTGCCAGCCGTTCGAAACGCAGGGCGTCCACGGCCTCGGGCGGGAGGTCCAGCCGGTACCCGCCGGGAGTCTGCAGGACTGCCGCCGGCAGGGCGCGGCGCAGCCGGGAGACGAGGGAGTGCAGGGCGTGCACGGGGTCGGCCGGGCCGTCCTGCGGCCACAGCGCCCCGGTGAGCGCCTCGACCGCGACCACGCCGCCCGCGTCCAGGGCCAGCCGGATCAGCAGCGCGCGCAGCCGGGCGCCCCCGACCGCCACCTTCTCGCCGCCGTCGGTGACCTCCAGTGGGCCCAGGACCCCCACGCGCATCAGGCGCCCTTGGTGCGGGCGTAGTGGCGGGCCACCCGCACGCGGTTTCCGCAGCCGGTCGAGCACCATTCCCGGCGCGGGTGCTCCTTCAGGAAGAACTGCACGCATCCGGGCGCCCCGCAGGGCCGTACGTGGTCGCGGTCGGGGCCCGACAGCAGCAGGATCGCCTGCTCGGCCACCTCGGCGACGGCCGCCAGCACGGGCGGATGCGCCGAACGGGCGGTGACCGACGGCGGCTCCCCCCACGCCAGCTCACGCCATCGCGGCGCCGCCCGCACCGCGTCGTTGAGCGCGCGGACGTGCTCGCCCGTCTCCGGCGCGCCTCCCATCAGCGCGCGTACGGCGTCGCGGGCCCGCCGGGCGGCGGCGGCCTCGTCGTCACCGATGGCGAGAAGGTCGGGCTCGTCCAGGTGTACTTCCAGCTCGGCGCGCCGCTCACGCAGCCAGGCGGTGAGACCGGCGGCGGTGGCCAGCGCGTCCCCCGTGGAGGCGCGGATGGTGTTGGCGAAGGCGACGGCGATGTGCACCACCCTGCTAATGCTACCCCGTACTTGCACCCATTAGCAGCTAATGCTTGAATTGCGGCACATCCATTAGAAGGGAGTCGCTCTGTGGCGACCGCACTCCAGACCGGGCACGTCGGGCTCAACGTCACCGAACTCGACCGCTCGATCGACTTCTACTGCCAGGTCTTCGGCCTCGGCCTCTTCGGCAAGACCGACGGCGGCGACTGGCGCTACGCGCGGCTGGGCAGGCCGGAGGAACTCGTGCTCACGCTGTGGGAGCAGAGTTCGGGACGCTTCGACGGCGGCAGTCCCGGGCTGCACCACCTGTCCTTCGAGGCCCCCGGCATCGACGAACTGGAGGCGATCGAGGCCCGGCTGCGCGAGCTCGGCGTGGCCATCCGGCACGACGGGATCGTCCCGCACGGCACGGGCCGCGAGTCCGGCGGGCTGTTCTTCGAAGACCCCGACGGCACCCGGCTGGAGATCTACGTGACCGAGGGAGTCACCGCCCCCGCCCCGCACGAGAACGCTCCCACCTGCGGATTCTTCTAGCCATGGGCATTCATCCCGGTGAGGTGAGCGCGCAGCGGCGCGCCAGCATCACCAAGCTGCTCGGCTCGGCCCGTGCCCGCCCCGAGCTGCCCGAGGTGGCCAGGGAGTTCCTGCGCCGCCAGCGGATGCTGGTCGTCGGCACGGGCACGCGGGTCGGGCTGATGACGGGCGAGCCCGGGTTCATCGAGCCGCTCGGGGCGACCACGCTGGCCGTACGCGGGGAGCCGCCGTTCGAGGCCGGCGGGGAGATCGGGACGCTGGCGATCGAGCCGTGGACGCGGCGGCGGATGCGGGTCAACGGCATGGCCAGGCAGGAGGGCGACCGGCTGGTCATCGAGACCGACCAGGTGATCGCGAACTGCCCCAAGTACATCGTCACCAGGGAGATCACCTCGGTGGCCGGGCCGGCGGCGCGCCGTACCGTGGAGCACACGGCGCTCACCGACGGCCACCGGCGGTGGATCGAGGCCGCCGACACCTTCTTCATCGCCACCCGCGCGGACGGCCAGGGCGCGGACGTCTCGCATCGCGGCGGCCCGCCCGGCTTCGTGGAGGTGCCGGAGCCCGGACGGCTGCGCTGGCCCGACTACCGGGGCAACTTCATGTTCCTGACGCTCGGGAACCTGGAGCTGGAGCCGGCCGCCGGGCTGTTGTTCGTGGACTGGGAGCAGGGGCACACGCTGCGGCTGGCCGGGCGCGCCCGCGCCGACTGGAGCGGTGAGCAGCGGATGATCGACTTCGAGGTGGAGGAGGTCGCCGAGACCATCGGGGACAGCCCGCTGCGCTGGACCCCGGGCCCTTAGGGGAGCAGGCCCGCGCGCCGGGCCGCGACCACGGTCTCCATCCTGGTGTGGGTGCCGAGCTTGCGCATCGCGCCGCGCAGGTAGCTCTTGACCGTCTCGGGCCGCAGGCCCAGCCGCTCGCCGGCCTCGGCGTTGCCGCAGCCCACCGCGATCAGCGACAACACGTCGATCTCGCGGGGCGAGAGCGGGTTGCGCGCGGGCGGCGGCCCGGGCGGCGCGCCCAGCCGCTCGCACACCTCCCGCAGGCGTTCGCGCAGGGCCGGGTCGGTGATCTCCTGGGCGATGGAGCGCAGCTCGGCGTGCGCTTCGCGCAGGTTCTCCCGCTCCGGCCCGGTGGGCCGCTCGCGGGCCGCGCGGGTGATCGCGGCGGTCTCCAGTTCGGCCATCCGCCGTTCGACCTCAGCCTGTACGGCCAGCTCCACGCCGAGCCGGGCGGCGATCCTGCCCATGGCGTCGAGCACGCGGGTACCGAGGGTGAGCGGCTCGCGGATGCCGCCGTACAGCAGCCCGCCGACCCTCTCCCCCACGACCACGGGGACGGCCGCGATCGCCCGCAGGCCCTCGGCCCCCACCGGCCGGTCGTACTCGTGGCTGATGCGCGCGTCGGTGGCGTAGTCCTCGACACTGCCCGGCCGGGCGGTGACCAGCACCCGGCCGCCCAGTCCGCTGCCGGCCCGGATGGCCAGCCCGCGCAGCGCGCCGGTCGTGGTCCCGGCCAGCTCGGTCAGCCGCACGGTACGGCCCGCCGTCACGGTGCCGCCGAACAGCACGGGCAGGCCGGTGACGTGCCGCATCCGGGCCAGCGCCGCCCGCAGTGCCACCATGACCCAAGCATGGCACGGCCACCCCCGAACGGGGGTGGCGCCGGGCAGGAGCCTGCCGGATGCTTCGGTCATGGGTGACTCACACGCGTCAGGCGTCTCCGCGCTTCCTCTGCTGGGCCAGACCATCGGGGACAATCTGGAGCGCGCCGCGGCCCGCTTCGCCGATCGTGAGGCCCTGGTCGACGTGGCGAGCGGACGGCGCTGGACCTATGCCGAGTTCGACGCCGCCGTGGACGAGGTCGCGCTCGGCCTGATGGCCAGGGGCGTCGCCAAGGGAGACCGGGTCGGCATCTGGGCGCCGAACTGCGCCGAGTGGGTGCTGACGCAGTACGCCACCGCCAAGATCGGCGCGATCCTGGTCAACATCAACCCGGCCTACCGCGCTCACGAGCTGGACTTCGTGGTCCGCCAGTCCGGCATGCGGCTGCTGGTCAGCGCGGTGGCGTTCAAGACCGGCGACTACCGGGCGATGCTCGCCGAGATCGGCTTCGACCAGGTGGTCTTCATCGGCGAGCCGGGCTGGGACGAGCTGGTGGCCGCCGGCCGCGGGGCCGACCGGGCCGCGCTGCGCGAGCGCGCGGCCACGCTCTCCTTCGACGACCCGATCAACATCCAGTACACCTCGGGCACGACCGGCTTCCCCAAGGGCGCGACGCTCTCGCACCACAACATCCTCAACAACGGCTACTTCGTCGCCGAGGGCCTCGGCTACACCGAGGCCGACCGGGTCTGCCTGCCGGTGCCGCTCTACCACTGCTTCGGGATGGTCATGGGCAACCTCGGGGCCACCTCGCACGGCGCGTGCGTGGTGCTGCCCGCGCCCGGCTTCGACCCCGAGGCCACGCTGCGCGCCGTGGAGAGCGAGCGCTGCACCTCCCTGTACGGTGTGCCGACCATGTTCATCGCCGAGCTCGGCCACCCGCGCTTCGCCGAGTTCGACCTGTCCAGCCTGCGCACCGGCATCATGGCGGGTTCGCCCTGCCCGGTCGAGGTGATGAAGCGGGTGGCCGGCGAGATGCACATGGAAGAGGTGGCGATCTGCTATGGCATGACCGAGACCTCCCCGGTGTCCACGATGACCGGGCGCGATGACGGGCTGGCCCGCCGTACCGAGACGGTCGGGCAGGTCATGCCGCACCTGGAGGTCAAGATCGTGCACCCGGAGACCGGGCTGGTGGTGCCGCGCGGCGAACCGGGCGAGTTGTGCACGCGCGGGTACTCGGTGATGCTCGGCTACTGGGACGAGCCGTCGAAGACGGCCGAGGCCATCGACGCCGCCCGCTGGATGCACACCGGCGACCTGGCCACCATGGACGAGGAGGGCTACGTCAACATCGTCGGCCGGATCAAGGACATGGTCATCCGCGGTGGCGAGAACATCTACCCGCGCGAGATCGAGGAGTACCTGTACACCCATCCCGACGTGGCCGACGTGCAGGTGATCGGCGTGCCGGACAGCAAGTACGGCGAGGAGCTCATGGCCTGGATCGTCATGCGCCCCGGCGCGCGGCCGCTGACGGCCGAGGCGGTCAGGGAGTTCTGCGCGGGCCGCCTGTCCCACTACAAGATCCCCCGCTACGTCCACCTGGTCGAAGGGTTCCCGATGACGGTCACCGGCAAGATCCGGAAGGTCGAGATGCGTGAGCGGGCCGTGGAGCTGCTGGACCTTGGCTGATGCGCGGGCCCGCGCCGACGATCCGCGCCCTGCCCGCCCAGGCCGGCCGGTATCCTGGCCAACCGGCTGCTCATGGCCCCGCCGGCGCGCCCGTCTCCACCCGGGCCTCCTTCGCCGTCGAGGCGGGCCGTCCCGGTCTGCACCAGACCGCCGACAACCCGCCCGTGGGCATCCGCTTCGTCCCGGACGTGGCCAGCCCGCTCGACCACCTGGCCGAGCAGAGCGCCCGCTAGGGCATGTACTCGCGCGCCTGGTAGGGCTCGGACAGGAACGCGACCTCCTTGTCCGACAGCTTCACCGCGGCGGCGGCGATCGCGTCGTCGATCTGCGCCGCCTTGGTGGTGCCGACGATCGGCGCGGTCAGCCCCGGCTGGTGCATGAGCCAGGCCAGCGCGACCTGGGCCGGCGGCAGCTCACGCTCGGCCGCCACCTGGACGAGGCGGTCGAGGATGGCCCGGTTGTTGTCGGTCTCGTAGGTGGCCGGGATGCGGCCGTCGTTGGCGCTGCGCGTCGTGGCCGCCTGCGCGAGGGCGGGCCGGGCCAGGACCCCGCGCGCCAGCGGGCCCCACGGGATCACGCCCACGCCCTGGTCGCGGCAGAGCGGCAGCATCTCCCGCTCCTCCTCGCGGTAGAGCAGGTTGTACTGCGGCTGCATCGACACGAACTTCGTCCACCCGTTGACCTCGGCCACGTGCTGCGCCTTGGCGAACTGCCAGGCCCGCATGGTGGAGGCGCCGACGTAGCGGACCTTGCCGGAGCGCACGAGATCGTGCAGCGCCGCCATGGTCTCCTCGATCGGCGTCTCCTCGTCCCAGCGGTGGATCTGGTAGAGGTCCACGTAGTCGGTGCCGAGCCGTTCCAGTGAGGCGTCGAGCGCGGCCATGATGTGCTTGCGCGACAGCCCGCGGTCGTTCTGCCCCTCGCCCGTGGGGAAGAAGACCTTCGTGGCCAGCACGTAATCCTCGCGCCTGGCGAACGTGCGCCGCAGCACGTTGCCGGTGATCACCTCGCTGCCGCCGGTGCTGTACATGTCGGCGGTGTCGAAGAAGGTGACGCCGCCGTCGGCGGCCCGCCGGACGATGGCCTCCGCCTGCTCCTCGGGGACGAACCAGTCCATCAGGTCCGGATCGCCGAAGCTCATCATGCCCAGGCACACCCGGGACACCTTCAGGCCACTGTTCCCCAAACGGCTGTATTCCATGACATCGATCCTTCCATCCCGCGTTAAGTGATCCGGCCATACGGTTCGCTCATGACCACCAACGATGAGGATCCGGCGATCGCCGTCGCCGATATGGTCGGGCACGTCCTGCGCCTGGCGGGCACCTGGACCCGATGGGACGGCGAGCTCCGCCCGGTCGACGACCGCGTCTACACCCCGCACAAGGCGATCCGCCGGGTGACCGACCACATGATCGACCACCTGGCGGAGGTGGAGGCGCGCCTGGCGGGCCTGCCCACGATCCCCGACCACTGGCACGCCTCCGTCATCACCACGGAGCACGACATGGCGCCCTTCACCGAGGACGACTTCGACGAGGCGGTCAGCAGGCTCAACCGGCTGGCCCAGATCTGGACCGTCCGGCTCGGCTCGCTGAGCGAGCAGTGCCTCGACAACAGCCCCGGCGACGGCTGGAGCATCCGGCGCATCGCCCGCCACCTGGCCGGATCCACCTACTACGCCGACGCCGTGGGCGTCATGCCAGAGTGACCAGCTCGCCGTAGCCGGGGCTCCAGAGGTCCTCGACGCCGTCGGGCAGCACGAGCACCCGGTCGGGACGCAACGCCTCGACCGCCTCCTCGTCGTGGGTGACCATGACCACCGCGCCCTTGTACCCGCCGACCGCCGCGAGCACCTCCGCGCGCGAGGCCGGATCGAGGTTGTTGGTCGGCTCGTCGAGCAGCAGCACGTTGGCCCGCGAGCTGACCAGCCCGGCCAGCGCCAGCCTGGTCTTCTCCCCGCCGGACAGCACCCCGGCCGGCTTGTCGGCGTCGTCGCCGCCGAATAGGAAGGCGCCGAGCACGGTACGCGCCTCGCCGTCGCTCAGCTGGGGCGCGTGCGCGGCGAGGTTCTGCCGCACGGTACGCCCGGGGTCGAGCGTGTCGTGCTCCTGGGCGAAGTAGCCCAGCCGCAGCCCGTGCCCGTGCACGACCCGGCCGGAGTCGGGATGCTCGTGCCCGGCCAGCAGCCGCAGCAGCGTGGTCTTGCCGGCGCCGTTGAACCCGAGCACGACCAGGCGGCTGGCCCGGTCCACGGCGAGGTCGACGCCGCTCAGGACGTCGAGCTCGCCGTAGGACTTGGTGAGGCCGACCGCGCCGAGCGGGGTGCGCCCGCTCGGCGCGGGCTCGGGCAGGCGGATCTTCGCCACCTTGCCGGTACGGCGGGCCGGCCGTACCTCCGCCAGCATGCGGTCGGCCCTGCGGGCCATGTCGCGCGCCCGCGTCGCCGTGGAGGAACGCGCCCGCATCTTGTCCGCCTGCGCGTGCAGGGCGGCGGCCTTGCGTTCCGCCACGGCCCGGTGCCGCGCGTCGCGGCGCTCGCCGGCGGCGCGGTCGGTGAGGTAGGTGTGCCAGCCGGTGTTGTGGATCTCCAGAGCGGCGTGCTCGGCCTCGACGTGCCACACCCGGTTGACCACGTCGGCGACCAGCTCCGTGTCGTGGCTGATCATGACGAGGCCGCCGGAGTAGCCGGTCAGGAAGCCGCGCAGCCAGGTGACGGAGTCGGCGTCGAGGTGGTTGGTGGGCTCGTCGAGCAGCAGCGTGCCCTGGTCGGCGAACAGGACGCGGGCCAGCTCGACCCGGCGGCGCTGCCCGCCCGACAGGGTGCCGAGCGGCTGCGACATGGCCCGCTCCGGCAGGCCGAGCCCGGCGGCCACGCGGGCCGCCTCGGCTTCGGCGGGGTAGCCGCCGCGGGCCTGGAACTCGTCGTCGGCGCGGACGTAGCGGGCCATCGCCCGTTCGTCACCGGCGGCCAGGGCCTGTTCGGCGGCGCGCAGTTCGCGTACGGCGGCGTCCATGCCCCGGGCGGACAGGATGCGGTCGGTGACCGTGACGGCGGGGTCGGCGGCGGCCGGGTCCTGCGGGAGGTAGCCGATCGGCCCGGACACGGTGATCGTGCCGGCCGCCGGGGGCACCTGCCCGGCCAGCGTACGCAGGAGGGTGGTCTTGCCCGCGCCGTTGCGGCCGACCAGGCCGACGCGGTCGCCGGGGGCGATGTGGGCGGTGATGCCGGAAAGAAGAAGACGGGCGCCGACGCGCACGTCGACCCCACGGAAGGTGAGCATGGGATGACACTCCGAAACGACTTAGGGACACACGGGTGGCGGGAAGCGTGTGCGGTGGCTAAGACGTGTAGGGAGTAGACATGCGTCCAGTATAAAGGGCCATGACAATCGAGGCATTTGATATTTCGCTCGGCGACGATGTCCTACTTGACCTGCGGGAACGCCTGAGGCGGACCCTGTACACCACGCCCTCCGACTCGGCCTACTGGGCGGCGGGCGTCGATCCCGGCTATCTGCGCGAACTCGTGACCTACTGGGCCGGGGAGTTCGACTGGCGGGCGGCCGAGGCGAGGCTCAACGCCTTCCCCCAGTTCCTCGCCGACGTGGGCGGGCGCAAGGTGCACTTCGTCCACCTGCGGGCCGAGCGGCCGGAGGGTGCCCTGCCGCTGGTGCTGACCCACGGCTGGCCGAGCAGTTTCGTGGAGATGCTGCGGGTGGCGCCGCTGCTGACCGGGCGGTTCGACGTGGTGATCCCGTCGCTGCCGGGATTCCTGTTCTCCGAGTTGCCGGAGGGGGCGTACACACGGCGCGGCGTCGCCGAGACCTGGCACGAGCTGATGACCGGTGTCCTGGGCTACGAGCGCTTCGGCGCGTTCGGCGGTGACATCGGCGGCGGCGTGACCCAGTGGCTCGGCGCGTTGTTCCCCGAGTCGCTGGCCGGAGTCCATGTAACCTCCGCCGTCCTCACCACCGACTTCAGCCGGCGGCCCGCGACGCCGGAGGAGCAGGCCTACCTCGACCACCTGGCCGCCTACGACGAGCGCGACCAGGGCTACAGCGAGATCATGTGGACCCGCCCCGACACGATCGCCGCCGCGCTGGCCGACTCCCCCGCCGGGCTGGCCGCCTGGATCATCGACAAGTACCGCGACTGGAGCGACTGCGACGGCGACCTGGAAAGGCGGTGGGACAAGGACACCCTGTGCACCGTCGCCACCCTCTACTGGGCCACCGGCACCATCGGCTCCTCCTTCCGCCAGTACTACGACTACCCGAACAACCGGCCCGTCCCGCCGATCTCCGTACCGGCCGCGATCACGCTCAGCAACGAGCCCGCGTACACCGGACTGCCCCGCTCGCTGCCCGAGCGCCTGTGCTCCGACCTGCGCCACTGGAGCACACCCGGCCGGGGCGGCCACTTCATGGCCCACGAGGAGCCCGAGCAGGTGGCCCGCGAGATCACGGAGTTCTTCGGCCCGCTGACCTGAGCGGTCAGGGCTGGATGGTGACCGGGAGGTGTTCCGGTCCGCGGAGGTTCATGCGGCCGTTCATCTCCACCTCGCCGGCGAAGGCGAGGGCGGGGAAGCGGGTGACCAGGCGTTCGATCGCGACCCTGCCCTCCAGCCTGGCCAGGGCGGGGCCGAGGCAGTAATGGACGCCGGCGCCGAAGGAGACGTGGTTGCGCGCCTGCTCACGTTCGATGCGCAGTTCCTCGGCGTCGCTCCCCCAGAAGCGGGCGTCGCGGTTGGCCGAGGCGAGGCAGGCCAGCACGAAGCTGCGTGGCGGGATCGTCCTGCCGCCCACCGTGTACGGCTCCAGCGTGATGCGCCGGGTCTGCTGGACGGGGCTGTCGAAGCGGAGGAACTCCTCGATGGCGTTGGCGGCCAGCTCGGGGCGTTCGCGCAGCAGGGCGAGCTGGGCGGGGTTGCGCAGCAGGGCGGTGACGCCGTTGGCGATGAGGTTCATCGTGGTCTCGTGGCCGGCGATGTAGAGCAGGGCGACCTGGGCGATCAGCTCGTCGTCGCTGAGCCTGTCGCCGTCCTGCTCGGCGGCGATGAGGGCGGTGAGCAGGTCCTGGGCCGGGTGGGCGCGCTTCCAGGCGAGTGCCTCGCGGATGACCTGCGTCATCTCGCCGCCGGCCTTGGACACGGTCGCCAGCAGCTCCTGGTCGGCGACGGGTTCCAGGGTGCGGACCAGCAGGCCGCTCAGGTCGCGGATGCGGGCGTGGTCGGCGGCGGGCATGCCGAGCAGCTTGGAGATCACCGCGAACGGCAGCGGGAAGGCCAGGGTGGCCATGAGGTCGACCCGGCCGGCCGTCTCGATCTCGTCGAGCATGGAGTCGACCAGTCCGGTGATCTCCGGCTCCAGCGCCGCGACCTTGCGCGGGGTGAAGACCTTGCCGACCAGTGAGCGCAGCCGGGTGTGGTCGGGCGGGTCGCGGTCGAGCATGGACATCCCGAGCACGTTGTCGCCCGCGTGGGCGAGCTGGTCGCGCTGGTCGCGGACCGGGCCCGGGTCGAGCTTCCGGTCGTCCACGGACAGCCCGGCGCGCAGAAGCCCGGCGATGTCCTCATACCCGCTCAGAACCCAGAAGCCGAACGGGCTCTCGTGCACCGGCTCGGACTCGCGCAGCCTGCGGTAGGCGGGGTACGGGTCGTCGGTGAAGCCGGGCTCGAACGGGTTGAACAGCAGTTCCGTCATCGGAGAACTCCTCACGCGGTGGATGTGCGGGCGACGAACCACCGGCAGCGGCGGCGGTGGGGCGGGGGTCGCGGCAGCCGTACCGCGTGGACTCCCGTCGCGGCGTGCAGCGTGCGGCGGTGGTGCGCGTCCAGGGCGGCGAGGGCGGGACGGCCGGCGTGGGCGTCCAGCAGGAACCTCGCCCCGGGCATGGCGGCGGACAGGTCGAGCCAGAGGGCGGTCAGCGCCGCGTCGATGTCGGGCGGCCAGTCCTCCAGCAAGGCGTCGAGCCGGGCGTCGAAGGCCCGGTACCAGCGCAGTTGCACCTCGCGCAGGAGCCCGTCGAAGTCCCCGAACTCCGCCGCCACCCGCGCGGCCAGCTCCCCGGAGACGGAGGGGCGTCCGGTCGCGGCGATGTCGGCGAGTACGGCGTGCACGAGCAGATGGCGTTGGCGCGACGATTCCCACGACATCGGTTACCTACTTAGCGTCGGAAACATACACTGCGTATGTCGTATACTCCGCGTATGCCTCCTGTCAAGAGCCGCCGGGAGCAGTACTCCCAGGCGACCAAGGCCGCGCTGCTCGAAGCGGCAACCCGTCGATTCGCCGACCACGGCTTCGCCGCCACCGCGCTGGAAGACGTCGCGGCCGACATCGGCGCCAGCCGCGGCGCGGTCTACCACCACTTCGCCAACAAGTCGGCGCTCTTCGAGGCGGTGCTCGACCTGCTGGAGAAGGAGATGATCCGCCAGGTGGTCGAGGCGACGGCGAGCGCCGCCGGCCCGTGGCAGGCGGCGATGGCGGCGACCGAGCGGTTCCTGGAGTGCTGCTGCGACCCGGTCTACGGGCGGATCGCCTGGCAGGAGGCGCCGCAGGCACTGGGCTGGCACCGGTGGAAGGAGTTCGAGGCGGAGTACGCCTACGGGCTGATCGAGACACTGATCGAATCGCTCGTGGCGGCCGGGGAGCTTCCGGCCATGCCGAGGGAGCCGATGACGCGCATCACCTTCCACATCCTGGGCGCGGCGGGGATCGCGCTCGCCGAGACGCCGGAGGCGGACAAGCAGCGGGTGAAGGCCGACTACCTGGGGACCATCACCCACCTGCTCGGCGGGGCCCGACTTTGATGGCAGGTTGAGGGTTTCCGCGCATTCGCCTCGGCATTTTCCGGGAAACCTTACACGGCATGGTCAATGGAATAATTCAAGACATGCAGCCTTCGGACTACGACGCCGCAGACAACCACGACCTCATCCAGGTCCGTGGAGCCCGAGAGAACAATCTGAAGGGGGTCTCCCTCGACCTGCCCAAGCGCCGGCTCACCGTCTTCACCGGCGTGTCCGGGTCGGGGAAGTCCTCGCTCGTCTTCGACACGATCGCGGCCGAGTCGCGCCGGCTGATCAACGAGACCTACACCGCGTTCATCCAAGGTTTCATGCCGCCGCTGTCGCGGCCCGAGGTGGAGTCGCTGCACAACCTGAGCGCCGCCATCATCGTCGACCAGGAGCGGATGGGGGCCAACGCCCGTTCGACGGTCGGCACGGCGACGGACGCGTACACGATGCTCCGGATTCTGTTCAGCCGGCTGGGTGAGCCCTTCGTCGGGCCCGCCCCGCACTTCAGCTTCAACCGGGCCGAGGGCATGTGCCCGGCGTGCGAGGGCCTGGGCAAGGTCACCGACATCGACGTCAACGAGCTGATCGACAAGGACAAGACGCTCAACGAGGGCGCGGTGACCGCCCCCGGCTACGCCGTCGACACCTGGTACTGGCAGATCATCGTCAACTCCGGCTTCTTCTCCCCCGACCGCAAGCTCGGGGACTTCACCCCCGAGGAGTGGCAGCTTCTCCTGTACGCGCCGGTCACCAAGGTCAAGGTCGGCACGAGCAACCTCACCTACGAGGGACTGGTCCCCAAGATCAGGAAGCAGTACATCGGCAAGGAACGCGACTCCATGCAGTCGGCCGCCCGCGCCTTCGCCGACCGCGCCATCAAGCTCGGCACCTGCCCGGACTGCGGCGGCTCCCGCCTCAACCAGGCGGCCCTGTCCTGCCTCATCGACGGCCGCAACATCGCCGACTGCTCCTCCATGCAGATCAACGACCTGGCGGAGTTCGTCCGCGGCCTCAAGGGCTCCGGCGTCGGACCGATGATCGACACCCTCGGCACGACACTCGACTCGCTGGTCGAGATCGGCCTCGGGTACCTCAGCCTCGACCGCGAATCCGGGACGCTGTCGGGCGGCGAGTCGCAGCGCGTCAAGATGGTCAGGCACCTCAGCTCTCCCCTGACCGACGTCACCTACGTCTTCGACGAGCCCACCGCCGGCCTGCACCCGCACGACATCCAGCGCATGAACGACCTCCTGCTCCAGCTCCGCAACAAGGGCAACACGGTCCTGGTCGTCGAGCACAAGCCGGAGACCATCGAGATCGCCGACCACGTCGTCGACCTCGGCCCCGGCGCCGGTTCCGCGGGCGGCGAGCTCTGCTACGCCGGCGACCTCGACGGGCTGCGCGCCTCGGGCACCCTGACCGGCCGCTACCTCGACCATCGGGTACGGCTGCGCGAGACGTTCCGCACCCCCACCGGTCACCTGCCCGTCACCGGCGCCACCCTCCACAACCTCAGGGACGTGGACGTCGACATCCCCCTGGGCGTGCTGACGGTCGTCACCGGCGTGGCCGGATCGGGCAAGAGCTCGCTCATCCACGGCTACGTGTCCGGCGGCGACGGCGTGGTCGTCGCCGACCAGTCGCCGATCCGCGGCTCCAGGCGCAGCAACCCGGCGACCTACACCGGCGTCCTGGACCCCATCCGCGCCGCCTTCGCCAAGGCCAACGGCGTCAAGCCCGGCCTGTTCAGCGCCAACTCGGAAGGCGCCTGCCCGGCCTGCAAGGGCATCGGCATGATCTACACCGACCTGATGATGATGGCCGACGTCGGCTCGGTCTGCGACGAGTGCGACGGCAAGCGGTTCACGGCCGAGGTGCTGTCGTTCCGGCTTCGCGGCAAGAACATCAGCGAGGTCCTGGCCATGTCCGCGGAAGAGGCCCGCGACTTCTTCACCACCGGTCAGGCCAGGACGATCCTCGATCGCCTGAACGCGGTCGGCCTCGGCTATCTCGGCCTCGGCCAGCCCCTGACCACCTTGTCCGGCGGCGAACGCCAGCGGCTCAAGCTCGCCATCCACATGGCCAAGAACGGCTCCACCTACATCCTCGACGAACCCACCACCGGCCTGCACCTGGCCGACGTGGACCAGCTCCTGGCCCTGCTGGACCGGCTGGTCGACGACGGCAACACGGTCATCGTCATCGAACACCACCAGGCCGTCATGGCCCACGCCGACTGGATCATCGACCTGGGTCCCGGCGCCGGCCACGACGGCGGCCAGATCGTCTTCTCCGGCACCCCGGCCGACCTGATCGGCCAGGGCTCCTCCCTGACCGCCCAGCACCTGCGCAAGTACGTGAGCGCCGGCTAACCGTCACCGAGCGGCGCGATGGCGTCGGTCAGCTCGCGCAGCCGGGCCGCACCCGGCGTCAGCAGCTCCGCGACGGCGAGCGCCGACCTGACCGCGCTCTCCTGGCTGTCACTGCCGGTCAGGTGACTGCCCGCCAGGTAGATCCCGCCCTGTCCCTGGCGGGCGGCCAGCGTGGCGCGGGCCCGCACGGCCGACGGGGTGGCGACGAGCTGACGGAAGGAACGCTGGGCGACGACCTCGGCGGGCGGGCGGTCGCGGTAGGTGATCCAGCTCTTGAACACGTCCACCCCGAGGGCCGGGCCGTACCAATGGGCGGCCTCGGCCCAGCCGTCGTGCACCTGAAGGTTCACCGCCGACCAGTGCCGGCGGTCGGCTGGCTGGTAGGCGGGGTCCAGGTGGACGGCGACCTCGGCCGGCGTGTACGTGAAGGCGCCCAGCGCAAGCCGTAACCGATGCGTGCCCGCCAGCGGGGACAGCAGTGACAGCGCCGCGGGCGCGGGCACGGCCAGCACCACGCAGTCGGCCATGACCGCGCGGCCCGTCGCGTCCACGACCTCGAACCGCCCGTGGTCCCGGCGCAGCGCGCCGACGGGCGAGCCGGTGCGGACCGCTCCAGGCGGCAGCGCGTCCGCCAGCCGCCTGGCCACGTCCTGGGTTCCGGGGACGAGGGCCGACCACAGCGGCGCGTGCTCCCCGGAGGAGGCCGACACGCTCAGGCAGAACTCGATCGCCGCGCGCGCCGACACCTCGGGCGCCTGCTCGTTGGCGCATCGGACGTGGTGGGCCAGCAGAGGGTAGAGCAGCCAGTCCTTGGTCTCGCGCGCGAGCGGCAGCGGCTCGACCAGCTCGGCCAGCGGGATCTCCCAGCTCGGATCGGTCGCCTGGAACTTGGCCGCGGCGGCCAGAAACGTGCCCAGCGCCTTCCACGGCCGTCCCGTCACCGGTGCGCGATCGCCGCGACGCTCGTCGGGCAGGTGCGGGGTGACCAGCATCGGCGCCGCCCGGTCCGGCCCGGTCACGGTGAGCGTGAGCGGCGCGGGGGCGAGGTCGGCGCCGGACAGTCCCAGCAGACGCAGCAGCCGGCCGTGTGCGGGAAAGCCGGTCGGTGACACGTACTGCGCGCCGAGGTCGACGGTGACGCCTTCGGCCCGCACGCTGTGGGCGTGCCCGCCGGCGTGCCGGGCCGCTTCGAGCACGACCACCTCGTGTTCGTCGTCCAGCAGCCACGCGGTGGTCAGTCCCGCCAGGCCACCTCCCACGATCGCGATCCGCATGCGTCACCCCTATGGCAGGCCTCTGACGGGCAGTCAGAAGAAGAGTCAACCCACCACATTAGGCCGCTTCCGCGGAATTGCCCACGCCCCGGCGCTACCGGCTCCCCCGGCGGCCGAGCGCCCACCGCACCGCCCGGCGGCCGGCGACGGCCGCGGCGGCGCCCAGAAGCAGGAGCGCCAGCGCGACGATCGTCGCCGGCCACAACCAGCCGCTGCCACGCAGGTCCACGTCCATCACGGGGTACTCCAGCGTCTTGGCCGCCCACCGGGCGGTCGGCACGTCATAGGTGCGGGCGAGGTCACGCAGGACCGGGTCGAAGGCGAACTCGGCGCCGGTGTGCAGATACTCCGCGCCCGCTTCACCCCGGACGGCGGCCGTGCCCGGCACCAGCAGACGGTCCAGGCCGCCGGCGTCCCGGGCGCGCGGGACGAACGTCAGGCCGTGCCGCGACCTGATCGGCCCCTCGCCGACCGCGACCGTCCGCCCGACCATGGAGTGTTCGGTGTACGTCGCGAACGCCGAGGCCAGCTCCAGCTCCCCCGTCCCCTCGACCAGCCGGACACCGATGGCGGAAGGGCCGACCTGGTAGGAGGAGTTCAGGGCGACGACGGCCACGTCCGCCGGTTCCCAGCCGGAGACCGGGACGGCCCCGGACGCGCCGGGCTTGTAGTGGCGCCAGTGGACCCGGCGGGCGGCCTCGCGGGCGGCGTCCATGCCGACCAGCCGTTCCAGGACGCGCAGTCCGCCGTCGATCCCGGACAGGACGCCGGCCGTGGAGATGACCTCGCCGTCGTCCACGTAGCGGCGGCCGCCGACCCAGCCGACCTTGCGGTAGCCGGCGCGCAGTTCGGGCAGCCGCCACCAGTGGGAGGTCGCGGGCCGGCCGTCCAGCAGCCCGCTGGCCGCCAGCGTGCGGGCCCCCGCGCACACGCTGACGGCCAGCGCCCCGGCCGCCGCCTGCCGGCGCAGCCACGCGGTGATCGCGCCGAGCTCGGCCGGGTGGTTCAGGGCGGGGACGACGACCGCGTCGAGGGTGTCGCGCCCCTCGGCCAGCAGCCGGTCCAGTTCGCCGAAGGTCAGGTCGGGCACCAGGTCGAGGCCGCCGGTCAGCGGTACCAGCCGGGCTCCGGGCGAGACGACGTAGGTGTTGACGCGGCCGGAGCCGGCCAGCACCTCGTACGGCCCGAGCAGGTCGCCGGCGTTGGTGCCGCCGCCGCTGACCAGCAGGGCCACGGTGGGTTTGGCCGGGTCGTGCCCGGCCTGGTTGCCCGCCGGCCGTACCGTGACCGCGTCGGCGCGGGCGGCGTACAGACCCGCGAACTTCCCCGCGGTGTTCACCCCCGAGACCGACGCGGGGACCAGCAGCGCGACCAGCACGACCCCCGCCCGCCCGAACCACCGCGGAGCCAGGCGATGCTCATGGTTCAGGTACTGCTCGCGCCGCCACAGCATGACCGCCGCCATGGCGACGAACATGAGCACATGCCCGATCGTCATCACCAGATGTCCGGATATCACCCCTAACCAGTACGGGACGAGCAGCAGGAGGAACGGGGCGATCATGGCCACGCTCATCTCGGCGATGGCGGGCCACGCGTGGTGGCGTACGCGCATCCACAGCGCCATGCCGAGGGTCATGTCGGCGGCCATGATGAGGACGTCGACGTCGGTTCTGAGGTTTCCCGGCAGGACCGCGTCCCACAGCAGGCCGAGCAGCAACATGCCGGCGAGCATCGCGACGACCATCTCGAGGTAGTGCAGTCCGAATCGCAGCCATCTCTTCGTCTGTGTCATGGCTCGACTATCGGAGCGGGCGGGGCCGTACCCCAGGGATGGGCGCGCGCAGGTCCGGAAACTTGGGGGTCCGGTCTTTCCTGCCGTCGTTCAGCGCGGCTGGCGCACGCCGCGGCGCCAGATCTCGGCGATGGCGCGGGTGGCGGTGATGTCGCGGGTCGGGTCGCCCTCGACCAGGACGAGGTCCGCGCGCAGGCCGGGCAGGACGCTTCCGCGATCCGTGAGTCCGAAGTGGAGCGCGGGCAGGCGGGTGGCGGCGGCCAGCGCCTGTTGGGGCGTGAGCCCGGCCTCGACCAGCAACAGCAGTTCGCGGTGCATGCTCGCGCCGTGCAGCGGGGCGAAGAAGTTCGCGTCGGTGCCGGCCAGCAGGGCGACGCCCGCGCGGTGCAGGACGGCGGCCGTGCTCAGGGCGTTGACGACGCCCTGCGGATGAACGGGCACGACCGAGTGGTCGCGGGCCAGCGCGACCCTGGCCCGCTCGGGCAGGCGGGCGGCGATCCGCTCGTCGCGCACGAGCTCGGCGCCGCGCGGGTCCTGGGTGATCGACTCGATGTACGCCAGCGTGCTGACCACGAAGACGCCCTGCCCGGCGGCACGGGCGGCCAGCTCTTCTGTCACCGGGTCACCGGGCGCGCTGTCATGGAAGACGTGGGCCAGGCCGTCGATGCCGGCGTTCAGCGCGATGGCGGTGTCGCGGGCGGTGGCGACGTGCGCGATCGTCCGCAGCCCCGCCGCGTGCCCCGCCTCGACCAGGGCCTCGACCACGTCCGGGCCGATCACCGGCAGGTCGAGCCCGGCGCTCACGCCGTTGTCGATCACGATCTTCAGGTAGTCGGCGCCCTCGGCCAGCCGCGCCGCCACGAACGCCTCGGCCTGTCCGGCGTCGGCGATCGTGTCGAACGGGCCCACCGCGTCGCCGAGCCAGTCGAGCGCGCCACCCTCGGCGGCCATGATCTGGCTCGGGTGCCCGCCGGGCGCCGTGGCGAGCACGCCGGAGCTGCGCAGGTCGGCCACGTCGTCACGCTCGCCCGCCAGCCGGCGCTGGCGGGCGAGGTTGCCGGGCAGGCAGAACATGTCGAGCTCGGTGGTCACGCCGAAGGTGAGGGCTTGGGCGAGCATGCCGTCGGAGACGTGCACGTGGGCGTCGATCAGGCCGGGCAGCAGGGTCTTGCCCGCGCCGTCGATCTCCACGTCGGCGCGCAGCCCGTCGGGCTCGGCGATCCGGTCGCCGACGATCAGGACATCGGCTTCGGGGAGGGTGCGCTCGCCGGTGAACACCCGGGCACCACGGATCAAAGTACGCATGCGTCTGATAGTACGACCCCAAACTATCTGGTGTCGAATTTGCGGCGGACGATCACCACCACCAGGAGCCCGATGGCCAGCACGTCGAAAAGCGCGCCGGGCGCGTCCCCGAACCGGCCCGGCCCGAGCAGGGCCAGGAAGGTCGCCTTGGTCACGATGGCCGCGCCGGCGGCCGGGATCCGGGCCGAGGGCTGGAAGGCGGCCCAGACGAGCGCGGCGCCGAGCGCCGCCTGCAGCATGCCGCGGTGCTGCAGCAAGGCCAGGGCCATCGGGTCGGACGGCACCGCCATGCCGTACGCGGTGGTCAGGGACGCGGGCACGAACAGGGCGGCGACCGGCGTGGCGGTGATCACGCCGAGCGCCACCAGGATGATCCTGTCCAATATGTTCCCTCAATCTGATTATCAGTAGAGCTGATAATCAGCCTAAGGAATCGATGGGCCGGCGTGAAGGCCCTAGATTTGGGTTCATGGAGCCACGCCTCGACACCCAGACGGGCTACCTGCTCGTCAAGCTCGGAGCCCAGGCCGGGGCGCGGTTCGACGGCGTGCTGGCGCCGCTGGGCCTGCGCGGCCGGCACGTGCGGGTGATCGAGGAGATGCGCGGAGCCAGTCACTCGCAGCAGGAGCTGTGCCAGGCCACCGGCCTGGACCGGACCACGATGGTGGCCGTCCTGGACGACCTGGAGCAGCGCGGGTACGCGCGCCGTTCGCGCAGCACCGCGGACCGGCGCAAACACGTGGTGACGCTCACCGGTGCGGGCGAACGCGCGTTCAAGGAGGCGGCGCGGGTGCTCGCCGAGGCACAGGAGGCCTTTCTCGCACCGCTGAGCGCCGAGGAACGCGACCAGCTGCACGACCTCGTCGAGCGGCTGCGGGTCACGGCAGGTCGAGCTGCTCCGTCACCTTCTCCAGGAACCCGCTGACATTGGCCACGGTCCGCTCGGCCAGCTGGTCCAGCGTCAGCGACTCGTGCAGCCGCGCGCCGGGCCCGGCGTCCTTCTTGCCGCGCAGGTAGAGGGAGCAGGCCAGGTCGGTGCACATGTAGGCGCCCACGGAGTTGCCCTGCTGGCCACCCTTCCCGGCTCTGCGCGCGGTCAGCAGGGACACGCCGTCGCCCACGTGGCTGGTCAGGCAGATGGAGCACATGCTGCGCCGTACGTGCCGGGCGTTCGGCGCGGCACGACGCAGCGCGACCCCCACGAACGCCACGCCGTCGTCGGCGACGAGATAGGCCCGCTCGGGCGCGGCGGGGTCCTGCCAGCCGAGGAAGTCGAGGTCGTCCCACGGCCGCTCGGCCAGATCCCTGGGTACGGCCAGCCGCTTGGCCTCCCCCTTGGTGCAGTTGACGAAGGAAGCACGGATCTCACGCTCGGTCAGTGGTCTCATACCGGCGAAGCTAACTTTTCCTAGAGGTACTATGCAAATGATTAACCCCTCTAGGAAGATGGCCACATGGCACGCGTGGGACTGAGCGCCGACCGCCTGACCAGGGCGGGCGCGGAACTGGCCGACGAGATCGGCTTCGAGAACGTGACCGTCTCGGCGCTCGCGCGCAGGTTCGGCGTCAAGGACGCGAGCCTGTACTCCCACATCAAGAACGCCCAGGACCTACGCGTACGGATGGCCGCCCTGGCCCTGGCCGAGATGGCCGACCGGGCCGCCGCCGCGCTGGCCGGCCGTTCGGGCAAGGACGCGCTGGCCGCCTTCGCCAACGCCTACCGCGGCTACGCCACGGAACACCCCGGCCGGTACGCCGCCGCCCAGATCGAGATCGACCCCGAGGGCCCCGCCGCCGACGCGGCCCGGCGGCACTCGGCGATGACCCGCGCGATCCTGCGCGGCTACGCGCTGCCCGAGCCCGACGAGACCGACGCGGTCCGCCTGCTGCACAGCACCTTCCACGGCTACGTCAGCCTGGAGCGGGCCGGCGGCTTCAGCCACGGCGCCCGCGACTCCGGCGCCTCCTGGGCCCGGATCCTCGACACCCTCCACTCGCTGCTCACGACCTGGTCTTCCGGCGGGCCGGGCGGAAGGTGAACTTCATGCCTGGCGTCGGGGCGTCACCCGGCAGTTGGTGTGAAGGTACTGGGCCGCACCATCCTTGAAGTCGTAGATCGCGACGGTCTGGGTGTCCTCCTCGGTGGGCATCAGGAAGTGCGTGTCGCTCACCGGCAGCAGTTCGTAGGTCAGGCGGTCCGGTTTGCCGAGGAAGGCGGCCTCCATCGGGTTGAGGAACAGGGTCATGAACAACTTCCCGCCCTCCGCCTTCACCTCGTAGCGGACGTCCGGTCGCTCGTAGACGCCGTCGTACCGGGAAAGATCAAGGTTGAGATCCGGAACGGGCGCCGGGAGGGCGGGGATCGTGGCCGCGCCGAGTTCGGCCAGGATCTCGTTGAACACCTTCCGATACAGGCCGTCGCGCGGCCCGCCGTTGGTCAGCATCGTGATGGCGAGGTTCGAGTCCGGCAGGACGCGCAGCCGGGCGTTCTGGCCGATGGTGCTGCCGTCGTGCGCGTAGACGGTCTCGCCGTGCCAGTCGCACACGATGAGTCCGAGCGCCCATTCCGGTCCGAACATGTACGGATCGGGCACCGGCACACGTGACCGCATCATCTCCTGCACGCCCGCGGCCGAGACGATCCTCGTGCCGTCGGCCGCCGTGCCGCCGTTGAGCAGGACCTGGGCCAGCGCGAGCACCTCACCGGCCGTCGAGCTGAGGTTGCCGCCGGGGCCGAAGGAGCGCGGCAGGTAGTCCACCGGCGAGACGATCGGCCCTTCCTCCGGCGAGCGGACGACGTGCCCCGTGGCCGCCCGTGTCTGGTCCACGTGCTCACGCCGGCTGCTCGTGCTGGTCAACCCCATCGGCTCAAAGAGCCGATATTTCATGATGTCGTCCCACCGCCGCCCGTCGGCCACCTCCATGACGCGCGCGAGCACCGCGTAGCCGAGCGCCGCGCTGTATCCGTGGGTGTACGCCAGCGGGTGCACCTGCGGCGCCCCGGCGATGTTGCGGATCATGCGCTCATAGACGTCGTCGCCTTCGCCGGGATCGCCGAAGGACTCCTCGATGCCGTTGGTGTGGTTCAGCAGATGGCGCGGCGTGACCGCGGCGCCGACTTCCGGATCGGCGACCGCGAACTCGGGCAGATAGGTCCGCACCGGCTCGTCCAGGGCGACCTTGCCCTCGTCGACGAACTGCATGAAGGCGAGCGCGGTCCAGGTCTTCGTCAGGGAGCCGCACTGGTAGATGGTGCCGGGCGTCGCGGGCTCCCGTGTCCCGACATGCCTGACTCCGGCGGCGAACTCGGTGAGCTCACCGTGGTGCAGAATGCCGACCGCGGCGCTCGGGGTCTGGAACTCCTCGAGGATCTCCAGCAGCCGCTCCGGGGTCATCCGGGCAGCCCGACCGCGTTGGCGCTGTCGGCCTCGAAGTACTCCGTCCTCGCGTGGGGGCCGTCGAGGATGGCCTTCACGCTGTCGATCGAGTCGTGGACGATGACGTTGACCGCCTTGGTCCCGTCCGTGCTCGCCACCGCCACCAGCCACCGCGCGCCCGAGGGCAGCCGGCCGTGCGCCTGCTTGAGCGTGTCCCAGAAGCCCCGCGCGTCACTGATCGTGGAAATCGCCATTACGTGCATGCTTGTCGCACTCCTTTCGAATCGCGGAAAGGCTACGTTGCGTTTCATGAGTCGTCAACGGAAAGTGCGGCAATTGCCCTGATAATTGCAATGGTGTTGACGGGAAACGCAACGAGTGTTGCAATGACTTGTCGACGAACGCACCCAGGAGGCGAACCGATGCCCGGAGGCAGGCTGACCCACGACGAACGCCGGCAGATCGCCGCCTGCGTCGCCGAAGGTCTCGGATACGCCGAGATCGCCAGGCGGCTCGGCCGGCCGACCTCGACCGTCAGCCGCGAGGTCGCGCGCAACGGCGGGCCCGGCGGCTACCTGGCCGACCACGCCCAGCAGGCCACCGGACGGCGGGCGGGGCGGCGCCGGCCGTACCGGACGGTGTCACCGACCGCGACCCACGACTTCGCGGAACGGCTCGCCGCGCTGATGTCCGGGACCGGCCTGCCCCGCATGCCGTCCCGCGTCTTCGTCTGCCTGCTCACCACGGAGTCGGGCAGCCTGACCGCGGCCGAACTGGCGGCGCGCCTGCGGGTCAGCCCCGCGTCGGTCTCCAAGGCGATCGCCTACCTCCATCCCCTGGGACTGGTCGGCCGCGAACCCGACCCCGGCGGCCGCCGCGAACGCTACGTCGTCCACGAGGACTCCTGGCTACGCGCCTGGACGGCCGACACGCGCGCCCACGACAAGGTCGCGGAGGCGACGCGAGACGGCATCGAGATCCTGGGCGCCGACACGGCCGCCGGAATCCGGCTGGCCCGGATGGGAAGATTCTTCACCTGGATCAGCGAGGAGATGTCCAGCACCGTCCTGACCGAACCGGCCGTGCACAACGCCCTGACGGTACTCGCCGCCCTGGTCCACGCCGCACGGCCGATGACCGTGGACGAACTCGCCGCCGCACTGGCGCTCCCCCGCGACCGCGTCGCCGACGGCCTGAACGCCCTCATCCAGCGCCCGGCCATCGCTGACCCCCTGACGGTGCGGCCCGCCGCCACCGGCGCCTACTCCGTCACCACCCGTCCGGACCGCCTCACCCCAGCACAGCGCGCCGCCCTCACCGCCCCGTCACCGTCCTCTGACCCGAACACCCCGTTGCCGTCCTCTGGCCCGAACGCCCCCTCGCCGTCCTCTGATGCGCGCGCCCCGTCAGCGTCCAGTCCCGCCGCCCCTTAGCTCCGCGACGACCGCCCGCTCCCGCAACTGCGCCGCCTCCGCCCTGACCGCTTCCAGCTCCGCCCGCAGATCCTCCAGCCGAGCCCGATCCACCAGCGACTCTCCCCTGAGCCGATCCTTCTCAGCCCGCGTTCTGTCCAGCTCAGCCCGCTTCTTGTCCAACTCGGCCCGCTTCTTGTCCAACTCGGCCCGTGCGTTGTCCAGCTCAGCCCGTGCGTTGTCCAGCTCGGGCCCACCACCGGCGGCCACCCGGGCCTCGACTTCGCTCAACTCCGCCCGAGCCGCGTCCCGGGCGTCCTGTGCCTCGGCCAGCCGTACCCGCGCCTCATCCCGGGCGGCCTCCGCCTTGGAGAGTTCCGCGGCCGCGAGCCGCCGCCCCTCCTCCGCGGCATCGGCCCGCGCGGCCGCGCGCTCCCGCTCCTGCACCGCCGCCTCGGCCCGCGCCCCGGCCGCGGCGACGTCCCGCTCAGCTTCCTCCCGCCCCCGCTCGGCTTCCTGCCGCGCGATCGTCGCCGCGCCCGCAACCGCCCGTTCCCGCTCAGCTTCCTGCTCAGCCTGTACGGCCCGCGCCTCCGCCACCGAAGCCTGCCCAAGAGCCGCCTCAACCCGCCCGGCCAGTTCCTCCCGGGCGAGTTCGGCCGCCTCCACCCGCCGAGCAGCTTCCTCGGCCACCTCCTCAGCCCGCCGAGCCGCCCCGTCCGCCAGCTCCTTGGCCTGCCGCACGGCCTCATCGGCCCGCTGCTTGGCCTGCCGTTCCGTGGAGGCCGCCTCCCGCAACGCCGCCAGCGCCTGCTCCCTGGCCTGCTCGGCATCACTATGCGCGGCATCCCGCTCCGCCTCGGCCTCGGCCATCCGCCCCCGCATGCGTTCGGTCTCACGCTGCGCTTCCTCGACGGCTTCGCGGGCCAGCCGTACCTGCTCAAAGGCCTGTTCCCGCTCCGTACGCGCGATCGCCACCCGCGTATGCGCCTCAGCCTGAACCGCACTCAGCTTGGCCTCGACCCCGGCAGGACTGAGCTCCTGGGACAGCGCCCGAGCCAACGGCTCAACAGCCGCCGCCAGCCCGGTCTCCATCCGGTCATACAACTGCTCGGCCCTGGCCAACGCCCCTTCAAGCCCCGGCGTGGCCCGCCGCAACTCCCGCTCCCGCTTGGCCGCCGCCTGACAATCCCCCTCAGGACAGTACGCCTTGGGCCGCCCCCGCCCCGCCCGCTGCTCGATCGGCGTCCCACAGTGCTTACACGGCGTCACCACGCCCGTTTCCCCGCTCACAGCAGCACTCTAGCATTTTCGATTTTCCAGAAAATCAAAATCAGAAATGAAGATCCGTTGCGTCGCGCCACTCCAGGCCAACTTGCGGGAATGGAGAATTCCCGCAAGTAATCGCCCTGAGCGCCCCCTGACCCGGGTCCAGCCGAGATAGGCGTAAAACCGGCCATGAGTCGATCGTGAGAACGTCGGGTGAGGATTGCCACGAAGCTGTCCTGGGGTTTTGCCACACGTCGCCAGTGAGTGAATGCCACTACCGCCAGCGGGGACCGCGCTGCGGCACGGACGAATGACACGGTTTCAGCCTCAGTGACGGATTCTGAGGTCACGCGAACCCTCCGCGACCCATGGGTCTCCAGAGCTGAGAGCTTGATCGAGCACACAGCCAGCACCTCGCTGTGATCGCGGGCGGGCGCCTCCCGGGCTCTGCGGCGGGGCCCGCTGATGGAAGATGGCAGATTTGCCACGTGCTGGTGGGCGCGATTCAGCCGATGAACTGCTGTTTTGCCACGACATACCAGTGGTCTATGCCACAAAATGCCAGCAGCAGACTCCGGTATCTCCGCATCAAGCTGGCCTGCAGGCGCGTCACCGACTGTCAGTGGGGCGTCGGATAGTCGAGAGCGGGGGTGGCGTTGGAGCCCGGCCGCCTGAGTAGCCCTAACATGCATTATCGCTACTCAGCTAGTTGATCATGGAGAACCATATGAGCCCCTCCCCGGCACCGATCTGACTCCGCAAACGCCGGTAGCAGAGCACGAGCTCGAGGGAGAGACCGCCGGGCTGGTGGAGGACGGACTCGCGGCCCACACCCGGATCGCCTACGCCCGGGACTTCGCCGCCTACGCGGCCTGGTGCGAGAGCAACGGCCGCAGCTTCCTTCCCGCCACCGCCGCGACCCTGGCCAACTACGTCGCCCATCTCGCCGCCCAGAAATACGCGCCGTCCAGCATCGACCGCGCCCTGGCCTGTGTCCTGGCCGCCCACAACCACGCCGGACTGGGCAAGCCCGCGACGACCGCGGCCAGGCTGGCACTGCGCGCCTACCGCCGTGAGCGCGCTCAGCAGGGGCGACGCCCGCGCAGATCTCCGCCGATCACCGTGGATCGCCTGCGTGCCATGGTCACCGCCCCGCCGAACAACACCCCGACAGGACTGCGTGACCGGGCGGTGCTGGTGCTGGGCTTCGCCCTCATGAGCCGCCGCTCGGAGATCACCGAGGTGGAGATCACCGAGGTGGAGATCACGGACATCGCCTTCACCGCCGAAGGCATGGAAGTCTTTGTCCCGTTCAGCAAGACCGACCAGGACGGTGACCAGCCCGTCGAGCATGTCCGACTCGGCGGACGGGTCGCGCTCCGGCAGCGCCCGGTAGCGGCGCAGCCCTTCGGTTGCGGCGGCGATCCGCAGCTCGCTCACGCGGAAGGAGGGCGGCAGGTGTGTGACGATTGCCCGCAGGCTGGAGATGTCGCGCACGCTTTCCAGCGTGGCGGCGAGCGGCCCGGTGAGCACCCGGGGGTCGGGCAGCGTGGCGGCGAGCAAGCAACCCCGGCACCGACGACGACCACGACCTCCAAGACCCGCACGAGCGCTGCAACGGCATCCACCTCGGGGCGGACCCGGAGTGCGGCTTCTCTGTTGATCTGTCGAATGCCGGCGTCGCTGACCTGCGGTTCGCCACTTGTATCCGGGGTGTTCACTGGCCTTGCCTTCTCATCTGAAGTGGCGGATTTCGGGGAGCGGGACGCCGATGGTCAACCTGTACCTGTCATGACCCAGAACCGCGGCATCACCACCGACGCTGGCTCAGCACCTTTGGTCGCGTGACCCGTCCCCTTCATCACCGCGGATGCGTCTGACTGAAACCGGCTGGTGATCATGGAATAGCCGCTTGGCTCTCATCCTCGTCGGGGTTCATCCGCACGCCGATATGCCCGAGCGCGGTATGGGAGCGACGGGCATGCAGCTCGACCTTCCGCAAAAGCTCCGCGATCAGCTCCATGCGATGTCGGACCTCGGCGACCCGGGCCTCTGGATCGTCGCCTGTATCATCGTGCAAGACATTTCGCTTACACAGGGAAGCGGCTTCAGCCCGCACGTAGCCGACCATGTAGGCGCTCGCCCGAGCCACTTCGCTCAGCAACCTTCCCGCCTCGCGCAGCTCGGTTACATCCAGCTCGCGCCGCTCATCTACGGCTTGAACGAACTCCCCGAAGCGTGCCAGTCCTCGGCATTCATCGCCGCCTCCCTTTCAACGCGACATGCAACCGCTCGCCGCAAGTGGGCCATCACACGCTCATCCTCGCCACATCAGATGAGAACTTGCCACATGCTTCGCCAGATCGCCTGCGAACTCGCCACTTCAGCTGAGAACCCACATGGAGCACTACGACTGCGACGGCCGCCCCGTCTGACCAGCCAACGGCCACTCCCGTGGTCTCGTGTCAATAGGCGCTTCCCCAGGTCAACAGTGGTGGCCCGGCGCGGTGTCACGCGCCGCCCCTGGTCAGATCCACGCGGCCAGGAGCGCAAGCGGTGGCTCCGCTATTGACAGACGGGGCCACAGACGGCCTGTGGTCCCGTGGCCTATCGGTGCGTTCCGGCGCCGGCCGCGCGGGCGGCGCCTTTGCCGTGCTCGGCGATGAGGGCGACCTCCAGGCAGGTCGGGCAGGCCGTGGACAGGGCGATGTCCCAGGGCATCGGGTCGCCGGAGGTGCGGCCGTACGGCTGCGCGCTGCGACGCTGCAGCAACAGCGCGACCCGCACTCCGCACAACGCGTCAGTCCCGTTATCCGTGGAAAGGGGGAAGCGGCGCCCACCCAGGGAGCAGGCGCCGTCAGAGGAGGTCGGCGCGTCTCTCCAAGCGGCCGCCACATGGCGGAGTGATGGTCATGACGGTGCTGGGGATGTCGAGCTGGATCCGGTGCCACCGTCCGCGCGGGACGATCGCGGCGGTGCCGGCCGTCAGTCTGATCTCCTCCTCTCCCCCCTGCCGTCCCGGCCGTTGCGGACGGAGGTAGAGGCGGATCTTGCCGATGACGCAGGACACGATCTGCTCGGCCTCGGTGTTCACCTGCCAGTGGTCGGCCTGGACGTCGGCACCGGTCCTGGCGTGGAACGCCTTCAGATACCAGCCATTGCGCCCGGCGTCCGCCGGCCGGGCGTCGGCATGGATCCTGCCGCCCCGGGACAGGTGGATGCCGGACGCGAAGAGCTCGATCGGGGTCACGGTCATGGGGTTTCGGCGGTGGCGGTCAGGACCGCGCGGCCGAGAAGGTGGCCGGCGATGCTGAAACCGAGGTAGGCGGGGGTGGCCTCGGCCGGGACGCCGATGGTCTCGGTGTCGAGAGCGTGCACCACGATGAAGTAGCGGTGCGGGCCGTGCCCCGCCGGCGGGGCCGCGCCGAGGTAGCGGGCCACGCGGGCGTCGTTGGGTAGCTGGTAGGCGCCGTCGGGGAGGCCGGAGCCGGTGTCGTCGCCCGCGCCTTCGGGCAGCTCGGTGACGGTGGCGGGGATGTCGGCCACGGCCCAGTGCCAGAACCCGGAGCCGGTTGGCGCGTCCGGGTCGTACACCGAGACGGCGTAGCTCTTCGTCCCCTCGGGGGCGCCGCTCCACGACAGCTGTGGCGAGATGTCCTTGCCTCCCTGGAGTCCTGCGGACATCTGCTCGGGGGGCCAGGGAGCGCCGTCGGTGAGCGTGGTGCTGGTGACGGTGAAGGAGGGAACTTGAGGGAGGCGGGCAAAGGGGTTGTTCACGTCTGTTCCTTCATGGAGATGGCGAGGGTGCCGGCCGATGAGCCGGGATAGGCGGGCAGCGCCATCGAGATCGCCGCCCAGACATCATCGACCATAACACGGATAATCGATTATTCGGCAAATGGTCTATCCTGAGGGCATGACGCAGATGGCCGACCCCTCGGCGAAACAGATGCTCTCCGAGCGTGTCCACGCCCGGCTTCAGGAAGCGATCATGACGGGCGAGTACGCCCCGGGTGAAGCGCTCAAGCCGCAGCAACTGGCCCAGCACCACCAGGTCAGCCTGGCCGTCGTACGCGAGACTCTGGTGCGGCTGGTTGGCGAGGGCGTCGCGGTGCGGCTGCCCAACCGCGGCTTCGCCGTCCCCGACTTCTCCGACCGGCGGTGGCAACAGATCGCGGAGGCCCGCCGTACGATTGAGCCGGTCATGCTGCGCCTGGCGATCGAGCGCGGCGACCTCGACTGGGAGGCCAGGGTCCGGGCGGCCCACCACCGCCTGACCCGCACACCGCCGTACGTGCCGCAGGAGGGCGAGTACTACACCCGCGCCTGGTCGGAGGCGCACCGTGTCTTCCACCGGACGCTGCTGGACGGATGCGGCAACCCCGTGCTGCTGGACACCTTCGACAGGCTATGGACGGCCGGCGAGCTGGCCCGCCGCTGGTCGGCGCAGCGCACGCCCGGCCGCGACGGCGCCGCGGAGCACCGCCGGCTGGAGGAAGCGGCGCTGGCCCGTGACGCCGACACCGCCACCGAGGTACTGGTCCAGCACCTGACGCTCACCGTCGCCGCCCTCACATCCGCACCTGATCAGGCAAGGCGACAGTCGTGACCATCCACACGCGGGCAGATGGGGAAGCCGAAGTAGCCGATCCACCCAACGCCGCCGGCCCGGTGACAGCCATGCCACCGACAGCCACCGACAGCCACCGCGGCCCGCATAACCTCGTCCACCTGCCCGGACTCTGTGACAACGTGCAACGAGAGCCGCCACGTACGCCCGTCTCCCTCGGCGGAGACGATTCCGGCCCCGCCAAGCAGCGAGATCAACGCTGATCGATCGCCGTCCACGCGCTCGAATGCGGTGCGGGGCGCTTCCCTTGGACGGCCAGCCGGGGTAGAGGGTGTTCTCAGATATGGATAATTCTGCGAGACCCGTCCACGGTTTCACACGGTGTCCGGTTCGTCCCCAGGCGTCACTCTCAAAACCTCTCACACAACCGCTCTCAGAACCCGGCCTGCGATAGGTTCTGCGACATGAGCGAGCTCGCCGACCGGGCCGCCGCCGTCGAACGCTTCGACTGCCCGATGTGCGCCGCGCCGGCGGGCAGCCCCTGCCGCACCCGCGGCGGCAAGATCGCCCCGAAGTACCACACCCCGCGCTTCACGCTGGTGCCCCAGCTGCGCGCCGAACTCGAGATCCGCACCCCGGCCGAGCGCGGCCCCGGCCGGACATGGGCGGCGGGCCCGGCGATCGACGCCGCGACGCCGACGGCCGCGGCCAAGCCGACGCGCGTGGGCTACGCCCGCTGCTCCACCGCCCAGCAGGAACTCCAAAGCCAGCTCGACGCCCTGCAGCAGGCGGGCTGCCAGCCGCTCTTCTCCGAGAAGATCAGCACCCGGATCAAGGTACGGCCCGAATTCGCCAAGGCACTGGAGTACGCCCGCACCATCAAGCAGGCCGTCCCGCACCAGCGGGTGATCCTCACCGTGCACGAGATGAAACGCCTCGGCCGCGGCGCCGCCGACCTGCTCACCATCGCCGAAGACCTACGCCGTCACGACATCGAGCTCGAACTGCTCACCGGACCACTGCAGGGCATCTACAACCCGTCCGGGCACGGCGCCGCCCTGTTCGCCTTCTTCGCCCGCCGAGCACCGGGCGCTGCATGAGCGCTTCGAGCGGGCGGAGGCCGAGCTGGCCGCCGCGTTGGCCAGCGGCGATCCTGCCCGGATCGCCAGGGCCCGCCGTGTCCGCGAGGAGGCGAGCGCCACCTGCGACCGCGTCGGCCGAGCGCTGCGCGAGGAGATGGCGGGGCTGGCGGAGGCGGGCTTCGAGCGCACCGGCGAGCTGCTGGCCACGATGCGCAGCGCCTGGCAGGCCGAGGACACCGCGCGCGAGGCGCTCCAGCGCGGCCCCCGGGACGCCGGCCCGCTCGACGGCGACACCGAGGGGCGCCTGCGGGTGACGGGGCTGGATGCGGCGGCGAGTGTGGACGGGCTCGCTCGGCCCTACCCGGCGGAGTGGATCACCGAGGGGTTGCCGCCGCTCATGGATGGAGTCGACGACTGGGCCGCCCGCGACGCCTACCTCGCCGACGGGCACGCCGACGTCGACCGTGACGACAGCGTTCCCGACGACGAAGGGCACGGGCCGGAAGCGAGCGGCCGGTGAGCGCCGAGGTCGTCGCGCTCCGCCCCGGTGCCGGTGATGTCGCTTCCGCCGCCGACCTGGCGCTGACCGCGCTGCACCGCCACCTCGACCGGTGCAAGCTGTCGGCCAACACGGTCAAGGCCTACACGCGGCAGGCCGCCGCCTACGTGACGTGGCTGACCGGCCCCGGCGTCGAGCACGACGACGCCTTCGCCGACGTCGTCGGTGCCGAGGCCGCGGTCACCGCCTGGCGGCGCAGCCGGATCGACGGCCGGGCCGCGCCCAACACCATCAACCAGGGCATCGCCGCGCTCACCCTCATGTACGCGCAGATGGGACTGCGCATCCACGTCAAACGCGCCACCGTCCCCAAACCGGGCGAGCCCGACGCCCTCACCACCGCCGAGCAGGGCGTTGTCGAGCGCGCCGCCGCCCGCCGCGGTGCCCGGGACGCGGCGATCATCGCGGTCCTGCTGTATGCCGGGGCCCGCGAGGAGGAGTGCGCGCGGCTGGAGGTCGAGGACGTCGCGATCACCGCCCGCACCGGCACGATTCGCCTGCACGGCAAGGGCGACCAGGTCCGCGTCGTCCCGCTCCCCCCGACCGCACGCGAGCGCATCTCCGCCTGGCTCAACATCCGCGGCCGCCATCCCGGCCCGCAATGGGTCGGCCAGCGCGGAACCCTGACCATCTCCGGGATCGTCCAAGTCGCGCTGGCCGTCGGCGACGACGCCAACCTCCCCGGCCTGCGCCCGCACCGGCTCCGCCACACCTACGCCACCCGGCTGCGCGAGGGTGGCGCTGACGTCGCCCAGGTCCAGGCCCTGCTCGGTCACGCCTCCCTCGACACCTCGGCCCGGTACTTCCGGGCGGGCGCCGCCGAGCAGGCCGCCGTCGTCGACCGCGTCTTCGAGTAGCCCCCAGCATCGAGCCGCCGGATAGCAGTAGGTCCGCCGACGTCTTCCCGCTACCGCCACTGACCGATTGTTGCTGGCCAGGGCCGTTCCCGCGGTTTCTCCCGGTCTCCTCGTAGGTGGGCTCGGGGAACTGGTGGGTCAGGGTGCGGCCTTCCTGGGTCCAGTCGTGCAGACCGCGGTCGGGGTGGCGAGGCCCCCACGCCTCCGCCCACGGGTACGGGCCGCCGTCCCCGAAGCCGAGGTAGTCGGTGATGACGGCCGTCTGCCAGGCCTGGGGCCGGGTTCCCAGGGGTGGGTACGACTCCGGGCTGATCTCCCGGCACCGAACCGATCTTCGCCGCCGTACGTCGTGGTAGGCATGATGACGCGTTTGTTCAGAGGGCTCCTCGCGGTCGCCGCCCTATCGGCGATGTTCGTGCTTCCGGCGGAGGCGGCCATGGCCTGCTCGTGCGCGACGGGCACGCCGCGGGAACTGGCCGGCGAGGCGACGGCCGTGTTCACCGGCACCGCCACCGGCGTCCGCGTGATCGAGCCGATGGAGAACGGCGGGAAGGTCATCGCCACGCTCCGCGCCGATCACTTCTACAAGGGCGACGCACGCCCGAGCGTCGAGGTGACGACCAGGGCGCAGGGCCCCGCTTGCGGCTTCGCGTTCCACGAGGGCGCCCGGTACCTGCTGTTCGCCCGCACGACCGACGCGGGACTGGCCACGTCGCTGTGCTCCGGCAACCTCGTGCTGCCCGCCGGTGACCAGCCGATGCGGGTGATGGAGCGGACCGAGGGCATGGGCCCGGTCACGCCGGAACTGCTCGCCGTCCTGGGCACGCCGACCCGGGTACGGCCCGAGTCCTCCTCGATCCACGTGCCGGCCGGGGCCTGGCCGGGCTGGATCCTGCCGGCGGCGATCGTCGTGGTGATCGCCTTGGTGATCGCACTGCTGGGCGCCGTGTGGGTACGCCGCCGGACGATGATCGGTTAGGGGGCCCGGGGCGCTAGGGTGAAGCGCCCGAAACCCCGCGAGATCCCCCTGGAACGGTGCCGTGCGTCGCCATCGATTAGGCGTTCCCGCTCTGCTGGTCGCGGGCGGATACCTGGTGACCGTGCTGGCCGCCGCCGTATCCGCCCTGGTCAGTGGTGATGTCAGGCTTCTGTGGCGCCTGACGCTCTTCTACGAGCTGGAGGAGGAGCCCGAGCCGACGCTGTCGCGCCTCCTGTCCGGCCTGGACACCTCGGCCTCGTGGCCGAAGGTACTCGTCCTGCTGGCGACCGGCGGCCTGTGGGCGTGGGCGCTCTGGCAGAGCCTGCGTGGCCCGGTCTCGGGACCGCGCCCGGCGTCGGACCGGAGCGGGCGGCCGCTGCGGGTGATGTTGTACGCGTCTGTCGCGTGCTGGATGGTGTACCTCGCCGCTCCGGAATGGCCCTGGTGGGCGTCGGTCCTCGAACTACTGGTGACGCTCGGGGTCGTCGTGGCGTTCCACCCCCTGTTGCGCCCGCTCACGGGCCTGGCCGGGCTCGCGCTCGCCGCGGGCGTCACGGCCAATGTCCTCCAGATCGCCGTGGAGATCTTCTACGCGCTCGGGTGGCGCGGCGCCGGGCGGATGATTGAGTCCACCGACCTGGCCGCCGTGGCGAACCTCGTCTGGCTGGTCATCGTCCTCATGGCGCAATGGCGGGGCGGTCGCTGGCACCGCACCACGGTCATGTACGGCGTCGCCTCCCTGATCGCGCCGGTGGCACTCGTCCTCGTGGGGATCCCGCTGACCCTCGTCGAGGGTCTCAAGGGCGTGTACGGCGAGGTGGTCGCCGGTGCCTCCAGCGCCCTGATGGTGACCTGGCTGGCCCGCTCCGCCCACGATCTCGCCCGCCCGGACGACGGTCACGCCCCGCCCCGCCCGGCGGCGCTGCCCTCGCCGGCCCCGCCGTACCGGCTCGTGGTGTCGGCACGGCTGGCGGCGTGCGTGATCCCGCTCGTGCCGGCGCTGGTCAACCTGACCAACGGCCACCTGCTGTGGATCACCCCGCACGTGCCGGTACGGCAGCTCGCGCGCCGCGTGGGGGACGTGCTGCCGGCGATCTGGTGGAGCGTGGAGGCCGCCGCCGGCGTCGGGGGCGTGACCCTCCTGGTGCTGATCGCGGGGCACCGCGGGACGCGGCGCACGTTCCGGGTGGCCATGACCGGCCTGCTCCTGACCGCCGCCGCCGGGTTCGTCCCGGTCGCGGGCGTGGCCGTCCTGCTCTGGCTGCGCGGCGACGGCCCCTTCTCCCGTCTCGGCGGGGACCTCTACACGAGGGTCGCGTACTTCGCCCGGGGGGCGGGTGCGGCGCCGGCGGTGTCCCCGCTCTGGTTCACTGCCGCCTGCCTGCTCTCGGCCGTGATCCTCTGGTGGGCGCACGTCGTGCGTTCCGGGTACGGGAAAGGGGTCGGCCTAGTATCGGGGCCATGAGGGAACTGGCGTTGATGCGGACCCTGCGCGCCGTGGCACGCGGCGGTTCCATCAGTGCCGCCGGCGACATGCTGCACCTCACCACCTCCGCCGTGTCGCAGAGCCTGGCCAAGCTCGAGAAGGAGACCGGCCAGTGCCTGCTGCATACTGCCACCATCGCCCCCTACGCCGCCGCCTGCCCCGACGACGACTACGCCCAGCTGCTGGACGGCCACTTCACCGGCTTCAAAGGCCGCGCTCACCACGGTGGCCGTGCTCACCCGCAACCGCTAACACGACACAACCTCACCCGGCCTGGCCACCAGCACGCGAAAGCCACGATGCGGTCATGGCCCGTGGCCACGAACTCCGGCACGATCACGGGCCACGACCGCACCCTCATCATGCCCTCGCCCGTTTCTCCTTCTCGTTGCCGCCAGCGCCGCTATCCCTCCGACACCACCACCGCCGAATGGGCGCTGCTCGAGCCCTTGCTCCCCACCCCCGCAAGCCAGACCCGCCGCGGTGGTCGGCCCGAGGCCCACCACCGCCGCGACATCGTCGAAGTTAGTTCAGTCAACAGGGCAACGGCTGCAAATGGCGAGCGCTCCCCTCCGACTTCCCACCGTTTCAGACCGTCTTCGGCTTCTTCGCCCGCTGGGCCCGTACCGGCGTCGTCGACCACATCCGCGACCAGGTGCGCCGCGCGATACGCCTGCGCGCCGACCGCTGCCCTAACCCGGTCACGGCCATCATCGACTCCCAATCAGTGCGCGGCGCCGCCACCGTGTCCAAGGCCACGAGGTCGTGGGACGGTGCCAAGCGAGTGAATGGGCGCAAGAGGACCGTCGCCGTCGACTCGGAAGGGCTGCCGCTGCTGGTGATCGTCACCCCGGCGGCCCTCACCGACCGCCAGGTCGCCCGCGACATGCTGACCCAGCTCCGGCAGCATCATCCCCAGCTCACCCTGGCCTGGGCCGACAACGCCTACAGAGGCGCCCTGGTCACCTGGGCGCAGCGCTTCCTGCGCCTCACCCTGAAAATCGTCAAGAAACCCGCCCACCAGCAAGGCTTTCAGGTCCTGCCCCGCCGATGGATCGTCGAGAGGGCGATCGGGTGGTGGATGAACGCCCGTCGCAACGTGATCGACTACGAACGCCGCCCTGACCACAGTGCGGCGCACCTGACCTGGGCCACGATCACGCTCATGACCAGACGTCTGGCCAGGAAGGGCTCACAACGGTGGACGCGCGATGGTGTCCAGATGGCGCACGCCGCCTGACCACACCGTCCTCGAACCGACGGCGGCTGTCGCGCTGGGGCCTTCGTCTCCGGCACGAGCCCACCTTCGCCTGATCACTACAATCCAGGCATGTTCGATCTCGACCCTGTGAAGTCGATCTTATCTCTGGCCCTGATCGGGCTCATCGTCGTGGGGGCGCGGGCCTGGCGCCAGCGCGGCAACAGGGTGCGGATCTCCATTCCGATGCCGTTGTTCACCCCAGTGGAGATCCAGGCCAAGGCCCACGACCTCATCGAAGCCGGACAGTTCGACGAGGCGGTCAAGCTTCTCAAGAAGGAAGCCGAGGTCTCCGGACCGGACGCTCTGCACATGGCCCGCACGCTGCGCCGCGGCGAACTCATGCCAGACTTCCCGGGCCGATGGCCGGAGGACCTGACCGGGCCGGTCACCGAATTCCTGGCCGAGGGACAGCGGAAGGCGGCCATCTTCCTAGTCCGCGACCAAAAGCAGCTCAGCCTTGCCGAGGCTGAGACGTTCGTCGACTCACTCGCCCGCGGAAACGCCGAGTAGGCGCGCCTGTGCTCTCACCGTGGCGTCCGCCTTACCAGTCCGAGCCGCTGTTCTGCTCCTTTGGGGAGCTCAGGGAAAGCGTAGGCCCATCGCCGTGCGGGAGCGGCAGTTCGGGGTCGGTGGCCAAGTCTCCGCTCTCCGCGCGGGTCATCGCGGCGATCGCCTGGTCCCGGCTGTAGGCACCCGGTCGCCAGGACAGAACCCATCGGCCGCGGGGTTCGGCTTTCGCCACCTGCTTGCAGCTGTAGCTGGTGATCCACTCACTGTCGAACTGCAATGTCATCGTCCTTCACTCCTCGGCGGTCACCTGCGTACGCCGCGCCTGCCGTACAGGCTGACGGTGAGGATGACGCCGACGGCGGCGACGGCGATCTGGAGCAGCAGCTCGATCCAGTCGATGCCGCCTGTCGTGGCGACGCCGAACGCGCCCGCGATGGCGGTGCCGATGAAGGCGGCGACGATGCCGACCACGATGGTCAGCCAGATGGGGATGTGCTGCTTGCCCGGGACGACCAGGCGGGCCGAGCGCTCCGATGATGGCGCCGATCACGATCGCGGTGATGATGCCGGTGATGGTCATGTGCTACTCCTCGTGGATCGGGAAGTGAAGCCGATCACCGACTGCCCGGCACCGGCCACCCCGCACCTGCCACGGAGATCCGATAGGAGGGAAGGTTGGCCAGGAAGGCTATAGTGGTTCGGTCCTCATCCCCGGAGATCGTCGATGCGTCTACATCCAGGTGAGACCGCAGCCGTCGGCTGGCGGGTGGTGACCGTGCTTGACGCCGTGCAGCGGTTACGTGATGCGTCTGCCGAGGTCATCGGGCGTCCACGGGTGATCGCGATCGACGGCCGGGGAGGCGCAGGCAAGACGACCTTGGCCGAGCGGCTATGTAAGACGGTAGCCAACTCCGCCATCGTCCACACCGACGACATCGCCTGGAACCACGCCTACTTCGACTGGGGCGCCGTGCTCGTCGATGACATCCTGCGACCCCTGCACCGGGGTGAAGCGGTGGACTTCCGCCCTGATGCCTGGATCAGCCATCACAGGCCCGGTTCGATCACCGTCCCCGCCCACACTGAGTTCGTCTGGGTCGAGGGCACCGGCATCATCCGCGAAGAGCTTGCCCCATGGCTGGACGCATCGGTGTGGATGCAGGGCGACCTCGGTGTGCAAAAGCGCTTGCTTGCCGTCCGTGACGGTGACTCCCCCCAACAGCGTGAGCACGTGGCGAACTGGCTGCTGCAGGAACTGCCGTTCCTGCTACGAGAACAGCCGTGGGCTCGAGCCACCATGATCGTCGCTGGTCCTCCGCACATCGACCACGACCCGGACACTGAGCTGATCGTCGCCCCACCGGCCACCTCTTAGGTGCAGGTCACGGGGCCATAGGGGGATGGGCACCGGGCAGACGCCGGCCGTGATCGCGGCCTCCATTCGGAGGCTGGCGACATCCCGCCCTGTCCCCCGAAGTTCTGCGTCACGCCGAACCCGGCCCATCGTCCATGTCGGCTGACCGACCCACGCCCAGGAATATGGGACAAAGCACACGTCACCCGGGCAGGGACCCCGACTGTGCAGATCTCGGCCTTTTGGCGGCGGGGATCTGGCGGTTGCTCATCCTATTGAGGCGTGTAGTGGGAGAACACCTCCCGTACCTCCTTGGGCGAGCAGGCGAGTGCGGTCTCGTCGGGGTCGTCGCCGGTGACATGTGGCAGGTGAATGACGAGTCGTAGGCGTCCCGTGCGTTGACCGGCGCGTAGAAGGCGCCGAGACCTGCGCGTTGCACGGTGGCGGTCTGCACGGCGTCGGCGTCGGCGGGCGACAGCCGCCGTAGGTCGGTGGCGATGGGGCCGTCGTGGCTGGCGTGCATCGCCGCCTCAACCGTCGAGAGCACAAGACCGAGCGGTGATTCTCCAGGAATCACCGACGACGCCCTGCGGCTCTCACCAACCGGTGGCGCTACCGGCCGCCGCCGTCGCACTGGAGGTCGTGACCGACCGCAGCGCTGTCACCGCTCTGGGGCGAGCGGGGTCAAGGCGCGGGCGGACACGCGCGGGCGCCGCGGCCACCGGCCTGGGCCTGTATCTCGCCGCCGTGGCCGACTACCGGTGACCGGCCATTCCTCACGCGCCACGGATAGAAGTGCGCGCAACCGGCTAGGCCTTAGGGCTGGTGGGGCGGTGGGCCGGTAGGCAGGTCGCGTTCGGAGAACATGTCGATCAGGCGGCCCGAGCGCACCTTCGCCTTCGACGAGTTCGGACCGCTCGGCATCCGCCCCACCGCCGGATCGGGCTGGGCACCACAAGGCGAGCCGGATCGGCTGCCGGCCCCCGCCTGGAGTGGATGCTGCTGGGTTACGGGTTCGCTACAGCGGGCGGCTTTTCGGCCGCGAGTCGTCATCGTGGGGAGATGGCGGTTTCCTCCCTGGACAGCCCGCCCTCTGCGTCGCATCGTCGGCGTGGCGGGCGGATGAAGGTGACCGCGGGGCTGGCCTGGCATGTCATGGGGAATGCCACAGTCGTACGGTGTTGTCGCTGCTCGCGGTGGCAATCGTCCATCCGTCCGGGCTCCAGTCGACAGCCCGGACGCTGTCGGTGTGACCGTGCAGAACGCCTTCCTGCTCGCGGGTGGCAACGTTCCAGACGCGTGCCATGTCGTCGAGGCCGCCGCTGACCAGGCGGCGGCCGTCGGGTGAGAAGTCCAGGGAGTAGACGCCGTGCGTGTGCCCGTCCAAGGTGGCGACGAGCACGCCGGTGGAGGCGTCCCAGAGCCGGATGACCGGATCACCGCCGCTCGCCCCGGCGAGGATTTCTCCACCGGGACTGAACGCGACAGCGTCCAGGCGTGCCGTGTGCCCAGCCGCGGTGACGAGCGGACGGCCCGTGGCGACCGACCACGTCCGTGCCGCGCTGCCCGCCACATTGGCCGCGACGATGCGGCCGTCCGGGCTGAAGTCCACCGACTCCACCACATCGCCCGCCGCGAAGACGGCCGTGCCCTGGCCGCTTCGCATGTCCCAGAACCGCAGCGTGTCATCCGCACCGCCGCTGGCAAGGGTGCTCCCGTCGGGAGAGAACCGCAGCGCGCGCACGCCGGCGGTGTGCCCGGACAACGCGCCGCCTGTCTCGTTTGTGGCGAGGTCCCAGAGCCTGATCACGTCGTCTCCGCCCCCGCTGGCGACGGTCCGTCCGTCCGGGCTGAATGTCGCCGACCAGACCGTCGAGGTGTGCCCGGACAACTCCGCGCTCTGCCGGCCCGTGGCCACGTCCCACAAGCGCACCATGTCGTCCGCTCCCCCAGAAACCAGGGACCGCCCATCTGGGCTGAAAGCGACTGTGTACACGTTGCTGTTGCGATGCGACAGGATCTGTCCCGCGACCCACACCTTCCCGGGCGGTACGGCAGGACTCGCGCGCTTCGATACCTGGCTGGTCCGGGGCACCTGTGCTTTCGAAAGGTTCCAAACGGACAGGCCCACGCCACCAGCCGCGAGCACGACCAGGAGAGCGATCCAGACCACCGCTGTGCGGCCCCGCTGGCCGCCGCGATCGGCCACGGGCCGCGCCGGTGGCGCGCTGGCGGCAGGCGCCGTTCCGCCGAGGGCCCGCTCACCGGGCGCGGTGGGTGCAGGAGGAACCACACGCCGAGCACCGCCACGATCGCGCCGACAACTCCGGCGAGCTGATCGGCAAGCTCCAACCCCGCCACGAAAGCGAAAACCGCCAGGCCGGCCGCAACAGCAATCAGAACGGCAGCGACCAGAAGCCGGCGACTTTTCCTCATGACCAGGACATCATGACCTCTCCCCCACCACCACGTCCGGCCGACAAGAAATCTACGTGGTGTTCCCGTGCCAGCCCGGCGAGCACGGGGCATCAGGCGTGCCAAGTTGATCGGTCGCCGGTCCCCGTTCCTGGGACCGGCGGTGGTTGCGGCGGCATGGCCCCCGCTCGTCCGCCGCCGCCTCGGCCACGCCTCCGCCGAGACCTCCCAGCTCTACACCCTGCTGGCCGACGACGTCGCCGACGCCGAAATCCGCGCCGCCCGACGCCGTCGCGACCGAGGAACGCGCTGACCAACGGCTCGTTCCTTCGCGTCACTACCCCGGCGAATCGGTCCCCGGACCGCACGAACCGCTGAGGCCTCCAGCTAAGTTACTCGCGGGTACCTCAAACCTGCAGCGTTCGCGATCTTCGGGCAGCAAGGGGAGATGTCATCCCGCTGCCCGTCCCACAGCCGCCATCTAGTCGGTGGTGGACTGGCCGGCGGAATCGCGGGCGAGGGCGACGATCCGCTCCAGGGCTGCCGCGTGTCGCTGGAAGGCCAGCCGTCCCATCGGGGTGATCTGCACGTACGTACGCCGTGCCCGCTTGTCCTGGTCCTTGCGGACGGTGACGTATCCGGCGGCGGTGAGCGCGGAGACCTGTTTGGACAGCGCCGAGTCGCTGGTGCCGACCGAGTCTCTGAGGAAGCCGAAGTCCACCCACTCGGCCGGCGCCAGCAGCGCCACGACCGACAGACGCGCCGGGACGTGCAGGAACTCATCGAAGAGCGGATCCATCAGGCGACCCCGCTGCCCTGCTGGACGATCGACTTCATGATGGAGCGGTTCACGGGCGTGGCCGCAAGGTAGGCCACGGCCGCCACGATCGCGCCCGCGACGGCCTGTGACAAGAGCCCCTGAGGCGGCAGGTCGAACAACGCGAAGGTGGCGATCCGGCCGATGATGAAGGCCGCCATGATGCAGGCCAGCAGCCCGCAGTGGAACAGCATCTCCTGACGGGTGGCTTTGCGGCGGACCGAGGCCCAGTGCTCGTAGACGATCCCCACGCCCATGTACAGGACCGTCCCGAGCGCCAGGCCGACGAAGTCCCAAGGGTGTGGCAGGTCGATGGTCGCGAAGGCGATGAAGAGGCCGAGCGCGGACAGGAGCACGCGCGGAAGCGCGAAGCTCTGGCGGAGGAGCTGCTGCCGGGTCTTGTCCTGGAGGCGGTGGATGTCGTCGAGCGAAGTCTGGGCGTCGTTCTGGTTCATGGGACCATCCCCTGAGTCGACTACTTTCCTGTGAGGAAAATACCATCTTTTTTCCTCACAGGAAAGTAGTCGCGCGGGATCTGATCCGCCGCACTGGCGGCGGCTCGGGGCACGACGAGCATCGGAACGGAAATCCCCGTTAGCGGCGTGGAGCCGCCCTTCCCACCGTGATTTCCGTTCGTACCCGAGGTGCTCGGTCAAGGTGCGGCGGTGGGCGCCGCCCAACTGCTGAGGAGCCGGAGCGCTTGCGCGGTCGGGGAGCCCGGCTCGGCGTTGTAGACGCACAAGGTCTGGTCGGGGTCGCCCGGAGGCTGGAGGGACTCGTAGTGGAAGTGCAGCTCGCCGACGAGGGGATGGTGGTAGTGCTTGGTGCCGTGCGTGCGGCGTAGCACGCGGTGGTCGTTCCACCAGGAGCTGAACTCCGGCGAGCGCAGGGTGAGCTCGCCGACGAGGTCGGCGAGCCGGCTTCGTCCGTGCCAGACGTGCACGCTGCGCCCGGTGATCCCGGCCGGGACGGCGATGATGTGCCCGGGCCCGCGGCGAGGATGCCACGACCTGCTCGGCGCGGGTTCACGTCAGGCCGGGGCCGCGTGGGGTCGACCAGCTCGGCGGCCGCCTCAATCAGGGTGCCATCGACCAAAGCCCCGCTGTTCAGGGACACCTGATCGCCCGACGCCGCGCCCCGGCTCGGATGTTCACGCCATTCACGGGCAGGGGGGCAGGGGTGGAACCACGGGGGCAAGCGCCTAGGGTGATCGCGGCTGCTGATGGCGAGCCGGATGGGGTGGGAGACGCGAGAGGTGGCGAACAACGAGTTCGGCCCGGAGCCGGATGGTAACGGGCCGGTCAGCGTGATGGTGACGTTGGGCCGGTTGGGGGCCGCCCGCCAGCTGGCGGCCGCGACCGCGCGCCGGATGGGGATGCGTCCGAGTCTGATCCCCGACACCATAATCGCCATCAATGAGATCACCACCAACGCGGTAACCCACGGGCGCGCTCCGGCTCGGCTGCGGATCTGGCGCGACAACGGCGACCTCGTCGTCGAAGTCCGCGATCGTGGTCACTGGACGAACCCGGCCACCGTGGTCGCCGGCGACCTGTCCGCCGATCTGCCCCTCAAGCCGGTCCCCGGCGGGCGCGGGCTGTGGATCGCCCGCACCATCGCCCGTACCCTCACTGCGGACACCACTGCGGACACCGCCATGAGCACCGCAAACGCCAGCACCCGCGTCACGCTGCGGTTCGCCCTGACCTGAGCCCAACCCAGGACCAAGCACTGCGGCCGCAGGGTGCTGTGGAGGGTGACAAGAGGGTGGGCCGGCAGAGCTCGCAGGCACGTGGACACGACATGGCGACGGGGCTGAGCTGGGACACACCGGCCTGGAAGGACCGCTCTCCGGCGACCGTCGTGGGCTGAATGGGATTGCCGTAGGGTTGGTGTGGATCATCTGGAGGTTGGCGTGGAATACGCGCTGAGCGAGGCCGGCGGCGTCACCGTCGTGACCGTCGACGGCGAGATCGACGCCTCCACCCTGCCGCCTCTGCACGCCGAGATCCTCCACCTCCTGCAGCGGCCCGGCCTGTGTCTGATCATCGACTTGGCGGCGGTGACCTTCCTGGACTCCAGCGGCCTGTCCCTGCTGATCGAGGCCACCAACCGCCTCCGGGACAACGGCGGCCGGCTCGCCGTCACCAGCGCCGTCCCCCACCGGCTGCGCGTCATCTGGCTGACCGGCCTCGATCAGTTCCTGCCCCTGCACGACAGCCTGGACGCGGCCCTGCATCACATGCGCACCACCGCGTGAGCGGCCGCACCATCACGCACACCAGCCTTGATCGTTTCTGCATCGGATTGCCTACCCTGGGGCCATGACACTGCACTTCGACAAGGAGTGGATCACCAGCGACCGCTGCAAGCAGGTGGCCAAAGCCGAACCTCGCGGCCGATGGGTGCTGTCGTGGCGGCCCGGCACCTACAGCCGGGACCAGGCGATCGCCGCGATGACCCGCGCAGAGAACGGCGACCTGGCCACCGACCCCGAACAACCGCTCCCGCACGCCGACCGGCCGATATCCTCCCCGAGCTCAACCAAGGAGCGGCAAGAGCCGGAAGCAGGCCCACAGTAGCCAAGCGAGAACGGCGTGCGCGGATATCCAGGATGAGGATGAGCGCGTCATCACGGATGAGGGACATGGCGATATCCCGGCATCCTGGCTGACCGGCCTCGGCGTGGGGGTTGGCGGCTTGATGTGCGGCTTCGCGTGGCTGCCGGGTGTGGTCGCCTCAAGCGCTCAAGAGTCCGAGAGGGTGGTCAGCGGGGCGCCGGTGTAGGAGACGCGTCGATACCACTCGTTCGCCAGCATCTGAGCGCGTGCCTGTTCCGGCAGTGACGTGAGCAAGGTCATCGACGCACCACGCCCGACCTCAGATTCATGCGCATGCATGGCCGCCCACTTGCGCTCGGACCACCGTCCGACGTCGAGGTGGGTGGTGACCTGCTCGTCGGGGACGCCTGGCAGCTTCTGGTCCGGTTCAGGAAACGTTCCGAACACCGCTTGCCACTGTGACACTACGACGGACCGCGGGATGGTCGCCAGGTAGAGGGCGCGCGGCCGCCAGGGATCGCCCAGACCTCGGTAGAGCTGGTCGTACCCCGCCGCTTCGACCGCGGCCATGGTCACCCGATGTACCTGCACGTGATCCGGATTTCCGTATGAGCCGTAGCCGTCATAGGTGAGCACGACATCAGGCCTGAACTCCCTGATGTGCTCAACGACCCGGCCCACCGCCTCGTTGAGCGGCACGTCCAGAAAACGCGGGCTGCCGGACGCGGATTCGGGCTTGCGGGCGTCGGCGTAGCCGAGCAACCTCGGTTTGCCGGCGCCGAGGATGTCCAGGGAACGCTCCAGCTCTGCGGCCCGTTGGGTTCCCTGGGCCCACGTGCACGTGACGACGGCGGTCCTGGCGCCCTCATCGGCGTATTTGGCCAGGGTTCCACCGGTCCAGATCGCCTCGTCGTCTGGATGCGCATGCACGCATAGCACCCGAAATGCCACTTGAACCTCCAAAGTGATCAACGGCCGGTCATCGTAGCGCCCATGCACCCATTCCAGTGCTCGCGTGGCAGGCCTGTCCGTCCGACAGCGGCCTTTCGTGTGATCATGAACGTGGAGCCGGATCTGCGGTCTCAGGGGCGTCCCAGATCATGGCGTGCGGGCCCACATTACGGAAACGGGCGGTGGGGAAGACCTCTCGGTAGATCCGCTCGAACTGTTCCCGGCTGAGGTAGCGGTCGCTGACCCGATGATCCAGCCATGCTCCGGTGGACAGCCGGAAGATCTCCCACGCCTGCGCCTGGTTCCGCCGGACGAGGTTGCGAAGGAGCTTGCGCACCGCGCCTCCGTAGAGCCACCAACGCGGGTTGGCGGGTCGTGGCGAGACGGTGTCGACGAGCACGGCCCGCCCGCCGGGGGCGACCAGCGTTTCGATGTGGTGCAAGGCGGCCCGCAGGTCAGGAACGTGGTGCAAGGTCGCGACACTGAGTACGAGGTCGTAGTGGCCCATGTCCCCGACGTTGAGAAGATCTGCTTGCCGGTAGGTGATGTTGTCCCGGGCGCGTTTGGCCTGAGCCAGGTCGATCATCGGACCGGAAAGGTCGACGGCGTCAACGTGCGCGAACCGCTCAGCGAGGACCAGCGTGTGCTTGCCAGTGCCGCAGCCCAGGTCCAGCGCCCGTCGGCCGCCGGCTGACAGGAGTTCTGGCAGCCACTTCCCAAGGTTGTCGCCCTGAAGCTCGTGCAATCGCTCGTACTCCTGGGCGATCCGGTCGAAGGATTGCGCGTCGGCGCGGTTGGTCATCTACCATCTCCTGTCAGCGTTCGGGGCGACCTGCCCGGGACGAGTACCCAGGTGCCGGAGATGTGCCGTACGCGCCGGTAGGCGAACCGGCCCAGGCGACAGCAACGTGGACAAGATACGCTCCAAGGCGGGTGACTGGATCACAGGCAGGCCGCCTGGCTGGGGCCGCTGCCGTTCCAAGCATGGTGCCGGACGGCGCCCGACGGTCTTCGCGGCTGACCTTTCACATGCAACTCCCATGAAGGCACGCCGCTGCGCGAGGATCCCCATCGCGAGGAGAAGCATCATTCTCGAACCAGCAGACCCGCCGGTCAGAGCGGCCAGGCTGCTCGTGGCGGACGACGAACCCGCCATCGTGGACGCCGTCTCCCGCTTCCTGCGCCACATCGGGCACGAGGTGCGTACCGCCACTACCGCGCTGCAGGCGCTCACTGCGGCTCGCATGTTCATGCCGGAGCTGATCCTGCTCGACGTGATGCTGCCCGACTTGGACGGCTTCGAAGTGCTGCGCCGTATCCGCGCCGACGGTCTTGAGGTCGCGGTGGTGTTCCTGACCGCGCGGGCCAGCCGCAAGGACGTGGTCGCCGGGCTGGCTGCGGGCGGTGACGACTACATCGCTAAGCCGTTCGGCCTGGACGAGGTCGCCGCGCGGGTGGATGCGGTGCTGCGCCGCGTGCGGGGACGGCAGCCCGACGACTACGTGCTCCGGGTGGACGACCTGGCGCTGGACACCAGGAGCTACAGGGTACGGCGCGGCGATGTGCCGATCGAGCTGTCGCCCACCGAATACCGGCTGTTGCGCTACCTGATGTTGCACGCGGGACGGGTACTGACCCGGGCTCAGCTGCTGGAGCACGTCTGGAGTTACCACTTCGGCGGCGATGACACCGTGGTGGCCACCTACATCAGCTATCTACGCCGCAAGATCGACGCGTTGGGGCCGCCGCTGATCCACACGCGCAGAGGCGTCGGCTACTGCCTGCAGCCCGCCGCGTCATGAGCCGTCCAGCCCGGCAACCGTTGCGGCTCCGCCTGACCGTATTGGTGGTCGGTTTGTGCGTGCTGGTGCTTGCGGTGACCGGCTCGGCCACGCTCGTTGTCCTGATCGGCTCGCTGCACCAGCGGGTGGACGCCCAGCTTGCCACCACCGTTTCCGGCCTGCGCGCGCTGGCCACCATCGAGCACGACCTTCCCGGCCGGCTGATCCCTCCCGAGCGCACCTCCTTCGGCAGTCTCTACCTCGCCGTCCTGGAGCCGGGCAGAACGCCCCGCGGCCCCGGCCCGGCGCTCGCCCTGCCGCTTCCCGCCCCGGGAGAACGGGTGACCGTGCCAGGCACCGGTTCGGGCGCGGCGCGCAGCTACCGGGTGATGACCACCCTGCTCGCCGGCGGGCACGTGGGGGTGATCGGGCTGAGCCTGGACGAGACCGAGGACGCCGTCCATACCATGGTCGCCGTCGTCGTCATCGTCGAAGTGCTCGGAGTCACCATCCTGGGTTTGCTCAGCGCCTGGATCGTGCGCCGCGAGCTGCGTCCGCTGGAGAGCGCGGCGCGTACGGCGGACCTCATCGCCGCTGGCGACCTCACCCATCGTCTGAGCCGGTCCGGCGAACCGCCGCTGAGCACCCGAACCGAGGTCGGCCGCCTGGCCGTCGCGCTGGACCGCATGCTCGACCAGATCCAGGCCGCTTTCGAGGGGCGCGACACCTCCGAAGGCCGGCTGCGGCAGTTCGTCGCCGACGCCTCTCACGAACTGCGCACCCCGCTCCAGTCCATCCGTGCCTACGCGGAGCTCTACCTCAGCGAGGCTCTGCCGGACGCCGTCGCCAAGCGGGAGGCGGTCGAGCGGATGCACGCCGAGGTGCGGCGCATGGCCAGGTTGGTGCAGTCGCTGCTTCAGCTCGCCCGCTTCGACCAAGAACACGAGACCGACTTCCAGGCCTTCGACCTGACCAGCGTCGTCCTGGACTGCTGCCGCGACGCCGCCGCGGTCGAGCCCGGGCGGCCGCTGACCTGGGACATCCACGAACGCATCACGCTCGTAGGCGACGAGGAGCAGCTCAGCCAACTCGTCGGCAACCTGCTCGGCAACGTGCGCATGCACACCAACCCCGGCATCTCCTGCCACCTCGATCTGGCCCCGGAAGGCGACGAAGTGGTGCTACGAGTGACCGACCAGGGGCCGGGCATTCCTGATGAGGTCCTGCCGTACGTGTTCGACCGCTTCTACCGGGCTGACAAAAGCCGTAGCCGGGCGAGCGGCGGCAGCGGGCTCGGCTTGGCCATCGTGGCGGCCATCGTCGATGCGCACCGCGGCCGCATCCGCATCGACAGCCCAGATGGGCAGGGAACCCGCATCGAGGTACATTTGCCACGCTGCGTCCGATGACGATCCTCGTCCAGCACACGCGGCACCCAGATCCCCCGCCAGCAGACAGCCTGCGGCGCCGTCTCGATTCGCACGCGTGAGACGCCGACCAAGTGGCTCGAGCGCGCAACGGCAAATTCCCTCATCGCCGTGCCTGGCGTGTCGCCTGTTCGGTGCGTTTCATGAGTGGTCACATGATGCACAGCCGCCGAGACCGATGCCGCCCTGGGCATCGGCCGTTTCATAGGTCGGTGCGAGCAGCCAGGCTCTTGAAACGGACCTGTGAAACACCTTCCGCGTGATCGTCCCTGGGCCGGTTGTCAATTTCCGGAGTCGTATGCACTGATGCCCGAAGTTCTGTGAGCCTTTTCCATCTTGATCAGCGGCCATCTTCAGCAGTCTGAAGTACGAGGATGGCCTGCACGATCGCGGTAGCTCGATGCGGGCAGCAGCG
>NZ_JBITIO010000027.1:0-84868 GCF_044459065.1 Nonomuraea sp. NPDC050394 | reverse complement strand
GCGACTACGTCTTCCGCGGACTCATGCGCTGGGGATTCAGCATGATCGTCATCGCGCCCCTGCTCACCTGGCTGATCTTCCTCGCACCCAGCTGGTCCTGAGTCGACGGTCCGGCGGCGGCCGGTAATTCTGTATCGGCCTTAAGGACGATATTAGGCAGCCTTTTCGAAACTGTGTTCCCTTGAGGGTTGTGACTCCAGGTTCGCTTGAGGTAGAACTGACCTGGAGTTACGCAAGTCGCACCCGGCTGTAGACGTGGGCGGGCCGTACCGGAGAAGGGCCGATCGCGGCCGCCCGTGAACGCTCGCCCCGTCGGCAGCCGCCATGCCGCCCCGGAGTCTGCCGGAAGGCCTACTCCGGCACCCCCGAGGAGCCTCGTGCCGAGCTTGCTGCTGCCCATGTCCAGACATATCCCGTTTCTGGCGGTGCTGGTGCCCGCCATCGCCTTACGGGGTCTGGCGATCCACGGCTACCCGCCCGCCCTGTTCTTCTGGGCCGACTCCTTCACCTACCTCAGGTCCGCGGCCGAACCCGTCCCTGGAACGTTCCGGCCACTCGGGTACTCCTTATTCCTGGCCGTGCTCGGCCCGGGGCAGAGCCTGGCGCTGGTGACCACCGTCCAGCACCTGCTCGGCCTGGGCCTGGCGGTGGCGGCGTACGCGCTGCTGCGCCGGCACGGCCTGCCCGGCTGGGGCGCGACGCTCGCGGTCACGCCCGTGCTGTACGACGAGTTCCTGATCCTGCTGGAGCACATGATCATGGCGGACGCCCTGTTCACCGTGCTGGCCACGGGCGGGATCGTGATCCTGCTGCGCCGGATCACGCCCGTGTCGGGGGCCTGCGCCGGGCTGCTGCTCGCGCTGGCCACGCTCACCAGGACGATCGGCGCGGTCGTCCTGCTGCTCACCGCCGCCTACCTGCTGTGGCGCGGCCGGCACGCCCTCATCCCCCACGTGCTCGCGGCCGCCGCGCCGCTCGTCGCCTACGCCTGCTGGATGGCGGCCACGAGCGGCACCTTCGGGCTCACCAAGTCCGAGGGCATCTTCCTGTGGTCGCGCACGATGAGCTTCGCCGACTGCTCGGTGATCAAGCCCGAGCCCCGGCTGGCGGTCCTGTGCCCCGATCAGCCCGTCGGCGAGCGACCGGCGGCGCCGTTCTGGCTGTGGCAGCCGGCGTCTCCGCTGTACAAGGTGCCGGGCGAGGACAGGAACGCCCTGGCCGGGCAGTTCGCCCGCACGGCCGTCGCCGCGCAGCCCGGCGACTACCTCGCCGCGGTCGGCAGGGACATGCGCTGGCTGCTGCGCTGGGAACGCACCACCGACAGAAGCGTCGCCGTCAGGAAGACCAACCCGTACTGGTTCCCCTTCGAGCCACGGCCGCTCAAGGACAGCGCCGCCGCCGCCTACGAGGGCGAAGCGGTCCAGCCGCGCGTCGCCGAGCCGTACGCCGGTCTGCTCCGCGTCTACCAGCGGTTCGGCTACCTGCCGATCCCGCTGCTGCTCGTGCTGCTCGCCGGCGCCCTGGCCACGGCGCTGATACGGCGCCGCCACGACGCCCTGCTTCCCGCCCTCGCGGCCACCGCGCTGATTCTGGCCCCGCTCTTCACCGCCGGCTTCGACGTGCGTTACGTCGTCCCGGCCATCCCGCTGGTCTGCGTGGCGGCCGGGCTCGCGGCGCTGGGGGGCGGACAACCCCGGGACGTCGCCCGCCCGTGAGCGGGTGCCCGTGGCAGTGCGCGAGGATGCCCAGCGAACTGAACCCCACCTCGGCCGAGGTGGCTTCCGTCGTCAGGGTCCGCGGTTCGAGGACCTGGGCCATGTTGTTCACCTCCTTCAGGCGTGGGCGGGGAGCGGACCGGTCGACGTGGTGTCGGGTGCGCGGCAGGTCACCGGCCCAGGTCGTCCCATTCCTGGAGCAGGTGAGCCGTGGCCGCCGCGGGGGCCGTGAACGACCAGCGGCCCGGTGGCAGGTTCAGGGCGCAGCCCCCGTCGGCCAGCCTGGTGGTCGGCAACTGCTCGCCGAGGCCCATGAGGAAGGTGCCGTTGACGGTCATCCCGTCCCAGGCGCCCCGCACGGGCAGCACCGCGCGGGCGCTCACGCCCTCCGGCACGGCGAAGGTGAACTGGACGCCGTCCGGCCCGTCCCGCCAGCCCGACTCGACGGTCCCCGACGCGCTCGCGTAGCGGGCGTGCGCCTGGCGCAGCAGCGGGACGGGGCCGGGACGCAGCAGCAGTTCGCCGAAGCCGCCCCCCGTCCCGCGCGGGTCGTCGCCCAGCCCCGCCACGTGCCGGAACAGCCAGTCGCCCACGCAGCCGTAGGCGTAGTGGTTGAAGGAGTTCATGGCCGGTGTCTGCAGGCCGTGCCGGTGGTGCCAGGCGTCCCAGCGCTCCCACATGGACGTCGCCCCGGCGCGGAGCTGGTAGCGCCAGGACGGATAGCCCTCCTGGTTGAAGATCCGGCAGGCCAGGTCGTGGTGGCCGGTCTCCGACAGTACGGGCAGCAGCAGGGGAGTGCCGACGAAGCCCGTCATGAGCCGGTGCCCGTCGGCGCGGACCTGCTCGGCCAGCGCCTGCGCCGACGCGGCCCGGTCCTCCGGCGGGACCAGGTCCCAGGCGAGGGCGACGGCGTAGCCGGTCTGCGTCTCGGTGTGCAGCCTCGGCCCGTTGAGGAAGGCCTGCTGGAAGGCGCCCGACACGCGGGTGAACGCCTCGCCGTACTCCGGAGCGTGCGGCTCGCCGAGCACGTCGGCCACGTGCGCGACCAGGCGGAGGCTGCGGGCGAGGGCGGCGGTGGCGATGAGGCTCTTGGGCGTCTCGACCGTGCCGGGGGCCAGCCAGTCGCCCAGGGCCCTGCCCGGCCTGATGCCCCCTTCGGCCTGGGCCAGGCAGTAGTCGACCCAGCGCCGCATCGGGTCGTACGCGCGGCGCAGCGTACGGTCGTCGCCGTAACGCCGCCACAGCAGCCACGGCACCTCGACCAGCGCGTCGGACCAGACGGGGGAGTCGTATCCGTACTCGGGCAGGACCGGCGCGACATGCGGGACGGCGCCGTCCGCCCGCTGCCCGTCGATCAGCGTCGTCACCCAGCCGGACAGGAACGCCTGCGTGTGCCGCAGGAAGCTGAGCGTCGAGCCGAACACCGAGATGTCGGCCGTCCAGCCGGCCCGCTCGTCGCGCTGCGGGCAGTCGGTCGGCACGCTCACCAGGTTGCCGTCCGCCGACGCGCCGATGTTGGCCACCAGTTGCCGTACGGCGGGGTCGCTCACGGTCAGCGAGCCGGTGACGGCCAGCGCCGAGGACAGCAGCACCGCCTCCAGGTCGTCCGGCGTCATCGTGCCCGGCCAGCCGGTGACCTCCGCGTAGCGGAACCCGTGCAGGGTGAACGCGGGCTCCGCGACGTGCGGGCCGGGGCCGAGGACGAATTCGTCACGCTGGTCCGCCGTGCGCAGGTTGTCGGTGTAGAGCCGCCCGGTCGCGGTCAGCTCCTCCCCGTGCCGCACCACGATCCGTACCGGGCCGGGCGCGTCGACGCGCAGCCGTACGCGCCCGACGACGTTGCGCCCGAAGTCGGCCACCTGGACGCCCGGCACGGGCTCGGTCACGGACACGGCGGGCACCGTGCCGATCACCCGCACGGGGGGAGCGGGGTCGGCCTCCACCACGATCTCCGGAGCCGGGATCTCCCGGGCGGCGGTGACCTGCGGCGAAGGAGCCTGGACGGTCTCGCCCATCACCAGGTCGGCCCGTGGACGACCGAGATCACGCACGGTCCAGGTGGTGTCCGTGGCGGCCACGCGGCGAACCCCGCCGGAGTCCCGCACGAGCACCTGGGCGCTGGCGGCGGGCCGGTCGCCGTAGCGGCGCGGGCCGCCGCCGGCGACGTGGCCCGCGTACCAGCCGGGAGCGAGCCACAGCTCCAGCTCGTTCTCGCCGGGTACGAGCAGTTCCGTCAGCTCCAGCAGCCGGTAGCGCGTCCGGTGGCCGTAGTCGGTCCAGCCGGGGGCCAGTTCCTCCTCGCCGAGCCGTACCCCGTTGAGCAGCGCCCGATAGAGGCCCAGCGCGGTGACGGCCAGCCACGCGCGGCCGGGCCGCCCGGTGAGGGATCCGCGCAGGCTCACCGCCGCCCGCGGGTCTCCCGCCAGCCACGGAGCGGTCCACTCTCCCCGCAGGCCCGTGGTGAACGTTCCGGTCGCGTGTCCTTCCACACTCCACGTGTACGGCGTCAGCGGCGCCAGCCGATCACCCGGCACGTCCACGACGTTCGACCCGGCGGGCACGGACGACCGCCACACCTCCCGCCCGTCCGCGGACACGGTGACGGCGGCCGCCGCGGGCAGCCGGGCATCCCATGACAGCCTGGGCTCGTCCACGCCCACCGGATCCGCCAGACCACACGTCAGGCCCGCCCTCGCTCCGGACGGAGCCGGACGGATGTAGGGCGTCTGCGCGCCCGAGACCTGGACCCCCGAATCGCGGTTCACGCATCGAGCCCGGTGGTGAAGGCGTTGTGCAGGCCGTCGACGTCGACGCCGGACAGGCTCGGCGCCATCACGTTGATCAGCAGCACGAAGCAGGCGTCCTGCTCCGGGTACATCCACCACTGGCAGCCCGAGGCGCCGCCGTGCCCGTACAGGCGCCGCTCCAGCAGGCCGGGAGCCGAGTTGCGCAGGTTCCAGGTGAGGCCCCAGTCCTGGCCGGCGTTGACCGGGTCTGGTTGCAGCTTGACCAGGCCCGTCGTCTGCGGGGTGGTCATGGCGGCCAGGGTGGTCGGGTGGATCAGCTCGCGGTCGCCGCGCAGCAGCGCCCCGCCCAGCGCCAGGAGGTCCTCGGCGCGGGAGAACAGCGCTCCCGCGGGGTGGCGGAGCCGTACGAAGGTGTCGAAGTCGAAGCCGGGCCCGAGCAGTTCGATGCCGTGGACCTCGGCCGCCTCGCACGCCGGGTCGAACGTGATCCGCCCGCCGCCCGGAACCAGCGTGTTCAGGTCGGAGTCGATCACGTCGGCCACGTCGCGGCCCGTGACGTCGCGGACCATCTCCGCGATCCCGGCGAAGGCCAGGTTGGAGTACTGGCTGAGCGTGCCCGCCTCGAACATCGACGGCGCGGTGACGAGGTGCTCCAGCAGGCTGTCGGGCGTGAGCGTCTGCTCGGCGATGCCGCTGGTGTGGGTGAGCAGGTGCCAGAGCGTCACGTCGGGCCGCGCGAAGTTCGGCAGCACGTCGCGCAGCGGGCGGCGCAGCGACAGCAGCCCGCGCTCGACCTGGCGCAGGGCGACCAGCCCCATCAGCGGCTTGGTCACCGAGAACAGCGCGAAATGGTCATCGGTCCTGGTCGGGCGGCCGTCGTGCTCGCCGAACGCCTCCAGCACCTGGATCCCGCCGGAGGTGGCGGCGCCGAACACCGCGCACGGCAGGCGCCCCGCCTTGATCTCGCGCCTGACCCAGTCGAGCGCGAAGTCGTGAGTGGTCATCCCTTGAGTGCACCTTCCGTAAGACCGGCCAGGACGCGCTTCTGCGCGACGACGTACACCGCCACGAGGGGCAGCGTGGTGAGCAGGACGTGGGCGAAGACGAGGTTCCAGTTCAGGCTCTGCAGGGTGCCGGAGGCGAACTGGAACAGGCTCAGCGGCAGCGTGGCGTTCGCGCTGCCCTGGAGCAGGAAGAGGGCGAAGAAAAAGTCGTTCCAGACGTTGATGATCAGGATCACGCCGCCAACGAACAGGACGGGCCGCAGCAACGGCAGCAGGACGCGGACGAAGACCTGCGGGCGGGAGGCGCCGTCGATGGCGGCGGCGTCCTCCAGGTCGCGGGGGAACGCCCGCACGAACCCGGTCGCCAGGAAGATCACGATGCCCAGGCGGCAGCCGGTCATCGTCAGCACGTAGCCGAGCGATCCGCCGTCCAGCGACAGGGCGCGCAACAGGTAGACGGTCGGGATGATCGACGGCGGCAGCAGGATCGACAACCCCATCACGAAGTACGCCGCCTGCAGCCACCGCGACCGGCTGCGCCCGAACGCCCACGCCGCCGCCGCGCCGAGGAGCACCACGGCCACCACGATCGGCACGGTCACCTTGAGGCTGTTGACCAGCCCCATCAGGTAGCCGCCCCGGTCGAGCACGATGCCGTAGTTCTCGGCGATCGCCCACGTCCTGGGCAGGCCGAGGCCCAGTTCGGCGGCCTCGCCCGCGGGTTTGAACGAGTTGACGACCACGAGCCAGATGGGCACGAGCACCCACGGGATCGCGAAGAGCGTCAGCGCCGCGTACTTCACCAAGGCCTTCATCCCGTCACCTCCCTGCGCCGCAGCCACCACACCAGGGGTACGGCGGTGGCGATCACCAGCAGCGTCACCGTGAACCCCAGCGCGCTGGCGGAGCCGAAGAAGCCCTGTCCCCACTGCTGGCGCATCACCACGTTCAGCGCCCGCGTGTGGTCGCCCGGCCCGCCGCCGGTGGTGGCGGCGATCACGTCGTACGCGCTGAGCGCGCCCACCAGCGTGACCGCGACGTTGAAGGTCAGCGCCGGGGCGAGCATCGGGAACACCACCCGGCGGAACCGGGTCCACGGCCCGGCCCCGTCGACGGTCGCCGATTCCAGCAGCGACTTCGGGATGGAGTTGAGTCCCGCGATGTAGACGAGGGTGATCAGCCCGCTCCACTTCCACGCGTCGACGAACGCGACCACCACCAGCGCGGTGGCCGGTTCGCCCAGCCACGCCCACTCCAGGCCGAGAAAGGAGTTGACCGCCCCGTCGGGGGCGAGCAGCCCGCGCCAGATGTATCCGGCGGCCAGCGGCGAGATGAGCGTCGGCAGGAAGAACGCCGAGCGGAAGACGGTGTTGATCCGGCTGGTCCGCTGCAGGGCCAGGGCCAGCGAGAGGCTGACCGTGTTCTGGATCGCCATGCACAGGATCGCGTACAGCACGGTCACGGTGACCGCGTTGGCCAGCAGGTCCTGGTCGATCAGCGTGCGGACGTTGTCCAGCCCGTTCCAGGTGATCTCGGCGCGGAAGCTCGTCCAGGAGGAGAACGCGAACCGGACGTTGAGCAGGAACGGGGCGACGAAGAAGACCGTGACCAGCACGATCGCCGGCAGTGCCCACGGCAGCCAGGCCGCCCGGTTCCGCATCACCATCCGGGCAGCCCTGCCGCCTTGGCCGCCTGCTCGACCTGGCCCTGGAGCTGGTCGGCCGCCTTCTGCGGATCCTTCTGCCCGGCGATCAGCTCGGACATGAGCTGGGCCAGCCCGCCCATGCCGGGGATGTCGGAGTTGAAGGCGATGACCGCGCCGGTGTCGTACGCCTTCTTGACGTCCCGCAACACCGACGAGACGCCCTGCGGGTCGGGCACGTCCTTGAACACGGGGAAGGTCTTGGACGCGGCGATGTACTCGGCATAGGCCGGGCCGGTCATGAAGCGCACGAAGTCGAGCGAGGCCTTCTCCCGTGCCGCGTCACCGGTCTTGGGCAGGTAGAACGTTCCGATCGGGCCGGGCGCGTAGGTGACGAGCGGCTTGTCGCTCGACAGGCCGGCGAAGCCGACGGACTCGTCGACGGTCTTCTGGTCGCCGCCCGCCGCCGCGAGGAGGGCCGGGAGCATGTCGGAGTGCTGGGCGACCATGGCGGCCTTGCCGGTCACGAGGGCCTTCATGGAGTCCTCGAACTTGGCGGTGACGATGTCCTTGTTGAAGCAGCCGTCGCTCTTCAGCTTGGCGTAGGCGGTCAGGCCGGAGACGAAGGGCGAGCCCGCGTCGGCCAGCGTGCTGCTGTGGCCGGCGATGGCCTTGCCGTACGCGTTGGACTGGTTGGCGCCCGCCAGGTAGAGGATGGGCAGGATCTGCACCGGCCAGATCGACCCGCCCGACTCGAAGACCGGTGTGACCCCGGCGGCCTTGAGCTTGGGGCAGGCGGCGGCGAGCTCGGCGAAGTTCGTGGGCGGGGTCAGCCCGGCCGCGGTGAAGACCTTCTTGTTGTAGTAGAGGCCGAAGACCTGGGGGAAGCCGGTGATGGCGGCGTAGACCTTGCCGTCGACGGATCCGGCGGCCTGGTAGAGGTCGCCGGACCTGGCGATGTACGCCTCGCCGGTCAGCTCGCGCAGGTTCTGGGCCGGGTTGAGTGCGAGCAGGCCGCTCACGGTGGCGTGGTACTCCAGGATGTCCGGGCGCTCGCCGGTGGCCCACTTGGTCTGGGTGGTGTCCTCGAAGCCGTCGGACGGGATCGACACGAGCTCGATCTTGTGGCCGGACTGCTTCTCGAACTTCTTGTACATCTCCAGCAGCGGCGCCGGGTCCGCGCTGTTGTGCCAGAGGGTCAGCTTCACCTGACCGCTCCCCTCCGGGGCGGACGATCCGCAGCCGGAGAGGGATAGGGCGAGGACGGCGCCGAGTGCCGCGCCGAGCAGACGGGATGGTGCTCTCACGCCCGCCCTCCTGTTCATGTTGGGTAGCCTTCGTGTAGAACGTTCTCCATTGGTAGGGCATGAGAGAATCGCCCGTCAAGAGGTAGACCTGAGTAGCGATGGAGAGCTAGCCTCCATTTTTAGAAATCGTTCTACGAAGACTCGACGAAGGACGGCGTGTGACGAGCGGACGGGTGACGATCGCCGATGTGGCCAGGCGGGCCGGGGTTTCCACGGCCGCCGTGTCCAAGGTGGTGCGCGGGGCCTACGGCGTGAGCGCGGAGATGCAGACCAAGGTAACGCAGGCCATCGAGGAGCTCGGCTACCGTCCGCACGCCGCGGCCCGCGCCCTGCGCGGCCGCACCTACACCCTCGGCGTCATGCTCTCCGACACCCGCAACCCGTTCTTCCCCGACATCATCGAGGGCGTCACCGGCCGGCTCGGCGACACCGAGTACCAGGTGCTGCTCGGACCCGGCGGGATCGAGCCCAAGACACAGGCCAGAATGACCGACGCCATGATCGACCGGAGCATGGACGGGCTCATCCTGATCTCGCCGGTCATGACGGACGCCGAACTCGCCGCCATCGCGACGGCCACCCCGGTCGTCGTGGTGGGCAGGCACGGCGGCGCCGCGGCCTACGACGCGGTCGTCGACGACGACGTTATGGGGGCCAGGCTCGTGGTGGACCACCTGGTCGGGCTCGGGCACACCCGGATCGCGCACATCACCCACCTGGAGCGGGCCCGAGCCCAGGGGTTGCCGCACACGGTGCGCGCCGAAGGCTACCGCCAGGCGATGCGCGCCCACGGACTCGCCGGCGACGTGCTGGCCACCTCCTTCACCGAGGTGGGCGGCTTCGAGGGCGCGCGGGAACTGCTCGCCCGCGACGACCGGCCCACGGCGATCTTCGCCGGGGCCGACATCGCGGCGCTCGGCGTGCTGCGCGCCGCCGACGAGGCGGGCCTGTCGGTGCCGGAGGACCTCTCCGTCGCCGGATACGACAACATCGGCATCGCCTCGCTCAAGCGCATCTCGCTCACCAGCGTCGACCAGGACGGGCACGTGATCGGGGCGACCGCCGCGCGCCTGCTCGTCGAACGCATCGACGGGCGCACGCGTTCGGTGACCTCGTCGGTGTCGCCCACGCTGATCGTCCGAGGAACCACGGGACCGCCGCGCCCCTGATGACCGGGCCGCGGGTCGGGGGACTATCGCGGGCCACGCATAAAAACGTTCCGGCAGTCACCTGCCGTGCGTTAAAACGATTCAATGGAAGGACCCCCCACGTGAGACGACTCGCTCTCCTCGCCCTTCTCCTCCCGCTGGTCGCGCCCGCGCAACCGGCCTCCGCACAGGCGGCCTCCGCACAGGCGGCGGCCCTGGCCTGCCCGGTCAGGGTCGACCCCGCCGCGTTCGCCTCCGAAGCCCGCCTGAACACCCTCGCCGAGCAGCAGGAGGCGTTCGGCCCCAGGCCGACCGGCTCCACCGCGCACGCCGGCTACGTCGACTGGCTGGAGGACGAGATGGCGGCCATCCCCGGCCTCCAGTTCTCCTCCCTGCCCTACGCCATCGACCGCTGGGACAACCTCGGCACCGGCCTGACCGTCGGCGGTACGGCCGTGCAGGTCGCGGCCCCCGTGCCGTTCTCCTCCTCCACCGGCGCGGGCGGCGTCTCGGCGCCGCTCGTCCACCTGGCCGCGGGCACCAACATCACCGCCGCCAACGCCGCGGGGAAGATCGTCGTCAGGGACCTGCCCTGGACCAACGTGCCCAACCTGCTCTTCTACCCGCTCGGTCTCGGCTACTCCATGTACGACCCGGGCATGACGATCAACCTGCTCGGCTCGGAGTCGATGGAGGCCCCCGCCGCGGCCGACGCCGACCTCAAGGCCGCCGCCGCCGCGGGCGCGGTGGGCGTGATCGAGGTCAGCCAGCTCCCGCATGCCCAGATCGAGGGCATGTACGCGCCCTACGAGGGCCTGCCGTACGGGGTGCCGGGCGCGTACGTCGGCGCCGACCAGGGCAAGCAGATCAAGGACGCGCTGGCCGCCGGGCAGCCCGTCCAGGCCAAGCTGACCGTGAACGCCGCGTGGACGCCGACGACGACCCGCACCCTGCTCGCGACGCTGCCCGGCGGCAGCGCCCAGAAGATCGTCGTGGAGAGCCACACCGACGGCATGAGCCCGGTGTGGGACAACGGCCCGCTCACCATGATCGAGATGGCCCGCTACCTGTCGTCGCTCCCGGTGGAGTGCCGTCCGCGCACCGTGCAGTTCGCGTTCGTGACCGGCCACCTCTACCAGCACCTGACCGGCCCCAACGTCCGCGAGGGCGGCGCTGGTCAGCTCGCCGCCCAGCTCGACGCCGAGTACGACCAGGGCGGGGTCTCCTCCGTCGTCGTGCTCGAACACCTCGGCGCCAAGCGCTATGACGCGGTCGCCAGGCCGAACGGCCTGCCGGGCAAGCAGCTCGTCGCCAGCCCCACCCTCACCGAACTGCTGATGGTCCCGGTCAGCGAGAGCACGCCGCTGCGCGAACTGGTCAAGGGCCACATCCAGTACTGGGACGTGAAGCGCACCGCGGTACTCAAGGGCCTGTCGGCGGCCGACCTCGCCACCGTGCCGCACCACTGCGGCTTCGGCGGCGAGGGCACGCCGTACAACCAGCACCTGCTGCCGGTCATCTCGCCCATCGCCGCGCCCAAGACGCTGTTCTCGCCGCGGTTCGGGGCCGAGGCGATCGACGTGCCGGCGATGCGCAAGGCGTCGCTCGCCTTCACCGACGTGGTGCTCGACCTCGGCCCGATGGCCCAGTCGGCCGTCGCGGGCGACGTGACCGCCATGCGCCAGCAGCGCGCCTCGGGTACGCCGGGGTGTGCGTGAGCATAGACAGAAGGACGCTCGTGCGTCGGCACACCATCGCCGACGCCGGGTGTCCGCTCACCGTGGGAAACGGGGAGTTCGCCTTCACCGCCGACGCCACCGGGTTGCAGACCTTCGAGCCGCTGGGCACGCAGGCGCAGTGGGGCTGGCACACGATGCCCAACCTCAAGGGCCACGTGCTGGAGGACGCGCTCACCGACTACGACGGCGTCGGCTATCCGGACCTGTATCCGGCCACCGAGGCGGGCGGCTGGCTGCACGTGAATCCGCACCGCCTGCATCTGGGCCGGATCGGCCTGGACGTCGACGGGGCCGCTCCGCCCGGCAAGTCCACGCAGACCCTCGACCTGTGGACCGGCCTGCTGTCCAGCTCCTTCGAGCTGGGCGGCGTGCCGTACGAGGTGGAGACGGTCTGTCACCCCGAGCGGGACCTGCTGGCCATCCGCGTCGCCGGCGGCGCGGGGATCAGGATCACCTTCCCCTACGCCAGCGACGGCTGGCACACCACCGCCGACTGGGACCGGCCCGGCAGGCACACCACCACGCACGAGCAGGACGGCTCGCGCTGCGACTTCGTCAGGGTCCTGGACGAGGACCGCTACCACGTGGCCGCCGAGTGGGCGGTCCCGGCGAGGCTCACCTCGCCGGGACCGCACGTGTACCTGATCCAGAGCGAGGAGCTCGTCGTCGAGTTCTCCCCGCGTCCCGTCGGAGTCCCTCTCCCCACCTTCTCCCAGGTCCGTACGGCCGCCGCCGAACACTGGGAGAGGTTCTGGACCAGCGGGGGAGCGGTGAGCTTCGAGGGCAGCACCGACCCGCGGGCGCCCGAGCTCGAACGCCGGGTCGTGCTCTCGCAGTACCTCACCGCGGTCAACTGCGCCGGCTCCACCCCGCCGCAGGAAACCGGGCTGGCGGTCAACTCCTGGAGCGGCAAGTTCCACCTGGAGATGCACTGGTGGCACGCCGCCCACTTCGCCCTGTGGGGCAGGCCGGAGCTGCTGGAGCGCAGTCTGCCCTGGTACCGCGAGATCCTGCCGATGGCCAGGGCCACGGCCGCGCGGCAGGGTTACCGCGGCGCCCGCTGGCCCAAGCAGGTGGGGCCGGAGGGCAGGGAGAGCCCGAGTGAGATCGGCGCCTTCATCGTCTGGCAGCAGCCGCACCTGATCTACTTCGCCGAGCTGCTCCGCCGGGTCCGCCCGGGGGCGCTGGAGGACTACCGGGACCTGGTGTTCGAGACGGCCGCGTTCATGGCCTCCTTCGCGGGCGGCGGGCATCTGGGGCCGCCGCTCGTCCCGGCGCAGGAGTCCTACCACGAGTCGAGGCGGATGGTGCGCGATCCCACGTTCGAGCTGGCCTATTGGTGGTGGGGGCTGGAGACGGCCCAGCGGTGGCGGGGCCTGCTCGGCCTCGATCCCGACCCGGAGTGGGCGCGGGTCCTGCGCGGCCTGGCCCGGCCGCTGGTGCGCGACGGCGTCTACGCGGCCGTCGGCGTGGAGCCGTACACGATCAGGACCGATCACCCGTCGATGACCGGCGCGCTCGGGTTCGTGCCGCCCACCCCCCTGATCGACCCCGAGACCATGCGGGCCACCCTGCACGACGTGCTCGCCGACTGGGACCTGGAGAGCACCTGGGGCTGGGACTATCCGATGCTCGCCCTGTGCGCGGCCAGGCTCGGCGAGCCCGGCACCGCCGTGGACGCGCTGCTGATGGACGCCCCGAAGAACACCTACCTGGCCAGCGGCCACAACTACCAGTGGCCCGATCTGCTGCCCCTCTACCTGCCGGGCAACGGCGGCCTGCTGGCCGCCGTCGCCCACATGGCGGCTTCCGGGTGCTTCCCGGACGGCTGGCGGGTTCAGGCGGAAGGGGTGGTCGCGATGCCGTGATCGGGACCCGCGAGCAGGGCGACCGTGTAGTGGTAGAGGTCGCCGGCCGACGACGTCAGGGTGGTGACGCGGCCCGCGCGCACCTCCGCGGCGATGAACTCGGTGGTCCCGTAGACGATCAGGCGGGGCACCGCGGCACGCAGCGGCGGCAGCGAGGGATCCTCCAGCCTGGCCCGCGCGGCCAGCGCCCCGAACATGTCGAGGAAGGGCCGGTAGGCGGCCTCACGCTGCTCGACGGCCCGCTCACCCGCCCTCGGCAACTCCACGAAGTACGCCTGCGCGTACTCCGGGCGCTCCTGCCACCACCGCAGGTAGGCGTTCATTCCGAGCCGGAGCGCCTCGCTCCAGCGCTCGCCCGCCCCCGACGCGGCCGTGTAGATCGAGTCGATCATCTCGGGCAGGTCGCGTTCGCATCCGGCGAGGAAGCACGCCTCCTTGTCAGAGAACTGGGCGTAGAAGGCGTTGCGCGAGACCCGCGCGGCGGCGATCACGTCCGGCACGCTCGTCGCGGCGTATCCACGCCTCGCGACGAGCTTCAGCATGGCCTCCACGAGGCGTTCCCGCTGGGAGTTGCGCACCGTGTCGGGGGAGAGCCCGTGCCGCCCTCGGGGGAGTGGCCGGGCCGCCGGAACTTCCTTCTGTTCATGTCTTGACATCGCTCACCGATCGTACTTCCCTCTGTTGGGAGACGTTCACGTCTCCAAATAATCTACGAGGTGACCATGGAGAACTTCACCCGCCGGCAGGCGTTACGGACAGGGGCGCTCGGCCTCATGTCGGCCGGATTCCTGTCGTGGACCACCGAGGCCAATGCCGCCTCCGCCATCGAAACGATTTACAAGGCAGCGGGTCCGTGGCCGGTCGCCACCGGCACCTCGGGCGGGCACCGGCTCTACTACCCGTCGGCCCTGGGCTCGGGTGGCGCCACCCACCCGATCGTCACCTGGGGCAACGGCTCGTGGGCCACCCCCGACAACTATCCGGGGCTGCTCAACCACCTCGCCTCGTGGGGCTTCGCGGTGGTCGCCTCCACCGACACGACCACGGGAACCGGCGCCGAGATCCTCGCCGCCGCCCAGCACCTCATCGGCCTCAACACCGACCCGGCCAGCGTCTTCCACGGCAAGCTGAACACCGCCCAGGTGGCCGCCGTCGGCCACTCCCAGGGCGCGGGCGGATCCATCAACGCGGCCAACGACTCCGCCGGGCTGATCAAGACCGTCGTGCCGATCGCCGTGCCCGCGCAGTGGATGGCCAGTCCGGGAGACGAGTTCTCGGTCGCCGACCTGACCTGCCCCGTGCTCTTCCTCAGCGGCGCGAACGACTGGCTGATCTCCTCGGCCGCGACCGTGCAGGGTTACTACGACCAGGCAGGCGCCGGAGCGGGCAAGGCGCTGCTCAAGGGCGCGGGACACAACGACATCCAGAACACCGGCGGGGCCTTCCTCGGCTACGTGACCGCCTGGCTGAGATACCGCCTCCAAGCCGATGCCCAGGCCCGCGGGGCGTTCGCCGACGCCACCCCCGAGCTCCCCACCAACACCGCCTGGCAGAACCAGGCCCTCAAGAACCTCACCTAGGAGAACCACCATGGCGGATCTGACGCGGCGTGGGCTACTCGCCGCCGGCGCGCTCACCCTGCTCGCCGGATGCGGCGACGACCAGCCTCGGCAGCAGGCCGCGGACGGCAGGCCGCAGGGCACGGTCAACGTCTGGCTGCACGGCTCGCAGGACACCGGCCGGCAGTTCCAGGAGCTCGTGCACCGCTACATGGCCGACTTCCAGATCGACGTGAGGCTGCTCTACCTGCCCGTGGGCCAGCTCGACGCCAAACTGCTGACCGCCTTCAGCGGCGGCGCCCCGCCCGACGTCTTCAAGATCGGCCACTGGAGCTTCCCCGCGCACGCCAAGAAGAAGCGGCTCGCGCCCGTCGACACCAAGGCGCTCTCGCTGCAGAACTACGAGCCGGGCACGACCACCCCGCTCAGCTACCAGAACGTGCCCTACGGCGTGCCCATCGACTTCAACCCCTGCATGCTCTACTACCGCAAGGACCGGTTCAAGGAGGCCGGACTCGACCCCGACGAACCCCCGGCGACCTGGGAGGAGGTCGCCGAGTACAGCGCCAGGCTGACCTCGGGGGACCGCAGGCGGGTCGGCCTGCAGTGGCTCTACGGCGACCCTCAGTGGGCCCTCATGATGCTCACCGCCCTCATCCAGGGCAAGGGCGGCACCTTCCCGTCGCTCGCCACCGAACACGGCATCAACGCCCTGACGTACATGTCGGGGATCGGCAACCCCAAGCTCTCCAACCCCCTGGGCGCGCTCGGCCTGTTCTACTCCGGCGAGGCCGCCATGGTCGTCAGCGGAGCCTTCCTCGGTCCCGCGCTGGAGAAGCTGGGCAAGGACAAACTCACCTTCGGCAAGCAGTACGGCGTCGCGCCCATCCCCACCTGGGCCGGCGGCCGGTCCGTCGTTCCCGCCTACACCTGGGGCTGGGGCGTGGCCAAGGACTCGCCCAACCAGTTCACCGCCTGGCACCTCGTCAACTACCTGCAGGGCGCCCCGTCGGTGACCGCCAACCTCGACAACGGCATCATCATCCCGGCCAAGGGCTGGCGTGAGGCCGGACCGCGCGGCAAGTCCGAGATCATGAAGATCGTCGCCGACAGCCTCCCGCACGTCGACTTCGGACCGATCATCCCCGGCACCCTCGAACTGGCGAAGGCCGCGGCGAGCGCCATCGACTCCGTCGCCCACGGCAAGTCGAACCCCGCCCAGGCCGCGGCGACCTTCGACTCCGCCGTGCGACTGATCCAATGAGAACCCGGCCCCAGGCCACGGCGGGTGTGGCGCTGACCCTCCCGGTGGCCGTGTTCTTCGTCGTGTTCTGGCTCGTCCCGTTCCTGGCCGCCATCTATCTCAGCTTCACCGACTACGAGATGGCGGGGACGCCCAACTGGATCGGCCTCGCCAACTACGAGCGCATGTTCGCCGACCCCGGCTTCCTCAACTCGGCGTGGATCACCGTCGTCTACACGGTCTGCACGGTCGTCCCGACGATCGTGCTGGCCCTGCTGGTGGCCGTGCCGCTGAGCAAGCCGGGACGGCTCAACCGCCGGCTCAGGGCGCTCGTCATGATCCCGGCCGTGATGCCGCTGGCCGCCACGTCCATGGTCTGGGTGATCATCTACTCCGACCGCGGCCTGGCCAACACCCTCATCGGCCTGGTCGGGATCGAGCCGCAGTCCTGGCTGACCAGCTCCGACCTGGCCATCTGGGCCCTGGTCGTGATGGTCGTCTGGAAGAGCATGGGGCTGTTCGTGATCATCCTGACCGCGGGCCTGCAGGCGCTGCCCGGCGAGGTGTACGAGGCCGCCGCCATCGACGGCTCGGGAGCGGTGACCACGTTCACCCGGATCACGATCCCCCTGCTGCGCAGGACCCTGCTGTTCGTCCTGGTCATCTCGGTGGCCGGATCGATGCAGGCGTTCGTGCCCGCCTTCCTGCTCACCGGCGGCGGGCCCGCCGACGCCACCCAGGTCCTGCCGTACTACATCTGGGCCAACGCCTTCCCCTACGAGCACATGGGCTACGCCGCCGCGATGGGCATGGTCCTGCTCGTCGCCATGGTGATCGTCTCGGCGCTGCAGTTCGGGTTCCTGAAGGGCGGCGACGAATGAGGATCCTGCGCGCCACCTGGCTGATCGCCGCGGTCGGGGCGATGCTGCTGCCGGTCTACGTCATGCTCGTCGTCGCCTCGGCGCCCGACGACACCGACCTGCGCGGGCTGGTCTTCAACGGCTTCCACCTGCCCGAGAACATCAAGGTGCTGTTCGGCGCCGGCAACCTGCCCACCTACCTGCGCAACAGCCTCATCCTGTGCGTCGGCACCGGCCTCCTGGACGTGATCTTCTCGGCCGCCGCCGGATACGCGATGGCCCAGTTGTCCTTCCCCGGCCGCCGGGTCCTGTTCGCGCTGGTGGTCGGCACGCTCGCGCTCACCCCGATGGTCCTGGTCATCCCCGTCTTCCTCATCGTGAAGGAGCTCGGCTGGGTCAACACCTTCCAGGGCATGATGGTGCCCGGCATGATCAGCGCGTTCGGCGTCTTCCTGGTGCGGCAGTTCGCCCTCGGCATCCCGAAGGAACTGCTGCTGGCCGCGCGGGTCGACGGCGCGGGGGAGTTCCGCATCTTCGCGCGCATCGCCGTACCGCTGCTCAAGCCCGCGCTCGTCACCCTGTTCCTCGTGCACTTCCTGGCGCAGTGGGACAACCTGCTGTGGCCCCTGATCGTGGCCAACGAGCAGGAGCTGTGGCCGTTGCCGGTGGGGCTGGCCAACTTCCAGAGCGAGGTCGGCATCACCTACCACCTGACCACCACCGCGGCACTGGTCACCGCCGTGCCACCGTTCATCCTGATGGTGGCGCTGCAGCGCTACTACGTGGCGGGGCTCACCTTCGGAGGGCTGAAACGATGATGGACTGGATTGAAACGATCGTTTCGCAGGGCATCAGGCGTCCCGGCTACCCCGCCGACGACTGGACCGCCGCGTGGGCCGCCGAGCGCTTCACGGAGTTCGGGCTCCACGACGTACGGCTGGAGCCGGTCGAACTGCCCGTCTGGCGGCCGGTCCTCGCCTCCTTGGAGGTGCGCCGCGACGCCGATCCGTCCCGGGTCGTGCGGGTGGCGGCGTCGGCCCTGCCGTACACCACACCGAAGGCGATCGTGCGCGCGCCGGTCAGCCGCGAGGTCGTGCCCGGCGCGATCGTCGTGCCCGAATACACCTTCACCGAGCTGCCGCAGTCCTTCGTCAGGGATCTGGCGACGGCCGTGCACGACCCCGAGGGCGTCTTCGACGAGCTGGTCCAGACGCTGCCGTTCCAGCTCGACTACCTCGACGTCATCCAGGGCGTCATGGACGGCGGCGCCGCCGCCTTCGCGGGGGCGCTGACCGGCGTGCCGTGGGAGACGCGCGACTACTACGTCCCCTACGACGCCGTGCACCGCGACCTCCCGGCCGTCTGGCTGTCGGGCGGCGACGCGCGGCGGGTGCTCGAACTGGTCGACGACGGTCCCTGCACCGGCACGCTCACCGTCGAGTCGGAGACGGGCCCGGCCCTCTCGCACAACGTGATCGGCACGCTCCCCGGCCGCTCCGACCAGTGGGTGATCATCGGCTCGCACCACGACGCGCCCTGGGCCTCCGCCGTCGAGGACGCCACGGGGATCGCGCTGGTGCTGGCCGCCGCCCGGTACTGGGCGGGCGTGCCCGAGCGGGACCGGCCGCACAACCTGATCTTCCTGCTCACCGCGGGCCACATGGCGCACGCCGCGGGCACCCGGGCCTTCATCGAGACCCACCGCGACCTGCTGGGCGACGTCGTCCTCCAGCTCCACCTGGAGCACGCCGCCCGGCGGTGCGTGGCCGTGGACGGCGAGCTGGTGCCCACCGGCGATCCCGAACCCGGCTGGTGGTTCACCACCAGGAAGCCGGAGCTGGAGAGCCTGGTGGCGAGCGCCCTCGTCGCGGAGGACTTGAAACGTTCGTTCGTGCTGCCGCCGGATGTGTTCTCCCCGATGCCGCCCACCGACGGGGCGTTCTTCCACCCGGAAGGGGTGCCGCTCGTGCACTTCCTGTCGGCTCCCATGTACCTGTTCGACTCGGCCGACACCCTCGACAAGGTGCACGAGCCCAGCCTTGAGCCGCTCACCCGGGCGGCGATCAGAATCGTCGAAGGGACGGCCGGATGGCGCCGGGCATGATCGTGCGAACCACCGCCGGGCTGGTCGAGGGCAAGACCGAGGAGGGCGTGCTCGCCTTCCTCGGCGTGCCGTACGCCGCCCCGCCCTTCGGCGGGCGCCGCTTCGGCGCGCCCGCGCCCGCGCCTGCCTGGCAGGGCGTACGGCCCGCCGTCACCCACGGCCCGGCCGCCCCGCAGGCGGCGGGGGAGGACATCGGCCTGTACGCGCCCGACGTCTTCGAGGCCGGCGAGGACTGTCTCAACCTCGACATCCGCACCCCCGCGCCCGGTGGGACGGGGCTGCCGGTCCTGGTCTGGATCCACGGCGGCGCGTTCTCCATCGGCGGCAACGGTGCCGCCTGGCACCAGGGCCACCGCTTCGCCCGCGACGGCGTGGTCTGCGTGGCCATCAACTACCGGCTCGGCTTCGAGGGCTTCCTGGCCCTGGAGGACGCCCCGCTCAACCGGGGTGTGCTCGACTGGCTGGCCGCGCTGGAATGGGTACGCGGCAACATCGCGGCCTTCGGCGGCGACCCCGGCAACGTGACGATCGCCGGTCAGTCGGCGGGCGCCGCCGCCGTCGCGACCCTGCTGACGATGCCCCGCGCTCAAGGGCTGTTCCGGCGCGCGATCGTGATGAGCGGCTCGGCCGGCCTGGTCGCCACCGAGCAGGAGGCGCGCGACTACGCCAAGACGCTCGCCACCCGGCTGGGGATCCCCCCGACGAGGTCCGCCTTCGCCCGGCTGTCCCCTTCGGAGCTCGTCGCCGAGCAGCCACCGCCGCTGGCGGGCGGTTCCGGCGGGCTCAGCGAGTCGGTGCCGATCAAGCCGGTCGTCGACGGCGAGCTGATCCCCGCCGTCCCGCTCGCCGCCCTGCCCGCGAGCGCCCACCTTCCGCTGCTGGTCGGCTGTACCTCTCAGGAGGCCGACGTGTTCGTCCGCCGCATGGCCGCCGACGTCGACGAGGCCTCAGCGCGGGCTCTGCTCGACCACCTCGGCGTCCAGATCGACGAAGCCGGTCTCACACCCGCCGAGCGGGTCGGACGCGCCTTCACCCAGCACCTGTTCACCCGCGAGACACGCTGGATCCGCGAGGCCAGGCCCGCCTACGCCTACGAGTTCCGGTGGGAGTCGCCCGTCGAGAGCCCGGTGGGCGGCGGACGCGTGGGCGCGGTCCACAACCTCGACCTGCCCTTCGTCTTCGACGTGCTCGACGCGCCCGGCGTCGAACGCACCGCAGGGCCGGACGCGCCGCAGGAGCTGGCCGACGCGATGCACGCCGCGTGGGTCCGCTTCGCCCGCACCGGCGATCCGGGCTGGCCACTTGATCTTCTACGGAGGTTCTGACATGCCGTCCTACTCGAGCGCGGTCGCGCCGGCCCCGCTGCTTGGCGAGACCATCGGCGACAATTTCGAGCGTACGGTGGCCCGCTTCGGTCACCGTGAGGCCCTGGTGGACGTGCCCTCCGGCCGCCGCTGGACCTACGCCGAGCTCGACGCCGACGTGAACCGGCTGGCACTCGCGCTCCTGGCCTCCGGCATCGCCAAGGGCGACCGCGTCGGCATCTGGTCGCCCAACCGCGCCGAATGGGTGCTCGTCCAGTACGCCACGGCCAAGATCGGCGCGATCCTGGTCAACGTCAACCCCGCCTACCGCGCCCACGAGCTCGACCACGTCGTCAGGCAGTCGGGCCTGCGCCTGCTCATCAGCGCGCTCACGCACAAGGGCAGCGACTACCGCGCGATGGTCGAGGAGATCGGGTTCGCCGACGTCGTCTACCTCGGCGAGCCCGGCTGGGAGCGACTGCTGGCGCTGACCGCCCCCGAGGAGCGGCTGCGCGAGCGCATGGCGTCGCTGAGCGCCGACGACGCGATCAACATCCAGTACACCTCCGGCACGACCGGCTTCCCCAAGGGCGCGACGCTCTCGCACCACAACATCCTCAACAACGGCTTCTTCGTCGGCGAGATGCTCGGCTACACCCCGGATGACCGGATCTGCCTGCCCGTGCCCTTCTACCACTGCTTCGGCATGGTGATGGGCAACCTCGGCGCCACCTCCCACGGCGCGTGCGTGGTCATCCCCGCGCCCGGCTTCGACCCCGATGCGACGCTGCGGGCCGTACAGGAAGAAAGATGCACTTCCCTGTACGGCGTGCCGACCATGTTCATCGCCGAGCTGGAGCTGGCCGCCCGCTTTGACCTGTCCAGCCTGCGCACCGGCATCATGGCGGGCTCGCCCTGCCCCGTCGAGGTGATGAAACGCGTCGTCACCGAGATGAACATGGCCGAGGTCGCCATCTGCTACGGCATGACCGAGACCTCGCCCGTCTCCACCATGACCAGGCCGGACGACAGCCTGGAGCGCCGCACCGAGACCGTCGGCCGGGTGATGCCGCACGTCGAAGTCAAGATCACGGACCCGGAGACCGGGCTGACCGTGCCGCGCGGCGAACCCGGCGAGCTGTGCACCCGCGGCTACTCGGTGATGCTCGGCTACTGGGACGAGCCCTCGAAGACGGCCGAGGCCATCGACGCCGCCCGCTGGATGCGCACCGGCGACCTGGCCACCATGGACGCCGACGGCTACGTCAACGTGGTCGGCCGGATCAAGGACATGGTCATCAGGGGCGGCGAGAACGTCTACCCGCGCGAGGTCGAGGAGTTCCTCCACCGCCACCCCGACGTCGCCGACGTGCAGGTGGTCGGGGTGCCCGACGAGAAGTACGGTGAGGAGCTCATGGCCTGGATCGTCATCCGCCAGGGCGGCACACCGCTGACCGCCGAGGCGGTCAGGGAGTTCTGCGCGGGCAGGCTCGCCCACTACAAGATCCCGCGCTACGTCCACGTCGTCGGCGGGTTCCCGATGACGGTCACCGGCAAGATCCGCAAGGTCGAGATGCGCGAGGAGGGCACGCGCCTGCTCGGGCTCGGCCCGTGAGCCTCGGGCGTGGTCTCAGGCCGCGCCACCTCACATTCCGCGGCGGTGCGGTGTCGGACCGGTGAGACGCCGCCCGGCACCTGGGCGGGTCGTTGATCCGCAGAAGGGAACCCCGCCATGTCCACGACGACCGAGCAGAACGGCTTCCGGTCGCGGCTGCCCGACCTCACCCAGGCCTTCCCCGGACTGGCGGCACTGTCCGGAGCCCTGCGCAAGGCCATCTGGGACGGTCCGGTCCCGAAGGCCGTCATCGGCCTGGTGACGCTGCGTGCCGCGCAGATCGCCTGTTCGCGCGGGCATCCGCCCACTACGACGACCGGGCGCTGTGGACGCTCACCATGGCGACCCTCCCGTCCCCGTCCTGACCCGCCATCCGGTACGGCTTCCGCCACGGACGGCGGGAGCCGTACCGGCCGATGAAGGGTTGCCGGGGCGGCGGTGCCGAGGCGCGACATGGGTGAGGACCTCCTGAAGGAAGCCCCGCCGCTCATGAGTGGGCGGCGCGGAGCGCGTCGACAAGGGTGCCGAGGGCGTGGCGGTAGGTGTGTTCGGCCGGGGTGGCGTAGCCGATGACGATGGCGGGTGGCGCGTTCCGCCGCTGGTGGTAGAAGGGCGACAGGCCCTCGACGTGGACGCCGCGTCGTTCGAGATGGCCGAGCAGGGAAGCCTCGGAGCCGGTGTGCGCGGGGAACTGGAGCACGGCGTGCAGACCGGCGGCGATGCCCGACAGCCGTGCGTGCGGCAGGTGCTCGGTGACCGCCTGGCCGAGGAGGTCGCGGCGGCGGCGGTAGCGCGTCCGGCAGTGGCGGATGTGCCGGTCGAGTTCGCCGGTCTGGATGAGCCGGGTGAGGACGAGCTGGTCGATCACGTTGACGTACGACTCGTCCCGGCGGGTCGCCTCCTGTAGCGGGTCGACAAGGCCGCCGGGCAGGACGAGCCAGGCGAGGCGCAGGCCGGGGGCGATGGTCTTGCTGGTGGTTCCCACGTAGATGACCCGGTCGGGGGCCATTCCCTGGAGCGCGCCGACCGGGCGGCGGTCGTAGCGGAACTCGCCGTCGTAGTCGTCCTCCACGATGAACCCGCCGGACCGCCTGGCCCAGGAGACGAGCTCGACCCGCCGGGCCGGGCTCAGCGTGACCCCCAGCGGGTACTGGTGGGCGGGGGTGACGACGGCGGCCGATTCGTCGGTGAGCCTGTCGACGATCAGCCCGTCCTCGTCGACGGGGAGGTGGCGCGCGCGGTGTCCCAGCTGCTCGATGAGGGCGGGGTAGTCGGGCTCGGTGGGATCTTCGAAGGCGATCGCGCTCCCGGCGCGGGCGTGGTGGCTCAGGACCCGGCACACCAGCCGGAGCGCCTGGGCGTATCCGGCGCACACCACGATGTGGGCCGGAGAGGTGGCGACTCCGCGAGCGCGGCCGAGGTATTCGGCCAGCGCCTGCCGCAGTTCGACGGCGCCGGTCCGATCCCGGTAGCCGAACGCGGTGTTGGGCGCGGTCCGCAGGACGTGCCGCGTGGCGGCGAGCCACTGGCGTCGCGGGAACGCGGCCAGGTCGGGAAAACCCGATCGAAGATCGATTCCCGGTACGGCCGGCAGCGTCGCGTGCGACGGGCGTGGGGGCTCGGCGGGCGGGGCGGGCTGCGGCGCCACGCGCAGGCCCGAGCGCGGCTTCGACTCCAGGTACCCCTCGGCGACCAACTGGTCCAGGGCCTGGGTGACGGTGCCGCGGGAGACCCCGAGGTCGCTCGCGAGCGCCCGCGACGAAGGCAGCCGCGTTCCCGGCGCCAGCCGCCCGCTGCGTATGGCCTCACGCAGAGCGAGCTCGAGCCCGGCTCTCAGCCCCTCACCGATGCCTGGCTGAAGATGAAGATCCAAACCCGATCTGGACCATTGATCCCGCATAAATCTGGACTATATCCCTGGGCCAGATGCCACCTACGTTGAAGGGCATGAGGCACCTTGCCATGGCCATCGGGCTCACGGAGTACTTCCTCGGCCAGGCCGCCCCCGCGGTGACGGAGGCGGCGGCGGAGGCGGATCGATCGGACGGCGACCGATTGTGGGGCATCGCCCGATGGGCCGGACGCGTGGCCCGTCCCGGCCGCGCCGTCAAGTACCGGGTGGTGTCAGGCGGGACCGGCGGTAGGCGCTCGGGGTGATGCCGTAGGCCCGGCGGAAGGCGCGGGAGAAGGAGGAGGTGTTCGGGAAGCCCCACTGGGCGCCGATCACCTGGATGGGATGCCGGTGTCCGGCCGGGTCGGCCAGTTCTTCGCGGCATCGTTCGAGGCGGCGTCGCCGTATCAGCGCGGACACCGTGTCGCCGCGGCCTTCGAAGAGGGAGTAGAGGGTGCGGAGCGAGATGTTGTGGCGGGCGGCGACGGCCTGAGGGGTGAGCCGGGAGTCGGCCAGGTGGTGGTCGATGAAGGCGTCGATGCGGTGCAGCAGTACCTGCCGGCGGGTTTCCGCCGGAAGGTGCCGCCATCTGGCGAGTTGCTGGGCGAGCAGGCCGGAGGCGAGGTCGAGCGCGGTGCGTTCCAGGACGCGTAGGCCCAAGGGCGTGCATTCGGCGGCGTGATCGTCGATGGAGGTCAGGAACCGGCGAAGGATGGCGCCCAGCCCTTGGCGGGTGCCGAACCGGTGGCCGAGGGCCGCGTCGAGCTGCTGCTGGGGGAGGGGGATCGTGCCACGGGGGAGGCGGAGGAGGGTGACCGCTGTGTCGCGGGGGCCGGGCGATCCGGCCGAGTAGGGGTGTGAGGTGTCGAACAGGACCACGTCCCCGGGGTCCATGACGCTGACGGTTCGCCGCTGGGAGATCGCCTTCCGCCCGTGGGTGATCAGCCCGAGCAGGTAGTCTTCCGGATCGCTGCGCCGGATCAGGTGTGGCGTACGCCAGGCGAGATGGTCGGACTGCACGTGCTGAGACAGTTCGATCCGGCCCAGGCGCAGCACGCGTGCCGATGCCTGGAAGCCCGCGGGGTCGGTGATCCGCAGCCGGTGGGGCGCGATGGTCTGTGCCACCACGTCCTGATACCAGTCCGTCCTCTCGCGCGCGGGAACGTCGTCCGTGGCCACCCGTACCCACACAGCCGCCTCCCTTCCTTTAATTAGTATCCTACATATACTATCTATAGGACACTATAAGGGTTTAAGGTCATTGACATGCAGGACAAGAGGGCGGAGCCCGACGTTTCCGAGCACGTCAAGCGGCTGTGGCGCCTTTCTCCGGGGCACCAGCGCGGGCGCCCGGCCGAGCTCGACGTGGAACAGGTAGTGCGCAAGGCGATGGAGCTCGCCGATCGCGACGGCCTGGGCGGCGCGACACTGCCCAAGGTCGCCGAGGCGCTGGGATTCACGAAGATGTCGCTGTACCGCCACGTGGGCTCCAAGGATGAACTGTGCGAGCTGATGGGCGACCTGGCCATCGGCCCGGCGCCCGAGGTCGACGAGGCCGCCGGCTGGCGGGAGGCTCTGCGGCGGTGGACGCTGACCAGCCGCCGGGTCTACGGGCGCCACCCCTGGCTGGCGCAGTTGCCCATCACGGGCCCGCCCGTCGGGCCGAACGCGATCGGCTGGATGGACGCGTTGCTGCGCGCCCTCCGGGAGACCGGCCTCGACTGGCCGGAGAAACTCGGCATCCTGAACCTCCTGGGCGGATACGTCCGCACCGCCAGCGCCCTGGAGCAGCAACTCACCCAAGGCCGCCTCGACAGCGGACTCGACCAGGCGCAGAGCGAGCGCGACTACGGGACGGCCCTCTCTCCGCTCGTGGAGCCGGCCCGCTTCCCGGAAGCGGCCAAGCTGTTCGCCTCCAGCGTGTTCCGGACGCCCGCGGAAGAAGGGGCCGAGGACGAGTTCGGTTTCGGTCTGGGGCTGATCCTCGATGGGATCGAGGCGCTGATCGCCGCGCAGGCGGATATCCGGCACGGATCTTCGCAGGGGATCCACTGAATCGGGGGCTCCCTTGTGGCAGCGCGTCTTCACCGGCTTGGCCGTACTCGTGTTCCTGGCCATCGCCGGGATGATGGTCCTTCTGGTGGTCGCGGGTCCCGACTGAAGCCGGGGCCCGACTGAAGCGGGTCCCGGCTTCTAGGCATGCCAGAGGGCGGCGAGTTGCCGAGTGGCCAGCCGTTTCGGGATCAGGCGCAGCATGGCGTCGCGTAGCCACGCCGGCGCGCCCGTCAGGGAGGTCAGCCGCGACTGCCGGGCCGCCGCCAGCAGAATGCGGTTGGCGCGGGGACGGCGCTCGGCGTCGTAGCGGCGAAGCCGCTGGACGACCTCTCCCGGTTCGGCGCCGGTCAGGTGCCGGGTCACCGCGGCCGCGTCCTCGAAGGCCTGGCTGGCCCCCTGCCCGAGGTCGGGTGACATGGCATGCGCGGCGTCGCCGAGAAGCGCGATCCGGCCGGACACGTACGAGGTCAGCGGCTCGGCGAGCTTGACGATCGGGTCGACGTGGATGGCCTCGGCCGGAGTGTCCGCGATCACCCTGAGGACTCCGGGGTGCCATCCGGCCATCATCGCCAGCACCTCCCGCCGCCCCTCCTCCGCGCTGGGGGGCGGGCCGTCCCGCGGGGTGTCGGTGTACCAGTACAACGCGTCGTCACCGAGGGGGAACAGGCCGAAGTTCGCTCCGGTGCGCCGATCGACCATGATGGCCGCCAGCAGGCCGTTCTCCTGCAGCTCCGGGCTTCGGGGGAGCGTGCCGCGAAGGTCCATCCGGCCGGTCCGCCTCGGCCCGGGGTGGCCGGGGAACAGGTGCGTGCGCAGCTTGCTTCGGACGCCGTCGGCCGCGATCGCGGCGTCGACCGTCTCGACGGGACGCCCCTGGCCGACCACCGTGACTCCGTCGGGGCCGGGTTCCAGGCGTTCGACGGGCAGGCCGGTGCGTACCAGGCCGTCGGGCAGCGGGGCGCGCAGGGACCGGTGCAGCTCCGCCCGGTCCACGACGGCGGCGGCGCCGAACTCTCGCTGCGCCCGGGTCGAGTCGGTGACCAGCAGTGGCCGTCCGCGCCAGTCGCGCAGGCCCGCGTCGGTGGCGGGCAGGGACAGCGTACGGACGTAGCCGTCCAGCCCGAGCTCCCGCAAGGCCCGGGTGCCGTTCGGCATGATCACCACCCCGGTGCCCGCCTCCCGGAGTTCGGCGCCCCGCTCGTACAGGCTCACCTCGTGACCCTGGCGGTGCAGCCCGACCGCCGCCGCGACGCCCCCCAGCCCCGCGCCCACCACTGCGATCCGCATGCGTCCTCCATTCACTACGATCGTACTAGTACGAAGGTAGCAGTACGTCGGTCACAGGAGGGTGAGCATTCTGGTGAGGGCGGTTTCCGCCCAGGCCCGCCAGGCGGCGTGACTCCACCGGCGCTCCGCGACCAGCAGCGTGTAGGTCTCGGGAGACAAGATCGTCAGCGCGATGTCGGCGGCGGTCTCCGGTTCCATGTCGTCGCGCAGCGGCGTCTTGCCCGCCAGGGCCCGGGCGAAGACCTGCTGCACGGTCAGGCGCTGCCGCAGGTTGGTCGCCCAGAGTTCGCTCAGGTCGGGATCGGTGGGCGCGGCGCTGCGTACGGCGTCCAGCAGGGGCGCTGCACGCAGGTAGATGTCGCCCGCCCCCGCGGCCTGGCGGCGGAGCTGCCCGCGCGGGTCGGGATCGGCCACCGCCTCCCGCGCCCACGGACGCTCCAGCGTCGGGATCGGCCGGTCGTCGCCGGCGACGGCCCGGTCGAGCGCGGCGGCGAGGATCGCCTTCTTGGTGCCGAAGGAGTAGTAGACGGTCTGCTCGCCCACTCCGGCCGCCGCGGCGATGGCGCCGATGCTCGTCAAGGTGTAGCCGGCGCTGGTGAACAGCTCTGCCGCCGCCGCGACGACACGTGCCCTGGTGGCCTGTGCCCGTGCGGTGCGGCCGTCCACCTGCTGTGATCTTTCTCCCATCCACTTGACTGTAGCAGCACTACAAAAACATTCTTGTAGTCGGACTACAAAAAGAGGTGAGATGAACAGACGCGAGAGCATCAAGCTGGGCGCCCTGGTCGCCGTGTCGGGCGCGGCCTTCGCCGAGAACCAGGAGGTCGCCGCCGGCAAGGAGGTACTCGTCACCGCCGACCTCATGTTCGACGGCCGGCGCTTCGTCGAGGACGCCGCGGTGCTCGTCAAGGACGGCAAGGTGGTGCGGTCCGGCCCGGCGCGGGCGGTCGGCGGGTCCTCGGCCCGCAGGTTCGCCCTGGGGGCGGCGACCATCGCGCCGGGGATGATCGACCTTCACGTGCACGCCACCCAGAACCACGTGCCCTTCGACCGGATCCTGCGCCACGGGGTGACCACGGTCCGCGACCTCGGCGGCCACGTGCGGGGCGGCCCGCAAGGGCCCGGGCGGCTGCGCTACCTGGGCTCCGGGCCCCTTGTCACCGCGCCGGGCGGCTATCCGATCCCCACCTGGGGGACGGGGCTGGCCGCGGTGGTCACCGGGGTGGACTCGGCTCGCCGTACCGTCTCCAAGCTCGTCGACCAGGGAGCGGCGGTCATCAAGATCGCGCTGGAGCCCGGAGGGGAGTCCGGGGCGCCGTGGGGCGGGGAGCACGCCTCGACGCCTCCGCCGTGGCCGATGCCGTCGCTGGAGACGGTGCTCGCCGTGGTGCGAGAGGCGCACCGGCGCGGACGCAAGGTGAGCGCGCACATCGGGGAGGAGCGCGGGGCCCGCCTCGCGCTGGCGGCGGGCGCGGACGAATGGGCGCACAGCCCCGCCGATCCGCTGCCGTCCGACCTGCTCAGGAAGGCCGTCCGGCAGGGTGTACGCATGATCGGCACCCTCGACACCCAGTCCAGGACCACGGGGGCGATGAGGAACGCCAAGGAGTTCGTCTCCCTCGGCGGCAGGCTGCTCTACGGCACCGACATGGCCCATCCCGAGATCCCGCACGGGTTCGACTCCCAGGAGCTCAGCCTGATGACGTACGCCGGGCTCTCCCTGGAGCAGGCGCTCGCCGCGGCCACCTCGCTCGCCGGCGAGCACCTGGGGCTGGCGCCGCTCGGCACCCTGCGGCCCGGCGCGCCCGCCGACCTCATCGCCGCCGCCGGGGACATCCGCAAGGGGCACGGCGGCGTGAAGAACCTCGAGTTCCCCCTGCTCGTGATGGCGGGCGGACGTGCGGTCGTCACCCCCTCGTGAGCGGTCCCGCAGCCCCGGCCGGGAGACATCGTTCCAGCCGCTTTCATCGACATGGATCGGGATATCGGAGATGAACACCGTCCTCATTCTCGGCGGCTACGGCGCGGTCGGCCGCGAAGCCGCCGCCGCCCTCGCCGGAGTTCCCGGTACCCGGGTGATCGTGGCCGGCCGCAACCCCGGCCGGGCGGCGCCCGTTCCCGGCACCGTCGCGATGCGCGTCGATGCCGCAGACCCCGCCGATCTGGCCAGGGCGCTGGACGGGGTCACGACGGTCCTGATGTGCGCCGAGATCGACAACGCCCGCGTCGCCCACGCCTGCCTCAAGAGGGGCATCGGCTACGTGGACGTGTCGGCCTCCCACGACCTGCTGGCCGGGATCGGCGGCCTCGACGACGTGGCCCGGGCATCCGGCGCGACCGCGGCGCTCAGCGTCGGCCTGGTCCCCGGGGTCACCAACCTGCTGGCCCGCGTCCGCGCCGAGCGCGCGCCGTCCACGGAACTGCGCGTCGGCGTCCTGCTCGGCTCGGGTGAACACCACGGCCCGGCCGCGATCGCCTGGACCCTGGACGGGCTGGGCACCCTGGAGGGCTCCTGGACGATGAACTTTCCCGTGCCGTACGGCTCGCGCGTCGTCCACCGCTTCCCGTTCTCCGATCAGTACACGCTGCCCGGGACGCTCGGCGTGCCCGCCGTACGCACCGGGTTGTGCCTGGACTCCCGGCTGCTCACCAGGCTGCTGGCCGTGGCCGGACGGCCCGCCGCCGCCCGCCTGCTGCGCCGGGGACGGGTCCGGTCGCTGCTCCTCGGCGCGCTGGCGAGGTTCCACTTCGGCGGCGACGGGTTCGCCGTGACCGTCACCTCGGGCGAGGGCGAGGGCGACGGCGAGGGCGGGGTGTCCTTCAGCGGGCGGCGGCAGAGCCGCGTGACCGGGCGCGCCGCCGCACTGCTCATCCGTGACCTGCCCGCGCTACCACCCGGTGTCCGGCACATCGAGCAGCTGGTGGACCCGATCGCCTTCCTGACCGAGCTCGCGAGCGACGGATTCGACCTCCTGCTCGGCCCTGACGGCCGCTGACGCGTCCGGCCCGTTCGTGCCCGCCCTATGGAGATCGGGTATCGGAAGGCAGCGTGGCGTGAGCGGGCTCGTCCTTCTTCTCCCGCGCGAGTTTGCTCCGGATGACGAGTGCCATCCCCGCCAGCGTGAGTCCCATGCCGGCGATCTGCGTCGACGTCGGCGCCCCGGCCAGGTGCGTCAGCGCCGAACTGACCCCCACCAGCGGCGGTACGGCGAGGCCCAGCAGAGCGGAGTAGGACGGCCCGCCCGTCAGCAGGATGCGGTGCTGAAGGAGGTAGACGGGCACGTAGATGACGATGCCCAGGAGCACGAGCATGCCCAGCACCGTCCAGCTCACCCGCTCGCCGGCCGCGACGTCCGTCGCCGCCCAGGCGGCCAGCGGCACCGTCCCGACCGCGAAGATCGGCAGGATGCGTGGCGCCATCGCCCCCTGGTAGCCGCGGTTCGTCCTGCTGAAGTAGAGGCCGTAGAAGGCCATGGAGAACATCGCCGCGAGCGCGACCAGCGCCCCGAGCGCCACGTCGTCGCCGAGCGACCCCGCCAGCCGGGGGACCGTGTAGAGCACGGCACCGGCGACCGCGATCACGGTTCCGGCGACGGTGCGTGGTGAGGGCCGGGTGCGCAGCATCACGCTCTCGGCGATCAGTACCACGGCCGGGGTCAGCGAGAGGGTCAGCGCGGGCAGCGCCGGCCCGGCGAGGCTGATCGCGACGGTCGAGAGCACCGTGTACGCGGTCACACCGGTCAGCGCCAGCAGCCCGATCTGCCACCACCGATAACCCGTGGCCCGGGAGGCGGGCGACGGCGAGGCGGGCGACCACCAGGTGAGCGCCACCAGGCCCAGGACGGTGAACGCGGTACGGCCCGCCGACACGATCGCTGTGCTCGCGTCGCGCAGAGAGGCCTCGACGACCAGCCAGGTCGAGGCCAGCAGGAGGACCAGCGCGACGGACTGCCAGATCAACCGCCCTCTGCCACCGCTCACCGCGTGACGGTTTCGTAGACGGCGCAGGTGCGGTCCACCATGCGGGCGGCCGTGTACAGCTCCCGGTGCCGGTCGCGGGCGCGGGTGGTCATGGCGGCGCCGCGGTCCTCGCGAGCCAGGACGTTCAGCGCGGCGCGGGCCAGGGCGTGCGGGTTGTCGGGAGCGACCAGCAGGCCGTCCACCTCGTGCCGGACCAGTTCGGGGATGCCGCCCACCGCCGTCGACACGATGGGGACGCCGGAGGCCATCGCCTCCAGGACGACGAGGCTGGCCGCGTCGCCGCGGGAGGAGGCCAGCAGGACGTCCGCCCCGACCTCGGCGGTCAGGGCGCCCGGCACGCTGCCGTGGAAGCGCACGTGATCGGCGATCCCGAGGGCGGAGACCAGCCTGCGGAGCAGGGTCTCGTCGGGGCCCGTCCCCACGAGGTGCAGCTTCGCGCCGGGCACCTGGCCGAGTATGAGCTCGAACGCGAGGACGGCGACATCCGCGCCCTTCTCCGGCGACAGGCGTCCGCAGTACAGGACCCGCGGCCCCGCGCCCGGCTCCAGCCGGAAGCCCGACGGCGAGGGGACGTCGACGCCGTTCGGCACATAGTGGACGCGGCCCGCGTCGCCGAGGAACTTGGCGATGGCCCGCTGGGCGAACTCGGCGACGGCGATGACCGGGAAGCCCGCGCCGGTGGCCAGGGCGGCCTCAAGGAACGGGTCCACCGGCTTGTACATGTGCTGCGTGTACAGCAGCGGCGTACCGATCGCCGAGGAGAGCTCCTCACCGCGGAACCCGGCGTGCATCAGATGGGCGTGGATCAGGTCCGGCCGCCAGCCGGCACCGGCGGCGAGGAGGGCGGCGGGGTCGCCGGGCTGTCCGGGAACCGGCACCGGGAGCAGGGTCGGGTCGACGAAAACGTCGGCGCCCGCCTCGCGGCAGTGCCCGGTCAGCACCCCGTCGCTCCCGGCCACCACGGCGACCTTCAGCCCGCGGGCGATCTGGTGGGTCACCTGGGTGGCGACATGGCTGACGGTTCCACCGGTCGTGGGGCCGCACTGCACCAGATGCATGACACGCATGCGTTGCGTCCTTTCCTGTCGGGTCGAGGGGTTAGTTGCCTTCGACGGAGCGGGCCATGAGGGCGTTGCCCGCGGTGAGCCCGCCGTCGACCGTCAGGACCGACCCGGTGATCCAGGCGGCGCTGTCGGAGGCGAGGAAGCAGATCGACGCCGCCACGTCCTCCGGCTCCCCGACCCGGCCCAGCGGATACCACTGCTTGAGCGCGTCGAAGGTGGCGGGGTTCTTGGCGATCTGCTCGTCCCAGGCCGGGGTGCGGATGGTTCCGGGGCTGATCGCGTTCACCCGGATGCCGTGCCCGCCGTACTCCACGGCCAGCGAGCGCGTCAGCGAGACGATCGCCGCCTTGGCCGCGCTGTAGGAGGGGTGGCCGAAGAAGGCGAAGGCGTTCACCGAGACGACGTTCACGATCACGCCGTCGCCACGCGCCATCATCTCGGGCAGCGCCGCCTGTACGCAGCGCACCGCACCCTTGACGATCACGTCGAGGTCGGTGTCCCAGAGCCGCTCCGGCGCCTCGTGGAAGTGGGGCGGTACCGGGCAGGCCACGATGGCGTTGTTGACCAGCACGTCCACCGGGCCGCCCAGTTCTCGCGCGGTCGCGGCGAATCCCGCGGACACGCTCCCGGCGGACGTGACGTCCAGCCGGAGGCCGAGCGCCCGGCCCCCGCCGGCGGCGATCTCCCGGGCGAGGCCGGTCGCGCCGGACTCGTCGATGTCGGTGACGGCCACCGCCGCGCCCGCTGCCGCCAGCCGCCGTGCCGTCACCCGGCCGACGCCTCCGGCCGCGCCGGTCACCAGCGCCACCCGTCCGCTCAGGTCGAATCGGTCCTGACGTCCGCTCATGCCGCCTCCACCTGTCCGTTGTCGAAGTAGGCCCGCAGCGACTCCTCCAGCTCGGGGACCCGCAGTACGGCGCCGCCGTTCCGTAACGAGCGGGTGGCGAGGTCACCGGCGGCCACGGCCGTCCGCGCGTCCACCGGCGAGGTGTCGGTGCGCCCGCCCTCACGCACGAACCGGACGAACTCCTCGATCACCTTCGCGTCCGCCCCGCCATGCCCCCCGACCGGCCCGGGGATGCGGAACTCCGCGTCTCCGGCCGGGTCGTAGCCACGACGGCTCGAGTTCCACACCCGGATCGTGCCGCCCGGCTCGTCACCGAAGTTCTCCAGCCGCCCGGCGTCGCCGATCACCGTGAAGGAGCGCCAGTAGTCGGGGGTGTAGTGACATTGCTGGTAAGCGGCCAGCACCCCGTTGCCCAGGCGCAGGTTCAGCAGCGCCAGATCCTCGACGTCGATCACCGGGTTGAGGTCACGCTGTCTCGACGGCGGCCAATGCTCCAGGCTCAGCCAGTTCTCCGCCTTGGGGACCCCGGCCGCGCGCCGCGGCAGGTCGCCGTAGACGGTCAGCCCGCCCAGCGCCTGCACCTCTTCGGTGTGGCCGCCGACGATCCAGTGCATGGCGTCGAGGTCGTGGCAGGCCTTCTGCAGCAGCAGGCTGTTCACCTTGGACCGCTCGGCGTGCCAGTCCTTGAAGAAGTAGTCGCCGCCGTGGCCCACGAAGTGGCGGATCCACACCGCCTTCGGGGTGCCGATCCGGCCGTCGAGCACGAGCCGGCGCATCAGGCGTACCACCTCCATGTGCCGCATGTTGTGCCCGACGTACAGCCGGGAGCCCGACTCCCTGGCGGCACGCAGTACGGCGTCGGCGTCCGCCACCGTCGTCGCCATCGGCTTCTCCAGGTAGACGGCCTTGCCGGCGCGCAGCGCGTCGATCGCCACCCGGGCGTGCGTGTGGTCGGGGGTCGCCACCAGCACCGCGTCGATGTCATCGCGGTCCAGCAGACGGCGGTAGTCGGTCTCGGCGGCGTTCGCGCCGAAGAAGTCGGCCTCCGTGCGGAGGGTGGTCTCATCCAGGTCGCAGACTGCGGTGATCCGCGACCCGCGGCCTGACTCGCGGTGGGCGGCGACGGCGAGGCTGCGCCTCTGTCCCAGCCCGATGGCGGCAATGCGGAGATCGTCCATGCTCTGTCGGCCTCTCCATCACGTTGAGTCGTCAAGGCGTGGTGCCGTTGCGATCAAGATGCCTAATGATGATTGAAAAGACAAGACTTAAAGCGATTTCGCGCACTAATATGGTGGATAGCATCATTAAAGGAGGGGAGCGACCGGCCCGTTCTCCGGGTTGAAGAACCGCTGGTTGAGGTGCTCGACCCCGAGGCAGACGGCCCCGATGGCCACGCATTCGTCCCCGAGCGTCGAGGCGCGCAGCTCGGGGGTGCGCAGGCACATCGTCTCCAGCTCGGCGCGGAGCGGTGGCATCAGGACGTCGGCCGAGCGGGAGAACCCGCCGCCGATGACGATCACCTGGGGGTCGACGGTCAGCGTCATGGCGGCGGTGGCCAGGGCGAGCACCTTGACGTAGCGCAGGACCGCGTTGAGCGCGGCGGCGTCGCCGCGCCGGGCCGCGTCGAAGACGGCCTGTCCCGAGTTTCCCGCGGTCAGCAGGTCGCTGGAGTCGGCCAGGTGGAACAGCGGGTGGAGGCCGATCTCGCCGGCCGCCCCGGTGGAGCCGCGCAGCGGTACGCCGTCCAGGATGATGGCCGCGCCGGCCCGGCGCCCGATGTGCAGGTAGACGATGTTGCGCGCGTCGCGGGCGGCCCCGCGGCGGCACTCCGCGAGCGCGGCGAGCCGGCTGTCGTTGTCCACCAGGACCTCACCTGCCAGCCGGGCGGTGAGATGGCCGGCCAGGGGCACACCGGACCAGTCGTGGATGGCGCGGGAGACGACGATGTTGCCCTCGTTGTCGACGTAGCCGGTGCTCCCGGCGGTGGTGATCCAGACGTCGGCCGGTGAGGTGCCGGTGGCGGCCAGGCAGGCGTCGACGGCCCGGTCGACCGCGGCCAGACGCTCCTGCCTGCTGTGCCCGGGGGTGATCGGCTCGCGGGACACGTGCCGGACGTCGCCGTCGAGGTCGCTGATGGCGGCCAGGACCTTGTGCGCCCCTATGTCGAGGCCGAGCACCCGGCCGTTCTCTGCGCGGAAGCGATAGCGGCGGGCGGGGCGGCCCTTGCCGCCACCGGTGCTCGGATCCATCTCGGCGACCCAGCCCATGGAGATGAGGTCCCGGACCACTTCCTTGATCGTCGCTCTGGCCAGCTCGGTGTGCTCGGCGAGCCGGGTGAGCGGGAGCGGTCCGGCTCCGCGCAGGGCGGAGACGACGGCGAGGGCGTTGAGCCGCCGCAGTCGCTGGAGGTCGCCACCGCTGACAGCGAGGGTCACTGCGTTGATCCCCTCTTGACGGCTATTAATTGTGGAGTCCACTATAAATGCGATTTCGGGGATCAGCACTCAGAGACGATCTTGTGTCCGCCACCTTCGAACTGGTCACCCCCTCGGTGCGTCATCCCATGAGAGAGGTCACATGCTCAAGATTCTTGCCAGCTTAGTCATGCTGCTCGGCCTGGCCGTACCGGCTCAGGCGGCAGCCGCCCCGCGGCTCGAGGCGTACTTCACCGCCCCGGGCGTCACCGGCCCCACCGACGGCTCGCTGGAGACCAAGCTCATCGAGCTGATCGACCAGGCGGCACCGGGCTCCACCCTCCGGCTGGCCACGTTCGTGCTCGAACGGGCGGTCATCAAGAACAAGCTCGTCCAGGCCGCGGGACGCGGCGTGGACGTCAGGGTCGTGGCGGAGAAGACCGGGCACAACCCCCTCCTCGACCAGCTGGCCGGCGAGCTCGGCCCGGACCACGTGGTGCTGTGCGCGGACGCCTGCAACAGCACCGCCAAAGACGTCATGCACCACAAGTTCGCCGTCTTCAGCCGGTTGCTGGACGGCAGGACCGACGTGGTGGCGCAGAGCTCGCAGAACCTCGACGCCAAGTTCGGCGCACACCAGAACATGCTGGTCAGCACCGGTGACGCCGGGCTGGCCGCCGGATATCGCGGCGTCTTCGACAAGCTGTGGTCGCAGCAGATCCACACCTGGTCGGGCTCCTTCACCTCCGACAGCGGCGACGTCACCGTCTGGATGACGCCACGCGCCGACGACCCGATGGCGGCGGCGATCGACGCGGTCTCGTGCCCGGGTTCGATCCGGCTGGCGCACTCCCAGTTCGCGCTCGACCGCGTCGCGGTCCGCAAGGCGCTGGTGAACCGCAAGAAGCAGGGCTGTTCGATCCAGATCTTCGTGCCGGAGGGCAACCAGACGACGGAGGTGGCCAAGGAACTCGCCAAGGACGGCCTGGTCGTTCACACCTTCCGGCCCGGCGGCTGCCACGAGCCCGTCACCACCTGCGACGTGGGCACGATCCACTCCAAGATCATGCTGACCGAGGACGCGCTGGGCAGAGAGTACGTCTACACCGGTTCGCACAACATCAACACGGGCTCGCTGACCACGGCGGACGACTCCTTCGTCAAGATCGACGATGCCGCGATCTACGCCGCCTACACCGCCAACATGGATCTGATGTACGAGCAGGCCATCAAGGTCGTGCCCGCCGCGTACCCGGACGCCGCGCTTCAGATGGCCGCCAACGCCGCAGACGACGAGCGCACCCCCAGGGCCTCGGCAGAACGCAACGGCTACACCGCGCTCACCTGGGAGAGCGGTGCGCGGGTCATCGCCAGAATCTACCGGTACGGCAGGCCCGTCACCGGCCCGATCCGCGTCGACATGGGCGGAGCGGGCTGCGCCACCGGATGGAACCACGTCCAGCCCGCCGCCGGAGTCGACGACGCCGGCAACGCCTACATCGCCTGGGCCGAGGACGGCGACTGCCGCGGCGAGCACAACATCGCGGTGCGCGAGCTCTCCGTCACCGGCCGGCTCGGCGCCACGATCTGGGTCAACCAGCCGGAATGGCGCGGTGACCAGGCGCGGCCCCGGATCGCGGTCACCGGCGCCGGAGCGTTCACCGTGGTCTGGGAGGACGCTCACACCTCGTCCGTCCGCGCCGCCGGATACTCCCCGGCCGCCACCCGGCTCTGGGGCCCGGACGAGGTCGGCGCCGGCGACCGGCCCGACGTCGCCGTGGACGCCTCCGGCGTCGCCACCGTGGTCTGGCAACAGGCCCCGCACGTGTACGGCAAGCGGCTCGGCACGACCGGGGCCGTGGTGGCCGGCCGTACCCAGATCAACGCCAACAACGCGGGCCAGCACCTCGCCCCGGCGGTCGCGACCACCTCGTCCGGAAACAGCGTGGTGGCCTGGAGCGACAACCTCGACGGCATCTGGCGGGTGCGGACCCGTGGATTCACTCCGGCGCTCGCCGGCCGGTTCGCCGAGAAGCCGGTGAAGAACGGCCGCTACACCCTCGGCGACCAGGCCGACGGCAACCTGGAGTACCCGCCGCTCTGCCACCTGAACACCTGCGCCGTGCAGGGGACGCCGTCGATCGCCGCGGAGCCGTCCGGGAGCTTCGTCGTCGGCTGGACCGAGACCGACATCTGGAACCGTGACCGCACGCACGAGGTGTACGCCAAGGGCTTCAACGCCGACGGCTCCGCGACCGGCCGCTTTCCCGCCGAGCGCATGAACCCGAACACGGTCGGCAACCAGTTCGCCACCGCGGTCAGCGCCGGACCGGGCGGATTCACCTACTTCTACACCGAGGACTTCAACGTCAACGGCTACGCGGACATCGTGGCCAGAACCGGATTCACCAACACCGCCCCCTGAGGGGTGACGGTCCTCCTACGCCACGTGGTCGGCTTGCGGGGCCGAGCCGGCGGGCCTCGCCGATCGCGCGGCGAACCACCCGGCGACGGCCGCCAGGACCGCACCGGCCGCGGCGGCGACGAAGGCGGCGGGGCCGGTGCCCTCCAGTCCGTCGCCGACCGGCCCGGTGAGCCGGCCGGCGACGGCGGTGCCCAGCCCGTAGCCGGCCCACATGAACGTGTTGAGCCAGGCGAAGACCTCGGTGCGGTAGCGGGCGGGCGCGTGGTCGGCGAGCAGCGCCGGCACGACGGCGTCGCGTGGCCCCGTCGCCAGCCCGACCAGCGTGATCAGCACGGCGAGCGTGATGAACCCGGGCGCCCGGCCCGCCCCGAGCAGGAGGAGGGACTCGGCGAGCGAGAACAGGACGAGAAAGCGGCCGGAGGTGATCGGCCAGGTCCGCGCGCCGTACCCGAGGGTGCCGAGGAGGGCCCCGGCCGACAGCAGGCCCATCAGGACGCCGGCGGAGGAGGCTGAGCCGAAGGAGTCGGCCGAGGCGACCGCGGCGACGCGCAGGCAGCCGAAGGTGAACGTGCCGGACGCGGCGACGGCCAGCAGCAGGAGCGTGGGCCGGTGGGTGAGCGGCCCGGCCAGGCGGAACCTGCCCGGTGCGGCGGGTTCCACCGGCCGTACCGCCGGTGAGGTCAGGAGCAGTGCGGTGCCGAGCAGAACCGCGGCGCCGGCGGCCGCCACCACGTTGTGGGCGGAGACCACGAGGGTCAGTACCGGCACGAGCAGGGGGCCGGCGATGAACATCGTCTCGTTGACGGCGTTGTCGGCCGCGTACGCCGCGGGCAGGCGGGCCTCGGGGACCAGGCGCGGCCAGGCGCCCCTGATGACCGAACCCGCGGGCGGGGTGGTGGCGCCGAGCAGGACCGCGGCGCCGATCATCAGGGCGGGCGGGGTGAGGAGGAGCAGGGCGTAGGCCAGGGTGTGGGCGGCCAGGTAGGCCTTCAGTGCCCGGCGCGGGCCGTACCGGTCGGCGACCCGGCCACCGAGCGGCGCGCACAGCGCCAGTGCCAGCGCGTGGCCGGTGAGGACGAGCCCGGCGACGGCGTAGGAGCCCAGCCTGTCGACCGCGGCCAGCAGCAAGGCGAGGCTGAGGACGGGCGTGCCCAGTTTGACGATGAGTCCGGCGGCGAGCAGGCGCGGGACGCCCGGACAGGCGAGCAGGTGTCGGTAGGGTGCGAGCATGGGCGACTCCGTTACCATCTAACTGGACTACACCCATGACATCTGGAAGAGGTGTTACTAGTCAAGTGGAAATAGCCTGTAACGTGACCCGGCAGGCTCCGCTGCTCACCGAACTGGTCAACCTGGCGACGGCGCGCCGGCGGGGCGGCGCCTCGGTGCTGCCGCCGGTCGGCGAGGCCCTGGCGGCGGCGTTCGCCGCGGGACTCGGTGACCGGACGGCCGCGGCGGTGCTCGCCGTACCGGATGCCGGTGCTCGCCTGGCCGAGCTGGCCACCGAGCTGCGGCAGGCCCTGCTCGCCGCGAGCCCGGCCGACCAGGCCGCCCGCGTCAATGCCATGATCGCCAGGTACGGCGCGCAGCCGTACCTGGTCGAGGATGTTGGGCAGCCCTTCCACCTGCACTTTCACGGTTCCGGCGGAACCCCGGTGGAGGCTCTGGGCGGCGAGTTCGCCATGGTGCTCGCCCTTGTGGTGGACGGCTACGGGCCGGATCGTTTCGGAGAGTGCGCGGCGCACCAGTGCGAGGCGGTCTACATCGACCTGACCCGCAACGGGTCGCGTCGTTACTGCGGTGCGGCGTGTACGGCTCGTGCCAAGACCGCCGCCTATCGCGGCCGCCGCCAGGCCTGAGCCACGTCCTCCGCCCCTGCCCGGAGCCCTCTGATCAGGCAGAGGCGGGGTGACGCTCACGACCGGGCGGGTTCGCCGGCGCGAGCAGGGTCGCCGCCGCGGCGGCCAGCAGGGTCAGGAGCAGGACGATCGCCAGGAAGACCTGCCCGTGCAGGCCGAGGACGAAGACGGTCCGGCCGGCGAACTCCGGGTCGTAGGTGGCGGTGCCGGGGAACAGCAGCGCGCCGATCATGCCGACCCAGGGGACGGCCAGGATGGCGGCGGCGTGCAGCGGCGAGTTCCGGCCTCGCCGAAGGGCGAGGGCCAGGCCGATGATCCCGAGGAGCACGGTCATCACCATGTATTGGGCGTCGTGGAACTTGGCGTGCGGCGGCCAGGCCGGGTTGAAGGCGTGCTGCGCGGCGAGGTCGGGGACCACCAGGTCGGCCAGGACGGCGCCGACCGTGGTGATCACGGCGACCAGGGCGATCAGGATTCGGGGGAAGGGCATGACAGGGTCCAGGTGGGTTTGATGGGGCGACACTTCTCTTAGGGCATCTAGTTTTCTTAGAGGCATTAAGTAAACATAGATGCTCTAGGATGTCAATCACGCCCTCGAAGCTCGCCGTCGAGCAGGTACGGCTCCGCCATGGGGCCGGCGCTCGTACCGGTGCCATCCGCCCTGGCATGGCGCAAAAGCCAATCAAAAGCCGCGAACTATAGCTTCGGGCCGACATTTCACCGTGAAGGGGTCACATGAAGACTGGATCGGCTGCCAAGCTCGCGTTGATCGTCGCGGCCGCCCTCACCGCGCTCCCGGCCGTCGCGGCGGGCGCCACGACCGCATCACCGCCCTATTACCTGTACTACCGGAACACGGCGAACCTCTGTAAGGTCAGCCCTCCTCATATCCCGAGCAAGGACATTCCGCGGCACTCGTACGGCGGGAGCTTCATCAGGACCTGGTCCGTCGGGAACTACAAGTACACGCTGAACCGCGAAACAGGCTTCGTGAAGGCCCGTGTCGAACGGACCTGCTCCAAGACGATCCAGGAGATCTACTACGGGATCGAGGCCGGAAAGGTCAGCCGGCTCACCAAGCGCACCCAGCTCTGCTACAGCGGGGGCTGCAACGCGGGCAGCATGACCTATGGCAGCTGGCGTAAGGGATGGACCCACGAAACGTGGTGACCGGGCGGGGCCGTGACGCGATCCGCGGCACCGCTGGACCCGTCCGGGCCGCACCGGACGGGTCCTTCGCCTTGGAACCCCGCCGCCACGGGCGCCGGCGGGGGAACGGGTCAGGCGGACGGCAGGCCGTTGGCGGTGGCGACGGTCTGGTACCAGTGGCCGGAGGCCTTGATGGTTCTGCGCTTGGTCTGATGGTCCACGTGGACGAGGCCGTAGCGCAGTGACAGGCCGTCGTAGAACTCCCAGCCGTCGAGCAGGCCCCAGACGAACGCGCCGCGCAGGTCGATGCCGTCCTCGATCGCCCGGTGGGCGGCGATCAGGTGGTCGCGGAGGTATTTGATCCGGTCGTGGTCGTGGACCTCGCCGTCGGTGAGGCGGTCGTCGCGCGCGGTGCCGATCTCGGCGAGGTAGACGGGTTTGTTTCCATAGGTGTCACGCAGGCCGACCAGCGCGGTGTGCAGGCCGCCGGGGTCGTTCTCGTCGAAGGTGTCGGCCACCTTCAACGCGAGTTCTCCGGGTTTGGCGGAGTGCGCGGCCCGGCTGCTGCCGTAGTAGTCGACTCCGATGAAGTCGATCGGCGCCGAGATCGTCTCCATGTCGCCGTCGCGGATCGACGCGTGGGGCCAGGCCTCGCCGTACCAGTCGATGAGCACTTCGGGGTAGTGGCCCAGCAGTTGCGGGTCCAGGACGATCCCGTTGGAGAAGGCGTCCAGGCGGGCCGCGGCGGCGACGTCGCGCTCCTTGGGGGATTTCGGCGCGGTGGGGATCAGCAGGTGCCAGTTGCCGATTTGTCCTCGGCCGCGCATCGCCTGGACGGCCTGTCCTTGGCCGAGGAGCTGGTGGTGGATGGCGATCAGGCCCTGGGACACGTCGGCCCGCATCGGCGGGTAGTAGCCGAAGAAATAGGCATATTGCGTGAAGGACACGATTTCGCACATCGGCAGCCAGTGAGTGACCCGGTCGCCGAGGCGGTCATGGAGGACGGTGGCGTACTCGGCGAACCAGTGCGCCATGTCCCGGTTGAGCCAGCCGCCGCGATCCTGGAGCGCTTGCGGGTGGTCCCAGGTGTACATGCCGCAGATGGGCGACATTCCGCCGGCGAGGGTCTCGTCCACCAGCCGGTCGTAGAAGTCCAGCCCGGCCTGGTTGACGGTGCCGGTGCCCTCGGGCATCACCCGCGCCCAGCTGATCCCGAAGTTGTGGGAACCGAGCCCGAGCCCGCGCATCAGCCGCAGGTCGTCTCGGTAGTGCCGGTAGAAGTCGGGTCCGTCCTCGGCGGTCTCGCCCGTCGTCACGTTGCCGGGGGTGCGTGACCAGGGATGCCAGATGGAAGGGCCGCCGCCGTCGGCGAGCGGCGCCCCCTCGTTCTGTACGCCGTTGGTGCCCGCGCCCCAGAGGAAGCCTCGCGGGAAGGCGTAGTCGAGGGAAGGGTCCACCCGGGCATCGTCGTGCTGCGTTTCGGTCATCGTTTCCTTCCGAGATGGCGTTCGGACCGGTGCTCACGGCAGACGTTAACCCCGGAGGGCCCGCCTTCGCCTATGGCGGGTTGCCTATGCCGCCGAGGATGAGGGCGATGCCGGTGAGGAACTGGTCGCGATCGTCGTGCTCGCTCATCTGGCCGCTGACGGCGTGGATGAACGGGTATTCGGCGGGGTCGAGTTCCCGCCACGCCATCGACGTGGCCTCAAGGAACCTCTCGCGGTCCTCGTCGGTCTCGGCGCCGGGGGAGTCCCCTCCGATGCCGGTCTGGCAGACGGCGCCGAGGATGTAGTGCACGAGCGTCGAAGCCGCGACGAACCAGATGGCTCGTGGCACGCCCAAGGCGCGCACCTGCCGGCCGATCTTCTCGAAGATCCCCACGGTCACCGGGCCCCACGGGTTACGGGTGAGCTGTACGGCCAGCCGCGTCGCGAGCCACGGGTGTACGGCGGCCGCGTCGAACAGGCCCAGTGCGACGAGGCGGATCTCGTCCTCGGGCGTGGCCGGAGTCCGGTCGGGCTCGGTGGCCAGGGCGGCGGCGACGACGGTTTCGGTCGCGGTGTCCAGCAGTTCGTCCCGGGTGCCCACGTGGTAGTAGATCGCCCCGGACCCGGTGGCAAGGCGCTCGGTCAGTGCCCGGACGGTCAGCCCACCCTCGCCCCCCGCGTCCAGCAGCTCGATCGCGGTATCGATGATCTGCTCGCGGGAGAGCACCTGTCTGCGCCGCTCTGTCCGGCGCGCTCGCGTTGCCATGTCCGCATTCTGTCACCTTGGAGCGCTGAACCAAGTTGATATAGTGTTCCAACATGGAACAGCGCACCATAAATGCAGTCACGATCATCGGCGCCGGGCTCGGCGGACTCACGCTGGCCCGCGTCCTGCACGTTCACGGCATCCCGGCCGAGGTCTACGAGGCCGAGGAGTCGCCGGAGGCACGGTCGCAGGGCGGGCTGCTCGACATCCACGACTACAACGGGCAACTCGCCCTGGAGGCGGCCGGTCTGATGGAGGAGTTCAGCGCCATCGTTCTGGAAGGCCGCCAGGCGATACGTGCTCTGGGGCCGGACGGCGCCGTACTGTTCGAGAAGGCCGACGACGGCACGGGCGGCCGTCCGGAGGCGCACCGCGCGGACCTGCGGCGCATGCTGCTGGACGCGCTCCCGGAGGGCACTGTCCGGTGGGGCCGCAAGGTCACCGGTACCCGGAGCCTAGGCGGCGGCCGCCACGAGGTGATCTTCGCCGACGGCGGCAGCGTCACCACGGGCCTGCTGGTCGGCGCGGACGGCGCCTGGTCGCGGGTCCGCCCGCTGCTGTCGGAGGCGGTGCCCGAGTACGCGGGCACGTCTTTCGTCGAGACCTACCTGTTCGACGCCGACACGCGGCACCCGGCCGCCGCGAAGGCGGTCGGCGGCGGCATGATGCTCGTCCCCGCGGAGGGGAAGACGATCACCGCTCACCGCGAACGCGGCGACACCCTGCACGCCTACGTGGAGCTCACCAGGCCGCTGGAGTGGTTCGACGGCATCGACTTCGCCGATCCGGCCACGGCCGCCACGCGTGTCGTGGCGGAGTTCGACGGCTGGGCGCCCGCGCTCACCGCGCTGATCGGCGACACCGACACCCCGCCGGTCCTGCGCCCGCACTACGCCCTGCCCGACGGGCACCGGTGGGACCGGACGCCCGGGGTGACCCTGGTCGGCGACGCCGCGCACCTGCGGCCCCCCAACGGCGAAGGAGCCAATCAGGCCATGTACGACGGCGCCGAGCTCGGCAGGGCCATCGCCGCCCATCCCGGCGACGCCGAGACCGGTCTCGCCGCGTACGAGCAGGCCATGTTCGCCCGCATGAGCCAGGCGGAGGACGAGACGGCCAGGCACCTTGAGGAGACGTTCGGCGACGTGATCCGCACTACCGCCGCCCCGGGCAGTCGCTAGGGTCGACGCTCTGCCCCGCACCGACGACGGAGATCTTGGCGGGGCTCCCCGGCAGCGCGGCGGCGGTGCACACGATCTGCCGGACGGCCAGCGGAGACAGTTCACTGCCCGGGGTGGACGGGTTCAGCACCAGGTGGTCAGAGGACTTGACGGTCGCCGCGATCGGGCCGGCTCCGGACGGGACGTCGGTGGTGAGGTCGCGTGCCCGTTCCTCCGCGGTGGGGCCTTCCACCAGCAGCCCGAGGATGTCGGTCAGGAACATCGGACGCATACGCGGCCGCGTCACCACGCTGAGCCGGCCGTTCTTGACCAGGTAGAGCGTGACCTTCATGGCTGGGGCGGCGACGCCTCCGCTCGGCGGCCGGCCGGCGGAGATGGCGTCGCTGGGCCGTACGCCGCAGCCGGTCACGGCGACGAGCGACACCAGGCCCGCGGCCAGCACACTGCGGGACAGGCCCGCCCTCATGCGGAGCCGCCTTCCGGGTCGTGTGCCCGGCGTGGCAGACGCAGCGTGAAGAGGGCGCCGCCGTCCGGGGCGTTGGTGACGGTGAGGTCGCCCCGGTGCAGGCGCGCGTTCTCCATCGCGATGGCCAGGCCGAGGCCGCTGCCCTCGGACCTGGTCCTGGCCGCGCTGGCCTTGTAGAAGCGGTCGAACGCGTGTGGCAGCACCGCGTCGTCCAGCCCCGGCCCGTGGTCGCGGACCTCAAGAGTGATCCACTGCGGGTCGGCGGAAAGGCGGACCGACACCGGTGGCGCGCCGTGGCGCAGGGCGTTGCCGACCAGGTTCGCGAGGATGACGTCCACCCGGCGCGGGTCCAGCCGGGCCGTCACCGCGGGTGGAAGCTCGGTGCGCACCTGCTCCGTCCAGCCCCGGGCACGCAGGGTCGCGGGCACCAGTTCGGCCACGTCGACCTCGTTCAGCGTCAGGGCCGCGACGCCGGAGTCGAACCTGCTGATCTCGATGAGGTCGTTCACCAGCTCGGTGAGGTTGAGCGTCTCCTGGCTGACCAGCCTGGCGGCCTTGCCGGCGGTCTCGGGCAGCCGGGCCGCCTCCTCATCGAGGATCTCGGCGACCGCGGCCAGCGCGGCCAGAGGGGTGCGCAGCTCGTGGGACACGTCGGCCACGAACCGGCGGGCGTCGGCCTCCATCTCCCGCAACTGCATGACGTGCTGTTCCAGCTCCGCGGCGGTGTCGTTGAACGTACGCGCCACGTCGGCCAGTTCGTCGGAGCCGCTGACCGCGATCCTGGTCCGCAGCTCGCCCTCGCCCAGCAGGCGTGCCGCCCGTCCGAGTTCGCGCACCGGGCGCAGCACGCTACGGGTGGCCAGCAGCGCCAGGAGGACCGCGAACGCCATGGCCGCCCCGCCGATGAGCCAGGCGCTCGTGGCGAGCCAGTCGATGCTGCGCTGTTCGGGAAGCAGGCTGGTCATGGTATAGACCTCGATACCCGAGGTCCGCGTCCGGTCCTGCTCGACGATCAGCAACGGCGCGCCGATGATCAGGAAGGGCCTGCCCTCCCGCACGACGCGTTGCCACGCGATGTCGCCGCCGGCCACTTCCCGCCGGAGACCCTGTGAGATGTCACCGGGACCCAGGGGCGGCGGTGTGTTCCCGCCCGGCCCCCCGCCCGGCGGGCCGGGCGGGCTGCCCGGCGGTGGGCCCTCCGGCGGGCCGACCTGCGCGTACACCTTCTGGTAGAGGACGAGCGTGGAGCTGCTTATTTCGGTCATGGATCCGGCGATCCTGCCGAGCTCGGTCTGGTCCGGCGTCGCCGTCCGCAACGGGAACAGGGCCTCCAGGCGGCCCTTCATCGCCTGCAACGCGGCGTCCTGGGCCCGCTGCAGGATGTCGTTGCGGGCCTGGACGTAGATCCCGCCGGCCACCGCCGCCGTGGTGACCACACACAGCAGCGCGAACGCGGACAACAGCCGGGCACGCAGCCCCAGGCTCGGCCGAGGCGTCATCGGCGGCTCACACCGGCCCGAACCGGTACCCGAACCCCCGCACCGTCTGCACGTAGACGGGCGCCGCCGAGTCGTCCTCGATCTTCGCGCGCAACCGCTGCACGCACGCGTCCACCAGACGCGAATCACCGAAATACCCGTGCTCCCACACCGAGTCCAGCAGTTGCTGGCGGCTGTGCACGCGGCCCGGCGTACCGGAGAGTTCGAGCAGCAGGCGCAGCTCGGCCGGGGTGAGCCTGACCGGGACGCCGCGGTTGGCGACCACGAGCCCGGCCCGATCGATGGTCAGGTCCCCGTGCCGCTCCAGCTCCGCCTGGTCCCGGCCGATCCGCCGGAGGACCGCGCGAATGCGCGCCTCAAGCACCCTGGGCTGCACCGGCTTGACCACGTAGTCGTCGGCGCCCGCCTCCAGCCCTGCCACCACGTCCATGTCGTCACCACGAGCGGTCAGCATGATGATCGGTATCTCCCCGATGGCCCGGATGCGGCGGCAGACCTCGAACCCATCCATCCCGGGCAACATCAGGTCGAGCACGACGACGTCCGGAGGGTCCGTACGCAGCCGCTCCAGCCCTTGCTCGCCGGACTCCACCGCGCCCACCCGATGCCCATGCCGGGTCAGGGCCAGCTCAAGGCCCTCCCGCACGGCCGGGTCATCCTCGATCAACAACACTCGCGACACGCCGCCGAGTACCACAGCACGCTCCGTAACTCGTCCGCCGGTCAACTCCATCCACTGTCGGCCGGTCATGTCCCCGGCTCGTCCGTGCCATGTCATGGTTGTGTCACGGTCACACCGGCGGTGGTCGCCGTCGTCAAACGGTGACAAACGACAGACGACGCACACACATTCGGCGCCAATCGTAGTTCGTCATGAACGAACCACGCACCATCCCATCCCGGCCCCGAGATCGGCTGTTCGCCGTGGTCACGCTGATGCTCGCCGTACTCCTGCTGCCCGTGGCGCTCGCCCGCAACCCCGGCAGGGCCCGCGAACTGGCCTGCGGCTGGGCGCTGCGGATGCGCTTCCCCGCCGAGGACCTGACCGGGCTCACCGAGGGCGCCCTGGCGGCGTTCACCGCGGCGCGCACCGAGGCGTTCTGGCGTCACGGCCAGCTCATCGGCCTCACCTCGGGACACCGCGATCCCCTTGTCCAGCAACGGATGTTCGACGACGAGGTACGCCGCACCGGCTCCCCGGCCCTGGCCCGCATGCTGGTGCTACCACCGGCGGAATCCTGCCACGTCAAGGGCATCGCGCTGGACGTACGCCCTCACGAGGGCGCGCGCTGGCTGGAGGAACACGGCGCCCGCCACGACCTCTACCGCATGTACGACAACGAGTGGTGGCACTTCGAGCACCACCCGGAGCGCCGCGGCACACCACCGCGACGACGGCCCCACCCCGGCGTGTCCCACATGAGCGAGTACGGGAACCGGTATGCCGGCGGAGAGTGACAACACGTCCGGACTGCTGGGGCGGCGCCTGCGAGCGGCGCGCGAGGCGGCGTTCGTGGGGCGCGAGGAAGAGCTCGCGGTCTTCAACACGGCGTTGCACGGCGGCGGCGTCCTGTACGTGCACGGTCCCGGCGGCATCGGCAAGACGGCCCTGCTGCGACGGTTCGCCCGCGAGGCCGCGGCGGCGGGCCGGCCGGTGTCCATGGTGGACGGGCACGTGCCGGTGATCCGCGAGACGGACGCGGTGCTGCTCGTCGACGACTTCGAGCGCGTGCAAGGCCTGGAGGGATGGCTGCGCGAGCGGTACCTGCCGCGGGTGCCCTTGGGAGCGCTGGTGGTGATCGCGGGGCGCAACCCGCCGGACCTGCGGTGGCGGGCGGATCCCGGATGGGCCGGGGCACTGGAGGTGCTGCCGCTGCGCGACCTGCGGCCCGGAGACGCGCGGGCCCTGCTGGACTCCACCGGAGTGCCGGCCGAGTCGCGCGAGCCGCTGCTGGCCTTCGCCGGTGGTCATCCGCTGGCGTTGCTGCTCGGGGCGGCCGTGGCGGTGAAGGACGGCGGGCGGTGGACGCCGGATCAGGACGTGGTGGCCACGTTGCTGGACCAGCTGGTGGGCGAGCCGCCTTCGGCGGCGCACCGGCACGCCCTGGAGATCTGCGCGCACGCGCACACGACCACGGAGGACCTGCTGCGCGCCGTCCTGCCGCAGGACGCCGGGCCGTTGTTCCGGTGGTTGCGGCGGTTGCCGTTCGTGCGGCCGGGCAGGCTCGGACTGTTCCCGCACGACGTGGTACGGCAGGCCCTGGAGGCGGACCTGCGATGGCGCGATCCCCAGGGATACACGGCCATGCACGACCGCGTCCACGCGCATCTGGCGGACAGGGTGCGTACGGTGCGCGACGCGGAGGTGCCCGGCGCGGTGGCGGCACTGCTCTACCCGCACCGGGGCCCGAGTTCGCCCGCCGACGGCCGGTTCCGGGAAGAGCCCTTGCGGGAGGAGGACATCGGCACGCTGCTGCGGGTGGCGGCCGACGCGGAGGGTGCCGCGGGCCGCGCCGCCTTCTGGGCGGAACGTCAGCCGGAGGCGTTCCGGCTGTATCGACGGACCGAAACCGGCGAGCCCGTGGCCTTCACGGCGTGGCTGCGCCTGTCGGAACTCGACGAGGAGGAGCTGGCGGCCGACCCGGTGGTGGCCATGGCGTGGGCGCACGCGCGTGCCACCACGCCGTTGCGCGCCGGTGAGCATCTGGCGGTCAGCAGGACCTGGGCGCTGCCGCCGTATCGCGGAGACTCGCCGGTGATGGACCTGATCCGGTGCCGGGCGATCGGCGACTGCCTGCGCTCCGAACGGATGGCATGGTCCTACATCCAGGACGCGGAGCGCTACGGGATGCGGGCCATCTCCGACGATGCGGACACCCTGTTCGCCCACGACTGGCGCGCGGTGCCGGCGCGGGCGTGGCTGGAAGGGATGAACCGGCAGCCCGACGGCGGTCCCGGGGTCGCGCCGCTGGCGGTGCTGTCCCAGGCGGAGTTCGCCGCGGCGGTTCGCCAGGCGCTGCGCCAGTTGCCGCGCAAGGACGCGCTGGCCGATTCCCCGCTGACGCGCACCAGGCTGCTCGCCGAGCGGGCCGGGCAGAACCCGGCCACGGCCCTGGGCGAACTGCTCCGCCAGGCGATCGACGACCTGCGTGAGGACCCGCGCTCGGCCAAGCTCCACCGGGCGCTGTCCGTCACGTTCCTGCGCGGCACGCCCACTCAGGAACTGGCCGCGGAACGGCTCGGCCTCCCTCTCACCACCTACCGCCGACATCTGAGCGCCGGCATCGAACGCGTCCGAGCCGGCCTGTGGCACGGGGAGCTGTACGGCACCTGAACCGCAGAGGACGCGTCAGTCGGCGAGCGCGAAGCTGGCCGCCGCCTCCGCGTGCAGCCGGGCGCTCGGAAACACCGGAAGGGAGCTGTCCTCCGCGCGGATCAGCAGCTCGATCTCCGTACAGCCCAGGATGACGCCTTCGGCGCCGTCGTCCGCGAGGTCATCGATGATCTTGGTGTACGCGTCCCTGGACGAGTCGCTGAGCACCCCGCGCACCAGTTCGTCGAAGATCACGCGATGGACCAGTTCCCGCTGCTCACGCCGTGGGACGACCACGTCGAGGCCGTGGGCGGCCAGCCGATCGCGGTAGAAGGGCTGCTCCATGGTGAAGTGAGTGCCCAGCAGACCGACCTTGCGCATCCCCCCGGCGCGGATCTCGGCGCCCAGGATGTCGGCGATGTGCAGCACGGGGACGTTCACGGCCCGCTCCACGTCGTCGCTGACCCGGCTGAAGGTGTTGCTGCAGACGAGCAGGAGGTCGGCGCCGAGATCCTCCAGGTTCCGGCCCGCACCGGTCAGCAGGGTACTCACCTCCTCCCAGCGGTCGGCGAAGATGAGATCCTCGACGGTCGTGTAGTCGACCGACCAGATGAGGCTGTTGGCGGAGTGGCTGCCGCCGAGCCGCTCGCGTACCCGCTGGTTGATGATCTGGTAGTAGACCACCGTCGATTCCCAGCTCAGCCCGCCGATGAGACCGATCGTGCGCATGGAACTCCGTTTCACAGAATCGCCTGGGCCCCGGCCAGGGCACGGGCACAGACGCCGAGACCGATCTCGCTGGACGCCTTGACGAACACCACGTCGCCCGGTTCGACCAGCGCGGTGGCCAGCCTGAGCGCATCGGCCACGTCATCGGCGGCGTGGACGGCCACGCCCTGGCCGGAGGACTCCGCCGCCTCCGCCAGTGCGAGCGGATCCCCCGCTCCGACCGCGATCAGCACGTCGAAGCGGAGGTCGGCGACGAGCCGGCCGATCTCCGCGTGCCGGGCGCGGGAGGCGTCCGCCTGCTGCCCCATCGCGCCGAGCACGGCGACGGTACGGCGGGCGCCGGCCAGCGCCTTCACCGCCCGCAGCCCGGCCCGCATGGACTCGGGGCTGGCGTTGTAGGCGTCGTTGACGACGGTGATGCCGTCAGGTCGTTCGACGATCTCCATCCGCCCCGCGGAGCGGCGCCGGGCGGCGTTCAGCCCATCGGCGATCTCGGCGGCGTCCAGGCCGAGCGCGGTGGCGACGGCCGCGGCGGCCAGGGCGTTGCTCACCTGGTGCTCGCCGATGAGGCCGAGCTCGACCGGGGCCCGGCCGGAGGGCGTCACCAGCTCGAACGCGGCTCGCGCGCGATCGGTCATCCGCACGTCCTCGGCCCGCACGTGTGCCTGCGGCGGCCTGCCGTACAACAGAATCCTGGCCTTGGTGCGACCGGCCATGCCCATGACGTACGGGTCGTCGGCGTTGAGCAGCGCGAACCCGTCCGCCGGAAGTGCCTCGACCAGCTCGCCCTTGGCCTCGGCGACGTCGGCCGGCCCGGTTCCCAGACGTTCCACGTGCGCGCTGCCGACATTGAGCACCAGCCCGACCTGGGGCGGCGCGAGCCCGGTCAGGTACGTCAGGTCGCCCTTGCGGCCCGCGCCCATCTCCAGCACCAGGTATCGGGTGGTGGCATCGGCACGCAGCACCGTGAGCGGCAGCCCCAGCTCGTTGTTGAACGACCTGTCGGTGGCGACCGTCGCGGCGTGCCGTTCGAGCACCTGGGCCAGCAGGTCCTTGGTCGTGGTCTTGCCCACGGAGCCGGTCAGGCCGATCACGGCCGGGCTGATCTGTTCGAGCAGGTGCTTGGCCAGCAGGCCGATCGCGAGCTGGACGTCCTCGACCACGAGGGCGGGCACGCCGACGGGCCTTGAGGCCAGCACGGCGACGGCGCCCGCCGCGACGGCGCCGGCCGCGTAGTCGTGACCGTCGACGTGGGCGCCGGCCGTCGCCACGAACAGGCCGCCGGGCACGACCTCCCGGGAGTCGACCGCCGAGGGCGCCGTCACCAGCGCCCGCGGGCCGGGCACGTCACACAGGCGGGCGCCGACGACCCGCGCGATCGTGTCGAGCGTCATGGGGATCATGAGCCGCTCCTGGCGAACGCGAGGTCGATGAGGCGGCGCAGCAGGTCAGGGTAGGGGAGACCGCTCGCGGCCCACGCCCTGGCGTAGACCGAACGTGAGGTGAAGCCGGGCATGGTGTTGATCTCCAGCACGTACAGGCGTCCCGTGTCCTCCTCGTAGAGGAAGTCGACACGGGACAGGCCGTAGCCACCGATCGCCCGGAAGGCGCGCAGGGACAGCTCACGCACGTCCTCGGCCACCCGCTCCGGCAGCACCACCGGGATGGTGGCGATCTCGGCCTGGCTGAGGTACTTGGCCTCGTAGTCGAGCCACTCGCCGGGCACGATGAGCTCGCCGGGCGCCGAAGCGTCCGGAGAGTCATGGCCGCCGAGCACGCCGCAGATGAGCTCGCGCGCGTTCACCTCCTGCTCGACGATGACCACCCGGTCGTAGGCCAGCGCCAGATCCACGCCCGCGCGCAGTTCCTCCATGGAGGTGACACGGGAGATGCCGATGGAGGAGCCCATGCCGGCCGGTTTGACGTACATCGGCCAGTCGAGTGACTTCACCAGACCCCAGGAGTCGGTGGTGGTACGCCATTCGTGCCCGGTGAACCACACATGTGGGGTGACCGGAATGTCCTCCGCCAGGAAGGCGCGCCGCATCGCGACCTTGTCCATGGCCACGGCGGAGGCCAGGACGCCGCAGCCCACGTACGGGATGCCCAGGGTCTCCAGGTGGCCCTGGACGACGCCGTCCTCGCCGAACGGCCCGTGCAGCACGGGGAAGACCACGTCCACCCGGTCGCGTCGCAGCTCCACCGGCCATCTGCCCTGCCGGTCGATGATGACGGCGACGGGGTCGTACAGATCCCTCGGCAGGGCGTCGAGCACCGCGTGCGCCGACTGCAGCGACACCTCATGCTCCGCCGACGGCCCACCCGCCAGTACGGCCACACGTACGCGTTGAGTCACGATCTGATCAGCCTTCCTCAGCGACACGGAGACAGCGCCGCCGGCGCCGTGGTGTTCGGCGTCGCCGGCTCAGCCTGCCGAGTGTCGAGCTTCGGGCCGACCATTTCCCAGGCCATTTACCGTCCAGTTCCTGACCACAGCGACAGCTCGACCAGCAAGGAGACGATGGGGTCCGGCCAGGCGGAGGCGGCGAAAACGGGAAGGAGACGATGGGGTCCGGCCAGGCGGAGGCGGCGAAAGCCGGGAAACGCCGAGAGTTCGCGGCACTTCTGCGGGCTCGCCACGCCCAGGTCACGCCGTGGCAGGCCGGGCTGACCCACTCCCCGCCGCTCGACGAGGACCAGCTCGACGAGGGTCGGCTCGACTACCAGCGCGAGCTGGCCGGCCCGGCGCCGCGCGAGCTGGGGTGCGGGCAGATCGGCGTACGGCCTCGAACATGCGGGTGGCCCGACTCTCACCTACCCCGGTCAGGTGATGTCGGGCCACACGGCGATCGTTGTGCGGGCTACACGCCGCTTCAGGGCGGCTTCCGTGGTTGTCTGAGTGATCTCGTCAACGGTTCGCTTTCGGATCTGGTTCATCAGGCGAGAAGGCGGGCTCTGACGAACGGGGAGACAGGGCGGGCCTAGAAGAATCTCAGGCGCTCAGGGTGTTCCTGATCGGGGTCATGGACGTAGACCTTGCCGCCGTCGTGGTCGATGCGCTCAAGGTAGGCGTAGACCTGCAGAGCGCGATTGATGATGTCGGTCTTGCTGTCGCCGGACAACTCCACTGCCTCTTCCAGTGCGCGAGCTGCGCGCTGGGTCAGGTTGACCGTGACGCGCTCAAGCTTCGCTGTAGTGGTGGGAGTCCCGTCGACAGCAGGTCCGTTCTTGGTCATTCGTGATCCCTCGCGATAAGGGGCTGTGTCGTGCTTCGCCAGTCGCACAGCCAGACAGACCAACGTGGATCGAGCTCACACGTCTGTCTGCGTCCGGGGGGAACGATTGAAATGTCAGGTTGGTGGGGAGGGGTGGTCGATCGCGCAGTCGACCTGCGTATATTCGGCGCGCTCTTGGTGGCGCGAACGCCCAAAGCCTCGCGGAGGAAGGTTTCACTCGCGGAGGGGGGCACGCTGGGCCTGGGGCGCCGGCGGCGCGCTCGTAGAACGATGGTGCGTCACGTGGGTGGTAGATCTGACACCGATCTCCACCTGCGTTTCGAGGGATGCGGGGACATACGACCTCCAACTAATTCGTCGGGATGCACGCGCACCACAGTACGCAGGCATACATCGTACGTCAAGCAATTACCTGCATGTTAGCTGCTTCTTTACGTGCAGAAGACTGCAGGAAGACATACGTAATCATCGCATCGTGTGCGTGTGATGTGGCCTTGACGTGATGTTGGGTGCTACAGTGCGGCCTGGAGACCACGCCCAGGCACGTGAGGTGCACTGTGTGTGCTGGTCGAAGGGGTTAGTCGCTGTTCGTTTACCTGCCGCGCGCCAGCGCAGGCAATGATCAGAAAGCCACCCGCCAGTGCGTAAATCAAAAGTCGACGCCGACACAGATCTGACGCAAGAGGAAGGTGAGCCCACCTCGCGCGCGGACGTACTGCCCGCCCGCCAGAAGATCAACGTTGATCTTGACCTGAAGAACCTGCGTTTCACGATCACCACAGAATCGAGGGATGACGCCTCTTTCGGACCGGCCCTGTCCATCCTGCTGATCGCGCTCGCCGGCCTCGTCCCCGGCACGGGAATCGGCATACTGCTCTGGCTGGCCACCGCCCCACCCTGGCTTATCGCCGTCGCCGCAGCAGCAACCACCACCGGCTGTATCACCGCGTCTCTGTTCTGGCTCCGATCCCAGACCCGGCGCCGCAGATCGGCCGACTGACGCTCTACCTGGAGGAGGCCGCACGCGTCACACCGGAGGCGCGCGCGGACCACATCACGAACACGTACGACCGACCGCCCATGCAAGCCATGACCTGAAGCTCAATCCGCGCCCGAGCTTCCCGTCTGGTCTCCTCATGTCCGGGCCTTGTCCCACCCGGACAGCCAGGCGCACCTCCCTTCGGCGGGCGCATCCGACAGCCATGACGCGGGGCCCGCGACGAGAACGCGTCACCCTCTCCGGGGGGGCGTCCCGGAGAGGAACCTGCCCGAAGCCAGTGCCGCCGACCTGATGCGCGGCTACCGTCCTGGCGTCCGCGAAGCCCGGGACGCGCGGCAAACATGATCGAGGGGCGAGTCCTACCTGGGCCCCTACGACCGCGAGGTCTACGGGCAGGCGTCGAACACCACCCACGCCGAGCGCCTGCGGCTCATCGTGCCCGGCGTGGAGCACCTGATGGTCGGCTATCAGCACTATGTGACCCGGCGGCGCTGGGACTTCCTGGTCCGCCACCTGATGGGCGCCGAGCCCCTGAGGACTACCGGCTCGCTCCCATCCCCTTCGACCCCTCCATGATCTGACAAAACATGAAACCGCTCGTCCTGGGCGGCACCCCATCACGTGAACCGTGACGAGAGCGCCCGCTCGTCGAGGCCGGTCTGAGCGCCCGCCGCGCGACACCCTCGCCGGCACCTGGGCCTGGCTCCAGTCCGAGGGCGAGGCGCAACTCGACGACATCGCGAGGCGGGCGGGGGTGGGAAAGGCGGGGCTGGTGCGTGCCGATCTGACGGGGGAGGACGTGCCCGCGTTCACGCGCCCCCGGCCTTGAGGTCGTGCCGGTACGGCGAAGCGGCCCCCGGAATCATCTGCCTCCCAGGTAGAGAGCCGCGATCTCGGGGTGGTCCGCGATTTCCCGGGCGGTTCCGGCGAGGCGGACCCTGCCGCCCTCCATCACCACCCCGTGCGTGGCCAGACCCAGGCCCAGCCGTACATTCTGCTCCACGAGCAGGATGGTCACCCCGTCGGCGTTGAGGCTGTGGATGAGGTCGGCGACGCCGGCCAGGCTGCGCGGATCGAGGCCGAGCGACGGTTCGTCGAGCAGCAGCACGGCCGGGCCGAGCATGAGGCAGCGGGCGATCTCCACCATCCGCCGCTGGCCGCCGCTGAGGTTGCCCGCGCGGTCCTCTGCCCGCTCGGCCACCAGCGGGACCTTCTCGCCGACCTGCTCCAGCCGCCGGCGCAGCAGCTTCCTGTCGCGGCGGATCAGGTAGCCGCCCATCAGCACGTTCTCCCGCACGGACATCGCGGGGAAGAGTGCCCGCGACTGCGGCACCTGAGCCACGCCGCGGCGCAGGATCTCCTCGGGGCCGCACCCGCCGAGCCGCGTGCCGTTCAGGGTGATCTCGCCGATCTCGGGGGAGATCAGTCCGCTCAGCACGCGCAGCACCGTGGACTTGCCCGCGCCGTTCGGGCCGACGACGCAGGTGATGGACCGCCCGGCGCACTCCAGGTCGACGCCGTGCAGGACGCGGCCGCCGCCGTACCCCGCCACGACGCCCTTCATGGTCAGCACGTCACACCCCCAGGTAGGCGTCCAGGACCAGCGGGTCCCGCCTGATGCGGCCGGGCGGTCCCTCCACCAGCGGGGAACCGGCGGAGAAGACGATGACCGGGTCGCACAGCTCGCTCACCAGCGGGATGTTGTGCTCGACCACCAGGAACGTCACGCCGCGCGCGTTCGCTTCGCGGATGACCTCGACCAGGCGGCCGAACAGGCTCGGATTGACGCCACCCGCGGGCTCGTCGAGGAGGACGAGCTTGGGATCGAGCATGAGGACCTGGGCGAGTTCGACGAGTTTCTGCTGGCCGTACGAGAGAGCCCCGGCCTTCTGGTGCGCCATCCTGCCCAGGCCGACCAGGTCGAGCAGTTCCTTCGCGCGCTCGGCTTCGTGCCCTCTGACCGCGTTCGCGAGCATCGTGCGCCGGCGCCCGTCGGGCAGGGGCGCGACCACGTTCTCCCGCACGGTCATCTCCTTGAACAGCCGCGTCACCTGGTAGGTACGGCCCAGCCCCAGGTGCGCGCGGGTCCAGGGCGGCAGCCGGTCGATACGGCGGCCGTCGAACCAGATCTCGCCTCCGTCCGGTCGGAGCCCGCCGGTGACCAGGTTGAACAGGGTGGTCTTGCCGGAGCCGTTGGGGCCGATCAGCGCGGTGATCGTGCCCTCCCGGACGACCAGGCTCGCGTCGTCGACCGCGGTCAGGCCGCCGAAGCGCTTGCTCAGTCCGCGGACCTGCAGCAACGGTTCGCCCGGCGGCCTCGGCGTGTGGACGACGCCGCGGGCTACCTGTTGTTCGATGTACGCGACGGGCTCGGGATGCCGCCTGGCCCACCAGGCCCGCACGGTCGGCAGGATTCCCTCCGGCAGGAAGAGAACGACCAGCACCAGCACCAGCCCGAAGATCAGCACCCGTGACTGCGTGCCGCCGTAGACGGTGGCCGCCTCGCTCAGGAACTGCACCAGGAACGCGCCCAGCACCGGCCCGTACAGCGTCCCGCGCCCGCCGAGCAGCGCCGCCAGCACGATCGTGACGCTGCCGAGCATGGAGAACGCGCCGGTCGGACTGACGAAGGTCAGGAAATAGGCGTACACGCCGCCCGCGACGCCGATGAAGAACGCGCTCGCCGCGTAGGCGGTGACCTTGAACCGGGTGGTGTTCACCCCGATCGAACCGGCCTTGCCCTCGTCCTCACGAATCGCCACCAGTCCCGTGCCGAGCTTGGTACGGCGCAGCCACCCGCTGAAGGCCACCGTCACCACCAGCAGCCCGAGGAACAGGTAGTAGAACGGGAGGTTCTGGTAGTCGCGGCTCCAGAAGGGCAGTTCGAGCGCCAGGCCGTCCGAACCCCCGGTGAGGCCGCGGGCATTGGTGGCCAGGATCTGCGCCGCGAGCAGCATCGCGATCGTGATGATCACGAAGGCGTGCCCGCGGGTCCTCAGCACCACCGACCCGATGCCCAGCGCGACCACCACCGCGGTGATGCCGCCGATGGGCGCCACCCAGAGCGGATTCATCCCGAGATTCACGGACAGGATGCCTGCCGTGTAGGCGCCGAGCCCGAGGAACATGCCATGCCCCAGCGAGACGTATCCGGCATACCCCGAGATGATGTTCCACCCCGATGCCTGGATCGCCAGCAGGAACGCCAGCAGCAGCACGGCCTGGGGATACGGCTGCCACGGATTCACCACCGGGTAGGCGGCCAGTACCGCCAGGCACCCGGCAACCACCCACCGCCTCATGCCGCGTCCTCCCGAATCCGGGCGCCGAACAGCCCCTGCGGCCTGAACAGCAGCACCACCATGATCACCAGGTAGAACACCAGCGTCGACCAGGTCAGCGAGCCGTACGTGGCGGTCAGCGTCTCGGCCAGTCCCAGCATCACCGCACCCGCCAGCGCGCCCGGCAGGCTGCCCATCCCGCCGAGCACCACGATCCCGAGCAGCTTGGAGATCCACTCGTAGTGGGAGGCGGGGAAGAACGGATACAGCACCGACAGGATCGAACCGCCCACCCCGGCCGTCGCCGTGCCCAGGGCGAAGGCCAGCGCCGCCGTACCCGACGCGCCCACGCCCACCAGCGCCGCGCCCGCCGGGTTCTGGGTCGCCGCCCGGATGGCCCGGCCGGTCCAGGTCCCGGTCAGCACGCCGTACAGTGCTCCCAGGACGAGGACGGCGGCCAGGAAGCCGAACACCTGCGCCTTCGGCAGCGAGATCGCGCCGATCCCGAAGGACTCCTCGAAGTACGGCGGCGTGGCCGAGCGGAACCGGTTGCCCGCGATGATCGTCAGTAGCCCCTCGATGATCAACGCCAGGCCGAACGTGAGGAGCACGGACATCGCGGGCGAGGCGTCCTTGACGCGCGAGACGAGAAGCCGGTGGATCAGCCAGCCCAGCCCCGCCATCAGCGGCGTGGTGACGACCGCCGCCATGATCGGATCCACGCCCGTCCGCCGCCACAGCCACCAGGTGGCCAACGCCACCAGCACCAGGAACGCGCCGTGGGTGATGTTCACGATGCGCATCACGCCGAAGATCAGGGTCAGGCCGGAGGCCATGAGCGCGTAGACGCCGCCGATCAGCAGGCCCAGGGCGACCGCCTGGACGAACTGGGTCATCGAGCCGCCTTCCAGCCGGGCTTGGGGTTGACCACGTTCGCCGTGGTGGCCAGGTTCTTCGGGGCGATCACCTCGACCGTGCCGCCCTGCCACTGCGCGAGCATGAACGAGCCCTTCGGCTCGCCGGTCGGCATCCAGCTCAGCGGGCCGAGAATGGTCTCGACCGTGTTCGCGTGCAGCCAGGCGCTGATCTTCTCCTGGTCCACCGCGCCGACCTTCTCCGTCGCCGCCTGCAGTACCTGGGCGGCGGCGAAGGCGTCGGCGGCGTCCTCCGCGGGCGGGGCGTTGCCGTGGGCCTTGCGGTAGGCGGCCACGAACTCCGCGTTCAGCGGCGTCTTCGCCTTCTCGTTCCAGCTCACCGTGTACAGCACGCCCTCGGTACTGGCGGTGCCGACGCCGTTGGCGTACTGCTCGCCGTTGCTGGGGGCGCTGGTCTGGAAGAGCATCTTGGGTGAGTAGCCGAGCTGCTTGAGCGCCCTGACCAGGCCCACACCGTCCTCGAAGACCGCCCCCTGGGCGATCAGGTCGGGCTTGAGGGTGCCCAGGGTCGTGGCGAGCGTCTGGAAGTTGGTCGTGTCGCCGGGATAGACATCGGTGTTGACGGTCCTGACGCCCTGGGCCTCCAGCTGGGCGCGCAGGGAGTCGATCACCGGCTTGGCGAAGGGGTCGTCCTGGCTGGGGTACGCGGCCGTCTTCGGGCGCCGGTTCTCCGGTAACGACCTGATCCACTCGGCGAACACGTCCGCCTGGTGGCCCGAGGCCGCGGGCTGGGCGAAGAACAGGTGCTTGAAGCCGCGCTCGAACATCTTGGCCGCGCCGCCCGCCGGCTCGATGAACACCATCCGGTTCTTCTCGGCAACCGCCGACGCCGGGTAGTTGAGCAGTGAGGAGAACGTACCCAGCACGAAGTCGACGCGGTCCTGGGTGATCAGCTTGGTGTAGTCGGCGACCACGGTGTCCTGGTTGCTGGCGTCGTCGACGATCTTCAGCCGGACCTTCCTCCCGAGCATGCCGCCCTTGGCGTTGACCAGGTCCCGCCAGACCTCGTAGCCACGCTTGGCCTCGCCACCCGGCTGCGCGAAGTCCCCGCTGAGAGGCAGCGAGATCCCGATGACGAGATCTCCGCCGCCACCGCGCTGCGCCGAGGGCGGCTGACCGCAGGCCGCCAGTGCCAGGACCGTCGCCGCGGCCAGCGCCATCCGCCTCATGGCCTTCTCCCTACGCAATCGATTGCGTTACGGAGGAGCATGAAAGCGGTCTGGCTCGCTGTCAATAGGAGAAGGAGCCTGGATAGGCTGGCGCAATCGAATGCGCACCTGTCGTCGCTGCCTTGGTGGCCGGGCTCCACGATCCTGGGCCGCTCGAAGGACTGGGCCACGGTCCTGCGGGCCTCACGATGTTCGCCGGCGGCGAGCCGGGAGCCTGCCGGCATCGTTGACACGCCCGCGCCCTGACCTTACATTCCCGTTGTCAAACCCAGGGCTCGATCGCGGTTCTCGGCGGCTTCCCGTTGCTGCGATCGAGGAGTCATCATGAGTGTCAACAGGCGCACCCTGCTCACCGCAGGGGCCACCGCCGCGGCGTTCGCCGCCGCCGGAAGCTCCACGTCGGCTATGGCGTCCACCACGGAGCTCATCGGCATCGACGTCCACGCGCACGGTGTACCCAACGGCCTCATACCGGTGCTGAAGGCGCGGGGATCGGCGTACGACATCGAGGTCATCGAATCCCCGGGGGAGACCAGGATCCGGCTCGGCTCCGTCACCACCGGTCCGCTCGATCCGCGCTTATCCGACCTCGCCGCCCGCATCGCGACCATGAACCGCACCGGCGTCGAACGTCAGCTGCTGTCACCGTTCATCGGCCTGACCGGCTACCACCTGCCGGACGCGGCCGGGCGCTGGTACAGCAGGGTGCACAACGAAACCATGGCGCAGACCACCCGGACGGCGCCGCACCGCTTCACCCCCATGGCCACCGTCCCGCTGCAGTCGGCCGGTGCCGCGGACGAACTGGTCTACGCCGTCGAGCGGCTGGGCATGGCCGGTGTGGAAATTTCCACAGACACTGGCAACGGCAACCTCGACGACGACAGTGTTGAACCGTTCTGGGAAGCCGCCGAGAACCTGCGAGCCCTCGTCCTCATCCACCCCTCGGCATCCGCCCGCGTCCAGCTCCCCCACCGGCTCGGCAATTTCGTGGGGAATCCATCGGACACCACACTCGCCATCGCCCGGCTCATGTTCGGCGGTGTCCTGGATCGCCACCCGGATCTGCGGATCTGCCTCGTCCACGGCGGCGGATTCCTCCCCTACCAGGCGGGCCGGCTCGAACGCGGCTTCCGTGTCTACGGCGGAGACCACATCAGGACCTCCCCGCTGGAACTGCTCCGCCGGCTCTCCTACGACACCGTGCTGCACTCGCCCGGCAGAGTCCGCACGCTGATCGACCTCGTCGGACTCGACCGTGTCCTGCTGGGCACCGACTACCCCTTCGACATGGGCGACCCCACCCCACAGCGAACGCTGGCCGCGATTCCCGGGCTGCGTGAGCATGAGCGCCGGCAAATCGCCAGAAAGAACGCCGAACGCCTGATCCGCCCCCAGACTGACCTGTCCGATCCCGCGGCAGCGCACTGAGACGACCGAGGGCTCCCGGCCGGACGATGCCCCGGCCGGGAGCCCCGCAAGAGACTCCCTCGGCGGCCTGCCGCGGGTCCAGCCGAAGGAGCGCTCCCCATCCATGCTGATCCGGAGACGGGCCGCTCGGCACGGGCGTCATCTCCCGGCGATGACCAGGCGGAACCAAGGGAACAGCACCGTCCCGCTGATCACGCGCTGCGCCTGGATCGCGAGCCCGGCGGCGGCCAGATGGCGGGACAGGCGGTCGGGGCGTTGGCGGGAGTACAGGCGGCGAGGCGGTGGATGGGTCAGGTCGGCGTAGGCGAACACCCCGCCGGGGGCGAGCACGCGGGCGATCTCACGCAGCCCGGCGGCCAGGTCGTGCCAGTGGCGGCAGCTCAAGGTGGCGGTGACCACGTCCGCGCCGGCGTCGGTGAGCGGCAGCCGTTCCGCCCGCGCCCGCACCAGCCCGGAACCGGACGGGCGGGGGCGGGCGGCGGTGAGCATGGCGTGGGCGGCGTCCACCCCGATCAGGCGCGCGTCCGGATAGCGCTCGCGCGCGCGCCGGAGCAGGCGCCCGGTGGCGCAGCCCACGTCCACCAGCACGCCGGGTGGCGGCCGGTGGCTGTCCAGCAGGTCCAGCAGGGCGGCCTGTACGGGCTCGCTCACGGCGGCCGGCAGGCTGTCGTCGTAGCCCGCCGCCCAGCGTTCGAACCGCCCCATGCCTTCAGTGTCAGGTACGGCGGGCGATCGCGGTGATCAGCGGCTGGACGAGTTTGGCGGCCAGCGGCCCGAAGGCGGCCAGGATGAGGACGTAGGCGGCGGCCAGCGGCCCGAGGTCGGGGTGTGCTCCCGCGGCGACGGCCAGCCCGGCGATGACGATGTTGAATTCGCCGCGGGGGATGAGGGCGATGCCGGCGCGGGCTTGGCCGGCTTTGGCGATCCCGGCGCGGCGGGCGGCGTAGGCGCCGGTGAGCAGTTTGGTGATCATGCTGACGACGGCCAGGAGGATGGCCAGTCCGGCGACGGGCAGGATGGCGGCGGGGTCGGTCTGCAGTCCGAAGAAGACGAAGAAGACGGCGGCGAACAGGTCGCGTACCGGGGCGAGCAGGGTGCGGGCTTCGTGGGCGAGTTCGCCGGACAGGGCGATGCCGACGAGGAAGGCGCCGACGGCGGCGGAGACCTGGAGTTTGGTGGCGATGCCGGCGACCAGGAGCGCGAGCCCGATCACCTTGAGGAGCAGGACCTCGCTGGAGGGGCTGGCGACGAACTTTTCGATGTAGTGGCCGAAGCGCAGCGCGATGAGCAGGACGACGCTGACGGTCGCCAGCGCGATGCCGACGGTCACGGCGCCGCCGGCGAAGCTGACTCCGGCCAGCATGGCGGTGAGGATAGGCAGGTAGAGGGCCATGGTGAGGTCTTCGAAGACCAGGAGCGACAGGACGACGGGGGTTTCCCGGTTGCCGATCCAGCCCAGGTCGGACAGGACTTTGGCGGTGATGCCGGAGGAGGTGGCGTAGGTGACGCCGGCCATCGCGACGGCGGCGACGGGGCCCCAGCCGAGCAGCAGGGCGAGGATCGCGCCCGGCGCGGCGTTGAGCACCAGGTCCACGAGGCCGGCGCGGGCGTTGCCGCGCAGCGAGGTGACGAGCTCAGAGGCGTTGTACTCCAGGCCGAGGGTCAGCAGCAGGAGGATGACGCCGATCTCGGCCCCGGTGGCGATGAACTCGCCGCTGGTTGCCAGGGGGAGAATGCCGCCCTGGCCGAAGGCGAGCCCGGCCACGAGGTAGAGCGGGATCGGGGAGATACCGGCCCGAACCGCTAAGGCGCCGAGCACGCCGAGGCCGAGGATGATGGCGCCGAGTTCGAGGATGAGGATGGCGGTGTGGTGCACGCGGTGCCTTTTCTATCCGGTGGCGAGAATCTCGGCGACCGCCGCCGTGGACTCGGCCGTGCCGACGACGACGATGACATCGCCCGCCAGCAGGACGAAGTCGGGGGCGGGGCTGGTGATGACCTGCCCGGTGCGGACGACGGCCACGATGGAGGCGCCGGTGCGGGTACGCACGCGCGCCTCACCCATCTGCCGGTCCGCGAACGGGCTCGCGTCGGTGATCGGCAGCTGGACGCTGACCAGGCCTTCGACCTGCTTGTGCAGCTGGTTGAGCCGTTGGACGATGCGGGGCGCGCCGAGGAGCTCGGCCAGGGCGTCGGCCTCATCGTCGTTCAGGACGATGTCCTCGCGGGCGCTGTCGGGATCGTCGGGGTCGTAGATGATCAGATCGCGGCGGCCGGTGCGATGGGAGACCACCCCGATCCTGCGGCCCGCGCGGGAGGTGAACTCGTGTTTGAGCCCGATGCCCGGCAACGCCGTCTGCTCGATCTCCATGGGGTCTCCGTTCTTGAACGCCATGTGCCGTGATGCCGGAAGGGGTGGTCAGCACCAATTGCGCAAATTACCAATGCCGCTCTACCAGCTCCAGGCGGAGTTCTTCAAGACGCTCGGCCACCCGGCCCGCGTCAGGATCCTGGAGTTGCTCGACCGGCGCGAACATTCGGTCGCCGGACTGCTGTCCGAGGTCGGCCTTGAGCCTGCGCACCTGCCGCCCGTGATCAGCGTGGTCCGGTCAGCTCGCCCGAAAGCCAGTCGGCGGCCGCCGGCAGCCAGTCGGGGCGGGCGTTGCCGAGCAGGTGGTCGCCGTGCGGAACGTGCAGATACCGTCCGCGTGACGCCAGGCGGGCCAGGGGCTCGCCGTTGGTGACGCCGGGGATGGCGTCCTGGCCGCCGTCGATCACCAGCAGCGGGCAGGTGATGCGCGGGGCGAGGCCGGACAGGTCCACCTGCCCGGCGAAGCGGCGGGCCGCGTCCTCGCCGCCGGCGCGTTGGACGAGGAGGTCGCGTACCGGGGGTGGCAGGGCGTCCCAGTCCAGCCGGAACGGGCCGCTGACCGTGACGGCGGCCGCGACGCGCGGTTCCCCGGCGGCGCCTTCCGCGACGTAGTAGCCACCCAGGCTGAGCCCGATGAGCCCCACGCTCTCGGCGCCGAGCGCGTCGATGACCTGCCCGATCACCTGGTGGTAGTCGGCGCGGACGGTGGTGGTGGCGGTGAGCGCGCCCTGTCCCGGCCCGTCCATGGCGAACACGGCCATGCCGCGGCGCAGCAAGGCGTTGATCACATCGTGGAACTCCTCCTTGCCGGAGTCCAGCCCGGGGACCACGATCGCGGTGGCCGCGGCATCGGCCGGGCCGCGCAGCCGGCCGGTGAAGGTCGCGCCCTCGATCCGGCGCGCGCCCGGCTCCAGCAGGTCCAGCGCGCGGCCCATGGCGTTGTCCGCCTCGGCGGCCGCGAGCGCGCGCTCCCGGTTCGGCCCCAGGGTGGCGAAGTGGAACCAGCGCGCCGCGTCCTGGAAGTGCCCGGCCGCCGAGATCGCCGTGCTCGCCCGCGCCGCGCGGGCCAGGTGCCCGCGCGCGGCGCTCATGAAGGCTTGACCCCATTGGTCCAGGTCGCCCAGCTCGGCGATGGTCCGCTGGTACTCGTGCGGGTCGAGCCCGGCTCCGGTCGCGCGCGACAGGTTGGCGGCGGCGAAGTCCGCGGCGTTCATCGTGATGCTCCGATCGTCAGGACGGCCTTGCCACGGATACGGCGTTCCCGCAGGTCGATCAGGACATCGGCGGTCCGGCCCCAGCCGGCGGTCCGGCCGATCTCCACGTGCAGCCGCCCGCCGGCCACCAGCCGCAGCAACGTGGCCAGGTCGCCGCCGTACGGGCCGCCGGCGTAGTGGAAGTGCCGGATCACGGCGTTCTCCGGCCCGGCGAGCAGGTCGAAGAAGTTCACGGTCGCGGGTGTACGGCCGGCCTGGCCGAACCAGATCAGCGTGCCGCCCGGGACCAGCCTGGCCAGCGCGGCCGCGAGCACGCCACCACCGATGGACTCCATGACCACGTCGAACGGCCCTTCCGCGCCGGCCACGTCGTGCACGATCGCCGCGGCTCCCAGCTCGCGCAGGCGCGCCCCGCGCTCGGCGGTGGCGGTCACCGCGGTCACCTCCGCCCCGGCCGAGGCGGCGAGCTCGGTCAGATAGTGCCCCACTCCGCCTGAGGCGCCGGTCAGCAGTATCCGCCTGCCTGCGACGGCGCCGGCCGTACGGAGGAGCCGGAGTGCGGTGATCCCGGCCAGCGGCAGGGCGGCCGCCTGAACGGTGGTGATCTCGTTGGGCAGGACGGCGACGGAGTGGGTGGGCACCGCCGCGTACTCGGCCCAGCCGCCCATCGCCGGATGGCCCACCACGCGGGTGCCGGCCGGCGGCCCGGAGCCGTCGGCGGCGGCCTGGACGACCAGGCCCGCGACGTCCTTCCCCGGTGTCAGGCCGGGTTCCGGCTCTTCCAGCAGGAACGTCTCCCCGCGATTCGGCGAGAACGCCTCGACCTTGATCAGTACCTCGTCCGGGGCGGGCGTGGGCTGAACGTCCTGGGCGAACTCCACCGGCCGCGCCGCATCTCCCGTAGGGATCAATCTACGCATGCGGCCATGAAACCGTCATCCGGGTCGTGTGCTCCAACAACGATCGCGACAGACCGACAACCATCGGTTGTCACCTAAGGTGACAGGCGTGGACCTCGACTTGGCGCAGGTACGTGCGTTCGTCTTGACCGCCGAAGAACGGCACTTCGGTCACGCGGCCCAGGAACTGTCGATCTCCCAGCAGGCGCTCTCCAAGCGGATCGCCCGCCTGGAGACCACGCTCGGCCGGCGCCTGCTCGACCGCGGCGGCCAGGGAGTACGGCTCACCGAAGCCGGGCGGCGTTTCCTGGAGCCCGCCCGGCAGGCGCTGACCGCCGCGGACCAGGCCGTGGCGGCGGTGCTGGAGGCGCACCGCCCGCTGCGGATCGACGTGTGGGGACACCTGTACGCGCCCATGCGCACGCTGGCACAGGTGAGCACCGCCGAGCCGCGGCTGGAACTGGGGCACGGCCGTGACCTGCCCGCAGTGATCGCCGCGCTGCTGCACGGCGACGTGGACGCCGCCTTCGGCCGCGTCCACGCGCCGCTGCCCGCCGGGCTGACGCATCGCCTGGTACGGCTGGAGCCGGTGGATGTGATCCTCAGCGCGGATCATCCACTGGCGAACGCGCCGGCGATCCGGCCCGAGCAGCTGCGTGACGGCGTCCTGTGGGCCCCGGGCGCGTTGCACCGGCTGGACTTCCTGCGCCGCTTCGCCGATTCCTTCGGCATCCGCGAGCGCGCCGAGGGCACCAACCTCGGACTGGACCACTTCCTGGCCGACCTGGCGCTCGACACCCGGCGCTTCGGCCTGCTGCCCGCGGACGTGCCCCTCCCGCCCCGCCCGGCGATCCGCTCGATCCCGCTGATCGGCCCCACCCCCTTGTACGCCTGGTCGCTGCTGTGGCGCGGCAACGGCGCTCATCCGCTGCTGGACACCCTGGTGAGCGCCTTCGTGGCGGAGGCGGAGCGGAACCGGTGGCTGGAATACGACCCCGTCCACGACTGGCTCCCCGAGAACGACCTCCCCGGCGCCGATCCACCGGCCACCCCGTGAGGGATCAAGAACCCCGAGGACGAGCCACGTCCCGCAGCGCGGCGATGGGCGCGCCGGCACCCTCCAGGCGGCCGCGGGCGAACGCATGGGCAAAGGCATCCGCCCCCATGGCGCGCCGGGCGGCCAGGCCCAGGCCCACCTCGGCGAACTGCTCCGTGAAAGTGTTCAGCTGCTCGGCGGCCAGCCGCCTGGCCCGCTCGTGGTACTGGTCGGCCTCGGCGTACGAGCCGGTTTGCAGCGCGATCCGGCCCAGCATGGCCAGGCTGTCGGCGACCTGGGGCCAGAGCTGGAGGTCCTCGGCGACGTCGAGGGCGTCGCGGTGCAGGGCGCGGGCGCGTTCGTAGTCGCCGCTGATCTGGGCGAGGGACCCGAGCAGGTGCGTGGCCTGCAGGAGTCCCCAGCGGTCGCCTTCCTCCCGGAAGAGCGCCAGGCTCCGCTCGGCGTCGCGCCCCGCCGCGTCCAGGTCGTGCGCGGCGGTGTGGGTGGCGAGATGTGATGAGCTAACGGGTCTTCCGCACGTGGGTGGTGTCGGAGTCCAGGACGGTGCCGTTGGCGCCGGCCGGCGAGACTTCCGGCACAGGGATGCCGCGCCGGTCGACAAGGGTGGAGTGGGTCTCGCCCGGCGCGAAGGCGTGGCGTTCTCCCCACTGCCGCAGGGTGAGGATGACGGGGAAGAGGTCGCGGCCGGCTTCGGTGAGCACGTACTCCTGGCGGCGGCCCGATGGTGCGGTGCGCTGGGCGAGGAGCCCGTGAGCGGTGAGCTTGCCGAGGCGGTCGGTGAGGATGTTGCGGGCGATGCCGGTACGTCGCCGGAACTCGGTGAACGATCGTGCCCCGTCCATCGCGTCCCGGATGACGAGAAGGCTCCACCTGTCGCCGACGAGGTCGAGCGTACGGGCGACGGGGCAGGTGGGGTCGGTCCAGCCCGGGTTCGTGGTGCGCGACATGACACCTTCCAATGAGTTGCGAAGTGAAACCATTATGCCGTACGGTCAAATTGGTTGCATTTTGCTACTTATTGGAGATGGGGGCGCGATGGACATGCGGCGACGGTTGCTTCTCGCGGTGGTGTGCGGTGTCGCTGTGGCGAGCATCTACGCGGCGCAGCCGGTTCTGGAGCCCATGGGACGCGATCTCGGCGTGCCGGCGGAACTGACCGGCTGGATCGTGGCGATCGGCCAGATCGGGTACCTGGCGGGGCTGGTCCTGCTGGTGCCGCTCGGCGATGTGGCCGACCGGCGCCGGCTCATCGCCGCGCACCTGGCGCTCACCGCGGTGGGCATGATCCTGACGGCCTCGGCGCCGGCCGCGTGGGTGGCGTTCGCGGGGCTCGCGGCGGCCGGGGTGTTCGCGGTCGTGGTGCAGACCACGGTGGCGTACGCCGCGTCGGTCTCCCCGCCCGCCGAACGCGGACGGAACATCGGGGTCGTCACCTCGGGCGTCGTGGTCGGCATCCTGGGCGCGCGGGTCGTCACCGGCACGCTCGCCGAGGTGTGGGGCTGGCGGAGCGTCTATGCCGTGCTCGCGGTGCTGGCACTCGGGCTCGCCGCCCTCGTCCTCGTCGTCCTGCCGGCGGAGGAACGCCCCAGCCGGCCCGCGGGGTACCGGCGGGCCGTCCTCTCCCTGGGCGGACTGTTCCGGCAGCGCGTCTTCCTGACGCGCGGGCTCATCACGTTCTTCCTGTTCGCATCGTTCGGCACCCTGTGGAGCGGGCTGTCCCTGCCGCTGGCGGGCGCGCCGTGGCAGCTCAGCGAGAGCCAGATCGGGCTGCTCGGCATCGCCGGACTCGCCGGCGCGCTCGGCGCGGCACGCGCGGGACGATGGGCGGACGCGGGACGGGCGGCTCCGGTCACCGGTCTCGCGCTCACCCTGCTCATCGTCTCGTGGGCGGCGATCGCGCAGTTGCCGTGGTCACTGGGGCTCCTCATCGCCGGCATCGTGGTTCTCGACTTCGCGGTGCAGGCCGTACACGTGAGCAGCCAGCACCTGCTCACCGCCGCGAACCCCGACCGCACCAGCGGCGCCATCGGCGGCTACATGATCTTCTACTCGCTCGGCTCCGCCCTCGGCGCGGCCACGACCACCGCCGTCTTCACCGCCCACGGCTGGGTGGGCTCCAGCCTCCTGGGCGCCGGATTCGCCGCCTGCGCGCTGGCCATCTGGGCGTTCGACCGGCGACCCCTCGGCGGCGCGAACCTCCGAGCCGAGAGCCCCGAGTTGCAACACCGCTGAACCCGTACGTGCGCCTTCGCGGCGCGGGAAGGCGAACAACCGTGGAACAGGACTGAAACGCCTCTCGGGTGGCGGCCCCGCAACCAGCGTGACCTCACGGGCCTCTCGCACGGAACGGTGGTCTCCGGAGACCGAGGACGCTCGATGAACCGGCACCCCAGCCACGCCGCGAAGACCGGCGGCATCGCGGAGGGTGCCGGTCAGGTGGGGTGTTTGCGGGCCAGGGTGATGCCGTCGGCCATCGGCAGCAGTGTGATCTCCACGCGTTCGTCGGCGTGCAGCAGCAGGTTCAGCTCTCGGATCGCGCGGGTGTCGGGGTCCTGGGCGTCGCCGTCGACGACCTTGCCGAACAGCAGCGTGTTGTCGATGACGATCAGCCCGTTGGGCCGCACCAGGCCGAGGGCCAGCTCGTAGTAGGTGAGGTAGCCGGCCTTGTCGGCGTCGATGAAGATCAGGTCGGCGCTGGCCGGGCCGTAGGTGTCCAGGAGGTCGGAGAGTGTGGCGGCGGCGTCGCCGATGCGCTGCTCGATCCGGTCGGCGACGCCGGCGAGCTGCCAGAACTCGCGCGCCACCGGCGACCATCGCTCGGTGATGTCGCAGGTGATCAGGCGACCGCCCGGGGGCAGGGCGCGGGCCATGCACAGTGTGCTGTAGCCGGTGTACGTACCGACCTCGACCACGGTGCGGGCGCCGGTCAGGCTCACCAGCGTGGCCAGGAACTGACCCTCCTCGGGCGGGACCTGCATGAGCCGGCCGCCGGGCAGCCGCGCGGTCTGCTCGCGCAGGCCGGTCAGGACGGGGTCGTCGCGCAGGGAGATCTCGCGTACGTAGGAGCGCAGTTCGGGGGTCCAGTCGAGCTGGCCGGCCATGGGTTCAGCCTCCTTGGCGGGCCGCGCGGGCCAGGTCCGGGGCGATCAGGTCGGGGGTGGTCAGGTCGGGGGTGGTCAGGTTGCGGGTGGTCAGGTCGGGGGCGGTCAGGTCGATGGCCGCCGCCGCCGGACGTGGCGTGGGCACCTGGTGCAGCAGCTGGGTGCCTTCGACGGCGTGCCCGTCCAGGCAGGCGCACGGCTCCAGGTTGTAGCCGGCGAAGCGGTAGGCGATCTCCATCATCCGGTTGCGGTCGGTGGGCCGGAAGTCGGCGGCCAGGTGGACGCCGGCGGTCGCGGCCTGGTCGCCGAGCCAGTTCAGGATGGCCGCGCCGGCGCCGAAGGAGACCACGCGGCACGAGGTGGCCAGCAGTTTGACATGCCACATGGCCGGGTGCACGCGCAGCAGCACGACGCCGACCGCGCCGTGCGGGCCGAAGCGGTCGCTCATGCTGACCACGAGGACCTCGTGGCCGGGGTCGCCGGTCAGCTCGCGCAGCGCCGCGTCGCCGTAGTGGACGCCGGTGGCGTTCATCTGGCTGGTGCGCAGGGTGAGCTCTTCCACGCGCGCGATGTCGCCGGGTCCGGCGCGCGTTATGCGCATCTCCAGCCGCAGCGAGCGCAGGAACTCCTCGTCGGGTCCGGCGAACGCCTCCTTCTCCGCCTCGCGCAGGAATCCGGCCTGGTACATGCGCCTGCGCTGGCGGGAGTCGGCGGTGACGGTCGCCGGGCTGAACTCCGGCAACGCCGTCAGCCCCGGGAGCTGGCCGGGCTCGTACAGGCGTACCTCGGGCAGGTGGAAGGCGACCTCGGCGCGTTCGGCCGGCTGGTCGTCGATGAACGCGAGCGTGGACTCGGCGAACCTGAGCCGCTCGGCCAGTTCGCGCACGGCCGCCGACTTCGGCCCCCAGCCGATGCGCGGCAGGACGAAGTACTCGCTCAGGCCCAGGTGTTCCAGGCGGGCCCAGGCCAGGTCGTGGTCGTTCTTGCTGGAGATGGACTGCAGGATGCCCCGGGCGTCCAGCGCGGCGATGACCTCGCGGACCTGCTCGCTGACGTGGACGTCGCCGTCCTCCAGCAGCGTCCCCTGCCACAGCGTGTTGTCCAGATCCCAGACAAGGCACTTGATGGTCGCAGAAATGATCCTTCTCCTGTCGTCACGACCCGGTGAGCGCATGCCGGGCCAGGATCAGCTGGCAGATCTCGCTGCTGCCCTCGATGATCTCCATGAGCTTGGTGTCGCGGTAGGCGCGGGCCACCACGTGGTCGTCGCGCGCGCCCGCCGAAGCCATCACCTGTACGGCCGAGGCCGCGCCGCGGGCGGCACCGCCGGCGCTGACGTGCTTGGCCAGAACGGTGGCCACCACGACGTCGGGGGAGGAGGCGTCCCAGCAGTCGCTGGCGTGCTCGCAGGCGCGGGTCGCACTCCGCTCGGCCACGTACAGCTCGGCCAGGTGGCGGCCGATGAGCTGGTGCTCGGCCAGCGGCTTGCCGAACTGGCGGCGTGAGCCGGCGTGCGCGGTGGTGGCGGCCAGGCAGGCGCGCAGGATGCCGACGCAGCCCCAGGCGACCGACATGCGGCCGTAGGCCAGTGCGGTGGTGACCAGCAGTGGCAGCGGCTGGCCGCCACCGCCGAGCACCGCGTCGGCCGCCAGGCGCACCTGGTCGAAGCGGACGTCGGCGTGGCCGGCGGCCCGGCAGCCGAGCGGCGCGGCCACCGGCTCGACCGTCACGCCCGGCGCCGTGGCGGGCACCAGGACGGCGGCGGCCCCGTCGCCGTCCTTGGCGACGATGACCAGCAGGTCGGCGTAGGCGGCCGCGGTGACCCACTTCTTGTGGCCGGTGAGCACGACCGTGTCGCCGTCGCGGCGGATCTCGCTGGTCATGGCCGCCAGGTCGCTGCCGGCCTCGTCCTCGCTGAAGCCGACCGCGGCCAGGTCGCCGCCCACGAGCCGGGGCAGGTGGGCGGCGCGCTGGCCGGGGCCGCCGAGGCGCTGGATCGTCCAGGCGGCCATGCCTTGGGAGGTCATCACGCTGCGCAGGGAGCTGCACCGGCTGCCGACGTGGGCGGTGAACTCGCCGCCGTCGCGGCTGCCGAGGCCGGGCCCGCCGTACGCGGCGGGGACCTGCGCGCACAGCAGGCCACGCGCGCCCAGCGTGCGCAGCACCTCGGACGGGACGCGCCCGGCCAGGTCCCAGTCGCCGGCGCGGCCGCCGATGAGCTCGTCGGCCAGTTCCCGCGCCATGGTCAGGGCGGGCTCAGGCATCGGCCTGCTGCTCGCGCAGCCGGTGCACCAGCGCCGCCATCGTCTCGACCGAGCGGAAGTTGTCCAGTTGCAGGTCGGTGCCGGTGACGGCCACGCCGTACGCGCTCTCCAGGTGGACGACCAGCTCCATGGCGAACATCGAGGAGACCAGGCCCGAGGCGAACAGGTCCTCGTCCTTGGTGACGAACGACTTGGTGCGGCTGGTCAGGTGGGCCAGCAGCTCGTCCTCGACGGTGGTGATGGGTTCGACGGTCATGACAGCGCCTCTCCGTAGTCGTAGAAACCCCGGCCGCTCTTGCGTCCGAGGTGGCCCTGGCGGACTTTGTCCAGCAGGACCTCGCATGGCCGGCAACCTTCGTCGCCGGTCCGCTCGTACAGGGCCGTGAGGGAGTCGGCCAGGTTGTCCAGCCCGATGAGGTCGGCGGTGCGCAGCGGCCCGGTCGGGTAGCCGAGGCAGCCGTGCATCAGCGCGTCGACCTGTTCGACCGTGGCGGTGCCCGCGCCGACGACCCGCGCCGCGTCGTTGATCATCGGGTGCAGGAGACGGCTGGTGACGAAGCCGGGCGCGTCGCGCACCACGACCGGCTGGCGGCCCAGCGCGGACAACAACGCCATGGTGGCGGCCATCGCGGCCTGGTCGCTGTGCTCGCCGCGGATCACCTCGACCATCCTGATCAGGTACGGCGGGTTCATGAAGTGGGTGCCGAGCAGGTCGCCGGGCCGTTTGAGCGTGGCGGCCAGCTCGCCGATCGGGATGCCGGAGGTGTTGGTGATCAGCGGCGTGCCGGGTTCGACCAGGCCGCACACCTCGCCCAGGACGTCGGCCTTGAGCGCGGCGGACTCGGTGACCGCCTCGATCACGGCGCCGGCGTGACGTCCGTCGGCGAGCTCGCCGGTGACGGTGAGCTCGGCGGGCGCGGCGCCGCGCGGGGTCCCGCCCAGCAACTGGGCGTGGCGGGTCTGCTGCCGCACTCTGGTGTACGCGCTGTCGCGCGCGAGCGCGTCGGTCTCGACCAGCACGACCGGGACGCCGTGCCCGATCGCCATGGTCGCGATCCCGACGCCCATCGTGCCGGCCCCGATGATGGTGAGCCGGTGTGCTGACTGCTCGGTGTCCACCCAACCTCCTGAAAGGGTCACAGTGTCTGGCGCTGTCCGCTGGCCGAGCCGCGCACGGCCAGGTCCATGAGCCGGTGGATGCCGGCGGCGAAGGCGAAGCCGGGCTCGGCCGGCTCGCCGGTCCGCACCGCGCGCGAGAGCCCCTGGTAGGCGTGGGCGACGCTGGCGGCCGGTCCCGGCGCGAGGGCCGAGGCCGGGTCGTGCACGTCGACCGGGACGGCCAGGGGCAGGCTGGTCTCGCCTTCGAGCAGGCGGATGTCCCAGGGCGCGATCTGGCAGGGCAGTCCGGGTACGGCCGGTTCGATGGCCAGCGTGGCCTCGGAGCCGACGATGCGCAGGCTGAACCCGGCGGCCGCAGGCGGCGCCCCGGACAGGATGGCCACGGTGGCGGTGGCGCCGTCGTGCAGCGATCCGGCGATGACGACCTGGTCCGGCGCGCTCGCTTCGACGAGCTGCCCGGTCTCGGCGATCGTGACGCGCGGGCGGCGGGTGTCGAGCTGTGCGGAGAAGGCGGCGAAGGGGCCGAGAACGGCCCGCAGCACGGCCAGGGCGTGGCCGCCGCCGACGGTCAGCAGCGTGGCTCCGCTCGCCTGGTCGATGATCTGGCGGCGGGCTTCGGTGACGCCGGCCTCGCCGAAGCCGGACAGCATCACCTGGAAGGAGGCCGACAGCACCTGCCCGATCCGGCCGCCGGCGACCAGGTCGCGGACGAAGCGGACGCTCGGCGAGCGCACTCCCTGCAGCCCGGCCAGGTGCAGGCGGCCGGAGGAGGCCGACAGCTCGGCCAGCTCGCGCGCCTGGGTCCCGTCCAGGGCCAGCGGCCATTCGCAGTAGACGTGCTTGCCGGCGGCCACGGCCGCGCGGATGAGCGCGTCGTGCTTGGGCACCTTCACACAGATCGTCACCAGGTCGACCTCGGGGCTGGCGATCAGCTCGGCCGCCTCGCCGAAGGCGAGGGGGACGTCGAAGGCCCTGGCCGTCTCCATCGCGCTGTGCTTCCTGGTGGTGGCGACGGCGGCGACCGTGAAGTCCGGCAGCCGGCTCAGCGCCGCCAGGTGGGCGCCGACCGCCCAGCCGTTGCCGCTCGCGCCGATGATCCCGGCCCGAATCGTGCCGTTCATGCTCTTCCCTTCAACTCGTGCCCCCGGGCGAGTCAGCTCGTGCCCGCGGGCGAGGGTGACACCGGCCGCAGTCCGCGTACCGCGGGGATCGCGACCAGCGCGAGGCAGCCGAGGGTGAGGACGGCGGCGCTGGCCAGCAGGACGGGCGCGCTGCCCGCCGCCTCGGCGACCGGCCCGGACAGCGCCCGGCCCACCGGGACCAGCATCATCGAGCCGGTGATCTCGTAGGCCAGCACCCGGTTGAGGACCTCGGGCGGCACCTGGGTCTGCACGGAGGTCGACCACATCACCGCCCAGTAGGAGCGTCCGACGCCGGCCGCGAACATCGCCGCGGCCACGAGCGCGACCGGCGCCTTCAGCGCGATGAACAGGAACTGCGGGATGAACAGCGCCAGCCACAGGGCGCCGGTCAGCAGCGGCCTGCTCGGCATGCGTTTGAGCGCCAGGAAGCCGCCGGCGATCGCGCCCGCGCCGTGGGCCGACATCAGCAGCGCGTACGCCGAGGCGCCGCGGTCCTCGGTCAGGACGGTCGCGCTGAGCACGTGGTAGGGGCCGAACACGGTCAGGCCAAGGACGACGAAGACGCAGATGACCGCCCACAGCCACGGCCGGGAGGCGAAGGCCGTCCAGCCCTCGCGGATGTCCTTCAGCACACGGGGACGGCCCGCGGCGGCGCCGCCGGACAGCCGCAGCGTCCAGACCAGCAGGCAGCTGATCAGGCAGGTGGCGGTGACGAACACCATCACGACCGGCGGCCCGGCCACGACGAGCAGCACTCCGGCCAGCGCCGGCCCGCCCAGGGTCACGCACGACTCGGTGATGCGCAGGGCGGCGTTGGCCTCGTGCACCCGGCCCGGCGCGACCTCCGGGACGATGCCGGAGATGGACGGCTGGAACAGGGCGGTGGCGGTGCCGAAGACGGCCTGCGTGATGAGGATCTCGGGCAGGCTCGGGCTGCCGGTCAGCAGGCTCACCGCCAGCCAGCCCTGCGCGGCCAGCCGTACCAGATCGGCGAGGACGAGCAGCGGCTTGGGACGGAAGTGGTCGGCCAGCGCGCCGCCGAACAGCATCAGCACGATGGTGGGTCCGAGGGAGGCGGCCAGCGCGTAGCCGACACCGCTGGCGCCGTAGCCCTCGCCCAGAACGGCGGCGATCAGCCCGATCGGCAGGATGATGTCACCGAGCAGGGAGATCGTGCGGGCGGCGAAGTAGTTGCGGAAGTTCGCCGACCACAGGCGCGGCCCCGCGCCGGTCGCGAGATCCTCGGTCAAGGTTGGGCCCGGAGCTCGCGGATCGTCTCCCACAGGACGGCCGGGGTGGCGAAGGTGGTGAAGGAGACCAGGTCGTCGGGCAACGCGAGCTCGTACTCCTCCTCCAGCCTGGCCGCCAGGTTGATCATGCTGATGGAGTCGAGGCCCAGGTCGACCAGGGACACGTCGGGCTCCAGCCCGTCGGCCACGACCCCGTCGGGCAGGCACTCGGCGATGGCCGCCTCGAACCGCTCGTCCCAGGTGATCTGCATGCTCATCACTCCGTTCCTCGGTATGGGAGAAGGTTTCCGGCCAGCCAGGCGGCGACGCCGTCGGCGTCGCAGGCACCGGTGATCACGTCGGCCGCGCGCAGCACGTCCTCGTCGGCGTTCCGTACGGCCACGCCCACCCCCGCCCAGCGCAGCATGCCGAGGTCGGCCGCCGAGTCGCCGAAGGCCACCACCTGGCCCGCGTGTACGCCGCGTGCCGCGCACCAGCGGCGCAGGGCCGAGGTCTTGTCCACGCCCGGCGCGACGATGTCGGCGAAGCCGTCGAAGCGGTGCGAAACTTCGGCCAGACCGGCCACGGACGCGGTGACGGCGGCGTCGAAGCGGGCCGGATCCATCCACGGGTTGCGGGCGAACAACTTGAAGACCGGGCCGGCGACGCGGCCCTCGTCGGCCCGGCGTACGCGGACGGTGCCGAGCCGGTCGGGGTAGTCGTGTTCGACCTCCGCCGCCTCGGCGGTGACCCAGCCGAAGCGGGTGCGCGGCGCGGCGGCGGTGATCCGGTCGGCGATGGTGTGGATCGTCTCCACTTCCAGCACCTGCTGTCCGGAAATTTCGTTGGAAGGGAGGGCGTAGGTGATGGCGCCGCCGCAGCAGATGCCGGCCGAGACCAGTCCCACCTCGTCGGAGACGCGGCGCAGCGCGGACAGGTGGCGGGCGGTGACGTAGACGATGTCGAGCCCGGCGGCGGCGGCCGCGCGCAGCGTGGCCACGCTCGCGGGTGACAGCGAGCCGTCGCTGCGCAGCAGGGTGCGGTCGAGATCGGTGGCCACGACGCGCAGGCGGGAGGCGTCGATCACCGGCGCGCCTCCCCGGCGGGGACCACCTCGGACAGGCGTACGCTCCAGTCGCCGGCCGCGGCGGTGAGGAAGCGGTGGATGTCGGCGGCGAAGGCGCTCACCCAGGGCCGGGAGTAGAAGTCGGTGCGGTAGCGCACGTCCACGCTGATGACGCCGGGCCGTTCGGCGCTCAGGATGCGCAGGCCGCCGCGCGGTACCGGGAGCACGGGCAGGCCGACCTGCCTGAACACGGCTCGCCCGGTGCCGTCGGGCCCGGTGTCCGGCATGGGGGAGGCGGGGTCGTTGTGGCTGCCGAAGTCGAAGTTGACGTATCGCGGCACCTTGGCCGGGTCGGCGCCGTGGCGCACGCCGTACTGGGAAGGGTTGACGAGCTTGGTGACAAGCGAGTGCGGCAGTTGCTGGCGGCGCAGCGCCCCGAGGACCGCGCGCGTCTCCATGGCCAGCAGCCGCTCCAGCGTCGGGTCGCCGCCCAGGTCGGTGCGGAAGACGATGGGGGTGGCGAAATAGCCGAAGACGTCGGCGACCTCGGGCGGCACCCGGTTGGCCGCCGAGCCGTAGACGGCGACGTCGTAGGGGTCGTGGGGGGTCGAGCCCGGCAGGCGGTGCGCGGCGACGGCCGCCTTGACCGCGGCCGAGACGATCCCGTAGACGCTGACGCCCGCGGCCGTGGCCGCGGCGGCGAGCTTGGGCTGCAGGCCCGGCGCGGTGGTGAAGCGCACCCGGTCGGCGCCTGTTTCGCCGCCCGGCGCCGCGGGGTCGGTCAGGCCGGAGGCCGGCAGCGGGTCGACGCCGTCCAGGGTGGTACGCCAGTAGTCCGACAGCCGCTCCAGGACGGCTCCCTGCAGATAGGAGCGCTCCCATGCGGCGTAGTCGGCGAACTGGACCGCGACCTCGGGCAGCCCGGGGTCAATCCCGGCGGTCTGCGCGTCGTAGAGCCGGATCAGGTCGTTGACCAGCACGTCGCGGGACTTGCCGTCGGCGATGATGTGGTCGACGCTGAGGCCGAGCAGGCTGAGATCCTCCTCCACGCGCACCAGCCATGCGCGCAGGAGCGGGCCGCCGGCCAGATCGAAGGGCTCCTGCAGGCGGCGCTCCAGCAGGCTCAGCGCCTGCTCGCGCGAGCCGGCGGCGGCCACGTGGAAGAAGTCACGCAGTTCGGCCACCGGACGCATACGCAGGCCGTCGAATGTGGCGCGTAAATTCTCGTGGCGGGCGGCGACGCCGTGCAGCGCGGTTTCGAGCGCGGAACGGTCGAGTTTCCCGGTTATCTCAAGGCAGGTGGCGATGACATTGTTCGGAATATGCCCGCCGCCGGCCAGGAGGCGTTCTTCCTGAGTGTGTGATACCGGCAGATCCCGGTCGGCTCTCGATAGGACGGTAATTCCCCCGGACCGCGCCAAATCTTCCTCCGTATGTGGTGCGTGTGCCATCCGGGCTGTATTCGAGTGCCCCGTGGACCCGGACGCGAATGGAACTCCAACAGATCGCGTCCGCAATGTCAATGCGTCCGGACCGCCCTCACTTGCTGTCAGAGGCCTGATAACCGTCTCGACATGCGCCAGAACGGCAGTGCCCCCTACCTGCGAAGAATCTCATAAGGGGGGAGCCGTAAAACAGGATTACGGCCTGTCCAGGGCCTGGTCGACACCATCATGTGACCCACGTCACAACAAGGTCGGGGATTGACACATTCTTTTTCCGATGCGAATCTCGCCAATGATGCAGCCAGGGCTCAAAACGGGGGACGGTGCCTGTGCAAACCCATGTCTTGACGCGTTCAGGTCTGCTGCCCTGGATTATCTCGGGCTCGGATGAAGCCGCACTGCGGGCCAGGGCGGCGGAACTGTCACGGTACGTGGCAGCACATGAGCGGATCGACCTGACCGGCCTTTCCTATTCCCTTTCGAGGGCCGATGCCAGGTCAAGCAACCGGGCCGTTCTGCTGGCTCGGGACCGCGCGGGATTGATCGAGGGAATGGCCGCGCTGGCCGATGGCGAAGACGTTCCAGGGCTCTTTCGCGGCACCGGCCCAAATCGCCGGACGGCATTCCTGTTCTCCGGACAGGGCGGTCAGCGCGCGGAGATGGGCCGCGAACTCGCCGAGGTCTTCCCGGTCTTCTCCGCGGCCCTCGACGAAATCTGCGCCCACTTCGACTTCCCGCTGCGCGAGGCGATGTTCGCCGCCGACGGCACCGCGCTCGACGAGACGCTGTACACCCAGGCGGGCGTGTTCGCGCTGGAGGTCGCCCTGTTCCGGCTCGTCGAAAGCTGGGGCCCGCGGCCCGCCTACGTGCTCGGCCACTCCCTCGGCGAGCTGGCCGCGGCCCACGTCGCCGGCGTCATGTCGCTCCCGGACGCCTGCGCGCTGGTCGCCGCGCGCGGCAGGCTGATGGGCCAGGTCGCCGGGGACGGCGCGATGGCGGTGATCCAGGCCGCCGAGCACGAAGTCGCCGCCGGCCTCTCCGCGAACGTGTCCCTGGCCGCCATCAACGGGCCCGCCTCCGTCGTCGTGGCCGGAGACGCGGACGCCGTGGCCGGCCTCGGCGCGCGCTGGCAGGCCAAGGGGCGCGTCGTGCAGCGCCTCAACGTCCGGCTCGCCGGGCACTCCCCGCACATGGACGCCATCCTCGGCCCGCTGGGCGAGGTCCTGGCCGGGCTGGAACTGCGGCCCGCGCGCATCCCCCTCGTCTCCAACGTCACCGGCACCATCGCCACCGAGACCGACCTGCGCTCGCCCTCCTACTGGGTACGCCACGTCCGTGAGCCGGTGCGCTTCCACGACGGCATGCGCCGCCTGCGGGAGGAAGGCGTCACCGCCTTCCTGGAACTGGGCCCGGACGGCACCCTCACCGGCATGGGCCGCGCCTGCCTCGGCGAGGACACCGAGGCGGTGCTCGTCCCGGCGCTGCGCGGCAGCGGGGCCGAGGCCCGCGCGATCGTGCTCGCGCTCGCGCAACTGCACGCCTGCGGCACCCCGGTCGACTGGGACCCGATCTTCGCCGGCTCGGGCGCCGAACCGGCCCCGCTGCCCGCCGGGCTTTCCGATCGGGACGCCGCGACGGGCACCGGCCTCTCCTTCCGCGAACGGCTGCCGGCACTGCCCGAGCGGGAGCGGCTGCGCGTCCTGACCGACCTGGTGCGCACCCAGGTCGCCTTCGCCGCCGACCACCTGACCGCCGACGAGGTCACCGGCACGCGTCCGTTCGCCGAGCTCGGCCTGACCTCGCTCAACGCCGTCGAGCTGCGCGACCGCCTGGCCGCCGCCACCGGCACGCGCCCGGCCGCCACGCTGATGTTCGACCACCCCACCCCGGCCGCCCTCGCGCGCCACCTGCACGACCTTCTCGCGGGTACGGCCGGCGGCCCGCGCACCGCCCCCGCACCCATGGCCGGCGACCCGGTCGCCGTCGTCTCCATGAGCTGCCGCTACCCGGGCGAGGTGCGCTCACCCGAGGACCTGTGGCGCCTGGTGTCGACCGGACAGGACGCCACCGGCGGCTTCCCCGCCGACCGCGGCTGGGACCTGGAGATCCTCAGCCGCTTCAGCGAGGGCAGAAAGGGCGCCAAAGGTCCCGCCTACCGCAACGCGGGCGGCTTCCTGTACACGGCCGGCGAGTTCGACCCCAGCGTGTTCCGCCTGTCACCGCGCGAGGCCCTGGCCATGGATCCGCAGCAGCGCCTGGCCCTGGAATGCTCCTGGGAGGCGATCGAACGCGCCGGCATCGACCCCGTCTCCCTGAAATCCACCGAAACCGGCGTGTTCGTCGGCACCAACGGCCAGGACTACGCCTCCCTCCTGCACGCCTCCCAGGAAGGCGTGGACGTCTACCACGGCACCGGCGGCGCCGCCAGCGTCCTGTCCGGCCGCATCTCCTACGCCCTCGGTCTCGAAGGCCCCGCCCTGAGCGTGGACACCGCCTGCTCCTCCTCCCTGGTGGCCCTCCACCTGGCAGGTCAGGCGCTGCGGCAGGGCGAGTGCTCGATGGCCCTGGTCGTGGGCGTCACCGTGATGGCGACCCAGCGCAAGTTCCTGGAGTTCGCGCGCAACCGGGGGCTCTCGCCGGACGGGCGGTGCATGTCGTTCGCCGAGTCGGCCAACGGCATCGCCCTGTCGGAGGGCATCGGCGTCCTGCTGCTGGAGCGGCTGTCCGACGCCCGCCGTAACGGACACCGCGTCCACGCGCTGCTACGAGGCAGCGCGATCAACCAGGATGGCGCCTCCAACGGCCTGACCGCACCCAACGGACCCTCGCAGGAGCGGGTGATCCGGCGCGCGCTCGCGCACGCCGGACTGCGCCCGGACGACGTCGACGCCGTGGAGGCGCACGGCACCGGCACCCCGCTCGGCGACCCCATCGAGGCCAACGCCCTGCTCGCCACCTACGGCCGCGACCGCCCCGCCGGACGCCCCCTGTGGCTGGGTTCCCTCAAGTCGAACCTCGGCCACAGCCAGGCCGCCGCCGGCGTCGGCGGCGTCATCAAGGTCATCATGTCCCTGCGCCACGGCCTGCTGCCCCGGACCCTGCACGTGGACGAGCCGACCAGCCGCGTCGACTGGAGCGCGGGCCCCGTGCGGCTCCTGACACGGGAGACGGCCTGGCCCGCCCGCGACGTCCCGCGCCGGGCCGCCGTTTCGGCGTTCGGCATCAGCGGCACCAACGCCCACGTGATCATCGAAGAGGCCCCGCACCCGAACCCCGGGCCCTCTCCGAACCCCGTACTCTCTCCGAACCCCGCACTCGCCGCGGAGCCCGCGCGCGCCCGCGACGTCCGCGCGCCGTGGATCTTCGCCGCGCGCACCGAACCCGCGCTGCGCGCGCGGGCCGCGCAACTGCTCGACGTGCTCGAACGCGGCGCCGCGCCCGCCGACGTGGCGGTGTCACTGGCCACCAGCAGAGCATCACTCGAGTACGGCGCCGCCATCGTCGCCACGGGTCGGGCCCACCTGGCCGAGGCCCTCACCGCCGTGACCACCGGCGGCGAGACGGACGGCCTCCACCGGCGCACCACCCGCAAGGAACCCGCGACCACGCTGCGGCTCACCGCGGGCGGCGGCCGGTTCGCCGACGAACTGGCCACCGCCCTCCCCACCTACGCGCGTGAACTCGCCGCGATCACGGCCGCACCGGGTACCGGCGTGTGGGGACCATCCGGGCAGGAGGCCGGCCGCGCTCTGATCCGCTGCCTCTTGCACTGGGGTCTTCGCCCGGACTCCATCACCTGCCCGGAAGGCTTCGCCGCCGGGATCGCCGACCTGGCCGGGGTGCCGGTCCTGGCGGCAGCGGCCGAGCCGGACTCAGGTCTCGTGGTGACGGTCGGGGACCCTCTCGTGGTGACGATCGGCGACCCGGCCCGGCCCGCGCACGAGGGCCATCTGACCTACCATCCCGGCGAGGGCGCCGCCGTGCACGAGCTCGCCACGTTGCTCGCCCGCCTGTACGCCGCGGGCGTCACGGTGAACTGGCGGGCGTTCACCGCCGAGTTCGGCGGCGGACACGTGGACCTGCCCACCTACCCGTTCCAGCGACGCCATTACTGGCTGAAGGCGCCGGCCGCGCCGTACACCTCCCACTGAAGCGGCCACCATGCCGCTCGCCACTCGCCCCGCGTCGAGGGCCAGGGACTACCTCGCCTCCGTGCTCTCCCAGGCGGGCAGCGCCCGCGAGGACGCGGCAAGCGCCGCGGCGCAGGTGCACGTGGACCTGCCCGGCCAGGACGCCGCGGCGTTCTACCTGACGTTCACCGAGCACGACCTGCTGGGCTGCGGCCAGGGGGTGCTGGCGGCGGCCACCGCGGTGGCCCGCTTCGACGGTGGCGTCATCGAGCACCTGTGGAGCGGGCGCGTCACGGGCACCCAGGCGGTCATGTCCGGGCGGGTCAGCCTGGAGGGATCGTACGGCGAGCTGGCAGGGCTGCGCCGGGCCATGCGCGGGCCGAGGTTCCGGGCGTGGGTCAACCGGCTGCGGCTGCCGTCCAGGGCGGCGCACCACCCGGCCTTCCGCCCGCGCGGCGGCCCGCCGCTGATCGTCATCCTGGGCGCGACCAACGACGACAGCGGCGGCCTCAGCCCGATGGCGCGGGCCAGGGCGGCGAAGGCGATCGAGGTGCGGAACATGCTGGCGGGCGCGCGGCTGGTGCTGACGGGCGGCTTCGGCGCCCATTTCAACACCACCGGCCACCCCCACTGGCGCTACCTGGCCGACCACCTGAGCGAGTGCGGGGTGCCGCCGCAGGACATCCTCGCGGTGACGGAGAGCAAGCACACCTACGAGGACATCCTGTACCTGCGCGAGGTCGTCGCCCTGCACCGCCCGAAGCGGGTCGTGGTGGTGACCTCGGACTACCACGCGGCCCGGGTCCGCTGCATCCTCGACCTCGTGCTGCCGACCGCGGGCCTGGCGGTGGCCTCCAGCGACGGCGTGGACGCGCGCCTGCTCGCGCGCCTGGCCGCTCACGACGAGGAAGCCCTGGCCAGGACGGTCGTGGCCGCCGCCCTGTTCGGGCCCGACCAGCTCAACGACGGCCCGCTCGCCGTCTGCCTGGGCCCGACGTTGTGCTGGAAGTCCGTCTGATCCGGTACGCGCTCACCGACCCGCTCGACCATGGCGTCCTTCCAGGCCCGATCACCTCGATCTCGCCGCCGGCCGGGGGGATTCCGCCGACGAGCACCCGGACCGGTTCACGTGGTCACCCCGGATGAGTGGCCGAAGGTGTATCTGAGCATGCCCTTGTCCATTCTGGCCAGGCCCGGGATCGCCCGCATGATGGCGCAGCGGATCTGTTCGCCGCGTGGCATCTTGGCCACTTCGGGGGAGCTGATGAACCGTTCCCGCTCGGCCAGTTTCAGGTCCGGGTTCCAGCGCTCCACCTCGCGCGGGTTGTCGAACCCCTCGTTGACGGGGACGCCGATGGTCTTGATGGCCGGGACGACGGTGCGCATCATCCGGGAGGAGAGCTTGGAGAAGCCCAGCAGGAGGATCTCGCCGCCGTCGAAGTGGGCGGTGATTCTGGTGAGGAGTCTGATGAAGGTGGGTTTGGTCATCCAGGGGTAGAGCCCGTCCATGACGGCGATGACGGGCCGGTGTGGCGCGAGCGCCTCCAGCCAGCCTTCGTCGTTGAGCGAGGTGGCCAGCATGTGGATGTTGGCGGTCCGCTCGTACACCTGGGCGCGCAGGGCGATCATCGTGGGCAGGTCCACGTCGTACCAGTCGGTTTCGGGGGGCGGGCCGATCCGGTGGCCGCGGCTGTCGAGCCCGCAGCCGAGGTCGAGAACGATGGCGCCGGGGTGGCGGGTGAGAAAGCGGCGGATCCAGCGGTCGAAGTGGACGGCCCTGATGGTGACGTTGAGGCGTTCCTTCTCTTCGAGTTTGGGACTGGGCTGGATGCGCCGCCAGTCGTAGTCGAGGGCCTGGGCGATCTTCTGGGCGTAGGGGTCGCCCAGGATGGGGCCGGGGGCGCCGGCGTCCACCGCGCGGGCGTGCAGGGTGATGAACGAGGTCTCCTCGATGCCGCTCAGGCCCGCGGTGCTGATTCCGGGCACGGTCTTTTCCTCTCTCGCTGCCGCATCGCGGCGACGGGGACACTCCGCGCCTCCTCCCGTGACCGCCGGCGATCATGAGCGGGGGTGTCGGCGCCTGTCTTCACATTTGCCTTTATGTTTCAGCCAAAACTGAAATGGCTAGCATCTTGGACTTAACCATCATTGGCGGCAATCGGCAAGCGCTCGTGACGAGGAACGGCTTCAGTGCCTGGTGTTCGAAGCGGCCCTGGCCGCGTTGCTCCCTCGCCCAGGGCCGGTTGGCATCGAGATGGTGGTTCCCGGATGAGCTACTCGGTGTTGCTATCTACCAGTACCCGGTGTTACTTTGTACTGGTAGATAGCGCCACCGAGTAGTTGGCGCGCTGGCCGTGGCGCGTTTCGCCCCCGGCGACCGGCCGTAAATCAGAGAACGGATATCCGGATGACAGTCCATCAGGCACCAGGGCCCGCGATCCGCGTTCAAGGTCTGACGAAGGCCTACAAGGAACTGCGGGTGTTGCGGGGTGTGGACTTCGAGGTGGCGCG
>NZ_JBITIO010000026.1:0-94143 GCF_044459065.1 Nonomuraea sp. NPDC050394 | reverse complement strand
GTGGCTGACACCCTCCGCCAGCGCCTCCACGACGCCCTCGCCGCCGCCCTCGGCCGATGCACAGCCTGCGACACCCTCGCCGACCGCTGCATCTGCGGACCCTTCGGCACCGCCGGCGCCCTCAACCGGCTCGTCGACGCCGCCCTCGACGTACGCGACACCGAGCTGGAGACCGCGCAGCAGGACGTTCTCACGGCCACCGTGGAGGCCGTCCACGCGGAGGCGCAGGCCGCCGAGCAGCTCGCCGCAGCCCAGGCGCGCGCCGAGCGGGCCGAGGCCGCCAACGCCCGCGCTCGCGCCCGCCTCGATGAGCTGATCGAGATGGGGTTCGGCGCGACCACGGACACCCTCCGAACGCTCCGCGCCTCCCTGGGCAGGGAGCCGTGATGCGCCTCTTTCACCGTCACCACTGGGTCACCATCGACGCCGTCGGCCGCGTCCTCACCCAACGCTGCGACATCTGCCACAGAACCCGCGTCCGGATCGCGTCATGACCCCCGACGAGGCGGCATGGGTCCGCGAACACGCCTGGACCGAGCGGATGCGCCACGTCGAAACCACCGCATGGCCCGGCCACTACACCCAATGCGCATGCCAACGCCTCGACTGCCACCCCTGCACCCACAACCAGCACAACCGATGCACGCGCGGCCCCCGCCAATCGCGCGAGGGGATGATCGCCGACCGGACCGGCGTCCACCCCGCATGCTTCGCCCAGCCGTACCAGCACGTCACCATCGACGGCCCACCGCGGCCGACACCAGTCGCCCAGGTGTGGCTCGCGGACCGCGTATGCCGCTGGTCATGCCCCTGCCCCTGCGGCCGGCCCACCGCACCCAAGCCCGCTACGTACGAGCTCGTCCCGCTCTTCGACCTCGCCACCACCTGACCACCCTCTCGGAGCTGCCCCGTGACCAACGTCGTCGAGACCCTCGACTGGCTCATCGCCTACTGGCCCGACTTGCTGGACGCGAGGCTGCCCATGGCCACACCACGCCCCTGGCAGCAGAGCGAGGTGTCCGCCACCATGCGCGCCGAGCGTGACGCACAGGCCCGCGTGGAGCGGATCGAGCGCAGCACCTTCGGCCTCGGCCAATCACCCGCCCCCGTCGACGTCAGCGTCCTCCAGACCACCCTCGACGTCCTCGTACGCGCCGACGACCTCGCCGACGAACTCACCGAATGGTCCGTCTGCCCGCCGCCGGCCCCGCCCGCGCTCGGCGAACTGGACGCCCGGCCGTACCTCCACGCCATCCGCGGCGTGCTGCTGGCCGAGGAGGACGACCTCGACGAGCCTGGCCCGTGGGCAGCGCTCGCCGAACCCACGCTGACCCGCATGTACGAGCAGGTCGCCCGCTGCCTGGCCATGCTGTACACCGGCCAGACCGTGCGTGTGGTGTGCCCGTGGTGCGGAGGCGTCGACGTCGAGCACCCGGCCGGCGGCGCCTGGACATGGCGCGTCGTCGAGCTGCCCGGCGGACAGATCGCCATCGTGTGCATGGGCGTGTGCGAGCCTCCGCTACGCGACGTGGGCACATGGTGGGGTGGTCAGCCGTGCTGGCCGATCGCCCGTTGGGAGTGGCTGGCAAAGCACGTGCACGCCGCTGACCGGGGTGGAAGGATCGCTTCATGAGCTACGAAGGCCCCGCAATCATCATTGGCGAAGGCACGGAGATCGAGGCTGAGATCGAGCTACGCGCCAACCTGTCTGAGCCTCTGAAGTCCTGGGGAGGCTCCGGAACGGCGAGCCTCGCTGGGCCTCCGCCCCTGCTGCTGGACCAGGTCACGATCCGCCTGCCGAACGGCCGCGAGGGCACAGCGCGCGTCGATATGAGCTGGGGCACCGGCGACACTCATACACGCGTGGAGATTCACGGTTCTGGGATGCCGCCGTTCGACGTCTGACCTGGCTTGACACCACCCCTGTGGATAACCCATGATCGAGGCGTCTCCGGCATGCCCGAAGACATGACGAGCCCCGCCACCGCGCGGGGCTTTCGCACGTCCAGGGGGTGAACGATGCCCAACCCCCCGCCCCTCACCGACACCGAACGCCAGCAGATCCGCGACCTCCACCACCAAGGCCTCGGCTGCAACGCCATCGCACGAGAGCTCGGCCGCGACCGATCCACCATCAGCCGCGCCGCCGCCGACATGGGCATCACCTTCGACCGCAAGCAGACCCGGCAGGCCACCGCCGCCCGCGCCGCCGACAACGCCGCCACCCGCGCCCAGCTCGCCTCCGACCTCCTCGCCGACGCCGTACGACTCCGCAAGCAACTCTGGGAGCCGTGCACGATCCACTCCTTCGGCGGCCGGGACAACAGCTACAACTGCATGGACGTCGACGAGCCGCCGTTCCGGGACAAGCGCGACATCATGGGCACGGCAGGCATGGCCATTGACAAGGCGCTCCGCCTCACGGACTACGACGCCAACAGCGGCGCGTCCGAAGCCCGCAGCATGCTCTCCGCGATCGCCGAAGCGCTGGAAGTCGCCGCCCAGCACCTGCCGGACGACGAGGCGTGAACCTCGACGCCCTCGGCCGCGTACTCTCCCCCAAGCAGCTCCGTTCGATCGTGGGCGCGCTGGCCACGCCCCAGATCGCCCTGTGGGCCGGCGCGGTCTCCTCGGGCAAGACCATCGCCAGCCTGCTCGCGTTCCTCATCGCGGTCATCCGCGCACCCGACCACGGGCTGATCGTCATCGTCGGCCGCACCCTGCAGACGATCGAGCGCAACATCATCGACCCCCTCCAGTCCTCGACCCTCTTCGGGTTCCTGGCCGGGCAGATCCACCACACCAAGGGCTCCACCACCGCGGTCATCCTCGGCCGCACCGTCCACCTCGTCGGCGCCTCCGACGCCAAGGCCGAGGGCAGGATCCGCGGCGCCACCATCGCCCTTGCCTACGTCGACGAGGCGACGCTGGTGCCTCAGGGCTTCTGGATGATGCTGCTGTCCCGCCTGCGCGTACCCGGCGCGAAGCTGCTGGCCACGACGAACCCGGACGGGCCGGCGCACTGGCTCCGCACCGACTTCCTCCTGCGCGGCGCCTCGGTCGGTGTGAGGAGCTGGCACTTCACCCTCCGCGACAACCCGTCGTTGGAGCAGTCGTACATTGACCTGCTGATGGCCCAGTACGTCGGCCTGTGGCGGCGCCGGTTCATCGAGGGCGAATGGTGTCTGGCGGCCGGGGCGATCTACGACATGTGGGACCCAGCCCAGCACGTCGTGCGCGAGGTGCCGCCCATCACCCGGTGGATCAGTGCGGCGGCCGACTACGGGACGACGAACCCGTTCCATGCCGGGCGCCTGGGCCTGGGCGCCGATCAGCGACTGTATCTCACGCACGAGTGGCGCTATGACTCCAAGCGCGAGTATCGGCAGCTCACGGACGTCGAGTACAGCGCGCGGTTCCGCGACTTCCTCGATCGGACGGGCGGCCGGCCGCCGTACACCGTCATCGACCCGAGCGCGGCCAGCTTCCGGACACAGCTCCACGAGGACGGGCTGACGTCGACGTCCGGGGACAACGAGGTCGTGCCGGGCATCATGACCGTGGCCTCGCTGCTGGCCACGGACCGGCTGAAGATCGCAGGGTCCTGCCCGGAGATCGCCAACGAGTTCCCGGGCTACTCCTGGGACGAGGACAAGGCCGAGCAGGGCGATGACGTGCCGGTGAAGGTCGCCGATCACGGGCTGGACATGATCCGGTACGGCATCCACACGACGCGGGCGATCTGGCGGCACCAGCTGCGCGCGCCCGTGATCCCTCAGGCCGCGTGAGCGCTGCTCTACTTGTGAGTACCTTGCGGGAACATCTCGTTCCCGCAACCCAGAAAATCAAGATCAAACCGAGCCCTGGAGCACCCTCATGTCTCCCGACATCTTCAACCGTTTCACCTTCCACCCCGCCAAGACGCCCGAGAGGGCCAAGCAGCACGACGACATCCGCGACGCCTGCCGCGCCCTTGCCTCGGTGCTCGACTACGTCCTCCCGCCGGGCCGCGAAAAGGCGTGCGCGATCACCAAGCTGGAGGAGGCCATGTTCTGGGCCAACGCTGCCGTCGCGCGCCAGGGCGACCCGGCGTGACTCCGGAACAGGCGGCCGAGCGCGCTGCCGAGATCGGCATCTACCGCGAGCGCGCCCACCTCATCGCCCACCTCGCCACCCAATACCCGGCCTACTTCGCCTACAGCGACCCGGACGAGCCCGACTGGCCCGTCATCTACATCACCACCCCGCAGGGCCAGCTGTCCTGGCACATCGCGCCCGACGACCTCGACCTCTTCCCGCACGTCCCCAAGCTGGGCGTCGACGAGGCCCCACTCTGGGATGGGCACACGACGGCGGAGAAGTACGAGCGTCTGGCCGCGGTGGTGTGCGGTTGGACACCACCCGGCGTCCGCAGAGTCGTGCGCCTCATCCTCGAACCCACCACCGACGGCTGGTCAGCCTCGTCCCCCGACGTCACCCGCATAGCCGACTCCGCGCCCACTCTGGACGAGCTGAAGTCCAAGGTGAACGCCCGGCTTGACGAATGGCTCGCCTGAAAGGAGCGCCCTCATGCCGCTGCCGAGCGGCGGCGTCTGGCCGCCCCGACACCTCCAACCCATCTACAGCCACTACAGCCTCCTCGACACGTGGTATCGCGGCGTGCCCGAGGAACTGGCCGCGATGTACGGCGGCCAGCAGCCAGCCAACAGGCCGTCCCAGCTGCGTGGCGGTCTGGTCGGCTGGGCGGCGCGCATGTTCTGGGGCCAGCCCACGCCGCAGGGCGAGAAGCTGACCAAGCTGCACATCCCGGTCGCGTCGGATATCGCCACCATGAGCGCGGACCTGATGTTCAGCGAGCCGCCGTCGATCACGTGCGAGAACGAGCAGACCCAGGCCCACCTCGACGACATGCTCCCCCAACTCCAAGCCACCCTCCTGGAGGGCGCCGAGGTCGGGGCCGCGCTCGGCGGCTACTACCTGCGCGCGGTGTGGGACCCGGATGTCGCGCCCGCGCCGTGGCTGTCTGCGGTGCACGCTGACGCTGCCGTACCGGAGTGGCGGTTCGGCCGGCTGCACGCGTGCACGTTCTGGCGGATTCTGGAGTCCGACGACACCACCTGCTGGTGGCACCTGGAGCACCACCAGCCGGGCAGCATCCAGCACGCCCTCTTCAAGGGCGCGCCGGGCCAGCTGGGCGACCAGATGCCACTCACCGCCCACCCCGAGACGGAGAAGCTCAAGCCCGTCGTCACCACCGGCATCGACCGATGCACCGCCATCTACATCCCCAACATGAGGCCCAACCGGACGTGGCGGAACTACCCCGCCGGCGCCAACCTCGGCCGCAGCGACTTCGACGGCCCGGTGCTCGGCCTCATGGACGCCCTCGATGAAACCTGGACCAGCTGGATGCGAGACATCCGCCTCGCGAAGGCCCGGCTGATCGTGCCCTCGTCGTACCTGGAGAACGCCGGTCGAGGGAAGGGCTCCTACTTCGACCTCGATCGCGAGCTGTACGAAGCGGTGAACCCGCTCGTCAACAGCGAACGCCTGGAAATCTCGCCGCAGCAGTTCGCGATCCGGTTCGAGGAGCACCGCGAAACTCAGGCCGAGCAGCTGGCCGCGATCCTGCGCGCCACCGGCTACAGCTCGCAGAGCTTCGGCCTGGGCGACGACGGGGTGGCGATCACGGCGACCGAGGTGTCCGCGAAGGAGCGCAGGTCGCTCACCACGCGGGCGAAGAAGGGCCTCTACACCCTCCCGGCTCTGGGCGACGGCCTGGAGATGCTCCTCCAGCTCACCGCCGAGCAGTTCCCCGGTCTGGGCGTCGTCCCGGAGCGGCCGACCATCGTGCTCGCCGACTCCGTCAGCCCGGACATGCTGCAGCTGGCGCAGGTCGCCGAACTGTGGCGGCGCGCCGAAGCCGCGAGCGACGAGACCCTCGTCCAGATGTTGCATCCGGACTGGGACGACAAGCAGGTGAAGGACGAGGTCAAGCTCATCGGGGACGCGCGGCCGGACCCGCTCGCCGACCTCAGCGCGTTCGGGCAGCCGCCCGGGGTCGAGCCCGGTGAGGAAGGGCAGGACGGGCCGCCCGGCCGCGAGGAATGATGACGGTATGAGCTACGTCGGCCCGGCCATCCTCACCACCTCGCTTCAGAAGATCGACATCGACATCGCACTGGCCACCGATGAGGAACCCCTCCCGAATGGGGGTGTGATCCGGTCCTGGACGGCCGAGTTCACCACCACCGCCTCGCCCGTACCGCTCGCCGGGGAGTGCGCGATCGTGTTGCCGGATGGCCGCCAGGGGCGCGCAGTAATCACGGGATGGCAGGCCGATTCCGGAAGTGCCCACGTGGGCTTGCTGTCCGGGCAGGGTCCGCTCTCCGCTCATCCGGAGCACCGCGAGGAGTGGCGTCCCGCACAGTAGGAGATCGGCGGTGGTTTCGTGGCCGCCCCCACCGTTGACGACCTCGTCACCACGCTGCTCGATCTGTACACCGGGGTCGAGCGCAGGCTGGCCCGCGACATCGCCACCTCGCTGCGCGCGGATATCGACTCCCCGGACTGGGCGCAGGCCAAGCTGCGCGAGCTGACCGCGCTGCGCAGGCGGATCGAGGTCATCCTCGCCAAGCTCGGCCAGGACTCCGACGATCGAGTACGGCAGGCCATCGCGCTCGCGGCACAGCGCGGCGGCCAGCAGGCGCTCCGTGAGCTCCAGATCCAGGCCGACGCGCCGCTGCCCGACCTGGCCAGCGCGCTGGAGGCGCTCCCCGGGATCGGCGCCCTCATCAGGCTCGCACGGGAACTGGCGCTCACCCTCCGCTCGACGCACACCCAGATCCTCCGCTGGAGCCTCGACGTCTACCGCGAGGTGATCGCCCGCGCCGCGCTGCCGGACGTGCTCGTAGGGGTGCAGACCCGACGACAGGCCGCACAGCACGCCTGGGAAAGCTTCCTCGACAAGGGGATCACCGGGTTCACTGACACCGCGGGCCGCCGCTGGGAGCTCGCCTCCTACGTCGAGATGGCCGTGCGCACCGGCACCCACCAGGCCATGCGACAGGGCCACATGGACCGCCTGGTCGATGCCGGTGAGGACCTCGTTATCGTCAGCGACTCGCCACGCGAGTGCGAGCTCTGCAGGCCCTGGGAGCGGCGTGTCCTCTCCCTGTCCGGGCAGACCGGCCGGGTGCTGCGCGAGGACGAGATCGTCGACGACCGCATCATCGCCGTGAACGTCGTCCCCATCGCGGTCGCGCGCGCGGCCGGGCTCTTCCACCCGAACTGCACGCACTCCACGAGCCTCTACCTGCCCGGCGTCACGCGGGTGGACAACGCGGTCCACGACCCGGACGGCTACGAGGCCAAGCAGAGGCAGAGGGCGATCGAACGCCACATCCGGAAGTGGAAGCGCCGCTCCGCGGGCGCCCTCGACCCACTCGCCAAGCGCCGCGCTGACACAAAGGTCCGCGAGTGGCAGACCGCGCTGCGCGCCCACATCGACGAGCACGGCCTCAAGCGGCTCCGCTACCGCGAGCAGATCGGCCGCGCCCGCTAAAGCTCCGCCCTGGCGAGACGCCACGGCGGCACCGAGCACCAGGACGTGAGGTCCCGGCGCCCATCTGAAGGAGAACAGCCGCATGGCTGACGACGACACCACGACCGACGACACCACCCAGGACGACACGACGACCGGCGGCGGGACGTCCCAGTCGAACGACGACCTGGCTGGTCTGAAGTCGGCGCTCGCCGCCGAACGCGAGCAGCGCAAGACCCTGGAGAAGCAGGCCAAGGCCAACTCCAAGGCGGCCGAGGAGCTGGAGAAGCTCAAGGCCGCAGCCATGAGCGACCAGGAGAAGGCCGTCGCCGCGGCCAAGGCCGAAGGCGCGACGGAGGCGTCCAAGACGTTCGGCGCCAAGCTCGCGGCAACCGCGTTCCGGGCCGCGCTGGCCGAGGCCGGGCTCAAGCTCGGCGACGCCGCCGACCTGATCGACACCACGAAGTTCGTCACCGACGACGGCGACGTCGACGAGTCCGCGATCAAGAAGGCCGTGGATCGGCTGGCCAAGCTCGCCCCCAAGACCCCGCCCAGCTCGGGCGGTGATTTCGGCGGCGGCAACGGCTCCGCCGGCACCAGCGAGCGGCCGAAGAACCTACGCGAGGCATACGCCCGCACAAACAAGTAACCACCATCACGGAGTGTGAGTAATGGCCATCACCCTGGCGGACGCCATGCGCAACGCCAGCAGCGACGTCGATTACGCAGTGATCGACGAAACCCGGCGTACGTCGTGGCTGCTGGACCAGATCACGTTCGACGACACCGCGAACCCCACCGGTGGTGGCACGCTCGCCTACACCTACAGCCGCCTCACCCAGACCCGCGGCGGCGCCTTCCGCGCCTACAACACCGAGTACACGCCCGCGCAGGCCGGCCGCGTCCAGATCAGCAGCTCGCTCTACCCGTTCGGCGGCGCCTACAACCTGGACCGCGTCCTGGCCCACCTCGGCCAGGCCCGCACCGACGAGATGGCCTTCCAGACGTCGGAGCTGATCAAGGGCTGCCGTGTCACCTTCGCCGACCAGCTCGTCAACGGCGACCACGCCAGCAACGCGCTCGGGTTCGACGGCCTCGACGTCGCCCTCACCGGCTCGGTGACGGAGCACTTCCAGAACACGTCCACCTACTACGTGGACTGGTCCGCGGCCACCGTCGACACTGCCGAGAAGTCCATCACCGTCTCCGACCAGCTCGACGAGTTCTTGTCGTTGATGAACGACCAGCCGACCGCGCTGCTCGGCAACCGGGTCCTCATGACCCGCATCAAGGCCATCGCCAAGCGCGCAGGCCTCTACACGAAGGAGTCCGACGACCTCGGCCGCGTCATCGAGCGGTACGGCAACGCCGTCCTCGTCGACCTCGGCACGAAGAACGACGACTTCACCGGCAACAGCTACATCGTGCCGATCGAGACTCGGGACCCGGACGGCGGTGGAGGCGGCGGCAACATCACCAACCTGACCGACCTGTACGCGGTCCGGTTCGGGATGGACGCTCTGCACGGCGCCAGCGTGGCGGGCCGTCAGCTGATGCGGACCTGGGACCCGGACTGGGACACGGCCGGCGCGGTCAAGACGGGCGAACTCGAAATGGGTCCGGCGACGCTGGTGCTCAAGCACGCCCGCTCGTGCGGCGTCTTCCGCAACATCAAGGTCAAGTAGGAGGCCACCGTGAGGTACTTCGAGATCCACAGCCCGCGGCCGGACTTCACCGGCCGCGTCGGCGCCATCTCCTTCGCCGACGGCGTCGCCCGCGTGTCCTTCGACGACGCCCGCGACGAGTCCGGCGAGTGCGAGGCCGACTATCCGATGGTGCAGACCGGCCGGTCCGCCGTCCTGTTCGCTCAGCGTCGTCCTGGCTACCAGGTGGTCGAGGTGGACGCGTCCGGCCAGCCGCTGCCCGACCCAGCAGAGAAGCCGAAGTCGCGGCGAGCCCCGGCCAAGCAGACCCCCAAGGAGCCCGAGCAGAAGCAGGGCGACGACACCAAGAAGGAGGGCGAGTAGTCGTGACTGTGCTCGGCCGCTACTACGAGGGCGTCATCGCCGACGCCGCCGCGCTCGACCTGCCGTTCAACGCCCTCCCCGGACAGGACCAGTCCGCGTTCGTGCGTTCCAACATCCCCGCCTGGGCGTGCACGTCCGACCTGGCCGCGACCTCGTCGGGGGTGGCGATCGGCACCCGCATCTGGCTCCGCAAGGGCGACCTGATCACGAACATCGCGTTCGTCGCGGGCAACACCGCGGAGAACACCCCGACGCACAGGGCGCACGCCCTGTATGACCCGGACGGGGCGCTGCTCGCGCAAACCGCGGACACCCTCACCGCGGCGTGGGCGGTCAACACCGCCAAGAAGCTCGCCCTGGCCACGCCGCAGGTCATCAAGAAGGACGGCTTCTACATCGTCGCCACCACCACCACGGCGACCACCACCGTGAACACGCTGATCGGGTGCGCTCCGATCGTCACCGCAGCGGCTGCGGTCGGCGGTAAGTCGCCCGGATTCACCTTCGGCAGCGGGCTGGACGGCGTGTTCCCGGCAACCACCGGCAGCCAGACGGCCGTGGCCAAGTGCCCGATCGCGATCGTGAGCTAGGAGGACGGCGACATGGCACGGACTGCTCTCACCGCCACCAAGCTCACCGAGGCCGGCATCGACCCCGAGGCCGTCGACACCGCGGCCGAGCTGACCGACGGCAACTCGTTCCAGTGGGCGCCGCACCGGCTCTTCGTGGTCCTCAACGGCGACGACGCCGCGCTGACTCCCACGTTCGTCAACCCGAGCGTCGTGGGGCCGTCCTCGCTGGCCGTTGCCGACCTGCCGGGGAACGCGGTCGCCGCGGGCAAGTGGCGGCCGTACGGCCCGTTCGACGCGTCGTACCGGCAGCCGGACGGGTCGGTGTGGGTCAACTACGCCGGGACGACCCCGACCAACGTGACGGTCGCCGTCTTCGACGCCTGATGAGCCCGCGGGCGGGCGATGGCTGAGGGTGCTGCGACCCGCCCGCGACCACCTGGGAGGTGCCCATGGCGTATGCGACCAGCAGCGACTACCAGACGTACACCGGGCAGACGCCGCCCGAGGGTATCGCCCTCCTGCTGACCCGGGCCTCGCGTGAGGTGGACACCGTGCTCCTCAGCAGCGTCTATCCCGTCGACGAGGATGGCCTGCCGACCGAGGCCGCGCACATTACCGCCGTCATGGAGGCGACGTGCGAGCAGGTGGCCGCGTGGGTGGAGGAGGGCGAGACGGGCACCGGCACGTCAGGCAAATGGGACGACGTACGGATCGGCTCGGTACAACTCGCCAGCCGGGGGCGCGGCTCACAGGCCGGGGCGGGCGGTGGAGGCTCGGCCGCCGCCCGCCTCGCACCACAAGCGTGGGAGGTCCTGCAACTGGCCGGCCTGACTGGCCACTCGCCGCGCACGAACCGCTGCGCCGGGGTGGCGGATGGGTAGCATCCCGGCCTGGCTCCTCCGCCACACCGTCGAGGTCGAGCCGCACGAGGGCGAAGGCCCCTTCGGCCCCGAGTACGGCAACGCGGTCACGGTGAAGTGCTTCGTCGACGACAAGCTCCAGAAGATCCTCGACAACACCGGCGAGGAGATCGTGGCCCGCACCGTCATCTACATGCCCCTCGACACCACGTGCCCGGTCGGCTCCCGCGTCACCGTCAACGGCCGCAAGGCGCAGGTCCTCGCCGCGCTCCGCCGGGACGGTGGCGGTCTCCCGACGCCGGATCATCTGGAGGTGGCACTCCAATGACGCGCGCCCGACTCAAGCTCAACACCAAGCAGATCCGCGCACGCCAGCGTGCGGGCGCGGTGCGCGGCCTACACAAGGCCGTCAACCACCTCCACGAACGTTCAACAGCGGTGGCGCCAATCGAGGAGACCACGCTGATCAACAGCGCGGTCGCCAGCGTCGACGAGGGCGCACTCCGCGCCGCGGTGAGCTACGACACCGTCTACGCGGTCCGCCAGCATGAGGAGCTGACCTGGCGGCATGACCCGGGGCGGCAGGCCAAGTATCTGGAGGGCCCGCTCGTCGAGGAGTCCGCGATGATGCTGGAACTGATCCGCGCCCAGATCCGGCGGTCGCTCCGTTAACTCCGTTGGGCCGCGTCGAGCAGGGCGCGCACGTCAGCCACAACGTGCTGCAGGAACGTGGCCACTGCGTCCGCCTCGGCCGCATCTGCTGTTTCCACGTCGCCCACGGGCTGAAAGTCGGCCGGCACCAGCGCCGGGCCGATCTGCCAGAAGTCGCCGTAGCGCTCCTCCAGGAACAGCTTCTTCACGTTGTCCCAGTCGAGGCCTTCAACGGCCTCCAGACGGTGCGCGATCTCGCTCAGGTCCATGCATCCAGTGTCGCAGGGGCGGTGGTGCTGATGACGCTCCTGGAGGAGCTGCTCGCGCTGCTCGGCCAGCTCGACCTCGACCTCGGCCCGGCCTTCTCGCCGAAGATGCCCGCGACCCCGGATCGTTGCGTGGTCCTGGCCCGGTACGGCGGCGCCGAGTCGCGGCTGGCCGACAACTACGACGAGGTCAGGGTCCAGTTCCGGTGCCGCGGCCCGGCCGCCGACCCCCGGATCGCCGAACGCGACGCCGAGCTCATCTACGACCGGCTCAACGGCCTGGCCGGGATCACGCTCGCGGGCGGCACCTGGCTGTCCCAGCTCGTCGCCCTCAACGGCGGCCCCGTCTACATCGGCCAGGACGCCAACAAACGCGACGAGTACGTCATCAACTTCCGCGCCGAGATCTCTCGGCTCAGCACGCACAGGGAGAACCCGTGACCGCAGTCCAGATCCCCGCGCGGGACATCATCCTCGAAGTCGAGTCTCCGACGCCGGACACGTGGCTCCGCGTCGAGAACCTCAAGAACGTCACCATCAACCGGGCCGAGAACGAGGAGACCGCCGACCTCACCAACTACGACTCGGACGGCTCCTACGAGCAGTGGATCATGCAGCGTGGCGCCTCGATGGCCCTCGCCGGCGACGAGCTCAAGGACCACCTCACCGGCGCCCTCCAGCCAGGCCGCGGCCGCGTCGAGCAGATGGCCGGAGAAGACAAGGTCGGCTTCGACTCCATCGGCCGTGTCCGCTTCCGGCACCCGATGGACTCCCAGTGGAAGATCTGGAGCGCGACCTTCAGCGTGGGTGAGACCGGCGGCGAGACCAATCCGGTGTCCGCGTGGGCGGCCACGATCACGAAGTCGGGCAAGACCACCCTGGCGGCGGTGGCCTGACCATGTCGAACTCCGAGCCGATCGACCCCAACGCCGACCTGCATCAAGCCATTGACCAGGCGGTGGCCGAAGCGGACGAGCACCAGGCGTTCGACGACTTCTGGGCCGAGGTCCAACGCGAAGAAGCTGCCGAGCGCAAGGGCCCGCCAACCCAGGTCATCCGTGGCATCACCGTCACAGTGCCCTACGACCTGCCGTTGCTGTTCGAGCGCAAGACCGACCAGATGCGCGAATCCGGTTCCGAGGAGACGTTCAAAGAGCTCCTCGCCGAGTTGTTCGGCGCCGACGTGCTCGACGCGTGGATCGAGGCCGGGATGACCTCCCGGGAGTTCGAAGTCGTCCTCGCCTGGGGGATGGCGAACGGCAAGGGCCGTGAGATGACCTTCCGGGAAGCGTACGAGATGGTCAGGGACAAGCAGCAGGGAAAAGCGAAGAGCTCGACCCGGAAGAGCGGCGGATCCGGAAGTACTGGACGCTCATCGAAGCGGACTTCCGGCGCGAATACCACCTCACGCCGCGGCAGATAGGCCAGCTCACCCGCCGCGAGTTCGCCGCCCTCGTCGTCGGCCTCTCCAAGGACTCGATCTACCGCCTCGTCACCGCCAACGCGCCCCTGGAGCTCCGCGGTGAACAGGCCCAGGCCTACCTGAACACGCTCTGACCTGCGCGAGAGGCGGTGACCTCTCGTGAGCATGACCGTGGGCGAGCTCGTCGGCTACATCGACGTGGAGGACAGGCCATTCCACCGCAGCATCGACAGCGTCGAGCGGAAGTTCCACCGACTCGACTCCGCGGTCAGCTCGACCAGCGGCTCGATCGAGTCCACAGTCGCCTCAGCGTTCGCCCGGGTGGCCGACGCCATCGGCGACGGCATGGACCCAGACGAGGCCCTGGCCGATCTCGCCCAGCTCGTCGACGGCGTCGAGGACGCTCTCAAGGCGACGGAGAGGGAAGCCCGCAGGGGCGGCCGGCGCACTGGGATGGCGCTCACGGACGAGCTTGGCGACGCGCTGGCCGCAGCCGAGGACGTCGCAGGCGTTGCGGGCGAGCGGGCGGGTGACGCGTTCGTGCGCGGCGCGGATGGCAGGCTGCGTGACGGGCGCGGCAGGTTCGTGGCCGAGGGCAAGAACCTCTTCGACGGTCTCGGCGACGGGGCCGAGCGCAACGGCTCCAGGATCACGAGCTCGCTCGGCAGCGCGTTCGACGTAGCCCAAGCGGGGGTCGCCGGGGTGCTCGGCGTCTCCAAGTTCGCCACCGTCGCAGTCGTCGGGCTCGGCGTGGCGGCGCTGGCCACGGCTGCGGCTGTCGCCGCGATCGGCGGCGCTCTCACCCTCGGAGTGGTGGGGCTGGGCGCCTTCCTGGCCGCCAACAAGGAGGTCAAGAAAGAGCTCACCGACCTCGGCAAGTCGGCACTGGAAGTCTTCCAGAAGGCCGCAGCCCCGCTGCGCGGCCCAATCCTCGACGGGCTGGAGCGGCTCCAGGGCAAGATCCTCCCGCTCGGCGACATGCTCGCCGAGGTCTTCCGCAAGAGCGCCCCCCTGATCACGAAGGCTTTCGATGTCGCGCTCGACGTCATCGACAACCTGATCGACAAGTTGCCCGGCATCGTCGAGCGCGGCATGCCGGTCGCCGAGTTCTTCCTGAACACGCTGGGCGGCGCGGTCTCCGGATTCTTCAACTTCATCGCCTGGGGCCTCGTCAAGATCGAGGAGTTCAAGGCCGCGTGGAACGACTCCGGCACCACCCTGGGGGCCTGGGCCGCCCGCGTGGGCGAGATCGTCGCCCAGGTCAAGGCGTTCTTCGGCGACGTCTTCGCCACCGTCCAGCAGTGGATCGGCGACAACCAGGGCAAGATCTCGGAGTGGGGTGCTTCCCTCGAATCCGGGTGGAAGACCGCGTCCGACGCGATCTCCTCCGCCGTCGAGTTGATCTCGCTGCTGTGGGACGAGTTCGGCGACGACATCCTCGACCAGCTCGCCAATCTGGTCGACACCTTCCTCGGCATCTGGAATGGCCTCTGGCAGACCATCGGCGGCATCCTCGAAACCGCCATCGGCCTCTTCACCGGCGACTGGGACCGGGCCGCCAAGGGTCTGGAGAAGATCTGGGATGGCCTCTGGAAGATCGTCGAATCCATCCTCGTCGGTGCGGTCAAGTCCATTGGCAATCAGATGCTGGCCGCCTGGGAGTACGTCACCGGCATCACCAACCTCAGCTGGTCCAAGGTCACCAAGACCATCTCCGACGCCGTCAAGCTGGCGGTCACCTACGTCAAGTCGATCCCCGACAAGATCAAAGCAGGGTTGGGCAACCTGGGCGCTCTGCTCGTCCAAGCGGGCCGTGATCTCATCAATGGCCTGGTCAACGGCATCAAGGCGACGGCGTCACAGGCTGTGGATGCGGCCAAGGGCGTGGTCAAGTCCGCCGTCGACGGGGCCAAGAACCTCCTCGGCATCAGCTCCCCGAGCCGGGTCTTCGCAGAGATCGGCCGCTGGACCGTAGAGGGCTTGATCCAGGGCCTGACCTCGGAAGAAGGCCGGGCCGTCGACACCGTCAAGCGGATGGTCGATCAGATCAAGGCCGCCTTCGCGTCGATGCCGGAGACGAAGGACCACCTGCTCGCGTTCGTGACCAAGGGGAACGACTCGCTGGCCAAGCTGGCCGATCAGCGCGAGGCGTTGGTGAAGCGGCTGGCGGAGGCGAAGGAGTACGCCAAGCAGGTTGCCGGCGACGCGGCCGAGTGGGCGTCGATCACGGGCCTGTCCGAGGAGGAGCTCAACAGCGGCGACTTCTCCGGAGCGTTGAAATCGAGGGCCCAGCAGATCAAGGACTTCGCCAACGACATCAAGCGCTTGGCCGAGCGCGGCCTGAACAAGACCACGTTGAAGCAGATCATTGACGCGGGTGTCGAGGGCGGCGGGTCTCTGGCGGAGATGTTGGTCGGCGCGGACGGGTCGGAGATCAAGGCGATCAACCGAGCGCAAAAGCAGATCGACAACATGTCGAAGCAGCTCGGGAAGAGCGGCGCGGACGCCCTGTACGACGTGGGCAAAAAGGCCGGGGACGGCTATCTGAAGGGCCTCCAGGATTCGCTGAAGAAGATCGACGCCGAGATGACGAAGATCGTCAAGGCTCTGGTGTCGGCGATCAAGCGCGAGCTCAAGATCAAGTCGCCGTCGCAGGTGATGGCCGACGTCGGCCTCGACACCATGGCCGGCCTCGCCCTCGGCATCACCGCCGGTGGGCCGCAGGCGATTTCCGCGATCACCGGCGTCGCCACCCAGATCGCCACTCAGGCGGCCGGGAGTCTCGGCCGCATGGTGTCGGGGATGCAGCCCGGCGGGCCCGTGGACGCGTCCGTCGCGACGGCGGGCGGCCGTGTCGGTGGGTCGGCTGGTACTGGCCTGGACGGCGTCTCCCAGGGTCCGCCGCCCGCGTCCGGGGTGACGGTCAACGTCAACATGGCCGGGGCGAACTTCCCGGAGCTGGCCGACACCTACCGGATCGGCAGCGACATCGGTTTCAACGTCATGGCCCAGGGGCTCGTCTAGGAGGTCAGCGTGAGTGAGCTGCAGGGGTACAGCGAGGCCGACCTACGGCGGCTCCGGTCGGTCGCGGCCCGGCCGCGCGGCTGGTCACACCAGATCCGGCCGGTCGTCCGCGAGTACCGGGACATCGTGACCGGCCACTGGATCAAGGTCACCACGGACCACCACGGCAACAAGATCCGCCTGCGCTGGACGGGGCAGGACGCGCGCGTCGTCCTGCCCCACCTCAACTTCAACCCGTGGACGGGCGTCACGATCAGCAAGGAGTACCGAGGATGAAGAGGATCGTCCGTCACGGCCAGAAGGCCCGGCAGGCGGTGCGCGCCCTGGAAGACGCGCTGGAACCCATCGAGGAAGCGCTGTACGCGGCGAAGGAGGCACATTGGGAAGCCGTCGAGGGCGGCGACCCGGAAGCGATCCGCGCCGCGAAGGCCGCCAAGGTCGAGGCCGCCACCCGCATGGAGGAGACACGCACCTGGCTGCGGCGCGAGGCCGAGATCGACAAACTCCAGACCCGCACGATTCCCCGCCTGGAGGAGATCCTCGCAGGGCCGATGCTGGTCAAGACCGGCAAGAACGACGCCCGGGAGGATCCGCAGGCCCGCGCCGAGGTGGAGCTCACGCTCGTCGCCGCCCACGCCGAGCTGGAGGCGCTGACCGCGCTCGCCGTACCGCTCCGGCAGCAGTTGGCGGCGCTCGGCGGGGTGGTGGTCGGTGATCCGGTGCCGCCGGATCTGCCGCCCGGCAGCGCGGACGTGACCGCCCCCTCGATCACCGTGACGTCGCGCACCCGCGCCACTGCCAGGAAGGACAGCTGATGGCATCCGGTGTGTACCTGCCGACGTTCGAAGACATTTTGGACGCGACCGCGCTGGGCCTCGTCTGGGACGCCGAGGACCACCAGGCCGCCCTCTACAACGCCACCAAGGCGGGCGCGGTCGACTACAACGCCAACACCGCCTACAGCGCGACGAACGAGATCAGCGGCACCGGCTACACGGCGAAGGGCGTCGTGGTGACCAACACCGCCTTCACCCGGCCCGGCGCAGGAGTGAGCAAGTTCAGCTCGAACGCCTTCCAGTGGACCGGCTCAACGCTCAGCGGCGTGCGGTTCATCGACTTCTTCGCCGAGGGGGTCAGCGGTGACCCGCTCATGTTCGGCGTCGACCTGGTCTCGCCCTACAACACCTCGGACGGGACGCTGCTCGTCACCCCGCACAGCAACGGGCTCGTGACGTTCGACCTGACCCCGTCGTAGGTTCCGCGCCCCGCCCGCCCACTCACCCGTAGACGAGGAGGTGGGCAGTGGCGATCGCAATCGATGGCGCGTCTCCGGCGGTGGCCGACGACGACAGCACCACGGTGACCACCGCGAGTTTCACCCGCCCGGCCAGCGGGTTGCTGGTGGCGATGGTGGCCGCCCTCTCGGCGGACGCCCCCGTAGTGTCCGGCGGCGGCCTCACCTGGACCCGGCGTGTCGAGCGGAGCGTCGATGGGCCGTGGGTGGAGATCTGGACGGCTCCGGTCACCGGCTCCGGCGCGATGACCGTCACGCTGACCATCACGAGCTCGCTCGGCGTGGTGGCGGGCGCGATCAAGGTGGACGCCGTCACCGGCCAGCATGCCAGCCCGATCGGGAACAGCGGCAACAACGCCTCCACCGCCAACACCCTGTCCGTCACCGGCTACACCTCCAGCGTGGCGGGTTCGCGCGGGTTCTTCGTCGCCGTCGAGGACAACAGCCTCGGCGCGGTGACCGTGGCCGGCGGCGACAACGGGTTCCCGTTCACCGCCACCCACGCGTTCGGCGACTTCTACGGCATCGCCATCCGCAAGGCCGCCAACACCCCCACCAGCGGCTCGGCGGTGTCGTTCAGTGCGGATGCGACCGGGACCGACCCCGCCGACTGGACGTGGGCGGCGCTGGAGATCAAACCCGCATCCACAGACGCCTCGGTTGAGACGACCACGGTCGCGACAGCCGCCACGGTGCCAGGCGTCGTCGCCACCGCGTCCGCCTCCCCGGTCCCGGCCACCACCGCCACGACTACGACGGTGCCGGACGCGGCCATCTCGGCAGGGTCCACCACCCACCCGGACACCGTCCCGGTCATCACCAGCGTGCCGGATCCGTCGGTGACGACGGAGAACACCGAGGTCGTCGAACCCGCCACCATCGCCGCGACCGCAGACGTCCCGGCCCCGCAGCTGGCTGTCAGCTCCAACGCCACCCTCGCCACCATCGCGGCCGTCCTCCAGCTGTACGCGCCCACCATCCAGGCAGACGCGCACGTCACCCTGTCCCCGGTCGCGGTGGCCGCCGCCGTCCCCGCGATCATGGCGACGGTCCCGGTCCTGCCCGGCGACGCGATCACGCAGCCGGGTCAGATCGAGTGGAACGGCTTCCTGCTCGGCAGCCTGACTCCGTACTCCTGGCAGGAGCTGACCGGGTGGATCGACAGCGCACCGTGGATCAGCGGCAACGTCGACCGGCCCGACAGCTCAGGCTCCTACCCGGGCCAGCCGTACAGCGGCGAACGCGTCATCAACTGGGGCATGCTCATCAAAGCCCCGCGCGACCAGATCGGCCAGGCCGTACACGACCTCATCATGGCCACCGGCCCCGCCCAGACCGAGGATGAGGACTGGCTGGTCATCTGGGACTTCGACGACATCCAACCCCGGCTCGTCCGCGCCTTCCTGTCCGACCGCAAGCCCGGCCCGATCGACCGCCGCGCACGGCTCGGCCTGATGCACGGCGGCCTCCAATGGACGGCCTCCGACCCGCGCCGGTATGACCCAGTCCGCTCCTCGCTCACCATCGCCAAGGACGTGCAGACCAGCATCCTCAACGACGGCAACGACGCCACCCCCGGAGAGCTGCGCTTCCCCGGCCCGGCCACCGGCGTCCAGGTCGAGAACCTGACCAACGACCGGGTGATCGCCTTCGACACCGTCATCGCCGAGGGACAAACCCTGGTCGTCGAGGTGACAGACGGCAGGGTCTTCATCGGCGAGACGGATCACCTCCACGACCTCGTGCAGGGTTCCACCTCGGTCAAGGACTTCGTGTTCGACCCCGGCGCCAACGAACTGCTCTACACCGCAGATACCGGCGGCAGCGCCGGTATGGAGACGTTCTGGCGCCACGCCATCAGCTAAGGGGGTGGACTCGTGCCCGGAACTGCCGCACCGCGCGCCGGGACCGTTACCCCTGTCACGGGGCCGTTCGACCTCGTCGACGCCCCGGCCGGGGTGATGGCCGGCGACACCCTGTACGCCTTCATCACCACCAACGGTGATCTGGCCGACGTCGACATCACCGGCGGCGCCCCGTGGACGCAGCAGGCCGAGTTCGAGGGCACCCGCCTGTACGGGACCGTCGCCGGCCCGGACAACCCGAGCAGCTACAGCGTCGAGCTGGGCGACGGCGACCGTGGCCTCGTCGGGCTGCTGCACCTGCGCGGCGCCACCCTGTCCGGCATCCTGGCCGTCGTCGACTCCGGCGGCATCGCCCCCGAGGCCGGGGTCCCGTGCCCGGCCGCCTCGCCGGGGGTGGCCGCGGGCGTCGAGGTGCGCTACTGCGTCGCGGGCAACCCCATCGTGCCCATCACGTTCGCCCCGGAGGGCATGACGGTCGAGGCGCAGGCCCACGACGGGGCGAGCACCTCAGTATTTCTGGGCGCGCGCACGTCGCTCTCCAGCGCCGCCCTGCCTGTCCGCCACATCGATCCCGGCCTGGCCGTCGTCGCGGCGTGGGAGGCGTGGACGCTCATCGTCGCCCCGGGCGACTACACCCCGGAGCCGCCCCCGGTGCCCGCCTACGCGGTCAAAGGCCGCGCCCTCTACCGCTACACCGCGCACGACCTGCTGACCGGCGAATACATCGACGACCTGTACCCGCGCGACCCCGTCTACTCCAAGCGCATCCGCGAGCCCGGCCGCTTCTCCTGCTCGCTCCCCATCCCGAACACGAGGGTCGCGGCCGCGGTACGGCGGATCATCCCCAAACTCAAGAGCGATCTGACGACCGGCCCCGGCCGGGTCCAGATCCGCGTGTGGCGGGACGGCGAGCTGCGCGGCCGCTACTGGCTGACCGGCGCCCGCCTGTCACGCGGCCAGGACGGGAAGATCGCGATCGAGCTGCGCGCCAGCACCTTGGACGCGGTCTGGTTCTCGTTGCGCGTCACCGAGACCCTCGACGGCAGCGATGACGAGCAGATCGACAACGCAAGGTTCGTGCTCGCCCACGGGCTCACCAAGCTCGGCGGAGATCTCGGCATCGTCTACCAGGAGGGCGGAACCGGCGAGGTCCGCCCGCTGCTGATCAAAGCGGCCGACGCCACCTCCTACGGCCGGGTCGTGGCCGAGTTCTCCAAGACCGGGAACGGTTTCGAATACACGCTGAATGAGACCGTCGACGAGTCCGGCGACGTCGTCTCGACGTGGGTGTGGGGCGCACCCAAGATCAGCACCAGCATCCAGCACGTGTTCTCCACGTCGCCGAACGGTGGCGACATCGACTCCTACGGCCTCGACATGGACGCCCTCCGCGGCGGTACAGACTGGCAGGTCCGCGGCGGCACCCCGCAGGTCGAGGCCCAAGAGACGGCCACGCCGCTCATGTCCGAGCTCGTCACCACCCCGCACCGGGCCGCGGGCTGGCCCCGCATCGACCACCTCGTCGACCACCCCACCCAGTCACTCGACCAGGACGAGCTCGACACGCTCGCCACCTACTACGCATCCGTGGCAGGCGGCGCCCTGTGGGTGCGCACCGTCACCGTCCTGCCCTCCCGCAAGTCGACGCTCACCATGAACTCGCTGGGCGACTACGCGAGGTTGCTGATCACCGACGTGTGGCATGAGCGCGAGAACGGCGGCGCCGGCCTCGACATCTCCGAGCGCATCATCGGCATCGAAGTCCGGCCCACCGGCAAAGGCCGAGGCCGCGAAGAAGTCACCCTCACCCTCGAATCTGTGGAGGTGCCGTGACCGACCAGTACGGGGCCGACCTGGAACGCATCCTGCGCGATATGGAACGGCGCCTGCAGAAGCTGGAAGCCGCCCAGCGGGTGCGGCCCGGCCTGCAGATCGACTTCCCGAGGGGCGCCGCGGTGTCGCAGACGGACTTCGATCTGAGTGACGCACCGGCCTCCTACAACCAGGCGTACGCGCAGGCGCAGTCCACCGGCATCGCCGCGTTGTTTTTTGACCTGAAGGAACTGCTGATCAGCCTGCGCGGCGGCCCCATCATCGACAGCTGAACGGAGGCCGCGATGACGACCGTCCACGGCACCATCCACACCCCGGCCGGAGTCCCCGCCCGCGGCGCCTCCGTAGAAATCACACTCGTGGACCTGGCCGGGCGGCCGACTACCGGCCTCACCGGGGACGTCGAAGTCCTCGGCCACGTCTACCCTGCCGTCTCCGAGGACGGCGAGTGGTCGGCCACGCTCACCCCGAGCGCGGACATCACCAGCTCGACGGGCGACACGCTGTACCGGCTCGTCGAACGGGTATCCACCGGCGCATCCGCGACGTCCTACCTGTCCGTCCCGGCCAGCGGTACGCACTGGGCCGGTGACCTCGTCGTCACCCTGCCCGGGGCGGTCGCCCCCGAGCAGCTGGTCGGCTACCTGCCGCTCTCGGGCGGCACGCTGACCGGTCCGCTCACGCTGGCCGGGGCGCCGGATGAGGAACTGGAGGCCGCCACGCGCGGCTTCGTGCTCTCCAACGGCGGGGCCGGCGGAGGTGGAGGCGGGGGCGCGGTCTCCTCCGTCAACGGGTTCACCGGCGACGTGGAACTCGACTCCGCCGACATCGGCGCTGACCCGGCCGGTACGGCCGCCGCCGCAGTGACCGTGCATGAGGCCGACACCACCGCGGTGCATGGCATCGCCGACACGTCCGCGCTGGAGACCACCTCCGGATCCGCGGCCAAGGTGGCCACCCACACCGGGGCGGCTGATCCGCACGGCGACCGGGCGCACGCCGCCGGACTCGTCTCCACGCATGAGGGCGCGGGCAACCCCCACCCGGTCTACCTCACCGGCGCCGAGGGGGACGCCGCATACTCTGCGCTCGGCCACAACCACGCAGGCGTCTACGAGCCATCCGGTACGGCCAGCGCGGCTGTGACCGCGCACGAGGCGGCCGGAGACCCGCACCCCGGGTATCTGACGGCCAGCGAGGGCAACGCCGCCTACGCCACGCTCAGCCACATCCACCCGCCGAAAGACGTCTACCCGGCCAGCGCGTACGGGCTCCTGGCGATGACCGGCGACCCGATGGCGTTCATGAACAACAGCTCGTTCGGCGTCAACACCGTGATGCTCACCCGCGTCCTCATCCCCGCAGGCGCCGCCATCACCAACGTGTGGGTCGCCGTCCGCACCGCGGGCACGCATGACGCGAGCACCCCCAACAACCAGATCGCCATCTACGACGACACCGGCACCCTGGTCGCGGCGACCGCCGACGCTCCGACGCTGTGGACCGGCTCCGGTTGGCGCGGCGCCGCCCTCGTCGGCGGCCCGATCGCCGCGCAGGCCTCCGACCGCTACGTGTACGTCGCCGCGCTGGCTCGGGGTATCACCGGCTGCGTCCTCCCACACCCGTCCAGCGCGAACGACAACCAGGTCGTCTGGTTCTGTCGGCCCGCCGTCGGCACGGTCAAGCGCCGGGCGCTCTACATCTCCGGCCAGACCTCGCTCCCCGCAAGCTTCGACCCTTCCGCCGGCGGCACCGAGACGACGTTCGCCCTCCTCGCCGGAGTGTCCTAACCCTCAACCCTGGGAGTTGTGTTGAGCATGTCCGCTGAAGATCCCACCCTCGGCGAGGTCGCCCGGACCTTGGAACGCTTCGAGCGGACGACCAACGACCGCTTCGCGAGCCTGGCCACCAGCATCACCCTGATGATCACCCGAGATCTGTACGAGGCTCACCGGACCGCGCTGCTGGAGGACATGGGCCAGCTGCGCGAGGACCTCAAGCAGGAGCGGGACCGGCGGGCGGCCGACCGGCGCATGGTCGTCTCCGCGCTCCTGGCCGCCGGGCTCGCGATCGTCGTCGGCATCCTCAACGTCGCCCTCAAGAACGGGATCGGAGGCTGACCGTGGGCCAGCTCATCTCCCGCGCCGGATGGGGCGCGAAATCCGCCACCCGCCGCCTCGACCGCATCGCCTCCACTCGCGGGGTGAAGGTGCACTACACCGGCGGCTGGGTCGATCCCCGCATCGTGGACGACCACCGCGAATGCCTTCAGCTGATGCTCTCCATCCAGCGCATGCACATGGCCGGGGGCCGCGAGCAGCCCTACAGCGACATTGGCTACAACTTCGGAGCGTGTCCCCACCGGCGCGTGCTGGTCGGCCGGGGCGCCGGGATTCTGCCCGCTGCCAACGGGGCCGGGCTCAACTCGGGCCACTACGCGGTCCTCGCCTTCGTCGGCTCCTCGGGCTTCACCGTCCCGAACGACGACCTCCTGCACGCGATCCTCGACGCCGTCGACTACCTGCGTGCGCACGGTGGCGCCGGGCGGGAGATCAAGGGCCACCGCGACGGCTACGCCACGAGCTGCCCGGGTGACCGGCTCTACGGCTGGATCCGCCGAGGCGCACCCCGGCCCACAACCGCCAGCCCGGCTCCGGTGCGGCTGCCCGAGCTGCGCCCTGGGGACCGGTCCGAGCACGTCGTCACTATCCGGCGCGCGCTGGGCACCGCAGACCAGACCTCACCGCTCTACAGCGACGAGGACCCGGACCTGATGGCCCTGGTCGCGGGCTTCAAGGCCAAGCACAAGCTCGGTTCCGGTCCCGTCTGGACCGCCGAGTGTTGGAAGATCCTCAACTCCTAGGAGCACCCGTGAAGAAGACCCTCGCCATCCTCGCCGCCAGCGCCCTGGTGCTCGTCGGCGGAGGCGCCGGCGCGGTCGCCGCGACGGCCTGGACCGAGCCCGCCAAGAGCTACGGCGGCTGCGTCAGCAAGGCCACCGGCTACCTGCGCGTCCTGGAGCGCAACGCCCTCACGAAGTCGGTGTCCGGCTCGTGCAAGAGCACCGAGCGCAAGATCACCCTCTACAGCCGGTCCGGCGTCGACGCCCTCGTCAAGCCCCTTCGGGGCTTCGAGATCAGCCTCGGAGGCGACATCGCCACCTGCAGGCCCAACGGCAGCAACGCGGCCGGGCTGCCGCGCTACGCGTGCACCAAGGCCACCCCCAGCCCGACGCCCACCCCCACCTCCTGAGAGGCACCTTCGTGACCCCGAGCATCGGCCGCATCGTCCACTACACGCTCTCCGAGCAGGACGCCCAGGCCATCAACCGCCGCCGCGAGGACTTCGACGCCTTCCAGCGCAGCCACGCTCACCCGCACGAGCCCGGTCAGCCCGGCGCGACCGGCCACCAGGCCCACGTCGGCAACCCCGTAGTCGCGGGCCTGACATTCCCGGCGATGATCGTGCGCGTCTTCACCAGCTCGGCCAACCTTCAGGTGTTCCTGGACGGCAACGACACCTACTGGGCCACCTCGCGCTCCGAGGGCGAAGGCGCGTCCCACTGGGCCTGGCCGCCCCGCGTCTGATCCGCCACGCTCAACCCTCGCCCCGAGCCTGCTGGCCGGGGCTTCGTCGTCTCCAAGGAGGAGAGGCACATGTCCCTGTCCGACTGGATCGTCTCCTGGCTGCGCACCAACGTCGCCGCCTGGATCCCCACCCTCGCCGCCTGGCTCGCCGGGTTCGGCATCGAGCTGCCCGTCGAGGCCGGAACCCTCGCCGTCGGCTCCCTGCTCGTGTCCGGCTACTACACGCTCGCCCGCCTGCTGGAATCGGTGTGGCCGGCCGCCGGTGTGCTGCTCGGCTGGCGCGCGGCCCCGTCGTACAGCCGCGGCCAGGTGGCTGCCGGTTACCACCCGGGCGCGCACTCTGACCGCGATCTCCGCGGCATGTAGCCACCCGTCAGCCGCAGGCGTACCTTGGCCGTACAGCTCACGCTGTGGGTGCCTCGGGACGTTCGAGCCCCCGCTCTCCTTCGGGAGGGCGGGGGCTCTTCGTCGCGTCTTGGTGTCCGGCCGCCGGTCTCTGCGCGCCCGGGCGGCCGGACCAGCCCTCGCCACATTTAGGACACCCCAAACCGCGCGCAGGTGCAAGGGTCTTACCGCAACGAGAGGTCTTCGGCGTGCACCCGGGTCAGGAGAGGTCGACCTTCACGCCGCCGGAAAACATACTGTCGTGCAGCTCGATCGCCGCAGGCTTGACGGTCTTCGGGATGTCGAAAAGCACCACGCCACGGACGCTGTTGCCGGGGTTGATCTTCTCGTACAGGCTCTTGGAGTCCTGGAGGTAGATAGCCGCCTCCGAGCTGGCCTCGTACTCCGCGCCCTTGCCGTCGAAGAGCTTCTGCGCAGAACCGCTGAAGGCTTGGGCCTCGTCGCCGATGTTCTTCACCGTGACGTGCACGAGCAGGAACACGCCTTGCGCGTCCTTGTTCAAGAACTCGCCGCCGACCTGGCCGCGCCTTTCCAGTCGAGTGACCTTGAACGAGAACTTGCCGTCCTTCACCACGTCGCCGATGCCCGCGGTCGCAGGCTTCGGCTCCTTCTTCGGCGGCTTCGCGCTCGCCTGCTCGCCGGTGCCCGCGTTCTCCTGGCTGGCGGTCGTCGGCTTCTGGTCGCTGCCGCCGACTGCGGCGACGAGCACGGCGCAGCCACCGAACAGGACGAGGGCGACCACGGCGAGGACGATCAGCACGGTCGGGGCGCTGCTCTTCTTACGGCGCGGTGGGGGTGGCGGGCCGCCGTATCCGTTGTGTGGCGGGTACCCCTGCTGCGAGCTGGCGTGGGTGGGCTGCTGCCCGTACGGATGGGACATGGTGAGCCTCCTGAGGACGCGCGAGGGGTGAGCGTTGGGACGCTCCAGACGCGTACGTGGTTGGCGTTGTATACGTGACCGGTATGGCCAGATGTGGACACGCGTACGGCTGCGCGTGGGATATGCGCGCGACACTTTTTGATCTTGTCGAGGTGTCGGAACGCTGTCGCCGCGAGTGTCGCCGCCTGTCGCGACAGCTGTCGGAGCAGCCCGACCTGTACCTCCCTCGCGATCCACCCCGGCCCCTGTCGCGACACCTCACACCCCCGCGGGCTCACCGAGCAGCACATCCGGCCGGATGATCCGGTAGCAGCGTCGCTCGTCGTCCCGCTCGATCACCCCGTCGTCGGCGAGCAGGTTGAGCTGATCATTCAGCCACCCGCGCGAGGTGTAACCGGTCAACTCCTTCACCGGCCGCAAGTCCTTCGTCGCGAACTCCAGCCGCTCCTCCCGCACCCACACGGCCAGCTGGTCGAGCAGCACCCCGCGCGCCTCCTCAGGCGGCAGCTTGGGCCGCGGCCCGGCCGGGAACTTCCGGTCGTCGCCGGCCTCGATCGGGTCGTCCATCCCCGCCGTCAGATCGGGGCTCGGGTTCTCGGTCTTCACCTTGTCGCCCACGGGCGGCTCCGTCTCCTCCGGAGGATCGCCGTCGAGCCCGGACGCTGCGGCGCCGAAGTTCGCGGCCACGATCCGCGTGAACTCGTCGGCATCCTTCGGCGACGCCGGCCAGTCGGCCGCGTGCTCTCGCATCCGCTGGTTGGCTTCCTGGTCGTCCTCACCCCAGTCCCAGGTGCGCAGCGCCATCGCGATGCGCTCGTCGGGGATGCTGGGCGCGTCGAGGTAGGCCATGCCGGGCTGCTTCTGCGCCCACTGTTCGGGCTTCGCGCCGCGCTCGCGCTGCTCCGCGCTGAGCCCGAACTTGGCGTCCCCCGCGGACTCCACACCGAGGCACATTTTGGCGAGCTGGCCGCGCGCGAGCGTCGGCATCTGGGTCCAGTCGGAGCGCTGCAGCGACATCACCACGGTGCCGCCTGCACTGCGCAGCGCCTTCACCAGGGACAGGAAGTCCTCCATCTCCTTGTCCGGCAGCTTGGACAGGATGTCGGGCGCCTCTTCCAGCCAGATCACCCAGTAGGCGAGGCCGCAGCCCTGCTTCCACTTCTGCAGGCCCTGGGCTGCCAGCCACGCCGTGCGCTCCGCCACCTGCTGGTAGAGCTGGCGCAGCATCGCCCGCGCGCCCGCGAGATCGTACTCGACACGGTGCAGGCCATTCTCCAACGGCCCGAGTGTCTGATCGGCCTTGGTGACGTCGGCGGCGAAGATCGCCACGTCATGCCGAGTCATCAGCTCGCTCAGGATGTTCCACGCCGCGCCGATGCTCTTCCCCGACCCGGACATGCCCATGATCTGCAAGTGGTAGCCGCACAGGACCAGCTCGACCATATCGAGGTCCTGCCACAGCCCGATCCGGATCGGGTCGGCGATGCTCCCGCCCGGCCGGGACGCGCCGGGCCACGGGATGCGCGTGCGAAGTACGCGCGGATCCGAGATGGTCACCTTCGCCTTGGAGGCGTCGTCCGGGTCGACCGCGACCGTGATGGATCCCGGCGGCAGGCCCATGCCCGACTCGATGTACGGCGCCCTCTTCTGCAGGTCCTCGGCGACCGCCTCGCCCTCCTCCAGCTGGACGCTCCCCTCGACCTTGTGCTCACCGGTCTTCGTGGTGGTGGCCTCGGCCGTGATTCCGGCCTTCTCCGCGCCTTGGCCGAAGAGCGCCTTGAGCGGGTCAGCGACCACGGCGGCCGTGTCGACGCCCTTCCGTCGCAGCATGCTGCGGATGTTCCAGGTGAGCGCGACCGTCGTCCCGCAGATGAGCATCAGCCGGCCTGTGCCGACCGCGATGGGGCTGCTGATGGTGGCGGCGCACACCCACAGCCCGGCGAGGGCGGTGGTGAGCACCGAGTGGATCCGGCCGCCGATCGAGCGGGCGTGCGACTGCCACCACGTCACCCCGGCCAGCACCACGGTGCAGACAGAGAGGAGGAACATCGTCCAGGCGATCGTGTCTGGCGGATCATCATCGAGGCTGAGCACCGCCCAGAAGAACGAGCCGATCCCATAGACCAGACCGAGCCCCATCCACGGCGGCAGATAGACGATGACGCGGGACGCCTCCCGGGCCCACAGCCGATCCCAGCTCGTGTCGTGAGCCTCGGGGACGTCCGAGGTTGAGGGGGCGCGGCGCGCCATCACCAGGCCCACTCGCGCTTCGGCTTGTCCTTCTCCGGCTCCACCAGCTCCGAGAACTGGCGCCGATACTCCAGGTTGAGAAGCACGCTCTCGGTGGCGACCCAACCGGCCATCTCCGACATGCGCTCCAGCCGCTTCACGACCCTCTCCGCGCGGCGCTTCACGTCGTGGCCGAACGCCCACCAATGGCCCTCGCCGAACTGGCGCAGGATGCCATACAGGTCATCCGCCGCGGCCTCGTACTCCTGGCAGAGGGCGCGGTTGTGGTCCCGCGACGCGAGCGCGTACTTCGCGACGGACTCGGACCCATCGAACTCGATCACATCCAGCCCGCCCGGCGACTTCCTCGTCTTCGCCATCAGTGACGCCCCCTCACCTTCACGTAACCCAGCCGGTAGGCGGCCCGCGCCACCCACCGCTGCCACCCGACCGTGGCCACGATCCCGGCCGCGAAGCCGATACCCGCGGCGAGCCACACGGGCGTGACCTCCCAGCGGGCGATCCACAGCGCGAACGCACCCAGCGCGAACATGACGGCCGCGGCGGCGACCAGCTCGCGCGCCGAGGAGTCGCGGCGGGTACGGCGGCGGGTCACGGAGCCACCCCCGCACCGACCGGAGTTCCGTTCGCGGGGGCGCTCACGGCAAGCCGCTCATCCACCTCGTCCTGGATTTGCTCCGCCGCACGCTCACTGATCCCCCAGTGGGACGCCAGTGACCGGCGACCAGCGCGGCTCCGCCCTGGCAGGAGGCTCTCCTCGTACTCCCACTGCGCCGCCTCGTACTGATCCTTCGGCAGGAGGCGCACCTCGCGCACCACCTCCACCGTGACCTCTCGGTCCTGGTACACGATCCGCTCGACCGGCTCGGGCTCGGCGGTTTCCTGGCCGGATCGGATGAGCCACATCAGCAGCTCGTACGCGCCGACGAACGCCACCGGCGCGAGGGCGCTGAGCAGGCGCGATCCGGTGCCGCCGTCCCAGCCGTGCGCCACGTTCGCGACCAACGTGACGGCCGCACCCAGCGCGAGCGCCACCCACGCGAGAGCCGGGACAGGAAGATCGCGCCGAGAGCAGTAGACCATCACCAGGGACGCCATGACGATCACTCCGTCGGACATGGCCGGGTAGAGGATCGCCATGTCGTGCCGCTCGCCCAGGTCGATGGCGAGGCCGTAGAAGTGGTGGTACGAGACGTAGGCGGCGGCGCCGGCCACGCCAAGAAGGACGACGATCGCGACGCCTCGGATGATGCCGCCGCCGCGTGCTGCTGTCCCGGCGTGTGGCCGAGCCTTGGCGGCTGGCGGGGTCTGGGGGCGGCGGCGCGGGATGAGGGCGCGGAGGCGGCGGGCGATACGGCGGACGCGTCCCACTGGCGTGTCTCCTGGGACGGATCTAGGGTCGTTCATGGTTCGGGACTCCTGGAAGGTAGGGGTCTTGAGCTGGAAGAACCCCGTCAGCGCTCCAACGCTGGCGGGGCCTTCTTCTGTTGTGGTGTTGGGAGCCCGGCTCCTGTACGCCGCAGCAGCACAGGAACCGGGAGTTCTAGGCCTTCCGGCGGGGCGCGACGTATTCGAGACCGGCCAGGCTGACGATCAGCTGACTGGCAAGCGTCCACTCAAGATCCCGGTACGCGTCGAGGGGGATCTCCAGGCTCGGCTTCACCACCACTACGCCGTCCGAGGCGGGGCTGTAGATCTCGCCGACGACGCCGTACGGCTCGCTGCGCGCCACGGTGCACACCTTCGCCGAGGCGTCCAGGCGGGGGCACAGTCGTAGGGCGAGCGGGATGCAGGTACGGCAGGTGGGCGGCGTATGGGTGAACTGGACGCCGCCGACCTGGCCGGGCGGGTCGGCCAGCAGCCACGAGATGCGGCGTGTTGAGCGGTCACGCGCTGGCCTGCCGCACACCTGGCAGAGCAGGCGCAGCATGCACCGGCGCTGCCGAAGCGTGTTGACGCACTGCCATGCCGGGCGGCCAGCGCGGGTGACCTCCTGGCGGTGCCAGAGCACGCCGAACAGCCAGTCCTCCTGCCGAGGATCGCCGTAGCTGAGCCGGTAGCCGGCGGTTGCGCCGCGGTGCTCGGCGAACCCGAGCGCGTACGGGATGGTCTCGCCGTCGTAGAGGGTGATGTAGGGGACGACGGTCATCGCGGGTCCCGGATCTGGGAGGCCGAGGGTGCGGCGTTCATACCGGTCGCCCAGATCGCCACGCGGATCCTGTTGGCCACCGCGGCTCGGGCCAGTTCCTGGGCGGTGGGCGCGTGCAGCTCCTGGAGGCACTTGTTGGCGAGCGCGTCCTGGGGCAGCTCGGTCACGTAGCGGGCGTGATAGCCGTCGTCGTCACGCCAGGTGGTGTGCGCGAGTAGCTGGGGCGCCTCGGCGCCTCTAGGCTCATCCATAGGTCGCACCTCCGCGTGCGATCAAGGGCCCGGAGCACAGGCGTTGACGCGCCTGCCGGGCCCGACTCAATTTCTGGGGCCTGCCTTCGCAGTGTGCCACGTCAAGGTGTGTTAAACCATCCCTACGTGTGTTACAGGGCGTCTAGGTGTACCTATGTTTGCCCTGGTACGGCACGCAATCTTGACTCTCGTGGTGCATCCGAGTCGGTCGAAGTGGCGTCAGGCATACGCGGCCATCGTGGAGATGATCCGCAGTGGCGAGCTGGCCGCCGGTGACCGGGTGCCGACTGTCCACGAGCTCATGCAGCAGTGGTCCATGAGCAACACGGTCGCCCAGAAGGTCCACCGCGCGTTGCGCGAGGCCGGCCTGGTGGAGACGGAGCCGGGCACCGGCTCGTATGTACTGGAGGGTGCGGCCGAAAAGCTCCGCTCGGGGGAGTCCTAGCAGCCTGCGCCAGTGAGCAGCGAGGCGAAATTCACCACATGACGAGCGTGGGGTATGCCGGGGTACGCCGGGGCATGCCGGGGTCGACCGCGGTAACCCCCGGCATGCCGGACCACGCTGGTCCTGTGACCCAGTTCGAGTTCAAGGGCAACGAGTACCTTTGGGTGCAGGTCTATGAGCTGCTGAAACAGCGTATTGCGGAAGGCGTCTACCGGCCGGACATGCCGTTGCCGTCGGAGCGTCAGCTTGAGCAAGAGCTGGGCGTCGCGCAAAAGACGGTCCGAAAGGCGTTCCACCGCCTCCGGGACGAGAAGATCGTTTACACGAAGCCGCATCTCGGCACATTCGTCGCCGATCACTCTAGAGATGTGGCGGACACGCCAGGCGAGTAGGCATCACACTCGCAGTGTCCGCGAGACCGGGGATCCCGGTGGTATCAGCGCCGGGATCCCCTCCCCCTCGCGGGGCCGCACCGACCCGAGTTTGCGAACGCCTCGGGAAGGCTGACTCGGGCCGGTGCGGCGCTTGCGTTCCCCACGCCCTCGCCCGAGCTGGTGATCTCGGATCGTAGCCGACCCATTGCCGGGTGTCACTAGCTTCGCCTGGGGGGATCACGAATAAGGAGTAGGCCGAAACTGCGTGATACCCCTTACCCGGGAGTCACAAACGGCTACCCACGGCGATCCAATCAAGATCAGCTACACAGCAACGGATTCGCTGCACACATAGAAAAGCTGACCAGCGAAGACGCAGGTCAGCACACATAGAAACAGGTAAAGGATTAAAAGTCCGCAGCTCTGCCAATTGAGCTAACGCCCCTTGCAACATGCAGCGTACCGAGGTTACCCGTCAGTACGCGACCGGCTTCCCGCCGGTCACGATAACGTACGCGTCCCGTCGAAGCAGGTGTGAATCCCGCACCGGCCCACGAACGCCGGTGCGGGCCGGGTGGGTCAGCGGTAGGCGGACAGGCCGGTCAGGGCCTCGCCCAGGACCAGGGTGTGGATTTCCTGCGTCCCCTCGTACGTCAGGACGCTTTCGAGGTTGTTCATGTGGCGGATCACCGGGTATTCGAGGGTGATGCCGTTTCCGCCCAGGATCGAGCGGGCCTGGCGGGCGATGTCCAGGGCGGCGCGGACGTTGGCCAGTTTGCCGAAGCTGACCTGGCGGGGGTTCAGGTCGCCGGAGTCTTTCAGGGCTCCCAGGTGGAAGGCGGTCAGGGAGGCCTGGGCGGTGCCGACGTACATCCAGGCGAGCTTTTCCTGGGTGAGCTGGAACGCGCCGATCGGCTTGCCGAACTGGACTCGGGTCTTGGAGTAGTCGACGGCGGATTCCAGGCAGGCGCGGGCGGCGCCCACCACGCCCCAGAGGATGCCGAAACGGGCTTCGGACAGGCAGGACAAGGGGCCCTTCAGGCCGGAGACCTCGGGGAGGACGGCGCTCGACGGCAGGCGGACGTCGTCGAAGTAGAGGGACGAGGTCACGGATGCCCTCAGGGACAACTTCTTGTGGATCTCAGGGGCGGAGAAGCCGGGCGTGTCGGTCGGGACGACGAAACCCCTGATGCCCTCGTCGGTCTGCGCCCACACCACCGCCACGTCCGCGATCGACCCGTTGGTGATCCACATCTTGGCGCCGTTGAGTATCCAGTCGGAGCCGTCGCGCTTGGCGAAGGTACGCATGTTGGAGGGGTCGGAGCCGTGGTCGGGCTCGGTCAGGCCGAAGCAGCCGATCGCCTCGCCCGCCGCCATGCGCGGGAGCCATTCCTCCTTCTGTTCGGCGGAGCCGTACTTCCAGATGGGGAACATCGCCAGGGAACCCTGAACCGAGACGAACGAGCGCAATCCGGAGTCGCCCGCCTCCAGCTCACGGCAGGCCACGCCGTAGGAGGTGGCGTCGGTGCCGGCGCAGCCGTACCCCTCCAAATGCATGCCGAGCAGGCCCAGCTCCCCCAGAACGGGCGCGAGCTCGCGGGCGGGGAAGGTGCCCTGTTCGAACCAGTCGGCCACGTCGGGGAGGATGCGGTCGGTGACGAAAGACGTGACCGTGTCACGGATCAGGCGCTGGTCAGGGTTGAGCCGATCGTCTATGCGCAGCAGGTCTTCCATGACGGTCCTCTCCTCGCGTAGGGGGCTACCAGGGTTCTACCAGGGGAATCCCGATGTGCGAACGCCGGGTCCCAGGGCAGTCTTGAGGCATGAGCGAATCGAGCTTCAAGCAATCGAACGTCAAGCAGCTGCGTCGGACCAACAAGGGCAAGATCGCCGGCGGCGTTTGCGCCGGTGTCGGCGAGTACGTGGGGATCGACGCCAACCTCATCCGGATCGGCCTCGCGATCGCGACCCTGTTCGGCGGCCTGGGCGTCGGCATCTACGCGATCGGCTGGCTCCTCATCCCCGAAGAGGGCAAGAACGAGTCGATCGTCCAGGACCTGATCGGCAAGCAGCAGGCCAAGAAGAACGACGACGTCTGGCAGCAGTGATCAGGCGGTGGCCCGGGCGCGCACCCGGGCGGCGATGTCACCGCGGGACTCGGTCCAGACCATGGCGAGCACGGCCGCGGAGGTCACTCCCATGACCCCGGCCAGCGCGACCACCGGCTCCGGACCGAGTCTCTCCGCGGCGAATCCGCCGATCAGGATGCCTATGCCCTGTACGGCCATCAGCCCCGACTGCACCAGGCCGAACGCCTGACCCCGGCGTTCGGCCGGAACACACTGTACGAACGCGGCATTGGCCGCGAGCTGATAGGCGCCTCCGATGCCGGACAGGATCCACAGCGCCAGCACGACGGCCAGCGGCGGCCGCATCGCCGACAGAATCAGCGGGGCGCAGCTCAGCATCGCCATCCACCCCATCATGCGCAGGCGCCCTGATGGCGTGACGAACCTGCTGAAAAGGAACCCGCCCAGCACCGTGCCCGTCGGCATCGCCGCCATCAGCAGGCCGGTGACGACGGCGACGGGGAGCTCCGAGCTCAGAGTCGCCGCATACGGTACGGCGATGCCCTCAGGAAGCACGTAGAAGCCGCAGAGCCACGCGAACAGCACCAGCGTCCGCAACTTCTTGTCGCCGAACACGAGCCCGGCTCCAGCCCGGGTCATGGTCCACATGGATGGTTTCGCCCCTTCGCGGGTCGCGGACGCGCGCCGCCGTACCCCGGAGACGAGGATCAGCGCGGAGGCGAGGAAGGTCGCCGCGTCGAGGGCGAGCGCGCGGTACGGCCCGAGCGTCGCGATCAGCGCGCCACCCGCGGCGAACCCGAGCATCTGGACGGCCTGGTTGGTCATGTTCTGCAGCGCCGAGCCGGCGACATAGCGGTCACCGACCAGGATCTCGGGCAGCAGCGCCGCCCGCGCGGCCGAGAACGGCGCGCTGAGCAGCACGACGAAGAACACCAGCCCGCACAGGACGGGGAACGGCATGCCCGGCACGGCCATGCCCGCGACCAGCAGCGCCCGCAGGACGTCACACGTGATCATGACGCCGCGCCTGGCGAACCGGTCGGCGAGCCCGGCGAGCAGCGGCCCGCCGAGGATCGACGGCAGGTAGGTGAGCGCGTAGACGGCCGCGGTGGCGGCCGCGGACTTCGTCCGGTCATAGACCAGTACGGCCAGCGCGACCTGGGCCAGCTGGTCCCCGAGCAGGGACAGACCTTGCGCGTACCAGAGCGCGCGGAATTCACGTATGGCGATGACCTCGCCATACGTCGCCTGTCGCTCGGCGGCACGTCTGTGCCGCCCCGGAAGCCTGGCCCCCATAGGACTCCGCTGCGCCTGACTCAGTGTGTTCGGTATGTCACCTAAGGTGCCCGATCACCTGGCACGCCGCAACCGAAAGCTTCCAAGCACTTGCAAACTGTAATCGCCGAGGCGGGCCTACCAGCCGAGCTCGTGAAGTCTGGCGTCATCAATCCCGAAATGATGAGCGATCTCGTGCACAACGGTGATCTGGACTTCTTCCACCACGTCGTCTTCGGTGTCGCACATCTGGCAGATGGGATTGCGGTAGATCTCGATGCGGTCGGGCAAGACTCCTGCGTACCAGTCGCCACGCTCGGTCAGGGGGATACCGGTGTACAGCCCGAGGAGGTCGGGCTCCGGCGGGTCATCGACCACCACAACCACGACGTTGTCCATGAGCCTGGTCAGCTCCGACGGAATCGTGTCCAATGCCTCGGCCACGAGTTCCTCGAACTTCTCCCGCGGAACCTCGATCACAGTTTCCATTCTGCCCTGTCCGTCAGGTAAGCAAGAAAGCGTATGAAGTACCTGAAGTCCAGATGGGTCACCTCCGTCGCCGTCCTGTTCGTCGCGGCGGTGGGCGCGTGGCTGGGCATCGTCCTCAGCGGTACGGTCCCCGCCCAGATCGGCCCGGTAGAAACAGGAATGTCCCTTCGACCTGCCTGGAAAGGCGAGACGATCGTCGACGCGAGCCCGCTCGGCACGCTCACCTTCCGCACCCACGACGCACCGCTGCGCCTGCGCATCACGCTTGAGAACATCGACCAGGAGCAGGCCAGAGCACTCATCGAGGACCCGCGCCTGGCCGACCGGCTGCCCGGCATCCTCGAACGCGACCTGCGCGAGGGGGTGAGCCTGCTGATCATCCGCTCGCTGCTGTGCGCGGGGGCGGGTGCCCTGGTGGCCACGGTTCTGGTCTTCCGGCGCCCCAGAGTGGCCCTGATGGGGCTTCTGGTGGCCTCCGTGGCTTTGGCGGGCACCGGCACGCTCGCGGCCGCCACGTTCAAACCCAACTCCGTCCTCGAACCCCGCTACTCCGGGATCATCGCCGCCGCGCCCTCCCTGGTGGGCAGCGCCGAGTCGATCGTGACCAAGTTCGAGTCGTACCGCGCCCAGCTCACCAAGCTCGTCACCAACGTCTCCAAGTTGTACGACACCGTGCGCGACCTGCCCGTCTACGACGCCGACCCCACCTCGATCCGGGTCCTGCACGTCTCCGACATCCACCTCAACCCCATCGCCTGGAGCGTCATCCGCTCCATGACCGACCAGTTCAAGGTGGACCTCATCGTGGACACCGGGGACATCTCCGACCATGGCAGCAAGCCGGAGAACAAGTTCGTGGAGGAGATCGGCAAGCTCGGCGTGCCGTACGTCTTCGTGCGCGGCAACCACGACTCGGCCATCACGCAGAAGGCCGTCGCCCAGCAGAAGAACGCCATCGTCCTCGACGACAAGTCCGCCGAGGTGAACGGCCTGCGCATCTACGGCCTCGGCGACCCCCGCTTCACCCCCGACAAATCCGTACCCGTCGACCCGGACCTGTCCCGCCTGGAGCAGTTCGGCCGCTCCCATGCGGTACGGCAGGCCGCCCCACCCGACCTCGTCGCGGTCCACGACCCGACCATCGCCAAGGGATTCTCCGGATACGCCCCGATGATCCTGACCGGCCACTCCCACCAGCGATCGACCACCGTCCTGCCCTCCGGCAGCCGCGTCCTCGTCCAGGGTTCCACCGGCGGAGCCGGTCTGCGCGCCCTCGAACACGCCGAACCGACCCCCGTCCAAGCCTCCGTTCTGTACTTCGACAAGAAGACCAGACGCCTCCAGGCCTGGGACGATGTCACGCTGGGCGGCCTCGGAGAGCAGTCGGTGCACATCCAGCGTCACGTGGAGCAGAACCCTCGACGTATGATTTCTCCAGAGCCAACGAACGCCCCGTCGCCAGCGGGATCGGTCACAGGCACGACGACGCCGGCCGCCGGTCCGCCACTTTGGCATGAGGGGCAATCGTCCCCTATGCTTCAGAGGTCTCCGACGGAAGACGTCAGGAACAGGATGCGAATCCTGAGCCCCCATCGTCTAGCGGCCTAGGACACCGCCCTTTCAAGGCGGCGGCACGGGTTCGAATCCCGTTGGGGGCACGGCTTCACCGGAAACCGGCTGGTCGAAGACCACCGAAACACTGGTAAGCTAAGCGAGGCCGCAAGGCCGAGCGAACAAGGTCCTGTAGAGCAGTTTGGAGTGCTCGCCACCCTGTCAAGGTGGAGGTCGCGGGTTCAAGTCCCGTCAGGACCGCTCTGGGTCAGGTAGCTCAGTTGGTACGAGCGTCCGCCTGAAAAGCGGAAGGTCGGCAGTTCGACCCTGCCCCTGACCACCCTTATTGAACAACCAGAACACCCCGAAGCGAAGATCGCTGCGGGGTGTTTTCGTTGGTCGGCAAGCGATCCGACGAGCGGGAGCAGGCAAGATCTTCCCCACTGCGAGCGTGGGGAGAATAGTCTGAGGAAATGGATCGTCGCATCCTCGGGCTGGAGAACGAGTACGGCACCACGTTCACGTTCCGGGGGCAGCGCCGGCTCTCCCCCGACGAGGTGGCCAGATACCTGTTCCGGCGGGTCGTGTCCTGGGGCCGGTCGAGCAACGTGTTCCTCCGCAACGGCGCGCGTCTGTACCTGGACGTGGGCAGCCATCCCGAGTACGCCACCCCGGAGTGTGACAACGCCGTCGAACTCGTGACGCACGACAAGGCGGGCGAACGCATCCTCGAAGGTCTGCTCGTGGATGCCGAGAGGCGGCTGCGCGAGGAGGGCATCGCCGGCGACATCTACCTGTTCAAGAACAACACCGACTCGGCCGGCAACTCCTACGGCTGCCATGAGAACTACTCGGTGGAACGGCACGGCGAGTTCGGACGGCTGACCGACGTGCTGATCCCGTACCTGGTCACCCGGCAGCTCATCTGCGGCGCCGGGAAGGTGCTGCAGACGCCGCGCGGGGCCGTCTACTGCGTCTCGCAGCGGGCCGAGCACATCTGGGAGAGCATCTCGTCGGCGACCACCCGTTCCAGGCCGATCATCAACACGCGCGACGAGCCGCTCGCCGACGCCGAGCGGTTCCGCCGCCTGCACGTCATCGTGGGCGACTCCAACATGGGCGAGTCCACGACGCTGCTCAAGGTCGGCGCCACCGACCTGGTACTGCGCATGATCGAGGCGGGCACGGTGATGCGCGACCTGTCGCTGGAGAACCCGATCAGGGCCATCCGCGAAATCTCCCACGACTTCACCGGGCGGCGGCGGGTACGGCTGGCCAACGGGCGCGAGGCGTCCGCCTTGGAGATCCAGCAGGAGTACCTGTCCAAGGCCAAGGACTTCGTCGACCGGCGGGGCGGCGACCCGATCGCCCACCGGGTGCTGGAGTTGTGGGAGCGCACGCTGCGCGCGGTCGAGACCGGCAACCTCGATCTGGTGGCCCGTGAGATCGACTGGGTCACGAAATATCAGCTGATCGAGCGGTATCGCAAGAAGTACGATCTGCCGCTGTCCTCGCCGCGCGTGGCCCAGCTCGACCTGGCCTACCACGACGTGCACCGCAAGCGCGGGCTGTTCTACCTGCTGCAGAAGCGGGGCGCGGTGGAGCGGGTGGCCTCCGACGTCAAGATCTTCGAGGCCAAGTCGGTGCCGCCGCAGACGACCAGGGCGCGGCTGAGGGGCGAGTTCATCCGCAGGGCGCAGGAGAAGCGGCGCGACTACACCGTCGACTGGGTCCACCTCAAGCTCAACGACCAGGCCCAGCGCACGGTGCTGTGCAAGGACCCGTTCCGCAGCGTCGACGAGCGGGTGGACAAACTCATCGCCGACATGTGAGCCGGGCGAGGCCACGTGCGCGTAGGGGCAGCCCTACCGGGATCTTGGGTGGTGCCGTGACTGTGGCGCGGGCGGGTGTCGCGGGAAGGTCGAGGTACCTCTTCGACCCCCAAGGAGCACCGGATGTCTCGCCGTTTGCTGGCTCTTGTGATCGCCGTCCCCGTCGCCCTGGCGCCCGTGGCGCCCGCGTTCGCCGTCGCCGCGCCCTCTTTGCAGGCTCGGCTGGATCAGCTGACCGCTTCGCCGGACTTTCCTGGCGCGGTGGCGTACGTAAGGGATCGGGATGGCAAGGCTCGTACCGTCAAGGCGGGTACGGCGGAGCGCGGCACCCGGACGCCGATGCCCGGTGCGGACGGGCGGTTCAGGGTCGCCAGTGTCAGCAAGCCGATCATCGCGGCCACGGTCCTGAAGCTGGCCGATCAGGGGAAGGTCGAGCTGGACGAACCGGTCGAGCGCTATCTGCCCGGTGTCGTTCACGGCAAGGGGATCGACGGGCGGGAGATCACCGTCCGGATGCTTCTGCGGCAGACGAGCGGGCTGGCCGACTTCTCCGCCGCCGCCGACTGGTCGAAGATCGGGAAGCAGGATCTGCTCAAGCTGGCGCTGACCCTTGAGCCCACCCCTCGGGGGACGTTCGCCTACTCCAACACCAACTACCTGGTCCTCGGGATGGTCATCCAGGCGGCCACCGGGCGGGACTTCCGGGCGGTCAGCCGGGAGCTGGTGTTCGAGCCGCTCGGCATGCGCGACACCTACTGGCCCGCCAAGGGCGAGACCAAGATCCGGGGGCCGCACGCGCACGCTTACGGCGTGCATCCCATGCGGCCAAAGGACGGGGTCGTCGATGTGACCCGGCTGCCCGGCTACGAGTTCGGCCCCAGCGGCGGGCTGGTGTCCACGCCACGCGATCTCGACCGGTTCTGGCGGGCCGGGCCGGTGAAGGCGGGCAGGTTCGTGCCGGTGGCGGAGTCCGGCTGGCCCAAGGGTTCGCGCTATGGCCACGGCCTGATGGAGATCCCGCTCAGCTGCGGCCCGATGTGGGGGCACGCCGGTGACATCCTCGGCACCTCCACCTTCAGCGGGTGGAACCGCTCGGGGCGGACGGCGACCGTGTACGTGACGGGGAAGGCCGACGGCAAGCCGCGTGCTCAGCTCATCGCCGCTTTCGACGCCGCCCTCTGCGGCAAAAGCTGATCTCCGGGAACAGCGGCCGCGCACGCGCGGAGACCGGCGAAAGGGCGGCCGCGCACGCGCGGAGACCGGCGAAAGGGCGCCCGGAGATCCGGGAACAGCGGCCGCGTACAGTGAAACGCCCTGTGAGAGGGTCGGAGGGACAAGGGGGGCACGTGGAGGAGCGGGCGTCACTCGGGCGGCTCGCCCGGCAGCTCGAAGAGATCGTCGGTGAGCTGCGCGGCCTCCCCGTCGAGGTCGAGCGGCTTGAGGACAGCGAGCAGGTCAGGCAGCGCATCACCGAGCTGGCGCGGACCTCGCGTGAGCTGCGCGCCATGCAGCCCATCGGCGCCACGGACACCGGGCGGGCCGAGCAGCGCAACCGTCGCGAGGTGCTCGACTCGCTGGAGCGCGGCATGAGGATGCGGACGGTCGTGCACGCCAGTGTCCTGGACGATCCGCGCAAGGCGGCCCGGCTCCGGGAACTGCACGCGGCCGGGGATCAGCATCGTGTCGTCGACGAGCCGATTCAGCAGTTGCTCGTCTTCGACCGCGCGGTGGCCTTTCTCCGGATCACGCCGGTCCACGGGTCGCCCGGTGCGTTGCTGATCAGGCAGCAGAGCATGATCAGCATTCTGATCGCGCTGTTCGAGCAGACCTGGGCCAGGGCGAGGGAGGTCACCGATCCGGTGCCCAAGCTGAGCCCACGTGAGCGCGAGGTGCTCGCGCTGATCGCGGAGGGACGCTCCAACAGTGCCGTGGCCCGTGCGCTGTCGATCTCCGAGGCGGCCGTCGGCAAGCACGTGGCCGGGGTGTTCGCCAAGCTCGGCCTGCCCGCCACCGACGACGTGAACCGGCGCGTACTGGCGGTGCTCGCCTTTGTCCGGGGAGCGGTGAGGTAGGGCGAGCACTACCTCAGCCTCGATCCAGCCCCCTCGCGCGGACCTCGCGGCGAAGCCTTCAATGAAGGTCATGCAGCGTATGTCTGGATTGCTGGTGGGCGCCGTCTTCGGCGCGGTGTTCGTCGTCGTCAACGCGCAGGAACCGCTCGGCGGGGCGGTGGCGGCCGTTCTGCGGGTTCTGGCCGGCCTCGCCGCCGCGAGCGTCGTGGCGATGTGGTTCGTGGCGGTCAGGAGGGAGCGGCCGGTGCGGGAGCGGGGGCCGCGGCCGAACATGTTCGGGAAGGGCTATCTCGTCGTCGTGGCGGCGGAGGCGGTGCTGCTCTTCGGCGGCCTGCGGGTGCTGGCCGCCTGGGGGGTGCCCGCCCAGGCCAACGTGGCCTGGGTGGCGTTCGTCGTCGGCGTGCACTTCGTCGCGCTGGCGCCGATCTGGAAGGACTGGGCCATCGCGGTGCCCGGCGCGGTGCTCACCGTGCTCGGCGTCGCCGGGCTGGTCATGGCCGCCACGGCGGGCCTGGCCTGGGTGCCGTTCGTCAGCGGGGTGCTGTCGGGGGCGGTGCTGCTGGCCGGGAGCGTCACGTTCGGGTGGAAGGCGATCCGGTCCGCACCGGCAGGCGTTCCAGTCCGTGCATGAGCATGCCGGGGCGCCACGTGACCTCGGTTGAGGCGAGTTCGAGGTCGGGGAAGCGCTCCAACAGGTGCCTGAAGGCGATCTCGCCCTCGACGCGGGCCAGCGGCGCGCCCAGGCAGTAGTGGATGCCGTGGCCGAAGGCCAGGTGCTGGCCGGGATCGCGGGTGACGTCGAGTTCGTCGGCCCGCTCGTACTGCCCGGCGTCGCGGTTGGCCGACAGCAGGGAGACCAGGACGAGCGCCCCGGCCGGGATGTCCGTGCCGCCGATCGTCACCGGCTCGGTGGTGAAGCGGTAGGTGGAGGTGCTGATGGGGCCGTCGAAGCGTAAGAACTCCTCGACGGCCTGCGGCACCAGCGCCGGGTCGGCGCGCAGGGCGGCGAACTGGTCGGGACGGCTCAGCAGCGCGAGCATGCCGTTGGCGATCAGGTGCACGGTCGTCTCGTGCCCGGCGACGAGCAGCAGCCACGACGTGCTGACCAGCTCGGACTCGGTCATCCGGGTCTGGACCATGGCGCTGATCAGGTCGTCGCCCGGGTTGTCGCGCTTGGCGGCGCACAGCTCGCCCAGGTAGGCGATGGTGGCCTGGGCGGCTGCCACCACCTCGCCGGGGTCGAGCGCGGAGCCCTCGATCGTGGTGTTGGACCAGCGGATCACCTTGGGCCAGTCGGGCTCGGGGATGCCGAGCAGTTCGCCGACGACCATGGCGGGCAGCTGGACGGCGTACTCCTTGATCAGGTCGAACTCGCCGCCCAGACCGTCGAGGAGGCCGGAGCTGAGCTCCTCGATCCTGGGGCGCATCGCGCGGACACGGCCGGCGGTGAAGGCCTTGACGACCAGGCGGCGCAGGCGTTCGTGGTCGGGCGGGTCGGAGAAGAGCATGTTGTCGGGGACCACGGCGGCGGCGCCGCTGCTGTCGCCGCCCTCCATCTCGTTGGCCTTCATGATGTGGGGGTTGCGATGGAAGTCCTTGCTCAGGCGCGGGTCGTTGAGCGCGGCCCTGACGTCCTCGTACCTGGTCACCAGCCATACCCGGACGCCCTGGGAGGTGATGGTGTGGGCCACGGGCTGCTCTCGCCTGAGCTGGGCGTAGACGCCGTGCGGGTCGCGCAGATACTCCTGATCGAACACTTTGTTGATCACGGTTGCCCCTCCGCGGTAGAGATCTCAGACTATGCCGGATACGCGGCGGCGCGATGCTCGCTCGGGGTGACGCCGCGCAGGCGTTTGAAGGCGACGCTGAGCGTGAAGGCGTCGGAGTAGCCGACCCTCCTGGCGATGGACGTGAGCGTGGCGTCGGAGCCGCGCAGCAGGTCGGCGGCCACCTCGACGCGGCGGCCCGCGAGGTAGGCCATCGGCGGGCTGCCGACCCTGGCGGCGAAGCGGCGGGCCAGGGCGGCGCGGGAGACGCCGGTCGCGGCGGCCAGGTCGGCCACCGTCCACGGGCGGTCGAGCTTGTCGTGCAGCAGGCGCAGGGCGCGGTCCACCACCGGGTCCGCCGCCCGGTCCGCCGCCGTGGCCGCGCCCGGACGGTCGAACCACGCGCGCAGCGCCGCCACGAGGGCCAGGTCGAGGAGGCGGTCGAGTACGGCCTGCTGGCCGGGCCGTACCGCGGCGATCTCCTCGGAGAGCAGGTCGAGGGCCGGGTGGCGGCCGGCGGGCAGCACCAGGGCGGGCGGCAGCGCGCGCAGGAGGCGCTCGCCGATCGGGCCCTCGTAGGCGCCGCTGAGCATCAGGGCGTCGGCGTCGAGCCGAGGTCCGCAGGTGCGCGGGCCCAGGGTGAGCGCGTCGCCGAGTTCGGTGCCGTCCGCGAGCAGGCAGTAGGAGCCGGGTGTCACCATGAACCGCGGCGCGGTGCCCGGCGGGTCGGCGATCGTGTGGGTGCCGCGGACGACGGCCACGTCGCCCTGGCCGACGCGCAGCGGCTCGCCCTCCTCCGGCACGACCCACGCCTGCCCGCGGATCATCGTGGTCAGCGTCAGCGGTGCGCCCGAGGCGAAGCCCACGGCCCACGGCGTGTCCATGACCGACCGGCCGAACGTGGCGCCGCGCGCCCGTACCCCTTCCAGCAGATCAGCAAGCGCGTCCATGCCCTTGACTGTAGACGCTGAGACATTCAAGTGAGCGTCACGGCCATGGAGCGTCTGACAGCGGCCGGATTGACTGGTCCGCATGAGCGAACAGAATCCGATCCTGGTAGTGGGCGGCACGGGTACGACCGGCCGCCGGGTGGTGTCACTCCTGCGCGAGCGCGGGATCGCGGTGCGGGCGGGCTCCCGCTCCGGGCAGACACGCTTCGACTGGAGCGACCGGGCGACGTGGGACGCGGCGCTGGCGGGCGTGCGGGCCGTGTACGTGGTTCCGCTGGACGGGGAGCTGCTCACCCGGCCGTTCGTGGAGCGCGCGGTGGAGCTGGGCGTGCGGCGGATCGTGCTGCTGTCGGGGCGCGGCATCGACGTTCCCGGGTACGGCGACGTGACCAGCGGCGTAGGGGCCACGCACGCCGACGGCGAGAAGGCGGTGCGCGCGTCCGGCGTCGAGTGGACGATCGTGCGGCCAGGCTGGTTCGCGCAGAACTTCAGCGAGGGCTTCTTCCGCGAGGCGGTGGCCACCGGCGAGCTCAGGCTCCCGGCCGGCGACGGCGCCATCTCCTTCGTGGACGCCGCCGACATCGCCGGGGTCGTGGTCGCCGCGCTGACCGGTGCGGGCCACGCCGGGCAGGTGTACGAGCTGTCGGGGCCACGCGCGCTGACGATGGCCGAGGCGGCCGCCGCCTACTCCGCGGCGAGCGGCCTGCCGCTGAGCTACGTGGACGTGGACCCGGAGGCGTTCGTGGCCGAGCTGGTGAAGGAGGGCTGGCCGGTGGCCGACGCCGAGGGGTACGCCGCCGCGATCGCCCCTGCCCGCCTGGGGATGGACGCCCACCTCTCCGACGGCGTCCAGCGGGCACTCGGCCGGCCGCCGACGGACTTCGCCGACATCGTATGGAAGTAGCGGTGTCAATATCGCGTATGCGTTGCGAGGGGATGGCGTATAGATAGCGGACATCGGCTGACCTGCGGTGTTACCTGGATGTATGCGTATCTTGCCGCTCGGTGGGTTGGTCGTCGGCGCCTTCGTCACGGCCGTGTTGTCCTGCGCGGTGGCCGCGCCGCTGTTCCCGGAGGCCGCGGCCCGGACGGCGGTGGTGGCGTTGCTGGTCGGGGCCTACTCCCTGTGGGGGCGGAGCCCGCTCGTGGCGCTGGCCGCCGCCGGGATGGCCTGGTTGTTCGTGACCGGGTTCCTGGTCAACGGCCTGGGAGTGCTGACGTTCGCCGAAGGGGACCTGGTCAGGCTCGGCGTGCTGGTGGCGGCCGGGATCGGCGGGTACGTCACCGGGGCGGCTCCGGCGGTGCGGCGGCTCGTCGTTCAGTCGTGGAGGGGCAGGCCGGCCAGTTCGGCGCGCGAGGCGACACCCAGCTTGGGGAAGGCCTTGTAGAGGTGGTGACCCACCGTGCGCGGGCTGATGAACAGCTGGGCGGCGATGTCCCGGTTGGACAGGCCCTGCGCGGCCAGCCGTACGATCTGCAGCTCTTGCGGGGTCAGCCCGGCGAGGACGCCGGGGGCCGCGCGGCGGATGGTGAGCCCGGTGGCGTGCAGTTCGGCGTCGGCGCGTTCGGCCCACGGCCGGGCGCCGACGCGGTCGAAGCGCTCCAGCGCCGCGGTCAGGTGCGTGCGCGCCTCCGCCTTGCGGCGGGCACGCCGCAGCCACTCGCCGTAGAGCAGTTCGGTGCGCGCGTGCTCGAACGTCCTGCTGTCCTGCTCGTGCAGGTGTAGCGCGGCGCGGTAGTGCTCCTCGGCGCCGGGCTCCAGCAGCGCGGCGCACCGCTCGGCGAGCGCGCCGACCGCGGCCCGCCGCAGCCGCCGCGCGAGCTCGGCGAATCGCCGGTACGGCTCCGCCGCCCGCTCCGGGCTTCCCAGCCGTACCGCCGCCTCCACCAGGTCGGGAGCGCACCGCTGACCGGGAAGCTGGTGGCGGGCGGGGCCGTCGGCCACCCGTTCCAGGTGCTCCAGCGCAGGTTCGGCCCGTCCATGGGCGAGGTCGAGCAGCCCGAGCGCCCAGTCGGCCCGTGGCGCGCCCGGCGAGAAGATCTTCCCGTCGGAGGACGACCTGGTCCGCGCGGCCAGGGCGCGGCAGCGCTCCTCGTCCCCCTCGACGGCCGCCAGATAGGCAAGCACGCCGGCGGACAGGCTGCTCCACTGCCACTGGCCGGTGTCCTCCGCGATCGTGAGCGCCTCGGTGGCGCTGCCCTCGGCGTCGCGGTGCCGGCCGAGCGCGCTCTCCGCGACCGCCAGGTGGTACAGGGCCGGCGGCAGCAGCCCGATCGTCCCCGCCGCCCGGCTCTCCGCGGTGACCTCGGCCGTCAGGTCGTAGGCCTGGTAGTCGAGCCCGGCGATGAGGCCGAGCCCTGCGATGTGCATGAGGTGCAGCGGTTGGGCGTGCCCGCGGCGGGCGGCGGCCACGACCTCGCCCATGGGCGGCAGTCCCTCCGTGGAACGCTCCATGGCCAGCGAGACGATCCAGTCCTGGACCAGGCGGAGCGGCCCCGCTCCCCCGCCGATGGCGTCGAGCTGGTCGGCGGTGCGCGCGACCATGTCGCGGTCCCCGGCGAACCAGGCGTTGCCGACCGCGTCCATGAGCGTGCCGAGCGCGGCGTCGGGGTCGTCGTCCCTACCTGCCGCGACCTGCTCGATGAGCACGCGGTTGGCCTGCCGGAAGGCGCCCTGCCCGGACAGGGCGGCGGCGAGCGCGCGGGCGAGCCTCCGGCTCAGCGGCGCGTCATGCGCCTCAGGACCGGCGCTCGGCGGCGCGTCACGCACCTCGGGGCGAGAGCTCGGCGACGGGTCGCGGAGTTCGGGGCGGGCGCGTTCGGCCAGGGTGCGTGCCCGGTCCAGTTCACCGGCGGCCAGCGCCGCCTCGGCCGCCTGGACGAACAACCTGCCGCGCGCGGGCGGGCTGAGCTCGGCGGCGCGCTCGTAGGCGGCGGCCGCGGCGGCGTGGCCGTTGCGCTCGGCGGCCTGGGCGGCGGCGCGCTCCAGTTCGGCCGCGGCCCGCTCGTCCGTGCCGGTGGCGGCGGCGGCCAGGTGCCAGGCGCGCAGGTCCGCGCGTTCGGTCCCGGCCAGCGCGTCGGCCAGGGCGCGGTGGGCGGCGAGGCGCTGGTCGAGGGTGGCGCCCTGGTAGACGGCGGCGCGGACCAGGGGGTGGCGGAAGGCGAGCCGCCGGTCGGCCTCGTCGAGGCGGACCAGGCCGGCCTCGATCGCGGGCGGCAGGTGCCGTACGTCATGGGGCGCGGCGCGCAGGATCACGGCGAGTTCGCCGCTGTCGTCGGCGGCGGCGAGCAGGAGCAGTTCGCGCGTCGGCGCGGGCAGGCGGGCGACCTGGCCGTGGAAGGCGGCCTGGAGCCGGTCGGTCAGGGGCAGGGGCCCGCACGTGCCCGTGTCGAGGACGAGGGGCAGTTCGATGAGGGCGAGCGGGTTGCCGGCGGCCTCGGCCAGCACGCGGGCGCGCACGTCCGGCGCCAGCGTGGCGTCGCGCTCGTCGACCAGGGCGGCGGCGTCCCGCGGCGCGAGCCCGGTCAGGGAGAGCGAGGGCAGGCCGGGCGCGGCGAAGGCGGGCCGGCCGTCGCGGGCCGCGAAGATCATGGCGGTGGACTCGGCGCCCAGCCGCCTGGCCGCGAACAGCAGCGCTTCCGCGGACGGCCGGTCGAGCCACTGCGCGTCGTCGACCAGGCAGAGCAGCGGCACCTCCGCGGCCAGCTCCGACACCAGCGACAGGACGGCCAGCCCGACGAGCATCCGGTCAGCCGGTACGGCGGGCCCCAGCCCGAACGCGCTCTCCAGCGCCCGCCGCTGCGGCGCCGGCAGGCCCGCCACCCCGTCGAGCACCGGCCGGAGCAGCAGGTGGAGCCCGGCGAAGGGCAGTTCGGCCTCGAACTCGATACCGCAGCCGCGCAGCACCCGCATGCCCTCAGCGGTGTCGGCGGCACTGTCGGCGGCACTGTCGAGCAGTGCGGACTTGCCGATGCCCGGCTCGCCGCGCAGGACCAGGACGCCGCTGCCGCCGGCTCGCGCGGCCCGGACGAGCCGGTCGACGGTGGCCAGTTCCGAGGAGCGTCCGTGCAGCACAGGTCACGCCCCTGCCTGTGTCTGCGCGGCCGCCACGATGCGCTGGAGCGCCGCGGCGTGGCGCTGGAAGGCCTGGCGGCCCTGTGGGGTGAGCCGTACGTGGGTGCGCCTGGCCCGGCTCTCCTGGCCCTTGTGGACTTCGACGTATCCGGCTCCGGCCAGCGCGGACACCTGCTTGGACAGGGCCGAGTCGCTGGTGCCGACCGTGTCGCGGAGGAAGGCGAAGTCCACCCATTCGGCCGGGGCGAGCAGTGCCAGGACCGAGAGCCTCGCGGGCACGTGCAGGAAGTCGTCGAACTCCGGGTCCATCAGCCGTTCCTCCTCATGATCGCAAGGATGGCACGGCGGAGCAGGGGCGTGGTGGCCAGGTAGACCACGGCGACGGCGGCGGCGCCCACGGTGGCCTGCGACCACTGCCCCTCGGCCGGGATCCCGAACAGGAAGAAGGCGGCCATCCGCCCGATGACGAAGATCACGAAGAGGGCGGCGATCCACCCGGCGTGCAGCAGGAAGTCGAGGCCGGTCGACTTCCCGCGCGCGGTGGCCCGGTGCTCCCGCACGATGCCCGTCGCCGCGTAGAGCCCCATGCCGAGGACGAGGGCGACGAGGTTCCAGGGATTGGGGAGGTCGGTGCCGGCCAGGGCGGCGAAGAGGCCGAGCGCGGCGAGGAACACGTAGGGGCGGGCGGTGGCCTGGCGGGCGATCTCCCGGCGCGTGGTGTCCTCGCCGCGCCGGATGTCGTCGAGGGCGGATCGGGCGTCGTACTCGTTCATGGCATCCCCGTTGGTCGGACTACTTTCCTGACAGGAAAGTATCATCTACTTTCCTCCAAGGAAAGTCGTCGAGGTTCCGGATGATCCTCGTCGTAGACATCGCGGTGATTTATCTCGATAATTCGGGTTAACCCGGCGCGAGCCCCCAGCCTCGCAACCCTGTTTTTCCGTCATGTCCTGTGACCTGCCGCGCACAGAAGCGGCAGAAGGGTTGTCCGCCAATGAAGCGAACGTCAATGAGGCGAGCATCGTCGCGCCTCCTCGTGCTGGCCGCATCCTTAGTCCTGGCGCTGGCCGGCGTCCTGGTCGTCCAGACCTCGGCCCAGGCAGCCAACCTCCTCGTGAACCCGGGCTTCGAGTCAGGAGCCCTGTCCCCCTGGTCGTGTACCGGCGGCCTCGGGTCGGCGGTCACGACCCCCGTGCACTCCGGCTCACAGGCGCTGGCGGGCGCCGCGAGCGGATCCGACAACGCCAAGTGCACCCAGTCGGTGAGCGTACGGCCGAGCACCGCGTACACGCTGACCGCCTGGGTGCGCGGCAGCTACGTCTACCTCGGCGTGACCGGAGGCAGCGCCCGCTGGGCCTCCTCCACCACCTACACGCAGTTGTCGGTCTCCTTCACGACCGGCGCGAACCAGAACACCGCCGAGGTCTACCTGCACGGCTGGTACGGCCAAGGCACCTACTACGCCGACGACATCAGCTTCGACGGCCCCGGCGGCCCGAGCCCGACCCCGACCATCACCCCGACCGTCACCCCGACGCCCACGATCAGCCCCACCCCGACCATCTCCCCCACCGTGACGCCCACGCCGACGCCGACCGACACCACCTGCGCGGTGAAGTCGCGGCCCACCGGCAAGGTTCTGCAGGGCTACTGGGAGAACTGGGACGGCGCGATCAACGGCGTGCACCCGCCCTTCGGCTGGACCCCGATCACGGACCCGCGCATGAAGGCGCACGGCTACAACGTGATCAACGCCGCCTTCCCCGTGATCCGCTCCGACGGCACCGTGCTGTGGGAGGACGGCATGGACGTGACCGTCAAGGTCTCCACCCCGGCCGAGATGTGCCAGGCCAAGGCGGCGGGCGCGACCATCCTGATGTCCATCGGCGGCGCCGCCGCCGGCATCGACCTCAGCTCCAGCACCGTCGCCGACCGGTTCGTCGCGACCGTCGTGCCGATTCTCAAGCGCTACAACTTCGACGGCATCGACATCGACATCGAGACCGGCCTGACCGGTAGCGGCAACATCAACACGCTGTCGGCCTCGCAGTCGAACCTCATCCGCATCATCGACGGCGTGCTCGCCCAGATGCCGTCGAACTTCGGCCTGACCATGGCGCCGGAGACCGCGTACGTGACCGGCGGCAGCGTCACCTACGGCTCGATCTGGGGCGCCTACCTGCCGATCATCAAGAAGTACGCCGACAACGGCCGCCTGTGGTGGCTGAACATGCAGTACTACAACGGCAGCATGTACGGCTGCGCCGGCGACTCCTACTCGGCCGGGACCGTCCAGGGCTTCGTCGCCCAGACGACGTGCCTGAACAACGGCCTGGTCATCCAGGGGACGACGATCCGCGTGCCGTACGACAAGCAGGTGCCGGGACTGCCCGCACAGCCCGGCGCAGGTGGCGGCTACATGTCGCCCTCGCTCGTCTCCCAGAGCTGGAACAGCTTCAGCGGCCAGCTCAAGGGCCTGATGACCTGGTCCATCAACTGGGACGGCTCCAAGAACTGGACGTTCGGCGACAACGTCAAGGCCTTGCAAGGGAGATAATTAACAGAGACGGACCGTCTCGTCTCTGATAACGTCGATCTCGTGACCCGCCGCAACGAGGCCTCCAGGCAGGCCATTCTCACGGCTGCCTTCGACCTCGTGGGCGAGATCGGCTATAGCAAGCTGAGCGTCGAGGGCATCGCTTCCCGGGCCGGGGTGGGAAAGCAGACCATCTACCGCTGGTGGCCGTCCAAGGGGGCGGTGCTCCTCGACGCTTTGCTGATGACCATGGGCGGGCCGCTCGGCGACCTGCCCGACACCGGCGATCTGGAAGCCGACCTGCGCACGATCCTGTTCGCGACCGTCGAGGAGTTCCGCGATCCCCGGCTCGACGGCGTCATGCGGGCACTCATCGGCGAGATCGCGCACGACGCCGGCCTCGCCGCGATCTACGCCGAGCGCGTCGACGGGCCGGTGCGCGAGCTCAAGCGCCGCCGCCTGCGCGCGGCCCAGGAGGCCGGTCAGCTCGACCGCGATCTCGACCTCGACGCCGCCCTCGACCTGCTGTGGGGGCCGCTGCTCAGCCGCTGGCTGCAGCGCACCGGCCCCCTGGACCACGACTTCGCGGCCAGGACGATCACCATGGCTCTGTCCGGCATGAGCAGAAAGATGTAGTCCGGAATCGTCAACCGGCAGGAAGATGCACGGCGTCCTGGTCACTACCGTTCTGTCCAGACAGTCGTTTGCTGGAACAGAAGAGGTTCACATGACATCCGCCCGCAAGACCATCATCACCGGCCTGGTCACCTTCGCCGCCGGACTGGCGCTGTGGCTGTGGGGACTGGACGTCGAGATCGTGGTCTTCACCCCGTCGAAGTTCGGCGTCGTCCTCATGGTGATCGGCGGCCTTGAGCTCCTCTACGGCGTCTTCAAGGCCGTCCGCTCGACCGCGTAGGTCGTCTGGACCATCCCCGCGTCCAGCGTCCTCGTGGCCAGGTGCCGCAGCGAGATGTCCGCCTCCAGCGGCCCGAACAGCGGGATGCCGGTGCCGATCAGCACCGGCACCGTGCTGATCGTCAGCTCGTCGATCAGCCCGGCGCGCAGGAACGACTGGATGACCTGGCCGCCGTCGATGTAGGCGGACTTGACGCCCCGCGCGTTGAGACCCTCGACCACCTCGTCGAGGCTTCGGTAGATCGTGATCCGCGGATCGTCGGTCTCCAGAGTGGTGCTGAGCACCACGACGTTCAGTCCGTTGTACGGCCAGTTCTCCTCGCCGAACCCGATACCCGCCTCGTACGTGCCGCGGCCCATCACGATCGTGTCGATGTCGGCGATGAAGTCGTCGTAGCCGTACTCGCCGGTCGCCTCACCCCTGCTGGTCAGCCATTCGAGGTCGCCGTCGAGCCGGGCGATGAAGCCGTCGACGCTGACGCCGATGAAGACACAAGACTTGAAACCCATGCCTGCGACCTTACGGAAGGCGACCTGGGCGGGAATCAGTCGCGGTATAGGTATCTCGGCTGGACCGGCATCACGTAGCCGACGCCGCGCAGCGTGCGGATGTAGGTGGTGTTCAGGTCGGCCTGGCTCAGCCGGGAGCGCAGGCGGTAGACGGCCGACTTCACCATGTCCCTGCCGCCGGGCACGTCGCCGGTGCCCCACCCGGCCATCAGCAGCCGGCCCATCGACTGGGGCACGCCCTGGTGGGCGGCCAGCTGGGCGAGGAGCTTGAACTCGACGAACGGCAGGTCGAGGCGGTGTCCGGTGACGTACGCGGCGTGCTCGCCCATGTCGAGGACGAGCTTGCCGGCCCGGATGACCTGGGGGGCGGGGCGGGGCCGTACCGGGGGCTGGGGCTGCGGCGGCTGGGGAGCGGCCGCCGGCTCGGGCGGGGCCGAGCGGCTGCGGATCTTCTGAAACATCGATCAGCCCGTCCATGGTCGGCATGAGCACGTCGATTGTGTCAGTTACCAGGCTATTCCGGAAAGCCGCCTCCCGCCCAGGAGCCCTAGGGTGAGCCTCATGAGCTCACCCACTGCCCAGCGCCTGGGCGTCGTGCCGTCCGTGTTCGCGGTGGAGCACCTGCCCCACGCGACCTTCCCCGAGGACGACGAGTGGATCGCGCTGGTGCGCGCTCCCGAGGGCCTGACCGTGGTGCGCGAGACCTGGCCGACCGGCTCCGGCGAGCGCTGGATCGGCCTGTACGGCGGCGCCACCGCCCACGGCCCGGACACCCCCGGCATGCTGGCGGCGGTCGTGAGCCCGCTGGCCGAGGCGTCGATCCCGGTGTTCGTGGCCTCGACCTTCCACGCGGACCTGGTCCTGGTGCCCGAGCACCGCGTCAGGGAGGCCGTCGAGGTCCTGGAGCGGGCCGGGCACCGGGTGGACGCCAAGAACCTCGGCTAGGCCCGTGGCCGCAGGTCGGTGCGGGCCTGGCCGGTCTCCGGGTCGCGGGGGTAGGACAGGTGCTGGTGGACCATCAGCCACCGGCCGCCCGCGCGCCGGAAGATCCGGGTCGCGCGCGACCACGTCTCGAAGCCCTCGCCGCGTACGACGTTGACGCACCAGGCCACCGCGAGGTCGTCTCTGGTCAGCACCGTCAGGCCGGGGTTGTCCAGGGTGACGCCGGGTGTGTCGAGGCCACGCGCGCAGACCTCCCGCACGGCCTCGACGCCCCGGTACTCCAGCGGCGTCTCGTGCTCGTAGGAGACCACGTCGCCGGCGATGGTCGCCATCATGCCGTCGAGGTCTCCGGCGGCGGTCTGGCGCGACCAGGTCTCGTGCAGTTCGCGGATCTCCCGCTCGGCGCCGGCCGGCACGGTGAGCGGGAAGGAGTGGTGCTCGTGGGTGACGACCCACCGGCCTTCCTCCTTGCGCAGGCCGATCGTGAGCCGCAGCCGGTTGCCCGGGTCTTCGGCGAACTCCCGCACGGTGCCGCAGCGCAGCAGCGCGTGGGCGAAGGCCACGTCGTCGCCGGCCGTGACCTCCAGCGACTCGATCTCGAACACCGCCCCCGAGGCCTGCCACTCGAAGAAGGGCGGCCAGGTCTCGCGGTAGGCGTCGATGCCGCGCACGCCCTGGTTGGGCGGCGGCACGTCGTACATCACGATGTCCTCGGCATGGTCGGCCAGCACGCCTTCCAGGTCGCCGCGGTGCACCGCCTCGGCCCAGTTCTCGATCAGGGTGCGGATCCGCTGCTCGTCGGTCTTCATGGTCGGTCCCTTCGGTTGGTGCCTTCGGGACTACAACCCGGGTGGTGGCGAGAACTCATCGCGGGGCAGCGAGGTCGGCAGGCCGTACTCGGAGAAGTCGGCCCGGAGGAAGGAGACGACCTCGGCGATCCGGGCGCCGCGCAGGCGGAGCAGGTCGAGGCCGGTGGGGACGTAGGCGTCGCGTTCCGCGTCCCACATGTAGGTGGCGAAGGTGATCTGGCCGTTGGCGTGGGCGGGCAGGATGCGCCAGCGGTAGGTCAGCGGGCCGTCCTCCAGGAAGCCGCGGATGCCTTCGTGGCCCTGGTACCAGACGGTCAGCGGCGGCATGGAGTACTTGGCGTCGTCGGTGAGCATGGCCACGATCGAGGCGACGTCGCGGGCTTCCCAGGCGGCCATGTAGCGCTGGGCCAGCTCCCGCTGCGCGGCCTCGCCCAGCGTGTCGAGCGTCTGGCGCTGGCTGGTCTCGGGCAGAAGCTCGGTCAGGACCTTCCTGGCCCGCTGCAGGGCGCTGTTGACCGCGGCTACCGTGGTGCCGAGCTGGTCGGCGGCCTCGCGTGCCGCGTAGCCGAGCACGTCGCGCAGCAGGAGCACCGCCCGCTGCAGGGGCGACAGGTGCTGCAGGGCCGCCACGAACGCCAGCTCCACGCTCTCGCGGGCCAGCGCCCTGGCCTCGGGCCCGAGCTCGGCCGTCCAGGTCATCAGCCGGTCGGGGTACGGCTCCAGCCACTCCTTCTCCGCCAGCGGCACGCCGTCAGGACTCAGGTCGGTCGGCAGCTCACGGCGCCCGCGGCGCTCGATCAGCGTGAGCGACCGGTTCGTGGCGATCTTGTACAGCCAGGGCCGGATGCCGCCCCGGTCCTCGAAGCGGGGCAGGGCCCGCCAGGCCCGGTCGAGCGCCTCCTGCACCGCGTCTTCCGCGTCGTGGAGCGAGCCCAGCATGCGGTAGCAGTGGGCGCGCAGCTCGTCGCGCAGCGGGCCGACCAGCTTGCCGAAGGCGTCGTCGTCTCCGGCGCGCGCGGCGGCCAGGAGGTCTTCGGCCGTGGTGTCGTCCATGCCCCCATCTTCACCTGCGGGCCCGCCGTACCGCCTGCTTGAATTCCGGGCACTCCACGAGCGGGTCGTGATCGCAGACGGCGGCGTGGCGCAGGCTGTCGCGCAGGCGGGTGAGCTGCTCGACGCGCTCGTCCACCTCGCGCTCCTTGGCGGCGAGGTGGGCGCGCAGGACCTCGTCACCGGGCCGGGCGCTCAGGAAGCGGGCGATCTCGGCGAGCGTGAATCCGGCGTCGCGGGCGCAGGTGATGAGCGCGAGGCGGTCGAGGATGCCGGGGTGGTAGGCGCGGCGCAGGCCGTTGCGGCCGTCGGCCGCGATGAGGCCCTTGCGCTCGTAGAAGCGCAGCGCCGACGGGGCCAGCCCGGAGCGGCGCGCCACTTCGCCGATGTCGAGTTCCATCTGACTCCTTGACTTGAAGCGTGGTTCAAGTAGGAGCCTAACGGCATGAGAGTTCATCACCTCAATCTCGCTTCCATGCGGACCATCGACGCCACCGACGACTCCCTGCCGGCCGCCGCGGCCGTCTGCCACGCCCTGCTGGTCGAGACCCCCGCCTCCGGGCTGGTGCTGGTCGAGGCCGGGCTCGGGCAGGACGACGTGGCCAGGCCCGGCGAACTGCTCGACCCCGAATGGACCCAAGCCGTCGAGCCCGCCCTGCGCCCGGCGGAGACGGCCGTGCGGCAGGTCGCCGCGCTGGGGTACGACCCGGCCGACGTGCGGCACGTCGTGCTCACCCACCTCGACGTGGACCACAGCGGCGGCCTGCCCGACTTCCCGCGGGCGCGGGTCCACGTGATGGCGGCCGAGCTGGAGGCGGCGCTTGAGGAGGCGCCCAGCCGCCGCTACCGGCCCGGCCACTGGGCGCACGGCCCGCTCTGGGAGACCTACCGCCCCTCGGGCGAGACCTGGTACGGCATGGCGGGCGCCGTGCCCCTGACCGGACTGCCGCCCGAGTTTCTGCTGGTCCCGCTGGGCGGGCACACACGCGGGCACGCGGGGGTCGCGGTGCGGAACGGCACGGGCTGGCTGCTGCACGCCGGCGACGCCTACTTCTACCACCGCGAGCTGGACGAGAAGGAGCCCGAGGTCCACCCGCTCATGGACATCCTGCAGAACTCCTCCCAGGTGGACGCCGAACTGCGCCTGGCCAACCGGGACCGGCTGCGCGTACTGCGGCACGAGCACGGCGTGGAGGTGATCTCCGCGCACGACCCGTGGGAGTTCGCCCGGCACGCGCCCCTGACATGAGCGTGCCCGGCGCGAATCGCGCCGGGCACGCCGTGGGACCCGGGTCAGGCGGGGGAATCCACCCGGGTCTGGGTTCAGCCGACCACGAGCCTCAAGCTGTAGGCCCCGAGGATCTCGTTGACCGGCTGGTGATAGGTCGTCCCTCCGCTGGAGCAGTTGCCAGAACCGCCAGAGGTGACGCCCTGGGCCTGGCTGCCGGAGATGAACGAGCCACCGGAGTCACCGGGCTGCGCGCACGCGCTGGTGCGGGTCAGGCCGTTGACGGTGCCCTGCGGGTAGCGCACCGTGGCGTTGTGCTGCTGGATGGTTCCGCAGCGCCATCCGGTGGTGGAACCGGAGCGGCAGATCGAGGCTCCGACGGAGGCCTGGGTCGAGCCGCGGACGATGACGTTCTGGCCACCGGAGCCGCGTACCCACGGACGGACCGTGTTGCCGGGAGCCGCGACCCACGCGTAGTCGTTGCCGGGGAACGACGAGCCGCGGAACGTGCCCGTCGGGTTGGTCGTGCGCGAGCCGACGCGGCCGCAGTGACCTGCGGTCACGAAGCCGGGGGTCGTGCCCTGGGTCACGGAGAAGCCCACGCTGCATCGGCTGGAGCCGATGTAGTAGGGGGCGCCGCCGATGATGTCGATGAACGGCTGGGGGTTCTCGGTCGTGACCGAGATCTGCACGGCGGCGCGGTCCACGCCCGCGGCGGCCACGAGGGCCTCCCCGGCTTCCGGCGTGCCGGCCTGGACGGCGACGGTGTTGGTGGTCACGTCGACGAACCACAGCGCGCCCGAGCCCTTGGCGGCGGCCGCGTCAAGCTGGTCCTTGACGGCGGTGAGCTGGGCAAGCGTACGTGAGACGACGACGGGCTGAGCGCCCTGGGCTTCGATCGACGCGGTGGCGGCCTTGTCGGTCGTGGCGACGTTCAGCTTGGAGGCGTCGGCGTTCAGCCAGGCGCCCGCGTACGAGGCGCCGAGCTGGGTGGTGAGCTTGGCTTCCGCGGCGGCGGCGCGCTGCTCGTTGGCGAGGCGGGTGTGCACCTGCTGTTCGGTGAGACCGAGGTCCCGCTCCATGGCGTCGACCATGGCCGGGGGTGCCTGCTCGGGGGCGGCGGACGGGGGATCTGCGTGGGCGGCGGTAACCGGGCCCGCTAAGCAGAGCGCCACGATCGTGGCGGTGACGAGTGCGGAGCGTTGACTCGACATATGCACTCCTTTTCGGGGGGTGCTGTCAAATTAACGTTTGCCGTACCGGCCTTTCCATCCCAAAGGGGTCCTTATCAGGGCGTTATGCAAGCGCGTTCCACGGCCTCTACCACGGGCGCGGCACCGTCCTCGGCCGCGATCCGGCCCGCGATTTCCTCCGCCCGGGTACGGCAGAGCACCGCCTCGGCCACCGCCGAAGCCAGCCGTCCGGCGGTGATCCGCCCGGTGAGCGGAGCCGGGGCCACCCCCAGCCACCCCAGCCAGAGCGGGGTCGCCCCCAGACCTGCCTCGTCACCGCCGAGCGGCCCTGTCACGCCGGTCTGCACGATGCCGCGCATCCCGGCCAGGCGCAGTGCGGCCAGGGCCAGTTCGGTGAAGCGCCCGGCCGCGGCGCCGCGGGCGGTGGAGGCGATCCTGGACCGCTACCTGGACTAGAGCGGGAGGACGGCCACCGCCTCCACCTCGACGAGCTGGTCGTCGTAGCCGAGCGCGGCCACGCCGAGCAGGGTGCTGGGGGCCTCGTGGCCGCCCATGTACTCGCGGTAGACGTTCCACGCGGCGACCAGGTCGGCCCGGCTGGTGGAGGCGACGTAGACGGTGGTCTTGGTGATGTCGGTCAGCTTGGCGCCCACCTCCTCCAGGGAGATCACGAGGTTGCGCATCACCTGGCCGGCCTGCCCGGCCACGTCGCCCACCGCGACGGTCCTGCCCTCGCGGTCGAGGGGGCAGGCGCCGGCCACCCAGATGTTGCGCACCGGGGCGTCGGCCACCGCGGCGTAGGCGTATTCGACCCGCGCCAGGCGGTCGCTGTACTCAAGACGAACACTCATGATCTCTCCTTAGTCCGGCCAGACAGGGGAACGGCCCAGCATCGCGACGATCCGGTCAAGCCGTGTACCCCCGGGCCACGCTACCTCCGGGGCGAAGGCGGCGCCGGGAGCCGTACGGGCCTGACCTCCGGGTACGGCCTGCGCCACGGGGAGCGCGGCGTCGAGCAGGTCGGTCTCGAACTCCAGGGCCACGCCCAGCGTCCTGGCGACGTCCCAGGCGTGGACGACGTAGTCGATGAAGTGGAAGCCGATCGCCCGTTCCGCGGGCACGACCACGCCCAGCTCCGGCAGCGGGAACTCGGCCACGACGTCGCCGGCGAAGGCGGTCAGCACGCGGCCGGCGGCCGCGCGGTAGGTGCCCGCAGGGTCCTCGCCCAGGTCGCGCGGCCGCCACGCGTCGAGCCCCTCCTCACCTCGCGAGGCGGCGGCGAAGCCGTTGTGCTGGGCGGTCATGTGCGCGAGCAGGTCACGCAGGGCCCACCCGGCGCACGGGGTCGGCCTGGCGAGGTCGGCCGCGCGCACCCGGTCCACGAGCGCGACGCTCGCCCGGACGGCGCGTGCGTCCAGTTCGATAAGCATGTGCACATCATCTACATGGGCTTATCGTAAGTCAATCGATATCGTGGCGGGGTGACCGAACGCCGCGACCTCGCCGCGATGCTCCATCCGCTGGTGAAGGCCCTGATCGCCGCGGAGATCAGGGTGCTGGAGCCGCATGGGATCTCCATGTGGGCCTATGTGGTGCTCAGCGCGCTGGACGACGGTCCGGTGCGTACCCAGGCCGCGCTCGCGGAGGCGGTCGGCGCGGACAAGACGCGCATCATCGGGACCCTCGACCGGCTCCAAGAGGCCGGGCTGATCACCCGTGAGCCGGATCCCGGCGACCGCAGGGCCCGGCTCCTGGCGATCACCGACGAGGGCCGGCGCAGGCGGCGGGCGGCGCGGGCCGACATCCAGGAGGGCGAGGAACGTCTGCTCGCGGCCCTGCCCCCCGGTGACCGCGCGGCATTTCTCCGAGGGGCCGAGACGCTGGCCAATAATGTGGCCCCGTGACCCAGGACCCCACCGAGATCAGCCACTGGCGGGCCCTCCGTCTCCTCCAGGCCCGCATGGACGAGGACATCGCCCGGCTCTACACCGAGGCGCGCATCGACGGGCTCAAGCCCAGCTATGTGATGGAGCTGATCAAGCTGCATCTGCGGGGGCCGATGAGCATCAAGGAACTGGCCGAGGCCGTGCAGCGCACGCACTCGGCGCTCAGCCAGAAGGTCGCCGCCATGCGGCGGGCGGGGCTGGTCGAGACCGTCACCGGCGCCGACGCGCGCAGCAAGCAGGTCATGCTGACCGAGCGGGCCACCGGCATGATCGACCGGCTGATGGCCGAGTGGCGGGCCACCGAGAGCGCCCTGGCCGAGCTTGAGTCCGAGATCCCCTACCCGCTCGGGCAGGTGGTCCTGGACGTCGAGCGGGCGTTGGAGCGGCGGAGCTTCCACGACCGCATCGCGGAGAAGCTCGCCACGGACCCCGCGTGGATCAACCCGGAGGGCTGAAGACGGCACGCATGCGGGCGCGCAGCCAGGCGTGAGCCGGATCGGCGTCGTGTCGGGGATGCCAAGCCTGCGAGAGCTCGATCGGGGGCAGATCCACCGGGATCGGGAAGGTCACCAGGCCCAGGAGTTCCACCGCCGACCTGACCTGCCACTCGCCCGCCATGCCGACCAGGTCGGTCTCCCGCGCCAGGAGGAGGGAGGCGGTGAACGTCGGAACCGTCCCCCGCACCCTGCGGGACAGGCCCAGGGCGGCCAGCGCGTCGTCGATCGGCCCGCGGGTACGCCCTCTGCGCGAGGCGATGACATGCTCGGCGGCGGCGAAACGCTCCGGGGTGATCGGGCCGTCCAGCAGCGGGTGCCCGGCCCGCACCACCCCCACGGGACGGTCGCGGACCAGCGGCTCCACCAGGGTCTCCGGCTCCGGGTCGGTGATGACGGTGACCTCCAGGTCGGCCAGGCCCTCGCGCAGCACACGCTGGTCGCCCGGCCCCTCGGGGATGAAGCGCAGCCGCACACCCGGCGCCGAGACGGCCAGCTCGGTCAGCAGGGGCGCCGCCGCGGCCTGGATCACCGCGTCGGAGGCCTGCACCACGAAGTCGCGCACGAGCGTCGCCGGATCCGGCTCGCCCGGCGGCGTGAACACCCGCCGCGCCGCCTCAACGACCGCGCGCACCTCCGCCCGCACGGCCAGCGCCCGCGGCGTCGGCACCATCCGCTGACCCGACCTGACCAGGATCGGATCGTCCATGGCCACCCGGATACGGCCGAGCGTCCTGCTCATCGCCGGCTCGGACAGGTGCAGCCGCCGCGCGGCCCCGGAGACGCTGCCCTCGTCGAGCAGCACGTCCAGCGCGATCAGCAGGTCGAGGCTCGGTTGCGTTTGACGCATATATCACCTGCCAAAGTTGCATTTGAGGTTAGGCCGGGCTCCACCCTACGGTGAATCCGCGGAAACCATCCACCTCATGCCAAGGGGACACCCATGCCCGTCACCAGGCCCGGCCCGGTTCTCGCCGTCATGTCGGCCGCCGTGGTCGCGGCGATCGCCCTGGTCGCCGCCGTCAACCTCGCCCTGCCCACGCTCGCCGCGAGCGGCCTGCACCCGTCGCCGTCACAGCTCGTCTGGATCGTCGACTCCTACGTACTGGTCTTCGCCTGCCTGCTCATTCCCGCGGGCGCGGCGGGAGACCGCTTCGGCCGTAAGGGCGTGCTGCTGGCCGGGCTCGGCGTGTTCGCGGCCGGTTGCCTGGCCGCCGCGCTCGCTTCGGACGTGGCCGTCCTGATCGCCGCCCGCGCGCTCAGCGGCGCGGGCGCCGCGATGATCATGCCCGCCTCACTCGCCCTGTCCGTCCACGCCTACCCACCGGAACGACGCGGTCACGCCGTAGCCGTCTGGACCGCCGCCACCGGCGTCGCCGGAGTGGCCGGCAACGTCGGCGGCGGGCTGATCATGCAGTTTCTGCCGTGGCAGGCGCTCTTCGCGGTCATGGTGCCGATCGCCGCGGTCCTCGCGGTGCTCGCCGCCCGCCTGGCGCCCCGCGTCACCCGGCACGAAGCCGCACTCGACCTGCTGGGCGCGGCGCTGCTGACCGCCGCCTCCTTCGCGCTCGTCGGCGGCATCATCGAGGGGCCCGAGGCGGGCTGGACCAGCCCGGGGGTGCTCGCCGCCTTCGCCGGCGCGCTGCTGCTGTTCGCCTGGTTCGCCGTCCACCAGACCCGTACGGCCCTGCCGCTCCTCGACCCGAGGCTGTTTCGCGCGGCCGGGCTGCGCGCCGGCATCCTGGGCGTGGCGGTGACGTTCTTCGGGATGTTCGCCCTGTTCTTCGTCAACGCCCGCTACCTCCAGGAGGTCAAGGGCTTCTCCCCCTTGCTGACCGGGCTGGCAATCCTGCCGATGACGGTCCCGATGATCGTGCTCTCGCGGATGTCGGGCCGCCTGCCACGGATGCCCGCGGTGGCCGCCGGGCTCGCCGGGAACGTGGCCGGGCTGGTCCTGCTGTCGTTCGCCGACGCGGCGATGCCGTACCCGGTCTATGCGGCGGGGCTCGTGGTGATGGGCGCGGCCATGGGGTTGTGCCTGCCCGTGCTCTCCCACGAGATCATGGCGGCGCTGCCGTCCGAGCGGGCCGGACTCGGCTCGGGGCTCAACAGCGCCGCCCGCGAACTGGGCAGCGCCGTCGGCGTGGCGGTCATGGGAACGGTCGCCGCCGCGAGTGGCACCGGCGCCGCCTACCTGGTGGTGGCCGCCGTCGTCCTGGTGGGCGGCGCGGTCTCGCTGGGGTGGCTCGCGAGCCGGGCGGCGAGACCGCGCTCGGGTGATCCCGTGGGTCAGTACTCGTAGGCGCCGGCCTCGATGGCGCCGTCCTTGCCCACGGCGACTCCGGCCAGGTCGAGGTCGTTGAACTTGGTGGTGCCCAGGCCGATGGCCGGACTGCCGGCGCGCAGGCGCAGCGGATTGGCGGGGTCGAAGCGCGGGTCGGCGTACTTGCTGTCCGGGCTGTGCGGCATCTGGTACTGGCCGCCGTGGAAGACGTTGCGGTGGTTGTCGGTGAAGCCGGACTCGGAGTACGCGCTCTTCCTGGCCGCGAAGACGATGTTCTGCGACATCGACAGGTGCCGGTTGGTGCAGCCGGCGTCGCAGACCACGCCCTCGGCCGCCGGGTTGGTCAGGTGGATGGAGTTGTTGTTGAAGGCGGTGGCGAAGACCGGTCCGTTGGGCTCGGGACGGCCGTCCTCGTGGACGGGGCCCCGGGTGACCAGGCCGCCGCGGCCCTTGGCGCCGTAGATGGCGTTGTACTCGAAGACGTTGCCGGTGGAGACGCCGTCCTGGTCGTCGCTGTAGGTGCCGAGTTCGGTGAAGGTGTCGTTGTCGATCGAGATGTTGTGGTGGACGCGGTTGCGGGAGCCGTAGAAGATCTCGACGGCGGCGCCGTCCCACACGTAGTCGTGGCTTGGGGCGATCGAGCCCTTCATCGTGTTCCAGCCGATGTTGGAGTCGTCGCCGTGCACGAGGATCGCGAACGCGCCGGAGTCGTCGTTGTCCGGTACCGGCGAGTTCTCGCTCATGTGGTTGTTGTTGACGAACTCGTTGGCGGTCACCGCCGCGTACTTCGTACCCTCTTCGATGAAGACGCCCGCGGCGGCGCCGGTGATGTAGTTGCGCTCGACCACGTTGTCATCGCCGCCCACCTTGACGCCCGCCCAGGTGCAGCGGCCTTCGTCGCCGTCCACGCCCACCTGGAGGTTGTGGATCTCCAGGTGGTCGCCGGCGAGATCCACGCAGGCCTCGCCGTCGCCCTTCACCACGGGCCTGGCGCCGGTGCCGTAGGCGTCGATCACGATGGGGGCGGCGGCGGTGCCCGACTCGGTGACGGCCAGTTGACCCGTCCAGGAGCCGCCGCGGCGCAGCAGCAGTCTGGCGCCCGCGGGCAGGTTGGCCGCCGAGGCCTTGGCCAGGGTCTTCCAGGCCGTGGCGGGCGTGGTGCCGGCGCCGGAGTCGTCGGCCGCGGCGCTGTCGAGGTAGTAGACGGGGGCGGCGGACGCAGAGGCGGAACTTGCTCCGAGGCCGGCGCTCGCCAGCGCGAGAGCGACGGTCACGCAGATCCTTAACACGGAAGGCCTCACCTTCTCGACAAAGATCGGTCAGCCGCCACGATACGACAAATTGGGAGCGCTCCCAAGGATTTTCGCGTCCGCCTCGAAGAACGCCAGGATCACCGCGGCCACCGCCAGGTGGACGCCGGGCACCGGCCATCAGGTGATCTTCGGCCTCCTGCTCGCGGTCCCGGCCGCACTGGTCCTCCGCTACAGCCTGCGGAGCAGGTAGGTGTCCATGATCCAGCCCTTGCGCTCACGGGCCTCCGCGCGGAGCCGCCGGATCTCGTCGGCGACCTCGGGCACCGGCCCCTCGACCCGGATCTCGTCCGGCGTGCCCAGGTAGGCGCCCCAGTAGATGTGCCAGTCCGCCCCCAGCCCGCCGAAGGAGCAGTGCGCGTCGAGCATGACCAGGACGTCGTCGGCCGGTGGCCCCTCCGCCGCCAGGCGGCGGCCGGTGGTGATCTGGACCGGACGTCCCACGCGGGTGAGGCTCGCGCGGTGGGTGGCGGTCAGCGCGGAGACGCTGGTGATGCCGGGCACCACCGCGTACTCGAAGGCCACCCGGCCCGCCGCGAGGATCTCCTCGACGATGGCCAGCGTGCTGTCGTACAGGCCCGGATCGCCCCACACCAGGAAGGCCCCGGTCTGCCCGTCGGACAGTTCCTCGGCGATCAGCCGCTCGCAGACGGCGGCCCGGCGCGAGCGCCAGTCCTCGACCGCACCGGTGTAGGCGGGCGTGGTGCGGTCCCGCTCCGGATCCTCCGCCTCCACGATCCGGTACGGCTGCCGCCCATGCTCCTCGATCATCCGCTGCCGGAGATCGACCAGGTCGTGCTTGGCCGCGCCCTTGTCCAGGACGAAGAAGACCTGCGCGGCGGCGATGGCCTTGACGCCCTGGAGCGTGAGGTGGTCGGGGTCACCGGCGCCGATGCCGATGATGAGGATGCGTTTCACCGGAGAGAGTCTGCCTTCGGAGGAGATGTCGGGCGCGATTACGATATCCCCGGTCGGCCAGAAGGAGACGTGTGAACCTGTTCGAGCAAGGTGACGGCTTTGCAGCGTTCTGGGAAGAACGTCACCTCTGTACGCTCACCACGGTCCGGCCCGACGGCACCCCGCACGTGGTGCCCGTCGGGGTCACGCTCGACCTCGCGGAAGGCATAGCCCGGGTGATCGCCTCGGGAACGTCGCAGAAGGCCAGGTACGCCGCCCGGGGAGCCCAGGTCGCGGTCTGCCAGGTGGACGGGCGGCGCTGGTCGACGCTCGAAGGCCGGGCCGTACTCAGAGACGAGCCCGAGCAGGTCGCCGACGCCGAGCGGCGCTACACCGCCCGCTACAAGCCGCCGCGCGTCAATCCCGCCCGCGTGGTCGTCGAGATCCACGTCACGCGCGTGCTGGGCAACGTGTGATCACCGTCGTCGGCATCGGCGCGGACGGCTGGACGGGGCTGGCGCCCGGCTCGCGGACCGCGCTCGAACGAGCCGAAGTGATCATGGGCAGCGCCCGGCAGCTCGGCACGCTGCCGCCGTCCGGGGCCGAGCGCGTCGCCTGGCCCTCGCCGCTGCTGCCCGCGCTCGAAGCCCTCGTCGAGTCCTACCGCGACCGCGTGGTCTGCGTGCTGGCCAGCGGGGATCCGATGTTCTTCGGGATCGGCTCGACGCTGGTCAGGCTGCTCGGCGCCGGACGGCTCACCGTGCTCCCCCACGTCTCCTCGCTGTCGCTGGCGTGCGCGCGGCTCGGCTGGCCGGTCGAGGGCGTCGAGGTGATCAGCCTGGTGGGCCGGCCGGTGGCCGCGCTCAACGCCGCGTTCTCTCCGGGGCGGCGCCTGGCCGTGCTCGGATCGGAGCGCACCTCCCCCGCCGACGTCGCGGCCCTGCTCACCGCGCGCGGATACGGCCGCAGCACGCTCACGGTCCTGTCCGACCTCGGCTCCGCCACCGAGACCCGCCTGAACGGCACCGCCGCCACCTGGGCCGGCGAGCCGGGCTCCGCCCTGAACGTCATCGCCGTCACCTGCCGCCCCGATCCCGGCCTGGAGCCGCTGGCCCGCGTACCCGGCCTGCCCGACACCGCCTTCGAGCACGACGGCCAGCTCACCAAGCGCGAGGTCCGCGCGGTCACCCTGTCGCGGCTGGCCCCGCTGCCCGGCGAGCACCTCTGGGACGTCGGCGCCGGAGCGGGCAGCATCGCGATCGAGTGGATGCGCTCCCACCCCTCCTGTACGGCCAGCGCCGTCGAGAGCCACCCCGCCAGAGCCGCCGCCATCCGCAGGAACGCCGGCACCCTGGGCGTACCCGGCCTGGAGATCGTCGAGGCCCGCGCGCCCGAGGGGCTGTCCGGGCTGCCCGAGCCGGACGCGGTCTTCGTCGGCGGCGGGCTCACGGTGCCCGGGATGCTGGAGACGTGCTGGTCCGCGCTGCGCCCCGGCGGACGGCTGGTGGCGAACGCGGTCACGCTGGAATCGGAGGCCCTCACCGTCCGCTGGCAGGCGGAGCGTGGCGGCGACCTGGTGCGGTTGTCGGTGCAGCGGGCCGGGCCCGTGGGCGGATTCACCGCGTGGCGCCCGATGATGCCGGTGACCGTGTGGTCGGTCACCAAGCCCGACGAAACAGATGCGCCGTGACGTGTGGTCGGCCGTGAAACCTGACGAAGTGGATGCGCCGTGACCGTTCAGCCGGTTGTGAAGCCCGAGGAGGATGCGCCGTGACCGTGTATTTCATCGGAGCCGGGCCGGGGGCGGCCGACCTGGTCACCGTACGCGGGCTGCGGGTGCTGGAGCGGGCGCCGGTGTGTCTCTACGCCGGGTCGCTGGTGCCGCGGGAACTGCTGGAGTCCTGCCCGGCCGGGGCCCGGCTGGTGGACACCGCGAACCTGACGCTCGACCAGATCGTCGCCGAGTTCGCGGCCGCGCACGCCGCCGGGCACGACGTGGCCAGGCTGCACTCGGGTGACCCGTCGGTGTTCAGCGCCGTGGCCGAGCAGATGCGGCGGCTGGACACGATCGGCGTGCCGTACGAGGTGGTGCCGGGGGTGCCCGCGTTCGCCGCCGCCGCGGCGGCGCTGGGCAGGGAGCTGACCGTACCCGGCGTCGGGCAGACCGTGGTGCTGACCCGCGTGTCCGGGCGGGCCACGCCGATGCCGCCGGGCGAGGACCTGGCCACGCTGGGCGCGAGCGGCGCCACGATGGTGCTGCACCTGGCCGTGCAGCGCATCGACCAGGTCGTCGAGGAACTGCTGCCGTCCTACGGCGCCGGATGCCCGGTGGCCGTGGTGGCGCGGGCCAGCAGGGACGATGAGCTGATCCTGCGCGGAACCCTCTCCGACATCGCCGCCCGGGTGCGGGAGGCCGGGGTGAAGCGGACGGCGGTGATCGTGGTGGGCCGGGTGCTGTCGGCCTCGGAGTTCCCCGACAGCCACCTGTACAGCGCCGCCCGAGCCCGCCCATGACCCCTCCCGATCACCCACCCGCAGGTTCGCCCACACCCCCGCCCGCGAGCCAGCCCGATCACCCGTCCGCGGGCCCGCCCTCGGACTCGCGTGGGGGCCCGCCCTCGGACTCGCGTGGGGGGCCGCCCTCGCGTGGGGGCGGTGTGCTGATCCTCGGGGGTACGGCCGAGGCCAGGGCGTTGGCCGCCGAGCTGGTGCCCTCCGGCATGCGGGTGGTGTCGTCGCTGGCCGGGCGGGTCACCAATCCGCGGCTGCCGGTGGGCGAGGTGCGCGAGGGCGGGTTCGGCGGCGCTGACGGGCTGGCCCGGTGGATCGCGGCCGAGGGGGTCGAGAGGCTCGTGGACGCCACCCACCCGTTCGCCGAGCGGATGACCGCCTCAGCCGCCGAGGCCGCCGCGCTGGCCGGGGTGCCGTTGCTGGTGCTGCGCCGTCCGGGCTGGCACGAGGGGCCGGACGACCGGTGGCACCGCGTGCCCTCCCTGGCCGCGGCGGCCGCGGAGCTGGGCCGTTCGTTTCCCGGCGGGCGGGTGTTCCTGACGACGGGGCGGCGGAGTCTGCCGGTGTTCGCCGGGCTCACCTCGATGTGGTTCCTGGCCAGGTCGGTGGATCCGCCCGAGCCGCCGGTGCCCGCCAACGCGCACGTGGTGCTGGATCGCGGGCCGTACACCGTGGAGGGTGAGCGCGCGCTCATCGGCGGGCACCGTCTCGACGTGCTGGTGACCAAGGACAGCGGCGGTGCCATGACGAGCGCGAAGCTGGTCGCGGCCCGGGAGACCGGGCTCCCGGTGATCATGGTGGATCGGCCGCCGCTGCCCTCGGGGGTGCGGCTGGTGGAGAGTCCGGGCGAGGCGGCGGCCTGGGTTCAGGCCGGGTAGCGGCGCGGGGTGTAGACGGCGCCGCTCTCGCTCACCCGGGTGGTCGAGGAGCCGATGATCAGCAGGCAGCGCATGTCCACGTCGGCCGGGTCGAGGCCGGCCAGCGTGGTGACGGTGATCGACTCCCGCGGCCCGCCGACGTCACGGCCGATCACCACCGGCGTGCCGGGCTCGCGGTGCTCAAGCAGCAGGTCACGCGCGGCGCCCACCTGCCAGGTACGGCTGCGCGAGGCCGGGTTGTACAACGCCAGCACCAGATCGGCCCGCGCCGCGGCGCGCAGCCGGTCGGCCACCACCTCCCACGGCTTGAGCAGATCCGACAGGGAGAGAACGCAGTAGTCGTGCCCCAGCGGCGCCCCCACCCGCCCGGCCACGGCCTGCGCGGCGGTCAGACCCGGCACCACCCGCACCGGCACGTCCGGAAAGTCGGACGCCGCCTCCAGCACCGCGCTGGCCATCGCGAACACGCCCGGGTCGCCGGAGGAGACGACCGCCACCCGGGCGCCGTCGCGCGCCATCTCCAGCGCGTGCCTGGCACGCTCGGCCTCGACCCGGTTGTCGGTACGGTGGCGCCGCTGGCGCGGGTTCGGCTGGACGCGGTCCACGTAGGGGCCGTAGCCGACCAGGTCGGTGGCGGCGGCCAGCGCGTCCTGCGCCTCCGGCGTGAGCCACGGCCGCCCGGCGGGCCCGAGCCCGACCACGACGACCTCGCCCGGCCCCTGCCCGGCGGGCTTCTCGGGCACGAACGTGTGCTCGGCCGGGCTCGGCAGCAGCGCCAGCGAGAAGTACGGCACGCCCTCGGGATCCACGTCCTTCAGCGGCGCGACCCGCTGGGCGTCCATGGTGGCGCGTTCCACGTACCAGGCGTCGTCCAGCCGTCCGGCCTCGGCCAGCGCGTCGCGTACCTTCTCGAAGGTACGGCCCAGCTTCAGCACCGCCGCCGAGTCGGTGGCGCGCAGCTTCTCGGCCAGCACCTCGCCGGGCAGGGTTCCGGGCAGCACGGTCAGCGTCTCGTCCCGCTCGACCAGCGGACGTCCGAGCACCGCCGACGCCCCGCTGATCGAGGTGACGCCCGGCACCACCTCGGTCGGGTAGCGGTGGGCCAGCCGCTTGTGCATGTGCATGTAGGAGCCGTAGAAGAGCGGGTCGCCCTCGCTCAGCACCACGACCGTCCGCCCGGCGTCGAGATGGGCGGCGAGCCTGGCGGCGCACTCGACGTAGAAGTCGTCCAGCGCGCCCTGGTAGCCGCCCGGGTGGTCGGTGGTCTCCGTGGTCAGCGGGTAGAGCAGCAGCTCTTCGATCTGCCCTTCCCGCAGGTACGGCCGCGCGATCGAGCGGGCGATGCTGCGTCCGTGCCGCGCGGCGTGGTAGGCGATGACGTCGGCCTCGCCGATCAGTCTGGCCGCCTTCACCGTGATCAGCTCCGGATCGCCCGGCCCCAGCCCCACCCCGTACAGGCGCCCTGTGTTCTCCATCACTCCACCTCGCTCGCGATGGCGTTGACCGCCGCCGCCGTCATCGCGCTGCCGCCGCGCCTGCCGCGCACCACGAGGTGCTCGAGCCCGCTCTCGGCCAGCGCCTGCTTGGACTCGGCCGCGCCGATGAACCCCACGGGAATCCCCAGCACCGCCGCCGGTCTTGGCCCGCCCTCCGCGACGATCTCCAGGAGCCGGAACAGTGCCGTGGGCGCGTTGCCGATCGCCACGACGGCGCCGTCCAGCCGGTCGAGCCAGAACTCCAGCGCCGCCGCGCTGCGCGTGGTGCCCAGCTTCTCCGCCAGCTCGGCCACGCCGGGCGCGCCGAGCGTGCAGATCACCTCGTTGCCGGCGGGCAGTCTGCGCCTGGTCACGCCGGAGGCCACCATCATGGCGTCGCACAGGATCGGCGCCCCCGCCCTAAGCGCCGTGCGCGCGTCACCGACCACGCGCGGCGACCAGGCGAGGTCGCCAACCAGGTCGGTCATCCCGCACGAGTGGATCATCCGCACCGCCACCTGGGCGACGTCGGCCGGGAGCCCGGACAGGTCCGTCTCGGCGCGGATGGTGGCGAACGAACGCCGGTAGATCTCGGCGCCGTCGCGTATGTAGTCGCTCACTTCTGCCTTTCTTGGTATCCGTCGCCGGTCGCGACCATCTCGATGACCCGGCCCTTGGGCAGGCCACAGCGGCGCTCGCAGCCCACCCAGTGCACGGGCAGGTCCGGGCGGCGCTCACGGGTGGCCACCCACTGGGCGGCGTCGTGCTGGACGTCGGCCAGGGACTTGGCGCAGCCGGGGCTTCCGGTGCACGCGCTCACCCCTGTCCAGGGCGAGTCCGGGTCGGTGACCAGGCCGGATCCGGTCAGGTCGGGTGCTTCGGCGAGGTCGAGGAGCACGACGGTACGCCAGGGCGTGAGCCGTACCGGGACGTCGAGGGCGGCGAGCAGGCGCGCCTGGGCCGCGGTGAGCCGCCCGAGCGGGACCACGGCCTCCACCGCCACCCGCCCGTCCGGCAGCGCGACCACCCCGGCCCCGCGCGCCCGCACCGGGGCCGCGCCCACGGCAGCGCGGGCGCGCTCGGGCCCGAAGCCGGTCGAGCCGAGACCGGTCGAGCCGAGACCGGTGGCGGGGAGGTGGGCGGCGGGGAGACCGGTGGCGGTGAGGCGGTTGGCGACGCGGGCGGGGCCGTCGGGGAGTTCGGCGATGCGCCAGGCGCCGCCGTCTCCGCGCTCGGCCAGGAAGGCTCGCGCGGCGGCCAGGAGGATGTCCACTCCGGCGCCGGGTATCGCGAAGGGCGTACCGGCCAGCAGGATGCCGTCCTCGACCAGGGTGACGTCGGCGCCCAGCGAGGCGACGTCGCCGGTGCCGTCGTCCAGGGCGAACAGGAAGCGGCCCGGCAGCCCGGCCAGGGCGGGGTCGCCGCACAGGGCGCGGTCCAGCTCCTCCACGAGAGGGTGGGTGGCGAAGCCGGTCAGCCGCCCGCCGAGCGGCGAGGCGACGATGTTGCGCACCCGCTCGTGCGTCGGCGAGGGCAGCAGGCCCACCTCGGCCATCCGGCCGGCGAAGGCCGCCGGAGATTCCACCGCGCGCACCTGGACGTTGGCGCGCGAGGTCAGCTCGATCCCGCTCGTGCAGAAGGCGGCCAGCTCACGTAGCTGAGCTGGGGTGATGGCACCGCCGGGCAGGCGGATCCTGGCCAGCGGGCCGTCCGCGGCGGCGTGCGTCTGTAGCGCTCCCGGACAGGCATCTGGGCGGAGACGTCCGGAAAAGTCGGCTATGGACACGATGAGGATGGTAACGCCAGTAGGCTCACCCTTAGGCGACGGCAATGGGAGGAAGCCGGTGAGAAACCGGCGCGGTCCCGCCACTGTGACCGGGAAGCGAACCCCACTACAGGCCACTGTCCAGCGATGGACGGGAAGGCCGGGGTGAGCATCGATCCGGGAGCCAGGAGACTCCTGCCGTCGCGACACCTGCGAACGGGGCGAGGACCCCGAGGGAGGACTGCGGCGTGCCTGGCGTTCTGCTGCTCTCTACATCCGACACCGACCTGCTGAGCGCGCGCGCCAGCGGCGCGGACTACCGCCTGGGCAACCCCGCCAGGTTGCTCACCGACGACCTGCCCGCGCTCGTGGACGGCGTCGACCTGATCGTGGTCCGGCTGCTCGGCGGCCGCCGAGCGTGGGAGGAGGGCCTCGACGCGCTGCTCGCCGGCCCACGCCCGGTCGTCGTGCTCGGCGGCGAGCAGGCCCCCGACGCCGAGCTGATGGAACTGTCCACGGTGAGCGCGGGCGTCGTCGCCGAGGCGCACGCCTACCTCGCGCACGGCGGCCCCGCCAACCTCGCCGAGCTGCACGGCTTCCTGTCCGACACGGTCCTCCTGACCGGGTACGGCTTCGCCCCACCGGCGCCCATGCCCTCCTGGGGCCCGCTGGAGCGCGACTCCAAGGCCACCGAGGGCCCCGTGATCGGCGTCCTGTACTACCGGGCCCACCACGTGGCCGGCAACACCGCGTTCGTGGAGTCCCTGTGCCGGGCGATCGAGGAGTCGGGCGGCCGGCCGCTGCCGGTGTACTGCTCCTCGCTCAGAACGGCCGAGCCCGCACTCCTCGACGTCCTGCGCACCGCCGACGCCCTGGTCGTGACCGTCCTGGCGGCGGGCGGCTCCCGTCCGGCCACGGCGGGCGCGGGCGGCGACGACGAGGCGTGGGACGTCGGCGCGCTGGCCACCCTGGACGTCCCGATCCTGCAAGGACTCTGCCTGACCAGCGGCAAGAAGGAGTGGGAGGACAACGACGACGGCCTGTCCCCGCTCGACGCCGCCTCGCAGGTGGCCATCCCCGAGTTCGACGGCCGGATCATCACGGTGCCGTTCTCGTTCAAGGAGATCGACGAGGACGGCCTGACCGTCTACACGGCCGACCCGGAGCGGGCCCGCCGCGTGGCCGGGATCGCGGTGCGCCACGGCCTGCTCAGGCACACGCCTCCGGCCGAGCGGCGGCTCGTGGTCATGCTGTCGGCGTACCCGACCAAGCACTCCCGGGTCGGCAACGCGGTCGGCCTGGACACGCCCGCGAGCACGGTCAGGCTGCTGGCCAGGCTGGCCGAGGCCGGCTACGACCTCGGCGAAGGCTTCCCCGGGGTCGCCGAACAGGACGGCGACGCGCTCATCCACGCGCTGATCGCCGCCGGCGGCCAGGACCAGGACTGGCTGACCGAGGAGCACCTGGCGGGGAACCCGGTGCGCATCCCCGCCGCCGACTACGAGCGCTGGTACCGCACGCTGCCCGCGGACCTGCGCGCCGGCATGGAGCGGCACTGGGGTACGCCGCCCGGCGAGCTGTTCGTGCACGAGGGCGACATCGTGCTGGCGGCCCTGCGCGCGGGCAACGTGGTGGTCATGGTCCAGCCGCCGCGCGGCTTCGGCGAGAACCCGATCGCCATCTACCACGACCCCGACCTGCCGCCCAGCCACCACTACCTGGCCGCCTACCGCTGGCTCTCCGCGGACTTCGGCGCGCACGCGATGGTGCACGTGGGCAAGCACGGCAACCTGGAATGGCTGCCCGGCAAGTCGGCCGGGATGTCGGCCTCCTGCGGCACCGACGCCGCGATCGGCGACCTGCCGCTCATCTACCCGTTCCTGGTCAACGACCCGGGCGAGGGTACGCAGGCCAAGCGGCGGGCGCACGCGGTGCTGGTCGATCACATGGTGCCGCCGATGGCCAGGGCCGAGTCCTACGGCGACATCGCCCGCCTGGAACAACTCCTGGACGAGCACGCCTCCATCGCCGCCATGGACCCGGCCAAGCTGCCCGCGATCAGGGCGCAGATCTGGACGCTGATCCAGGCCGCCCGGCTCGACCACGACCTGGGCATGGCCGACCGGCCGCACGACACCGAGTTCGACGACTTCATCCTGCACGTGGACGGCTGGCTGTGCGAGGTGAAGGACGCGCAGATCCGCGACGGCCTGCACGTGCTCGGCCAGGCGCCGGAGGGGCCGGCCCGGGTGGGGCTGGTGCTGGCGATCCTGCAGGCCAGGCAGATGTGGGCGGGCAAGGAGGCGCTGCCGGGTCTGCGCCAGGCGCTCGGGCTGACCGAGGACGGCAGCGCGTCGCTGAAGGACGTGGACCGGGTCGAGGCCACCGCCCGCGCGCTGGTCGAGGCGATGGAGGAGCGCGGCTGGACGGTGGAGGCCGCCGCGGCCGTGGCGCCCACTCCCGAGGTGGAGCGCATCCTCCGCTTCGCCGCCACGGAGGTGGTGCCCAGGCTGGCGCGTACCACCGACGAGATCGACCACGTCCTGCACGCCCTGAACGGCGGCTACGTCCCCGCAGGCCCGAGCGGTTCGCCGCTGCGCGGGCTGGTCAACGTCCTGCCGACCGGCCGCAACTTCTACTCGGTCGACCCGCGGGCGGTCCCGAGCCGGCTGGCGTGGGAGACCGGCCAGGCCATGGCCGACTCGCTCCTGGAGCGCTACCGCACCGACACCGGCGACTGGCCGCGCTCGGTGGGCCTGTCGGTCTGGGGCACCAGCGCCATGCGGACCGCGGGCGACGACGTGGCCGAGGTTCTGGCGCTGCTGGGCATCCGCCCGGAATGGGATGAGGCCTCCCGCCGCGTGGCGGGCCTCGCGCCGATCCCGCTGGAGGAGCTCGGCCGCCCCCGCATCGACGTGACCGTCCGCATCAGCGGCTTCTTCCGCGACGCCTTCCCGCACGTCGTGGCGATGCTCGATGACGCGGTACGGCTCGCCGCCGGCCTGGACGAGGACGACGCGGACAACTACGTACGCGCCCACGTCAAGGAGGAGACGCACGGCGACGAGCGCCGGGCCACGATGCGCATCTTCGGCTCTGCCCCCGGCGCCTACGGGGCGGGCATCCTGCCGCTCATCGACAGCCGCAACTGGCGCGACGACGCCGACCTGGCCGAGGTGTACGCGGTGTGGGGCGGCTACGCCTACGGCCGCGACCTGGAGGGCGTGCCCGCGCGCGCCGACATGGAGAGCGCCTACCGCAGGATCGCCGTCGCCGCCAAGAACGTCGACACCCGCGAGCACGACATCGCCGACTCCGACGACTATTTCCAGTACCACGGCGGCATGGTCGCCACCGTCCGCGCCCTGACCGGCAAGGCCCCGGCCGCCTACGTCGGCGACAGCACCCGCCCGGACGCCGTCCGCACCCGCACCCTGTCGGAGGAGACCTCCCGGATCTTCCGCGCCCGCGTCGTCAACCCGAACTGGCTGGCCGCGATGCGCAGGCACGGCTACAAGGGCGCGTTCGAGCTGGCCGCGACCGTCGACTACCTGTTCGGCTACGACGCTACCACCGGCGTCATGGCCGACTGGATGTACGACAAGCTCGCCGCCGCGTACGTGCTGGATCCCGAGAACCAGGCTTTCATGGCCAAGTCCAACCCGTGGGCGCTGCACGGCATCGCCGAACGGCTGCTGGAGGCGGCGGAGCGGGACATGTGGGAGCACCCGGACCCGGAGATCCTGCGGGGCGTGCAGGAGGTCTACCTCAAGACCGAGGGCGACCTGGAGGACGACACCAGCCGCTGAGCCAGCACCGGGCTGCCCGCCCAGTGCAGGTGCAGGTAGGAGGCGGTGAGCAGGGCGTCGCCGTAGCCGTCGGCGCCGCCCTCCCACCGGTACAGCGCCCAGCCGCCCAGGTCGGCGGCGGTCCGGTGGAACTCGTGGCCCCTGAACCGCTCGCCCGGCCGGGTGAGCAGCGACCGGCTGACCGCCGTGGCCTCCCGGTAGCCCAGCGTCAGCTTGCCCGTCATCCGGGCCTTGCCGGGGACCCTGCCGCACATGCGCCGGCCGTCGAGCTCCTCACACAGGTACAGCAGCCCGGCGCACTCGGCGGCGATCGGCCCGCCGAACGCGGCGACCCGGGCGCGCAACGGCTCGTTGGCGGCCAGCTCGGCGGCGTAGACCTCGGGGAAGCCGCCGCCGATGATCACCGCGCCGGTGCCGGCGGGGAGCTTCTCGTCGTGCAGGGGGTCGAAGACCGCGATCTCGGCTCCGGCCGCGCGCAGCAGCTCGACGTGCTCGGTGTAGCCGAACGTGAACGCCGCGCCGCCCGCGACCGCCACGACCGGCCCGGCCGGTCCGGCGGTCACCTCGGCCGCCGGGTTCCAGGGGGTGCCGGGGAGGGCGGGGGCGGTGGCGGCGAGCCGTACCAGAGCGTCGAGGTCGCAGGAGCGGGACACCAGCTCGCCCAGGCGCGCCACCGCGGAGACCGCTTCCGCCTCGCGTTCGGCGGCCGGGATCAGGCCCAGGTGGCGGGAGGGGGTGGCCACGGCGTCGTCGCGGCGGATGGCGCCCAGGACCGGGACGCCGGCCGCGTCCAGGGCGGCGCGGCACAACTCCTCGTGCCGGTCGGAGCCGACGCGGTTGAGCACCACGCCGCCGACGCGTACGCGCGGGTCGAACGTGGCGAAGCCGTGCGCCACCGCGGCCACGGAACGGCTCTGCCTGGCCGCGTCCACGACCAGCACGACCGGCGCGTCCAGCAGCCTGGCCACGTGCGCGGTGGAGGCGAAGTCGGTCTCCCCCTTGCCGTCGAACAGCCCCATCACGCCCTCGACCACCGCCACGTCGCACCCCGCCGCGCCGTGCAGGAACAACGGCGCCACCCGCTCCTCCCCGGCGAGCCACGGATCGAGGTTCCGCCCGGGGCGGCCGGTGGCCAGGGCGTGGTAGCCGGGGTCGATGTAGTCGGGCCCGACCTTGTGCGGCGACACCCGGAGCCCGCGCGCCCGCAGCGCCGCCATGAGCCCCGTGGCCACCGTCGTCTTCCCGCTGCCCGACGACGGCGCCGCGACGACCAGCCGCGGGATCACCATTCGATGCCTTTCTGCCCCTTCTGCCCGGCATCCATGGGATGGCGCACCTTGCCCATCTCCGTGACCAGATCCGACACCTCCAGCAGCCGCTCCGGCGCGTCCCTGCCGGTGATCACCACGTGCTGGTTGCCCGGCCGCCCCGCCAGCGTGGCGAGCACGTCGTCCAGATCCAGCCAGCCCCACTTCAGCGGGTACGTGAACTCGTCCAGCACGTAGAAACGGTAGGTCTCGGCGGCCAGATCGCGCTTGATCTGCTCCCAGCCCTCGCGGGCGTCGGCCGCGTGGTCCTCCTCGGTGCCGGGACGCTGGATCCACGACCAGCCCTCGCCCATCTTGTGCCAGCTCACCGAGCCGCCCTCGCCCGACTCGCCCAGCACCAGCAGCGCCCGCTCCTCGCCGATGCGCCACTTCGCCGACTTCACGAACTGGAACACCCCGATCGGCCAGCCCTGGTTCCACGCCCGCAGCGCCATCCCGAACGCCGCCGTGGACTTGCCCTTCCCCGGGCCCGTGTGCACCATCAGCAACGGCCGCGTACGCCGCTGGCGCGTGGTCAGCCCGTCCTCCGGCACGACGCTCGGCTTGCCCTGCGGCATCTCAGCTCGCCTTCCTGTGCTCGCGGACCACCGTTCCCAGGTCATCCAGCGTGACCACCTCGGCGCCCAGCCGGGCCGCCAGCCGTACGGCGAGGCCCAGCCGGACCGGACCGCTCTCACAGTCGACGACCACGCACGCCACCCCCTTGAGCAGCCCGGCCGCCGCGTCCACGTCACCGCCGGCGGTCGCCCGCCCGTCGGTCACCACCACGACCAGCGGACGCCGGTCGGGATCGCGCATCCGCTCCACCCGCAGCACCTCCGCCGCCCTGGCCAGCCCCTCGGCCAGCGGCGTACGCCCGCCGGTCGGCAACGACCGCAACCGCGCCGCCCCCGCCTCCACCGACGACGTCGGCGGCAACGCCACCTCCGCGCCCCTCCCCCTGAACGTCACCAGCCCCACCTTGTCCCTGCGCTGGTAGGCGTCGAGCAGCAGGCTGAGCACCGCCGTCTTCACCGCGGTCATCCGCCTGCGCGCGGCCATCGAGCCGCTCGCGTCGACCACGAACAGCACGAGGTTGCTCTCCCTGCCCTCCCGCACGACCTCGCGCAGATCGCCGCCGCGCAGCAGCAGCCCGGCTCCGGTCCGCCCCCGCTCCTTCTGGTACGGCGCCGCCGCCAGCAGGGTCGCCGGCAGGTGCAGATCCTTCACCTTGCCGTGCGGCACCCGCGCCCCGGTCGCCCTGCCACGCGGCGTACGCGCCCGCGACCTCCGCCCCGAAGCACCGGCCCCGAGCCCGGGTACCTTCAGCACCGGCACCCGATACGGCGCCGCCACCCCGGCCACCGCCGTGACACCGGCCTCCTGACCGCCCGGGGAGTCGCGCTCGGCCTCCCTCTGGTCAGGCCGGGAGTCGTGCCCGGCTTCCCCCTGGTCAAGCTGGGAGTCGTGCCCGGTCTCCCCCCGGCCTCGCGCTTCCCCCTGGTCCGCCTGGGAGTTGTGCCCGGGATCCGATGTGGGTCCCGCCTCCCCCTGGTCCGCCGCCTCGCCCTGGTCGGGCTCGGAGCCGGGGCCGTCCGGGTCGGGCGGGGTGTCGGGGGCGCCGCCGCCGTCGGGGTCGTCGTCGCCCCGGTGGCGGTCCAGGAGTTCCTCCAGCAGTTCCTCGTCCAGCCCCGGCGCGTCGAACGGGTCACGGCGCCGCCGGTGCGGCAGGGACAGCCGGGCCGCCACCCGCACGTCCTCCTCCGTCACCCGGTCCCGCCCCTGCCAGGCCGCGTGCGCCATGGCCGCGTTCGCCGTGACCAGGTCGGCGCGCAGGCCGTCCACCTCGAACCCCGCGCACACCGCCGCGATCTGCAGCAGCCGCGCGTCGGGCAGCGCGACCCCGCCGCGCAGCAGCGCCCTGGCCCGCAGGATCCGCTCGCCGAGTGCCGACTCCTGGGCGGTCCATCGCGCCACGAACTCCTCGGGTGACGCGTCGTAGGCCATGCGCCGCCGTACCACCTCGGCCCGCTCGCCGGGGTCGCGCGACGCCTTCACCTCGACGGTCAGTCCGAACCGGTCGAGGAGCTGGGGGCGCAGCTCGCCTTCCTCCGGGTTCATGGTGCCGACCAGGAGGAAGCGGGCGGCGTGCCGTACCGACACACCTTCGCGCTCGACGTAGCAGGTGCCGAGCGCGGCGGCGTCGAGCAGGAGGTCCACGAGGTGGTCGTGCAGGAGGTTGACCTCGTCCACGTACAGGACGCCGCGGTGCGCGCCGGCCAGCAGCCCCGGCTCGAACGCCTTCACGCCTTCGGTCAGCGCGCGTTCGACGTCGAGTGAACCGACGAGCCGGTCCTCGGAGGCGCCGACCGGCAGTTCGACCAGGGAGGCCGGCCGCCGGTGGCGCTGTTCGCCGGGGTCGTGCGGCCCGTCGGGGCAGTCCGGGTCCGGCGCGGCCGGGTCGCAGGCGAACCGGCAACCGGCCACCACGTCCACCGACGGCAGCTGGGCGGCCAGCGCGCGGACGATCGTCGACTTCGCGGTGCCCTTCTCCCCGCGGACGAGCACGCCGCCCACCCGGGGTGAGACGGCGTTGAGCACCAGCGCCAGCTTCAGGTCGTCGAGCCCGACGACCGCGCTGAACGGGTAGGTGGCGATCAAGAGGTGACCTTCCGGTGTTCGAGGGCGTCCCGGTTGACGTGGGCGACCCGCCAGCCGCCGCGGGTGACGGCCAGCTCGGTGGTGGATAGTGGCGCGAGGTCGAAACGGGCGGCATGCAGCGGGGACAGGCCGAGCGCGTGCCCGAGCGCGGCGCGGATGGCTCCCGAATCGCAGATGACCAGGAACGGCCGCCCGCGCCGGCCGTCGAACCTGGCCCGCGTCTCGTCGAGCCACCCCGTGACGCGCGCCGTCATCCGGTCGAGGCTCTCGCCGCCGTGGGGCGCCGCGCCGGGGTCGGCGAGCCAGCTCGCCAGTGCCTCCGGCTCCTCCTGGGCGACCCGCGTGTACGGCAGGCCGCCCCACCGGCCGTGATCCGCCTCGGCCAGCGCGTCGACCACGATGGGCGCGAGCCCCATGGCCGAGGCCGTCTGCAACGCGGCCACCGACGGCGCGACGAACGCCGCCCCCGCCTGCCCGGCCGTCAGCATCTCCCCGAGCTCCCCGAGCTCCGCGAGCTCCGCGGGCTCCGTGTCACCGGGCTCGTCCCGGTCGGGCCGGGTGCCGGGTCCCGCGTATGACGCCGTCCTGGCCAGGTCGGCGGTCCCGGCCAGAAGGGCGGCCTTCGCCAGGCTGGCGCGATCGGCCTGCTCCGGCGCCGGGAAGCAGGCTGTGCGCATGCCTGGTGTGCTGGCATGCCGTACGAAGAGCACTCCGCTCAGCTCGGTGCGGCGGCCGGGACGGCGGCGGCGGCCCGGCGGGCGGCGCGCTCGCCCGCCCAGGCGAACAGCGCCCCGAACGCCGCCCAGAACACCAGTTGTGTGCCCAGCGACGCGAGCCGGAACTCCCACAGCAAGGTGGCGGGAAAGCCCGGGGGCACCTCGTCGACCCGGGGCAGCAGCGCCAGGGCGGCGACCACCGGCACGAGGAAGGTCACCACGGTGACGCTCCAGCGTGCCCACGGACCGCCGGTGACCCGGCGCCCGCCGGCGACCGCGATGGCGACGGCGGCCAGGCCCACCAGCACCATGACCACGTAGAGCAGGGTCCGGCTGCCGATCGTGTGGGGATCGCCGACGGCGGGCGGGTTGGCGGGATATTTTAGGAACGGCAGCAGGACGATCGCCAGATAGGCCGTGCCCGCCGCGGCGAACGCGAGCGCGGGGTCCGACCGGGGGCCGACCCGTCCGCGCAGCCCGGCCACGACCAGGCCGAAGATGCCGCCGACGGCGAGGCCGTACAGGCCCGTCGCGAGGAACAGCCCGGCCTTCTGCGCCGGCCTGCTGACCTCGGCCTCCTCACCGTGATGATCGTCAGCGGGCGCCGCGGGCGCGGCCGCCGCCGCGGCCTCTTCCAAAGCGATCGCGCTGTCCACGTGAGGCTCCCCCGCCAGGAAGGCGAAGGCGCCCGCGACCAATCCGGCCAGCAGGCCCAGGAGCAGCCCTCTGACCACAAGTGTGCGCACCATCGTGCCCGTCCCTAGTGGCAGGGCACGCCGAGCAGGTGACGCCCGTCGTGCATCAGCTCGTGCAGGAAGGTACCGGTCTGCGAGACCGCGCCGTTGTCCATCAGGACCAGGTACGCGATCAACAGGAACAACGGAACACTCAGCAACCAGGGCCGCAAACGGGGAAAGGGCACGGACGTCGAAGTGGTCCCACCACTCATCAAGGCCTCCTCAGGGATGACGCGTCCCAACAGGTGAGGTCACGGCCGTTAGGTGACCTGGCTCCCGGGATCTGGGTCCCGGATACAGTGGCGCGTCCGCACCGGCATCTCACCGGATTTCCCCTGACAGCCGTGAAATCTACCGGAACGTATCCTTTCCTCCGGTTCTCGTCAACAGTCACGTGATCTTCGAGAGATCGATGATCACGTGGTCGCCGTTGAGCGGATAGTCCACGAACCGGCCGTCGCCGGGGCCCAGCTGGATCACGGGCATCCCGCCATCGTCGCCGGGTCGCATGCCGATGTCTCCGGTCCGCCCCGTGGCCAGGTCGAGCAACGCCTGACCGCCGCCGGCCCGGTCGAATTGCACCGTCATGAACCGGTCGTCGGCGAGTCCGAGCAGAGGGGCCTCGGGCAGGTCGCGTTCCTGAGTGCCGTCGCGCAGCCGCATGAAGGCGGTCCGGTCCGGCCTGACGCCGACACAGGTGAGCACGCCGCACCGCACCTGGGTCTCGCCCGCGCGCACGACCGCCCTGCTCGTCTCGCCGGTCTCGGCGTTGACGATCTCCTCGTAGCTGGTCTCGCCGTTGGGTGTGTACTCGCTCGGCGTTCCCACCCACGGCCAGCTCAGGATGTGGTGCCGCTCGGCCCCCCGCACCGCCTCCACCTTCCCGCCCCCGAAGGGGATGGTGGAGACGCCGCCGCCGTCCATCACGGAGAACGCCAGCCGGTCACCGGCCACCGCCATCGCGTCGACCCGGCCGGGCACCGTGGCCAGGCGCTCCGTGCCCCCGCCTGCGAGCGGGACCGACCAGAGTCCGGTGCCGCCGTCCTCGATCGTGCTCCAGAAGACCCGGTCCGTGCTGATCGTCCAGGTGTCGGCGTAGACGCCCTTCGGCGTGCGGATGTCGGTGATCTTCCGGCTCGTCCGCGCCTCCAGGTCGTAGGCGTAGATCGCGTTGGCCTTCTCGTGGCTCTCCCACGTCTCGAACAGCACGGACCGGCCGTCGATCAGCTTCAGCGGGCGGATCTTCGCACCGCCGCGCAGCTTGCCGGGGATCTTCGTGACAGCCGCCGGCCACACCTTCTCCACCGGCTCGGCCTCGGTGATCCGCGACGGGGTGGGGGTCGGGCGGACCGCGGGGATCGGGTGCTGCCGGGGTTCGCCGCGCAGCGCCACCGCGGCCCCTCCGGCGATCACCACGACCGCGACCGCCGCCATCAGCGCGTTCGCGCGGATCCTGCGGCGCCTGGACCGGTTCGCGATGTGCGCGGGCAGTCCTTGCGGGGCGTGGGGCGCGCGCTCGGCGGCGTGTCCGAGGGCGCTGCGCAGCTCCTCTTCCAGAGTCATCGGGCGCTCCCGTTCGTGGCGGAGGGGCGGTCGATCGCCGAGCGGAGCTTGCTCAGCCCGAGCGAGGCATGGCTGCGGACCGTCCCCTGGGAGATGCCGAGCACCCCGGCGATCTCGGCGTCGGTCAGCTGCTCGTAGTAGCGCAGGACGAGCACGGCGCGCTGTTTCTTGGGCAGCCCTTCGAGCGCCCGCCAGAGTCCCTGCTCGGACTCCGAGGGCAGAACGTCCTCGTGCGAGGTCTCCGGCAGGTCCCAGCCGAGCCGTTCGCGCCGCCGTAACCGCCAGGCGCTGATGTGCAGCCTCGCCATGGTCACCCGCACGTAGCTCTCCGGGTCGCGTTTGCCGCGCACCCGCGACCAGGCCCGGTGCAGCCTGATCAGCGCCTCCTGGGTCAGGTCGGCCGCGTCGTGCGGGTTGCCGCTGAGCACGTATCCATAACGCAGGAGCGCGTCGGCGCGCTCGGCGACGAACGCCGCGAAGTCGTCCACCCTGGCTCACCCTTCCTCGGTCCATCACATCCCAGACGCACGGAGGCCGGATTCTGTTGAATGTGAGGTGAAACGCTTTACCTACTAGTTCAGTTGCCATTGCCGGTGTCACGATCTACGTTGGGCCGAATGACAGACGAGCTGGACCGGATGTTCGCCGAGTTCCACGGGGAGATCGCCCAACTCCAGGGACTCCAGCAAGAGATCGAGCAGGTACGCGGCCGGGGTGAGGCCGCCGAGGGCCGGGTCGTCGCCGAGGCCACCATGACCGGCGCCCTGGCCGGGCTCACCATCGACCCCCGCGCCATGCGGCTCGGCTCCGACGAACTGGCCGCCGCCGTCCTCCAGGCCGCCGCCGCTGCCGCCCGCGACGCCGGCGACCAGGCCAGGGCGCTGGCCGAGCCGTTCACTCCCGACGTGCTGCGATGAAGATCAACCCCACCCGCGCCTCCATCTACGGCTTCGGCGCCCTCGGCATCACCGCCTTCGTCTTCCAGATGCTCGCGGTCGACTACCCGGAAGGCGATCCCGACCGCGCCCGCCAGGCCCGCGACACCTGGCTACGGCTGGCCGAACGCGTGGAGCGGAGCTCCGGCAACACCTACCCCGCCGCCGAGTCGGTCTGGCGGCGCAACAGCGGCGAAGGAGTGGACGCGTTCAAGCGGACCGTCACCGCCGGCCTGTACCCGATGCCGCCGGCCCTCGGCTACCCGGGCAAGCTGGCCGCCGCCTGCCGCGCGAACGCAGAGGCCTGCGACGACTTCGCGGAGATCGTCGAGACCATACGGCACGCCTACTGGACCATGGCGCTGGCCAACCTCGCCAGCTTCATCTTCATCACCACGTTCCCGTGGCAGGCGGGGGCGGCGTACCAGATCACGCAGTTCCTCATGCGCAGGGCGCAGGCGAAGCTGCTGTCGAAGCTCCTGGAGCACGCGGTCGCGCGGGTCGTGCTGGCCAAGCTGACCGAGTACTCGATCGGCAGCGCCTTCTTCGCCATCGGCGACGTGAGCGTGGTCGCCGGGGTCAAGGCGGCGCGCGGCGAGGACCCGGGCTCGCTCGGCGACAACGCCCGGCAGGCGCTCAAGGAGTTCGCCGCCTCGGTGGCCTTCTACGGCGCCTTCGACGCGGCCATGCCCGCGGCCAGGGCCGCGACCAAGAACCTCGACCTGCAGTACTTCATCGGCCGCATGGCCGGCGGCTCCGTCGGCTACGGCCCCAGCTACGACGCCATGAACGGCCAGGGCGGCGAGGACCTGATCCCGACCTGGAAGGAAACGCTGGGCAGGATGCTCCTCTACTTCACGATGGCCCACAAACCCGCGGGGTGAGCAGGATGGAGATCGACCGCGCCCGGCTGCGCGCCGTCGCCGAGGCTTACGACACCGAGCGCCGCGACCTGGCCGACCACGTACGGCGGGCCGCCGCGGAACTGACCGCCATCGGCGCCTTCTGGGGCGGCACCCAGGAGGGCGTCACGTTCTTCAAGGGCGAGGGCGGCGCCCGCGGCTACGAGGCCCACACCGACCAGATCGCCAAGGGCCTCGTCCACCTGGACGAGGCCCACGAACAGCTCGCCGAGCGCCTGCGCCTCATGGGCGACCTCGTCCGGGTCGCCAACTGGGACAGCATCGCCGACCTCCTGTCCAAGCTCCCCGAGCCGGACGAGAACCCCGAGATCTGGGGCTCACCCACTGAGCCCGAGTAGGAACGCCGCCGGGACGGCCGCGACGGTGAGCGCCACCGCCCACCACCGCGGCGCCGGGCCGGCCTGCCTCAGCACGCTCACCCCGAGCGGCGCCATGGCCACGACCAGGCCGGCGACGGCGAGCAGGGAGGGCAGGTCCGTGCTGCCCTTGAGCACGCCGAGCGGAAGCCCGGTGGCCAGCGCGAGCGCGACGCAGCGGGCCACGCCGGCCGCGCCGGGGCCGAACGCCTTGGCGCGGAAGGCACCGATCGCCAGCACGATCCAGCCCGCCATGATGACGACGTTGACCGCCTTGAAGACGTGGAAGGCCCCGTAGGTGTCTGCCACGGCCGTCCGCGCGGCCTCCAGCCCGAGCGCGTCGACCATCCGGAACGCCAGGTGGCTGACCCCGGCATGGAAGACCCGTCCGAACAGTCCGAGCACCACCAGCGTCACGCCCCACCGCCCCCAGCCGGGATGCGTGGCGGAGATCCGCCGGGCCAGCGCGACCGCGGCCGGCCACAGGAGCACGAGCCCGGCGGCGAACAGGCTGTAGGACAGGAGCATCGTGCCCGGCTGCCGGGCATAGGCGGCGAGCTGGCCGGGGAAGAAGTCGTCCTGGCCGATCCGGGTCAGCAACCCGGCGAGGAGCAGGAGCGGGCCGAGCAGCAGCCCGGCCGCCTCGACCCAGGGACCGGGGAGAGAGTGTGTCCGCGTCATGTCGATCATTCAATCGGCGCAGGTCAGCGGGCACATTGGCACAGAGGCGAGTATTGCGGGTACACCTAGCACTACCCCCCTGGCCGGTCGTTGGGGGGTAGATGGGGCACTGGTTCGCCCGGGAGATCGTCGACGCGGGGAAGCTCCGGCTGTTCTGCTTCTTCGTGCTGTTCCTGCTCACGTTCCTGTTCATCAGGTTCAGCGTCCGGATGATCAGGAAGCAGGTGCGGTGGTGGCCGGGGAACGTCACCCCGGGCGGGACGCACATCCACCACGTGGTGTTCGGGCTGGTGTTCATGTGCCTCGGCGGGATCGGCGGGCTGGCCGTACAGGATGGGAGCTCTCCGCCCGCGGGGGTGACCGCGGCGGTGTTCGGCGTGGGGGCGGCGCTCGTGCTCGACGAGTTCGCGCTGGTACTGCATCTGCAGGACGTCTACTGGACCGAACAGGGGCGGCTGTCGGTGGACACGGTGTTCATGGCGCTGGCGTTGTGCGGGCTCGGACTGCTCGGGATCAGCCCGCTGGAGGTCGACGAACTGTTCACCGGCGAGGACCTGATCAACGGCGGGCTCGTCGTGGCGGCGAACATCCTGTTCGCGGTGCTCAGCCTGAGCAAGGGCAAGATCTGGACTGGGCTGATCGGGGTCTACCTCACCCCGCTCGCGCTGGTCGGCGCCATCCGGCTGGCCAGGCCGGGCTCGCCGTGGGCGCGCTGGCGATACCGGGAGGGATCGCGCAAACTGCGGCGGGCCGAGTGGCGCGAGCACAGGATCCGGGAGCCGATCGAACGCTTCAAACACACGGTCCAGGACGCGATCGCCGGCCGCCCCACCCCGTAGCTGAGCTCGTACGGCTCCGCCGTACATTGGACGTCGCCCCTGATGACGGACCGCGAAAGAGTGACCGATGAACGACGATGACCTGCTCGCGGCCCGGTTCGAGTCGCATCGCCCGCACCTGCGGGCCGTGGCCTACCGCATGCTGGGCTCGCTCGGCGAGGCCGAGGACGCGGTCCAGGAGGCGTGGTTCCGGCTCAGCCGGACCGACGTGAGCGACGTTGGGAACCTCGCCGGCTGGCTCACCACCGTCACCGGGCGAATCTGCCTCGACATGCTGCGCTCACGCGAGTCCCGGCGCGAGGATCCCATCGGCGAACGGTTGCCCGACCCGATCGTGAGCGTCGGCGACCACGTGGACCCGGAGCACGAGGCCCTGCTGGCCGATTCGGTCGGGCTGGCGCTGCTCGTGGTGCTCGACACGCTGGCACCCGCGGAGCGGCTGGCGTTCGTGCTGCATGACATGTTCAGCGTGCCGTTCGAGGAGATCGCGACGATCGTCGAACGCTCCCCCGCCACCACCAGGCAACTCGCCAGCCGGGCCCGCCGCCGGGTCCAGGGCGCCCGTGTCGCTCCCGACCCCGACCTGGCCCGGCAGCGCGAGGTCGTCGCCGCGTTCCTTTCCGCCGCGCGCGACGGCGACTTCGGGGCGCTGGTCTCCGTGCTCGACCCGGACGTGGTGCTGCGCGTCGAGGGCGCCGACGTGCCGATCGGCACGCTGCGGGTGATCCGCGGGGCCGCCGAGGTGGCCGGCCAGGCGATGACGTTCCGCACGATGGCGGACCGCTACGTGCCGGTGCTGGTCAACGGGGCCGTGGGCATGATGTCCGCGCCGAACGGCAAGCCCAAGATCGTCGCCGCGGTCACCGTCTCCGGCGGGAAGATCGTGGCCATGGACATCCTCGCCAGCCCCGAGCGCCTGCGCCGGCTCGCCTTTTCGCCCGCGCCGTCCCGCGACCCCGCCTCGTCGCCCGGCGGCCAGGGCCAGGGCTGACCGAGGCTGTGGTCGCGACCAGGACCGACGTTGACCCCGGCTCTTCGCCCGGCGGCCAGGGCCGGGGTTGACTGAGGCTGTGGTCGCGACCAGGGCCGACGTTGACCCCGGCTGCCAGCCTCGCGGCCGGGGAGGACGTACGATCAGCGGGTGACCGAAAAGACCGAAACCGTACCTGGCTGGCTGGCTCCCGAAGAGCTGGAGTCGATTCGCGGACGCATGCCGATCCTCTACATCGACGCCGTCCCCGTGCGAGTCGACGAGACCGGTGTCGTGACCCACGTCGGCCTCCTGCTGCGCATCAGCTCCGACGGCGAGGTCAGCCGGGCGCTGGTCTCCGGCCGGGTCCGGCACCACGAGCGGGTCCGCGACGCGCTGATGCGGCACCTGGAAAAGGATCTCGGGCCGGTGGCGCTGCCGAACATCCCGATCTCGCCACAGCCGTTCACGGTCGCGGAGTACTTCCCGACGCCGGGCGTCACGCCGTACCACGACCCGAGGCAGCACGCGGTCTCGCTGGCCTACATCGTCCCGGTGTCCGGTGACTGCCGCCCGCGACAGGACGCGCTCGACCTCGTCTGGTTCACCCCCGAGGAGGCGTCGTCCCCGATGGTGCAGCAGGAGATGGCCGGCGGGCAGGGCGTGCTGCTCAAGCAGGCACTAGCACATGTGGGACGCTTGACCTGATTTGTAAGCGACGCGTCACTCTGTGCTCAACTCGGAGTCACGTTCGCCTGTCAAGCTCGGTCACATGCGACGACTGGGCTTCATCATCGTGACCGCGTTGACGACCCTGACGACCCTGACGCCGGCGGTCTCCGCCGCCGTCGCCGCCGACCCCACCAACGTCGCCCACCGGGGCGCCTCGGCGGACGCCCCAGAAAACACCCTCGCCGCCTTCAAGCTCGCCGGCCGGCAGGGCGCCGACATGTTCGAGCTCGACGTCCGCGAGACCAAGGACCATCAGCTCGTCCTCCTGCACGACCCCACGCTCACCAGGACCACCGACGTCGAAAGCGTCTTCCCCGACCGCGCGCCGTGGCCGCTGAGCGCCTTCACCCTGGATGAGATCCGCAGACTCGACGCGGGCTCGTGGTTCGGCTCCGGTCACTCCGGCGAACGCGTCCCGACCCTGGGCGAGACCCTGAGCGTCATGAAGGGCCGCGGCATGGGCCTGCTCCTGGAGATCAAGGACCCGGACCAGTACCCCGGCATCGAGCGCCGGGTCGCCGCCGAACTCCGCAAGAACTCCTGGTGGCTGCGGCCCGGCCGCCTGGTCGTCCAGTCCTTCGACTGGCGCTCGATGCGTACCTTCCACCACAGAATGCCGCGCATCCCGGTAGGTCTCCTCGGCGCCCCCGAGGTAAGCCAGCTCCGCACCCTGTCGCGCTACGCCACCCAGATCAACCCGCCCTACCAGTACGTCACCCGGGCCTACGTCAACCGCATCCACAGGCTGGGGATGAAGGTCTTCACCTGGACCGTCAACGACCGCGCCGAGTGGCGCCGCCTGGCCTCCCAAGGCGTCGACGGCATCATCACCGACCGGCCCGGCATGGCGTCACTCACTCCTTGACCGGAATCCGCCGCGCCCGCATGATCTCCGCGCCCTCTCTCCGCCACACCTCCCCTTCCTCGGTACGGCCCAGCCGCCGATAGACCTGCCCGAGCACGATGGCGATCCCGCCCCGGGTGAGCTCGTCATCGTGCGCCTGGCCGGCGGCCGCCTCCAGCGCCTGAGCCGCCTCCTGGTTCCGCCCGGCGGCGGCCAGCGCCCGTCCTCGCTGATAGGTCAGCAGGGCCTTGCCCCGTGCGTCCCCCAGCACTTCAAAGGCCTGAACGCCCTCGTCGAAACGCTCGGCCGCGGCGTCGGGGTTGCCCCGGGCCAGTTCGAGCAGCCCCCGCGTCTCGATCATCACCGCCCGCACCTCAGCCGCCTTCCGCGCGCCACCCCCACCCTCACTCCCAACACCCCCGGCGCTCCCGGCGCTCCCGGCGCTCCTGAGGGTCGCGGCGTTTTCTGTGCTTTTGTCCCCAGAGCCTTCGCCCTCTCCGCTCCCGAGCCTCCCGCCTTCCGCGCTTGCTGGCCCGGGGTTCTCCGTTCCGGTGCGCGTCGGCTCAGGCGCCTTGGCCGCCTCGACGGCCCGCTCCACCCCGGCAGCCGCCTTGTCCAGTTCGGCCTCGGCGGCCGAGAAGTCCGACAGCTCGATCAACGCCCTGGCCGTCTGATCACGCATGCGCGCCTCAGCCGCCCAGTCACCGAGCCGGTGCGCGGACAGGGTCCCGAGTCTGCTGGTCTCCAGCCAGTCGGCGTAGTGCTTGCGGTTGGCATAGAGCGCCCACATGGCTTCGGCGCTCCGCCGTACCAGCTCATCCCACCCCGCGGTGGAGGCCTGCCGCAGCAACGCCAGCAGATTCCCCCGCTCACTCTCCAGCCAGTCCAGCGCCTCACCGGGACCGTCGAACACCCCCGGCTCCCCGGGGCGATCCAGCACCAGGCAGTGAGCCGCGGTGACCATGCGCGAATACCAGGCCACCGCCCGCCGCAAAGCCTCATCCCGCTCGGCCGCCGGCTCCCCTTCGGCAGCGTGCGCCGCATGCCCCCGAACCAGCTCATGCAGCCGATACCGCTCCGGCAGCGTCTCCACCACCAGGTACGTCTCCAGCAGCGCCCCGATCAACGGCCGCACCTCACCACCCGCGAGCGCGCCGGCCAGAGCAGCGGTGAAATCGCTCCCAGGCAACAGCCCCAGCAGCCGGTAAAGGCGCGCCGCGTCGGGCGGCAGTCCGCGATACGCGGTCTCGAACACCGCTTCCACAACGGGTTCCCTTCCGCGGCGAACCGGCCGGGGCGTTGCGGACCCCGATGGTCGCCACGGAAGAAGTCTCGCGTTCACCCACAGCAAGAGCAAGACCGCTTGAATAGACCATGAATTCCCACCCCGGATCGAGAGGTCAACGCCATGATCCGCGTCGCCACCCTGAACGTCTGGGGCAGACAGGGCCCCTGGCCGTCCCGCCTGGCCCTGATCCGCCGGGAACTGACCGACCTCAGCCCCGACGTCATAGGCCTCCAGGAAGTCTGGCGTCACGAGGGCCGCTGTCAGGCAGAAGAAATAGCCGGCGACCTGGGCTACGAAATCGCCTACGCCCCCGCCTTCACCGCCGAAGACGGCCGCGTCCAGGGCAACGCCATCCTGACCCGCCTCCCCATCCGCGACCAGCACCACGTCCCCCTCCCCGTGGCCGGCCACGAACCACGAGCCCTCCTCTACGTCCAGGCCGGCGACCTCCCCGTCTACGTCACCCACCTGAACTGGCAGCCCGGCCACAGCGCCATCCGGCAGGAGCAGGCCCGCTTCATCACCGCCCACATGACCGGTTCCCCCGCGGTCCTGCTGGGCGACTTCAACGCCACCCCGGACTCCCCGGAAATCCAATACCTGAGCGAGTGTTTCACCGACGCGTGGACCACCACCGGCGACGGCACCGCCGGTGACACGTTCTCCCGCACCAACGCCTTCGTCAGCCAGTACGACGACGAGCCCACGAGACGCCTGGACTACATCTTCACCAGCGCTCACCCGATCCGGACCTGGCTGACCTTCACCACCCCGCAAGACAACATCTGGCCCTCAGACCACTACGGCCTGGCCTGCGACCTGACCCTCCCGGAACCCGACCCCTTAGGACCTCAGTCGAGGTTGTTGCGCTGACGAACTAGGTTCGCGATGGCCAAAATCTTCGGCCGCCCAGTTGCCTTGAAGGAGAGCCCGTGCCGGAATATCTCAGGGATCCAGTATTGATCTTCCTCGCGGAAAACGACGCCATTGGCGGCAAGAATCTCCAGGTTCTCATTGGACAGTCCCACCGCTTCAGGGCTGAATGGAATTCGCTTTTGCTCCACACCTAGAGCGTCAAGGTGCTTGAGAAGCTCTCCGACCTGCGGACTTTCATCGCCAATTGCCTGGATCTTCTCCCGACTGCATTGCACCAGGGCTTTCCTCATCGCGGCGGGCGCGAGCAAGCGGTCTGTCGAGCGAGTGTCTGCAACCGACAAGGCAGCCGACTCTTTGAGGAAGGTAACAATATCGCGGGCCTGAATCTGACCATTGAAATCTGACAGCGCAGCAAGGAACCAGCCGTCCGATCGCGCTTCACGCGAGCGCAGTGATCCCATTTTCTCTCCCCACACGGGAAGAAGCCATTCACTGAGCCGCTGATCTTTGGCCGAGACCACCTCGTCTGAGGTCAACCCCGGGAGAGCGTTCGAGCGTTGCGTCACCCAGAGGGCAAGCCTGAGAGCTTCGGCCGGGTTCCACTTGAGTTCATACTCGCTGTATCGAGCGAAAAACTGTCCATAATTCTGCTTGATAGCCGCCTGAACCAGATCACGCCGAACAAAGATCACCAGTCCGAGTGGCCGACCACGCAGACTCCTCAACCAGTCAATGCAGTCGATCAATAGAACTCGGAGTGCCTGGACCTGGGCACTGTCATCGGAGAAATCTTGAAGGAGATCCTCGAGTCCGTCTATGAGAAAGATTCTCCTGTTAAAACGACCGAATTCAGCCAGCTTCTCCTCAACGTCTATGGGGCTGGTCCTGATCCCTATGGCGCGCGCCATGCACGTGAGCCAAACCTGCCTCCATTGTAGATCTGTCAGCTCCGAACGGAGAGACTCATCGATGACATCACGGAGGTCAAGCTGGCTATATGATTCCGAGTCAGTTGACACTGAAGCGCTGTGTTGAATTTCTTCAACTCGTTGCCTGGTGGCGTCATTGAGGTTCTTGGAGACGAAGACTGGCGCCAACAAGGCGTCTAGAGCTACTTTTTCAACGCCCACGTCACGTGCGTACGTCCGCCAGGTTCTACGGAAACACATCTGTATCTGGGTAAAGGTTTTCCCGGAACCTTTCGCGCCTGCCACCACACACAGCGGCGGCTCCGTCCGATGTGACGTCAGCAGATTTCGGAGCGACTCCGTTGGCAGAAAGGCAGTATCATCCGCTGTCTCGGCATAAACCAGTCGTCGAGCGAAATCACTCAGGGCCTCACGGAGAGGCACGAGGTTATCCTGCAGGTTGACACGGAGCGACTCTACAGCATGCGATTCATCGGAAAGAGTCGAACTCTTCGAAGGAGCAAGGCCTTCAGCCAATGACGCAAGCATCCCTTCAAGTTGATGACGTCGAGTAAGCTCCACAACTTCCTCCCAAGAGGACGGCAGAGCTAGAAGCCCGTCTTGAAAGGCGCTAAAGATTGGCTCCAGTTTGAGGTCGCCATCGACGGTCCGGTCCTCATTGTCCTCTGGACGCGGTTCGAGTGTCTCTGCGATGGCATCTCGAAGCATTGCAGCAGCCTTGGCTGCCTGGTCGCGGTGTCCCTGTTCTCTGAACTGAGTTACGATAGCAATGCTCGATGGATCGTCAGCTCGGCTCGGGGCTCTTCGGCCGAGCTCCTGAATAGTGCGAATCGAACCATATAGCGATTGGTTGCTAATGGTGGTGACGAAGATGCGCTGAACTCGCGGATCCAGCAACACCGGAGCCGCAAGTTCGCTGCTTCCCGCACGGAGATCGATCAGAACCGACCGCGCATCCAGATGGCATGCAAGTTCGGCAATGGATTCTGTTAGAAAGTAGATAGACCGGTCGGGGGTTAGGAGATCGGTGGGCTCAAGTCGAGACGGTGCTATGTCGTGCAGGGAACGACGGGTAGGCATGATGATCACGTTGTCCAGCGTCTGGTTCAACAGATAGGTCGCACCCAATGACACTGCATCTGACGGACGGCCATCCTCGGAGGAGTGCAGAAGTGCGAGGAAGTCTTCGTAGCTGAAGTCAACGCGCCGGCCCCGAGATGCGAACATCCAGGTGATTCCCGGCGCTTCGAGGTCAGCGTCAATAAGAAGCACTCGCTCACCACGCCGCGCAATGGCGTCTGCAAGAGCCACACCGTGCAGGGTACGTCCCACCCCACCTTTGAAAGAGTGCAGCGCGGCGATCCGCACGTTGCCGGGGAACGACAGATCGGGAGGAGGCAAGGGTTGACCGAGGGCACGAACGATGCGCCGCTCACGCCACCGGGGCTCCCGCCGTGGAATATCGGGGTCTCGGTGAGAAACCATGATCGGGAGTAGTCTTGTGGCAGCGCGTCCAGGGACATCGTCGAGACGAAGCGCATTGATCTGCTCATGGAGCACAACCGAGCCGACACCAAACCGCTCGCTCAGCCAAGACAAGGCGGCTTCCGATGATGCCTGCGGATCAATCCTGAGTTCGAGGCCGTCCCAGAAGGCATCGCACTCGTGGAGCCAAGCAGGCCATTGGTTCTGCGTCGCGAGCATCGCCAAGTGGGCGTCCACGTCCATCCAGGTGTAGAGACGCTCCGGTACTTTGGTCCACAGGTCTGGCATGATCATGCCCTCAATTCTTGCCGACACCAGTCCAGCAGGTCACGTAGCACCGCGAGAGCCTCTTGCTCGTGCTCCTTGCGAAGGGTGTGCCCGTAACGCCACGCCTGATGCAGGTCGCGGAACTCGACCTGTACCTTTGCCATGTTGTGGCTCGCACAGTGTTGCATTCGTGCGCATAGATGGGGAGGCAGCCGCAACTCCTTAGCAAGTTTCTGCAAGTCATGGCTTCTGAGATGTTCGGGAAGCTGAGCCGTCGAGCGTAGGTTGAGACGACCTAGGAGAGCCGCCTTTAGGCCGCACTCAGCGCCATAGAAAAGAAGCACTGCTGCTGGAGAGCCTTCTGAAAGAAGTTCAGCCGCCTGCTGGTGGGCGCAGGAACTCGCAAAAAGTTGGCGTCTGCCGACATCCACGGGCACGTTGCGTAATCTATCGAGACTGGCCGTGTCCAGCAGGCGCTCCACTGAAGATGCAGCAACTGATCTGCCGAGACTGACCGCTTTAGCACTCCATATGAGTCCAAACATAGCCAAATCGGCCACCGGCGGGCACCTTCCCCTGGCGTTGGCCTGTGATGACCGCCTTCCAACTGCCGATCCCCGGTCGATGAGAAGGCGAACGGTTCAAGTTCGCTGAACGCCTGCCATCGGCGATGGCTAGCGCGATCACGATAGGCGGAGCACTGTTGCCCCGGGCGGGCTCCAACCGGCCAACCACCCAACTGGGCCTCAGGCACCGCCCCCCGCCTGTCCGCTTTTACCTGACCCGCCAAAGAGCTCACCAGCCTCGCACATCCGCAGTTCTTTGAAGCACCTTGATGCGTGCGGCCTCGTGTGCGCGAGAAGCGGTGTTCGCGGAGCTTGCAGATTCAACTGCCTTGCGTACGGCTCACTGAGCAGAAGTCCCCGCTCCGCCAAGGCTGGCGTAGAGGACGGTCGGATCCTGACCGCCCTGGCTGAGCGGTAGAACCCTCGTCCACCTCAGAGTCGAAAGAGCTCGGGTGGGCTTGGCATACGTACCGTTTGGCCAGCGCAGCGTGACATTACGGAGAGTGGTGGATCTGCTGCGAAGGGTGAAGTCTGGTGAGGTCCATCCCCACGACAGAAGGGAAACCTCATGCGCCAGATCCCCCTCATGCTGGTGGCCGCCGCCGCGACGCTCGCGTTCGTCGGCACCGGGCCCGCCTTCGCCGCACCAGGCGTCGTGTTCCTCCACTCGCCGAGCGGCGAGCAAAAGGCCGTCGAGAACCCTCAGCCCCACGAGTGTCACGTAGGTACCGGTCCCGGCTCACTGGTGCGCAATGCCACCGAGGGCACCATCCTGGTCTTCCCCGACTCCGCGTGCCGGACCAGGATCTTCAATCCGGTCGCGCCCGGCGAGGTCCGGGTGGACAACGTCGGCAGCTTCATGGCACTTGACTGACCGATGACACCGGATCAGGCGGCCACGGTGAGGGCGGCCGCCTGATTCGAGTGGGATCCAACCACCCGACCGGGCAACGAGCAGCCCCGGGCAGAGCGCGTGGAGCGGAGCACCCTGGCTCCGGGCGCGACCCCAACCGTCCAACCACCTAGATCGTTGATGTGAAATCAGTGATCGTAGGAGGTTAGGGATCGCTTTACCGGAGCGCCGGTGTTCCAGTTGTGCCAGATGGCGGCGTTGAGT
>NZ_JBITIO010000025.1:0-103804 GCF_044459065.1 Nonomuraea sp. NPDC050394 | reverse complement strand
CCGCCCAGGTTCTTGTAGTAGCCGAAGAACTGGGCGAGATGATCTGTCGTCCGCGCCACCTTCGCCAGCGCGAGCTTGGCGGCCTGGCGGGTGTCCGGGTCGCCCTTCGCATAGCAGGCGGCAAGAGCGAACAGAGCGGGCCGCTGCTTCGGAGCCCGCGGCGGGTGGGCGGTCGACATGTCGGTGAGCATGGCCACGACGCGCGGGCCGTCCTCAGCGATGGCCTGGAAGAGGACGCCAGCGTTGTCGGCGGTGAGCTTCTCCTCGCTCACGTAGTAGGTACCGCCCGTGGTGCCCAGGATGAGGAAGTCCTCCAGGCGGTTCCACAGGTCCTTGTCGAAGACGAAGCCGCCCGCGCTATTGCGGACCTGGTCGGTACGGCCGGGGATCGGCCGTGTCTGCGGAGTTTCGGTTGCGGAAATGCTGGCGAGAGGATCGCGGGCCATGAGGCACCTCCTGAGGGGATCGACCCGCCCCGACAGGGGCGGATGTGAGGGAGGGGAGGGCGGATGTGGGGTGCGGACCGGCCGTGGAAGCGTGCTGCCGTTACACCACGAGCGGCCTGGGCCGCTCGCCGGGACTCGAACCCGAACTACTCGCTCCAGAGGCGATAACCGATCATGCTTCGACCCGCCCTCCCCGAGGTTTCGTCAGCCCGGCCGGGCGCATGGATGTGGTGCTCCGAGCCGGGCGCCCAGCCGACCTGGGCCGGACAGCCTGAACGGGCTGTCGCAGGAGTCGAACCTGTATCTGCTTTCGATAACCGACTGGATTCGACCCATGCGCCCGGCCGGGCTGACGAACTGATCACATGGGGTGTGATGGGGGCACGGATGTGGGGATGCCCACCGGCCGTTTAGGCGCTCTGCCAACTGAGCTACCGGAGCCGGAGCTCCGAGCAGGACTTGAACCTGCGACCACCCGCATACAAGGCGATAACCGACAGGACTTCGACCCGTGCCCTCATCACACCCCACCGGCCACACGAAGCTGTAGAAGCGCGGATGTAGGAATGAACACCGGGGTGTCATCTTTGCAAGGTGATAACCGATGTTCGTTCGACCCGCGCCCCCGCAACCCCGTCTGAACCGACCGGGGAACTACAGTCACGACCGTACATTCTCGGATGCGCTTTCGCATCCGGGAATTCGGTGAGGGACATCACACCTTGGTGGTGGAGTCCCGTAGCGCGTACACCAGCGCTTCGAGCCGCTTCAGGAACATCTCGATGTCGGCGCGGCTGCTCGCGCTCACCCACACCAGGCGGATCAGCTGGAAGGCAGCGTGCCGGTCGTCGCCGGTCAGGCCGGTGATGCCAAGCTTGTGCCACAGGGCGGAGCGGCCGTAGATGCTGCGCTCGTACGCGGCGCGTTCGTCGTCGTCGGCGTCTTCGGCGGGCAGCGGCGGATGAAGACGCTGCTCGACCTCGGACGCGGTGATGCCGAGCCGGGCCGCGTGCGCGGCCAGACCGTCGGCGTAGCGGATGCGCAGGGCCTCGTGCAGCACGTGCCCCATCGCGGTCAGCGCCCGGGTGCGCCGCTGCATCTGGGCGCCGGTGCTGCGGTCGGCCAGGTCGGCGAGCTCCACGAGGGCGTCGCCGTACTGCCGGTGGTAGCCGAGCAGCGTCGGGAACACCTCGCCGGCGGCCAGGAGGGCGCAGGCCAGGGTGCGCGCCTGCGCGGCCATCCTCCGGCAGTGAGTCTCGTTCACATGTTCGACAATAGCGGGCAGCCGAAACCGCGCCAGGGGAACGTCAGAACGGCGAGCCGCTCACGGTGTTCCGAAGGTGGGCATCGAAGCGGTGGGATGAGGCGATGTAGCTGGCCAGTTCCTCGGGCGGAAGATCCTCGGCGTAGGTGTCGCCGACGATGTCGGGGTCGCCGGCGCCGCAGTTTTGGCAGTTGCGGATGTGGTGAGCCATGTCGGCGACCTCCTGGGCGGTGTAGGCCATCACCGCGCTCCCATTCCGTCGCGTTCGAGGGCGGCGATGATCGGGTTGAGGACGTCGTTGAGCTGGTCGATGACGATCTCCAGGGCGCGCATGGCGTGCAGTTCGATCTCGTCGTCGGGCCCGGCGGGCAGCGGCAGCTCGGCGGCGGTCAGGGCGAAGTGGGCGGTGGTGGAGGTCAGCAGGTAGGAGCGCTCGGCGATGTCGTCGCTGTCGGGCAGGTAGGAGTGGGCGCCGAACGCGCTGGCGCTGGTGGGCCAGCCGTACCAGCGTGACTCGCCGCGGAAGGCCGGGGCCCGCAACGCGTCTGGACGGCCGGTGACCAGCTCGACGCGGGCGATCAGGTGCTCGGAGAAGGGTGCCAGGCGGGTGGTGATGATGCGCCGGTGCTCCTGCGCGTAGGCGGGCGTCATGATCGGCGCGGTGGCGACCTCGAAGGCGACGGCGGCGAAGTCGGCTGCGTTGGCGTACTCGAAAGCCGCGGCGAACTTGTGGGCGTTCAGCCGTAGGTAGGCGCCGTAGCGGGAGATTCCGTCGGAGGCGCTGGTGCTGTCCTGGTCGTGGTTGAGGCGGTAGGCGACGTTGCTGGTCATGCGGAGCCCTTCGGCGACGGCGGGTTGGTGGGGTCGGGGTGGTTGGTGCGCAGCGCGGCCAGCAGCTCGCCGGCGCGGGCATGTTCGAGGGCCAGCGCGCTCCGTTACGCGTACCAGGAGCCCCGGCGGACAGTACACCCATCGATGACGATCGGCTGGCCGTTGATGACGCTGTAGTTCGTGAAGTCGATTTCGTCCCCGGCGTCCTTGAACATCCGGGCCAGAGCGTCCGGATCGGCGTCCGTGCCGTCGCTCACGATGTACGGCATGGCCATCACGTGTTGGACGCCGAACTCTGTAGTGATCTCGAAGAGGCAGGAGGGGGGCGCCCACGGCTTCCCGGCCCGGCGGGCGGCTTCGAGCGTTTGGTGGTCGTAGGCGTTGGCGGACGCCCGGGAGCCCAGCTTGTACACGATGCTGTTGACGAGAAACGCGGTGCGGTCCTCGCCCTGGCCGATCTTCTGGACCTCCTCGTCCCATTCGACATCGGCCCAGCGGAAATAGGCACGGAGGGCATCGTCGGCGTTTGCGCGGCGGTGGAAGTCGTCGTTGTCGAAGAGGCGGTTCGCCACGGGGCGCGGGTTTGGGTCGGGGGTGGTGTGTTCCATTGTGGCTCTCCGTTCTCAGGTGGGGTCGATCTCTCGTAGGACGGTGTCGCGCTGGGCGCGATCTTGGTGGTTGCGCCAGGAATGATGCACGTCGGAGATCAGGTTGGTGACCGCTTTGTCGCGGGTGGCGGCCCGGGTGCCGCCACCCTTGACGCCGGTACCGAGGTGCCAGGCCAGGCTGCCACCGCGGTGACGGGCATCCCAACCGGAGCGGCGGCCGCTGGCACTGAGGTGCGGCTCGACCGTGCCCAGCAGGTATCCGGCGACGATCACGAAGTGCGAGCCGTCGTCGCGGCCGGTCGCCACCACCTGGACGTCGGCGAGCTGGGCGGCGGTGAACCAGCGGCGGCGCCGTACCGGATCGGCGTCCTTCTTGTACGGCAGCGCCAGGTCCTGGTCCGAGGCATCCAGCTCGATGCCTGGCTCTACGTCCAGGGGTGTAGTGCTCACCTCGGCGACGGGTGCAGCGGCGGGCCGCTTGCCGGGACGGCGGACTGCTTCCGGGATGGCGTCGGGCCAGCGGGTGCGGGCGCTCTGCCGCTTGATGCCGATCGCCTGGCCTAGCTGCGTGTAGGTGACCTCTCCGGTCCGGGCGGCGGCCAATGCGGCGCCGTCGACGAGCTCGGTGGCGAGTTCGCGCACGAGGTCCGCGGCCCGCATGAGCGCAAGCTGGCCCGCGGCGTCGTCGCGCACAGAGGAGCCGCGGTGGCTCAGCTGTCCCGCCAGCTCCAGCGCTAGCGCCCGCACCCGCTCGGCCGTCGTCTGGCGGTTGAGGTCGTCCTGGGCTCGGCTCACGAGGTGACAGGCTAGCCTGTCAAGTCGACTTTCGACAGGTGCGGCTGTCATATGCTGCGCCTGATTACGACTTGGGCATCCCGGACCGCCGCCGCGACATCCACGGTGCAATGAGGGCATGAGGCCCTTTCGCCGCTCCCCCCGACCGCCGTCACGACCGCCCGAGTTGCGTCCTCCACGCTCGATGCTGTGGTGGGTCCTGCCCGGCGCGCTGCTCATCGGCGCCGCCGCCTGGGGCACCGCGCAATGGCTACTTCAAGGGCTTCCTCACCTGCCGATCCCTCAGCAGGTCTCCACCCGGATCGAGGCCCTGCGCACCGCGCTCGCGGCCGCGGCAGGGGTCGGTGCCGGTGTGACCCTGCTACTGGCGGTACGGCGGCAGCGTCACCAGGAGGTGGCAACCTGGCACGTCACCCATGACGCGGCGGAACGCCGCGTCACCGAGCTGTATGCGAAGGCGGTCGAGCAACTCGGAAACGCCCAGGCCCCGGTACGGCTCGGAGGCCTCTACGCACTGGAGCGCCTGGGCAAAGATAATCCCACCCTGCGCCAGACCATCGTGGACGTGATCTGCGCATATCTCAGGATGCCCTACCAGCTTCCGGACGAGGAGAAGTCCGAAACTGAGCCGGCCGTCCCACGGGCTGCGGTCGGCGGTGTCACCAAGCCCGCGCCCACGCCCACCCGCGACCCACACGAAGAACGTCAGGTCCGGCTGACCGCCCAGCGCATCCTGGCCGACCATCTGCGCTACCGGGCCCTGGACACACACCGCTGGTGGCAGCCACGCCCCGCCGACCCCAACCTTCGCTACTGGGCGGACATCCGCCTCGACCTCACTGGCGCTATCCTGGTCGACCTCGACCTCGGCAACTGCCGCATCAGCGACGCCCGGTTTGGCGGCACGACCTTCTCCGGCAACACCCGGTTCAACGACGTGACCTTCACCCGCGACGCCGGGTTCGACGGCGTGACCTTCACCCGCGACGCCGGGTTCAACGACGCGACCTTCACCCGCGACGCCGGGTTCGACGGCGTGACCTTCACCGGTGCCGTCCAGTTCGACGGCGCGACCTTCACCCGCGACGCCCGGTTCGACGGCGCGACCTTCTGCGGCGATGTCCGGTTCGACGACGCGATGGGGGTGGAGAACGTTGACCTAAGCGACGTGCGAGTAGCGCCGGTCGCCGCAAAGGTCAAACGGCGATGGCCGTCAGCCTGGCGGGAGGAGGATGGTGCGGATGGGTGGCAGACGTTGCGGCTCGCCACTCCCGAGGAACTAGCGCAGGCTGATGGTGAGGGGAACATGGCCGAGGGCGGCTAATGCAAAGCCGCTCCTCGCCTGCGGCAACGCTGCCGCAGCGGACCGAAGACACCACTATGGGTACGTGCAAGACGGCCTCCGGAAAGCTGCGCTACCCCTAGCGCCCGGAGGCCGTCGAATTACCCGAAACCAAGCCAACACGAGGCCCGAAGACCACCATGAAAAGCCGGTTGCGTCCATGATGGCATCCCGGCGCGGGTGGCGTCAGCGACCAGACCCCATCAGCAGATACAAGGTATAGGCGGCCAGCGTGGAGTCGTCGGTGATGCCGCCCGAGCGGATGAGGTCCTCGACCTGCGTACGGGGCAGCCAGCGGTGGGTGAGGTCCTGCTCCTCGACCTCCAGGTCCGGTATGCCCGGGGTGAGGTCTGTGGCGAGGAACACGTTGAAGCCCTGGCTGGACATGCCCTTGGCGCAGTTGAGCCGGCCGAGGTGGCGCATGGTGGCCGCGGTGAAGCCGGTCTCCTGCTGCAGCTCATCGTGGGCCAGCTGGAAGGGGTCGCCGTCGGCGCCGTTGGGGAAGGTGCCCTGGACGAACTCCAGGCTGCGGTCCCGGACGGGGTAGCGGTACTGCTCGACCATGTGGAAGCCGTCGTTTTCGGCGGCGATGACCAGCGCGAAGTCGGGCTTCTCGATGTAGGAGTAGATGCCGGTGGTGCCGTCGAGCCGCTGGATGTTGTCCTCGATGACCCGCATGTACGGGTTGTCGTAGACGACGCGGGTGCCGGTGCGGACGATGGGGTGCTCGGCGTTCGGGGTCAACAACGGTCACGCTCCGGGTCCATAGCGGTAGACGAGCGGGCTGCGGCGGGTCACGACGACGCGCCGCGTCACGTCAATGATCTTGTGATGGTGGGTGTAGGAGGTGCGCCACACGACGACGACCGGCTCGTCGACGTCGATCTGCAGCAGCTCCCGCTCGCGGTCGTCGGCGTGCGCCGCGACGAGCCGGTCCTCGCACAGGAGTAGCGGGAACTCGATTTCCTCCAGGCGGGAGTACATGCCGCCCGGCCCGGTGTCGACCTGCAGCAGGCGCGGCACCAGTTCCACCCACTCCCACGCGAGGTACGTGGTGGACAGCTGGATGGGCGGCTCGCCCGCGACGCCCTGGACGCGGGCCCGCTCCAGTACGCGGGTGCCGATCGGCACGGCGAGGCGCAGCGCCACGTCCTCGACGGCGTCGAGCTCGGTGATCGTGGTGTCGGTGAACGGTTCCTTGCCTTTGGCCAGGACAGAGACGGCGAACCCCCGCCACTGACCCACCTGGGTGCTGATGTCGGACGTCTCGCGGGACAGGCCGGCGCCACGGTCCAGGACGCGGCCGCCCTGGCCCTTGAAGAGCTCCACCAGGCCGTCGGCGGCCAGGAGCTTCATGGCGTTGCGGATGGTGGACAGGTCGCACTGGTGCAGGCGCGCGAGTTCGGCCATCGGAGGTAGCCAGGAGCTGGGGGCGTACTCGCCGCTGTCGATCTTCGCTCTGACGCTGTCGGCGATCGCCTGGGCCTTCATCGGCGCCCTAGGCATGCACGTTCTCCAATCCGACCCTCCCCGCCGCTGGGATGGAGTTTCCCAGGTTGGCCCTACCTTAGCCCCCCGCTGTGGGCGATTCAGTAGCGGCCGTAGGGCTATGTGTTTTGAAAAGCCTCTTGCCGTAGGTCTAACGTAGCCCTACGTTAGACCTACGAATGTCCGGAAGTGCTTGGTGTCGAACCTCTTGGCCGGATCTCCGGTTCGGTTCTTGACCTGCACAATCCCCCTCCCGGAAGGGCGAACCCTCCATGACGGCGACCGCCGAGCCTCCTGGCCTCCCCGAGCCGAGCTACTGGCCGGGCGAGGTGGCCGCGTTCTTCCGCGTCGACGCGCGCACGGTGCGCCGATGGGCCAACGACGGCAAGCTCCGCTGCATCTTCACCCCCGGCGGCCACCGCCGCTTCCCGGAGTCGGCGGTGCGCGCGTACCTGGGCGAGCAGTGGGTGCTGCCCGAGGAGCGGCAGTGAGCGCGCCTCCGCTGTACGGCAAGGCCGCCCGCGACGTCGCGGCCGGTCTGCGCGAGAAGTCGGCGGCCGAAGCTGAGCAGGTCCGCGCCAACGGCGCGCTCGAGCGCCGGGCACGCGCCCTCAGCTTGGAGGACGACCAGGCCCGTCGCGCGGAAGAGCGGAAAGCTGCTCGTCGCGCGGCCAAGCTGAAGCTGAAGGCCGACAGGCGGCAGGCCCGCGTCAAGGCGTCGGCCGCGCGCTGGATCAGGAGCCGGCGTGGCGTCGCCGCGGCGGCCGCGGGCGTTCGCGACGCGGTGCCGTACCTGTTGGGCGTGATCGCGATGGGCGCCCCGATCGTCATCGCGTGGCGCGGCCAGTCGGAGTACGGCGAGCACCAGCTCGGCCTCGGCGGGTGGTCGTGGGTGCTGCCCGTGGCGCTGGAGGGGGCGGCCTGGTACCAGGCGTTCCTGGCGCACCGGGCGATCACGCATGGGCTGCCGAGTCTGCGCTACCGGATGGCGACGTGGCTGCTGGCCGGGGCGGCGGCCGTGATGAACCTGTGGCACGGGGCGGAGTCCGGGTCGCTGTCGCGGGGTGTGGTGCTGGCGCTGTGCTCGCTGCTGGGCGTGCTCCAGTGGGAGCTGACCGCGATGCAGAACGCGCAGGTCGCGGGCGGCCGGTCGATAGCCGAGCTGCGCATCCAGCTGTGGCGGTGGATTCGCTACCCCCGCCTGCACTGGGCGGCGCACTCGACCCGGACGGCGCTTGGCCCGGCCTGCTCGACGGAGCAGGCGTGGCATCTGGCGTGGCGAGACCGGTACGGCGTGGGCCCCACCTCGACCCGGGCCGAGCGGACGGTCGCGGCGGCGGTCTTGGCCCGGCAGGTGGCCGAGGACCTGGAGCTCGCCGCCGACGGGGAGCTGCTGCTCGGCGCTGACGGCCGGCTGGTGCGGCCGAAGCGGCTCGCGCCGGAGTCGATCCGGATGGCCGAGCTGCAGGACCTGGTAGGCGAGAACGCGGTGGCCAGCATCACCGACTGGCTCGCTGACCGGTTCCCGGCGCAGGCGTACGCGACCCGCGGGGGTGTGGGGAGCGGCTCCTCTTCCCTGGTGCCGCTCCCCCGGCCCGCCGCTCCCCCGGCGGGCGGTCGTCAGGGGGCTGGGGTGGGCGCTGGCCGGGTGAACGGTGGCCAGGTCAACGGCCACCCCAAGCCCACCCTTACGGGCCGCCCCTCCCCCACCCCAGACGCCCACCCCAAGCCCACCCCAGCGACCCGCCCCTCCCCCACCCCGAAGACCCGCCCCAGGGCCCGCTCCGTCCGGCTGAAGGGTGGCCACCCCATCGTGCGTCGCCGCACCTTCGAGCAGGTCGAAGCCGACTTCTACGCGGCGATCCGTGCGGGTCGTCTTGACCCGTCCCACCTCACCGCCGACGGCATCAAGGCCGTCGTCGGCACCAAGCGCGAGATCGCCGTGCGGCTGCGTGACGAGTACCCGAACCCCGCCCACACCCACCCTTCGGGGGAGCCCTCATGAGAGACCACCTCAACCTCGTCCTCCGCCTCGACGACGACCCGACAACCATCCGGAGCCTGTGGGCCACCTACGACGACACCGCCCCCGACCGGATCACCCTCACCGAGATGCGCGAGGACGCCGGCGAGGTGGTCATCGCCGTCTGCCCGCGCGTGACGCTGTCGCGCATCCACCGAGGCTACGCCGAGCACGCCGGCTTGAAGCTGCAGGCGTCGGCATCACACCTGGGGCGGCTCCTGGTCGTCCTGCCCGACGACGACCGGCTGTGGTGGACCGACCAGGCCGCTCTGGGCGGCTTCGTGGACGGCACCTTCGATCGGGTGCCATCGGGCGGCGAGTCCGAGCATCTGCTGCGGCGCGCTCGTCAGGTGTTCTTCGGCGAGGAGCGGGTGTGAATGCCACGCTGCGTAGCCGCTGCGGGAGGGGGCGGCGCCGGGATGGAACCGCTGGTGGGAGCCGGATTGGGGGGCTACGCGCCGGTGCACGCACGTGCGCGCACGTGCACGCGAAGGACGGTAGCACACCGCCCCGACAGTCACCGTGTGTAGCCACTGGAGGAGAGAGGTTCATGCCGGACGCCCGGTCGAAGGCCCAGGCGCGCACGGCCCGCTGGGAGGCGCGGCTGAAGGCCGCTCCCACGCCGGAGGAGGAGTTCGCGACCGCGCACCGGTACCTGATGAACGTCCTGGCGAATGTGTCGTCTGCCCGGCAGCGGGCCAAGCTTCTGCGGCATTACGCGGACGAGTTCGCGACTGCTGCCCGTGACGTCACCAGGTCGGAGTACGGCGGGGAGGGGGGATGAGCGCCGTGCGTCAGTTCAAGTCGCCCTACCCCGACTCCGAGCCTGCGGCTGACGAGCTCGCGCAGGTCGTCAACCTGCCGGGCACCGCCGGTCCCGCGCCTGCGTCGGCCGGCGACGAGCCCGGTACGGACCTGGAGGTTACGCAGCCACGCACCCGGCTGCTGGCCAAGGCCACCAGCCGGGTGCGGTCGCTGGTGGTCGACGAGCGCGGCGAGTCGGTGCTCACCGACCGCCGGCCGTCGATCGCTGAGGTGTGGATGCAGTACCGCACGTGCGAGGCACACCGCGGGGAGGCGTGGCCCATCCGCGTGGGCTACGTGCTGTACGGGGTGCTGTTCGCGGTGCCGGTACACGTGCTGCTCGCCGCGGCCTCGGCGCTCACCCGGTACCCGATCTACCTGATCGTGTTCCTGCTCATCTGGCGGCTGCTGGTGGCCACCACGCCGATCGAGACCGCCGCGCAGTGGGCGCTCGGCCTGCTGTCGTTTCTCCTCACCTGAAAAGGGGTCGTCCCATGCTGGAAACGATCATCGGCGCTCTGGTCGCGGGCGTCCCGTTCCTCTGCCTTGGCGTCATCTTCCTCAAGCGACGCAAGGCCTCGCGGTTCACGTTCCTGCTGATGACGACCGCAGGCGTGGGCGCTGTCCCGTTGACGCTGTGGCTGGCCGAAGCGCTGGTGGACCTGATCCCGTCGCCTGACGCGAAGGGGTGGGTGGGGGTGTTCTTCCTGACGGCCTGCGTCTGCCTGGTGTTCGCGATCATCATCGACTGGAAGGACGGCCGCATCGACTACCCGCTGGTCGGGCTGCTGGCCGCATCGGTGATCGCGGGCGCGGTCGCGCACGGCGGCGCCGGGTGGGCGTACGTCACCAAGCACCACGAGAGCAGCGCGAAGCCCATCACCCAGGTGGTGGAGTAGCGGTGGGGCTGGAGATCGCGCTGCTGCTGGCGCTGCTCGCGGCGGGCGGCCTCTGCGGCGGGGTCGTGTGGTGGCGCCGTCCTGACCTGCGTGCCCCGGCCGGTGACGCGTTCAAGCAGGGCTGCCTGGCGGCGGGCCAACAGCTGAAGACGGAGTTCAACCGAGGCCGCGCCGACGTCGCGGGCGGGTGGGCACGCGTCCGCAAGAGCCTGGACCGCAGCGACAACCCGCTCGCGCCCGCGCTGATCGGGTTCGGCGACACCCTCGGCGTCGCCCTGATCGCAGGCGGCGCCCTGGCCTGGGGCACCGCCCGCACCGTCATCGCCGCCAAGCGGGCCCTCGGCGCGTTCATCGACGGCTGGAAGGCGGGCTGGGGCCGCCACCAGGACGATCCCGACGTCGAGGTCGAGCCCATGCCCCCTGCCGATGAGCCCGACGACGTCCACGAGGCCGTCGTCGTCGAGGACCTCCCAGAAGACGACCACGAAGACGATGACCCGCCGCTTCCGCAGGCCGGGCCCGATGACCCCGACCTGGCCGTCTACGACCAGGTCACGCCACCACCTGAAGGAGAAGTCATGTCCAACCAGCCAGCCCTGCGCGGCGAAGTCGCCGGCGGCCTGCAGCACCTGAAGCAGGCCTTTGACGGCGGCGCCGTCTCGGTTCAGGCGATGGTCTCCCGCATCGATGGGATCGGCGCGGAACTGGCCGCTCACCTCGCGGCCCAGGGCGACATCCTGCCGAAGGTTCGCCAGACGAGGGAGACCGCGAGCGTCCTGTCCAGGCAGTTGAAGGAGGTGGCTGCCTCCCTGCAGAAGCTGATCGGGGGCTGACGGCCCGGATCGTGGCCCGCTTCGGCGCGGAAGCGGGCCACGGCCCAGGGCGCCAGCCCCGCACTTCTCCTCTCTCGGCGATGGGAACCTCATGGACCACCTCGGCGTGCAGTTCGGTGAGCCCGCCCCGACTACCCGGCTTGACCCCGGCCCGGGGCGAGGCAAACCGCTTGATGAGTCCCCTCGGCATGCGCGTCGCAGCGACGGCGAACGCGACCCGAAGCCGGAGACGGTTGCGGCGGCTGAGCAGGCCAAACGCGTCGTCCGCAGGACGACGTGGCGCTACCGGCGCAACCTGGCCATGCTCACGCCGTTCGCGTTGATGCTTGGCCTGCACGCCGCGGCGAAGGGCCTCGACGGGTTCGAGGTCGAGGTGCGATGGCTGTTCGTGCACGAGGTGCTGCGCTGGCAGGGGCCGTCGTCGTGGTGGCTGAAGGTCGCCCTCATCGTGCTCGGCGTCGGCCTGGTCCTCGGCGTGCTCGCCATGCGTAGCGTCGCCATCCCCGGGATCGCGCTCACCGCCGCGGCGCTGTGGCTGCTGGCAGCCGGCACCCTCGGCGCGTCTGAGCTGCTGCTCCTTCTCATGTGGCTGGTCGGGACGCTGCTGTCGCTGCGATACCTGCGCGCACACTGGCGGCGGCCGCGGCCCGAGCCGTTCCCGATTGAACAGCCACCGGTCGAGCCCGAGCCGGACCCGGAGCCGGGCGAGGCCTCCGTTCAGCAGTGGTGGGCGGACGAGGTCGTGCCGCTGTACTCGGGGTTCGCGACGACCCGGCTCGGCCGGGCGGTCGACGTGCCGGGCGGATTCTCTGCGCCGATCATCGGTACGCCGGGGCGGACGCTGCCGTCGCACCTGTTCGGGACGACGCCACGCGAGGTGATCGCCTCGCTGAAGGGGATCGGCGTCGAGCAGGTCCAGATCGAGCCGACCCGGCCGGTTGACGCCTCCCGCGCGGTCCTCACCGTCGTGGAGAACGACGCCAGCCTGGCCCGCAGGCGCACCCTGGAGGACGACGGCGCCCGCATCGACCCGCGCACCGGGAGGGCGCGCGTCGGCTACTTCTTCGACTCGCGGCCCGCTCACGTGCAGTTCTGGACCAGGTCGGGCGGCATGCAGATGCATCTGACGTTCGGCCGGGTCGAGTCCGGCAAGACGAGGTTCGCCGAGACGAAGGTGGCGCTCGCGCTGCGCTGCGCCCAGCTCGTGACCGGCGTCCTCGACCCGCAGGAGGGGCAGTGCATGCCCGACCTCCTGAAGGCCGTCACCCTGCAGGCGACCGGAGTGCCGGGATGCGCCGCGCAGCTGCGTCGGCTCGCGTACGTGTTCCGGCGCCGCTCGGCCTACCTCGGACAGGCCATCTGGATGGACGAGCGCGGCCGCGAACGGCGCGGCAAGGCGCAGCTGGTGCCCGGCGAGCAGCTGATCGACCCCGTCACCGGCCGCACGTTCCATATGCCGGGTTTCTACGGCGTGCTGGACGAGTTGCCGCTGCTGCTCGGGGACGACACCTACGGCCGGGAGGCGGTCGAGCTCCTGACGACGTCGGCGATGACGATCCGCAAGGCCGGGGGTGGTCTCGACGGCATCAGCCAGAACGCCGGCTTGGACTACCTGCACGAGATGGGGCTGCGTTCCAACCTGGCCGGGCAGGTCGCCGGATTCCGCACGAAGGCATCCGATGATCATCACATGGTCGGGTTGGCCGCTGACCCGTCCACGCTCGAAGAGGCGTTCGTCTCCACCGGGGAGCCGACCAGCGGCCTGTGCTACTTGTCCGGCCCGGACGCCCGGCCGCGCGCGAAGGCCCGCACCCTCATCGTTGACGACCCGTTCGGGTGGGCGCAGAGGCGCGCCGCGGGCATGTGGGATGAGGTGACGCTCGGCTTCTTCGCCGACTACGACGAGCTCCTCGCTCGCGGACGCCAGCCGGGACTGACACTCGTGGCCGGCGACGCGCAGGCCTCGCCGGCCGGGGGTGACGTGCAGGCGGCCATCGAAGCTGTCCTCGGGGCTGCGCCCGGCTGGATGGAGCTCGACCAGGTGATCGCGGCAATCGGCGGCAGGATCGCGGCGTGCACGCTCGGCGACATCGACGCCGCGGTGGAGGCGCTGGTGGTCGAGGAGCGGGTGTGGCGGCGCGGCAGCGCGCTGATGGCGGTCTCGCGGGCGGGGGGTGCGTGATGGGCCGCCTCGCGGTTGTCGTCTGGTGCCCGGTCAAGAGCCGGGACGTGGAGGTGGAGCTGGCGCCGTACCGGCTGGCGTGCTGCCCAGAGTGCCGGGCGCCGCTGCAGTCGGAGCGCGAGTCGTGGCGTACTGCCGCACACCCCACGAAGGTCGTCCGCTCGCGGTAATCGCTGGCGGCTGCTCACGGGTGTCGGGCCGGTCGAACCTCCCGGCCCGACACCCCCTCCCCGAGAGGTTCGCGACCCGAGAAAGGGGATCTGGATGGAACCGAACCTGTGGGCCACGGTCGACGACCTGATCAAACAGGCAGCCAGTTGGGATGACTGCGGGCTGACCGCTAAGGCGCAGGCGTACCGTCAGAACGCGGCGGCTGCGGCGGCCGCCGCCCGGATGCAGTCGGCTCAGGGCCTGAGCGAGGAGATCGAGAAGCTGAAGGAGCGCGTCAGCGCCCTGGAGGGCCGCATCTGATGGGCGAGCGGATGGCAGCCTTGCGCGCTGTCTTGTCCAACGTCGGCGCTCTCATCACCGGGACCGAGGCGGTAGGCGAGGCGGTAGGCAAGACGGAGGCGGTGCGTCTGCTGTGGCGGGGCGCACACGCGGATGGGACGGTGCGGCTGTGCTCCCGGCGGGGGCCGCGGCGTAGCGCTGATGTGGGCGAGATCGAGTCGATCGTTGCCGCGGGCACGACGGTGATGGTGCGGGCGCATCGCCTGCACCACGACGTCGTCATCCAGCGCCCTGGCCAGGAGTGCGTCTTCTGGGTGCGTCGGGGGCCGCAGTGAAGGCCGGCGACACGCCGCGGCCGCGGTGGCTGAAGGTGTTCAGCCGTGACACGGACACCCGCGGCGTCCTCCACGACGCCGGCGAGGTGGGTGGGGACGTGCAGGCGACGCCGTCGTACAGCGTCCGGTACACGGCGCGGGAGCGGCCGGGGGCCGTGGTGACGGTCTACTTCTACGGCCAGCGGACGGGTGCCCGCACGTACGAGGTTGGATGGCAGGTCGAGAAGATCATCTGCCGGGATGTGCGGGATCCGGGGGGCACTGAGGAATGGTCCGCGGCCGAGTACGGGCCGTCTGCGGAGGAGGCCGCGCGTAGTCGCCCGTTCAGGCAGGCGGCCCATGCGGAGGTGGCTGCGCAGAGGCTGGCGCGGGAGCATCGCCCGGAGATGATCACCTGGAACGGGATTCGTCCGGAGAGCAGATGATCGGATGATTGGTTCTATCGGGTTCTGCGGTTTCATGGGTTGAGGACTGGCCGAATTTCCGCAGGACCCGATAGAGTTCCGGTCATCTCTGACGTGATGGATCATCTGGGACGGAGGGCATGGATCGTGACGCTGTCGTCCGTAGTGGACCCTTTGGCCAGTCCGGGGGTGGTGCGCATGCGCAGAGACGGGCACCTGTGATGATCGAAGTCGCTGAAAGTGCTCGCGCGACACGCCGCAAAGGTGCTGGAATCATGAATCACAGTTGCGCCAGGATAGGCGACCATGAGCGTAAGCAAGCCTGGGCCGGAGCGCACGATCCTGCGTCGGCGTCTCTCGCTGTCCTTCACGCGTCCCGAGGTCGAGGAAGCCATCCGGGAGCTCCACGCGGGCACCGGCATGTCACAGGCCCGTGTCGCCGAGGAGCTCATTGCGATGGCACTCGGTCTCGGCAGCTCGCTGTCTCCCGAGGAGTCTCAGCAGGAACTCCCCCTCGACGATGCCATGGACGATGCCATGGCAGCCGCCTAGCTGTACGGCTGGCGCGAAAGGAGAACAGCCCCCAGACATGAGAAGAGCCCCGCAGAGCGGGGCCCCTCGCGAACGTCGCGACAGACGACCAGATCGTTCAGCTCCCACTTGGCGGCCAACCTCGTGAGCTGAGCGGCAAAGTCGCCGGTCCGGCTTCCTGATTCATTCAATTGTTCGACCACGCCCGAGGAGGCGGCCCTTTGCTCTGAGCACGACCCCTAACTGCATAGCCACGCGCGTCTTTGGCGTTCACAGGCATCGGCTCCGGCCGGATGCCGGGGCTTTCTGCGCGCAAAATCCAACTCACGCTTGGAGCCGACAATAACACGGAGCCAGGCGGCCATCCCAGCATGCCCGGACTCCGAAATTCCGGCGTGTCGGTCAGCCGCGCCCAAAACACCCTCCGAACCCGCCCCCCGCGGGCCCGTCGAGGAGTCTCCCGTCCCGGACGGGCACCAGGTCGCGCCCTCCCTCGCGGTGTGGCTCGACCTCGGATTTCACCTGGTCGACGGCGAATGCCGCCGCGCCCACTGGACGGCCAACACCCGCCGCTTCCTGTGGCAGCTCGCCCTCAACCTCGGCGCCGACCGCGTCACCCTGCCCGGCTTCACCTGGGAGAAATTCGCGGCCGAGGTCGGCGTGTCGCTCCGCACCATCAGCGATCGCTTCACCTGGGCGCGCCGCGCCGGCCTGATCGGCGTCGTCACGCCGGGGTCGACGCCGGAGTCCCGCAACCGCACGAAGGAGGAGCGCGAGGCCGACACGCTGGGCCATCTCGCGGGCGAGTACGTGGCCATCGTCCCCGACGACCTCCTGGCGGCGCTGTACGAGGCCGACGCCCTCGACGCCGTCGCTGTCCGCGAGGCCGAGCTCGACGCCCAGGCCCTCGATGAGGAGCACCCGTGGCCCTGCGAGACGCTTTCCGAACGTCCCACGTTCTACCTGGTCAAAGCCCCTGTGGATGAAACTTGCGTTCCCGCCGTTGATCTTAAGGTTTTCACGGATCTTGGCCGTCACGCAGGCCCGCGCGAGGCCTCCGTCATCACGGAACCGACTCCGTCGTGGCCCTCCACGGTCTCCGCGACAACCAGGGCCGACGCGCTGCGGTTGTGTGAACGGCTCAAGACCGACAACGGGCTCTTCAAAGACCTGTCGGTGCGGGATCTGCGGTCCCTGACCCGCCACGAGGTGACCACCGGCGCGACGGTGCGCGACATCGAGCACGCCCTGAACGTCCGTCCCGGCGGCGACCGGTGGGGGTCGATCACCGACGGACTCGGCTCGCTGCCGAAGTCCGCCCGCATCCGGATCCTACGTTCCCGGTTCCGCGCCCGGCTCAACCTCTGGTGTGACGACGACGGCCAGCTGACGCAGCCGTGGCCCTCTCAGATCGCGGCGGCGGCCGCCGCGCGACGCCGCGCTGACCAGGCAGCATGGCGTGCGAGTCAGGAGGTCATGAGGCGGGCCGCCGCTGGCGGGCCGATCCCTCTGGAGCCGCAGATGAGCAGAGCAGAGGCGCTGGCGCCCTGTCCCCCGGAGGCGACGGTGCCGGTGACACCGAACGAGGCGTTCCGCCAGGCCGTCGAGGCTCAGCGCGCGCGAGTACGCGCCGAGCAAGCCGAACGACGCGCCTATCTGAGCCGCTACGGAGGAACGACATGAACGACGTCCCTCGATGGGCGCAGGACGCTGCCCAGCCGTTCCTTCGAGCGGGGTGGACCGTCGCGGACGTGCTACATGCCCTGAACACGAGGCCCGACGGCAGCCCATGGCTGAACAGCGCGTTCGCGCACGGCACCCACGACTGGGCCACGCACCGGCTGTCGGCCTGGGTAGACGGGCACGGACAACCGCGGGCTCCTCGTACAGCGGTGGTGACGCAGCAGTCAGCCCAGATGCGTCAGCAGCAGGCCAAGCGCGCGGCCGAGGTGGACGCGATGCGGGCGACGAGAAGCGGCAGACAGGCCCAGCATGCTCAACGGGCACGCCAGATGCTGGCCGCCGCGTCGCCGGCGGCCGCGCGGAGCATGCAGGCCCCGCAGCCACAGGAGGTCGAACGTAAGCCCGCCGACCGGTGGGAGCGGGAGCGCCGGGATCAGCAGGCTGCTGCTGCTATCGCGGACGGTGTGATCGCGGAGAAGGACTGGGAACCGCCGGTCGAGGATGAACCGGTGTCTCCGCAGACGGTGGCTCTGGCTCGGGCGAGGACTCGTGCGCGGCTGGAGCGTGAGCGCGCGCAATCTCGCGAATCTACTTTGTAAGGGTGCAGTGAGCGCACACCTACCGGAGTCCGGTCCCGCCGCAGGCGGTACTCGTCCCTCCCTATGACGGCATCACCGCAGGTCAGAGCTCTGATCGTCGTCGAACGGTTGGTTTTTGGACGGAGACAACAAGCATGTCCAGATGCCCTTTACGACGTAGATTCCGCGATTCTGCGGAACTGAGTTGGCGGTCGGCAGATACGTTGTTCGTATGGCTGATGAGCGCACGGGGGACGAGCCCTTAGAGCAGCTCCGCACGCATGATGAAGGGCCGCCGTGGGTGTTGACTGCGGCGATGCTATTGGCCGGCGTCGTGGTAGTTGCGTTCATCATCTTCGTCACGTTCAGGCTCTCCGACGTGTTCGGCGGATCTTCACCGTCTATGACGGCGCAGGCCAATCCAGCGGACTTCACCGCAATCGTCGTCTTCATCATCGGTGTGGTCGCGCTGGGCGTCTTCCTCGTGGTCGTCTTCGTCCTGGTCGAGCAGGTACGCGAGCGCCGCCGCGCAGAAAGGTCAGTTCGTCTCTTGCGCGCAGCAGAAGCCTCGCTCGCGCGTGAGGAAGCCCTGTCGCTCCGAACGCTCTGGGACGTCACCCACAAGCGGCTGGACTACTACCACGAGATCGCCACCTCGCAGGCCCGCCGCAGCTTCCGGAACGCTCAGTTCGCCATGGTCACCGGGTTCCTCCTACTGGCCGTGTTCGCCTACCTGGCGATAACGGCCACGACCACGTCGACCGCGATCGTTACTGGCGCCCTCGGCGCGACCGCCGCGGCGTTCGGCGCGTACGTGGGCCGGACGTTCGTCCGCTCTCAGGAGTCGACAGCGAGCCACTTGCGGGCGTATTTCAACCAGCCACTGGAGTTCTCGCGGTACCTAGCAACCGAGCGGTTCTATACGGCGGCACTGAAGGAGCTGCCCGACGAGCACCGGGCAGAGCTGGCGGGCCAGGTGCTCCGCGCGATGATGACGCCGCCGGCCGCGGAGGCGGCAGCGGCGGCGGACGACAAGGCTTCGTAGATCCGCTGTTCTGTTCGATTCCGTCGTGCTCTTCCGCGCGAAAGTGTCGCTCTGTGCTGGTCGCTGCGGGAGTTTCAGAGGGTGTCTGGGGTGATGGGGTCAGTGGTGCGGGTGGTCGCGTCAGGGACGCTCTGAGACGCGTACAAGCATCCTTCCAAGAGTCATTGCGAAAATGCATTGACCCATGTAAGGATCAGTCGCGTTACTCCCCGACCTACACGCGGACACCCCCGAATGGAGCGGCAATGATCGCCCGGCTCTACACCCGCAACACCGAATCAGCTCTCGGGATCGAGATCCAGCACCTAGACATAGCGACCCCTGGAACCCTCGACGCCTGGGGCGACGTCACCCAGGACGGAACGGTCGCGGCGATCGAGTTCACAGGCACCCGCGCTGACACAGACTTCTGCGCCGCTGGCGCACTGGAGCACTACGACGAGAACGACTTGTGGTGGGGCGACCTCTACCTCGGAGGATCTGACGGCACCCTGGAGGATTTCCTCGACAGCCACCACAAGCAGATGCTGGAGGAAGGCTGGGTGCTGCTGCCAGGCAGGTACGACTGCAATCAGGCGCAGGCTCGAATCCTCGCGAAGTCCCACGAGCTGTACCACGCTCAAAGCCTATAAATCACGGAAGCAAAACCGCAATCAAAAAATCTTCCCGGGGCGCAAGTCCATCGCGTCCCGGGACAGTCACCACGGAGCCACCGCCATGACTACCCGATACCTCGCCGTCGCCTACGACGACGGCGCGATCGCAATCGACCTCAACAACGCCGCCATCCCCGCCACCCACCACGTCGTCGCCGTCGCTGTCGCGGATGTCGCGGACGCAGAGCTGTTCCCCGAGCCGCGCCTGGTCGCCGTCATCGACACCGGCGTCCCCACCGACGAGCCCACTCCGCATCTCGCCGACATTCTCCAGGCGCACGGCTGGACCGTCGTCGTCAACGGTGACGCCGCCCCGGACGCCACTCAGCGCGAGGTCACTCCCGCCGACCCGGCCGCCGTACTCAGCCCCGTCACCTACCTCAACGGGAAGCCGGAGCCGTGCTATCTGACCGGCCGGTCCGCGCTCATGGACGGCCAGGGCTTCGCCGAAGCCCTGGACCGCGCCATCGTCAGCGCCTGCAGCATGATCGGCGACCCCAGCGTGTACAACGTCAGCGCGTACGACGTCCACGAGCAGGTCAGCATCGCCGCACAAACCGCCGCCCGCAACCGCGCCGAGGCCAGCGGCGTGACCGACCTCAACCAGCTGGCGGAGCCGCTGGCCCAGCACGTGCTCGCAGCCGCGTGCGACGCCATCGAGGACGCAGCCGACGACATCGCCCGGCGGACGTTCTGCCGCACCTGCGACGCCCACGCCACCGGCCGCAGCGACAACAAGCCCACCTGCTCCACCACCGGCCACTAGAAGGGCACCCCACCGATGTCCACCCAAACCCCAGCCGCCGCACCCACAACCGAGCAGCTCGGCGACGCCATGCTCGCCCTGCTGCGCGACCTCAACCGCGCCAACGACCAGCGCCTCGCCTGCGACCCCGGCCCGCACGGCCACGTCCGCCAGGCGCTCCTCACACTCATTCAGACCCTCCCGCTGTGGGGGCCGAACCTCGCGGCCGAAGCCGTCGCCCGCGCCCTCCAAGAAGGACTGAGCCTGCGCGAAGCGATGACGGCCGTACAGAACGACGTCACCCCCGGCCGCTGACGACGCCCACCCACTCCGCACCCGCTCACCCCAGCGGGCGCGGCCCCACCCGAAACCAAGCCCACGCCCAGGAGGCCAGCATGACCACCTACCAGCGGTACACCGCCGCACACACCGGCACCCGCTTCGTCATCACCGAGATCGAGCCCACCAACCGCGACCCGAAATCCTGGTGGATGGAGTCGCCGTACGCCCTCACGTACGAAGCCGCCCTCACCCAAGCCGCAACGCAAGACCAGCCGGTTCGCGTCCACCACCGCGACGGCATCACCGAACTGCTCGGCGACCTCTTCGAACCGGCCGCCTTCGAGCAGGCCGCCTACAGCGGCTACGTCGCCTACGGCCTGTCGATGTCGGACGGCTACTACGCCCCCATCTCGTTCGACGCCTGGGTTCACACCTTCCGGAGCGGCCCCGAGCTGACATTCAACAACTGCGACCCGTACGTGAAGGCGTCCCTGGCCACCTACCAACGCCACCTGGCAGCCCAGGCCGCCAAGTCCTGCGCCGCCTGACGGCATGGACGTCAACGACTTCGCCGACGAGCTCGAAAAGTTGCTGCCCGACGGCTGGACCACCGACGGCGACACCGTCACCTGCCCGCACGCCCACACGATCGAGCTTGACGGCAGCTGCCCGCAGGGGTGTATGTCGCCGCTGCTGCGGATGGGCCTCATCTGATTACGCCGTAATCACCGGTGCGGGCCCAGCCTCTGCGCCCGCACCCCTACCTCGAACGCCAGCCCGACCCGAAGAGGGGGCCTCACTCCCGTGACCATCGCACAGACGTCACTCACTCCCGGCGTCTACAAACTCGACGGCCGCCTGTACGCCGTCAAGCCCAGCCGCTACTACGCCGGCCGCCAGAACATCAAGCGCCTCGAAGTCCGCCGCGGCAAGCTCTACCGCCGCATGGTCACCTTCGATGTGATCGACCGGCTCCGGCAGGACATGCACATCACGCTGGAGGACGCTGTCGCGTTCGGCGAGCAACACCACTTTTGCTGTATGTGCGGCAGATCCCTCACCCGCGAAGACTCGATTGCCAAGGCGATCGGGCCTGTGTGTGAGAAGCGCATCAAGCAGGCAACGGCCACCAACCACAGCGTCCCCCTGACGGCAGCCGACCGTGATCACTAACCCGCGTCCAGGCGGCTTCGCCCGCTACACCACCAACACCGCGGGCGGCCACCGCGTCACCGCCGAAATCGTCGACGTCAGCCACCCCCACGCCTACCGCGGCGGCGAACGTCTCCTCACGCTCGTCCTGCTGGGCGACTGCCCGAACCGCAACTTCCGGCGCGGCCACGAGATCCACGTGTGGGAACGCGACGACGACGTCACCGGCGCGGCCACGCCAGCGCGGCGGCTGCACGTGGCCACGACCACCGTGTACGGCTGCATGCGCAACGGCAAGCTGTGGCGCTGGTACAGCGACGGCATCCCGTGGCTGCCCGAGAGCATCGACGACGCCATCGCCCACGTCGGCTCACCCCTCGGTGCCCGCCTGTTCACCCGCAAGGTCGAGGCGTACGAGTACCTGCAGCAGGCCGTCGACGCCGAGCCCAGCGACACCATCGGCCACGTCCTGGTGAAGACGTGGACACACATGCCGTCCTCCGACAGCCAGCTGAAGCGCAGCCGGTACACCCTGGCCCGCATCCTGCCCACCTGAACCCCTCCGCTCCGAAAGGTTGTCATGACAACAACTGTGGCTTGCCCGTCCTACCCAGACCTGTCCCATCTGCAAGGCGGCCACCTGGCCTGGGCCGTCATCACCTTCATGCGCACCCTCCCGGACCCCGGCTCCCTCAACCCCGGCGAGATCACCCACCACCAGTGCGACTGGCGCTGCTCCACGAGCATGTGCCTGGCCGGCTGGGTGTGCCAGCTGACCGGAGGCCACTGGGCCGGGCAGCCAGGCACCTCGGTCGGTGCGTTCGTGGTCGCCGTCGAGGACGACCCTGCCGACGCCGTCCGGCTGCTCAGCGATCTCGACCGTTCGGTGTCCTCGGCGCAGCCTGTGGTGCACGCCGCCGTCCGCGCCGCCCGCCTGCTTGGCCTGCCCACCGACGATGCGACCGAGCTTGACCTGTTCGCGGGCGACCTTGACCTCGACGGCGTCGCCGAAGTTGCCGAGGGCCTGTTCGGCCCCAACCCCTACGCGTAACCCCCTGCTGGGCCCGTCCCGACCCCGGGCGGGCCCAGCAGCCCCCCTTTCACCCGAAACCAAGACCAGAAAGAGGTGCGGCTTCATGCTGCGCATCCCCCTGAACAAGCCCGACACCGGCCGAGGCGCTGACCTGACCGACGAGGAGTGGGCCGCCTGGCGCGAGCGGACCATGCTCGGCGACGCCACCAGCATCGCCGCCGGGAAAGTGGCCGCGGCCGCGATCCGCGACAATCCGGCCCTGCTCGACGAGTTCCGCCTGTACGCCGCCCAGTTTCCGCACTACAACATCGCCAACAGCATGCGGCTGTGGGTGCAGGACCCGGACGCCACCCGCGTCCAGGGCGCCCGCTGGTGGAGCGGCGAAGGCCGCGAGGTGGTCGACGGCGCGCGCCCGCTGTACGTGATGGCGCTGCACGAGCGGCGCAAGCGCGCCAACAAGAACCCCGAGCAGGAACCTGCACCCGACAGCGGCGATGACCAGAAGGGGCGGAGCGCCTACGTGGGCAAACCCGTCTTCGACGTGTCCCAGACGGTGCCGAAGCCCGACGCTTCCTGCATCCTGTGCCGCTCCGACCCGGGCCAGCCATGCCATGCGAAGTGCCCGGTGTTCGCGCCGAACTCCGGGCAGATCCCGTCCCGGTTCGACGTCCTCGTCGAAGCCAACCTGCAACTGCGCAAAGTCGGCGGCCTCGACGCCGAAGCCATCCTGGCCGCACTCGGCCCCGACCCCTACCGCGACGGCGACCGCGTCGAAGGCAGCGACACCTTCAAAATCCGCATCCCCAAGCCGGGCGGCAAAGGCGCACGCCTGCTGACGGTCCACGTCTCCCAGGACCTCGACAGCGGCCGCACCCGCTACGCCATCGTGAAAATCGGCGTGTTCTGGCTCGGCCTCGACGCGCTCGAATACGACCGATCCACCCACGGCGGTCAACGCCAGCGCAACCAGCTGCGCGTCCAGTACGGCGACGCCGCCCCCGGCCACGAAACCCACCGGCATCAAGAAGGCAGCGCGCTACGACGCGGCGCCCCCGTCATCAACGGCATCTCCCTGGCAGGCGACGGCACCTACAACGCCGACACCATCACCGAGGACGGCCGCCACGGCCCGTGGGTCGGCAGGCTCGGCCGCTACTCCTCCATCAGCGTCCCCGCCAAGACCGAACAGACCGTGCGTGCCATCGTGTACTCCCTCACGCAGCACTGGCTCGCTCAACCCGCCGTCGAGCAGCTGAGGGCGGCCCACGACCGCTTCCACGCCCCCGGCCGCCAAGCCCGCCACGAACACCGCGCCGCCCAGCTGCGCGAACAGGTGGCCGAGCTCGCGGCCGAGCTGGCCGCGCAGGAGGACGCCGCCGCCCGGCAGGAATCCCTCACCGGCGACGATGAGCTGGGCGGGGCGCAGGCATGAACGAGACCCCGATCCCTCGCCAGCTGCGGCATCTGCCCCACTGGAACGGCCTCCTCATCCCGGCGATCACCATCCGGCACCGCGACAACACCCCGATCCTCGGCGAAGTCGACTTCGACAAGGTGGCCACGTTCCTGCGCGCCGGGCTGTGCCAGCTGTGCGGCGAACCCCTGGGCAAGCCCACCAACACCGCGGTGGCCATGGTGCGGCCCGCCGACATGATGCGCGGCTGGATCAACGAACCTGCCCAGCATCGCTGGTGCGCCGACTACAGCCGCCAGTCCTGCCCGATGCTCGCCGGCCGGCTCGACCGCTACCGGCAGACACCGCGCTCTGCCCGCCGCTGCGGCGACCCTTTGTGCCTGTGCGACGGCTGGACTGCCGACAACGTCGACGGCGTCATCCGGTCGGGGCAGGCAGCCGACCCCTGGTACGCAGTGTCGTTCCCGGCATCCTCCTACCGGCTCGCCTACACCGCCCGCGGCGAACTACGCGGCGTCCTCCTCAAGCACCTGAAGCAGCCGAAGATCGAGCTTGTCACCCGAGGCAACCCCGGCGCCGACGACCTGGCCCTCATCGTCGCCCTCGGCCTGCCCTGGTGATGACGTCGTAATCACCAGCTGCCCCTACCGGGTCCTGGCCCGCCTGCACGGGCCAGGACCCCGTTTCCTTCTGACCTCGACCTCGCCGGAGAAACGCTCGCCTTGACGACGCCACGCATCACCCCAGACCGGCTGCTCGACGACCTGGACGTCCTCTGTGCCACCCCACCCGGCGACGAACAGGGCGGCATCGTCGCCGAGCTGCTCGCCCTCCATGGCATCACCCGCGAGCAGCTACCCACCGGCCGCATCACCGACCTCCCGGCCACGACCAAGCGGCGCTTCACCCGGCCTGCGCTCCGGCTGCTGCGCCAGGTTCAACAGTTCACCGACTGGGGATACGCGCGCGCCGATATCGCCGGCCACGCCCGCCGCTTCCACTCCCTGCACTGGTGAGAGTTTTCCGGCAGCGGTTACGCTTCCAAGAACAAGCCCGCCGTCCTTGGGAGATGACCGTGACGCGTGACGAGCTGATCGCCGACATCGCCGCAGACCTGAACCAAGACCATGACGACGCCACGCGCACGCTCAGGATCGTCCTGCGGAGCATCCTGCGCGCCGTCGCCAACGGTCACCGCGTGTCGCTCGGCGAATGGGGAACCTTCCTCCACCGGCACGTGCCCGCCCACAACGTCAAGAGCCCGAACGGCACCACGTTCCGCATCGACGACCAGTGGAAAGCCGTCTTCCTGCCCGGCCCGGACCTTGCACGGGCCGTGCAAGCCAACGGCATGCTCCGGCACGCGAAAGCCAAGGAGGAGAAGCACAAGGCGGCCTCGTGATGGCGTGGCAACCCGCCACCATGTGGGTATGATCCGAGTATGACTCAGCATGATCCGGTAGCGGGCGGCGGCGACGAGACCGCTTCCCGCAAGCCGAAGGTGACCATCACCATAGATCCCGAAGTGAAGACGTTCGTCGAGCGCCAGGTCGACGGAGGCCAGGCCGACTCGGCCTCAGCTGTCTTCAACGAGGCGATGCAGGAGTACATGCACACCCGTCGCCGCCGCCGCCAGCTCTTCCACGCCCGCGCCGCCCAGGCCGACCAGGCCAAGGTCGCGCGCATGATCGCCCACGTGGAGAGCCAGCGCGACCAGTGATCCCCTTCAAGCCAACCCCCTACATCTTCGACACCGGCGTCCTGTCCGAGATCGCCCGCGGCAACGCCGAACTCATCGGCCTCGTCCAGGCCTTCGACGCCCAGGGACAGCCGATGATCGTGTCCGCGCTGGCCATCACCGGCGCCTCCCTGGACGCCCGCACCGACGAAGGCGACGACCTGCTGGCCAGCCTCGACCTGCTGCCACAGGTCACCGTCGCCCCGCTGAAGGGAGCCGATCAGGCGACCGCTCTCGCGGACATGATCTCCCGCACCGGCCTGACCCCATGGGACGCCCACGTCGCCGCCATCGCCGACGTATCGATCTGCCCCATCCTCACCCTTCAAGCCACCTACTGGCACGCCCCGTCCGACGCCCTGGACGAGCCCCTGCACGTCCGTGAAATCGCCGACCCCGAGGAGTACGAGTAGCCCCGTGGACGACGAAGAGCGCCGCCGCCGACAAGCCGAGTACGACGAGTGGTTCGTCCGCGCCATGGACCTGTACGCCAACGACACCCGGCCGACCAGCGTCCTGGCCGAGGAACTCGAAACCACCGTGGCCGCCCTTCACGCGCTGGCATCCAGATCCGCGGTACGGCGGGCGGAGGGCGTCGAACGGCGGCCGCCCAGGCCGCGCCGTCCCAAGAAGTGATTACGGCGTAATCACCCGGGGCGGCTTCCTGGACAGGGCTGCATATTGTCGGCCGGCTGATGTACCGTCACCTGTGGCGGTTGCGCCCGCCATCCCGAGCCTCGGAAGCCGCCCACGCGGCCGGGGCGTCGACGGTGAAGACCCCGCCCCCGGGCGGGCGGCCCTGCTGGGCCGGTCGCAGACTCCGCGCAGCAGATGATCCTTTCCGCTGGCGGTCCCCTTTTCCTGTCGGCGGGGCCAGACGTGGGCCGCGCCCTGCCGGGAGAAGAGACCCGATGCCGAAGGACAACCGCAAGCTGACCCGCGACACCCGCGCCCTGGCCGCCCAGGAAGGCGTGTCCTACCAGCAGGCCCGCGCCACCCTGCTGGCCCGCACCACCACCGCGGACCCCTCCGCGCCCACCCCCGCGCGGTCCGCCGCCGTGCTCACCATCGGCGACCTCGACGAGCTCGTGCGCCTGGTCCAGGCCGACAAGCAGGCCGCGGGCATCACCGTGACCGAGGACAACGCCCGCGAGCACGTCGCCTTCACCATCGCCATGCTCAAGCGCTACCTGACCAGCGAGCCGCTGCCACCCGCCCCGGCCACCGAAGACCAGCCCCGCATCTACGGGCCGCACTGCCCGCACGACGACGACTGCGCCACCGACGTCTGCCAGGACGGCTACGCCTGGCACGCCTGCCACACACCCGGTTGCCCGATCTGCGGCGCCCCGCCAGTGTCCACGCCCGAGCACTGGGCCGGCGACGTCGTCGCGCACGCCATCATGAGCCCGGCCGACGTCGCCCGCGCCGAAGCGCACCTGCGGGCCTTCCCGCAGCTGCGCCGCCCCCACGACCCGCCGACCATCTCCAACGAGCGCTACTACCAGGCCACCGGCGGCGAAGCCGGATACCCGTGCGGCGAATGTGGCGGCTGGGTCCCGGACGGCTACAGCTGCGACTGCTACGGAATCGACGGCGAGGACTGAGCGTGTACCCCGATCCGCTTGCGGCCGCCGCCCGCGGCCTGGCCGTCTTCGCCCTGCAGCCCGGCAGCAAACTCGTCTACGCGCCGGGCTGGCAGCAGGCCGCTATCACCGACCCCGACGTCCTGGCCAAGACGTGGCGGCCGGGCGACAACGTCGGCGTCGGCTGCTGGAAGAGCACCGTGCTCGGCATCGACCTCGATACCAAAGAACCCGGCGTCAACGGCATCGCCCGCTTCGCCGCCTGGTGCGAGCGGTACGGCCAGCCGTGGCCGGACACGCTGACCGTCCGCACCCCGTCGCAGGGCCTGCACCTGTATCTGAAAGTGCCGCCTGGCGTGCTCATCGGCTCCACCGCCGGCCGCCACCCGCGCTCACCGCTGGGGCCCGGCATCGACACCCGCGGCCCGGGTCGCGGCGGCCGCGGCGGCTACCTCGTCGGCCCCGGGAGCATCGTCGACGGCAGGCCGTACGTAATCGAGTACGACGCTCCGATGGCCGCTTGCCCCACCTGGCTGGCTAACCTCCTGGCCCTCCCCGCCACCCCGAACCCCCCTCACCGTAGGAGCACCGTGTGAAGATTCGCCTGGTCGGTACCCCGGAGGAGGCAGAGCAGGGCGCTGCGCTCATCGCTGCCGTGATGACCATCGTCGAGGACTCGGGCGACCGCGCCCGCCGTGGCGGCGGCTTGCAGGTCCAGCGCTACCTCGACGTCCGCCTCCCGCCCGCCCCCGAGTCTGCACCCGCGCGTCCGCGTCGCGCCCGCCCCAGCGGACCAGACGCTCCAGGGCCCGAGGTCGACCTCAGCCCGTGGGCCTGACCAAACGCCGCTCGCAACCTGCTGGTCTCGAAGTGGGCAAACCGCTCGCGGGGCCGGGCGGAAGCGGCTGAAATCACGGTATGCCACGCCATCAGATGGGCGGCCACGTCCCCGCGCGGGAGGTGGTCGCCGCGGCGACCAGCGCCAAGGCCCGACGCATCGCACGCGCCGACCCGCCGGCGAACCCGGAAGCCGGCGAACCGCCGAAGCGAGGCCCGCGCGTCAACCCGCCCACCCAGACCGAGTACGACGCCCTCCCGGTCGACAAGCGCATGGAACTGTTCCAGGCACGGCAGCAACGCCCCTGGCAGCACTTCACCGCGGTCGGCGTGTTCGTCGGCCTGCTCTTCACCGCTGGCGGTCTGATCTACACCGCCAGCACCTGGGAGACCGGGCAGGAGGCCCTGCGTTCCACCCAGCAGCAGCAGATCACTGACCGGTATGCGAAGGCCGTCGAACAGCTCGGCTCCACCAAGGTCGAGGTCCGTATCGGCGGCCTGTACGCCCTGGCACGCATCGCTAAGGACTCACCAGCCGATGCCACCACCATCGAGGACGTCGTCGTGGCGTTCATCCTCGAACACGACTACCAGCCGACCAGGGAAGCGCCCGAGCCGCCGAAGTCCGGCTGGCAGCCTGGCCCTGACGAAGCCCACGCAGTGCGCGTCCTCGGCATGGTCATCAACGATCCCTCGCATAGGCGATCACTTCGTTCGGCTCAGCTCGCCTGGGTGGACTGGCCTGGGGTCGATCTCACCGGCTGCCATCTGATGGGCGCGGACCTGCGCGCCGCGAACTTATCCGGCGCGACCCTGGTGGGCGCGGACCTGCGCTCTGCGCTTTTGACCCGCGCAACCCTGTACGACGCGAACCTGTACGACGCGAACCTGTACGACGCTTACCTGGGCGGCGCGACCCTGACCGAGGCGGACCTTAGGGGCGCGGATCTGCGCGGCACGGTCCTGGGCGCCGCGGATCTGGGCGACGCGGATCTGCGCGACGCGGACCTTAGTCGCGCGCATCTGCGCGGCGCGTATCTGCGCGACGCCGACCTTAGGGGCGCGGATCTGCGCGGCACGGAACTGGGCGACGCGGATCTGCGCGGCGCGGACCTGCGGAGGATACAGGGCAAGACAGAGCAGCAGATCAGGGCGGTGGCCAAGGTGGATGCCACCACCAAGTTCTGACGTCTCCGCTCCCCTCGACCTGCGGAGGGCGCGCAGCCACACGCTGCGCCGCCCTCCAGGCACTACGCACGAGGCAATCTCGTCTATCGCTCGCGGGGTGGAGTCCGTCGCGTAGCGGCCTGCTGATCGAGGTCGTCCCAGAGGGGCTCATTCCCGTCGGCACACGAGAGGCCGGCATGGGGGTCGCAGGGAGGTTCGGGGACGACCTCTATGCCGAGGACGTTCTCTATGCGCATGGGGCTAGATCCCTTCAGGTCCCGAATGGTCGCCGTTCCTGTTCAAGCAGCGCGGTCACTCCGCCGGAGCCTCGCGACGCTCAAGGAGCCCGGCGCCCTCCAGGTCCGTGCGCATCTCCTCCAGGACATCCTGCAGCGTCCGGTAGATGGCCAGCGCCTTGTCCGGCTGGTGCTGCACCACACGCCGGGCCACCCGCAGGTTGGCGATCGTGTTCGCGGCCGCTTCCAACCGGAGGGCCTCGTCGAGGCCGTCGTCATCGTGGGGCGGCTGCGGGTTCTTCCCGTTCGGCCGGGGCGCGGCGGGGTTTGCCTCCGCACGCGGCTCCGGCACCGGAGCCGGCGACGGCGCAGGCTCCGGTGCCGGAGCGGGAGCCGTACGGTCGGCCGCGAGCTGCTCGGCCTCGGGCAGCTTCGCGATCTCCCGCGCGACCGCCAGCTCCAGACCGCCGTCAACAAGGAGCTGCTGCAGCTCCGGCAGCAGCTTGGCGACCTCGCGCGCGTCCTCGATCTTCAGCTCGCCGTCGTCGACGGCCACCTGCAGGGCCGGAATGAGGCTGAGGAGCGAGATCCGCTGCGACACCCACCCCTGGCTCTTGCCCAGAGTGGTGGCCGCCTGACGCTGGGACATCTCGTCCTCGCGCATCATCTTGTCGAGTTCGCGCGCCTCCTCCATGACAGTGAGGTCGTCCCGCTGGAGGTTCTCGATCAGCGCGTTGCGGCGTGACTGCTCGGCGACGTCCTCCTTGACGTCGACCGGCACCTCCTCCAGCCCGGCCATCTCGGAGGCGTGCCGTCGGCGGTGCCCGATCAGGATCACGTATGGCTTGTCGCCGATACCGCCCTGCGTCTCTGGCTTGTCGTGGTGCGGCTTGGCCCGCAGCCAGATCTCGCGCGGGATGACCACAAGCCGCTGCAGAACCCCGACCTCTTCGATCGTTCGTGCCAGCTCACCCAGGCGGCGCAGCTTCTCACGCGGGTTGTCGGGGTTGTCGGCCAGGTCCGAGATCTTGACCTTGGTCGGCCACCGCGGCGCCTCGACCATTTCCACGCCGGCCGCCTGGTCCCCTGCCTTAACCGTTTCAGGGTTCGCCTTCAGCGTGCCCGCGCCCGTGCCCGCGCGACCGCGGGTCTTCTGAACTGCCATCTCATCCAACCTCGGCGGGCAGCTTGAGCCCGATCCGCTTCGCAAGTTCCTTGGAAACAGCCTTGAAGGCGTCGGCGACCTCCGGACCTCGGCCGCCCATGAGCCGGACCGGCACCGGCGGGGCGTTGTCGGCGGCGTCCTTGATGACGGCCCGCTCGTTGATGTACGGCAGGATGAGCGCGTCGCCGAACTCGTCCGGGATGCCTTCCTCGGCCTGGAAGGAGTGCGCGCCGACGCGCATGTCGAGCCGGTTGACGATGTACCCGGCCACGGCCAGGTTCGGGTTGTGCAGCAGACGCCGCTTCTCAGTGACGAAGCCGCCTAGCTTGAGCGCGCCGCTGATGCCGTCCAGCTCGGGGTCCATGACCGCCACGGCGTAGTCGGCGGCCGACAGCGCCATCTGCGTCAGGTGCCCAAGGTTGGGCGGGCAGTCGATGAGCACCAAGTCGAAGTCGTCATCGGCGCCGTCGAGAGCGTTGCCGAGCCGGAGCACCGAGCCGAGTTCGGCGGCCTCGAGGACGCGGTTCTCCACGTCGTCGCGGGACGGCAGCAACGTGATTCGGTCGGAGTACGGTTCCGGCCAGCCGATGTCAGCGAAGGCATCACCGGCGCACCCCTGCTGATCAGCCTTGATGGCTTCCGAGATGGTGGGGCGGGCAGGGTCTGGCTGGTGGGCGAGGCGACGTCCGGCATTCGTTTGCGGGTCCATCTCGGCCACCAGGACGTCGAGCCCTTGCTCGGCGTAGGCCGCGGCGAGGTTGACGGTAATGGCGGTCTTGCCGCTGCCGCCCTTGTTGTTGGCGATCGCGATCCGCTTGGATCGGCGGTGGCCGGGGGTGGACATGGTTCGGGTACCTCCTGCGAAGAGTCGCGGCCCGGCAGGCGGCTGGGACGCACTGGCCATCCTAGAGAGGGTGGCGGGGGATTCCACGGACATCGCTGTCGGGAAACACGAGAAGGCCGCCACTTCGTCGCCGTGACGGCCCTCTCGCGGACTCTTCGCAAAAGTCGTGGCCCAGCATAGCCGCCCGGTGCGGCAGATCCGCGTGATCGACACGGCGGTGATTACGCCGTAATCACCGCAGGCGCTGCGCGGTTACGGCCGCGGGATCTGGTGCCGCATGAAGAACACCTTGAGGACGTTGTCGACGAGGTCCTTGGGGCCCATCGGCAGGTTGAGGCAGGCGTAGGTGAGGCGAGCGTCGGTGAGCGGCAGCAGTCGCACGGTGATGCTGGGCTCCTCGGTTTCGTCCTTGCCCTCGCCCTTCCTGTATGTGCGAGGCTTCAGGGTGCGAGGGCGGGCCGGCCGTTTGCCGGGCGGGGCGAGCCGGAGGTCGTCCGGGATGCCGTTCTTGTCGAACCATTCGGTCAGGGCTTGTTCGAGGGCCCCTTGTGGGCCGATGCCGAGCTTCTGGCAGGCGAGGGTCAGGCGGTCGTTGACCTCGGGGGCCAGGCGGACGGTGAAGGGGTAGCGGGTCGTGACGCCCTTGAGACGGCGTGGTGGGATGGGCTTCTTGTCGCGTGGTGATGATGGCGCTTTCGCTGGCGGGGAGTCGGGGACGCCAGGTTCTTGGAAGAGGACGGCTTTGGCCGGGTCTTGTGCCGGTTTTTTGCTGGCAGACATCGGGTTGTGGGCCTCCGCCGTGGGTGCTGGTGGGACAACAGATGCCACGTTTCTCGGTTTTCCGCAACCTCACGAGAGCGATTTCGCGATTTCCTTACCGCTGTCGAGTACTCCTGACCCCCTCCCAAGCGTCCCAGGATCACCGCAGAGCAACCAGGAGCTCGAAGCGCTCTCCCTCCAGTACCGGTCCGCTCGCACACCGTAGAGCGCGCAAAGAAGAACCCGCGATGGTTGTTGCGAAATCACTACGACCTTTGAAAGACTGAAGTGTCTTCCCTCGCACCTCCCGAATCGCAGAGCATCATTGTCGGAAGCGAAAATGCTTCCAAAGCTAAACGTCAGGAGAACCGCTCATGCCTCACCCCACCCGCCGCCAGGTCACCGTCATCCTCGACCGCTCCGGCTCCATGTACCCCATCAAGGCCGACACCGAAGGCGGCCTGCGAGCATTCCTCGCCGAGCAGCACAACGCCCCCGGCGAGACCCTCGTCTCCCTCTACGAGTTCGACCACCACTACGGCCCCGTCTACGAGTACGTGGCCCTCGCCGACGTCGTGGACTACACCCTCCACCCCGGCGGCAACACGGCCCTCTTCGACGCCATCGGCAAGACCGTCACCGACATGCGCGCCCACTTCGACGCCATGCCTGACGGTGAGCAGCCCGCCGAGACCGTCGTCGTCATCCTCACCGACGGCGCCGAAAACGCCTCCCAGGAATGGCGCTCCCGCACCCAGATCCGCCACCTCATCGAGGAGCAGACCAAGCGCGGCTGGAAGTTCTTCTACCTTGGTGCCGCTCCCGACACGTTCACCGTCGCCGGAGGCCTCGGCTTCGACCGAGGCAACACCCTCCACTACGGCACCGACCGCACCGAGGAAACGCTCACGCGTACCAGCCGCACCATCACCCGCGGCGGCGGCTTCACCGACGAGGACCGCGACGCCACCCGTCACTAGCCGCCGCACATCCCCGGCCTCGTCTAACCCCGGCGCGGCCATCCCACACCAAGAACGGAAGCCCGTGACCACAGCCTCCGACAAGACCCTCGATCGCATCCGCAGGCTGCTTGCCCAGGCGGAAAGCACCACGCACGAGGGCGAGCGCGAAACCTTCATGGAGAAGGCCGCCTACTTCATGGCCAAGTACGGCATCGAGCGCGCCCAACTTGGACACCTGCATCCCGACAGCGACAAGCCCAACCGCCGCATCATCTCCGCCTACAACCCATGGGCGAACGAACAGATCCGTCTCATTTATCGAGTCGCCGAGGCGCTCCGCTGCCAATGCCTCGTCCTCGGCAGCGGCCGGAGCGGGCGGCCGTCCCAGGTCGAGGTGTTCGGCTTCAGCTCCGATATGGAGCGTGCCGAACTGCTCTACACGAGTCTGCTCCTGCAGATGTTCACGGGCCTGCACCGGCAGCCCATTCCCGCAGGGCACCGGCGTCCGCGCGCGTTCCGGCATGCATGGCTGGTTGGGTTCGCCGACGAGGCTGCCCGACGCATCGCAGAGGCTGAGCAGCGGGCCAGGCACGAAGCCGAACTGACGAGCACCAGCACGACGATCGCCCTGCTCGACCGCGACAAGATCGTCAGCCGCATGTTCAGCGACGCCTACCCGAAGTTCCGTGACATCAAGTCGCCGGTTGATGCCGCTGGCCTGTTGAGCGGCATCGAGGCCGGCGCCCGCGCCGACATCGGCGGCACTCGCCTTGGTACGGCTCCCCGGGCCGCGCTGCGCTAACCCCCTCTTGGCGGCTGCTCCGAACGGCGCAGCCGCCTGCTCCTTCCGAAGGATCCCATTCGATGCGATTCGACTTGACCACTGTCCACGGCGCAGTCCAGGCGATCGAGCACCTGGCCACGCACTACGGCAGCGCCGTCCCCCTCATCTCCGCCAATCATCCTGAAGGTGCTGGCCATACCCGGATCAACCTTCTCGCCCTCACCCGCGATGAAGACGGCGGCCTCATCCTCCACGTGCGCGGCGACTTCGCCGAGACCCTGCTGCAGGGGTGGGTGACCTGCTGCGCCGACCGTCCCGCACCTCCGGTCGGCGCAAGCGAACGGCTGAAATCCAAGAACGGCATGGCCGCCTGGACCGGCGCCAGCGTCCAACTGCACCTGCCCGGCACACTCCTGACCCCCAACGAGGCGGTCTCGCTCATCTGCGATCTACAGGACGCCGTCGAGGAGACCTACCGGAGCCCCGAGTGAACGCCGCCGAGATCCGCCACCCGCCCGGCACCGGAGCGACGACATGAACCGTAGCGCTGCACAACCAGAGCGCGAAGCGCTGTCCGCCATCGCCATCTCCCGCATGATCGAACATCTCGGCCGGGCCCTGGCCACCCTGGAGCAGGGGCACTGGCAGTCCTTCCGGAACCACCTCGCCCACATCCGCGAGCAGAGCGCGATCGCCGACATCGAGCTCAACGGCCATCAGCCCGCCGACCCTCACGCCTACCTCACCACCGCTCACAGCAAGCTCCGGCCGGAGTGGGCAGCCACCATCGTTCGGTATCTCAGCCCACCCGAGCAGCCATGATCGCGACTCGTCGGCGCGAGGTCTTCCACTGGGGCCCGTACGCCTGGGACGTCTCCGCGGCGAAGAACATCGTCGCCGACCGCGTGCCGATCGGCCGAGTGAAGCCGGCCGAGTGGGGCGGCTTCGGCGCGCTCGTTGCGATCGACCGCGAGCACGCCAAGACCGTGGATCTGACCGTTCCCCTCATCGCCGTCCCCGTCCCCGGCACACACGGCAGCCCGCTCATCCTCGACGGCTGGCACCGCCTCCTGCGCAGCTACCTCGACGGCGTCGACGAGCTCCTGACGCACGTGCTCACTGCCGCCGAAGAGGCGCAGATCCGCATCCACGGCCCCGGCAACTGGCCGTACGGCCGCTGACCACCCGGCGGCGGGGGTCGTGCATTCCCGCCGCGTCTACCTTCAGAAGGGAACGATCATGGCCAGTCCCTACGGCTGGATCATCACCGCCGACCATTGCGGCGGCAACTACAAGGGCCACATGTACGTGCGCGGCAGCGGAACCCGCGCCGAGCGCAACCATCTCCGGGCCGCGCTCCGCAGCGGACAGGGCAGTCACTTCACGCTCTACGACGGCGACGGCAACCTCGACTACGCGGGCCGCATCATCGTCCCGCCCGGCCAGGAGGGCGGCGAGCTGTGGTTCAAGCCGCTCGACTGGGCCAAGGCCGACACCGGCTCGGCGTCCATCCGCTACCTCAACACCAACACCGGCGTCTGGGAGCAGCTGTGACCCTCGCCGACCTCATCGCCAAGACCGGCCTCGACCACAGCGCGCCCATCAAGGAGGCGCTGCCGACGCTGACGTGGCACGTCACCAAGCCGCTGAAGGCCGAGGGTGTGAAGACGATCGGCGACCTCGCCGCCCGCACCTACGACCAGCTGCTCGACATCCCGCAGTTCGGCGCTGGCCGGCTGGCCACGCTCGTCGAGGCGCTCACCGACCTGACAGGAGACAAGCAGTGAGCCGCCGCCGGTGAGCACCAACATCAGCGCCTACATCACTCGCGAGGAGATCCAGCACGTCGTCGGCCTGCTCGGCCTCACGCGTGACGGCGACAACACCTCCGTGTCCATCGATTCGACCACGGTCAATGGCCAGCATGAGAACCCCGTGACCATCTACCGCGCCGCCAGCGAATGCGCGGAAAGGGCCGCAGAAGAGGACTTCGACCCCGGACCGTACCCCGAGTTGTTCGCCGTCGACGACGAGTTCGACCTCGACGCTAAGGACTCCCGGATCACGAAGGTCACGCCCATCGAGGAGCACGACCCCGACGCCGACCGGGAGACCGCCCGCCAGATCGTCGCCATGCTGACCGCCCAGTTCCACCTGAGCCCGCCCGGCACACCCGTTTCTGGAGCGTCATGACCAGCCTCGACGTCATCTACCACGGCTACCGCCGCGAGATCGGCGGCTCGTTCATCGCCGTCGAGGACGAGGCCGGGCAGCAACTCGGCGTCGTCACTCACCTGCCCCGGCACTCACCCACGGGCCTCAGCTGGGGCTACCTCGGGTCCGGAGCAGCTGACTGCGCCCGCTCGCTGCTGATGGCAGCCCTCGGCGATGCCGCCACTTGTACGGCCTGCGCAGGAACACGTCAGATCGTGCTCGCCTTCGACGAAGCCACCGAAGAGATCACCGAACAGCCGTACGACCCCGACCAGGCGCCCGCCGTCGACCCCGAGCTCATCATGAGCTGCGGCACCTGCGACGACGGCACCCGGGTGCACCCCATCCACTACCAGGCGTTCAAGGAGGAGTTCGTCGCCCGATGGGGTGAGGAATGGACGATGCCGCGCGAGGAGATCGTGGCCTGGTTCACCCAGCAGACGCCTTGTTGAGCGCCCGCATCACCACCACGGCCGACGCCGCCCGGCCGGCCGCCCGAATGAGAAAGGAAACACGGTGGAACTCGACTTGAACTGGCGGGCCGTCCTCGCCCGTGCAGCTGACATCCAGGAGGCCAACGGCCACTGCCAAGGCTTCTTCGTAGACCACCGTCAAGCGGAAGGCGGCGTCGACATCCGCAACTGCCGCGTATGCCCGATCGGCGCGATCGCTCTTGCCTGCGACATCCTTCCCGGCAACCTGTGGACGCAGCATCCCAACGGCGTCGCCGCGGAGACCGCCGCGGAGAAGTTCGCCGACTACCTCATCCGGCACGGCCTGTCCGACGGCCGAACTCTCCACGACCGGCTCATGAGCACGATCGCGGACCAGTGGGCCGACGTGGCTGGGCGCACACTGGAAGAGATCGTGGCCGCGCTACGAGCCGCCGCCGAGGAGGACGTATCGTAGCTGGTCAACAGCCGTCATTCTCGGAAGCATTTACGCATCCGAGAATGACGGCTCGGGCCTCGCCCACGGGAAGGACGCCGCTTGACCACATCGCTGTGCATCGGGCCCCGCTGCGGCGGGCAAGAAGGACCTCGCGAAGCCGACACCGGCCGGCTCATCTGTGCAGGCTGTACCAGCCGCCTGCGCCGCGACATCGGCATCACTCCCACGCTGCAGCGGTGGCTGGGCCACCACCTCGCCCCCGGCGCTGGCGCCGGGCCGAAGGTTTCCGGTTCGCGGGATGCGCCGGTGCCGGTCCGCATCGACGTGATCGACCACCAGGCCCGCATCGGCGATGTGCTGAAGTCGTGGGTGTGGTTGATCGCCGAGCACCGCGGCCTGACGTACCCGGCGGTCACGACCGTGGACGAGGTGGCTCCGTGGCTGGAGCGGCACGTGGACTGGGCCACCACCCGGCCGTGGATCGACGACATGTGCGCGGAGCTGGACGAGCTGCGGCGCGTCGCGCACCGGCTCGCGCCGTGGCGCGTGCACGTCGTGGAACTTGACGGTCCGTGCCCGTCCTGCGATCTGCGGGCGCTCATCCGCACGTCAGGCGAAACCTACATCGAATGCGATGTGCGCGTGGGCGGCTGCAGCGCGCTGTGGACCGACGACGAATACCTCGCCAAAGTCACCTCAATGGTCGAGGTTGAATCGCAATGAGCTTCGTTTACGATGTGGCCATGAACGCGCCCCGGCGCCCCATGGCGCCCAACCCCGGCCGGCTTGCACCAGCGGATCAGCGCCAAGCCGCCGAGACGTTCCTGGAACAGGAGACCGCCCTCTACCGGGAGGCAGAGGCGCGGTGGCATGCCGCGATCGTGAAGGTGACGGGGCCGCCGGTCGATGTTCCCAACGCGGAAGGCAAGTCACTGGTGCCGCGCCTGCGCATCCAGGAGATCACGGGCATGACTCCGCGTAAGGTCGCGGAGCTGGTCGCCGAAGCCAAGGAGAAGGCGTAAAGTCCGGCAAAGGTGGGTGAGTGTCACAACTACCTGCTGCGGCGGGCCCCAGCTTTCCCCGCGAAGGCTGGGGCCGTTCCGCGTGTGGGCCGCAGCTAGTCGCTGCCGCCGCGGATCATGTAGAGCAGCATCGAGTAGGCGGCCTTTCTCAGCTCACGCTCGACGTGCACGAGGTCCATGTTCGCCGCCTTGGCGGCCTTGATTTCCCTCTGCGTGAACGTGTGGTCGCGTCGCTGGCCGCGCGCAGCCTCCCGACCGCCATGGTCGTAGTTCAGTTCAGCGATCAGGAATCTGAGCACGGACTCATCCCATGGCGTATCGAGAGACCAACTGCGCCGGGTCCACTTCCTGCCATCTCGGAAGATGTGGGCAGTCCTTCCATCCGCCGCGCGCACCGCGGTGAAGCCCGCTGCGATGCTCGGCGCAGCCGACACAACCTTCGGCTTCCGCGGTCTTCTCGCCACAGGCGCGGCAGGTGCCGGCGTCTCCTGTTCGGGTTCGGCCGATGAGTCCTGCGGCTCCGGTGTGGGCGTGGCCACGGCTACCTCACCTCGTCCCGGCAGCCACGGGCAGTCCAGGCGTGGGGTTCACGAGCGGGGCCCGCGGCCGCCGTCACGCGGGTCGCTTCGTCCAGGTGGATGCAGTAGTTCAGGACGCCCGCCCGGGTGCTGGTCCAGTCGAGGGCGTGGCCCGGCCAGCAGCGGCGGCGGGCCCGCCACCACCGGTCAGGTCCACGCCAGATGACCCATCCGGGATGGACGCTCATGAGCAGGTCGCACATGGATTGCGCCTGCGCCGGGTCGTCGTAGAAGGTGCTCACCCAGTCGGAGGCAGAGGTCACCATGGCCGCCGCCGACCAGCCGCGACGAGGTTACGGCGGATGCGGGCGAAAGCGCATTCGGCCTGCAGGCCGACATACAGGGAGGAGGTGATCCGCTGAGGCAGGTCACTGGCGATCTCGATGGCGTCCAGGGGGCGCTTCCACTCGGCCGCCCAGACGGCCCGGATGCGCCGGACACGGATCCGGCAGGCCGGGCACGGGGTCCTGGGCCAGACGGCGACCCACTGGCGGGGGCCGTACAGCCGCACCAGGAACTGCGGGATCGGCTCATAGACGGGTGCTTTCACATGAGGGGCTGGCGCGCGGGAAGTCATGGGGTAGTGATCTTCCGGTCTCGGGTTTCGCTGTTTTCGTCAACCTTAGCGCTAAAGCGCTTAGACGCTAAAGTAGGACGGCGCTATAGCCCTGATGCGATTCCTGTGTGACTCTCGACCCGCACGCGGACCGGCCCCTGTTCCGTCAGCTCGCTGACGTGATCCGCAACGACATCAAGTCGGGCAGGCTGGCGCCGGGCGTGAAGCTGAGATCCCTGCACCAGCTGGCCGCCGAGCACGAGGTCGGCGTCGCCACTGTCGAGGAAGCGCTGGCCGTCCTGCGTGCCGAAGGTCTCATCCGCACCCAGAAGGGCCGCGGGAGCTTCGTTGTGGAGCCGGTCGACCAGGTCGAGGTGGAGATCAACGGCGAGGCGTGGGTGTCCGCGCGGATGCCGGACCCGGCCGAGGCCCGCGAGCTCGGCATCCCCGCGACGGGTGTGCCGGTGCTGATCGTCGAGGAGGGCGATGACGTGCGGCTGCTCGCCGCCGATGGGCACAAGGTGCACTTCCGCCCAGGTCAGAAATAGGGGAAAGGCCGTTTCGTCTGCGCAGCGAAACGACCTTCCGGCCGAGAGTGTGCCATAGCGGCAATTCCAGACGCGCAAACAGGCACGATGGTTTACCGCTTCGGCAGAATTTCTGTCACATCCACATCAAGATGTGCAGGGCACCCTTATGCCGACAAATCTGAGGCGGAACAATCTGGTGCCATGCCGACGCGTATTAGCCCACCTCTCCGATTGGAGATGCTCGGGCAGCGCCTGCGCGGCCTGCGAATCGAGCGGGGGCTGACGCTTGCCGAGGTCGCCCAGCTGGTGTCGTGGTCGACGGCGAAGGTCGGCACCCTGGAGACTGGCCGCAAACGCGTCATGGCCGGCGATGTCCACCGGCTCCTCGACGCGTTAGGCGTCGGCGCCGACGAACCCATCCGGACCGAGTGCCTGCAGCTGCTGGCCGCAGCCCACCAGCGATCCTGGTGGAAGGACTACGAACGCGTCCTGCCGGTGCCGTATGTGTCGCTGGAGACTGAGGCCCGCCTCATCCGCACCTGGCAGCCCCAGCTGATTCCCGGCCTCCTCCAGACCCGCGACTACGCGCGCGCCGTCATCGCCGCCGTACACCCGTGGGACGAGCCGTCCACGGTGGCCATGATCGCCCGCGCTCGCATCGCCCGCCAGTGGATTCTGGGGTGCGATGATCCGCCTGACCTCGAGGTCGTCGTCGGTGAACACGCGTTACGTGCCCGCCTCGGTGGCCCGCAGATGATGCGCGAGCAACTGCAGCGGCTCCTGACCGCAGGCCGCGAGCGGCACATCGCCGTCCAGGTGATGCCGGCCGAGGTGCACGAGCACGCCGGCCTGATGGGATCGTTCGTGCTGTTGACGGCTCCTGACCTCCCGACCCGCCTGTACTGCGAGGGAGGCCCTGCTGCGATCATGGAGGAGGGTCCGCACGTTGACCAGTGGGAGCGCCGTTTCGGGGTGCTGACGCAGCAGGCCCTCACGGTCACGGAGTCAGCGGACCTCATCGCACAGATCATGAAGGAGACAGCGTGCTAACACCCGACTGGGGCAAGAGCCCCCACTCGGAGTCCGGGGGATGCGTGGAGGTCAGGCTCGCCGGGGGAGTCGTCGAGCTGCGCGACAGCAAGGACCGCGGCGGGCCGGTGCTGCGCTTCACCGAGCGGGAGTGGACGGCGTTCGAGCTGGGCGCCAAAGACGGCGAGTTCGCGCTGCCGTAGCAGCACCAGGCCGTCTTAGCGAGGGTGATCCGGCTGCGTCGGAGCGCCCTCGCGAAGACCCTGCTGGTAGGCATCTTCGGGCGTCAGCCGGTGGCGGGCCAGCCGCAGGAGCGCGATGGTGCACGTGGGCAGCGAGATGCCGAACACAGCGAGGGCGAGCGCTCCCGGCGTGAGGAGCGCCGAGGTGAGCAGTGCGGCTGCAGCCGCTGCTCCGCTGATGATGGCCAGGGCCCCCGTCATGAGCGACATGCGTCTTTGCTCCTTTGTCCGTCACCCCGTGTGACGAGATAGGGGTCTGGCCTATCTCGCGCGGGGGCCACTATCGCATCGGAAGAATCTACCGTCTGCGCCCCACCCTGCGTCGGGACGGAATTGTTACCTATTTCATGTATTTCGTGGCCGGTTCCGGCCCCGCCGAAATCGGTCACGTGCAACATTTGACACATCCGCTCCACAGGGATCTACCCTTGCGAGGAAACATGAACGGCCCTTCGCTGGCACACGTCGGGGGCTGCTGGTGACGTTGTGCCGTTTCCCCTCATCTCTCGCGAACGGAACGATCCATGACTTTTGCGTCCCGCCTGCTGACCATTGCCGCAGGCTCGGTGCTCATCGCTTCCATGGCCGGTGCCGCCCACGCCCAGGAGCCAGACCCGTCTGCGGCCCCCACCTCGGTACAGACCGAGACGCCCGAGCCGAGCCCGTCCGGGGAGCCGGCCGCGAACAGCGCCACGGCGCCGCAGGAACAGCGCACCGAGACGACGACGGTCACCACGACGAAGAACGCCGACGGCACCTTCACGACCAAGACCGTCAAGCAGGTCACGTACACGACCACCACGACGGCCACGTCGTCGTCGGCGCCCGCTGCGCCGCAGGGCCACACCGGCGGCTGGTAATCGCCAGCCGTGTTCCAGCCCTTGTTCCTCTCCGAACCCTGGAGCCCCCCATGAACCATCCGCGCAGCACACAGCTGCTGGCCAACACCGCGGCGGCGTGCTGGCTCACGACGATCGTCGCCGGCATGCTCAGCGTCACCTTGCACGCCAGCCCCTGGCAGACGCTCGTGCAGATCAGCATGTGGTCGGCAGGCGTAGCCGTACCCGTGACGGTGCTCGCCTGGCGGCGGCACGTCGAGGGCCGCCAACTGGTGGCCGCGTATGCGCTCGGGGTCGAACACGCAGCCCGGTTTCGCAGAAAGGCCGCCGCTGTCCGGGACAACTGAGCACACCAGGGGGCTCAATGTTGGAGATTCTCGGGCTGGATCAGCTGGAGCAGGAGGTCTACCTCCTGCTCCTTGCTTCTGGGCCACAGCCCAGGCCCGACCTGCTGGACCAGTACGGTCAGCAGGCCCATGCAGCCTTGACGTCGTTGCGCAAGCGGGGCCTCGTCATGGGGGTGGACCCGGTGCGGGCGTGCAAACCGTCGCTGGGCCTGGCGCCCGCCATGCTGGAATGGCAGGCGGCGCTGGAGCGGCTCCGCGCTCTGCTGCCGGACATGGATCAGCTGTTTCTGCAGGCCAACCATGTGCCCGTCGAGCAGGGGAGTGTCGATGTGCTCGCGGACCCGGCGCAGATGCGAGAGGCGTTCCAGCGCATCCATGACACGGCGCGCACCGAGGTACTTGCCTTCCATACGGCGCCGTTCAAGCGGATGATCGGCAATGACGGCATACCCAACCTTCATCTGGCCTGTTGCCGCATCATCGTGGAGGAGGAGGTGCTCGACGACCCGGACGCGGTGGCGGGGCTGCAGCACTCCGAAGGCATCGGGTGCGAGATCCGCATGACCAAGCACCTCGACCACAAGATGGTGATCGGCGACCGGCAGCTCGGCATGGTGCCGCAGTATCCGGCCCGGCACCCCGATGAAGACGGATCTGCGTTGCTGATTCGTCCGGGCACGATCATGGATGTGCTCGTTGAGCAGTTCGAACGACGCTGGCAGGCGGCGATGCCGGTGGGGTCGGTAGCCCAAGGGGCCCGGCCCAGCGAGGCGCCGATGTCGGATGAGGACTTGAAAATCTTGTGGCTGCTCACGCGCGGAGCGTCGGATCGGCAGCTGCAGAGAGGCCTGATGCTCTCGGATCGGACGGTTCGCCGCCGGATCGAGGCGCTGATGGAGCGGTGCGGCGTGACCACGCGCTTCCAGCTCGGCGTGTATGCGGCGCAACACAAGCTGGTGCCTGCGCTGGACTCTCCATTGAGCCAGGCAAGCTAACTGGGGGAGACCCCTAGTTTTTGATCATCTTGAGGTGGCTGTCGTGCAGGCGTTGCCCGGACGCGAGATGTTCGCGCAACGCCGCCTTCATCGCGGCGCGCTGCTCGGGGGAGGCGTCGAGCTGGTCGATGTCGCTGTAGGCCTGGGCCAGTTCCCACAGTTCGTCCGGCATGGAGCTGCGGAATTCTTCGGCGATCTGGGCGCGGACCGCGTCCGTGACGCTGGGTGGGGCCTCGCGCTGCTGCTGGTCCAGACGCAGGGCGTCGCCGGCGTCTGGTCTGCCGATGGCGTCGAAGTCCTCGGGGGTGATGTTGCCGACAACGCGGGCCATGAGGGCCAGTTTGCCGGGTATTCGGCTGCCGTCGCGTTCGATGAGCCGCCAGGTGGATTCGGCGAACCGTTCACCGCTGAGATCTTCAGCGCGGCGGGCGGCTTCTTGAACGGTGAGTTTCTCGAGCCTTGCTATCCGGCGGGTGTGGATGAGTTCGGCTTCGGGCGGTCGCGTGGTGGCCACGACTGTCCTCCAGTGGCTGCGGCCTCGCGGTGGTGCGCGACCATGGGCGCCAGGCTAGCAGTTTCTGCGTTTTCCGCCCATACGATCTGCACAGATCACCCTTAAATAGCGGTTTCTGCGGAATTGTGTGCAGATCCACTGTTGGTAAATCGCAGAAACCGCTAGAGTTTGCTAGTGACCGCAGACGACAAGCACCATGATCATCAGGGAGTTGATGACCATGAGATGGGGGACTCCCCTCCGTCTCATGATCCCGACAACGTCGATCTCTTGACCGTTGCGGAATTCGCCCGCGCGAGCGGCTACTCCAGCAAAACGGTCATCGCACACATGAAAGATCGCCGCATCAGCTACTACCAGCTGCAGGGCAAAACCCGCCGCATCCCGCACTCCGAACTGGTGCGCTACCTCGAAACCGCCAAGGTCGCCGAGAAACCCGACGACGACCACCTGACCGTCGCCGAAGTCGGCGAAGCGCTCAACGTCAGCCACTACTACGTGTACGCCCTGATCCACACCAACGCGCTGGATAGCAGCAAAGGGGCCCGCAGCCACTTCATCCCGCGCGCTGAGGTGACCCGCCTGCTCGCAGAGTCCTACCACCCCGCGATCCGATAGCCCCTCGCCCGACACCGGAGCCCACATGTCCCATCTCGACCCCGTCAAACGCGTCCTCACCACCGACGGCGGCACCTGGACCATCACCGCCGTCCACGCCGCCGGCGTCATCGTCTGCTACCAGCGGCACCGCCTCAGCCTGCCGTCGTACATCGCGTACGCGGCCCGGCCGGACGGCTCCTGGCTCGCCCACCTGCCTGCACCCGCCCCAGCCGAAGCCGAGTCCGCACTCATTCTTGGAAGCGATTCCGCAATCAAAACTGTGTCGTGGCGGCCACTGCTCGACCTCCTCAACCTCATCACGCCTGACGCCCGCGCGGAGTGCACCGCCCCCCACGGCGACGCTGTAGCCGTAAGCGCGTCCCCCGCCGGGGGTGTCCGTTGACGACCACGACGGGCACCCCCGAAACCGGGCTGCTGCGCCGCCGCATCCTGCGCGCGGCCCACGACATGCCTCTCGACGAACTGATCGCCCTCCTGGAGGAAGGCGCACGCGCCCAGGGCAGCGGCGGCCTGATCGTCGTCGGCAAGGACGTGATGGACGCCGTCCGCGCCGCGATCACCGCCCGGACCGAAGGCCCCCTCCGGCACCTGACCGCCCACCTGGAGGAGCAGGTCCGCGCCCAGAACGGCAGCAACCTCATCCGTCTCGACCTCGACCTGCTCGAAGCCGTCCGTGAGCGGCTGCCCAAGCGGCCGGAGCAGATTTGATGGCCCGCCGCCCCACGTTCGGCCACCCGTCCGACGAGGAGATCCTCGCCTACACGGACGCGATCACCGCTGATGACCGCGCCCATCCGTACTCCACGTTCCCGCCGTACCGCGACGCGGCGAACCCGGCCGAGCAGCAGCTGACGCACGCCGACAACCTCGCCTACCGCCAAGAGCAGAGGAGCTGACCATGACCGCACCCGTCTACCAGGTCGGCGACCTGGTGAAGATCACCTACGTCGGTCGTGTCACCAAGACCGGCACGGACGAGCCGACCATGGTCCTGGTCGAAGTCGAGGGCAGCACCGGCGAGTTCTTCTCGCTCATGTTCAGCAGCAACCAGCCTGTTGACCAGCATCAGCTGGTGACGTCGGCGCTGTGGCCGCCGCTGCAGGGCGACGTGTGGACCGGCGGTGGTCTGCGCTGGTTCGCTCACGCCGCGGACGACGATGGCCTCGGCATCGCGCTCACGTCCGAGATTGGCCACCGCTACGAGGACGAGAAAGGACTCACGCAGGCCGACCATCTGTACGGCCCATTCCGGCTGGAAGTCCCGAGCGAGGCCCGCACCAGTCAGGAGGCTGGCCGTGGCTGAGCCCCTGTACCGCCTCGGTGACGTCGTCACAGTCACCCGCACCTGCCGCATCGTCTACATCGATCCCAAGGACCCGGCCCGCTTCGGAGCCGCAAGCACCGAGGGATGCGCCAACATGGCCAACGTCTACTTCCGCACCGACGACCCCAACACGGGGCATCAACTGGTCGCCTCCGTCGATTGGCCGCCCGTCCCAGGGGATGTGTGGCGCGACCACAATCGGAAACGCTGGCTGGCCGTCGACATCGACTGTCCCGACTGCGAAGCCAACGACCGACTTTGCACGGACGGCTACGTCGCGCTCAACGCGGAGTTCGGCGCACGATATCCAGGCAATCTCAAACTGGCCGAGGCCGAGCGCCGCTACGGCCCGTTCACGCTGGAGCTGCCGAGCCCCCGCCGCGACGCGGAACAGCCAAGGGGTCTCTTCAACGACGAGCCACCGTTTTGACCAGGGACGCGGGCACCGCCCGCTACCTCGGCCGGTACCGGCCCGACAGCCGCCGCGGCCGCCGCATCCGGCGCGGCCGGCTCGGAGGGTCGTCGATCGCCGCGGTGATCGGGAAGTCGCCGTGGGCGTCGCCGTACAGCGAGTGGTGCCTGCAGCAGGGGCTGCTTGTCCCGGAGTCGTCGACCCGGGCGCAGGAACGCGGCCACTACCTGGAGCCGAGCATCCGCGCCTGGTTCGCCGATCAGCACCCCGAGTTCAAGGTCACGGCGGGCGGCACGTTCGTGCACGCCGATCGCGGTTACCAGCTCGGCAGCCCGGACGCGCTCTGCTGGCGCGACGGTGTCCTCGTCGAAGGGGCGGAGTTCAAGTCCGACGCCGACTCCTACGCCTCCGGCTGGGGACACCCCGGCACTGATCAGGTGCCGCTCTACTACCGGGTGCAGGTCGTCTGGTACATGGACACCTTCGGCGTGAAGCGGTGGAGGTTCGCCGTCCTGGGGGAGCGGCTGGAGTTCCGCGAGTACGTCATCGACTACGACCCGGACGAGGCGGCGCTGCTGCGTGACGCGGCCGAGGATTTCCTCGCGAGCGTGTTCTGGGACGAGCGGCCGGAGCTTGACGACCACCCCGCCACCTACGCCACGGTGCGCAGACTGCACCCGCAGATTGACCGCAACGCCGTGGTCGAGCTGCCTAAGGACCTGGCGGACGAGCTTCACGCCGTCGTGCTCGACGTCGAAGCCGCCGATAGCCGACGACGCCTCGTGATGGCCAAGGTCGCCGACCGGATGGGGGCCGCCCGCCGGGCCGTACACGGTGGCCGCCCCTACGCGATCCGGCAGCTGTCCAGCGCTGGCCGCCCCTACGTGAAGCCGGACCCCGGCCTCGACAAGTTGCCACCCCCTGAGCCCACCGAGGAGGAAGCCGCGTGAGCGAGCGCCTACCCGCCCTTATCGAAGAGATGAACACCCGCATCGGCCGTCAAACCGACGAGTTCGAGGCCGTCCTGCCCCGAGGCGTGACCGTTGCCCAGCTGAAGCAGGACGCACTGAACTGCCTACGCGTCACGCCGAAGCTGGCCGAGTGCTTCATCCCGTCCGTCCTGGGCGGCCTGATGACGTGCGCCCAGCTGGGCCTGCGCCCCGGCGTCGCAGGACTGGGGCATGCGTGGCTGCTGCCGATGAAGAACTGGAAGGAGAGGCGCACCGACGCGCAGGTGATCATCGGCTACCGCGGCTACTCCGACCTGGCCTACCGGCACCCGAAGGTGGTCGCCGTCCAGTCGAACATTGTCCGCCGAGGCGACATGTTCGAGATGGACCTGGGCCAGGATCTGCTCGTCCACAGGATGCCGACGCTGGGCACGGACCGTGGCCCGGTCCTCGGCTTCTATGCCCTGGCCCAGATTCAGGGGGAGTACGGAACCCAGCGCATCCTGACCGAGCCGATGAGTCAGGCCGAGATGCAGGAGCACCGCGACAAGTACGCCATGGCCAAGAAGGACGGCGGCGTCGTGGGCCCTTGGCGGGACCATTTCAACGAGATGGGCCGCAAGACCATGATCCGCGTTCGGCTCGTGAAGTCGATACCGGTGGCGCTGGACCTGGCGACCGGCCTCGCGGTGGACGAGGGCGTCCGCACGGACTTCGACCCCAGCGCCGATCCAGCCCGCGTCACCGAGCGGATCGAGCCCGAGGAGACAGAGCCGACACAGCCCATCCGCGAGTCCGTGACCCTTCGCCGGCCGCCGACCGGCGGGCTCACCGGCGACCAGGACAGGCGCATCATCCAACTCGTTCGCGAACGCGGCCTGAACAAGGAACAGGCGCTGGCCCTGGTGAAGGAGACGATCGGCGAGGCCAAGTCCGCCCGGCAGCTCACCGAGGACGAGGCCAACCGCGTCATCGCCAGGTTGGAAGCTATTCCGCTTCCAACAATGGAAGGTGACGTCGTCCAGGACGGCCGCCCGGCGCCGGAGCGGGGGCCGATCGCGGACATGCCGAGGCAGGCCAGCGACCGCGCAGACGCCCTCAACGACGCAGCCCAGCAGGCCAACCGAGCGAGCCGCGGCCAGATGAACAAGCTTCACGCGCTGCTGGCCGAGCGCGGCATCACCGACGACAACGACGTGCGGACCGCCATCTCCGACGTCGTCGGCGTCGAGATCACAACCCGCACGAAGGTCACACCCGCGCAGGCGCATGAGGTCATCGACCACTACGAGCGCCTCAAGGAATCAACCGAGCAGCAGGAGACGCCGCGCGATGACGGCCAACTGGTGCGCGCCGACGTCGTCGCGGAGGTGCGCGCGGAGTGGCAGGCACGCGGCGGCACCATCCCCCAGCTGACCAAGAGATTCGAGAAGGCGATGAGCGTCTCCCACCTGGCGGCCACCGCCGCCGAACTGGCCGCGTTCCTGGAGCAGCTTCGCGCCGAAAAGCACCAGCCGTAACCCCCCCCCCGTGCTGGGCCCCGGCCCGGGGCCCAGCACCTTCCCCTCACCTCCTGAAAGGGAGCACCGCCATGGTCATGTCCATCAACGTGAACCAGGACCAGCCCACGCCCGAGCAGGTCTTCCACCACGTCACGCCCGAGGGCATCACCCTCGCCCTCGGCACCCACCGCATCAGCGTCAACCCCCGCGACCCGCAGGACCTCGGCGACGGCCTCCTCCTGATGCAGAAGCTCATCGCCGTCGCCGACGCGGTGCGCCGCGACATCATCAACGCCCTCGACGGCGTCCAGGCGGCCGTCGAGCAGCGCGCCCTCGCCGCCGCCCACGCCGGCGTCCCGGCCGCGGCCCCCAGCGCCTCGGCGGGGCTGCGACTGGCGGAGCCGCCGCTGGCCGGGTGCGGCTGCTCGGAGTTCGGGCCGTGCCCCAGCCACAATCCCGGTGGCGACGACACGCGCGACCTGACCGGCCTCATCCCCCCGATCCCCTCGCCGCAGGATCACCACCGGTGAAGCCGCACACCTACGCCAGTCACCACGGCGTCACCGTCACCGTGGCCTGGGACCACAGCGGCCGCACCTTCACCGCGCAGGCCAGCGACGGCGACCGCTCGCTGTGGCGGCACCCTGGCGGCCTGCCCACCATCGGCGTACTGCGCGCTGTCCTGCTCGGCCACCGCATCTGCCTGCCCGGCGCCGTGGCCGACCTGCTGCTGAACGACATCCGGCCCCACGCGGCTCTTCGCCGCTCTACCCCACCCGAAACCGAAAGGTAACGATCATGACCGCATCTGGTCCCAGCGACGTCGCCGCGGCTCTGGCCGCGTGCGCTCGCCTCATCGACCAGTGCACGACAGCCGAGGCGGAGCCAGCGGACGTAGCCGACCTGCTCGGCGCGCTCCACAACGTCTCCATCCGGATCGAGCCGCTGCTGACCGGGCTCAACAAGCTGCTTTTCGCGATCGAGGCCGAAGGGAATCTGGCCGACGGCCTGGGCCGTGACCTGGCCGCCACCCTGGCCGGCCTCGACCGGGAACTGACCAGCATCGGCGTCGACAGCCGCGCGCTCGCGCAGCGTCTCGGCACCGCTCATGCCCGCGTCTTCAGCTTTCGCATCAGGAGTGAGAAGTGAAGCTGTCTCTCCCCGTGCTGGTGGCGCTCTTCTGGGTGTCCCTGTTCCTCATCGCGGTCGTCGCGTGCGCACCAAGCAGCCCGCCGCACATGCCGTCCACGCCCGCCGCCGCGGTGGTGGTCGGCCGCGCGTACGAGCCCAGCGAGTACAAGACGAAGTCGGCATGCGTCACGCGCGGCACCGGCGCGAAGAAGAAGCGGGTGTGCGTGCCGGTGAAGACGTGGGAGGCGGAGGAGTGGACGCTCATCGTCCGCACCGGCGGCGTCGACCGGGAGATCGACGTCAGCCGCGACGTCTACGACGCCTGCCCTGACGGTGCTTCGCACCCGGAGTGCGCCGGAGGCACCCCATGAGCCTCTGGGACATCGTCGACGGCGTCCTGTGGGGCATCCTCGGCATGATCAGCTGCTTCCTCTACCTGACCGGCCGCTTCCGCCGGGTCGTGCAGGACGCCGGACGGCAGCTCATCCACGCCTTTAGCATCGCGGACGACGAGCGCGAACGGCACGAGGTGACCAAGCGGCGCGAGGCCAGCTACGCCGACGCCATGACGGCGATCGCCGCGATCGACGCCGGCGACGCAGGCGGTTTGGCCCAGGCCCAGCAGCTCGCCGCCCGCGCTCTGGAGGGCGGCGACTACCAGGGCCGCATGCGCGCCCTGCAGGCCGCCCTGGCTCTCGAAGTGGACGACAACGCCGGCCTCCGCGAGGCGCTGGCCGCCGTTCATCGGGTGCATTCCGGTGAGGCAGGCCAGTGACGTTTTTGCACGTCCCCACTCCGGTTGAGCAGCTGCTGCCGTGGCTGCTGACCGGGTGGGGTGTCTTCTCCGCCCAGGCCGGGTTCCTGCTCGGCTGGCTCCTGTGTGACTCCTACCGAAAGGACCACCATGACGTGGATCTTCGCCATCGTCGTCGGCTATCTGGCGTTCGTGGGCGCCCTCGTGCACGCGGCCGCAGTCATCGGCGCCGTCTACATCGTGCGCGGCCGGCCGCGGTCCTCGGCCGCTGTCGTGCCGGGCACTGATCGTCGTCTGCGTTCCGTGCAGTCGTGGCGGTAGCCGGACAGGAGCACACCATGGAACCGCTGATCACGATCACCGCGCTGGGTGTGCCCGGCCCGCAGGGCAGCAAGAACGGCCGCCCCATCTACAAAGGCAAGGGGAAGAACCGCGTCTTCACCGGCCGCGTCGTCCAGCAGGAGTCGTCGAAGAAGGTCGCCCCGTGGCGCAAGGCCGTCGAGGAGGCCGCGCGCGCGGCGGCCGGGCCCGACTGGGTCACGTTGAACGAGCCGCTCATCGCGGGCTTCAGCTTCTCGCTGCCGCGCGGCAAGACGGTCCGCCGCCCGTTCCACACCACGTATCCGGACCTGTCGAAGATCATTCGTTCGACGGAGGATGCGCTCACGACCGCCAACATCTGGAAGGACGACGCCTGCGTGGTCGCCTACCGCAACCCCCGGAAGCTGTACGCCGGAGACGACCATCCCGACGCTCTGCCGGAGCCCGGGTGCATCATCCGCATCTGGTCGGTCGCCACCTACAACGAGCTCTTCCGATGATCCGGCTGCTGGCGTTGCTCCTCGCCGAGGTGTTCGTCGCCGCCGTGTCCTGGTACGGCTTCCAGCATCACCCGACGCTCGGCGTCATCATCTTGGCGATCGGCACCGTCACCCTCATCTTGCCCGGCTACGTCGCGGTGATGGGTCTCGGCACTGCAGCCCGCCACAGGCCACACGATCAACCATAGGGAGAACGATCATGGAATACGACATCGAAGACGAAGACAAATCCCGGAAGCGAAAGCGCCTCCGAAAGCAGCCGAAGAGGGCGCGACGGGCCACGCATCCGGTGCACCCCGTCTATGACCACACCGGCTCCATCGTCACCCGCGTCGAAGGCTACGACATCACCCCCGGCGACTTGGCGGCGGCGCTGGCCTTGTACCACCACGGCTACGTGCCGGACAGCGATGGTTCCGCACCCCAGTGAGTTGTCCGTCTGCGGCCTGTGCCGCAGGCGGATTCTCTGGACGATCACCGCGAGAGGCCGTCGGCTACCGGTCGACCCGCGCCCGGACCCGGCCGGGAACATGGCGTGCCTGCCGGTCGGCAGCCCTCGCGTGTGGCGATCCCGCTCGCTTGACGGCGTCGACGCGCCACCGCTGAACCCGGGCGAGGACCGGTTCGTGCCGCATGTCCTCGGCACCACGTGCAAGCAGGGGCCGCCGAAACCGGCGCCGCTGCCGGACAACGTGATCGCGCTCGACTCCCGCCGCAAGACCCGAAGCCAACGAAGGAGCCTTTGATGACCTGGGAGAAGCCCCGATCCTGCAACGGCAACAGCGCCTGCGTGGAGGTGTGGCGGCCACCGGCCGGCTGCGCCGCCGGGTGCGCCGATGTCGAGCATGGCCACGGCCTGGTGCTCATCCGCGACAGCACCGTGCCCGACGGGCCGGTGCTCACCGTAACGCCCGGCGAGTTCGCCGCGTTCGCTGACGCAGTGAAGACAGGACAGTACGACGACCTGGTGACTGCCGATGTCCGGACGCGCTGACGGAAGCGATCACAGCCGTCGCACCTCCCGCAAACACGGTTGCTGCTGCCCGGCTTGTCTGAAGCTGCACAAGCAGTACGAGGTCCGCAAGGCGCAACTGAAGCAGGAAGGCCGTTGGCAGCCGTTCACCGATCCTGCGCCGGTTCGGGAGCACTTGGAGCGCCTGCGCCGCGAGACAGGATTCGGCCCACGGGCCATCGCCGACCTGACCGGTGTGGGCTACTTCACGATCGTGCGCGTCGCTGGCTGGCACAAACATCTGAGGGGGCCAAGCAAGATCCACACGTGGCGAGCTGAACGCATCCTGGCGTTCTGGCCGACCCACAACCAGATTCCGAAACGGATGCTCGTCTCGGCCACAGGCACCCATCGTCGTATCCAGGCGCTCATGGTCAAGGGCTGGTGCCTGGCCTGGCTGTCGAGAGAGATGGGGACCGACCGATCCGTCCTGTCGTGGACGTTGAAGCTGCCCCAGGTCGAGGCACGCACAGCTCAACGAGTTCGGGCGCTGTACGACCGGCTGTGGAATCAGGAACCGCCTCAGCAGACTAGGCAGGAGCGACGCGCAGTGAACATGACCCGGGCTCGGGCTCGGGCCGCCAAGTGGATGCCGCCGCTGGCGTGGGACGACGACAGCATCGACGACCCGGAAGCCGTCCCCGACCGGGGCGCGCGTGAGACTCGTGACCAGGCGCTCACCGAGGACTCCGACTGGCTCATGGCCGTCGAAGGCTTCGATCTGGTGCAGGCCGCTGAGCGACTCGGCGTGTCCCACGTCTACCTGGCCAAGGCCCGCTCCCGCTGGGCGCAAAAGCTCTCCGACGAGGTGACGGATGCCTGCTGACCAGTTCGACGCGCGCACCCGCTGGAAGCTGCGGCGGGCCGCAGAAGTGTGCCTGTACCGCGTCCATCTGCGCCGCCAGGCCGCGAAAGCGGAAGCGGATCAGCTGACCGCCAGGACCGGCCGCCGGCACCGGGCGTTCCGGTGCTCCGCCTGCTGGCTGTGGCACGCCAAGCCAGCTCGCACACCCGATCAGGAAGGCAACCAGACATGACAGATGATCGAGACCTCACGTTCCCCGACACCGGCGGCTGTACCGAGTGGTCGTGCCCGTACCACGGGGCGATCAACCGGGCCCGCGCCGCCGCCCAGGGCGGCCGACCCGAGGAGTCGGAGGCCGCGCATGAGTGAGCAGCCGTTCCTCACCGCAGGCCAGAAGCGGCACCTCGGCGCTCTCCTGGCCGACATCCTGAGGAACTATCCGATCAGCGAGGACCTGGCCACGCACGTCCTTGCGAACTTCGACGCCGCGGTAGACGCCTGGGCGGCACCGGATCTCCTCACCCTCGTCTACACGGGTTCCCGTGGGGCGCGCAGAGGACGCGTCGTGGAGGACTTGGCCGACCTGTACGAGCGGGAGAACGGCATCTTCCGGCTCCTGGTCGGCTACGGCCCGGACAAGCGGGAGCCGAGGGGCGGAGACCGGCACGCGTTCGAGTGGGCCGCCGTCGCCAGCGGCATCGCCGTCGAGTGCTTCCCGGCGCGGTGGGACATCCCGGAGCTGGAGAAGGCGGCCGGGCCGTACCGGAATGGATTCATGGTCGGTCTCGCGCTCGGCCGGGGCGGCCGGACTGGGATGCTTGCGCACCTGAAGGACGACTCGACGGGGTCCGCGGGCGCCGCGGCGTTCGCGCATTCGGCCGGCATGCCGGTGTGGCGGAGGCGCGGATGAGGAGCACCGGTGTGATCGCGCTCGGTGCGGTCGGCGCTGTCGCCGCGGTGGTGGCGTTGGCGACGCAGGAGCACGAGGTGGTGGCCGACTGCGTGCGCGCGGTTCAGCAGCCGGACGGCTCCTACGCCGTGGTGGATGACCAGTTTTGCGAAGGTGGTTCACACCACGGCTACGTGTACGTGTACGGCGGCAACAGCAGCGGCGGCTACGTGCGGGGGGCGACGTCGGTACGGCCTGCCGACACGACGATCGTGACCAGGTCCGGGAAAACGATCACCCGGTCGGGGTTCGGCGGCCGGGGGAGTGGTGGCTCGTGATGGCCGAGATCACGTTCAGCAGGTCGCGGCACTGGCCCGTGCAGGCGGGCGGCGACGTCGTCGTGGTGGTGGGCCGCCGCTGGATGCGGGCCGCGATCTACTTCGGGCAGCCGCCCGGCAGCCGCATCGGCGTGTGGGTGACCCGGGCCGACCGAGTGCGCGGCGTGAACGTCCGTGTCGGCAAGCGGTACATCCGCTGCCTGACCATCCTCCTGCACACTCAGAGGCTGCCGTGAGCCGGGCGTCCGACGTGGAGAAGATGGTTCGTGAGGAAGCCGTCCGGCTGAACTTGCGGGTCGAACGCAAGAGCGACGCCTGGGTGGTGACGAACCCGGAATCGGGCCTCTGTCACCGAGTCCGCTTGAAGCTGGCCTGGCAGGAGTTGCTCAATCAGCGTTCACGCATCCGCGCGCTGGCCACGCGGCCGCCGCTCGCGGCCGCGGTGGAGCAGAAGCCGGCGCCGGCGCCGGAAGCGTCGTCGTGGTCAGTGAGGGACCTGGTCAGGATGGCGCGGGCGATGGGTGTGCACGTGTACCTGGCGGGTGGCCTGCTGCAGGTGACGGGTCCGCTGGAGGACGCGGGCCCGATGGCGCGGATGTTGCATGCCCGTGAGGCCGAGGTGATCGCGTTCCTCACCCCACCCCCACCCGAATCCGAGACGAAGACCGAAACCGTGGCCGGGCCAGAGGTGGCTCCGGCGCTACAGCAAGGAGATGACGCGTCCATGCCGAAAGTCGGCGACGTTGCCCGCATCGAGGGCGGACCCCGTAAGGAGGACCTGGCCGCTGACGCGAATGCGCTGTGGTCGCTGCTGCGTGAGGAGGCGAAGAAGCAGGGCGACGAGCGCGGCACCAACGCCCGCGAGGAAGGCGTGTTGTGGACGGGGGCGTTGACGTCGATTGTGCGCCAGATCCGCGGCATGTGGGACGAGGTGTATGAGCGGGAGGTGATCGGCTACCTGACGCGGACGAACCACATCAAGTGCCAGAAGCGCGCCAGCCCGCCCATCTGGTGGATTCGGACTGCGTGGGATGACGGCGGCCTCGCCGTCGCCCGGAAGCCTGCCGCGGCGAAGGGTGTTCCGGCGCCCAACGCCGGTCGGGAGAAGGCTGCTGCGGCTCCGCCTGCTTCGGGTTTGCCGGAGGTGGGGCAGCTGATCGAGATGTTGCAGAAGGCGAACGACGCCGCGGTGCGCGTGACCGAGTTGGAGGCGCGTGTGGCCGGGCTGCAGCGAGAACTGGCCACCCTGGGGGAGGAGCATGACCAGCTCCTCGCCGCGAATGAGCGGCTCGACGTCCAGAACATGCACCAGCGAACCGAGATTCAGCGGCTGACGCACGAGCTGGCGAAGCTGAACAAGCTCAAGGAGGGCTTGGCGTTTCTGAAGGAGTCGCTGTGATTGTTGAAAGCGAAACCGCTGTCGAAAGGGATGCCGGGTGCCGATATTGGCGGGGTGCCGGGGACGGGTACTGCGGTCGCAGCCCGGCCCGTTTGTACATTCAGGGGCCACGCTGTGAGGAGCACACGCCGGCGGCGTTGGCCGGCCTTCCGGAGCCGGGTGAGGGGGCGTATTGCGCCCCGCTGCGCTGCTACTGCGGCTGGCATGAGGGGTATCAGCCGCTGCGGCCGGTCGGGGAGCCCGATGGAGGACTCGCCAAGGGCGGGTCATGACGGGCGCCGAGCTCGCGGCGGTGTGCACGGTGCGGCTCTGGGACAGCGTGACGGAGTGCGGCGCCGCCGCGGTGTTGTGCGCGAAGACCGGCTGCGTGCATGAGCACATCGAGACGTCGGTCTACTGCCAGGGTTGCGCCGCGGTCCTGGCTGCGGGGCACATCATCTGCTCGGCGTGTTTCGACGTGGGCCACGAGTGTGAGGTGTCGCTGCTGGCCGAGGTCACCGAGACCGGGGAGACGGTGGTCGTGCGTGGTTGGTGAGGCGTCGTACGGTGATCAGCAGGTTGCCCATCCCTCAGGGCGTCGCAGGTGTGTGAGGGGGTTGGGTGGCCGAAAGCCTGGTGGGCGAGGTCGCGGCGTGGCTGGAGTCACCGGCGGCGAATCCGTTGACGGGGGCCGAGCGGCTGGTGCTGATGCTGATCGCGGAGCGCTCGCACAAGGTGACGCGCCGCATGTTGTGGCATCGCGGAGACCGGCGCGACGACGGCAGCAAGATCACGTTGACGGAGACGTTGCAGGCGCGCGCCGGGCTGGGGGAGCGGGGCCTGTCCGACGTTCTGCAGCGGCTCGCGCGCCGCGGCCTCGAGGTCCGCGTCGCCGTGGGGGAGGACCGGCGTGGCCGACCGGTGTTCGCCCGAAGGGGGCATGCCGTCGACTACCGGGTGCCCGAGTTGCCCGCGTCGGTGAGGCTGCCACCCGGGAAAGGCCACGCTGCGACCGCACCCTAACGCTGTGGACAACCCTGTGGACAACACTGGAATGATCTTGACTTAGGTTACGGTCACAGCGTGGCCCGTAGGTCACGCTGTGACCGTAACCAAACAGCCAGTTAGGCCACGCTGTGACCGTAACCCCTATCCCTTAAAACCTTTCCCTTTACTGTGTCCAACTCCGGCTGACGTCCCGCACACCTACAACTGGAAGGACCCCCGCGAACCCGTCCGAACACGCACACGAGATGACAGCGAAACCGCAACCGAGAAAGGAGCCCCGGCCATGGCCGCCGACCCCGACATCGAAGCGCGATGGGCCGACATGCGCGCCGCCGTACGCGCCATCCTCGCCCCCCACATCCAGACCGCCCTCCTCGACAGAGACGTCACCGCCATCGCCGACTGGCTCAACCAGAACGGCTGGAAACCCCCGCTCACGCCGTACCACCCCCTCCTCGGCGCCGGCCGCGCCGCCCGCGACCACGCCGCCCACCAGAAGGACCCCGAGTGACCGAACACCCCGACGTTGTCGAGCTCCTCGCCGCCGCCGAAACCGGCCCCCGCCCCTGGCGCAACGGCATCCGCGAGCACCTCGCCGCATACCCCGACCACACCCACGGCCGCAGCTGCTGCACCTGCAGGGCCTACGCCCTCGGCTATCACCAGCTCGACTGGCCGCTGGACGAAGACCTGGACAAGCAGCGATGACCCACGAGCGCGAACCCGTCGGCCCCTTCCGCGGCGTCACCCCCACCTTCACCTTCGTTGACGAGATGCACGCCTTCACCGACCAGCAGTGGCGAGCCGCCGTCCACCTCCTCCAGCGCCTCCGCGTCAACGCCTGGCCCCGCGCCCGAGCCGTGAAGAGCCGCTACCACCAGCGCCGCCGATGAACCGCGACGACATCATCGCCTTCCTCCGCGCCCGCCTCGACGAAGAACTCGCCGCAGCCGACGACCAACACCTCCAGGCCCTCGCCGCCATCCACCGCACCCACCCCGACTACCGGCACACCTGGACACCCGCCGAGCCCGCACACGACAGCGCGTGCATCTGGGTGTCGCCGTGGGACAGCGAGGCCCCCTACTGCTACCAGCACGACACCCCACCTCGATGACCGATTTACACCCAAACATCCGAATATGGAGAACTCGACAGCGAAACCGCAACCGAGAAAGAACCACCAGACCCCCGTGGACGGTCCCCAGCGCAACGCTGAGACCAGAAACGGGGGTCTCCGGTATAGAGAGACCAACCCGACCGCAAACGCGTCCCAGCGACCACCACAGCGCTTCCAATTTCGAGCACCGAAGATCAACAAAGGGAAGAGAAGAGAGGCGAACGAAGGACGAGACGAGGGCGGGGGACTGACTATGCACGACGACCACCGGTAGTTGTTGAAGCAACTAATTCGCTGCTTCGATGCGATTTCGCACGAAGTAGCGCTCTGACCTGCGGAAATAGGCGTTATAAATCCGTGACTAACAAAGGTCGTAACGCTTTCGCGCTGAACCTCGATAACCGGACGTGACACTCATCAACCGGTCCAGCATCGCCCGGACAGCGCTGTCGCTCGGCGCATGTCTCGCGATCACCTGGGCAGTCATCACGCTCTCAGGCGTCGGCATCGCCGACGCGTCGGGACCTGTCGTCCCGACTCCCGCGACCACCACCGTCACGGAGACCGTTCGCGAGACGGTCACCACGACCCAGGTGGTTACCCAACCTCCCGTCACGGTTACCACCACGACGACCGGTACCCCCGGTCCGACCGTGACCGTCACCACCCCCGGTCCGACCGTGCACGTCACGACTCCCGGACCGACCACGACCGTCACGACCAGCACCCCCGGTCCTACGGTCTCCCTCACGGCCACGGTCACAGCCACGGCAACCCCGCAGGCTGCGCCGGTCGTCGCACCCATCACCGCGCCCACGGTCCCGATGCCGGACGAACCTCGCGCCGCATCGACCGTGAATCTTCCGGTGATCGCGTCACCGACCACGACCCCGACCGTTCCGCCCGTGGTCACGGCCTACCGGCCCGTGTCGGGTGACGGCACAACCGTGGGGCTCACGCTCCTCGGTGCTGCCCTGGTCGGTGGCGGAATCGCAGGCTGGCTCTGGTGGCGCAAGCGTCGTCAACAGGCCACCAAGCGCGCCCAGCGCGCGGAACGTCGCGCATCTCGGAAGCGGAACCGCATCCAAGATGACGCGCCGCAGAGCGCCCCGGACGACGCGACCACGACCGTCCTTGACGTGCAAGGCGGTCCCCACGTGGCAGGGCACCAAGCCCTGAACCACGAAGATCACTAACCCATCAACCGCCCGCCCCCAGGTGCCGGGGGCGGGCACCCCACCACCTGAAGCCGAAGGAAGATCATGGAAATCAAGCTCACGCCGACTGAGATTCTGGACAAGATCATCGCCACCGTAGAAGGCGACACCCGCCTAGCGAACAGCGGCGGCACGTGGGACCGCGAGGTTCGGCACGTCGGCATCCCCACCATCGCCACCTACGTCCTGTCGGGCGACTTCAAGCTCGGCAAGGGGCAGGCCACCTACACCAACGACCTGATCGAGCTGCCCGAAGACAGCGGCATCGAAGACGTCATGACCACGCGCGAGGGCAAGACCGTCGCGTTCCGGCACGTCATCGGCATGCACGCGCTCCACGCCGACGCTGACAGCCCGTTGGCCCAGTTGCCCGCGCTCAAGAGCGGCGACCTGGTCACCCTGCGGGCAGAGATGCGACGCACTGAGGAGATGGCCACCCTGCGGCTTCGTGTCGCAGCGCTGGAAGCCGAGAACGCGGACCTCCAGGCGTCGCTAGATGCCCTCACTGTCGCCGTGGGCGACGAGGACGACGGCAAGCCCGTGACCGTCACGCCGAAGCCTGCGCCGAAGACGGCCAGAGCCACGAAGTAGCACCACACGGGGGCGCGCATACCCAGCGCGCCCCCTCCCACCCGAACCAAGATCACGAAAGGAAAGTCATGATCATCAACGTGGGCGTCACCGTGGACGACATGATCAAGCTGGGCGCGAGCGCACACGCGGCCGTGCTGGTCAGTCTCGGGATCACCGTCACCACGGCGCTGCACACTGGCCCGTTCGGGTACGTCGTCATCGAGGACAACCCCGAGACGTGCGCAACCGTCGTCCGCCACCTCGCGGACGACGCGTCCATGCCGGGTGACCTCCGACGCACCCTCGTGCGCGTGCACGGGACCTTCCACGAGCTGACTGACCTGTCGCAGTCTCGCGCGAACATGCGCGCCGGACGCCTCAGCCCGTACGAGGTAGCGGCCCGCCGCGAGGCAGAAGCCCTGCTGACGTGCATGATGATCGCCGCCACCGATCCCATGGTCGCGGCGATCGTCTCGACGCACGCGGCGTTCTTCCTCCGCTAGCCCGAACCGCGCCCACCAGCATCCCCGCTGGTGGGCGCACTCTCACACGAAGGAGTAGCCATGACCCTGGTTCGGGACGAGATCCTCGCCGACGCCCAGTTGATCATGTCCAAGCTGGTCAAGGACTACCGTCTCCCGCAGGCCGTCATGGGACGGCTGGTCACGGAGCGCAGCCCTGAGCCGACCTGGTCGGGCATCGTCATGGACGCCAACGCGGAGGAGACGCTGATCTCGCACGCCGTGAACATGATCGATGAAGCCGGACGCATGCGCGTGCTGGTCATCGGCACCGCGTACCTGGCGCTGTCGCGCATGACCACGTGGGCTGACGCGACGCCTGCCGAACTGTCCGTGCTCGCTGACGTCATGTGGGCGCACGACCTGTAACGCCGCAGCACACGAGCCGCGCCGACCACTTCCCCGGTCGGCGCGGCTTTCTCATGCCCGCGAACACCCCCCACCCCCCGGCGGCCGGCCACCCGGGCGGCTGCACTTGGGGTTGGGTTTTGGTGGGGTCATGCTGGGGTTATGTGGTTGTCGGTGGTGGATGCGGCGGGTCGGGTGGGTGTGTCGGTGGGTTCGGTGCGGCGGTGGGTGGGGGAGGGGTGGTTTCCGGCGGGGACGACGCGGTTGGATGGGGCGGGTCGTCGGGTGGTGCGGGTGGATCGGTTGTTGGTGGTGGAGCGGGTGATGCGGGCGCGCCGGTGTGGTCGGGGGGCGCGCCCGCGGCTTGGTTAGAAGAGGGTGTTGATCAGCTGCAGGATGCTCCAGATGAGGAAGATCGCCAGGGTGATGAGTCCGGCGACCTGCATGGCGGTGAGGGTGATCTTGTCGAGGGTGTCGCGCAGCTTCTTGCGCTTGGGTTCCATGGATGGCATGGGTTCGATGGGTGGTGGCATGTGTTTCACATGTCGGAGGTGGGGCGCGACTATGTGACAAGGTTTCAGAGTTTTCGGTCGAAACGGTAGAGATTCCCTGCCTTGCTAACGTGCGGGGTGCGGTTGGTGATGGTTGCCAAAGTGCTAATCGCCGATGACGTCGGCCTGTGGTGTGTGGTGGTCAGGCGGTTCGGGCTTCTGCCGCTTGGGGAAGAGGTGGCGCCAGAGGGCGCGGAGGCCGGCGGCGGTGAGGAATGCGGTGGTGCCGATGGCGCCGAGAGCGCCGATGACCGCGATGGCGGTAAGGGTGAGTTGTTCGACGAGCTGGCGGGTGGCGGCCAGGTCCACTGCGTCTCCATGCCAGCAGCGGGTGTCCACCTCGGTCGTCGGTGTGCTCCCGTGGCGTGGAACGGGATTTCCACGCCAGAACACGATGTCCGTGGTGGTGCTGCTGTATGGGGCTCGTAGTGGTGCGCTGAGTCGGGAGCGATCTCAGCGGAGCGACGATCAAGCCAGTTTTCCATATTCGGGTGGCTGTCCGAGGGGAGTTTCCATGATCGTTTCTACACCCTCATAATTCTCGTTATGGGGGTGTAAGGTCGGGGGTGTCGCGGGAGAACCCCACCTCGCGAGGAACATGAGCACAGCTCACTACCCGAGACGAAGGCGAACCTCATGACCGACCTGCACCGCATCACCCACACCCACACCGACAACCCGATCCCCGGCGGACGCAGCTGGATCGCCCAGGGAGACCTCGGCGCCGTCCAGCTCTCCTTGCACCGCATGGACCCCGACCCCGGCCTGGACTCCTTTCCCGGCGGCTGGCAGCCGACGATCCTCGGCATCCACGCGCCTCACTCGCGCGACGACGCCGACCATCACGACCCGGCGTGCGCATACGTGACCGGCGGCTGCTACTTCAACGGCGACGGCGAACTCGCCTACGGCCTCCTGCAGGAGTGGGCCCGCGCCGGCTACGACGACGACGTCATCTGGCGCGCCATCGAGCTGATCTACTGCGAGGTGTTCCTCGACAGGCTGGGCGCGTGAGCGCCGGCCTCGTTCCCGCCAGCGTCGGAACCCTCGCCCTCCCGCCCGGCCTGACCGGCGAAGCCCGCGACCTCACTGTGGCCTGGCTGCTCAGCTACGACTCGGCCAACACCCGCGACGCCTACCGCCGCGACATCCAGCGCTGGTTCACCTTCTGCGCCGAACATGACCTCGACCCGCTGGCCGCGAGCCGCAAGCACGGCGACGTCTACAAACGCTGGCTCGAACTCCAAGCCGGTGCCCCGATCCCCGCCAAGACGATGTCCCGCCGCCTGTCCGCGGTGTCGTCGTGGTACGACTACCTCGCCGACGAGGACGCCGTCGACGGCAACGCGTTCGCGCGGGTGCGTCGCCCGCGGGTGAACCGCCGCCACTCCGAAACGGTCGCCCTCACCCGGGTCGAGGCGAAGACGGTGAAGGCCTCCGCCGACGCCGACGAAGGACGCCAGCGGCTGCGCACCGCGGCGATCATCCGGCTCCTCCTGGAGACCGGCGTCCGCGTCACCGAGCTGACTGCCGCCGACGTCGGCGACCTCGGTACGGAGCGCGGCTACCGCACCCTGCGGATCGTCACCAAGGGCGCCAAGCCGCAGACCCGGCCGATCCCCGCGGCGGCCGCGCACGCCCTCGACGTCTACCTGGCCGACCGCGCCGAGAACGCGGGCGTCCGCGTCGACCAGCTCGACGGGCCGCTGCTGGCCACCTCGACCGGCGGACGCCTCAACCGCAAGGACGTCTACGACCTTGTCGCCCGCGTCGGCCGCGCCGCCGGCCTACCCGGCCTGCACCCGCACCAGCTGAGGCACACGTTCGCGTCGATCGCCGAGGAGATGGGCGCCAGCGTGAAGCAGATCCAGGCCGCGCTCGGCCACGCGAACTCCTCCACCACGGACATCTACCTGGAGACCCGCAACCGGCTGGAAGATGACCCGTCCACGCTCGTGGCCGCCGCGATCGAGTAGTACCCCTGCACAGGGTTCGCGCCCGAAACGGGGGACGAACCCGGCCCGCACGAGGCAAGCTGAACACGCCCCTGATACCCGAAGCCGAGAAAGACGAGGAGCCATGACCGAACAGCAGCACGACTACGCCCACACCACGGTGGTGCCGTGGAACACCATCACCGACATGAAAGGCCGCCCAGCGTGGACGGCAGGCCAGCTGCGTGCCGCGATCGCCCACCTGGACGACGACGCGCCCATCCTCGTGACCGTCGCCACCGACAAGGACGACGTCGCCGACGAGCAGATCATCACCGAGGCCGGACCCGGGTATGTCGACTGGGGCGACGGGTACGGCCTGGAGACGAGTTCGCTGTTCACGCTCAACTGCCACTGGCCGTCCGAAACCCAGCTGCTGGTGCGCCCGGACAGGCCACGGCGACGGTCATGAACGACCGCGCCGAACTGGAGCGCCGCGCCGCGAGCGACCCGGTGCTGCGCAAGCTCCTCGACGACGTCGGCCTGGGCGACAAGCCGCTGACGTACGCCGCTGCGGTGCTGTGGCTCCTCGATCATCCCGGCGCCCTCATCGAGGTCGGCGACGGCGTGTGGCGGGTCCGCCGCGAGGAGCGGCCGGTCGGCGGCCGCGTGGTCGGCCGAGGTCCGGAAGGGATGCGGTTCCGGGCGCTGGCCAGCACCAGCGACCGCCTGGACGCCGCGCTTGCGCCGCACATCGCGGTCGCGGACACGCTGGAGGAGGCCGCCGCCTACCTGCTGGACGAGAAGCTGAACCCGCGGATCGACGTCGTGGAGGACACGCCACTGCATGCGCCGCGGCGGGCCCCGGTGGAGCCGTGGAACCAGTACGAGGTCGCAGTCCTGGGCCAGACGCCCGCTGGCCGGGACTGGTCGATGGTGTGCTGGGCGCCGAACCGGGCGGACGCCGAGACGATCGCGGCCCTGTACCTTCAGCGTCGCGATGTCGTGTTCGAGGCAGCACAGGTGTGGCATCGCGGTGTCGTCCTCACACACCTGGTCCGCGACGTGACCAAGGAGCCGGAGGAGGATGGGGATGGACGCTGACCAGCAGGTCGGCCGGGCTCGTCAGCATGCGGCAGTAGAGCTGAGGCATGCACTACGGTCGGTGATCGCGCACGCGACGAGGTTGAAGAAGCGACTGGATGCCGCCGCCCCGGCACCGCTGACCCAGGATGAGCGGCAGCTGGTAGGGGAGCTGTTGTCCACGGCGAACGACGTGGGCCTGTGGGCAGGATCGTTGACAGCCCTTGACGACCTGTCGGTAGCCGAGGGGGCCAGCGCGGGCAAGGACGATGGGAAGAGATAGCGGGGAGGCACGTGGTCGTGGCTTTCTCGGAAGCCTTTTGGCTGTCGGGTCTTGCCGTGCTTGACAACCGTGTGTACCCTCATGATCAATCTGGAATTCGTGTCGGTACACACGGTTTCCCCCGTATTGGGTGGTTTGTGTGGCGCGCTGTACGCGACGCTGACGACCGATCTCGTCCCCCCCGATACCTCGGTAACCCCCAGGAATGATCTTGTCTCAGATTTCATGATCAACAACTAGGGCCCTGGACGCTCCCCGGTCCAGGGCCTTTCCCATGCCCACGGAGCGCCCTCGTGACCCTGTCCATCGGCCGCATCGTCCACGACACCCTCAGCGACGACGACGCCAACGCCATCAACCGCCGCCGCGACGACTACGACGCCTACCAGCGCGGACGCGCCCCCATCCTGCCCGGTCAGCCCGGCGCCACCGGCCACCAGGCCCACGTCGGCGAACGCGTCCTCGCCGGCGACGTCTACCCGGCCACGGTGGTGCGCGTCCACCCCGCCCCCACGGTGGTCAGCCTGCAAGTGCACCTCGACGGCAACGACATCTTCTGGGCCCGCGCCCGCAGCGAAGGCACCACGCCCGGCACTTGGCACTGGCCGCCTCGCATCTAGCCACATCCGAGAGTCCGACCTCCACCCCCTCTGGAGACCTCCATGCGCTGGTACACCAGCAACGAGCTCCGCATCGGTCTACACAAGAAGGGCAAGTTCGTCCACCGCCGCTTCTGGCTGCACGACGTGCCCCGACTCATGCTGTGGTGCCGCCTGCGTGGCCACCGGCCCGTGGTCGACGGACACGGCCCCATCGCAAAGGGCTTGCACGCGGCCCGATGGGTCGTCTGCGACCGGTGCGGTGTACGGCCGGACCCGCAGGGCAACCTCGACCCCGAGCAGTGGGATATCGGCCAGCCGTACGACGGACCGTGGACCCCGTTGACCCGCGACCTCGCGGCCAGCGCCTGGACGGAACTGCTCGGCCTCACCCAGCGTCCCGTTCACCGTGACGACGCACGCAAGCCGGGCCGCTGGCCGGACAAGCCGACCGGAACGCTCGGTGCCGAGCTGGTGCTCGGCAAGACGTTCGGCGTCTTCTCCGCTGAGGTCACCATCGGCTGCGCCGGGGACGAGCATCCGATCTCCTGCCACCTGCGGCTGTGGCCGTTCGGCGCCCTCTACCTGCACACCGAAGCGTTCGGCGCGTGGCTGCAGCGCCGCCTGATCCCGGACGGCTACTACTCGCGGGTGATCAACATATCCGTGGACGAGTGGACGATCCGCTGGCAGTGGTGGGCGCGCGAAGACGAGTGGGCGCGCGAAGACCCATGGTGGATGCACGGCCGCATCAGCCTCGACCTGGTCGAGAAGCTGTTCGGCCCGAAGCGGTACAGCTACGAGACCGTCAACGGGCCAACGCTCGGCCTCGTGCACATGCCCGACGGCGACTCCCACCAGGTCCAGCTCGTCCTCCAGCGCCGACGGTACGGCCGGCCGCGCCGTAAGCGAGCCGCATGGTCGTGGGTGGTGAAGTGGACAGCGAACTCGCCCGGCATCGAGACCCGCCCCGGCAAGAGCGGCATCCTCAGCTCGGCCGTGGAGGTGCCCGCGGACACCGTGCAGACCGGCGCGTGGGCGACGCTGGCGTGCGGCCTCATCGCCCACAAGCTCACCGCCGACCGCATCCGCAACGGCTACCGGCCCGCAACCACCGGACAAGCGGAATGACCGTGCCGATCATCTGCCTGTGGTGCGGTGCTGAGGGCTCCAACTGGGACCAATGCCGTGCTGCCGGATGGGATTACCACATCGAAGTTCTCTGCGAAGTCTGTCCGGCGTGTATTGCGGCGAATCGCACGAAGCAGTGGGTCGCCAACGGGAAGCCGACTTCCGCGTCCACGCCGAACTCCTCCGGCACATCACCCTCACCTGGAAGGCAGACCCATGACCCCGATCACCGCGCAGAAGGCACTCGAAGAGGCCACAGCAGCGCTCGGCGAGGCCGCCAAGACAGCCCACATGCCCGACGTCGCCAACGCCTGGATGTCGATCGCTGACCGGTGGATCACGATCGCCTCCATGTTCTCCATGGGCACTATGTGACTCGACGCATCGAGCACATGCCGCTCGCCGACATCCCGCGAGCCCTGCGGAACCCGAAGGACCACGACCTGCCCAGCATCCGCGCCAGCATCGAGACGTTCGGCTGCGTCATCGCCGGCGAACTCGACGAGCGCACCGGCCGTCTCGTCGTCGGCCACGGCCGCCTCGAGGTCCTGGCGCTCATGCAGGCAGAGGGGGTGTCGCCGCCCGAGGGTGTACAGGTGACCGACGACGGCGCGTGGTTGGCGCCGATCGTGCGCGGCTGGACGTCCCGCTCCGACGCCGACGCGGAGGCCTACCTCATCGCGAACAACCGCACGCCCGAGAAGGGCGGCTGGCAGAACGCGCTGCTGGCCGAGGTGCTCGCCGACGTGCGCCAGGCCGACGCCGAACTGCTGGCCGCGACCGGCTACAACGCTGACGAGCTGGCCGACCTGGAGGAGTCAATCGCCCGCGACCTCGCCTCCGGCTCCGGCTCTGAGGAGCTGCCGGAGCCCGGCGACGCCGACGCCGAGGTTACCCCGGCGGTGTGGGGCATCATCGTCACCTGCGACAACGAGACCGAGCAGACCCGGCTCCTGGAGCGCCTGGCCGACGAGGGCTGGCAGGTGCGCGCCCTCATGTGACCTTCTCCCGGACACGTTGCTTGCGCAGCAGCTCACCAGGCTCGTCGCAGCCATCAGCCGGGCACTCGGTGGGCCACTCCCAGCCGAGCGGCCCCGTGTGGTGCCAACGCCGACAGCGCACGTACAGCTCGAATGGGGCAAACGGGTTCACATCACTCCTTCGGAAAGGGGGTGGCATGCGGGCTGAGATCACATTGTCGTCCCCCGTCAAGAAGAGCGCGCGTGTCCTCCAGCTGCAAGGCATGTTCGACGTACCCGTCGAGGACAAGCTGGCCACTACGTGGCAGGCCGAGTTGCCGGTCGAAGATCGGGAGTGGAACGTTGGCCTGCTCGTCGGCCCGTCCGGGGCGGGTAAGACGACGATCGCCCGCACGTTGTGGCCCGACGCGGTCGTGGCCGCGCAGCAGTGGAGCCACGACCGCGCCCTCGTGGACGACTTCCCCAAGGGGATGCCGATCAAGGACGTCGTCGGCCTGCTCGGCGCTGTAGGCCTGAACTCGCCGCCGGCGTGGCTGCGGCCGTACCAGACGTTGTCGAACGGGGAAGCGTTCCGGGCGATGCTCGCGCGGGCGCTGGCCGAGCGTGAGGACCTGGTCGTCATCGACGAGTTCACGTCCGTGGTGGACCGGCAGGTCGCCAAGGTCGCCTCGTACGCGGTGCAGAAGGCGGTACGGCGCGGCCGCCGCCAGATGGTCGCCGTCACCTGCCACAACGACGTCCTCGATTGGCTGCAGCCGGACTGGGTGTACAACGTGGCGTCGGCAGAGTTCTCGTGGAGGTCGGTTCAACCCCGGCCCTCGCTCCGGCTCGAAATCCGGGAAGCGGACCGCTCCCTCTGGGCGGCTTTTAGCCGTCATCACTATTTGACGGCAGACCTTCATCGGTCGGCGCAATGTTTCGCCGGATACGTGGATGGTGAATTAGCGGCGTTCACCAGCTACCGACATTTTCAGCACCCGCACACACGGAATCTGAAGATGGCGCACCGGACCGTGGTCCTTCCCGACTATCAGGGGCTGGGGCTGGGCGGGCGAATGACGGAATGGATGGGGCAGTACCTGTACGAGCAGGGATACCGCCTTCGGGCTGTGTCCTCGCATCCAGCGCTCATCGCTCACCGCAGTCGATCCCCTCGCTGGCGGATGCAGCGGCGCGACACCAAGCTGGGCACCTCCTCGCGGCACACGTGGATGCATCACACATCCCTCGATCCGCGCCGTCTGGGGGTGACGTCGTTTGAGTACGTCGCCGCCCCTGCTACAAGCCGCGCAGCAGATCCGTGAGACGATCTGCCGGGCTCGATGGCCGCTGCAGCAGCTCCATCGCTGGCGCTTCAGCAGCGCGGACCCGGCTGAGACGCATCCCAACGGGACTCAGGTCGGCGGCGGTAAAGGCGCGCCCCCAGTCGGCCGGAGCGTCCCGCAACCCCTGAAAGCCCGTCACCTCAAGGAGGCGTCGCGCGGGCGTCGGGTTGGTCTGCACCCAGTGGAACATGCCCTCCTCAGCCCATACCGAGGGGCTGGAGCGGATGATCTCGCCGACGTCAACGGAGCCGAGGATGACGCCGTGGTGCATCGGCCCGGCCAATGTGATGCCGAGGTTCTCCATGAGGTCGAGCCCTTCATGGTCAACACGCTGTCCCGCGTGGATGAGCAACCGGCCCTGGTAGCGGGGAGCCCATGACCGGTTCTCCACGTCCTTGAATGCCAGCGACCCGGAGTTATCCACATATCCATAAACGCTGAGTGACGCCCACGGTTGTCTCACGGTGATCATCTTTGGAATGCGCATTTCCGCAGAATAGCGCACCTTTCTTGATATTGGAATAAGTCATTCTGACGCTGATTCGGGGTTCCCCTCATGGCGACATATAAGAAGGCGGAAAAGCTCATCCCTATTCATGAGCGGCGGACAAAGGCCGTCACCATGCGCCAAGCGGGAATGTCGTACCGTGTTATCGCCGAAGAACTCGGCTACGACAGCTCCGGTTCTGCCGCCAACGACGTCAAGCGCGCCCTACAGGTCGCGGCGAAGGCCGACCAGCTCGCCAGCGAGGAACTGCTGCAGCTGGAGATCGAACGCCTCGACCGGCTCCTTCTCGCCGTCTGGCCGAAGGCGGTGAAGAGCGACCTGAAAGCCGTCGAACGCGCCGAGTCCATCATCAAGCAGCGCTGCAGCCTGCTCGGCATCGACCTGCTCAACCGCGCCGGCGCCGAAAGCTCCGACGTCATCTCCCTGCTCGGCGTGCTGTTCGAGCAGATCCAAGCCGCGAACGGCAAGAGCGCGCTGCCCGCCCCCACGGCCGGCCACGCAGACGTCGAGGTCGAGGCGGTCGAGGTGATGCCATGAGCTTGGCGGCGGCCGCGCTGGTCACGATGTCGGACAAACAGCTGCGCTCCATCGGCGAAGCCGTCGCCCGCATCAACATCTGGACAGGGGCGGTGCGCTCCGGAAAGACCATCGCGAGCCTGCTGCGGTGGCTGATGTACGTGGCGACCGCACCGCGCGGGGGCTCGCTCGTCATCGTGGGCAAGACGATCGACACCATCTCGCGGAACGTGTTCGAGCCGCTCATGGACCCGTCGTTGACCGGGCCGGTGGCAAAGAAGATCTGGTACACCCGCGGCGCCCCGACCGCGAACATCCTGGGCCGCCGCGTGGAGATCATCTCCGCGAACGACGTCCGAGCTGAGTCTCGGTTGCGCGGCATGACGTGCGCGGGCGCTTACGTGGATGAGGCGACGCTCATCCCGGAGACGTTCTGGGATCAGCTCCTGGCCAGGTGCAGCGTCCCCGGCAGCAAGATCTTCGCCACGACCAACCCCGACGCCCCCAACCACTGGGTCCGCAAAAGGTTCCTGCTGCGCGCTGGCGAACTCGACCTCGCCTGGTGGCACTTCACCCTCGACGACAACCCGTCGTTGGACCCGCTGTACGTGGCCAACCTCAAATCTGAGTACACCGGGTTGTGGTACCGCCGCTACGTGCTCGGCGAGTGGTGCATGGCCGAAGGCGCGATCTTCGACATGTTCGACCCCGACCGGCACGTCGTCGACCGGCTGCCGCTCATGGAACGCTGGGTGTCCGTCGGCATCGACTACGGCACCGTCAACCCGTTCGCCGCCGTCCTGGTCGGCGTCTCCACCCCCGACCACGAAGGGCAGCGCCGCGTCTACCTCGCCGGCGAATGGCGGTGGGACTCCAAGAAGGAACGCCGCCAACTCACCGACAGCGAGTACGCCGACCGGCTCCTGCACTGGCTCGACACCTTCCCCGACAGCTACGGACCCGGTACGTCCGGCGTCTCGGCCGAGTGGCTCGTCGTTGACCCGTCCGCAGCAAGCTTCATCACCCAGCTGCACCGGACCGGCTTCTACCCGACCATGGGCGACAACGCGGTCATGGACGGCATCCGCACCGTCTCCAACCTCCTCGCCGCCGACCACTTGCGCGTGCACCGCTCTTGCACCGGCTGGCTGAGCGAGGTCGGCAGCTACTCGTGGGACGACAAGAAGGCCGAGAAAGGCGACGACGTGCCCGTCAAGCTTGACGACCACTCCCTCGACGCCTCCCGATACGCCCTGCACACCACGCAGGCCGCCTGGGCGCCGCTCCTGGAACCGGTGCCCTCCTACTAGACCCCGCCTTCCTCCTGCCTATCCAAGGTCGCACCAACCTTCACAGGAGGAGGGCGGGCACCAAGCCGGGCTCCGCCGCCGCACCCCGTACGGCCCGCGTCGAGCCCGCCCCGGGGTGCGGGGCCAGGACCTGCTGTTGAGGGGCAGCACAGTCCCCGCCCCGCACCCCGCAGCACCAGCCCCGAGGGGAAGGCGGTGGTGCCGTGGCCGGAGCAGCCAACACCTTCGACGGCGGCACCCCCGGCACCTCCATCACGCCGGCGAACTCCGGCGGAGCCAGCGGCACACCGTTCTCGGCCGCCAACACCTCCTACGCGGCCACCCCCGGCATGCAGGGCGCCGCCTGCGCGATCGTGCCCGCCCTCAACGCCGGATGGGTCGAACACCCGCTGTCTGGCACCGGAACCCGCTGGGTGCGCGCCTACAACCGGCCCAGCGACTACTCCTTCGGCCTCGTCGACCTGCACCTGGCCAATGGCAACTACATCCGCGTTGACGTCAACGACGGCTTCATCGCTCTCACCTCCTCCAACGGCAGCGCCGAGACGTGGGTTGCCTCGCAGGCGTTCACGCCCGAGGGCTGGATGCGGGTGGAGCTGCAGGCGTCGGCGTCCGCCTCCAGCACGGCCACTGCCCGCATCTACACCGACCCGGACAGCGAGACGCCCGCCATCCAGCTGACCGGAGTCGTGGCCAGCGGCGGTACCTGGCGGGCTGCTCGTTACGGCGGCAGCAACGACGCGAACGCCGCCTGGTACTTCGACTCCGTCGCCTGGTCCGACACCGGCTGGATCGGCCCCCTGCACGACCTGCGCCCGCAGCCTGTGATCAGGAGCGGAGCAGCGCACCGCGCCGCCTCCTGGTGAGCGGCCTCGTCACCGTTTCCCGCTACCAAGGAGGAGGCCGCGTGGCCAACTTCGCGTTCAACATCTCGCTCGGCCGTATCGCCGAGCTCTACCACCGCGTCAAGATCGGAGACCCCGCAGGCAGCAGCCTCCTCGTGGTGGCGCTCGCCGAGACCGGCCTCGAATCCGACGCCGTCCTGAAGGACAAGGACACCCTGGCCGACGTGCTGGCCGGGGCCACGAACGAGGCCGGCAACGCGGGCTACGCCCGCAAGGTGCTGGCCGCGGTCGACCTGCACGCGGTCGCGGCCGACGACGCCGCCGACCGGATGCGGCTCGACATCCCCGACCAGACGTTCACCGCCGTGCAGACGGCCGGAGGCCCCTGGGCGAAGATCGTCATCGCCTACCGGCCCGCCGCGGCGTCGCCGGACTCGGCGATCATCCCGCTCACCTGCCACGACTTCACGATGACCCCGGACGGCAACAACATCGCCGTCCAGATCGACCCGCTCGGCTTCTTCGAGGCGGCCTGACCATGTCGAAGACCGGCTACACCGTCGCGACCATCAACTCCACCACCCACGTCACCACGCCGGTCGCGCTCGCCGCGAATGTGGCCAAGAGCGTCCTGGGGTTCCGCGCGCCCGCCGAGTTCGGGCTGGAGATCAAGAAGATCCGCATCGGCCTGTACGGCGTGTCCGCCTCAGCCGTACCGGGTGACATCGAGCTGTGCCAGGCCACGTTCGCGGCGAACGCGCCCGGCACCGCCTCCACCGCGGTGACGCCGCAGCAGGTGTACGGCAGGCCGATCCCGCCCGGCTTCACCGCCGCCCACACCTGGACGGCCGAGCCGACCGTGCTGTCGATCATCGACCCGTACCCGATCACGCCGAACGGCGGCCTGCTTGTCTACGACCTGCCGCTCGGCGACTCCCCGGACTGCGCCCCGTCGACCGGGTTCGTGCTGCGCGCCAAGTTCCCGGCCGCCGTCAGCGTGTCGGCCTGCATGTGGGTCGAACGCATCTGACCTCGGGGGGAGGGGGTCGTGGCCGACATCAGCTTCGCCGCGTCGCCGCCGCTGGTCTTCTCCGACACCTCTGGCGTCGTCACCACGGCGGCGTTCAACGTGCCGGCCGGGGCGACGCTCGTCGCGCTGTGCGGCAGCGAGATCCGCGACGTCACCTACACCGTGACCACGAACGCGGTCGGCGCCGGCCTGGTGTGGAGGAAGCAGCTGCAGAACACCGACGGCAACTCCGGTGCCGCGATCGTCACCACGCGGGCACCGGCCGCCCTGACCGGGCTCACGGTCACGCTGGCCACCGGCACCGACGACGCCGCCTTGAAGGTGCTCGTCGCCCGCGACGTCCACCCCATCCACCCGGTCGGCAAGCGTTTCCAAGGGTTCGGCACCGTCGCCGACTACACGCCGGTCTGCTACACCGCGACGAAACCCGGCACGTGGGCCGCCGGCGTCGGCGTCGACTACTCCGGGGCGGGCGCCTGCTCCTCCAGCGACGTCGGCGAAGCGTATGACGCCGGATCCTCCATGGACGGCATCGCTGTCCGGAAGTCGGCGGCCGCGACCGGGCGGGACGCCGTCATGTCGATGAACTTCGCGACCACCGCGCCCAACCCGCAATGGTCGGTCGCCGTCGTCGAGCTCATGCCGGACGATGGCAGCACCGCGCGTCACGAGGTCAACACCTTCGACGGCGGCACCAACGGCGCGACGGTCTCCACCGCGAACTCCGGCGGCACCGGCAACGCCTTCGGCAACGTCGTCGGGCAGCCCCGCTACACCAACGCGGAACGGCTCGGCGGCACCGGCCTGTCGGTGGTGAACCCGCTCCCCGGCACGGACACGCACCTGGACTGGACGAACATCTCGCTGCCCGGCCCGCTGTACGGCGTCCGCATGTACGTGCACCGTGTCGGCGTCCCGAGCGGGTTCGTTGGCCTGTTCGCCCTCCTCGGCTCCACCGGCGTCGTCTCCAAGGCGTACCTGATGGACGACGGACGCCTTCACATCTACGCCGACGCCGCCGCAACCCTGGTGGCATCCACCGGCGTGCCGCTGCCCAGCAACGCGTGGGCGCGCGTCGAGCTCCGCTACACCATCGACGCCGGAGCCGGCGCGGTGGAGGCGTGGACGTACCTGGACCCGCACTCCGCCGACCACGACGACTACGTGATCGCCACCGGGCTCACCTGGCCAGGCGGACCCCCGGCCACCGTCGAGTTCCACCTGGAGGGCGACGCCACCTCCTCCTACTACCTGGACGACCTCGCGCTCGGCCCGGACAAGGTCGGCCCGTCCGTCCTGCCGACCCGCACCGGGACGCGAACCGCCCGGGGCGCTCTGCCGGCCGCGCACCGCGCGGGCAGTTGGTAACGACCACGGGAGGGGGCGGCGTTGGCTCGCGCTGGACGAGGATTCCCGAACCGGGCGCTGATCGTCCGCCCGGCCGCCGCTGAACCGCCCAAGGTCGGCCCCGCCGCCGAGACGTCAACGGCGCTGCCCCTGACGGCCGCTCACGCCGCCGCGCTCACCGCGGCAGCGGAGACCGGTACCGCGCTGCCCATGACCCCGGTCATCACCCGGCCGCTGGCCGCCGCGACCGACACCGGGACCGTGCTGCCCATGGCCGCCGCGCGGACGCAACCGGCCGACCGAGCGCAGTCCACGCAGACGGCCCTGCCGATGACCGCGGTGAAGACCGCCGTGCTCGGCGTCGCCGTCGAAACCTCGACGGCATTCCCGATCACCTCGACAGCGCAGGTGAACCGCCTGGTCGAGCACGACCAGGCGCTGCCGGTGACCGCCGTCAAGATCGGCCAGCTCGGCCGCGCTTCCGCAGCAGGTCTGGCCGCGCCGCTCACCTACGCCCGTACGGCGCCCACAGCAGCGGCTACCGAGAGCGGGACCGCGCTGGCGTTCACCGCGACGAAGACCGGCGTCCTGCACCGCGCCGTTGAGACCGGCACGGCCCGCGCCATGCTGCGTCGCCGTCCGCCACTGCAGGTTGGCCTGCCACAGCGCAGGTGGGCCGTCCGCTTCGCAGGGAGGAGAGGTTCCGTGGACCCAGTGAACTCGCTCAGCCGGGAGCACCTGGAGTTCGCCGTCGACTACGCCAACGGCAGCGAACCCGTCGAGGCCGCCTTCACTGTTCCGGGCGTGAAGCCGATCGAGTCGGACTGGCGGCCTGCCACGTGGGGCGAGCCGACGAAGAAGGGCATGAAGGCCCTCGTGCTCGTCGGCCCCGGCAGCAGTTCCCCGCTGCCGGACGGCACCTACCAGGCGTGGATCCGCGTCTCGCGCGGCGACGAGGTGCCCGTGCTGCCGTCCGGGCTCGTGCCTATCACCTGACCTACGTGCTCCGAGCCCCGGATCTGTCCGGCAGTTCTCGGAAGCGGTTCCGCTGCCCTGTTGAGGAGGTCTGAATGCCGCTGCCTGATCGAGACCAGGAGTGGCCGCCTCCGTCGCAGCGCGCGGAGACGAAGCTGTACAAGACGTGGGGCGCCTGGTACAGCGGCGACCCCGACCGGCTGTCGGAGGTGTACGGCGGCGGCCACGTCCCCAGCGTGGGCCTCGACCTCAAGGGCTACGACCGGCCCCTGACCTTCGGCGGCGGCTTCATCAACCGGGTGGCCCGCTTCTTCTGGTCGACGCCGATCCCGGCCGGCCAGTCCCGCTCCACGAAGTTGCACGTCCCGGTCGCCTCCGACGTGGCCGCCACCTCCGGCGACCTGCTGTTCTCCGAGCCGCCGACGCTGCGGGTCAGCGGCTCCACCGGTCAGGCCCGCCTGGAGCAGGTCCTTGCCGAGTCCGGCGCGTATGGCGTGTGGCTGGAAGCGGCCGAGCTCGCGGCCGCCTACGGAGGCGTCTACGTGCGGGTCGGCTGGAACACCGACCTGTACGACCACCCCATCGTGGACGCGCTCCCGCCCGACTGCGCCGTCCCCGAGTTCAGCATCGGCCAGCTGCGCGCCGTCACGTTCTGGCGGGTGGTGCGCGCCGACGACAAGATCGTGTGGCGTCACCTTGAACGGCACGAACCCGGCCGCGTCTACCACGGCCTGTTCGAGGGCGACGACGACCGGCTCGGCATCCAGATCCCGCTGACCGAGCACCCGGACACCGCGGTGTTCGCCGAGATGGTCGACGCCGACGGCGGCTTCGACAGCGGCTACAAGGGCTTGCTCGTCTTCTACGTCCCGAACATGCGCCCGCACCGAACCCTGCGCGGCACCTCGTTGGGCCGCTCCGACTACGCCGGCGTCGAGTCGCTGATGGACGCCCTCGACGAAACCTGGACTAGCTGGATGCGGGACCTGCGGCTGGGCAAGGCGCGCATCATCATCCCCGAGGTGTTCCTCCAGAACACCGGCCGCGGCCGCGGCTCGATGTGGGATCCGGACCGGGAGATCTACTCGGCGCTGGGGATGCTGCCGCCGCCGAATGGCTCCTCCAACCAGATGATCACCCTGTCGCAGTTCGCGATCCGGGTGGAGGAGCACCAGCAGACCGCCAAGTCGTTGCTGGCGCAAATTCTTCGAGGTGCGGGCTACTCGGTGCAAAGCTTCGGCGAAGCCGGTGAAGGGGCGGCAGCGACGGCGACGGAGATCCATTCCCGCGAGCGCAAAAGCTTCGTGACGCGGGGCCGCAAGATCGGCTACTGGACACCCTGTCTCGCCTGGCTGGCCGAATGCCTGCTCGCGGTCGACAACGCCATCTACGGCACCAAGGTCGTGTCGGAGAGGGCGACGGTGGAGTGGCCGGACGGTGTCCAGCCCGACCCCGAAGCGCTCTCACGCACCCTCGACATGGTCAACCGGGCGCAGGCAGCGAGCGCGGACACGCGCGTGCGCTGGCTGCACCCCGACTGGGATGACACCCAGATCCGGGCCGAGGTCGAGCGCATCAAGGACGAGCACGGCCTCAACGTGCAGTCGCCGGACGAGCTCGTCGACAAGTACGTCCCCGACGACCTCGACGCGTGATGGCGGTCGCGACGCCGCAGGACGCGGCCGACGTCCTCGACGCCGTCGCCCAGGCCCGGCTCCTGTCGGCCATGTACGCCGACGCCGAGCAGGCGCTCCTCGACATGATCGCCGACCGCGTCTCCCGTCAGCTGGACGAGCCGGAATGGGCGATTGTCCGCGCCGCCGAACTCGCTCAGCTGCGTAAGGACACCGAACGCATCCTCGCCCGCCTGGAGAAGGCGATGGAGCGCGCGGTGCAGCGTGGCGTCACCGCAGCGTGGCGGCGCGGCGTCACCCGGGCGCTGGCCGAGCTCCGCCAGGTCGGCGCCAAGAAGGCGATCAATCCTGGGCAGGGCGTTGCCGAGCTGGCCGCGCAAACGGTCCGCGGCATCGACTCCGTTCACGACAGCGCGCTGCGCCTCGTCGAGGACCTCTACCGCAAGGTGATCGCTGAAATGTCTGCGCGCGTGCTCGCCGGTGCCGAGGACCCGCGCAAGGCGGCGGCCCGCGCCATGGACATCTTCGCCGCGCACGGCGTCACCGGGTTCACCGACGAACGCGGCCGCGCTTGGTCGCTGTCGTCGTACGTGGAGATGGCGATGCGGACGGCGCAGGCCCGCGCCGCCACCGACGGCCACCTCGCATCCCTGCGGGCCAACGGCATGGACCTCGTCATCGTCTCCCGCTCGGCGGCCGGAACGTGCCCGGTGTGCGCCCCCTGGGAAGGCACGATCCTCACCCAGGACGGCCAGCCCGGCGCCCGCACCGAAGCCAATCCCGTGACGCGGGAGCCCGTCGAGGTGAACGTGGCCGCGACGATCGCGCAGGCGCGGGCGGCCGGACTCCAGCATCCGCGGTGCACGCACTCGCTGTCGGCGTACCTGCCCGGCCTCACCCAGCCGCCCCGGGCGGCCGGAACGAAAGCCGAGCGGGAGGCCGCGTACAAGGCGCGTCAGCAGGAGCGACAGCTGCAACGTCAGGCCCGCTCGTGGGAGCGACGCCGGTCCGCAGCGAAAGCGCTCGGTGACGAAGCCACCCGGAAGAAGGCGGCGGCGAAGGCCTCCGAGTACCGGGCCCGGCTCAAGGAGCACCGGGCCTCCGCACCCGGACCAAGGCCGGTCGCCTACGCCGACCGTCCCGCCCGATAGGGCACCCCACAAGTTTCCCCCAGGAGTCTCGCGCAGCCCGTTGGCCGGGCGGCGAGCACCAACACGGGGGTGGTTAGTCCGAGCCGGATCTGCCCGTTGGCCGGGCGCGGCCGGAGCCGCTTCACGTCGGATGCAGCCCGTTGGCCGGGCGGCCGACCCCGTCCCATCAGGAGTTGTCCCATGTCGGAGACCGCGCCGGAAGCTGCCGCCGGGCAGGTGCAGACCGAATCCGCAGAGGCTGCCACCACGCCCGCCCCGCCCGCGCCTGCCGCGCAGGAGGAGGCGGCCAAGCAGGAGCAGGCGAACCTGGACGCCCGCAAGATCGACCAGCTGCCGAAGTGGGCGCAGGAGGAGCTGCAGCGGGCCCGCCAGCAGGTGATCAAGCTGCGTAACGGCGAGAGCCGCGACCTGCTGTCGCCTGACCAGGTGGCCGCCAAGCAGGAGGAGGCCGCCGCAGCCGCCCGCGAGGAGGCTGCGAAAGACGTCGCCCGTCAGATCGGCATCGCGCTCGGCCTCGTCGAGGACGAATCCGCGAAGCCCGTCGACCCGCAGATCCTCGTCCAGCAGCTCACCGAGAAGGCGGCCGAGGCCGACAAGCGGGCCGCCGACAACGCCGACCGGCTGCGCCGCACCCTCGTGGAACTGGCCGTGCACCGCTCGTCCGGCAAGGTCGGCGCCGACCCCGACGCGCTGCTCGACTCGCGCTCGTTCGTGCTGAACATCCACGGCCTCGACCCCGACACGGATGGCTTCGCCGCCCGCCTGGACGAGGTGATCAAGCTCGCGGTGGAGGACAACCCCAAGTTCAAGGCGTCCGGCCTGTCCGGGCCGCCGACCAAGTCCGGAGGCGAGTTCAGCGCGGGGCCCGGCCCCGGCTCGGACGCCGAGGACAAGTCCGTCGACGACTTCCGCCGTGAACGGCGCAAGAAGTCGTCCTCCTAACCACCTCTGAAGGAGACGGCCCCCTATGGCCAACACCTTTCTCACGCCATCCGTGATCGCACGGGCCGCCCTGGCAACCCTGTACGAGACCTGCGTCATGGCCCAGCTGGTCCACAGGGACCTCGACGAGGACTTCGCCGGCAAGGTGGGCGACACCGTCAACGTGCGCAAGCCTGCCACGTTCGACGCCTACGAGTACGACCGGTCGCAGGGCATCCAGATCCAGAACGCGACCGAGACCGCGATCCCTGTCAAGCTCAACCACTTCGCCGACGTCAGCTTCGCGGTCACCGCCGAAGAAATGACGTTGAGAATTGAAGATTTCGCGACGCAGCTGCTCAACCCGGCGATGGAAGCGATCTCGCAGAAGATCGACCGGGACCTGCTGGTCCTGCGGGACGACATCACGCAGGAGGTCGGCAACGGCGGCCCGCCGAACCTGCACGCGTGGAACACCCCGAAGACCTGCATCGACGCCGACCGCGTGCTGAACGAGCGCAACGTCGCCCCGTCCGCGCGCAGCGTCGTCATCGGCCCGCAGACGAAGGCCAACTGGCTGTCCGACCCGCTGTTTCACCAGCTCGACGTCCGCGGCGACACTGATGGCCTGCGCGAGGCCTCGCTGGGTCGGCGCGTGTTCGGGTTCGACGCGTTCTCCACGCAGAACGTGAAGGTGCCGCCGCAGACCACCGGCAACTCCACCAGCGAGGTCGGCGTCGCCTTCCATAGGACGGCGTTTTGCCTGGTCACGAGGCCGCTGGTGTTGCCGCAGGGCGCAGCGAACGCGGTCGTCGCCAACTACAAGGGCTTCAGCCTGCGCGTGGTCATGGACTACGACATCGACCTGAAGCAGGACGTCGTCAGCATCGACACGTTGTACGGCACCAAGACGCTGGACCCCAACCGGGCGGTCCTCGTCAAGGACGTGGACGTTCCCTAACGCCTTTCTCGGAAGCGTTTTCGCTTCCGAGAAGGGTTCACCCATCGGATAAGGAGAAACCCTTCATGGCGTACAAGCCACGTCTTACCGAGAAGTCCATCACGCTCAAGGGCGCCGACATCGCCGCAGGCACCTTCGTGCTGTGGCGCGCGTCCGTGCCGTGCCGCGTCGTCGCCGTGCGCGCCTACCGCGTCGGCGGCACGGCCGCAGCGGTCAACGCCACCAAGAACGGCGCGTCGATGCTCGCCTCGGACCTGTCCGTGAGCACCGCGGCCACCTGGATGGCCGCAGCGCTCGGCCCGACCGGCAACCGGCGGCTGCAGGCGGGTGACACGCTCGCCGCGACCGTCGTGTCCGCGGCGGGCACCCCGACGGACCTCATCATCCAGATCGACATCGAGAAGGACGCCAACTTCTGATGGGGCCGCGCACTCCCACCGATCACATGGGCGCGATGACGGCCAGGGAGAACATCAACAAGGCCGGCGCCCTCGCCGACGCCGACGCCATCTCCGTCGCGGTGGCGTCCACGTACCAGTACCGCAACGTCAACACGGGCCAGACCGCCGAGTACTCGACCAGGTCGACGCGTCTGGACCGGCTGGAGAACTGGCTGCTGATCGGCGCCCCGTCCGAGCCGGACCCGGCCGACGACGGAGCACCCGTCCAGCCGGACCCGGCAGCTCAGGTGATCCGGCCCGCCGAGCACGAGAACAAGCGCGAATGGGTCGCCTACGCCATCTGGCGCGGCATGCCCGAACGCGACGCACGCGCCCTGTCCAAGCAGGCGCTCATCACCGAGTTCGGCACCGAGGAGGACGACGATGGCTAGAACCGACCTCACCACCGTCGCCGAGGCGTCGATGTCCGGCGTGGACCTCACCGCAGGGTTCACTCCGGCGATCGCCGACGGGCACGCCGTCGCCGACAACGGCCGCATGCTGCTGGTCGCGAAGAACACCGACGCGTCCGCCAAGAATCTGCTGTTCGACATCCCCATTCTGATCGAGGGCCAGACGGTTACCGACAGGTCGGTGACGATCCCGGCCACCACCGGCCTGATGATGATCGGCCCGTTCAAGCCGATCTACCGGCAGGCGAACGGCAAGTTCCACATCGACTACTCGGCCGTCACCGGCGTGTCGGTGAAGCTGATCAGCCTTCCGGCAGGCTGACGTGGCGCTCCTCGTGTACGCCACCGCGGCCGACTACACCGCCTACACGAAGAAGCCCGCCCCGGCCGACATTGACGGCGACCTGGAGCGCGCGAGCGAGCGGATCGACGAGCTGCTCCAGGGCGCGGTCTACGCCACCGACAGCTCGGAGATGCCGGTCGACGCCGACCTTCGGGCGGCGATCGCGCGGGCGACGTGCGCGCAGGCGGCTTGGGCGCGCGAGGTCGGCGACCCGTACGGCGTCGCCAGCGCGTTCAAGAAGACCGACATCGGGTCGGTACGGCTGGAACGAGCCTCCGGGTCGGACGCGAGCGGCCCGCCCCGGCACGCGCAGGACGCCAAAGCGATCCTGCGGCGCGCAGGACTGCTGCCCGGAGTGGTGATCGACGCGACCGCCTGGAGGTGACCCGTGACCGTGCTCCCCGCATGGCTGCTGCGCCACCAGGCGGTCATCGAGCCCTACCTCGGAGACAGCGCCTACGGACCCATCTACGGACCGGCCGTCACCGTCGTCTGCCTGGCCGACGACGAACGCCGCATGGTCCGCGACGCCGAGGGGTCGGAGGTCGTCTCCGAACTGACTCTGTACCTGCTGCCCGGCACCGTGTGCCCGGCCGGATCCCGCGTCAGCGTCAACGGCCGCACCACCACCGTCATCGGCTCCTACATCCGCGATGGCGGCGGCCTCCCAACTCCGGACCACGTAGAGGCGGTGTGCCAATGAGCGGAGCCCGGTGGGACCAGCGCATCAGCCCGAACACCATCACCGACAACGTCCACGACGCCGCCGTCAACGGGCTGCGGCTGGCCTCCGAACACATCCTCACTGAGTCCCGCGCCATCACCCCGGTGGACACCGCCCGCCTGCAGCAGTCCGGCGCCGCAACCGTGGACGAGACCAGCCTGCGCGCCGCCGTCTCCTACGACACCCCGTACGCCGCCATCGTGCACGAGGACCTCCAGGCCCGGCACCTGCCGCCCGGACAGGCGAAGTTTCTCGAGGACGCCGCCGCCGAGGCGGCCGAGACCGTGGAGGCGCTCATCGCGGCCGCGATCGCGCAGGCGCTCGAATGAGCGCCCGGTCCTGGACGCGTGACCTGCTGTCCGGCCTGGCCGAGCTGCACGCCCAGCACGGGGTCGGCGTGTGGAACCCGGACGGCGTCTACGCCGGCGACCAGGTGGCGCTCACGATCGGCGGCCTGCCGCCCAGCCCGGACAACGCGATCTGTTTCGCCGTGTACGGGGCCGGAACGTGGACCGACAGCGTCACCGACGCTGACGCGATGGTGCAGGTCCAGGCCCGCATGCGCGGTGGCCAGGACCCGCGCGTCGTCGACGACCTGGCCGATGGCGTCTACGACGTCCTGCAGGGCCTGTCCAACTGTCAGCTCGCCACCGGCGTGTTCGTGCTGCTGGCGCAACGCCGCATCGTGGCCCCGCTCGACCGTGACGCCTCCGGCCGCTGGGAACGCGCCGACAGCTACGACCTGATGGTCGCCCGGCCCAGCCTCCATCGCCCCTAACTCCCTGACTTCCCCATCTTGGCAGCTAAACCGCTGCCGAGAACTTCCCGCATGCCCGAGGAGGCACCCCGTGAGCCAGCGCAGTCTGCTCGCCAAGGACTGGGTCTTCGAGGTCGACGCCACGCCCAGCGCGGCTGCGACCTGGACCCGAGTCCGCGGCCTGACCACGTTCGAGCCCGAGATCAAGAGCAAGACCGAGGACGACTCCGACTTCGACGGAGACGGCTGGGCATCCGAGGCGACCACCCAGCGCGCGTGGACCCTCAAGATCAAGGGCAACCGCAAGCGTGAGAACCAGCCCGGCCCGTTCATCCCCGACGCCGGACAGGAGCTCCTGCGCAAGGCCGGACTCATCGTCGGCATGGAAGCCAACCTCCACGTGCGGTGGTACCGCAAGGACGGCGCCCCCGACGCCTACGAAGGGTGGGGCACCGTCGACTACAAGGGCGGCGGCGGCAAGACCACCGACTTGGAGCCGTTCGACGCCGAAGTGATCGGCCAGGGCAAGCCGGTCGAGATCACGAACCCGACGGCGTAGCCCGTGGCCGAGTTCAAGGATCTTGACGACTTCTTCGACAGCACGCTGGCGTTGCCGATCGGCGGCAAGCGCTACGTCGTCCCGGCGCCGGACGCCGAAACCGGCGTGCTGTGCGAGCGGCTGATGGCGGCAGGTGTGGTCGCGGCCAACGGCGGCCAGGTGGACGCGGCCATGCTGGACGACGGCCAGGAGCTCGACATGTACCAGCGGGTTCTCGGCCCCGTCTACGGCCAGCTTCGCGCCAACGGCGTCGACTGGTTGAAGATCAAGCTGGCCGGGGTGACCGCGTTCTTGTGGATCACCATGGGCGTCGACACGGCCATGCGCTACTGGGAGTCGGGTGGCCAGGCGGGGGAAGCGGCAGCCCCGGACCCCGGGGCGGCGGCAACTACGACGAAGCGACCGGCCTCTGGGAGTGGTACGAGCCGGCCCCGGGCCACGAAGGCGGCGGCGAAGCGGTCGGCTGGGAAGAAGTCCTAGCCCGCTGGCAGCTCGTCGAATGCGACCTGCACCAGGTGTACGGCATCGACCTGGAATCGCCGCGCTCGCTGGAGGGCCGCTCCTGGCGGTGGCTTCGTACCCGCATCCTCGGCCTGCTCGACGCTGACACGCGCCTGGCCCGCGCCCTCTCCCCTCCTCCACCGGACTGACCAGCTGAAGGGGGCCGGGGTGGGCATCAACGTGGGCGAGCTATACGCGACGCTCGACTTCCGCGACCAGATGTCCGGCCCGTTCGGGCGGGCCGTCGCCGGAATCCGGGTGCACGCCACCGGCATCCACGCGGCCATGATCGGCGCGGGGATGGCCGCGACCCGGATGGCGGCCACGGTCGTCTCGGCCGGGGCACGCGCCGGAATGGCGCTCGCGGCCGCCGGGGCGAAGAGCGGCGCACTGCTGGCGGGCGTCGGCGCGGCCGGTGTCGCGGCCGGAGGCATGATCGCGGCGGCGGCCGCGGCGGCTGTCGTCGGCATCGGCATCATCGGCATCAAGGCCGCCGCGACCGCGCCTGCGGTGAAGGCCGCGTTCGCGGACTTGTCGTCGTCGGTGAAGGCCGACCTGGCGAACGCCGCGTCGGTTTTCCAGGGGCCACTGATCGCGGCGGCCGGCTCGTTGAAGAGCATCTTCTCCTCGCAGCTGGCTCCGGCGCTGCAAGGCATGTTCACGCAGATGGTGCCCCTGTTTGCGCAGTTCACGACAGGGTTGAGTGCGTTTCTGCAGCCGATTCTGCCTGCGGTGTCGGGGCTCGTCGGGGCGGTGACGCCGCTGCTGGGCGCGCTCGCTGGCAGCCTCGGCCAGTTCGGTGGGCAGCTGGCCGGATTTCTCGCGCCGGTGTCGGCCGCGCTGGGTGCCAACAGCGGGCTGCTGGCCACGCTGGTGACCGGGATCGGTGGCGTTCTTCAAGCGCTCGGGCCGCTGCTCGGGGTGCTGGTCCAGGTGGCGGGATCGCTGGCCGGGCCGCTGTTCGCCGGGCTCACGCTGATCGCCCAGACGCTGGCGGCTCAGCTGGGTCCGGCGTTGCTGCGGATCTCGCCGGTGCTCGGCCAGCTGATCATGAGCTTCGCGCGGATTGTCGCTGCGATCATTCCGCTTCTGCCGCCGATTCTGCAGCTCGCGGGCACGCTGGCGTCGGCCTTTCTGCCGGTGCTGGTGCAGGTCGCGCAGACGATCACGACGGCGCTGCAGCCGGTGCTGTCGCAGCTCACGCCGGTGGTCGGGCAGATCGCTGGCGCGTTCGGGCAGTTGATCGTCGCGCTGCTTCCGCTGCTGCCGCCGATCGCCCAACTGGTCGGCACGCTGGCCAGCGCGCTTCTTCCGGCGCTTGCTCCGCTGCTGCCGATCGTCGGGCAGATCGCGGCCGCGCTGGGCGGCGCACTCGTCCAAGCCGTGTCCATCGTTTTGGGTGCTTTGACGCCCATTCTTCCGGTTTTTGGGCAGCTGGGGCAGGCATTGCTGCCGCCGATCCTGCAACTGATCAAGGCCTTGTCGCCCATCCTGACGCTCCTGGCGACGATCTTCGCCAAGGTCGTGGGCGCGGTGACGCCGTTTCTGCCGCCCCTGGTTCAGCTCAGCACGGCCATCCTGCCGCTGGTCATCAGCGTCGTCACCGCCCTGGCCAAGCTCCTGACGGGCGACTTCAAGGGCGCGTTCGACACGATCAAGTCGGGTGTCGTCGCCTTCGGCAACACGATCACCGGCGCGTTCAAGAAGCTCTGGTCCCTCGGCACGGACCTGGTCAACGGCATCAAGAACGGCTTCGTCAACGCGTGGAACTCCTTCACTTCCACCGTCGGGGGCCTGTTCACCGGCTTCATCAAGTGGATCAAGGACCTGCTCGGCATCCGGTCCCCGTCCACGCTCATGGCCGCCCTCGGCGTCGACACCGTCCGCGGCTGGGTGCAGGGCCTGCTGTCGCAGGAAGGGTCCGTGAAGTCGGTTGCCGAGCGGCTCACCGGCACGCTGCGCCACTCCATGCATTCGGCGATGAGCGGCTACAGCCCCGCCCAGCAGGCCGCGCAGATGCTCGCCGGAACCGCTGGAGGGCTCGCGGGGTCGATGGGTGGTGCCACGTTCGGCGCCAAGGTCGCCGTCCCGCAGGCGAGCGCACCGCGGACGGGCCCGCAGACGGTGATCCACCAGACGAACTACTACCCGGTCGCCGAGTCCACGAGCACCGCGACGAACAAGGGCCTGCAGTTCGCATCCGTTCTCGGCCTGGTCTAGCTCGCCAGGGCGTCGACACGCCGGTTCAACCCTCGGAGGGGAGGGCCGGTGGCGATCAACGTCGGAGAGCTGTTCATCTCCATCGACCTGCGGGACCGGCAGTTCATCCGCGCGCTCACGCAGGCGACCACGTCGTCGCGTCTGGCCGCGATCGGCTTCGACCGGGACGCCCGCTCGATCGGAGCCAGCGCCCGCGCGACGGCCGGACAGCTGCTTCAGTTCGGCGTCGGCATCGTCGCGGCCGCCGCCCGGGTGGCGGTCCTCGGCGCTGCGGCGGCCGGCGTAGGGAACGCGCTGCTGTCGCTCGGGGCGGCGCTCGCACCCGCGCTGGGCGCGGTCGCGGCCATGCCGGGCCTGCTGGCGCTCGCCGCTGTCGGGGCGGGCACGCTCGCGGTCGCCCTGTACGGCGTCAGCGACGCGTTCTCCGCGGCCCTCGGTGACGACGCCGCCAAGTTCGAGGAAGCGGTCGCCCGGCTGTCCCCGGCCGCGCAGGCGGTGGCGCGGGAACTGCGCGTCCTGAAGCCGCTCCTGGACGGCATTCGGGTGACCGTGCAGGAGGCGCTGTTCGCACCCCTGGCCGGGCAGCTCAGCATGCTGGCCGCGGTGCTGGCCGGGCCGGTCACCTCCGGCATGGCCGGGGTCGCGGACGCGATCGGTCGTTCCGTCTCCCGGGTGGCCGCGTTCGGCCGCTCCCAGGTCGCCGTCTCCACCCTCGCGGTCGTCTTCGGGTCGCTGCGCGCGGCCATCGACGCCGCGGCGGTGGCGATCGATCCGCTGCTGGCCGGGCTGGCCCGCATCGCTGCGGTCGGCGCGCAGTTCAGCGCCGGACTCGTCCCGCAGATCGCCGCGGCGGCGGCGCGGTTCGGTGACTTCCTCACCGCGGCCGCCGAGTCGGGGCGCGCGCTCGCCTGGATGCAGGGCGCCGTCACCGTGCTGCGCCAGCTCGCGACGGCTGCCGTCGACCTGTGGGGGATCGCGTCTGGGGTGTTCGCTGCGATGCGCGCGGCTGGCGGCGACGCGCTCGGCGTCCTCGGCCTGATCCTGGACCGGATCAACGCGTGGGTGAACTCGGCAGGCGGCCAGCGGACGCTCACCGCGATGTTCGTCGCGATGGGGGACGCGGCGTCCGCGCTCGCGCCCGTCCTGGTGGCTGTCGCGGAGGGCGTCGGGGTGCTGGCCCCGCTCATCGGCGCGCTGGCCGTCCAGGTCGGGCCGATCTTGACGACCGCTGTGCAAGGCCTGGTGCCCGCGCTGGCTGCGCTCTACCCGGGAATCTCCGCCATCTTCGAGGGGGTACGGCGCGCGGTCGAGGTGGCCGCGCCCGCGCTGCATCTGCTCGGCGGAGCCGTGTCGGCGATCTTCGTTGCGGCGGCCCCGCTGCTGCCGGTGCTCGGCCAGGTTGCCGCGCTGATCGCAGGCGCGATCGCTGCCGGGGTGCAGGCGGCGCTGCCGTCGCTGCAGCTGCTGGTCGTCTCCTTCGGTCAGGCGCTGCTCGCGCTGCAGCCGGTGATCCCGCTGCTGGCCAGCCTCGGTGTGACCGTGGTCAACCAGTTGGTTCCTGCGCTGGCTCCGCTGCTTCCGCAGCTGGCGCTGCTGATCGCGCACCTGGTCACTGGGCTGGTCCCGATCTTGGGGCCGGTGATCGTGCTCGTCGGTCAGGTGGCCGGGCAGATCGGCCAGGCCCTCCTGGTTGGGCTGCGGGACGCGGCCCCGCACCTGCTGTCCATGGTCAAGAGCTTCGCCGACCTGCTCCCGGTAATCCTGCCCGTTCTGCCGCCGCTGGTTCAGCTGACGACGTCGCTGCTGCCGCCGCTGATCCAGCTCCTTGACGGCGCGGCCCGCCTCCTGCGCGGCGATCTCCCCGGCGCCATCGCGGTTGCGGCCCGCGGCATCGGCGAGTTCCTGCTCATCGTCGGCCAGCTCGGCGTCCAGCTGCTGCAAGGGCTGTGGAACGGGATCGCGTCAGCGGCCGGCTGGTTCCGCGACACCCTCTACACCTTCTTCTCCTCGATCATGCCGGACTGGGTGAGGCAGGCGCTCGGCATCCGCTCCCCGTCCACGCTGTTCGCCGCGATCGGCGCCAACACGATGCTGGGCATGCGCGACGGCATGCTTGGCCAGACCCGCGCCGTACTGACGGCGGCCCGGTCGATCGCCGGACAGCTCGGCCGTGCGTTCACGCCCGAGCTGTCGGCGAACCTGGCCACCACCGGCCGAACGGTCACCGGCGGCGGGAGCCGTACCGGGGGAGCGGTGACCGTGCACGTCACCGCGATCAACCCGGTCGCCGAGCCCACCTCCGACACCGTCAACCGCGGGCTGGCCTATGCCGGGATGCTGGGTGTCCTGTAACCGTCGGCCACGGGCACGTCTTAGCAGGTGAACGTGCCGTGGTAGGCATCGATCTTGCGCCACTTGTGGCTCTGCCACCGGCCCGGACCGGTGTAGAAGCAGACGCTGTTCGGCCCTTCCTTGTCGACGTACCACGCGACGCCGTAGGAGCAGTTGTTGGTGACCTTGACCGTCTGGGACGTGATGCCCGTCGTGTGCTTGACCTTCGCGCAGCTCGGCAAGTACCCCATCGAGGTGCTTGCCGCGGCAGGCAGACCCGCCAGGCCGATCCCGGCCGCGACGGTGACAGCAGCAGCGGCTACCTTCCACGTCGTACGCATGTGCGACCTCCTGTGTGTTGCTCCTGAGCCCTCCGTTGAGCCCTCTTGGCTTCCGAAAGCGGGGGCTTGAAGTGGTCAAACGCTAACGAGCAGCGGCTTGTCCCGTCGTCTGCCTGCTGGTTGAAGTGGCGTGTAAACACCGGCGGTACGCGACCGCCAGCCTCGGTCGCGTGGCGCGGTATCCAGGCCCGTCCATCGGCGGTACTCGGAACCCGAAGTACTCCCGAGGAAGCTCATCGGACCGAGAGGGGAGGGGACGATGCCGACGTACACGCTCGACGGAGTACCGCTTGACCACCCAGCAGGCTGCTGGCGAGCCAAGGTCGGCACCAAGCGACGGCCGCTCCCGGGCGTCCGCGCCGTCTCGCTCAAGGTGCCCGGCCGCTCCGGCGAGATCCCCGTGCACGGCCTCGACCTGGAGGCCACCACGCTCCCCATCGTCGTCGGCGCGTACGGCATCCGCCCGGACGGCTCCAACGGCGGCGTCGAACAGCTGGAGACCAACCTGGAAGCGCTCGCCGCCGTGTTCGGCGTCCGCCACCGGCTCATGACGCTCACCTACACGACCGGGTCGATCGTCCGCGTCGCCGACGTCACCGTGGAGACCACCTCCGAGATCGAGCTCGACCCCGGCCCGGCCAGGGCGCGCTTCACCGCCGTGGTGAAGATCCCTGGCGTCTTCTGGCGCGACCCGATCCCGTCCACGTGGGAGGGATCAGCGAACGGCGCGAGCCAGCCCGTCACCACCTTCGCCGGAGCGACCGGCCCCATCACCGACGCGCTCCTGCGCATCACCGGCCCGGCCGTGAACCCCACCGTGGTCGACGTGGCCACCGGCGCCACCATCCGCCGCCCGTCCGGCCTCCTCGCCGGCGAGCGGCTCCTCATCGACTGCGCGGCCATGCGCGCGTCGAAGGCGACCATCGACACGTGGGACCTGACGCCCGGCCCGGACGTGGTCGACGTGACCGGCGACATCCAGGCGACCGGCCCCGGGTCGGCTTTCCGGTGGCTGCACCTGACCCCGACGATCGGCGTCGGCGACCCGTTCTCCCGCGTGGTGCTGGTCACCAGCTCGGCGACGTCGACCACCGCGGCGTCGAAGCTGGAGATCCGCGGACGCCGTGCCTACCTGTGACCTGCGGCGATGCAGTCGAGCCGGATGCAACAACTAGCGGTAGTTAGTACTTCCACGTCTTACTAGCCGTAGCAAGTTCTCCAGGGATATCACAACGCTAGTCAAAATCTAGATTTCCACTACTGATATCAAGCTTCCGCGAATTGCTAGCCGCAGTTACTACTTTCCGGTTTGACTACCGCTAGATATTTATCTCTGCCACTAGCTTTGCGGATATCGTTCGAGATGTTAATTTCGCAAAGCAGGCGAAGTTGCTAAGCTGGAGACGAGACAGCGAGAACCCCCGCCCTGCCTGCAAGCGTGAACGGGGGGTCTCGGATGTTGAGGTTGTGGTCCTCACCTGGCCTTATGTGGTCAGGTGAACGGCCAATGCCGGATGATCCACTCGGTGAAGATCACCAGGATCTTGACGGCCAGGAGCCGCTGCTCCCCCCGCCCGTTGTTCGGGTCTAACGCGCGCATGCGCGATCGCCGCCTTTCGCTAGATGGTGAGACAAAGAATACTCGCATCGCGTTCGTCGCGTGAGAGGGAAACCCGCCCGAGGGCTCCATGCGTTCAACGTCTGTTTAAAGACATTGGCTGGTCACTGCCTCTCTCTGACACATTTTCGATGCTGGTTTGTGTCACGGAAAAATCTTGAACTTGCTCTCCGGATTGCCCGCCCAGACCGTCAGACAGGCCCATGTGCCTGTTCCGCCTCACCCGCTGACGGCGGGATCCGCGCCGACTCTCCCACCGATGAAGGGAATCAACGATCAACGCCGACCTCGCCCTGTCCGACGCGGCCGAGGTGCCCCCGCACCGGCATTTCGAGCACACTGGGCCCGGCCAGTACGGGATCACCCAGAGCATCCCCACCTACCTCATCAACGACGAGGTGATCACCCCACCCGGAGACGTGCACCTGGCCTATGCGATGCCGCTGTACATCCCGCCTGGCCGATCCTGTATCGGCGTCTCGATCGCCCTGCGGGGGACGCCTACCACCACGGGCACCTTCACCGCGGCGGTCTACCAGTCGGCCAGTGGCTCGATGCTGCCGATCGGCATCACCAACCCCTCGGATGCGATGCCGATCGCGGGCTGGCACAACGCGCACTTCCCGGCGCCGATCGCCGCCTCGGACGAGCTGCGCAAGGTGATGGTGTATGTCTCGGTCGCTGGCGTGTCCGACAGCCACGTGAAGCTGTACAACCCAGGCCCTCAGGTCGGGCCCTTCATCTTCAACCCCGCCAGCTACATCAGCATGTCGGTCGGCGAACCGCCCGCGGTGCTTCGCCTCGGCTCGCCTGGGTTGTGGCAGTCGTACAGCAAGTACCCGATCATCGCCCTGGGCTGACTGCCTGACCCCTCTCGCGCGGTGGAGTTGGAGGTGAAGTGGACCTCCGTCTCGTTGCGTACGCCCCGAACGGGGTGAGGCTGGGTGTTCTGCCGAACCCGCTCAAGGCGGAGATCGGGCAGCCGCTCGATGACGTGCCCGCGCTGAAGCTGTCCTACAGCGGCCGCTCGACCGGCGCGGCCCAGCTGGCGCAGCCGTGCGAGATCGCGATCGAGTGGAGCAGCGACGGACTCGTCTGGACGGAGCCGCCGGACGGCCGGTTCCTGCGGATCAAGCGCCGTGCCGACGGCGTTGACCGCGCCGCGGTGTCGGCGTACGAGATGCCGGGCTGGATCTGGCAGCTGTCCAAGGTCGTCCTGTACCCGGGCCCGGCGCCGCTCGTGGACGGCAAGCGAGCGTTCCTGTCGGCGACGCCGGGCGCGATCATGCAGACGTTCCTCCAGGAGGCCCAAGCGCGGGGAGTCGCGCCGGGCATCACGTGGGACTTCACGCCGACGCACGACTCCGCAGGGCAGGCGTGGGCCAAGATCCTCACGATCTACTACGAGCTCGGCATCGACGCTCTCAAGGTGCTCATCAACCTCGCCGAGCAGGCCGTGCTCGACTTCCGCACGACCGGCCGGACGGTCCAGCTGTTCAACGCCGACACCCAGCTCGGGCGCGACCTCGCGACGGGCCCAGCTCCGGTGGACCTTCGGTACGGCCGCGACGTGGTGGAGGCCCCTGAGACCGGGACGCTGGAGGACCGGGCGTCCAGGGTCCTCGTTCGGGGTGAGGGCGGGTTCCAGATCACCGTCTCCACCAGCAATCACGGTCCGTGGGGGCCCTGGGAGACGTACGTGGGTCAGGGGGGTGTCTCTGACTCCGGGACCGCTCAACTCCTCGCAGCGTCCGTCCTAGCGCGCGGTGATCGGGAACGTGTCCAACGCACCCGAGGGATCTTGGTCACTGCGGACAGCAGGTGGTTCCCGTGGAGGGACTACCGGCCCGGAGACCGCATCTTCGCCCCCGGCGAGGCCGGGGCCATGGAGTCCCTGAGGATCAGGCAGATGACGGTCACGCTCGACGAGCACCGCGTCGTCGGCGGCAACCTCGTCCTCAACGACCGCCTCCTCGAACGCGACCTGCGGCTGGCCCGCCGTACCGCGGGCATCGTCGGAGGCAGCACCGCTGACGGAGGGTCCGGAGCGAGGCCAGCACCGGAGGCCCCGGCACCGCGCACGCCAGCGGCTCCGGCCGGGCTGATCGTGGACCCGGTCGCCTACATCGACGAGGCCGGGTTCCCGCGCGGTCAGGTGACGGCATCGTGGGGCGCGGTGACGGCGGACGTGAACGGCGTCGCGCTCACCGTGGGCGGCTACGAGCTGTTCATGCGCGTCAACGAGGTCGGGCAGCCGTGGTTCCTCGTCGCGCTCACGCAGGCCGGGGACGTCAACGCGACGTTCTCCCCGCTGGTGATCGGCGAGCAGTACCAGTTCAAGGTGCGCGCCATCAACCTCGGCGCACGCGGCCCGTTCTCCTCCTCGGTGGCGGTGACGGTGCCGGACGACACCACGGCGCCGCCCACGCCGACCGCGCCCGCGCTGGCCACCCGGCTCGGGGTCGTGCACGTCACCTGGGACGGCCTCGGCGTGGGAGCCTCCCCGATGCCGTCCGACCTCGACCGGGTCCTCGTGTGGATGCAGGACCCGCTCGCGCCCGGCTGGCAGGAGATCGGCTACCTGCTGGCGGCAGGCTCCATCGTTGTCCCCGGCCTGCCGTACGGCGTCGACCGCGACTTCTCCTTCACCGCCGTCGACCGCAGCGGCAACGCCTCACCGCGCTCCGCGTCCGCCACCATCGCGACGGTGCCGCTCGTCGCCGGAGACGCGGCGAACAACTCCATCACCACCGGCGCGCTCGTCGCGAACGCCGTCACCGCGGCGAAGATCTCCGCCGGAGCCGTCCAAGCCAGCCACATCTCGGCGAACGCGATCACGGCCGACAAGCTGGAGGCGATCCTCACGCTGGTGTCCCGCCTCGTCGCAGGGACGCCGACGGGCGCCCGCGTCGAACTCAGTACGGCCGGGCTGGAGGCGTACAACGGGTCCGGCGTGCAGACGGTGCTGGTGTCGTCCGCGTCCGGCGCGGTCTCCATCGTCGGCCAGCTCGCCACCGGGCTCACCGGCCGCCGCATCATCATCAACCCGGCTGGCGCGGCCGACCCCGAGATCCGGTTCATGCCGGGCTCCGGCACGAACCACGCCCGCATCTGGACCGACAGCAACGCCGCCATCCGCCTCTACTCCGGCACCAGCCCGGACGGCACCCGCCGCTCGGAGGTGATCCAGAAGGGCGACGAGTGGCGCATGCACATGGTGCAGACCTCCGACGGCCTCGCCGGCGGCGGCTACATGTTCGCGCAGCCGGACCGGCTGGAGGTCGGCTACAACGACATCGCCGGACGCCTGAACCGGTGGCTGTTCAACAACGGCGGCGGCTCGGCGACCGGCTACACCTCCTTCCGCGGCACCTTCACCTACGAGGCGCAGGCCGGGCTGGTCATGTTCATGCGGTCGCTGCCCGAGATCGGCCAGTCGGCCGCGTCGACGTACTTCGTGAACTTCAACGTCACGTTGCAGTCCACGCCCCGCGTCGTCATCACGCCGGACAACCCGATCCCGGAGCGGCTGAGCTTCAACATCCGTAACCCGGTCTCGACCGGGTTCACGCTCCGCTCTAACGAGTCCGGCATCGGCAGCCCGCCCAACTTCAGCGTCGCGCTGCACGTGTGGGCCTGGAGACAACACGGAGTGGCATGAGCGTTCGCAGTTGGCGCATCGACCGGGTGGAGGAAGGGCCGACGACGTGGCTCGTCCACTACGAGCCCGAGAGCGGGGGCGCGACACCGTTCGCGGCCAGCATCCCGAAGGAGGCGTTCGAGCACCGGATGGCTGAACACGGCCTGCAGACGCTCGACGAGGCGATCGACGCGCTGCTGTACGCGCCCCTGCTGTCGTGGATGGCGGCCGCCGGTGACGCGGACGGCCAGGTCCTGCTCGAAGGCGAAGCCGGGCAGGCGCGCGAGCGGCTGCTCGGGCAGATCGCCGCGTGCAAGGAACGCTACGGCGAACTCGTCACCACCGCGGCGGCGGCGCGCGGCCGGCGTGCCGTTGATCCGCTGGCCGCCATCCGGAAGAGCACCCGGATCGACCCGGTGCGGGTCGCGGCCCTGCGGATGGAGATCGACCGCTTCCTCGTGGCACAGGACGAACGGACCTTTCGACCGTAGTGACGCGGCAGCTGGGTTGTGGTCACAGCAGCAGGGTGACCACGCCCAGGAGGAAGGCGGCGATCCATACACGTATGGCCCAGACCACATAGATGTACTTGCGGTCCGCGATCCGCGCCAGCATCCATAGCTCGGTCGATAGCGCTCGGTCCAGTTGCTTTGCATCGGCGTACACGGTCATGACGGTCTGGTGGAATGCCTCCGCCGACGCGTGCGCCGCGATGGTGCCGTAGTGAATCGCGGAGTTCGCCCCGAGGCGGCGGGCCCTCGGCGAAACGGTCACCACGGCTAGGAGCGCGCTGAAGGCCGCTACAACAAGAGCCGCCGAGGTGGACACCACGGCGATGGCAGAAGGTCTGGGATTTCCGCCGAGGCGCCCAGCGTAGAAAGCGATCATGACGCCGTTGACCGCGACGATGGCTCCCGCCTTGGCGTCGGCGAACCGGATCCACTCGGCGATCTGCTGAATGTTGCGGTACAGGTCCTCTAACACTGAACGCTCGTCGTTCATCGTCGCCCATTCGGCTCTGGGGAAGGCGCTGCTCACCGTTAGACGCGCGCCCCTCCCGTAAGGCTCCAGCGCATTCGGCGCAGCACTGTCTGAGTATCAAGACAACCCTGGGGGCGAGCTGTGCAAGTGATCATTCCGGGGGAGCCGTTGCGGTACGGCCTGCGCCTGGTCGCCTACCAACCCAACGGTGCCCGGCTCGGCGTGCTAGGCCAGCACCTCGGGTTCGAGGCCGGCCTGCCGTTGAACGACGTGTCGTCGCTGCGGCTGACCTACAGCAGGCTCGGTCAGGGCGCGACCTGGTTGGAGTCGCCGTGCGAGGTCGCGGTGGAGTACTCGACCGGCGACGCGTGGGTTGAGCCCGCGAACGCGCGCTTCCTGCGGATCAAACGGTCGGGGGAGAACACCGACCGGTCCGCCGCCCGCGCCTACCAGATGCCCGGCTACGCGTGGATGCTCACCAAGCTGATCTTGTACGCGGGCACGGGCGGCCTGGTCGACGGCAAGCGGCAGTTCGCAGCCGCGACCCCGGGCGCGATCCTGGCCGCGTTCATCGGGGAAGGGCAGGAGCGCGGGGCGCTGCCCGGCCTAATGGTGGACTTCACGCCGACGCACGACAGCGACGGGCAAGCGTGGAACAAGACGCTGACGATCGGGCTCGACGTCGGCGCCAACCTGCAGGCCGTCCTCATCAACCTCGCCGAGCAGGGCGTCCTCGACTGGCAGATGTCCGGCCGCACCCTGCAGGCGTTCAACGAGGGCACCGCGCTGGCCCGCCAGTTCGCGGCCGGGCCTGCGCCGGTGGATCTGCGGCTTGGGCGTGACGTCGACCAGGCCCCGGACGAGGCGACGCTGGAGGACGCCTCCTCCGTCATCTTGATCGCGGGTGAGGACAACCTGCGCGTCGAGGTGACCAACCCGGCCGCGACCGCCCCGTGGGGCCGGTGGGAGACATTCCAGTCGATGGGCGGCGTCGCCGATCACGGGACTGCGACGCTCCTCGGCCAGCATGCGCTGGAGCGCGTCGCCCGCGAACGCGTCCAGCTCACCCGCCAGTTCGTATTCGGGGCGGCCCGCTGGCTGCCGCTGGCCGACTATCGGACCGGCGACCACGTGCTCGCCCCCGGCGACAACGCCGCCATGCAGGACCTGCGCATCCGCCAGATCACGCTGTCGTGCGCCGCAGACGGGGTCCTCGGCGGCAACCTCGTGCTCAACGACCGCTTCCTGGAGCGGACCATCCGCCTGGCCCGCGCCCAGAACGGCATCCTGAACGGCGGCATCAGCTCGGGCGGGTCCGGCAGCAACCCCGGCTCGGACGGCACCGGCCGCGTCCCGGCCGCCGCGGACGGCCTCGTCGTCGAACCCGACGTCTACCTGGACGAGCACGGATGGCCGCGCGGGCAGATCACCGCCACGTGGGCGCCCGTGACCACGGACGTGGCCGGGCAGCCGCTCGGCGTCGACGGCTACGAGCTGATCGCGCAGACACCGCCCGGGACCGGGCAGCCGCTCGTGATCGTCACCTCCGACTCCACCGACCGGAACGTCACCTACAGCCCGCTCATCACCGGGGCCACGTATCGGCTGTGGGTGCGAGCCACGAACGAAGGCGTCAAGGGTGTTGCCTCGCCTGCGGTGACGGTGACGATCCCGAACGACACCGTGCCGCCACCCGTACCCTCGACGCCGGTCGTGGCGTCCCGGCTCGGCGTCATCCACGTCGCCTGGGACGGCAACGGCAGCGCGGGCGAGCCGATGCCGGCCGACTTTGACCGCGTCCACGTCTACATGCGCGACCCGCTCAACGGCGGCGACCCGGGCGCCCGCGTCGGCTACCTGACCGGCGCCGGCGTCGAGGTGATCCCGGGCCAGCCGTACAACGCCGACCGCGAAGTGTGGCTCACGGCCGCCGACCGGCTCGGCAACGAGTCCGCCGGTTCCGTCCGCGTCACCGTGGCCACGAAGCCGCTCGTGGACACCGACGTCATCGGCGCGATCATCGACGGCGCGACCCACATCATCGACGGCACCATCCCCGGCGACGCGAAAATCACCGCCGACACGATCACCGGCCGCCTGATCCGGGCGCTCGCGATCGAGGCCGGGCACATCATGGCCAACGCCATCACTGCAGACAAGATCATCGCAGGGGCTATCCAGGCGGCGCACGTCAGCGCGAACGCCATCACGGCCGACAAGATCGCCGCGAACGCGATCACCGCCGCGCACATCTCGGCCAATGCGATCAACGGCAAGACGATCACCGGGTCAATCGTCCGCTCGGCGGCGACCGGGCAGCGGTTCGTCCTCGACTCCAGCACGTTGGACCTGCGGTTCTACCCGGCCGGGAACGCCAACTACACCCGGTTCTACGCCGAAGACGGCTGGTACCCGGGCGAGACGACAACGTTCATCACCTCCGGCACCAACCAGTCCGGGTCAGCACGGGCCGAACTCCAGGTCGCGGCTGGCCTGGTACGGCTCGGCATCCGGCAGCCGTCGTCGTCGACGCGCAAGGGCGGCGGCCTCGACGTCGCCGAGGGGTACGGCCAGTTCGGCTACAACGACGGCTTCTCCTCCTCGCAGTCCTACATCCATTGCAACTCCAGCGGCCGCTGGTACCTGCGGGGTCGCGTCTGGGACACCAACAGCGCCGACCCGTACGACACCGTGCACGCGGGGTCCGGGACGGTGGCGTCCGGGTTCGTCGGGGTCACGATCCACTACGGCGCGACCATGGCCTCCAACATGGGGCCGGTCAGCGTGGTCCGCGACGGCGCGTCGAACCCGAACTTCTACTGGGCGCTCGACATGTCCAGCCAGTCGAGCTTCTCGATCGGCTGGTCGCAGGGCGGCGGCGTGCTGTCCGGCAAGGCGTTCTACTGGTGGTCACACCGCCACTGACCCCTTCCCCTTTCGAGAGGAGACCGCCGGTGGCGGAGACCTGGACCCTGTGGGACGCCGAACTCGGCTACAGCCACACGAGCCTGCTGCAAGCCGGCGGCGCGCACGCCGAGCAGCATCCCGCGCCGGACGGCGCCGAACCCATCTGGGGCGTCGCCGCGGTGCGCGCGGACGGCGGCGCCCACATGCTGATCATTCCGCACTCCACGTGGGAGTGGCGGGCCGCCGAGTACGGCATCGACCCCGAGGACCTCGACACGTTGCTCGACGTCGTCCTGCACGAGCCGTGGATCCCGGACCCGGACGACGCTCTCGCCCGGCTGAACCCGGCTGCGGCCGCGCAGCTGGAGGCGACGCACGGCCTGCCGACGTGCTGGACGCCCGGCGTCCCGGACAGCGATCGGCTGGCCGCGCACCGGGCCCGCATCGCTGCCGTCAAGGAGCACCGCGTGCAGATGCTGCCCGAGAACCAGGCGTTCCGGCAGGGGGTGCTCGACTACGTCGGCTTGGACGTGACCGCGCCCGCGGACCCGCTGGAGCCGATCAGGACGATGGTCCGGCTCGACCCCGCCCGCGTTGAGGCGCGCCGTCTGGCCGTCGACTACTACCGCAGCAACCAGGCCGCCCCTGTCACCCCGGCGTACGCGATGAAGCCGCCGGCGACGTGGACGGGCCGCAAGCCGTGGGGGGTGGCTGGTGGATGAGAACCTCGCCCTGGCCCTGGCGGAGCTGCGTGGCCTGGTGGAGGTCGGGTTCGAGCGCACGAACGGGTCCACCACGCTGATCCTGCAGCGGCTTGATCAGGTGGACAACCGGCATGCCGAGCTTGCCCGCCAGGTCGAACTGGACCGCGCCGAGCGGGAGGCGCTGGAGAGGCGGATTGGCGAGCTGGAGCGCGAGGCCGTCACCCGGACTCAGCTCGCCGACCGCACCAAACTGATCATCACCGTCGTCGGCCTCATGGTGACGATCGCCGCCGCGGCGATGACGTTCGTCCAGCTAACCCGAGGCTGACCCCTTCTGCCGGTCGTGAGCGGACTGCGCCCTGGGCGCCAACCCGCTCTTCGCCGTCTTGCTGCCTGGGTTGCCCGCGGCGGTCCGCTGGACGCGCGCCAGAGCGGCGGCGTCCCACTTGGCCGGGGTGCGGGCGGCTCGGTTGCTGTTCTTGCCCATGAGCACCTCCACGTCCGGTTCTCGTGGTCAGTATCTCTCTGCCCGTCACCGACCGAAAGGTGGCGTCTCCTGCTGGTGATGCCCGTGGACGACGGGGTGCTGGTTGTGCCCGCCGTCCTCCCGTTGCACGTCCCCGCCGCCGCGTACGGCATGACCGTCGCTGAATGGCTCCAGCTCACCCCTCCTGAGGAGGCTCCTTGATCACTCGCCGTTTCATGCTGATGCGGCACACCGATGTCTCCGGCGTGTCCGGGACCGGCGTCGTCGCCGACGGCGTCCAGTGGCCGGACGGGACCGTCGTGATCCGCTGGCGCGGAGACCGGCCGTCGACCGTGCAGTGGAACAGCATCGACGACGCGATCGCCGTCCATGGCCACGACGGCAAGACCGGCTTCGTGTACCTCGACCACCCCGACGACGAACAGGAGGTGACCCGTTGATCCGGATGGTCAGCCGCAAGGGCTGGGGCGCGAAGCGGCCCACCGCGAAGTACACCCGCATCGCCCGCACCCGCGGCGTCAAGGTGCACTACACCGGCGGGCACGTGCCCGCCGACATCGCCGAGGCGAGAAACCACCGCAAGTGCATCGAGCTCGTGCTGCGCTTCCAGCAGATGCACATGTCCGGTGGCCGCGGCGAGAGGTACATCGACCTGGGCTACAACATGGTCGCCTGCCCGCACCGGAGGGTGTTCGTCGGCCGCGGGCCGGGCGTGGTCCCGGCCGCGAACGGCCCTGGCCTCAACTCTCAGCATTACGCGGTGCTTGCGCTCATCGGCGACTCTGGCTTCACCGAGCCGAACGACGACCTGCTGCGCGCGATCTGCGACGCCATCGACTACCTCCGCAAGGAAGGCGGTGCCGGCCGAGAGGTGAGGGGGCATCGGGACGGGTACGCGACTTCGTGCCCGGGGGCGGCGTTGTACCGGTGGGTGAAGGCGGGCGCGAAGCGACCCAAGGACAGCGAGCCCGCGCCGGAGATCGTGTGGAAGGACGGCGTCCCGCGCTGGCCCGGCCGCGTGCTCAAGCTGGCGGAGCCGTACGTGGAGGGCGAGGACGTCCGGGTGTGGCAGGCCAAGCTGGCCAAGCGCGGATGGAAGATCGACGTTGACGGCGTCTACGGGCCGAAGTCGCGATCGGTGTGCCGCAGCTGGCAGCACGCCGTCGGCCTGCCAGCCTCGGGCGAGGTGGACGCTGCCACGTGGGATTCGACGTGGACGTGGACCAAACCCGGCGTGTGACCCGGCTGCAGCTGGTCCCCGTGACGTTCGCGCTGGCCGCCGCGTTCGTTGACGAGCATCATCGGCGTCTGCGTCCGCCGCCCGGACACAAGTTCTCGATCGGTGCCGCGGTGGCCGACGACCTCGTGGGCGTGGTGATTGTCGGCCGACCTGTCGCCCGTCTGCTGGACACCGGCCGGGTGTTGGAGGTGACGCGGCTGGCGACGGATGGCACCGCGAACGTGTGCTCGCTGCTTCTCGGGGCTGCGTGGAGAGCAGCGCGAGCGCTCGGCTACCAGAGGCTGATCACGTATACGCGGGCTGATGAGGACGGCGCGTCGTTGCGGGCGGCCGGGTGGTCGCTGTCGGCGGTACGGCCACCGCGCGGCTCATGGTCATGCCCGGCGCGGCCTCGCGCCGGAAGCGACGTCGAGTCCGTGGCGCGTGTTCTGTGGGATGCGCCTGGCGTCCGTGTTCCCGGGCTCCTCGACGAGACGAACTGATCTTCAGCCTGCCCGGCCGGGCGGGCTTCCCCATGCCTTAGGAGGCTCATCATGCACGGAGATCCGATCCAGTACGGCAAGCCGCCCGTTGAGCGGAAGGTCACTGCCGCGACCGCAGGCTCGTACCTGGGGCTGCTCGCCGGCCTCACCGTTCTGCAGGCCATCAACGCAGACCTGGACCTGATCGCGTTCCTGCCGGACTGGCTGGAGACGCTGGCTGTCCCGCTGGTGCCGGGTCTGATCACGTACGTGTCCGGCTATAAGGCGAAGCACACCCGCCGTCCTGATCTGCCTCTGGATCGTCGATAGTCCGGCGGCATCCTCGGCTGGACCTCTGCGCAGCAGTAGCGACGGCACATCTTACTAAGTAGAGGTGGCCAGAGAGGTATAGACCAATCGGTCGCGTCCCTCTGGCTGATGTCACAGCCACTCCGATCACAGGTTCCGTTCGCCTCAAATCAGAGAGTGGTGACGCATTATCCGTCACTACAATGTGTAGTTTCCACGTCACAATTAGCGATGCTGGAGCCGGCAGAGGAACGTATTGATCCGGCATCCCCGCTGACTCATCTCATGCCGAGTTGGCATGGACTCAACTGGGTAGCGCGCACCTGATCGCTCCGGGTGATTACGCCGTAATCACCCGCGCCGCACCTCTGCACCTCGAAGGGCTCCACCCAGCACTCGGCTGGGTGGAGCCCTTTTTTCATTTTGCGCAAATCGGGCAATGAACCTTTGGCGAGGACTTCGTGCCAATCCGGTGACATCTCGCGCAGTCTCTAGAATTCCGCGCGAGAGTTGGGGATTATGTCAGTCGCGGAATGTCGCTATAATCGTGATGAAGTAGGACAAAAGGTGCCACATGAGTGCCGACACCTCTGTTCTGGTAGTCAAAAGAACACGGCGCGTATACCTTCGCTAGGTGAAGGGCTTGGACCTGAGTCGACAGACTTGGCGTCCAAGCAAAAGAGGGGCCCCCGCCCCGGTCCGTGCACGGACCGGATTCCGGCGGGAAACCCCTCTTTGCTAGCTGGTCGCCCTGTGGTCGCATCGGCTGTCACCGGTGCGGCCCAGGGCGGTCACCCTCTGAACTTGTCGATCAGGTCGAGAATCAATCTGCCGACTGAAGCGCCACCTCCAGCGGCGGGAAGCCACTTCCTGACCCAGTTGTCCGAGTTCTCCTCGGATTTGTCCGCCTTCTCCACAGACTCTTCCGGCTTCTCCTCGGGCTTGCCCGACTTCTCTCTGGACTCCTCCGGCTTTACCTCTGGCTGAGGTGCGGGATTGTCCGGTTTGTTGCCGGGCTTGTCCAGCTTCTTCTTGCCGGACTTCTTTTTCTTGCACATGCATCTTCCCCTGGTCTGGTTACCGCAGCCCCCACGTCGACCACACGTGAAGGGGCTAGACACGCCACTACGGCAAGCCCGTATACGCGGTTACCGGAAAGCGCTTGCAACCAGCAGAAGGGGCAGAAGGAGAAAGAGGCACGGAGACCGATTCGGGTAGATCGCACCAGAACGCGCAAAAGCCAGCCCGATGGCCCAGCAGGCCAAGTCTGGCTGGCGGAGAGCGCGGCCGGTTGAGCGCCGCCGAACAGGTGCACGTAGGAAAAGATACTGGCAATCCGCGTGTAACGAGTAGCCGCAGACGCGAGAAAACTTTCGAGAAGCAATAACCGCAGGTCGAAGCCTTATGGAAGGAATTGGTCTGCACCAGCCGAAGAAGGCTTGTCTTGATATCGAGCTAGTTTCTTGGGCCTTTCCTGAGGTTTGTACCCCTTTATGGAACTAGCTGACGTCTCGCAGGCCAGGCTCAAGAACAGCCGACGGCTCCACATCCGCTCTCAGCCCTCGCCAGCTTGGGTGCCGAAGCCGATGATCTGCAGTCCATTCCCCGTACCGCACTTCGCCAACGAGCACCGGCTCGACCCAGCGCGCGGTGCGCGCGAACTCGCGCGGCACCGGACTGGTGAACGGCGATGCCTCTTGCTCCAGCGGCGCCAGGCGCTCACGGAGGCTGCGAAGCGTGGTCGCGGTGAAGCCGGTGCCGACGTGCCCCACGTAGACGAGGCGACCCTGGCGGTCATGAGCGCCGAGCAGAAGTGAGCCGATCGCGCCGGAACGGCGGCCGGCGCCGGGCTGCCATCCGCCGATGATGACCTCGGCGGCGTGCCAGTTCTTGACCTTGGTCCAGTCGGCCGAGCGGCGGCCGGGTCGGTACGGCGACGCGAGCCGCTTGCAGACCACGCCTTCGAGCCCGAGCTGCTCGGAGGACTCCAGCGCCGCCTGGGCGCCGCCTCGAAACCAGGTGGGCACCTGCCACCTGTAGCCCGGCCGCACGGTGGCCTCCAGGAGCTCCCGGCGCTCTACGTACGGCATGGCGGTCGCGCTGGCCGTGTTCACGTGCAGAAGATCGAAGATGAGGTACGTGACGGGCACCGTGCCGACCAGCTCAGTGATCCTCGCCCGGTTACGCTGATGCATCCGGGCCTGCAGTTGGCCGAAGCTGGGCCGCCCTGCATCGTCGAACGCCACGAGCTCGCCGTCGAGCACCACGGCGTGGCCGCCCACCGCTCCCGCCATGAGCTGGATCTCGGGGTAGGCGATGGTGATGTCCTTGAGGTTGCGCGACATCAGCCTCACGGCGCCGTCCTCGACGTAGGCGAGTGCGCGGACGCCGTCCCATTTCATCTCGACGCCCCACGCGTCGTCCTGCGATGGCGGCGGTGGTGATCCGGGTGCGGCCAGCATGGGCGCGTAGTGCGGCAGCGCCATGCATCGGCTCGTACCCGGGCTTCGTGATCGGCAAGGCCAAGAGGCGGTTTACAGATGGTCATACTGCCTGTCTGTCCCCCGCCCGGATCATCGGGGTGCGGTGCTGCTCGACAAGGCGTGCTCGTTACTCCGGCGTTCAGGATCGGCCGCGTGTTGATCGTGTCATCTCCAACGACAAGTGCCCCGCCTCCTGAACCAGGAGGCGGGGCACATTCGCGTGCCGGGCTATCCGCGGCGGATGAACCCGTTCACGACCTGCGGCAGCGACGCGTCCACGCCGGCCAGGTTCAGCACCCCCGCATCGCTGGGCTCGCCCAGCGTGTAGCCGCTCGGCGTCATGGTCGCGAGCACCACGCGGGCGGCCGGGTTCATCGCGCTCCGGTAGGCGTCGAGCGCCTGCGAAGCGTGGGCTCTGCCTGCCCACGTCTCCATGTCGCTGAAGAGGACAAAGCCGTCCACCGCCATCCGCTCATGCCGCGCCCAGTCGAACGGCAGCGACAGGTCGGTTCCGCCTCCCGAGGGCCGCCAGGAGGCGATCTCACGCAAGTTGGTCCGCGGCGTCACCTTTGAGGCATGCACGCTGGTGTCGACGTCGATGACGTGGACGTTGCCCTTCTCGATCCGGGAGAGCATGACGGCCATGGCGCAGCCAACCTCGTACGGGGAGCCGATCGAGGAGCCGCCGACGACCACGCCTCCGCCCCACCGACTACTCATCGACCCGGAGGAGTCCACGGCGACGAGGAGCCGCTTGCCGGTGGGCTCGACGGTGCCGAAGGCGAGCTCGTACGACTCCTCCAGCGCATCGAGGATCGCCGGTACCGGCTTCCAGGTCTGGACGTCGGCGCGCGGGTCCGGCTGGGCCCGGCCAGAGGC
>NZ_JBITIO010000024.1:0-115843 GCF_044459065.1 Nonomuraea sp. NPDC050394 | reverse complement strand
CAATGGTGACACAGCCACCCCGCGCGAACTTCCTGAGACCCTGACCGCTTAACCTGCAGACACAGGATCACGCGAAGGCTGATTCATACACCACGCCCGTGGACGTGACCCCATCGACGCTACCTGCCGGTAACCAGCGCAGATCGGAACGTTCTGAGTGATGAACCCTGGTGCGGCCAATCCAGGTCAGCGCCTCGTACTCGGCGAGCACCCAGATCCGGCCCCGAGCCACCTCCCCATGGCGTTCGCCACCTCAACCCCGGGCCCATCGAACCGCTGCAGGCCGTCGGCGAGCGCGGCCGCTCGGGGCGTGCGTGGCGGGTGGCCTGTCGGCATCCGAGCCGATCGTAGCCTGGCGGTAGCTCCCGCCGGGATGCGCGGAATGTGCTTGCGTCCAAAAGCCATGAGTACGGCTGGTGCCCCCTTGCCGAACCATCCGCAGGCCTGCAGTTACCAGGAGGTGAATAATCGCCATGCGCATTCATGGCTGATCGAGATGTCGGGTTCGGCTCCGGCGTCCTGCCGGCCTCTGAGAATGTCAGGCTGCGCGGGGGCGGGGAGGTTGCCAGGCACGGTCAGCTCGGTGGAGCGGGGCTGCGGCTGCATCGGCCGCATTGGATGTTGAGTCCTCGCCCGGTGCCCGCAGGTGTGCTCGTGAGGGCCAGCAGGACGTGGTTGTTCACGAGCTCGAAGATCGCCGCCTTGTACAGGTATGGGGTCGGGGTTTCGGTGACGTATTCGGTAGGGGTGGAGGCGACGAGGGCGGTCATCACGTTTCGTCGGCTGGAGTTCGTAGGTTCGGCGGCTGAGGTGGCCGGTGGTACAGGCTCACCTAGCCGATCTGGCAGCGTCTGCACGAGGTGCTGCTCGATCGACTGCGGGCCGCCGACGCTCTCGACTTCTCCCGCGCCGCAGTGGACTCCTCGCAGATCAGGGCGTTAAAGGGGGGCGCAGACCGGCCCGTCCCCGGTCGACCGCGGACGGGCCGGCAGCAAATACCATCTGATCACCGAGGCCACCGGCATTCCGCTGGCCGTGATCCTGACCGGCGCCGACCGCAACGACGTCACCCAGCTTCGTCCACTGCTGGAGGCCATCCCGAAGGTGCGTGGCAACCGCGGCCGTCCCCGCCAGCGCCCTGACGTCGTCCTCGCCGACCGCGGCCACGACAAGTACCGCAAGCTGGTGCGCGAACTGCAGATCCGCCCCCTGATCGCCCGTCGCGGCACCGAACACGGCTCCGGCCTCGGCAAACAACGATGGGTCGTCGAGCAGACCTTCGCCCTGCTGCACGCCTTCCGACGCCTGCGCATCCGCTGGGAAGTCCGCGCCGACATCCACGAGGTATTTCTCCGGCCGGCCTGCGCACTCATCTGCTGGCGACGTCTCACCTCATTGCGTTAGCAGCTCTACGGCTGCTACCGATGACCGATCGGGACGGGGATGTCGAGATTCTCGCCCTGCGTCAGCAGGTCATGGTCTTGGAACGGCAGCTCGGCGCCGATACCTGGGTGAGGTTCGCTCCTGAGGAGTGTGTCTTCGTGGCCGCCCTTCTGGCCTCGTTGCCTCGAGCGCTCCTGCGTCGCTTGTCGTCCGCCCGGACACCATCCAGCGCCGGCACCGCGAGATCGTGAAGCGGCGGCATGCGCGTACCTGCCGGCCGAAGCGGCGCGGGCGTCCGCCGACGGCCCGCTCCATCCGCACGCTCATCCTGCGTCTGGTTCTGGAGAACCCGTCCTGGGGATATCGGCGGGGGCATGGCGAGTTGACCACGCTCGGCCTCAAGGTCACCGCTTCCACGGTCTGGGAGATCCTGCAGCAGGAAGGGATCGACCCGGCACCCGAGCGAGTGTCGACCACCTGGGCCGACTTCCTGCGCTCGCAAGCCGACGCTCGTCTGGCCTGCGACTTCATCGAGACCATCACCCTGAGCGGACAGCGCCAGTACAACCTGGCCGTCATCGAGCACACCGGCCGACGCTACGACGCGTCCGTGTGCTCGGCACCACCGCTCACCCGACCGCGGCTTGGGTCACCCAAGCGATAAGGAATCTCGTGCTGGATCTGGAGGATGCGGGTTGCCGGGCGCGCTTTCTGATCCGCGACCCGGACGGCACGTTCCCCGCTCTAATGGAGAAGATCCTCGCCGAAGCCGGGATCCAGACCGTGCTCGTCGGTATCCGGATGCCGCGGATGAACTCCGTCATGGAGAGGTGGGTGCAGACGTGCCGTTGCGGGCGGACCGATGTCTGTTGTGGAACGAACGCCATCTACGCCACGCGCTGGGCGAGTACGAGAACTTCTACAACCGGCATCGAGCCCATCAAGCCGTCGGCCAGGCAGCTCCGCCACGCGCTATCCCCATCCCGATCACCGAGCCGGTACGCATCCTCCGACGCGACCGGCTCGGAGGAATCCTTCAGGAATACTCACATGCCGCTTGACCCGCACGGATGCAATTTTCGGCAGGCGCACAGCCGGCTACAGCCTTGGCACCACCGTCAGCCGACCCATCGCCCCCACGACACCGCACCCCAGCAGTTGCCGTGACTTGTCACCATGCGCAGAATCCTGCGCCTTTCCTGCAGAAGCCTTCCGGATCGGGCATCAGGCCCGATACCACGAACAGACATCCTGCAGACCACGGAGAACAGCAGCGCGGCTGCCGGCAGATCTGAGGCCGTCGATGACCCCGAAACGGAACGGGTCACGTCAGCTTGATCTCTTGATGGTGCTCCGGATGCCGTGCATGACCTCTTCACAGTGATCTTTGTCGAGGTGGACATCCCCCGGAAGAGAAAGGCCAGCACGTGACTCAGCAGTTTCAGGACCACCACGCCTGCCCACAGGATCTCAGGCGCGAGCTGGCCAATCACCTGGCCGACTGGGCTCCGCGCACAGGAATCGCGGTGGAGGCCTGAGTGGCCGGCCGCCGACGACGCCTCCGTCTGGCTGTGGCAATACGCGGCGGGATGGTCAGCGCGTACACCCGTCAAACCTGGAGTGCGCAGCGTGAACTTCTTTGACACCCCGAAACCCGTCCACGCCGCGGTCGACCTCGTGGCGGGAGATGTTCGGCTCGTGGCGGAGCGCCGCGCCGGCACGCGGGTCAGGGTGAATCCGCTCGACCCGGCCGACGACGACGACGTGAGCGCGGCCGGCCTGACCGAGGTGGAGTGCTCCGGCGGTCACCTGAGGGTGCGTGGACCGCGCCGGGGCGCGGTCGAGGTGGAGATTCAGCTCCCCGAAGGCTCCGGCCTGGAGATCGACCTGTCGGCCGGCCGGGTGCGCAGCCATGGCCGGCTTGGGGAGACCAGGGTCCACAGCGGCCACGGCGGGATCCGGCTCGGCCAGACGGCCGGGCTCGAGGTGGAGTCCGGCTCGGGCGAGGTGTGTGTCGCCGCGGTCGAGGGCCCGGCCGTCATCATGATGCGGAACGGTGACCTGTGCCTCGGCGAGGTCGCCGGCGCTCTGCGGGTCACGACCGCCCGGGGCCGGATCGTGGTCGAGCGGGCCCACGACGACGTCGAGGTCACGACCGGGGACGGCGACATCGGGATCGGCGAGGTGGCCAGGGGCTCGGTGACGCTCACGGCCTCGGGGCGGATCGAGGTGGGCGTCAGAAGGAGCAGCGGCGCCCGGCTCAGCCTCGACTCCACCTACGGCGTCGTGCGCAACCTGCTGGCGGCGTGGCCGCCGCCCGAGGAGAGCGTGGAGATCCACGCCTCGGCCACGTTCGGCGACGTGGTGGTGAAACGTCACGTACAGAAGTAGGCGCGCGCCGAGAAGATTGCGCCCGCCGATAAATCCATCCGTGCAGGACAAGCGGCATGTGAGTACTCGTGGAGGATTGCGCCTACCGGCAATTTGCTGCCGCCCAGGTCATAACCCTGCCAGGGCTGCGCTTGGCGTGCGCGAGCTCCGGCGGCCAAGCGAGGCAAACGCGTGCGGCATGATGATCGGCCGTGCTCCTCCGCCAGGCCTCCCTCACCATCACCAACACATTCGCCGCGCTGCCGCTCCTGCCCATGAGCGATCGGGACAAGGACGTCGAGATGCTCGCCCTGCGCCATCAGATCACCGTCCTTGAACGGCAGCTCGGCTCCGGCAGCAGAGTGAGATTCGCGCCAGAGGACCGGGCCTTTCTCGCCGCTCTTCTGACATCACTGCCCCGCGACGCTCTACGACGACTGCGGCCCCTCGTCCGCGATGGCCGAGTCGTTCTTTTCCGCCCTGAAGACCGAGTGGCTCAACCGCTACGTGTTCACCTCTCGGGCAAAGGCGAAACGGCAGGTCATCCGCTACATCGAAGGGTTCTGCAACCGGCGGCGCCCGCACCCGGCGCTGGGCTACCGGCCGCCCCAGGAGGTCCTTAACGAGCACGATTCATCCCAGTTAGCCGCATAGGCCACGCCCACAAACTGGCTATCCGGAAAGAGCTGGGCCCTCAGCACGCCCTGCACGAGTATGAACAGTTTTACCATCGGCACCGCGCCCATCAAGCCCTTGCCCAGGCGGCCCCGCTGCGTCCCGTCCCGGATCCGATCATCGATCAGGAGCGGATCGCGAGCTTGACCATCCGCCGACGAGACCGGCTCGGCGGAATACTCCACGCGTACTCACATGCGGCTTGATCTGCACGGATGGAATTTTCGGCAGGCGCAATGCCGGTGCAGGGCGGCGCGTTGCTGTCGTGGTGGGCGGGCGGCCTGCTGTTCTCCGCCTACGTCGCGGCCCTGGTGACGGCCGCCCGCCTGATCACGCTACGCCGGGACATCACGTGAGCGCGGGACGCTCCGGGAAAGAGGGTCGTTCACGGTCGCACTCGGAACCGGGAGCCCCTGCGTGCCGGCCCGGACCCACCGACACGCAGGGCAGCGGCCGTCCACATGCTGAGTGCGCCGGTGCTCTTGCGAATGCCGACACCTACTTTGTCGTCATTCCGGAACGTTTCCTGATCTCGCCGAGGGTGAGCTGGCTGGCGCGGATGTCGGAGATCAACACGTACGCGACCAGCAGGAGGCCGAGACATAGAGCGGCGGCGCCCCACCAGGGGATCTCGGCGAGCAGCAGGTAGCCGTCGCGGTTGCTCAGGGACCTGATCACCACCGTGACCGCGGCCACCACCACGATGCTCATCAGCCAGCTCCGCAGGCGTGGCAGGCTCCCCCTGTTCCACAACCGGATCCGCCACGTCATGAACACGGCCAGCACGCCGAGCAGCGCGCAGAATCCGATCAGCCACCAGGGCAGCGCGAACGACTGCTGTTCGGCGATCCGCGCCTGGGCGGCGCGCAGCTCGGCCTCGGCCTTGCGCTGGGCCGTGACGGCGGCGTCGAGCTGCTTCTTGAGCTGCGCCACGCTCTTCTCCTGACGCGCGGGCGGCGGCGTGGCGGCCTCGGTCGGCAACATGCGCGCCACGACGGTCAACATGATCGCGACGAACGCCAGCGCCAGCACGATGGCCATGAACAGGTCGATGAACCGCAGGTCGAGCGGCGGCGCGAACGACCTGGCCGGACGCTTCCTCACGGCTCCCTCACCAGCGTGTACCTCTGGGGCCTGCTCTCGGCGGCGCTCAGTCGTTCCACCGCCGTACGCAGCGCGTCGAGGCCCTTGACCAGCTCCTCCGTGCTGCCCCTGGACTGGGCCAGTTCCTGCGTCAGCCCCTGCATGGCCGGAGCCGTCCGCTTCGCGGGCAGCCGCGCGACATAGGTCAGGAACACCTCGTCCGCGGCCACCACGCCGGCCCGCTCGGCCCGCTCGACCAGCGCCATCGCGCCGAACGCGAGCACACTCAGGAACAACGCGATCAGCGTGACGCCGAACGCCGACGCCAGCTCCGGCAGCACATGCTGCTTGAGCGCGGTGATCAGCACGGACGGGTCGCCCTGGCTGTCCAGGGCACTGGAGAACGAGCTGACCATCTCGGCCATCGTCAGGGCGGTGCCGATGAAACCGAAGACCGGCAGCGCCCAGATGAGCGTGTGGTCAAGGTGGTGCTTGTTGGCTATCTCGCCGTCGTCCAGGGCTGAGCGCGCGCTCAGCACCGCCTCGCAGTCGTTGCCGGCCTCGGCCGCCTCCCGGAACAGCTTGAGCCGCCGCGCCACGAGCGTGTCCTCGTTCGCCTTTACGGCCTGAACGTTCACCCTGGCCCGGGTGATGGCGGCGTTCTCCCGCCGGATGTCCGGCACCGCCCGCGCGATCCTGAGCATCGTGGTCAGGAACACCCCGATGATCACCGTGACAACCAGCTCCGCGGCCGCCGGGGCCGTGGTCGCCCCCACGGACACCAGCACCGTTTCCACCACTCCGGCCACCATCAGCAGCACGGAGCCGATCAGGGCGACCACCGGCGCGAACACCGAGTGATGCCAGTTGTACCTTGACACTCGTCAACCTCACTCCGGCACAAGAACTGTCAAAGCAATACCCAAGCACACGTAAAGCGACTATTGGTGACAGGGAGGCATCAGATCGCTGAGAGGCCGCTGCGCGAGTTGATGTCCCTTTCGCCGCTTGGGGTTGATCGAGCAGGCTGGCCGGGAGCGTGGCGGTAGAGTTACGAACGCGGCTGACAAACAGTCCGGGCAGTTTGGCGGGGTCGGCTGCGCGGGCGAGCGCGGCGCAGTTGGCGGCGTGGTCGAACAGGTCGTGGATCGAGGCTGCGGCGCCTTTGATCTCGGGCGTCATCCAGGAGTGGTCAGCCACCGTCAGGTCCTATCGATGCGGATGACGGCGGGCACCGGGAGGTCGAGGGCGCGGACCGCGGCTGCGGTGAGGAGCGCGGCCTGCCGGTCGCTCATGAGGTGGAACTTGAAGCGGTTCTCGCCGAGCGCGACGGCGAAGTCGAGGGCCGCTCGTTGAGTGATGCTGCTCTTGTCGAACGCGGCGCCTCGTGGACGCGGTCGCGTGCTCCGGCGTGCAGCCAAGGTGGTCATCGCCTGGGGGCCGGACAGCCCCTGCATGACCATCGCGGCCAAGGGTCGGGTCAGTTGGCGCTGGGCACGAGGCCATCAGCGCTTCGACGGCCTCAGGAAGTGCTGACCACCTCAGGTCAGCGTGTCGGTCACCGCGCTCACCCTGATCCGGTCCTGGCCAGCGAGCCGTCATCCACAGCCGAGACCAGACTCAGGCCCGCCCCCGCTTGACCTGCGGCAACGAGGCTCGAATGTCCACCGTTGCACCACTCCTACCGACACCCCGTGTTCGCCCCGCAACGTCCACGTCGCAGCGTCGCGACCCTCCGCTTCTTGGCCGACTGCGCCTGCCGACAATCCCGTCCGGCCAGGTCAGGGTCTTGTGGAGCGCAGAATGGCGTGGGTGTCTTCCAACGCCAAGGGAGCGAATCGATGTGCGGCATGATGATCGTTCGTGCTTCGCCTGGCCTGTCTCACTGTCACGAACGCCTTCGCCGCGCTACGGCTGCTGCCAACGAGTGATCGGGACAAGGATGTTGAGATTCTCGCTCTGCGTCATCAGATCATGGTTCTGCAACGGCAGTTCGGTGCCGATGTACGGGTGAGATTCGCCCCCCCGAAGACCGCATCTTCTTGACGGCGCTCCTGACCTCGTTGCCCCGCGCGGTCCTGCGTCGGCTGCGGCTTGTCGTCCGCCCGGACACCATCCTGCGCTGGCATCGCGAGATCGTGAGGCGGCATGCCCGTACCTGCCGGCCGAAGCGACCTGGGCGCCCGCCCACGGTGCGTTCTATCCGTGCGCTCGTGCTGCGCCTGGTCCGGGAGAACCCGTCCTGGGCTACCGGCGGGTGCACGGCGAACTCACCATGCCCGGCCTTAAGGTCGCGCCGTCCACGGTCTGGGAGATCCTCAAGCAGGAAGGCATCGACCCGCCACCCGAGCGGGCCTCCACCACCTGGGCCGACTTCCTGCGCTCACAAGCCGACGCCCTTCTGGCTTGCGATGTCATGGAGACCATCACCCTGAGCGGGCAGCGCCCGTACATCCTGGCCGTCATCGAGCACGCCACCAGACGCGTCCGTGTGCTCGGCACCACCGCGGATTGAGTTACCCAGGCGGTAGGAAACCTCGTCATGGATCCGGAGGACGCGGGCTGCCGGGCACGGTTCCTGATCCGAGATCGCGACGGCAAGTTTCCCGCTCTCGTGGAGGAGATTCTCACCGGCGTCGGCATCCAGACCGTACTCACTGGTATCCGGATGCCACGGAGGACTCCATCATGGAGCGGTGGGTGCAGACCTGCCGTGGCGAACTTCTGGACCGATGTCTGCTCTGGGATGAAGGCCATCTACGGCACGCCCTGACCGAGTACGAGCGCTTCTCCAATGAGCATCGCGCCCACCAGGCCCTCGACCAGGAGGCCCCACTCCGCGCTGTCCCATCCCGATCACCGAACCAGCGCGCATCATCGACCTGAACATCCACCGACGCGACCGGCTCGGCGAAGTCCTCCACGAGTACTCACATGTCGCTTGAACTGCACGGATGTAATTTTGGGCGGGCGCAGGACGAACTTTCGGCACTCACAGCGCTGGCGGCGCGATTGAAGCTGCCGTGCTTGGCCACCTCGCGCAGGATGCTCAGCCGATGAACGTCGATCAACAGTTCTCCTAATGGCCGATTGAGTGGATCGTCACTACCGCTGTCGACTACGTAGTCGGCATCCTGATGCCATGAACGAGATCTGCGTCATCGGCGGCAGCCGCGACTTCGGGAGGCGGCTGGCCGAGAACCTGCGCGACCACGGAGCCCGCGTCACGGTCGTCAACCGGGACTCGTCCGCGCCGCCCGAAGGGGTCACCCACCTGCGCAATGGCCGGGGTGACGAGAAGGGCATGCGGCTGGCGCCGCCAGCCGTGCGAGTCATGTGGAGCGCGGACCTCCCTTGTTCGCCTCCTGTCCCGAAGGCACATGGGAGGTCCATGGTGAGGAAGCGTCCGAAGCTGTTCATCGGGATGGCGGCCGCGTCGGCGGTTGTCCTCAGTTCGGGCAGGAGCCAAGCGGCGCAGGCAGCGCAGCTCAACTCGGCAGGTGGCCGGACAGCCAGCCTTGAGTCTGCCCGGTTGGCGTGCGTACGGGTAATCAACGATCGGTTCTAAGGAGATGGACATGTTCGGCAAGAGGACCGGCGCCACCCTGGGGATCATCGCCGCCACGACTTTCGCCCTCAGCACGCTGACCGCGAACCCGGCAGCTGCATCAGGTCAGTCAGCGGCGGCCGGACAGGCCGGTGTGCCGTCGTGCGTCGACTACTGGGTGTGGACCTACCGCACGGCCAAGCACGTCACCATCGCCAACAACTGCCGCTACAGGGTCAGGATCAAGGTGGTCATCGCCTGGGGGCCGGACAGCCCCTGCATGACCATCGCGGCCAAGGGTCGGGTCAGTTGGCGCTGGGCACGAGGCCATCAGCGCTTCGACGGCCTCAGGAAGTGCTGACCACCTCAGGTCAGCGTGTCGGTCACCGCGCTCACCCTGATCCGGTCCTGGCCAGCGAGCCGTCATCCACAGCCGAGACCAGACTCATCGGATGGCGGTGCGGCGCCGGGGGCTACGTGCCGGGCAGATCGCGGCCAAGGCCCTGGCTCCAGTCGGCCGGCGCCCAGCAGGTTCGGACCGACCTCGGCCCCGCGTACGATCGTTGTGGCCGCCTTTCGCGAGGCTCGGGGGCGGGCTCGCTCAGCGCGGCCAGGCGTCACGGGGGACGCGGTAGAGGACGCGTGGCGTCGCGAACCAGTCCCGGTCGAGGTACCGGCCCGTGATCCGCCCCGCCAGGATGAGGAAGTACTCCACCAGCTCCTGCAACCCGGCGTCACCCAGGTCCAGGTCCTGGGCGTAATCCTGGAACACATCCGCTCCTACCCTGCCCAAATCCTCTCCGTTGTGGTAGTAGAGCATCCCCTCGTCGGCAAGCCTGTACACGTCGGCCATGTGCCATGAGTGAGGATGCTCTTTCCTTCCGCGCTTGCTTCTTCGGACAGTGTGAAGCCCCTGTTCATGGTGACTGAGACAGACCAGCCCGGAGAGTGCGTCCCGATCCAGGCCAGAGTTTCCTGCTCGTCATTGTCGATCAGGTCGAATGCGGTATCGAGATCGCAGAGAACTCCAGAGCCTGGATCCACCCGGAAGCGCTCTGCGGCTTCATCGATCTTCTCCGTATCGATCCATGCCACATCGAAGCGGTTGTTCAGACGGTACTCATCCAGGAGATCCCACTGGCTCTCTGCGGGCATCGCGTGTGACGGGTTCAACAGACAGTTCTTTTCGAGGTTCGAGTAAGTCTGTGAGTGGAGGCGGATGACCGCCTCCACTCACAGACATTCGGCTGGGCTACCTGAGCTTTGTCCGGATCAGCTCACGATCTTGACCCAGAACTGGTCGCCGGTCACGACACGATAGTCGGCATAGAAGCTGTCGAGAGCTTCCCGATGATCCCGGTTGTGATTCGTGGGAACCGCTTGGAGGGAGTAGTTCCCGTCCTTCGTGCCGGCTTCTTCCTTCGTCGATGCGAACGGATACTCGTCACACTGAAGCCAGCCCGCCCGCGGAACCCCGTAGTCCTATTTCGTCGCCGTCTTGTATTCATCCCAGAAGTAGTACTTGCAGTGATTCACTGGAAGAAGCTCCGGTTGTAATTCCCGCCGTCAGTGTTGACCTTGGTCAGCGCCGCACCGCCCCTGGCCCAGTTTCCGGGGATCACTTTGCTGATGGGGCTCACCGTGCTGGGTCTTCAGAGGTAAATGCATCGGGTCGGCCCAGTTGTGGCCGGGGCGCTTCGGCGGCGCGGTGCCCGCGTTGACCGACGGGTTGAGCGCCTTCTCGATGTGCTTGATGACTTCGAGGAAGGTGGCGTTCCTGCTCTTGGACATTACAAACACGCGGGAGACGCCGAGGTTGATGCAACCACCTTTCCGTTGCCGCCTTCCGAACCCGGCTTTCTCCCAGTCGCACGCACCGCTGCCGACCTCGGCTTGGCGGATCCAGTCGCGCACCGCGGTCTCAGTCAGATCGAAGTCCTTGGCCACCTGGCCGACCGAGCGGTCACCACGCCAGCACAACTCGACGATCTCGGCCTTGAACTCCCGAGTGAACGAGCGGCGCGGACGCGGCTTCTTCGTCCCCATGCTCTCCATCATGGACATCCCTACGATCGATTTGTCTGGAGTGAGTCGCTCTGGATGCCCAGGACGACGGGGTGTGGCTGATGGACGTCCCCTGCTGCTGTTGTGGCTTGGAGGGAATAGCCACCCCGTCGTTCTGGACGCCCTGGCCGCTGTTTGAGATCTGATGCGAATCGTCGCTGTTAGGGACCTGCCGGCGGGGTCGTCCACGGGGTTGACCTGCGAAACGAGAAGGCGGGCCAGGGGACGGCGACGAGCGGGTGGATCGGCACCGACGCGGGCAAGAGCAGCCACCACGCGGTGGCGATCGATGCGGCGGGCAAGAAGCTGTGGTCGGTCAAGGTCGGCAACGGCCAGCGGCGGATCGAGGAGCTGATCGATCGCGCCACGCGGACGGCCACCAAGACCGATCGTCAGGCGCTGTGGGCGGTGAACCTGGTCAGCCCGGTCGCCGCATTGCTGCTGGCCACTCTGCTGACCAGCGGCCAGAACGTGGTCTATGTGCCCGGCCGGATGGCCCACGGGATGGCCGGGATCTTCCGCGGTGAGGGTAAACCGACGCCAAGGAGGTCCGGATCATCGCCGACACCGCCCGCATGCGCGGCGAGCTGACCGATCTCACCGCCACCGGCGAGCTGGTAGTCGAGCTGACCCGTCTCACCTCCTACCGAGCCGACGTGATGGCCGACTGGGTTCGCTGCGTCGACCGGCTGGGCGACCTGCTCACCGGCATCTTCCCGTCGTTGGAGGCCAGCTTTGACTTCTCCATCCGCTCGGCGCTGATCCTCGTATCGGGTACTGAACGTCCGAGGAGATCCGTCAGGGCCGGCACGACGGGCTGACCGCCTTCCTGCAAGAGCGGGGCGCCTGGCACAAAGGCATCGACGCGATGGCCGTCACCGCACTGGCGGCCTTCGTCCAGCAGACGGTCGCGCTGCCCGGCGAAGCCATCACAGCGATCCTGGTCAAGAAGCTCGCACGTCAACTGCTGGGGCTGGATCGGGAGATCAAGGACACCGACAAGCTGATCGCTGAACGGTTTCGCCCGCACCCGCAGGCGCACATCATCGAGAGCCTGCCCGGCATGGGACCGCTGCTCGGGGCCCGGTTCCTCGTGGCCACCGGCGGTAATGTCCAGGCGGCCTTCACCCACTCGGGCCGACTGGCCTCCTACGCCGGGCTGGCCCCAGTGCCGTGCGATTCGGGCCGCGTGACCGGCAACAACCGCCGGCCCAAGCGGTTCAACCGGCCGCTGCGCCAGGTGTTCTACATGGCCGCGCTGTCCAGTATCCGCGCCGATGGCCTTTCCAGGGCCTTCTACCAGCGCAAACGGGAAGAGAACAAGCTCCATACCCAGGCCGTACTCGCACTCGCGCGCCGACTGGTCGACGTGCTGTGGGTCCTGCTGCGCGACAACCGGGTCTTTCGCCGGTCCCTCCACAGCGGGTCACGGCTCTCGCCGCTTGACGTGGTCATTGAGATTCCTTCCGGAGACGAACCCCTGATCTCGGATGTCCGTCAAACCGGATCAAGCCCAGGAGCACTGCGGTCAGACTGGCGGGCACGTGCAGCGGCAGTTCCCGCTTGGCGCAAGCGCAGGATCGATCCCAAGACGCGCCGCTCGTATGAGGCGCATACCCGGGCTCTACTTCATCCCTTATCTGGGTGAGATCCGGCTGGATCGGTTGCGGGTGTCGGACGTCACGGGGATGTTTGATGCGAGCGAGGAGTTCAACGACGTCATTAGCAAGGTCAGACGCCGCAGCAGGCCTGCATCTACCAGATGCCGAGGGGAACGCGGCACAGAAGATGACGTCTGTCGAACCATTCCTCGGTGAGAGGCATACCGGTAATACGGCCGATCACCGTGAGATAGGCGTCCTCCTGGGCCCCCGACGGCCCGTCGAATGACAGACCTGCCATGTTGCGCGCGAACAGCCCGCCAGGCTGTGTCGGCGTGTGGTTGAACGCGTGGATGTCATCTGTTCTCTGGGTGTTCTCTACAAGCACGAGATCTTCGATTCCCTCCACTTCTGTGACGCACATGAACAGCAGCCGCTCGCCGTCTCTGGTGAGGCTGGCGTGGACGGCGGGGTGGGCGGCATAGTTTCCGCTGATCTGCAGGATGTGTGTCCACTGCGGGCCATGGCGTCCCACCCAGAGAGCTTCCTCGGGCTCGTCCCCAACTCCGAAAGGGTAGCTCAGCATTGCTGAAGGGAAATCGCTGCGAGATATGGTTTCGGTACCGAGTCGGCGCGCCACTTCTTCTTCATCAGAATGGTCGATCCACACGCTGATGAAGTACTCTTCTAGGCCTTTAGTTCGGACAATGTTCCAAATGTGTCCGGACACAGTTCCTTCGTTCTCGAATGGTATGGGTGACAGTAAGCGGGCTGCCCAGCCTACAGCCGAAACTGTGGGCTGGGCAGCCTCCTGGGCATTTCAACTCGGGCATGACGCGTACCAGGAACGGATCGTGCTCGTTCACTACGCGATTGCGTGAATAGAATCTGCTGAGCCAGATGAACCCGTGATTGCGGTTCTGGGTACCGGACCGCCAGCTGAGATCACGAAGAACCCGCAAGTCAGACGCCGAATCCAATTAAAGAGCCCACACGATCCGGACAAGCAGAGTTCGTGTTCCCTGTCCCGAACGTCAGGTACACGACGCATTGGTTCTGGGACCGAAAGGATTTGGCGCGAGCTCAGACCTTCAGGTGTGACAGTTCCCAGACGTTCAGGCTCTACGCCAGCGGCTGCGTTCTGGTAACCCTACGCCCGGTCTTGATCTTCGACGAAAACAGTTCAAGTGAAGGCCAGATTGCTCGCCACATCTGGACCGCACTCTACGACTTGGGCCTTACCTGGCCCAAGGTCGGCAGCGGGCCTGCGAAGAAGATACCTGGCGCCTTCATTCCAGATGGCCCATCATGTCACGGTCTTTGCCTCAGGCGGAGCATCAGCGATGATGTCGAGAAGGCCAACCGCAAGATTGCCATCCCTCAATGCAAGAGGATCCGCAACTATGTCAATCCGGACAGTTGAGATGAATATCCTTTCGCCACAACGCTCCAGGGAGGCCAGCCATGAAACTACCGGATGCAACTACTCGATGGCGCTGGTTCACCAAGACCAGAACTGCTCTCAAGGTGGCACTATTACTCAGTCGTACCAGCGCAACCGAATTCTCAACCTTTACGGCTACTGGTAGATGTCATTCGCCAAGGTGACAACCGACCGTACAGCGGCGCTCCAGGCACCGTTGCTCGCGACCCAGCGTCAACTCCCATTAATCTGGCGACCTGCACTGTCGACGGCGTAGCCGCGAATGAGCTCAGCCCCGGGAGCCGAAGCGGCTCCCGGGGCTATTCTCGCCTTGACCCTACGAGGAGTCTAGAATGTCTTTCTTTTTGGCGTACCGTGGCCTCATCGGGTCGTTATTCGAGGTGCCTGTCTGCCTCACGTGGGTGCGCGGCAACGACGTCGACGGCATCGTGCGTGCTTTCGGCGGGCGACCAGATCAGATCAGCGAGGGCCCCTATGAAGAGGTGTATGAGGCGTATGAGATGGCGGCGGACGAGGGCGTCGTCCTTATCTCACCGGTAGAAGACTGGATCATGACAGTTGAACTGACGAGATATCGGGGAGCGGGACGGGATACCCTGCGCAGCCTGTCCGCGGGTGGCGAAGCCTTGGCGCTTGCATGGACTGGCGAACTCGACGCGGCTTTCACGTATGCCGTCGCCGGGCGACTGGACGTTTCCTTCGATCCAGTTCGTCAGATGACGGATGCTTACGAGGCCGAGTACGTGGAGTGGTCCAGCAGGTATGGCATCACTCGAGCACAGTGGCAGGAGGATTGGCGGGCGGCCGCGTTCACCATCGCGGAGACCATAACTGGCGTCAGCGTGGACCAGGCGTGGAAGGATGGACCACACCTCGTTCTGAGGATCGAAGACGCGGACGATGACCCTGACGAAAAGCCTCCGTTAAAGTTGCGTGCGCCGCAACAAGAACTGCTCTCCGGTCATCCACGGGTCGCCGCGCTCGCAGGCGCCCTCCCAGTCGAGGAGTTTTCCGAGGGAACCGTGATGGTGGCGCAGTTGGCGCTTGGGGCGGCAGAGCCTTGGGAGCAGCGCGAGCGATCGCTGCTTGACGAAGCGCAGGCCGCCATTGCGGCGGGCCGCAGGGGGGCTACGGTTCATGCGCTTCAGGCGGCTTTGAACGTGGTGGCGGACCAGTTCGCCGAACGGGCTACCCAGGTTATGCCCGCAGGCGTAGACCTTGATCACCTGGACCCAGACCCCGGTGCCGAATGGGGAAGGCTTCTCATCAAGCACAACGCGGTGAAGACACTGATCAGTGCCTTCGCCGAGGATCCGTATGAGGGAGTCACCCTGGCGATCCGGCACGCGAGAGTCGCCACCGCGCCGACACGCAAGCAAACCGACGACTACCGGCTGGTAGGACTCCTGGAAACGCTCGCCTTCTATGTCTTCAAGGGCTACAGCCCATAAGGCCCACTGCCCAGTGTTCAGCGTTCGCCAGTCGGGTCCTGCATCGCTTCAAAACTCAGCTTTGCACCTTGACCTGGAGCCGGGCTGAGCATCTTGTCCCGCTCGGAAGCTCGGTTTCGTGTTCTGAACTGGGCTTTGCTGCATGATCAGGGTGGCGGCTGCGACCATCGCGAGGTGATGTTGTCGCTTGTCTGCCGGTTGGTGAGGTGCTTGTTCGGCCTGCTGGCGGTGCTGGTTCGCGCTGATCTATCCAAGGATGTTGAGTTGCTGGTGCTTCGTCAGGAGAATCAGGTGCTCCGCCGTCGACTCGGTGACCGGCCGTGATGGGGTAATGCCGATCGGTTCTGGCTGGCGGCGTTGTCGCGGTTGGTCCACCGTCGTCGATTGGCGGAGGTGTTCCCGGTCACCCCGGCGACAATCTTGCGCTGGCATCGCAACCTCGTGGCGCGGAAGTGGACCTTCACCGATCGGCGAGGCCCAGGACGGCCCGGCACCCGCCAGCCGATCAAGACGCTGATTGTTCGGATGGGGCGGGAGAACCTGGCCTGGGGGCATCGGAGAATCCAAGGCGAATTGACTCGGCTGGGCTATAACTTCGCGGCCTCGACGGTGGGGGAGATCTTGCACGCCGCCGGTATCGATCCGGCACCCCGTCGAGCTGGGCGGACCTGGCGGCAGTTCCTGACCGCCCAAGCCCATGCGATCATCGCGTGCGACTTCCTGGTGGTCGAGACGGTGCAGCTCAAATGGACACTGCAGTAGGCCCGCAACCTGGTGATGGACCTGGGGGAGCGCGTGGCCGGGTTGCGGTTGGTGATCCACGATCGGGACCCGCTCTTCACCCCCGCCTTCAGGCAGGTCTTCACAGCTGAGGGGCTGCGGATCATCACCACTCTGCCGCGGACGCCGAGGATGAACGCTATCTGCGAGCGGGTCATCGGCTGTCCGGTGCCAGAAATGATGCAGAGGGTCTGACCTGGTCTTCTAGGCTCGGCTCTCGCGCTGTTCCGTCTTCTGTATCTGCTGGCGGTTCGGGTGTTCGGTTGGCTGGTGCTGCTCGCTCGGGGCAGTGCTTCCAAAGAGGTGGAGATCTTGATGTTGCGGCATGAGGTGGCGGTGCTGCGTCGCCAGGTCGCTCGGCCCCGGCCGGACTGGGCCGATCGGGCGTTGCTGGCCGCGCTGGCCAGGCTGTTACCCGCTCGCCTTCGGCGGCATCGCATCGTGACGCCTGGCACGCTGCTTTGCCGGCACCGCAGGCTGGTCAAGAAGAAATGGACCTTCCCCGCCGAGCACGGCCGGGCCCCAATCTCTGAGGAGATCCGTGATTTGATCGTCCGGTTGGCGCGGGAGAATGCACGATGGGGGCATCGGCGCATCCGGGGCGAGTTACTTGGTCTTGGGTATCGGGTGGGGGAGGGGACGGTCCGCCGGGTCCTGGCGGCGGCGAGGCTTGGGCGCGCGCCGCGTCGGGCTTCACCGACCTGGCGCCAGTTCCTCACCTCTCAAGCCTCCGGCATCCTGGCGTGCGACTTTCTCCACGTCGATACGGTGTTCCTCAAACGCGTGTACGTGCTGTTTGTCATGGAAAGCGAAACGCGGCGCGTGCATATCCTCGGTGTCACGGCTCATCCGACCGGTGCCTGGACGGCACAGCAGGCGCGCAACCTGCTGATGGAACTGGGCGAGCGAGCCGACGGGTTCCGGTTCCTGATCCGAGACAGGGATGGCAAGTTCGGCGGAGGATTTGACGATGTACTCGCCGGGGCGGACGTGCGTGCCCTCAAGATCCCGCCGCGGGCGAATGCGTTCGCCGAGCGGTTCGTCGGCACGCTCCGGCGCGAATGCCTCGATCACCTTCTGGTTCACGGTGAGCGGCATTTGCGACGGGTCCTGGCCGAGTACGAGCGCCACTACAACCAGCATCGACCGCATCAGGCCCTGTCGCTATTCCGGCCCCTTCACGATACTGCCGAGGTGGTCGATCTCACGGCTCGAATAGAGCGACGAAGCGCTGTCTGCGGCCTGATCCACGAGTATCGCAGAGCCGTTTGACACCGCGTGAAACCGCAGGCCAGCGCTATGAGCGAGTTTTAGCACCGGACAGGCCGCGAGCGGGTTGCCGCCGGTGCGGTTGCACGACCTGCGGCACGGAGCTGCGACGTTGGCGCTGGCGTCGGGTACGGAGTTGAAGGTGGTGCAGGGCACGCTGGGGCACGCGAGCATCGTGTTGACCGCCGATACCTACGTCTCGGTGCTGCCGCAGCTGTATCGCGACAGCGCCCGCGCGACGGCGCGGCTGGTGCTGAAGGCGGTGCGGGCGACCAACGGAAGATCGGCAAGGGTCGGGAGAAGCGTGACTCACGATCAGATGACGCGACTACAGGCCCGGGTGAAGCCGCAGGTCGGCGTCGTAGGGCGGGTGGGACTTGAACCCACGACCCACGGATTATGAGTTTCCTTGATCGATGTCAGCCGGTGTCGAGTGATGGCGATTCGTACCACCATTTGCGCGATTGTCATCAGCGGGATGTCGGTGCGTGCCGCCGCATACCGGCCTATGCCGCGTACACGCGAGCAACCGCCGAGCGATCATGCGTCCTTGGCGTTCGGTCCTGTCCGGCTGGCGCTGGCACATCGTTGCGTCCCCTCGGTGCAGACCACGAGGTCGTTAGGAGTTGAGCGACCGCTCAAATCGGGCTGAGCGTTCGCTCAGACGAGGTCAAGTCAGGTGGACGAATTTTCGGCACTCACAGGGTCATCGGCACCCTGCGCCGCGAACTCCTGGACCGGATCCTGATCCTCAATGAACGCCACCCGGCCGTCGTGCTCCACGACAACGGTCGCCGGCCACACCAGTCCCGGCTCCATCGTCCCCCGGACACCACTACGCAGCCCGCCCGCGACGTGACCGAACTCAATGGCCATCGATCCATCCGCCGAAAACCTGTCGTCGCAGGCATGATCAGCGAATACCACCACGCCGCTTAACCACAGCTCAGGGCATGTAACTCAATATTCGAGCGGTACAGGCTGTAGTCGATCGCGGCCCTGATGTTGGCGCTCTCGTCGTTCTCCTCCAGGCGCGCCGCCGCGACCGGCGCACCCAGACCGCCACGATCGCCTTGTCCCGGAGCGTCCACAGTTCCTGGCCGAAGCGTGAGCAATCGGTTGTGTGCCCTTGGCAGGTGTGGCGCGGCGAACGGGTATGTCCTGAGCCGCTGGAGGAGCGGATATGCATACGGTGACGATTGATCTGGCGAGTGACGGCGGCAGCCTCAGCTTCCATGAGCCGAGTAACACGGTGTGGTTTGCTACGTCGGCCGGTGAGGTGCGGGCCGTGCGCCTGATGGATCGGCGCGAGTGGCTGTGCGGGAGTGGCTTCGACGATCCGGTGGAGGCGGTGCCTGTGCAGGACGGGCTCGCAGTGGCGGTGGTCGAACGCGACGGAAGAGTGTGCGTGGCCCGGCGCGAAGCCGCGGACGCTTTGGACGCGGCGACCGTGGCTGATCTGGGTGAGCCGGTCGTGGCGGCGCGCCTTCACCCGGACTTCGGCGTGCTGCTGGTGCTCACCGGGGATGGGCTGTACTCGGTGGATCTGACCGGCGGGGTCGTGAGAGCCGTTGCCACGGACCTGTCGGAGGGGCTCGGTCTGGCCGTGGACGATGCGCGCCGCGAGGCATTCGTCCTGCGGGCGAAGCCGGACGGGACGCAGGGGGTGTCCGTGGTTGCCCTCGACAGCGGCGATGTCCAGGATCTGCCGCAGTCGGTCTCCGGGGCGGTTTGCTTGGTCACGGCGCCGCTGGGAGATCATGGGGTGCTGGTGGTCGACGGGGCGGGGTCGGCGGCTGTTCATCGCGCCGATGGCACCAGCGGTCCCGGCGTCTCGCTCGGTCATGTCGTGAGCGGCATGGCGCGATGGGGAACGCTGCTGCTGGCGCTGGAGGGCGGACGGCTGCACGCGACGGAATGGGATCTCGACCCGGGGCCGATGCCGGTCACCGTCCCGCTGGGGCCCTTGTTCGTGCGCGGCTACGCTGATGTCCCGTTCGACCCCGCCGCGGTTGGGCTCGCGGTCGTCGACGTCGAGTTCGAGGTGGCCGAAGGCCCCGAGTGCGGAACGTTCTCGGCCGGTATCGAACCTGGCGGTGCGGCGGTGACCGTCCTGCTGGCGGCACGCCGCCAGGGCGAGTTCCACCTGCTGGCCAGGGAACGCGGCACCGGAACGGTGCTCGCCACCCGCAGGTTCCGCGTCACCGCCTGCTGGCCGGACGCCGAGGTGGGACCACCGGTCGCGGTGAGTGGTGAGGGGGCCATCCGGCCGCTGTGGGGCGGGGTGGGGGGCGTCGCCTCTTACACCCGAGGCAAGAAGCCTGCTCCGAAGGAGTTCCGGTTGGCGGTCGTGCTTGTCTCGACCAAGGACCGCCGGTTCGGCACGACGCTCGCCTCCACGCAGAGCACCTGGAAGGACTATGTGATCGGCTCGGGCACCTCCGCCCGGACATACCTGGAGGAGGTTTCGTACTTCAACCAGCCCGGTGCTGGGCCTGGGACGACAGGGACGACGGTGCGCCTGCTCGGCGGCCGGGTGCTCGGGCCAGTGGACCTCGACCACGGCTGGGGCGACCTGTTCAAGATGCGCAATGCGGGCAACCTCGACGGGGGCTGGACGAGCCTGTCCGGTGGCCCCATCACGATGGTGGAGGCGATCAGTTCCTACCTGTTGCACCAGCCGGACGGCTACGAGATCATGCGGGACGCGGACGCCCTCGTCATCGTGGTGCGCTCCGGGTCCGACATGCCCGTGTCGGTGGGCACCGGCAAGGTGCCGACGAAGTTCGTTTGGGGGCATGCCCGGCGCAGAGGGACGATGTTCTCGCTTAAGGCGCCCATCTTCCCGCCTGCGCCCCTGATCGACAAGCCCGGCCCGATTGTGGTGATGACGGACCTCTACCCTGCGGTGACGGGAAAGAAGGCCGAGCGCACCCTGTGTCACGAGCTGGGCCACGCCCTGGATCTGGACGATCTGTACGACGGCAACGGCACCTTCACCGACGAGGTGAAGCAGCACCTCGCCACTTGGGTCGATCTGATGCACACCTCCGACACGCTGCCCCACCTGTCGATCGCCAACCGGCTCCGGCTGGGCTGGGTGCGCCCGGCGTGGCTGCGCCGCTTCGACTTCTCCCTGAATCCGAACGGGGCCGTCGTCACGCTTCGCGCGGCGGAGGCGCTGAGCCGTACCGGGCCACCGCCCGGGCAGGCCGCCGGCATCGAGGTGCCGATCAACGATTCGCGCAGCTACCTGTTCGAGTACCGGCGGCAACAACCTGGCATGGTCGGCGACCAGGAGCTGAATGAAGTGACCTCGGGCGCCAACCCGCGGTTCGTGCTGGGCACCGACGTCGACGGGAGCGGCAAGTCGTCGCGACCCCCTATCCTCCTGCTGCCCGACGACAGCGACGGCGAAGGCCCCATCTTGGATGCGGGCGGAGAGGACTACGAGGACAACGACACCACCCACCCGGCCCGCATGTTCGATTTCCGGGTGACCGTCGAGTCGATCGGTACCCCCGACCCTGACACCGTCACTGTGAAGGTCGACTACATCGGCACGCACCGGCCCCAGCTTGTCGTGCGCCCGGCGCCGGGTGGCGACGACTTCAAAAGTCCCGACATCGAGCTGATCAACCCGCTGGGTGTATCTCCCACGAGCGGCTTCTTCATCGACAGCGTGATCAAGGGTGCCCCCAACGTGGTGCGGATCACCATCCACAACGTCGGCACGCTGGACGCGAAAGACGTCCTGCTCCACGTTAAGTGGATACCGTATACGACGAGTGCCGGGGGCTGGCAGACGCTGCCGGACCCGCCGCGGCTGCCGCTGGTTCCGGCCAAGGGCAAGACGTCGTTGACCGTCGTGTGGAACGTCCCCGCATCGCTTCAGATCAAAGGCGTGGAGGTCGAGCACTTCTGCTTCCGGGTGGACATCGACCGGTATTGGGATCCGGTGCACCCCGAGGATGGCGAGCTGGTGGTACACGACAACTGGGCACAGTCGAACTTCGCGACCACCTCGGTAGGGAGCGGATCACCCTCGCAGCGCATCCGCACCGTGCTCGGGGTCGCCAACGAGCTGCCTGTCGCGCTGACCCATCTGCTGGAAGGGCAGCAGTCTCGCGATCTGTTCCGGATCTACCTGGGGAACGCCTGGCTATGGCTGGACGCGGGGGAGAGTCGGTATGTCGACCTCGCCTACGAATCGCTCGCCGGGGACCCGATTCTCGGCGGAAACTTCGCCGAAGCGGCCGCGTCGCTCATCCAGGATCCGAACCAGGCGGTTATCTCGCTGTGGCGTGTCCCGCCCCCTGAAGCGGACTGCGCCACCCCGGCGCAGGCGTTCGGCGCCAACCTGCAGTTGCATGCCGGCCAGCGCTGCTGGTTCGAGGGCGTCCGCCGGGAAGGCGAGGTGATCTGGGCTCAACTGCTCACCACCGAGGAGTCCGAGGTGGTCCCGGTGACCCATGGCATCGTGTATCTATCGACCTGGTCCCCCGCTATGCCGGACATGCTTCCGGAGGTGACGACGGGCGAGGTGGAGGAGTCCGGTGTGGTTCGGGTGCGGCTCGGCAAACAGGCGCTTGCCCTGATCTCCCAGGGTGGCCCTCTGACCGGCTTGCTGGGCCGACCGGAGGACAGCTACTTCGCACGGGCGGTCTCCCCGCCCACACCGCTCGCGTAACCTGTAGGACTCAAGAACACGATTCGTCGCCAGAGCCGGGGTTCATCGCCTGGTCGGGCGTTCCTGGGACAGTGGGCGACTGGTTCGAGACGCCTGCGATCATCTTGCGTGCTCTTGTCCACGATGTACGCCGCCACTCGCCGTCTGCTGTCTCTGCCCGTGCTGTTGTTTCACAGTGAGGTCTCCAAGGAGGCGGAACTGCTGGTGCTCAGGCATAAGAACGCGGCCTTGCGCAGGTCTCGCGGGTGCGCTATGAGCCGGCCGATCGCCTGTGGTTGGCGGCGTCCTCGTCTCTGATACCCCGCCGCCGCTGGGCGGAGATCTTCTCGACTTCCCCGGCTACCCTGCTGACTTGGTACCGCAAGTTCGTGGCGAACGAGTGGGACTACAGCCGGCGTCGCCGCCCCGGGAGGCCGCCCACCGCGGCTGCGGTCAGGGTCCTGGTGCTGCGCATGGCCGCCGACGATCCCGCTTGGGGCCACCGGCGGATCCACGGCGAACCCGCCTCGGTCAAGAGAGCGCCGCTTCTACTGCGTGGAACATCCTGAACGAGGCCGGAATCGAACCCAGCCTGTGCCGCAACGGACCAACGTGTAAGCAGTTCCTGACCACCCAGGCCAAGCACATCGTCGCCGTTGACGTCCTACACGTGGACACCATCAACCTCAAACGCCTCTACGCCCTGGTCCTGGTGGAGCACCGCAGCCGCCGCGCCCACCTGCTCGGTGTCACCGCCAACCCCACGGGCGAATGGACCACCCCAGCCGCCCGCAACTTCCTCATGCACACCGACACGACGAACATCAAGTTCCTGATCCGCGACCGCGCCGGCCAGTTCACGGATGCTTGCGACACGGTATTCGCCGACGCTGGCCTGCGCGTCCTGAAGAGTCCGCCACAAGCTCCGAAAGCCAACGCATACTGCGAAAGGATCATCGGCACTCTACGACGTGAACTCCTCGACCGCAGGCTCATCCTCAACGAGCAACATCTGCGCCGAACCCTCACCCGATACCTGGAGTACTACAACACCGGCCGGCCCCACCGCGGCATCGGCCAGCTAAGCCCATCCCAAGCTGAAACCGGACCGCCATCGCCAGTTGACCTGGCCAGCCATCGGGTCCACCGCAGAGCCATCCTTGGTGGCCTCATCGACGAGTACCAGATCGCCAACTGAAGCCACCAAGAACCAGCAGGTCAGACACCGAATCCTATTTCTTGAGCCCCACAGGGGTCAGGCGAGGTCGAACCGGTCGAGTTCCATGACCTTGGTCCAGGCGGCGACGAAGTCGGCCACGAACCTGTCACGGGCGTCCTGGCTCGCGTACACCTCCGTGAGGGCGCGGAGCTCGGAGTTGGAGCCGAAGACGAGGTCGACCGCGGTGGCGGTCCACTTCACCTCACCGGTGCCAACGTCGCGAATCTCGTACACGTGCTCCTCCGACTCCGATGCCTTCCACCGGGTCTGCGGCGACAGCAGGTTGACGAAGAAGTCGTTGGTCAGCACGCCGGGGTGGTCGGTCAGGACGCCGTGCCGCGTACCGCCAACGTTGGTGCCGAGCGAGCGCAGGCCGCCGATGAGGACGGTCATCTCCGGCGGCGTGAGGTTGAGCATGTACGCGCGGTCGAGCAGGAGCACCTCCGGCTGGGTCTTCTCGCCGGAGCGCACATAGTTGCGGAAGCCGTCGGCACGCGGCTCCAGCACCCCGAAGGACTCGACGTCGGTCTGCTCCTGCGTGGCGTCGGTGCGGCCCGGGTGGAACGGCACCGTCACCGTCACGCCGGCCTCGCGGGCAGCCTTCTCGACGGCGGCCGAACCGGCCAGCACGATCAGGTCGGCGAGCGAGATCTTCGCGCCACCGGCCGCGTTGAACTCACGCTGGATGCCCGCGAGGGCGTCCAAAACCGTCGCGAGCTGCTCGGGCTGGTTGACCTCCCAGCTTCGCTGCGGCTCCAGACGAAGCCTGCCGCCGTTGGCGCCGCCGCGCTTGTCGGTGAACCGGAAGCTCGCGGCCGCGGCCCAGGCGGTTGAGACCAGCTGGGCAGTCGTCAGATCGGACTCCAGGACTTTCGCCTTGAGCGCGGCGACGTCGGCCTCGCCCACGAGTTCGTGATCGACGACCGGCACGGGGTCTTGCCACAGCTGCGGCTCGGCGACCCACGGCCCCAGGAATCGGCTGACCGGGCCCATGTCGCGATGCAGCAGCTTGTACCAGGCCTTGGCGAAGGCGAGCGCGAACTCCTCCGGGTTCTCCATAAAGCGAAGAGAGATCTTCTGGTACGCCGGGTCGACCCGGAGCGACAGATCGGTCGTGAGCATGGTCGGCTTGTGCTTCTTCGACGGGTCGTGGGCATCCGGGATGATCGCCTCGGCGTCCTTCGCGACCCACTGCTTGGCACCGCCGGGGCTCGTGGTGAGTTCCCACTCGTGCCCGAAGAGGATCTCGAAGAACCGGTTGCTCCACTGGGTCGGCACGTCGGTCCACGTCACCTCCAGGCCGCTGGTGATCGCGTCCGCGCCCTTGCCGGTGCCGTAGCTGCTCAGCCAGCCCAGTCCCTGCGCCTCCAGCGGCGCGCCCTCCGGCTCCGGGCCCACGTGGTCGTCGGCGACGCCGGCGCCGTGGGTCTTGCCGAAGGTGTGCCCGCCGGCGATGAGGGCGACGGTCTCCTCGTCGTTCATCGCCATGCGTGCGAAGGTCTCGCGGATGAAGTGCGCCGCCGCAGCGGGGTTCGCGTTGCCGCGGGGACCCTCCGGATTGACGTAGATCAGCCCCATCTCGGTCGCGCCGACGTCCGGCACCATCTCGCTGTCGGTGGCGTAGCGCTCGTCGCCGAGCCAGGCGTCCTCAGGACCCCAGAATATCTCCTCCGGCTCCCACACATCCTCGCGGCCGAAGCCGAAGCCGAAGGTCTTGAACCCCATAGACTCCAGCGCGACGTTGCCGGCCAAGACAAGCAGGTCAGCCCACGAGATCCGCTGGCCGTACTTCTGCTTGACCGGCCACAGCAGCCGGCGAGCCTTGTCGAGATTGGCGTTGTCGGGCCAGCTGTTGAGTGGGGCGAACCGCTGAGCGCCGTCGCCGGCCCCGCCGCGGCCGTCGTGGATGCGGTACGTGCCCGCGGCGTGCCAGCTCATCCGGATCATGAGGCCGCCGTAATGGCCGAAGTCGGCCGGCCACCAGTCCTGCGAGGTGGTGAGCGTCTCGGCGATGTCCCGCTTGAGGGCCTCGACGTCGAGCTTCTCGAACTCCTTGGCGTAGCTGAAGTCCTCCGGCAGCGGGTTGCCCTTGGTGGAGTGCCCACGCAAGACCGAAAGGTCTAGCTGGTTCGGCCACCAGTCCCGGTTCGTGTGCGGACGGCCGCCGGTCTTCGGCGTGGGCGAGTCGATCGCCGGGTTCTCGCTCTCGCTGCCGTGCGCGGTCGCGGAGCCAGGCGCTACCGGGCAGTCGCCAGCCGAATTCTGGTCCTGGTTGTCGCTCATCTGCTTCCTCCCGAACTTCCGGATCACTGGGTGACGCGTCTGGCCGCGCAGCCGGGGCAGCGGCCCCAGTAGACGACCTCCGCCTCGTCGACCACGAAGCCCTGGTCGTCCGCGGCGGTGAGACAGAGGGCCCGGCCGACGGCGCCGTCGACGTCCGCGATCGCACCGCATGAACGGCAGACGAGATGGTGGTGGCCGTCCCCCACCCGCGCCTCGTAGCGGGCGGTCCTACCGGCGGGCTCGATGCGCCGCACCAAACCGGCGGCGGTGAGCGCACGCAGCACGTCGTACACCGCCTGGCGGGAAACCCTGGGGAGTTCGTCCCTTATCAGGGTGAACACCGCGTCGGCGTCGACGTGCGCGTGATCGCGCAGCGCGGCGAGCACCGCCAGCCGCGGTTTGGTCACCCGCAACGAGGCCGCTCGCAACCGCGCCTCGACGTCAGACCCCATACCGTCAACATAGCCCCCCAAACTGGAATCACTCATGTTTGCCCACCGCACCGGCGTGCCGGGGTCCGCACGCGGGTCCTGCCCCCACCGGTCGGGTCCTTGGCCTCGGTGCCGATCTCGTGGAGTGCGCACGAGTTCGCGACCGGCGCCCTGATCTTTTGCCGGTCGGCGTCCACGGAGACCGCCCGGGCCGCCGGGACGGCCGCAGCCCACTCCACCACGTCGATCCCGGCCCGCCCGGCCTCGACGCGCAGGAGCGTGACGAAGGTGCTGTGGCGGCTTGACCGGGAGGGTATACGCAGATCAGGCTGGAAATGACACCTGATCTGGAGGTGGCGCCATGGCAGAAGTCCACGGACCACGACCCTCCGACCTGAATGGGGACGCGGTCCGAAAGCCGTTCGGCCTCTCCGGGGACTGCCTGAACGGCATGATCGGTGCGGCAATCATCCTCCTCGCCTGGTCGGCGATCGGATGGTGGATAGCGGGCCCCGTCGGCACGCTCATCGGCGCCGGAGCGGCAATCTGGGGCGGGCTCCTCCTGCTGTTCCGTCTGTGTCGCTGACGCGCATCGCCGGCAACGCCCAGGATGCGAACCGCAGGCCAGCCTCGTAGTGGACTTGCCGGGTGGCTGTGAGGCGGTCGGAGTCGCGGACCGCGTCCACATGGGCGTCGGCCACAGCCGTGCAGGTGAGCAGCAGTTCGCCGCGCGGCACCACCATCTGAGCTCCTGCCGGGAGCCGATCTCGGCTCAGGTCGATCGGCAGACTGGACGCCGCGAGGCGGTCGATGACGGGCCCCACACGCTGTTCTGGCGATCTACGGGTACTGCTCGGCGGTAGCGTCGACGACGCGTTCCGCACCGGGCAGGTAGAGCACCACGTGCCCGACGAACTGGTCGCCCTCCCCATGTGGCTGGGCTGACCCGTACACGGTGAAAGGCCGCGGGAGTCAGCGACAGTCAACCCCACCACTGAAGCTCCGCCGCGATGCCGAGGTGGCGATAGGCATGCTGGAGGGTCTGGCAGGCGTCGAGACAGACATTTGCGCGATGGCCGTGGGCCTTGGTCAGCCACAGCATCGGCAGCAGCACCGCCACCACCCGGGCTCATCCATCTCAACCGGCGGACGGTCCATGGCCCGGGGATCATGCCGCAGGTGCACCGCCACGGCACAGACCCAAAGCTCTTTACATGATCACCGATCTGGCGCTTGGTGACAGCCGCGTTAACGGCACCCCGTATGCGGTGGGCCGCGCGGCCCCCTTTCCTGCTGTTCAGGCTGCTGCTGCGTCTTCGATGGCGTCGTGCACGGTGAGGTAGACGTGCGGGTGCAGCAGGGTTCCACTGACGGCCAGCAGGTTTAGCGACCGGTTCAGTTGTGCCTCCAGGCACAGCATCGTGCCGTGCTGGGCAGCGTCCTGGCGGGCGCGCAGCAGGACCGACAGGCTGCTGCTGTCCAGGAACGACATCGCGCCGAAGCCGACGATGAGGCATGCGCCCGCATCCGTTTCCTGAGCGAGGACCTTGTCCAGGAAGATGGCGTTGGTGACGTCAACGTCGCCGACCACGCGGATCACGGCACGCTGCTGCAGATGTTTGCAGGTGACCGTCAGCGGTGTGGACACGAACGCCCCCTTACGGAACACGGGCGGCGTGGCTGGTTCCCGAGACCCTGATCGGGCCGCGTCGCCGGGGCAGGCCTCTGAGGGCCGCCCATCCACGGTAGCCCGTGGCCGGGCTGCCCGACACCTCGGGGCGTGAAGGCTGAGGCCGGCCGGGACGGGCAAGAGCGCCGGGAAAGGACCAGCGACCCGGGCGCTCTTGCCCCCTTCGATCGCGGGCCGGTTCCCCCCCCAGAAATCCGACCAGCACGGACTTAGTGCTATCACAGAGGCTTGCCAGGCAGGCGGCGCAGGCGGGGAGCGCGGCGTGGCGCGGGCGACAAGGGGCAACCGGGTTGGCCAGGGCGGGCTCCCCTCAACCCTTGTCTCCCATAGGCGGCGGGTACCTTCCACCAGCCACCGCCTTCTCACTATTCAGTTGCTGATCTCGACGCGATGATCGTTTCGGCCTGAATTAGGTGGTGCCGGGCAGCAACGGACGCATGAACGTGCGTTCGTGGCGCAATACGCAGCCGCTCTCGTCTCTGATGCGATCCGCTTCAATGAACTCGGGATCGCGGCCGAACAGCGTCCGGTACTCCTCGTACGCGGCAAGGCTGGGGAAACTGAACAGGGCGAGCGCCTTGTCGCTGGCGCCCTCCGCCGGCAGGAAGTACCCGTGGTGCGTGCCACCGTGCCGATCGACCAGTTCCATCCAGCGGCGTCCGAAGCGCTCGAATGCCTCGATCTCCGCCGGGTCGATCACATACTCCACCACACAAGTAATCACACGCACGAGGCTAATGCGGTCAGCGCCAACCGACCGATGACTCGTCCAAGGCGGGCGCAGGGTGGTCGCCGAACGGTGCTCGCGGGCGAACGGGGCGGCGGCGTTGTGGTGCGTAGGTGGCTACACCGGCAAAGGCAGCGGGGACGCCCGTCTTACGGAAGCGCAGGTGCAACCGGGCGGTGCCGTCGCTGAGGTCGACGCTGACCTCGTCACTGATCGGGCAGCAGGTCATGGCGGCCGAGACGGCGGGCGTCGGGCAACGTGGCCGCGTCGAAGCCGATGTCGATCAGGAGCTACCGGTTGCGTCGAAGGCCCCGAGCGTCTGGCAGGACTCGGTGAAGCCGGCCAGGACTCCCCGAGGCGAGGCGGACAGCTTCCGCTCCCGATCGACGAAGTACATGGTGACCGCATCCCACGCCTCGTCGCGGCCGGGGAGGCGGGGGCGGAGGGTCGCCGTCGTAGACAGGAGGATGCCGCTGCGGCCCAACCAGGTGGCTGAGGCTGCCCCGGGCGGTGATCTCGCCGGTTGCGGCGAGCTGGAGCGCGACGGCCGCGCCCTCCAGCATCGCCTCCTGCACCTCAGACCGCAGATATTCATATGGCCGCCACACCTTCAGGCCTGTGCGCCGCTGGTGGTCGGCCTCGCGCCAGATGCGTTCCATCATCAGGGCCCGGGCACCGGCGCTGGTCGGGATGGCCAGGCTGAGCTCGTCCGGCAACGAGCGCACCAGCCGAAACCACACACCCGCGTGCACGGTGATGGCCAGGGTGACCTTTCCGGCGGTCAGGGCCTGCCAGGTGCAACGGTCTATGGCCACCATCGCCGGCGTCGCCGACCGGTACGGCATCGGCTTGTTCCATCGCGGGGTGCCGGTGACCTCGTGTTCGACTTCGAGGCGGCAGCCGTGGTCGGGGCAGCTGAGCATAAGCGGGAGCACCGCCGCCAGCGAAACACCGCGGCCGGATTCCCTCGCGCACTCCGGATACATCCGGCGCCGCCACGCCTTGCGCGGCACCTGCGGGGTGAGGGAGCGTCCCGGCAGCCAGGCGCACCAGTCCTCGGTGCGGTGGCGGCCGGCCTGGCGCGGGGGCAGCAGGACGGAGTCCTGGCGGACATAGGTGCGGAAGGCCTCCGGCCCGTCGAAGGGGCCGAGGCTGTCCAGCAGACATGGCACCCATCCGGCGAAGGTCATCACGTGCAGATCCGCGACACTCACGCCGGTACGTTCGGCGAACGCCCCGAGCAGCTCTACCTGCGGATCCACATCCAAGTCCGGGCCCTCGAGACGGATCTTCCCTCTCTCGTGGGCCGGGCCGAGCGCGTCGGCCAACAACAGGGCGGCCGTAATGTTGTAGCAGGCGGCCAGACGGTCGATCCAGGACGACAGCGCCTCACCCGGCTGGGGCGGCGGGTGCAGCGGCCACCGCCGTACCGGCTCCGCTCTCACCGATACCGCCTCATGCCAGTTCGCGTTCAAACAGCCGGCGCCGCTCGGTCGGGCCGCCGTAACAAGCCATCAGCAGGGTGCGCTGGTCGATCGCCTCGCGCCCGGACACGATCGCGGCCACAGCGGCCGCGGTCAGCAACGCGGCGAGCTCACCGATCGTGCCCTGGCCACGGGTCAGCAGGTACTCGGCCATCTCGGTGGTGGCGATGTGGGACGGGCGGCGCAGCGGCAGTGCCGCGGCGAAACTCGCCAGCAGCGAGCACGCCTCCTCATCGGGGTTCCAGCGCGGCAACACGAACGGCTCGAACCGTTCTCCAGCTGGTCATCGGACCGGATCGCCAAGTAGGCGTCCCGGGTGCCGACCCCCGATTAGCGGAATCTTCAGCTCGTTGCCCAGGAACCGCAGCAGGTTCAAGAACTCTCGCCGCACGTCGCCCCGACCGGCCAGGACGTTATGGAGTTCGTCGATGACCAGAACGCGGACACCGGTCTGGCGCAGCAGCCGCAGCGCCGACTGCTCCTGCACCCCCAGATCGAGGCGGGCCCGCAGCGGGGGCGCCCAGCGCCGACAGCAGCGCGATGTAGAACCGCGACACCTTCGGGTCCGAGGGCATCTGCATCGTCAGCACCGGGAACTCCTCCCGGTCGGAGTGGGAGATCACCGGGTGTGACCGGAGGAACTTCTCGATGATCATCGACTTGCCGTTGTTCGTCGGCCCGAGCAGCAGCAGGTTCGGCATCCGCTGCTGGCGAGGCCAGCAGGTCCTCCAGCGGGATGAGGGCCTGGGTGGCGCGGGTGTAGCCGATCCACCGGTCCGCCATGTACCGCAGCCGCTCGGCCGACGGCAGCCGCGCGGTCCTGCGAGCGGCCTCGTTCAGGCGGGACAGATCCTCGAACTCCACCTCCCCGCCATCCGCCCTCACCACTGCTCGATCACCTCGAACGGCCGGGCCTGCCCACCTGGTGCTCAGCGACGCACGTGGTGCAGACAGCCGGGCGGCAACCATCGGCTCGGAAGGATTCCGCAGGGCCTGCGGCTGCTGTGACCTCGACGACGAGGTCTCGACCGCATGAGACGCATCCGATTCCCTCACGCTGAGGTGCGGCGTAAGGTCCGCACCCGTCAGGATCTCAACCCGTCGGTCACGGTGGCGGAATGGATGGAGGAGTTCCTGCGCCGCAAGCGCAGGATCGATCCCACCACGCGCCGCTCGTACGAGGCGCACATCCGGCTCTACTTCACCCCCCTACCTGGGCGAGATCCGGCTGGATCGGTTGCGGGTCTCAGACGTCGCGGGGATGTTCGATGCGATCGAGGAGTTCAACGACGTCATCACCGCGGCCCGCGCCAGCGGAGACCCCCACGAGCGGTTGGGGGTACGGAATCGCAGACCGGTCGGCCCGGCGACCATGCACCGCATCCGGGCCACGTTGCGGCACGCGTTGAATATCGCGATCAAGCAGGATCTGCTGATTGACTTCAACCCGGCCGCCGTGGTCGAACTGCCTGACGCCGCATCCCCGAAGGCGCTGGTGTGGACCGACGAACGCGTCGCCGAGTGGAACCGGACGCTGCAGCAGCGGCTCACCGTAGGGCAGCAGCGGCGCGGCAGCGAGCTGAGCCGGGCGGCGACGCTCAATCTCTACGCCTCCACGCGGCGTCCGTCTCCGGTGATGGTGTGGACGCCCTCGCACACCTATGCCTTCCTCGCCCACGCCGCCACCCACCGGCTGTCCGCGCTGTACCGGCTGATCGCGTTGCGCGGGTCGCGCCGCGGAGAGGCGGTCGGGCTGCGCTGGCGGGATGTCGACCTGTCGGCGGGGACCGCTGGGGTGCATTGGCAGATCACCCAGCTCGGCTGGCAGCCGATGCAGGGCAAGCCGAAGACCGAGGCCGGCGACCGCACCATCGCCCTGGACGACGACACCGTCACCGCGCTGCGCGCGCACCGCAAGGCTCAGGCCGCAGAGCGCCTGGCCGCGGGGGAGATGTGGGTGGACAGCGGATTCGTCTTCACCGACGAGATCGGCAGGCCCCTGCATCCGCAGCAGGTCAGTGACCAGTTCTATCTGCTGGCCTTCCAGGTGGGGCTGCCGCCGGTGCGGTTGCACGATCTGCGGCATGGTGCGGCGACGCTGATGCTGGCGGCCGGTGTCGATGTGAAGATCGTGCAGGAAACCCTCGGGCACGTCTCCTCCACCTTCACCCGTGACACCTACACCAGCGTCTATCCCGAGCTGGCCAAGGCCGCCGCCGAATCCACCGCCGCCCTGGTCAACACCGCGGCACGCAACGGCCAGACGGCGCGGTTGATCAACCTGCCGACCAAGACCGGCGACAACGCCTCCACCTGAACCCATTCGGCATGTGAAAGCGGGCCCGCCATGCCTTGGGCGGGCCCGCTTCATCGTTGCCAGCAGCTTCGTGCGGATGGCGACCGGGCTATGCGCAAGAGGGTGGCGTCGGGCCAGGCTCCTCGGGTGGGCGTCACCGGTGTGCCGGCTATCAGCCACATGCCGTGAACGGGCAGACAGTTGCAGACTCTGCCAGGCCCACACCTTGCGGGATATGCGTTTTCGAAGCACGGGCCCGAGTGGCTTGGCGGATGCGTGACCGAGCGGCAGAACAATCCTGATCGTCCGCCCTCAACGGGCGTTCCGGCAGGACCTTCACGTGGTCGTCTTAGGGGTCTGAGTTGAGATTGGCGGTCTCAATGATCTACCGGTTGACACCGTCCGTGCGCGCGAGCGACCACCGAGCGACCAACCATGATCAACATCGAGGTCGCAGCAGGCGAAACTCCGAGAAAGCCCAGGTCAGGCACGGTGCTAGAGAGTAGGGCGGGTGGGACTTGAACCCACGACCCACGGATTATGAGTCCGATGCTCTGACCGGCTGAGCTACCGCCCCTGGATGGAGTTGTACGGCGGCGCCTGTAGCACCGCCTGGGACATCATTCCATGCCCCGCAGCCTAGATGGAGTCCAAGGCGATCACATTCGTGGCTTTCTCGGCGCTCGGCCGAGGTAGTTTCGGACCTATGGCGGTCAAGCTGATCTATGAGACGCATGCCATCACCGTGGACAACGAGACAGGGATCGCCACGGGCTGGCTGCCGGGGGAGTTGTCTGCTCGGGGGCGGGAGCTGGCTGTGGAGCTCGGGGTTCGGCGGGCGGGCGTCGATGTGGTGTACAGCTCTGACCTGCGGCGGGCCGTACAGACTGCGGAGGTTGCCTTTGGGGGTGGGCGGGAGATTCTGCGGGACGCCCGGTTGCGGGAGTGTGACTACGGGATCTACAACGGGCGGCCCGTGGATGAGCTGGCTCGGCTCAGGCGGCGGCATATCGATGTGCCCTGGCCGGGTGGGCAGAGTTATCGGCAGGTTGTCGCGGAGACCGCCGCGTTTCTCGAAGAGGTGATGGAGCGGTGGCAGGGGCGCACGGTGCTGGTCATCGCGCATTCGGCCAATCGGTGGGCGCTGCAGAACCTGTTGCAGGGCGTGCCGCTTGAGGAGCTGGTGGACGCGCCGTTCGACTGGCGGCCGGGGTGGGAGTACTCGCTCGCCTGAGCCTTACGACCTGCGCTTATCGTGGCGCGGGCGAGCGAGTACTCGTATGTGGGGGCCTAATCTATGGGCGGTTGAGGCCCATGGTGTAGGCGCCGGAGCCGCTGTAGGCGTGGACGCGGTAGCGGTAGTAGCCGGCGGTGCCGTTGTAGCTCACGCTCTCATCGGGGTTGGCGCTGTCGCCGCGGGCCACGATGGACCAGGACGATCCACTCCACTTCTCCAGGTACAGGTCGAAGTCGACGCCGTCGGGGCCGTCCAGGCAGCCGGCGTGGGTGCCGGAGGCCGTTGACCGGTAGTAGGAGCCGTTCGGCTGGATCTGGTTCTGGTTCGAGGTGAGGGAGCCGGTGTACTTCTCCCGGTAGTTCGCGCAGCCGGTGGGCGGGTTGGGGTCGCCGCCGGAGGTGACCAGGGTGAGGCCGCCCACCGACAGCAGCTCGGCCAGGGGCTGGAAGTACGTGGTGCCGCCGCTGCTGCAGTTGCCGGAGCCGCCGGAGGTCATGCCCTGGGCCTGGTCGCCGGAGATGAAGGCGCCGCCGGAGTCGCCGCCCTCGGCGCAGACGTTCGTGCGGGTCAGCTGGTAGACGGTGCCCTCCGGGTAGTTGACGGTGGAGTTGAGTGCCTGGACGGTGCCGCAGTGCCATTGCGTGGTGGAGCCGGAGCGGCACACCGAACCGCCGGGTTGCGTGACGGCGGAGCCGCGTACCGGGAGGATTCCGGCGCTGTAGCCGTTGACGACGCCGGGGGCGGTCCACTGGGAGTTCGTCTCCACCCACGCGTAGTCGTCGCTGGGGAAGGACGAGATGCGGAAGACGCCCTGGTCGACCCGGTTGTAGCCCTGGGTGGCGTCACCGACGTCGCCGCAGTGGCCGGCGGTGGTGAAGCCGAGGGTGGTGCCGCGCCGGGCGGCGAAGCCGACGGAGCAGCGGTAGCCCTTCGACGGGATGTAGTAGGCGTCGCCGCCGCGGATGTCGTAGAACGGCTTGGGCCGTTCGGCCGAGAGTTCCACGCGTACGGCGGCCGCGTCCACGCCGCTGGCGGTGATCCAGTCGCGCGCCTCCTGTTCGGAGGCGGCCTGGACCAGGACCGCGTTGTCGCGTGGCGACAGCGCCCACGCGTGGACGGAGGCCGGCGGCTTGGCCCGGTCGAGGCCGTCCTTGACCGCGGTGAGCTGGGCCAGCGTCCTCGCGACCACCTTGACCTGGGCTCCGGCCGAGGTGATGGTCCTGGAGTCGGCCGCGTCGACGGTGGCCACGACGAGCGCGGCGTGCGGCCCCTCGTGCCAGGCGCCGGCGTAGCGCTCACCGAGCCGCTTCTGTAAGGACGGCGTGGTACGGCTCGCGCGCGCCTCGTTGGCCAGGCGGTCGAGAGCCTGTTCCCTGGTGATGCCGAGGTCGCGCTGGAGGGCGCTGATCATGCCGTCGGACGGGGGTTTGGCGACGGCGGGCGTGGTCGTGACGACCAGGGCCCCGATCGCGATCGCGACCAGAGCCGGGGTGCGACGAAGCATGGTGTCTCCTCGCTGCTGGGGGTGCCGTCACGGTAGACGGGGCCCCAGGGAGCGAGGAGTATCAGCTTGCTCATATCACCGGGTTATGGCGCGGTACCGAAACCCGGATTTCTCACCAGCCAATCCTGGTAGACGGGGCTGCGCCGTACCGCGTCGGCATGGGCGGCCTTGGCCTGGGCGAGGACCCACGCGGGGTCGGGGGCGGTGGGATGACGGCCGAGGAGCTGCCGCCAGCGCAGGGGCGCGCCGGTCAGCGGCACCTTCACCAGGCCCGCGGCGGGCTGGTGGGTGGCCTGGCAGAGTACGACGGCGCGGCCGACCTGGGCGAGGTGCGCGCAGGTCGAGACGTCGGTCTCGTAGATGGTGCCGGGGGTGAAGCCGGCGCGGGCGCACGCCATGGCGAAGCAGTCGGCGAAGCAGCCGTCGCCGGGTGTGACCGACCACTGCTCGCCGGCCAGGTCGCCCAGTTCGAGCTCCTTCTCCTCCGACAGCCGGTGGCCGGCGCCGAGCAGGACGAACACGGGATCGACGCTGATCGTCTCCCATTCGAGCGAACCGGTGGGCGCGCCGCTGTCACCGCAGGCGCCGATCAGCACGTAGTCGAGGCGGCCGAGGTCGGCCATGGTGGTCAGTTCGTGTTCCGACCAGGAGGTGTGGGTGGTGACGGGGCGCTCGGCGGCGAGGCGGTCGACGAGCCCGCCGAGGACGGGGCCGTTGGTGGCGCCGATGCGGTAGCGCACGGAGGGGGTGCTGGCGAATCGCAGGGCTTCATCCTGAAGTTCTTTGGCGGCGGGGAGCAGGACGCGGGCGCGTTCGAGTACCAGTTCGCCGAGGAGTGTGGGCCTGGCGCCGCGCCTGTCACGTTCGAACAGGGAGCCTCCGAGCACCCTTTCGATCCGTTTGAGCTGGGCGGTTAACGCGGGCTGCGCCAGGCCGAGCAGGTTCGCGGCCTTGCTCACACTGCCCGCGTCGGCGACGGCGCGGACGATTCTGAGGTGCCTGAGCTCGAGGTCCATAACGGGAAGGTAAGACGGCCTTTCTTGGGTCGCAATGGGGATAAGTCAGGAAATATGACAGATATTGTTGAGGCCCCCTAGGTTAGCCGGTTAAGCACGACTATACGGGGAGGATTTAGACATGAGTGGGCATGACGTGCGAGCCCGGTCCGACGTCGGCATTCATGTCCGCGAAGCGGTGGCGTCACTTGCCATCGCCCTCGAAACTGGCGGCCACACAGCCGCTGTCCAGAGCAGTGGTCTAGATGAGTCAGGGCCACCGCAGGGCGCGCAGGACTGCCGCCTGTTCGGCGGTGACCCCCGCCGCCCGCTGGGCCGCGGCCTGACCCGGCCCGAGCCCGGCCGCGCACCAGGCCGCCACTTCCTCCAGGGGCACCGCGCCCCACCAGTCGGCCAGCACCTCCAGGGGCGTTCGTCCCGCGCGTGCCGCCTCGGCCGCGGTGAACCCCATCGCCCTGAACACCTCAGCCCGCGCGGGCGGGATCCGGTGCCGGGCCCAGTCGCGGGCCGCGCCGCCGTCCCACCCGGCGTCGGCGTAGGCGCGCGCCACGTCCACCGGGGCTCCCGCCCGCAGCAGGGTACGCAACGCCGCCGCCTGCCCGGGTTCGAAATCGCTCAGCCGTATCCCCGGAAACAGCCGGGCCATCAGCGGCGGCCGGTGCGGAGCCTGGCCGGCCAGGTGGCGGGCGGCGGCCTCGCGGGGCTTCACCCCGTGCTCGTGCCAGCGCACCGCGTCCCGGGGCGTCAGCCCGCCGCGCTGCCAGGAGATGACGCCGGAGGGGGTGGCGCCGGTGGTACGCCAGAGCCGCGCGTCATCCGGATCTTCCACCCCGGCCTCCCGCCAGGCCGCCGCCTCCACCTCCCCGAACCCGGCCCGCCGCCACCGGCGCGTCTCGCCCTGCGTGAACCCCTTCCAGGCGCTCATGACTCCACCCGCACCACGTGCGCCCACGCGGGGACCTCCGGCGGATCGGGAGGGGCGATCAGGCAGACGACGACCGGGTGGCGAGGGCGGGAGGCCGGCCAGGGGGTGTCGCCGTCGGTCAGGACGACGGTCAGGCCGGGGCGGAGGGCACTGGCCGCCTTCAGGCCTTCGCGCAGGTCGGTGCCGCCACCGCCGGCCAGGGTGACCTCGCCGGCCCGCCGTACCCGCTGAGGAGGATGGGCGGCGGCGTCGCAGCAGATCACCTCCACCCGCGCGCCCGCCCGCAGCACGCCGTCCACCTCGCCCAGCACCCGGCGCAGTGCCTCCTCCCGGACGCTGCCGGAGGTGTCCACGACGACGGCCACGCGCGGAAGGGGCCGGACCAGGGACGGCAGCACCACGGACGGGACGGATCGGCGTGAGGGGCGGGCGTAGCTGTAGTCGGCGCGGCCGGTGGCACGGGCGAGGCCGTGGCGGACGAGGGTGGCCAGGAGGGCGCGCCAGTCCACGGCCGGGCGGAGCACCTGCCCGGCCCATCGCCGCCAGCCGCCGGGCGCCGTGCCCCGGTGGGCGTCGATCTCGGCGGCGACCGCGCGTGCCAGCAGGGAGCGTTCGACGTCGGTCATGACGGCGGGGCCGGTGTACGGCGGCGCCGAGCACGCGACCAGCCCGGCCGGAACGTCGATCAGGCCGACCAGCTCCAGGTACCGCTCGGCGAGCAGCCCGGCGGGCAGGCCCAGGGTGTCGGGGGAGACCGCGGGAAAGGGCGGCGGCGGGAGGTCGTCGTTGACCTCGGCGTCGGAGGCCAAGGACCACGCCTCGCCGCGGGCGCGGGCGGGATGGTCGCGCAGGAGATGGCTCACGTGGTGGATCAGCCACCATCCGGCCTCCTCGGCGGGCAGGTCGCCGGAGAGGTGGACGTTCCAGTTGGCGTCCACGCTCAGGCCGGGCGGGCCCGCGGGGTGCTCGATGGGGCGCAGGGCGAACAGGGCGGAGGCCAGGTACGGCGCCCGGGTGACGGCCCACAGGCGGGCGGCGGCGAGGTTCATGGCATCAGGCCCGCGGCGCGCAGGATCGGGGCCAGCTCCAGCATCGCGGCCGGGAGCGGGGTGCCCTCGGGGCGGCGGGAGGCCAGGGAGCGGGCGGCCCCCGCGGCCACGTCCGGGGTACGGCGGGCCACCCGGGCGACCAGGTTCCAGGCGCGTTGCCAGGATTCGCCGCCACCGTCGGCGCGCACGTGGGCGACGACCGAGCCGAGTACCGCGTGCAGCCGGTCCACCCGGTCGGGCAAGGGTGCCGCCGGGTCGGACAGCAGGCTCTCGGGGTCGGGGAGGTCGAGGTCGCGTACCCAGGACAGCAGCTCGAACCCGGCGGCCTCGCCCACCGCGCCCACCACCAGTTCGGCCCGCACCCGTTCCGGCCACTCGCCCGGCAGGCAAGCGGTGCAGGCGAGGGCGGTCGCCGCGAGTTCCCACGTGCGGGGGCTGGGCCACGCGCGCCCGCCGTCCTCCGGCACCGCCAGCACCAGCGAAGGGCGCACCCGCAGAAACGCCCCCACCAGTGCCCTGGCCGCCCCGACCGCGGCCGCGGTGGGCGCCCCGGCCCCCGCGAGATCCGGTACGGCGAAGCCCCCCATGAACCCGTCGGCCACCGAGGCCGCACTGATCGACCAATCCAGATGGACCAGCCGATTGGCCAGCGGCGCCGACAGATCCCACCCATCGGCCGCCAGCGCGGGCGGATTGGCCGCGGCCACGATCCGTACCCCGTCGGGCAGCGTGAGGTCCCCGGCCACCCGTTCCAGCACGACCCGCAGCATGGCCGCCTGCACGGCGGGCGGCGCCGTGGTCAGCTCGTCCAGGAACAGGATGCCGCGCCCGGCGGCGGCGAGCCGTTCGGCCCAGCGGGGCGGCGCGAACCAGGTGCCGCCGTCCCGCACGACGGGCAGCCCGGCGAAGTCACTCGGCTCCCGGACCGACCCCACGACGACCTCGACGGGCAGCCCCAGATGGTCGCCGAGGGCGAGCACCGACGAGGTCTTCCCGGTGCCGGGGGCGCCCCACAGGATCACGGGCAGGTTCGCGCTCACGGCCATGGCCAGCGCTTGCATGCGGACTCCTCTCGCGTCAACCTACATTGACGTTGTTAGGTCAACGTAGATTGACGCGAGGCCGGATGTCAAACCTCCAGGACGATCTTGCCGACGAAGTCCGAGCCCTGTGCCAGCTCGTGCGCCTTGGCCGCTTCCTCCAGCGGGAAGGTGCGGTCCACGTGCACGTTCAGCACCTTGGCGAGCTCGGCCAGCGACGCGTGGTCCGGTTCCACCTGGAAGCGCCGCCACCGCACGCCGCGGGCCGCGTACCGGGCGCCGTCCTCGTCGGAGATGTCGGCCGCGCCGAGGTAGGCGCCGCCCTCCTTCACCAGTGGCAGCGAGCGCTGCGGGTAGTCGCCGCCGACGACGTCGAAGACCATGTCCACGGGTTCGACCGCCCGCGCGAAGTCCACGGCGCGGTAGTCGATCACCTCGTCGGCGCCCATGCGCCGGACGAAGTCGTGCTTGCCGGCGCCGGCCGTGCCGATCACGTACGCCCCGCGCCGCTTGGCCAGCTGGACCACCAGGTGGCCGACCCCGCCGGCCGCTCCGTGCACGAGCAGGCGCTGGCCGGGCCGTACGTCCCAGGAGTCCTCCAAGCCCTGCCAGGCGGTGAGGCCGGACATCGGCAGCGCCGCCGCCTCCACGTGGCTCAGGCCCGCGGGCTTGCGGGCGAACTGGCGGGGCCTGGCCACCACGTACTCGGAGTAGGCGTTGGCCGGGTTCGGGAACAGGATCATGCCGAAGACCTCGTCGCCCGGCACGAACCTGCCCTGGTAGGCCCCGGACGCCTCCACCACGCCGGAGACGTCGAAGCCCGGGACCAGCGGCGGCGTCACCCAGTGCGGCGGATACGGCCCGCGCCGCAACTTCCAGTCGGGCGGGTTGACCCCGGCGGCGTGCACCTTGACCAGCACTTCGTTCGGCTCGGGGACGGGCCGGTCGACGTCGGCGAGCTCCAGGACCTCGGGCCCGCCGAAGGAGCGGTAAACGATCGTTCTCATGGCTGCCATCGTGGCCGCGGGCGGTATCACTTGTGAAGAAGGCACCCTTTTGATATCCAGGTACCTGATGGATACCACCTTTCCGGACCTCCGCGGGTACGGCGGCGCCGACGCGTTCCTGCTTGCCTGCAAGCCCCGGGCGATCCTCGACATGCTGACCGGCAAGTGGTCCACGCTGGTCATGGGCGCGCTCCTGGACGGCCCGCGCCGCTTCAACGAACTGCGCCGCATCCTCGACGGCATCACCCAGAAGATGCTCAGCCAGACCCTGCGCGCCCTCGAACGCGACGGCCTCGTCCGGCGCACCGTCTACCCGACGATCCCGCCGCGCGTCGACTACGAACTGACCGAACTGGGCCGCAGCGCGGGCGGCCTGCTCGCGGCCATCGCGGAGTGGTCGGCCGAGCACGCCGACGAGGTCTTCGCCGCCCGCCGCGCCTACGACGAACGCGCCGCGGAGCCCGTCCGGCCCATCTGATCAAGCCCCCGGCATCACCTGGGCAAGGATTGGCAAGCCGGCGCGCGCCGCCCTTCCGCCTGGGTACGGCTCGCCGTGTGAAAGCACAGGTTATCGGCGGTCTCCTGGCCGTCCTGGCGATGGCGACGGCCTGCGGTACGGCGGGCCAGTCGGGCGGCGGCAGCACCGGCGGCACCGCGCCGGGCAGCCCGAGCGCGATCGGCACCGTGGAGCAGGGCTTCAAGATCGGCCTTCTGCTTCCCGAGTCGAAGACCGCCAGGTACGAGAAGTTCGACCGGCCGTACATCACCGCGGGCATCAAGGCCCTGTGCCCCAAGTGCGAGGTCGTCTACAACAACGCCAACCAGGACCCGAACCTGCAGCAGCAGCAGGTCGACACCATGCTGACCAACGGCGTGAAGGTGCTGATCCTGGACGCCGTGGACGCCAAGGCCATCGCGGGCGCGGTCAAGAAGGCGACCGACCAGGGCGCCAAAGTGATCGCCTACGACCGGCTGGCCGGCGGGCCCGTCGACGCGTACACCTCCTTCGACAACATTCAGGTCGGCAAGATGCAGGGCCAGGCCCTGCTGGACGCCGTCAAGGCGGGCGGCGACCCCAAGCGCGGCCCGATCGTCATGATCAACGGCTCGCCCACCGACCCGAACGCCGGTGACTTCAAGAAGGGCGCCCACTCGGTCCTGGACGGCCAGGTGACCATCGGCAAGGAGTACGACACTCCCGACTGGAGCCCCGACCAGGCCAACACCGAGGCCAACGGCGCCTTCACCGCCCTCGGCGCGCAGAACGTCATCGGCGTCTACGCCGCCAACGACGGCATGGCCGGCGGCATCGCCAAGGCCATGCAGAACTCGGGCGTCAAGCCGGGCACCCCGCTGACCGGCCAGGACGCCGAGCTCGCCGGAATCCAGCGCATCCTGCTCGGCACCCAGACCATGACGATCTACAAGCCGATCAAGCCGGAGGCGCGCAACGCCGCCGAGATGGCCATCGCGCTCGGCACCGGTGAGGACGTCAAGGGCACCGCCACCGTCAACAACGGGACGAACGACTCGATCCCCGCCCAGATCATCCCGCCGATCGTCGTCATCAAGCAGAACATCGACGACACCGTCGTCAAGGACGGGTTCTGGACCGTGAAGGAGATCTGCACCCCGCAGGTCCAGGCCGCCTGCAAGGCCGCCGGGCTGGAATGACGTGGCACCGGTCCTGGCCCTGGAGGGGGTCTCCAAGCGCTTCGGCGCCGTGCAGGCGCTGACGGAGGTCTCGCTGGAGGTCAACGCCGGCGAGGTCCTCGCGCTGGTCGGCGACAACGGCGCGGGCAAGTCCACGATGATCAAGGTCATCGCCGGCGTCGGCCCATCCGACGAGGGGGAGATCCGCTGGCAGGGCCGCCCGGTCACCATCCACAGCCCGGGCGAGGCGCAGTCGCTCGGCATCGCCACCGTCTACCAGGACCTCGCGCTCTGCGACAACCTCGACGTGGTCGGCAACCTGTTCCTCGGCAACGAGATCCGCCGCCTCGGCGTGCTCGACGAGGTCGCCATGGAGAAGCGCTCGCGCGACCTGCTCAACACGCTGTCCATCAAGATCCCGAGTGTGCGGATCCCGGTGGCCTCGCTGTCCGGGGGCCAGCGCCAGACCGTGGCGATCTCCCGCTCGCTGCTCGGCGAGCCCAAGGTGGTCCTGCTGGACGAGCCCACCGCCGCCCTTGGCGTCGAGCAGACCGCGCAGGTACTCGACCTGGTCGAACGGCTGCGGGCCCAAGGACTCGGCGTGATCCTGATCAGCCACAACATGGTCGACGTCAAGGCGGTCGCCGACCGTATCGCCGTCCTGCGGCTGGGCCGGAACAACGGCGTCTTCGACGCGCGGAGCACCACGCAGGAGGAGATCATCGCCGCGATCACCGGCGCCACGGACAACGCGGTCTCCCGCCGCCGGGCCCGTTCCGAGGAGGGCGAATGACGCGGGAGAAGCCGGCGGGCCCCGCGGCCGAGGCTCAGGTCGACCCTCGGCTGCTGGTGCGCGAGAAGGGTTTCGCCGGCTACCTCGGCGAGTTCAGGCGCCGGATCAAGGGCGGCGAACTCGGCCCGCTCCCCGTGATCATCGGGCTGGTCGTCATCTGGATCGTCTTCCAGACACTCAACGACCGCTTCCTGTCGCCGCAGAACCTGTCCAACCTCAGCGTCGACATCGTCGCCACCGGCCTGATCTCGGTCGGCATCGTCTTCGTGCTGCTCCTGGGCGAGATCGACCTTTCGGCCGGCGCGGTCAGCGGCGCGTGCGCGGCCGTGCTGGCCGTACTCAGCGTCGGCCAGGGCTGGGACCCGCTGCCGTCGATGATCGTCGCGGTCGCGGTCGGCGCCGCGATGGGCCTGTTCCACGGCTTCTTCTTCGCCAAGATCGGCGTGCCGTCCTTCGTGGTCACGCTGGCTGGCATGCTCGCCTGGACCGGCTTCCAGCTCTGGGTACTCGGCCCGAACGGCACCATCAACCTGCCCGACGGCCTGATCTCCAGCCTCACCGACACCTACTTCGCCTACGTCATCGCCGCTTACCTCCTCGCCGCCGCCGCGACCGCCGGGTTTCTGCTCGTCTCGCTCGTGGGCAACGCCCGCCGCCGCGCCGCCGGGGTCCCCTCCCGCACGGTCGGCGACATCGTCTTCCGTACGGCGGTGCTGGCCGTCGTGGCGTTCGGCGTCGCCTACGTCCTCAACCTCTACCGAGGTCTGCCGCTCGCCCTGCTGATCTTCCTGGCGGTGGTGGTCGTCACCGACTTCGTCCAGCGGCGCACCAAGTACGGCCGCAGCATCTTCGCGGTCGGCGGCAACATCGAGGCCGCCCGGCGGGCCGGCATCAACGTGGCCTTCATCCGCATGTCCGTCTTCGCCATCTCCGGCGCCTTCGCCGCGCTGGGCGGCATCTTCGCCGCCTCCCGCATCTCCAGCGCCAGCCAGGCCACCGGGCAGAGCAACGTGCTCATGATGGCCATCGCGGCGGCCGTCATCGGCGGCACCTCCCTGTTCGGCGGCCGGGGCAGCGCCTACTCGGCGTTGCTCGGCATGCTGGTCATCCAGTCGATCGCCTCGGGCATGGCGCTGCAGGGGGTGAGCAACGCGATCCAGTTCATCGTGACCGGAGCGGTGCTGCTGGCCGCCGTGGTCATCGACTCGGTCAGCCGCCGCAGCCAGAAGGCCAGCGGCCGCGCCTGACCACCCGGCCGGGCGCGACAGACGCTCAGGGCCGGGTCAGGGCGCGGGCGGCCGCGGCGGCGATGGTGGTCACCAGGGCCCACCCGGCCACGATCACCACCAGGCTGACCGCCTTGGCCAGGCCCAGCGGGTTCCAGACGCCGTCGTGGCCCAAGTTGGCGAGCGGGATCAGCAGGTCGAGGGTGTAGAGGAACGGGTCCCAGGCCGGATGCTCACCGGCCTTGACCGGGCACAGGGACGGGCAGCTGACCGTGGCGAAGTAGACCGTCCCCGCCGCCAGGATCGCCACGAACGCCACGACGGCCCGCCAGGGCTGGTAGCCGTACCCGAGCACGAGGTCTTGGAGCGCCCCCCACGCCCGAGCGAGACCGCCCCGCGCCCGCGCGGTACGGCGCAGCTTCTCCCGCAGCACGCGCCCCGCCTCCCGGTGCAGCCCGGCGGCGCGGTAGGCGGCGGCGAGCTGCTCGTAGGGCTGTGGCGTGCCCGGCGCCGCCCCGCGTTCGAGCCAGGCAAGGCGCTCGTCGGCGCACTCCGGTGACAGGGGGTCGAGGCGCTGGTAGGCGAAGCCGTCCAGGTCGGTCTCGTGGCCGGCGCCGGGCTGGTCGGCGTACGCGGTGATGCGGGCGTTGCGCAGCGAGACGCGGCCGGAACCGCCGGGCGCGGGGGTGACGACGGCGGTGGCCACCTCCGCGTCCGCGAGGTCGATCATGGTGGGGTCGGACGAGGGGCGGATGAGGACGGCGCCGAGGTCGAGCTCCCCGGTGATCCGGGCGGCGCGCAGGCTGAGCGGGCCGCCGATCTCGGCCGTGGCGAGACAGGCGTAGCCGATGACGGCGCCCCTGGCCCACACGCCGTCGCCGATCCTGGCGGCGTGCAGGTCGAGGCCGCCGAGCTGCGCGCCCACCAGGTCGAGCTCGCCACCGATCGTGAGGCCGGGTCCGGCGTCGTCGTGGCGCGGGGAGCCGCGGCCGTTGAGCCAGCCGCCGGTGACGGCGAGGTTGGCGTTGAGGAACCCGGCGACGCGGGTGCGGTCCAGGTCGATGTCGATGTCGACACGCGCGCCCTGGATCCAGAGGTTCCCGTCGAGCACGGCGTCGCGCATCATGAACGTCCGGGCCCTGAGCAGCTCCGCCGACAGTTCCGGGAGGTGGGAGTCGTTGAGGCAGATCGCGCCCGCGGTCGCCGTGGTCAGGTTCACGCCGAGCTCGAACGTGCAGCCCACCAGGGCCAGCGCCGGCTCGATGACGGCGCCCTCCAGGTCGAGGCGGCCCTGGATCTCGGCTCCGGTGAGCTTCAGCGCGGCGACCCTGCCGGGCAGCGCGTCCGGGCCGTGCAGGAGGAGTTCGGCGACGACGTCCGCGCGGATCTTGCGCTCGGCCTCGTCCAGGGCGCCGAGGTCGAGCTCGGCGCCCTGGCGGAAGGAGTGCCAGAGGCGGGTCTCGGCGTGGTTCCAGTCCGTTGGGGGCACGAGTCACTTTCTACTCGCGCCCGACCGAAAAGCCCAGGGGAGATGACATGCGGGAATCGGCGCTCGGCCCGGCGCAGGCGCGGGCCAGGTTCAGGCAGGGGGAGCGGGTGCCCACGGCGGGCTGGTGCGCGGGCTGGACGCAGGCGAACCTCATCGCGCTGCCCGCCGCGTACGCCGCCGACTTCCGCCGTTTCGCCGAGCGCAACCCGAAGCCCTGCCCGATCCTGGACGCCGGTGAGCCCGGCGCCACCGCCACCCGGCTGTTCCCGGGAGACCTGCGTACCGACCTGCCCGGCTACCGGGTCTACCGGGGTGGCCGCCCGGTCAAGGACGTCGCGGACGTGGTGGCCGACTGGCGTGAGGACCTGGTCGCGTTCCTGCTCGGCTGCAGCTTCACCTTCGAGGCGGCGCTCATGGCGGAGGGCGTCCCGGTCAGGCACGTGGAGCTGGGCGTGAACGTGCCGATGTACCGCACCGCCGTGGCCTGCGCGCCGGCCGGCGTCTTCGCGGGGCCGCTGGTCGTCTCGATGCGGCCCATTCCCGAGGAGCTCGTGGACGTCGCGCGGGAGGTCACCGGCCGCTATCCGGCGGTCCACGGTGCGCCCGTCCACGTGGGGGATCCGGCAGCCCTGGGCATCCAAGACCTGAAAAATCCGGACTTCGGGGATCGGGTGCCGGTGGAGCCGGGGGAGGTACCGGTGTTCTGGGCGTGCGGGGTGACGCCTCAGCTCGCGATCGGCGCCGTGGACTTCGCCATCGGCCACCTCCCGGGGCATATGGCGATCATCGATGCCCGCGATGAGGACTTTCGAGCGACTTAGCGAGATATTTCGCCGTGTGGGTGGAGGCGTCGGCCAGCTCCGCCGGCGTGCCCGTGAACACGACGCGGCCGCCGTGCTGGCCCGCCTCCGGCCCCATGTCGATCACCCAGTCGGCGTGCTTGACCACGTCCAGGTCGTGCTCGACCACGATCACCGTGTTGCCGGCGTCGACCAGCCGGTCGAGCAGCGCCAGCAGCGTGTCCACGTCGGCCATGTGCAGCCCGGTCGTCGGCTCGTCGAAGACGTACACGTTGCCGCTCTCGCGCAGCCGGTGGGCCAGCTTGAGCCGCTGCCGCTCGCCACCCGACAGCGTGCTCAGCGGCTGCCCGACGGTCAGGTACCCGAGGCCGAGCTCGCTCAGCGCGCCGAACATGCCGAACACGCCGTCGGCCTCCTCCGCCGTCATGGCCAGCACGTCGGCGATCGTGCGGCCCTCGTAGCGGTAGGACAGGGCCGTCGGGTTGTAGCGGCTGCCGCCGCAGGCGTCGCAGACGGACGTGACCGGGTCCATGAAGGCGAGGTCGGTCTTGATCACGCCCTTGCCCTCGCAGGCCGGGCAGGCGCCCAGCGCGTTGAAGCTGAACCAGCCGGGCTCCACGCCGTTGGCGGTGGCGAAGAGCTTGCGGATGGAGTCCATGGCGTTGAGGTAGGTGGCGGGCGTGGAGCGGATCGAGCCGCCGATCTGCGACTGGTCGATCGCGATGCCGTTGGCGAAGGCCATGAGCGTGCTCTTGCCCGATCCGGCCACGCCGGTGACCGCCGTCAGCACGCCCAGCGGGACGCGTACCGAGACGTCGTGAAGGTTGTGGCGGGAGGCGCCCGCGATCGTCATCCAGTCCGACGGCGCGCGCACCTCCGGCTTGAGCCCCGTGGTACGGCGCAGCATGCGGCCGGTGAGCGTCTTCGCGGCGCGCAGGCCCGGCACGCCGCCCTCGTAGACGACCTCGCCACCGGACGCGCCGGCGCGCGGGCCCATGTCCACCACGTGGTCGGCCAGCTCGATGATGTCGCGGTCGTGCTCGACCACGATCACCGTGTTGCCGCTGTCGCGCAGCTCCAGCAGCAGTTCGCCGAGCAGGTGCACGTCGCGCGGGTGCAGGCCGACGCTCGGCTCGTCGAAGATGTAGGTGAGCCCGCTCAGCGAGCTGCCCAGGTGGCGTACGGTCTTCAGCCGTTGCGCCTCGCCGCCGCTCAGCGTGCTGGTCTGCCGGTCGAGGCTGAGGTAGCCGAGGCCGACCGCCTCGATGCGGCGCAGCGCCGCCACGGCCGGGCCCGCGACCGGGTTGCCGAGGCCCTCCAGCACGACGATCAGGTCGGCGACCTCCATCGCGCCGTAGCCGGCGATGTTGTGCGCGCCGATGCGCGAGGCCAGCGCGGCCCGGTTGAGCCGGGCGCCGCCGCACGTCCGGCACGGGCCTTCGGCCAGCATCTTCTTCGCCGACACCAGTTCCTTGTCGCGCTTGAGATAGAGGCGGTCGAAGCGGTCGGCCACGCCCTCGTAGGTGCCGCGCTCCATCTTGAAGCTCTCGCCGTGGAGCAACTGGCGCGTCTCCTCGGGCGTGAACTCGCCGACCGGCTTGTCCATGTCGAACAGGCCGGACTGCTCATACAGCTTCCACGTCCACGACCCCACCGACCACAGCCGCAGCGCGCCCTCGTTGAGCGACAGGGTCTTGTCGATGGCCAGGTCCAGGTCGAGCTGGACGGTCTTGCCCAGGCCGTCGCACTCGGGGCACATGCCCTGCGGGTCGTTGAAGGAGTAGGCGCTCGCCGGGCCGGCGGACGGCCGGCCGTACCGGGAGAAGAGCACGCGCAGGATGGGGTGGATCTCCGTCATGGTGCCGACGGTCGAGCGCGCGTTGCCGCCGACGGGCTTCTGGTCGACGACGACGGCGGGCGTCAGGTGGGCCAGCCGTTCGGCGCGCGGCCGCTCGAACTTGGGCAGCCGGTTGCGGATGAACGCGTTGTAGGTCGCGTTCATCTGCCGCTGCGACTCGGTGGCGATCGTGCCGAACACCACCGACGACTTGCCCGATCCCGACACGCCGGTGAAGACGGTCAGGCGCTCCTTGGGCAGGCGCAGCGAGATGTCCTTGAGGTTGTTCTGCTTCAGTCCGGCCAGAATGATGTCCACGGGAACTCCTCATAGCTTTAGCTACTACCTATAGCTTATGCTATGGCTGTGACAGATCGTCGAGCCCGCCGCCGGACGGAGACCCAGGAGGAGATCCTGCGGATCTCCCTGGAGGTGATGGCCGCCGACGGCGTGGCCGCGCTGAGCATGACGACCGTCGCCAGACGGCTCGGCATCCAGCCGCCCTCGCTGTACAAGTACTTCCCGTCGCGGGCCGCGGTCTACGACGCGCTCTTCGAGCGCGGTCAGAAGGGCTACCTCGACGCCGTACGGCAGGCCGCGGAAGGCATGGAGCCGGGCCTGGCCGCCATGGGCGCCTCCCTGGAGGCCGGAGCTCGCTGGATCATGGCCAACCAGATCCTCGCCCAGCTCCTGTTCTGGCGCCCCGTGCCCGGATTCACCCCTTCGGAGCAGGCCTATGCCCCGGCCCTCGCCATCCGCGGGCACTTCGCCACCCTGATCGAGGGCGCGGTCGCCCGCGGCGAGGTCGCCCCCGAGGCCGCGGGGGAGGAGGGCCTCGCCCTGGCCGCGAGCCTGATCGCCGGGGTCGTCTCCCAGCAGCTCGCCAACCAGCCCGGGGCCTCCTACGACGACGGCGTCTTCATGCGTCTGGTCCCGCGCCTGCCCGGGGTGTTCGCGGGGGCATACCCGCCGCGGTGAGCTGGTCGCCGACGCCGGGCGCGCCCCGCCGGTTGTCGATCTCCAGATGCGGTACGGCCGGCGGCTCGTCCACCCGGATCGCCGCCAGGTAGTCCTCGAACGCGCCCAGCTTGCCCGCGTCCCGCTCAAGGCCCCGCGCCACCAGCCGCTCGCGCAGCGTCGGCCCGTCGGAGCGCACCCACACCAGCCGCGCCGGGCCGCCGCCGAGCTCCTTCACCCAGTGCGCCCACAGCTCGGCCGAGTGCACCTGCGAGGTGAACGGGCCGTCCAGCATCACCGGGCAGCCGTGGCTCCTGATCGTGCGGGCCAGCCCGGTCAGGCCGCCGTACTCGTGCCGCTTGACGTGCTCGTCGTACCAGGGGCCCTCGCGCTCGCCGGGCGGCCGGCCGTACGCCCGGAGGGTCTCGGTGACGAAGCCGCCGTAGACGGTGTCCTTGTCCAGCAGCGCCGGAACCGGCGTCAGGCGGGCCAGGAGCGCGGCGGCGACGGTGGACTTGCCCGCGCCCGGCGGGCCGCTGATCACCCAGACAGGAACCACGAGGTCAGAGCCTACGCGGATCTGCGTACCCGACAGCCTCCTGCCGTCGGACGCCCTTCGCGCGGCGCATGGCCAGACTCGGCGCATGCTCACCCTGTTCGTGCGCGCGTTCCGCATCGCGGATCTGCGCCGGAAGCTGCTGTTCACGCTCAGCCTCATTGCCCTGTTCCGGCTGGGCCAGATCCTGCCCTCGCCGGGCGTGGACGTGGTCGCCGTGCAGCGGTGCCTCGGCAGCGTCCGCGGCGGGCTGGCCGAGATGGTGCAGCTGTTCAGCGGCGGGGCGATGCTGAAGCTGTCGGTGTTCGCGCTCGGCGTCATGCCGTACATCACGGCCAGCATCATCATGCAGCTCATGGCGGTGCTCATCCCGCGGCTGGACGCGCTGCGCAAGGAGGGCAAGCAGCAGAAGATCACCCAGTACACCCGCTACCTCACGGTCGCGCTGGCCGTGCTCAACGCCACCACCGTGGTGGCGCTGGCCAGGAGCGGGCAGCTGTTCCCCGGCTGCCGGGAGCCGGTGCTGCGCGACGACGGCCTGCTCAGCATCGCCGTGCTGGTCAGCGTCATGGTCGCGGGCACCTGCGCGGTCATGTGGCTGGGCGAGCTGATCACCGACAGGGGGATCGGCAACGGCATGTCGATCCTGATGTTCACGCAGGTCGTCGCGGTCTTCCCGTCCTACATGTCGACGATCTTCACGATGAACGGCTTCGCCGCCGTCGTCATCCTCGTCTCCGGCGTCTTCCTGGTGGCGGCGGTCGTCTTCATGGAGCAGGCACAGCGGCGCGTCCCCGTGCAGTACGCCAAGCGCATGGTCGGCCGCAGAACCTACGGCGGCACCAGCACCTACATCCCGCTGAAGGTCAACCAGGCGGGCATCGTGCCGGTCATCTTCACCTCCTCGCTGCTCTACATCCCGACGCTCTTCGCCGGCCAGGTGCCGTGGCTGGCGCCGTACCTCGAAGGCGACCATCCGCTCTACATGGCCGGATACTTCGCGCTCATCGTGGCCTTCGCCTACTTCTACGTGTCGATCACCTTCAACGCCGTCGAGGTGGCCGACAACATGCGGCGCTTCGGGGGCTTCGTCTCCGGGATCCGGCCCGGCAAGCCGACCGCCGGATACCTGTCGTACGTGCTCTCGCGGCTCACCGCGCCCGGCGCCGTCTACCTCGGCGTGCTCGCCCTGCTGCCGCTGATCGCCTTCGCGCTGCTGCGCGACTCGTCCACGCAGCAGAACTTCCCCTTCGGCGGCACCAGCGTCCTCATCATGGTCGGCGTCGGCCTCGACACCGTGAAGCAGATCGAGGCCCAGCTGCAGCAGCGCAACTACGAAGGGCTGCTCAGGTAGGCAGGACCAGGCCCGCCCGCATCGCGAACACCACCAGCTGGGCGCGGTCGCGGGCGTGCAGCTTCACCATCGCCCGGCTCACGTGGGTGCGGACCGTGTCCGGGCTGATCACCAGCTCCCCGGCGATCTCCTCGTTCGAGCGCCCGGTCGCCACCCACGCCACCAGTTCCCGCTCGCGCGGCGTCAGCGTCTCCACGCCCGCGACCGGCTCGGCGCCCGCGTGGCGGCCGAACAGGCCGATGACCTTGCGCGTGATGGACGGCGACAGCAGCGCCTCGCCCGCCGCCACCACCCGGATCGCGCTGACCAGCTCGTCGGGGGCGCTGTCCTTCAGCACGAAGCCGCTCGCGCCCGCCTGCAGGGCGGCGAAGACGTACTCGTCGACCGCGAACGTGGTCACCACCACGATCCGGGTGCCGCTCAGGCCCGGGTCGGCGGCGATGGCCCTGAGCGTCTCGACGCCGTCCATCCCGGGCATGCGGATGTCCAGCAGCAGCACGTCGGGGCGGGTGTCGCGGAGCAGTTTGAGCGCCTGCGCGCCGTCGGCGGCTTCGCCCACGCACTCCAGGTCGCCCTCGCGCTCGATCAGCGCCCGCAACCCCATCCGCACGACCGCCTGGTCGTCGGCCACGGCGACCCTGATCACGCGCCGCCTCTGTTCACGCGCCGCCTGTTCACAAGCTGTCTCTGTTCACGCGGTGTCGCCGGTGCGAGGGAAGCGGGCGATCACCCGGAAACCGCCGCCCTCACGCGGGCCCGCGGCGAACTGGCCGCCCGCGGACTGCACCCGCGCGCGCATCCCGGTCAGCCCCCGGCCCTCGGCCGCGCCCGACCAGCCGGCGCCCCGGTCGGCCACCTCCACCACGTACACTCCCGGGTCCGCCGACAGCCGCACCAGCGCCCGGGTCGGGCCCGCGTGGCGCAGCACGTTCGTCAGCGACTCCCGCACCACCTTGTAGACGGCGCCGCTCAGGTCGGCGGGCACCTTCGGCTCGGCGGGCTCGACGTCCACCGGCAGCCCGGCCGCCCGCACGCCGTCGATCAGCCCCGGCAGGTCGCCCTCGGCCTCGATGCCGTCGAGCGCGGCCCGCAGATGGGCCAGTGCCTGGGTGCTGGTCTCCTTGATGGCCAGCAGCGAGGCGCGCGCCTGCTCGGGGTTCTCGTCGAGGGTGACCAGGGCCAGCCCCGCCTGCATGGCGATCGCCGCCAGGCCGTGGCCCGCCGCGTCGTGCACCTCTCCGGCGATCCTGGCCCGCTCCATCGCGACCGCGTCACGCCGCGCCGCCATGCCCCACGTCTTGTACGGCCCGGCCTGCCGGACCGTTTCGGCCGGCCGTACCGGATCGTCGGCGGGAGCGGCCCCGCGCCCCTCCCCGACCGCGGCGCGCGCTTCCGCGACCGAGGCGCGGACCTCCGCGGCCGGAGCGCGGACCTCGGCGGGAGCGGCGGCCTCGCGGATCTCGGCGGCGGCACGGGCGGGATCGTGGGGAACGGTCTGGGCGGCGGCCTCCGCGGCGGCGGCCTGCGCCTGGGCGAGGCCGCTGAAGGACCACGGGACGGCCAGCCAGCCCGCCCACGCCAGCACGACGACCGCGGGCAGGTCGCTCAGCTTGGACAGGCGGGGGAGCTTGCTCACCCCACGATCCTAACCAGTCGTCAGCCGGTCCCGGTGAGCCAGCGCAGCGGGTTGGTGTGCGTGAGCAGGTGGCGCGTCTGGTCGGGCACGCCCGCCTCGCACAGCCGGGGCAGCAGCGCGTGGAACAGGTGCGCGTAGCCGGGACCCTCGTAGCGCTGGAGCTGGGCGACGCGGCTCATGCCGGAGCCGAGCAGGATCCGCTCGGCGTGGCCGTCCTCGATGAGGCCGAGCACGAGACGCGCGGCCTGCTCGGGGCCCTGGGCGAGGGAGGACAGGCCGACGTACGCGCCAGCCTCGGCGATCTTGCGGGCGGCGCCCAGGTCGGTGCCGGTGTAGCCGACGCTGACGCGCCGCGCGGGCAGGCCCTGGCCCAGCATGATCTCCAGGATGCCGGTGGGGTCCTGGCCGTGGGTGGCGACCGGCAGCCGCGAGGACTGCGAGGCGCGGGCGGCGGCGACCAGGCAGCGCTCCTCGACCGCGGTGGGCTCCTCGCCCCAGCAGCCGACGGCGCCGATGACGCCGGGGAAGACGCCGGTGCCGTCGAGACCGGAGGTGATCTCGCTCATCAGCCGGCCGGTCAGCTCCTCGACGCTCGCGTCGCGGGCGTCGGCGAACGGCTCGGCGTACAGGCCGGTGGCGGCGACGACCGGGACCCGGCTGCCGGCCGCGATCCTGGCCAGGGAGGCGGCGTCGCGGCCCATGCCCATGCAGGTGAGTTCGACCACGAGGCCGAGCCCGTCCTGCTGACGCAGCGAGCGCAGTTCCTCGGTGACGGGACGCTCCTCGTCCAGCCAGCGGTGCGGGTCGGAGTCGACGCCGGCCGCCCAGCGCATGTCGTTGCGCAGGTGCTCATGGGGGAGAACGGCACCGGTGATCGCGGCCGCGCGTATGGGGCCGGTGACGGTGCGAAGCATGACCTCGGGCATGCCAGACATTAACCGATATTTGCCGCTCAATGCCTGTTTTGAGGCGAAGATCTACCTGCAAGGAGAATGAAAGCGGCACCGGTATCGTGGTTCGCACACCGACAGTCGCGGGGGAATCGTGCCTATCCAGAACTCCGAAACCGGCGACGCCGACAAGCTCAAGGACGAGGCGGCGCGCAGGTCCGGCATACACGGGTGGCTGGACGGAGTCAGGTCGACCCGCTCCGGCGCGCTCACGCTGAAGATCGTCATCGGGGTCATCGGATCCGTCATGGTCATCGGCGGCCTCATCATGGTGCCCTTCCCCGGACCGGGCTGGCTGGTCGTCTTCGCCGGCCTCGCGGTGCTGGCCACCGAGTTCCACTGGGCGCACAAGGTGCTGGAGTTCGGCAAGCGCACGCTGCACGCCTGGACCCAGTGGTACAAGCGCCAGGGCTGGACGGTCCGCATCCTGGTCGCCGTCGTGACCGTCGCGGCCGCCGGCGTGATCGTCTACTTCGGCCTCAGGACCCTCGGCGTCGACCTCCTGCAGATGGCCAAGGACTACCTCTAGACCCGTTCGGCATCACGCGGGACTTCGTCCCCAGGAGTGTCTAATCTGCGGGCGTGCTCGTCAAAAGCGTCCTCGCGGTGATCGCGCTGCTCGCCCCCGCCGGCGTGGCCGCCAACGTGCCCCTGCCCGGCACGGGCGTAACCGTCCAGGAGCAGGCCAACGATCCGGTACGCCTCGGCTCCTACGGATTCGGCACCAAGCGCACCTACCTGAGGGCGCTGACCGGCGACACCTTCGTCCGGCAGAAGGGCTTCTCCGAGGCGGCGCTCTCACCCGACGGCCGCAGGGTCGCCGCGGTGCCCGACGCCTACCGCTCCGGCTGGGACTCGGTCGTCGTCACCGACCGGGTCGCCGGCAAGCCCGCCCGCATCCGCACGGTCAGGAAGCCGCTCACCGCCTCCTACGCCTCGTGGTCGCGCGACGGCACCAAGGTCGTGCTGACCGTGGAGAAGAAGGTGGGCGGCAAGTGGCGCACGACCGGGTTCACCGTCGTCGACGCGCTCGCCTCCACCGCCCGCACGGTCACCGTGACCGGCACCGCGGCGCGCGCGGGCTTCTGGTGGACGCCCGACGGCAACCTCATCGCCGAGTACGGCAAGGGCCTGCGCGTCTACAACCCGGCCGACGGCAAGGTGGTGCGGACGTTCCCCTCGATCGGGCTGCCGACCGGCCCCGAGGACGCCTTCTCACCGTCGGGCAGGCAACTGGCCATGTGGTGCCCGTCGTCGTTCACCGAGCAGCTGTGCGTCGTCGACCCGGCCACCGGGAAGATCGTCCGGCGGGTGCGGGCCGAGCCGGAGGCGTTGTTCGGGTGGTGGGACGAGAGCCACGTGATCGCGGTCACGGCGTGGCAGGGCGCGTACCGGCTGGTGGTCCTGGATCTGACGGGCAAGACCAAGCGCGTGCTCGCCGGGGTCCCGGCCAAGGCGTGGCGCGGGGGGCTCTGGCTGCACTTCGTCCGCGATCAGTGATGCGTGCCTACAGGTAGAGGCCGGTGCCGTGGTCGGTCTCGGTGGTGGCCACGGCGTGCAGGTCGCGCTCGCGCATGACCAGGTAGGTCTGGGCGTGCAGTTCGACCTCGAACTGCTCCTCCGGGTTGAGCAGGACCTTGTCGCCGACCTTGACCGTGCGCGCGCTCGCGCCCACGCCGCAGACCTGGCCCCAGGACAGCCGGTTGGCGAGCTTGACCGTCGCCGGGATGACGATTCCCGCTCCGCTGCGCCGCTCTTCGGCCTCGCGCTCCAGCCGGATCAGCACCCGGTCGTGGAGCATCTGGATCTCGAACTTCGGTTCTGCCACATCCGCAGTTTACGTCCATCGGGAACCTCGGCCCGCCCGCATGCCCCGGATGGCCGGGCGCTCTGGCCGGGGGACATACGCCGCGTCAGGCCTTTCACGCGAAATTTGCGGAAAAGTCGGTGAATGGTGTTTGCGCAGGTCAGGGCGTTGTTTGCGGGAACTTCCGGCGGGCTTTCCCGGGGCTCGGCTATAACTTGCTCAGCCGCGGTGTCAAGGGGGGCACGTGGCTGAGCGCGGGGTTGTGGTGATATGGGGAGCGGCTCACGGTGATCGTGATGTTCGGCGCCGCCGGCTTCATCGGCCGGCACGTACGGGCCGCGCTGGGGGAGCGGAACGTCGTCGCCGTCCCGCGCGGCCGGATCGACCTGGCCGCCTCCGGGCACGCCGAGCTCACCGGGCTCATGTACGAGATCGCCCCCGACGTCGTGATCAACTGCGCCGGCGCCACCGGCGGCGACCCCGCCACCCTGGCCAAGGACAACGTCGTCGCCGTAGCCCGCCTGCTGGCCACACTCGCCGTCGCGGCCCCGCGGGCCAAGTACGTGCAGGTGGGCAGCGCCGCCGAGTACGGCCGGGTGCCCATGGGCCCGCCCATCTCCGAGGACGACGCCTGCGACCCCCTCGGCGCCTACGGCCTGGCCAAGCTGGCCGGGACCGAACTCGTCCGGGCGGCCGCCGCCGACGGCCTCGACGCCTCGGTCCTGCGCGCCTTCAACGTCATCGGACCCGGCGCGCCGCCCGGTTCGCTGCCCACCAAACTCGCCCTCGCCCTGCGCGACGGCGGCGACCTGGTCGTCGGCGGGCAGGACGTCTACCGCGACTTCGTGGACGTACGCGACGTCGCCGAGGCGGTGGCGATGGCGGCCGGGGCCGACGGGCCGCTGCCACCGGTGCTCAACATCGGCAGCGGGCGCGCCACCCCGGTCCACGACCTGGTCTCCATCCTCGTGGAGGTCGCCAGGCCCGGCGCGCGCGTGCTGCCCGGCGGGCAGGGTCAGCCCGCCGTTCCGTGGCAGTGCGCCGACATCACCCGCGCGGCCGACTCCCTGGGCTGGCGGCCGCGCACGACGCTGCGCGACTCGCTCCAGGCCCTGTGGTCGGCCCTGAACGCGCCGGCCCGGCCGGTGGAGAGCGGCACGACACCATGAGCGGGAACGCGGCACGGGACTGGACACCGGGCGGCACGCCACCCGGCCACGAGCGGCCCACGCCACCGATGCCACCCGGCGGCCCGGACGTGCGCGTGCTGCCGGATACACACGTGACGCCGGACGCGCACGTGACGCCGGTCGAGACCTGGCCGGAGCCGCAGGCCGGGCCCGGTACGAGGAGAAGCGCGCCGGTTTTGGGGAGAGGTGGCGGAAGGGTGAGCGAGCAGGAGGAGGTGCGCTTGCTGGAGGTCGGGCAGGCGCTGGTCGGGGCCTGTGTGCCGGCCTACTTCAGTCCCGGGGAGGCGGCGGACACGTGGCGGCGGCTGCTGGCCGTACCGCCGAGGCTGGTGGTGCTCGACCTCGGTGAGGAGCGCGAGGCCGCCTACGCGCCGATCGTGGGCCGGCTCGTCGCGGCGGGCAGCGAGGTGCTGGCGCGGGTGGACACCGACTTCGGGCTGCGCGCCGCCGCCGACGTCCGCGCCGACCTGCGCAGAATCAGGTCCTGGTACGGCCTGCGCGGCGTCTTCCTCGACCAGGTCGCCGCCGACGCCGACCGCCTGGAGCACTATCGCGAGATCGTCGACGGCGTCCGCGGCACGATCGTCCTCAACCCGGGCGTTTACCCCGACCCCGGCTACGCGGCACTGGCGGACGTCCTGGTGACGTTCGAGGGCCCGCTGGCCGCCTACCGCGCGATCAGGGAGCCCGCCTGGGCGAGGGCGCTGGCGCGGGGCCGCTTCTGCCACCTGATCCACGGGGTGGGCGAACGCGTCCGCGTGGCGACGTTGCGGAAGGCCGCCAGGCTGGCGGGAACGGTCCACCTCAGCGACGGCCCGGGTTGGACAGACCTGCCCGCTTACTACGGCCGGAGGATCGTGGCAGGATAAATCCATGATCATGGCCTTCGGCGCCACGGGCTGGCAGTGGCTGAACCCTCCAAGGGAGTGGACCGCCGACGACGGCCTGACCCTGTTCTGCGACGGCGGCACGGATCTGTGGCGGCGCACCCGCTACGGCTACACCTTCGACAACGCCCATGTGTTCGGCCGCACGCAGAGCGGCGACCTGCGCCTGTCGGTGACCTTTACCGGCGAGTACGCCGAGCAGCACGACCAGGCCGGCGCCGTCCTGCGGATCGACGAGACGACCTGGATCAAGGCGGGCGTGGAGTTCACCGATGGCGCGTTCTGCCTGGCCACGGTGGTGACGCGCGACTACTCCGACGCCTCGATGCTCCCGTTGCACGAGAGCCCGGACGGGGTCACCTTCGAACTGGACCGGGTGGGCGACGCGGTCAGCGTCCGGTACGGCCTGGCCGGCGAACCCCCCGAACACCTGTTACGCGTGGCCTACTTCCCGCCCGAGGCCCCCGTCCTGGCCGGCGCGATGGCCGCCGCCCCGGTGGGCAAGGGCTTCCCGCTCCGCTTCACCGACGTCCGCGTCGCCACCGCCTGATCCCGGTCACGGCAGCCTGAGGCTGGCGAAGACGGGCCGGTGGTCGGTGCCGGGCAGGTCGTGGACGCCGAACCGCGTCACCGCGATCTCCCGCGAGGCCAGGATGTGGTCGATCTGCACGCCCGGCAGGTACTTCCACCCCACCACCGGCCACGTGTGCGTGAACCCCTGCCCGGTCACGTCGGCCGCGTCGCGGTAGCCGGAGGCGAGCAGAGCGCGCATGGGCGGATGGTCGAGGGTGGCGTTGAAGTCGCCGGCCAACACCCGCAGCCCGCCGCCGCCCCGCAGCCCGCCGCCGCCCCGCGGCCCGCCCCCGGCCCGCGGCAGGGCGTCGAGGCCCTGGCGCCAGCAGGTGACCCGGCCGTCGTAGCGGGGCGCGCACGGATGCACCGACACCACCTCGACCGGAACACCCGACACGGTCAGCGTCGCCCGGGTCTGCCGGAAGTTCCCGTGCGCGATCATCGGCAGCTCGGTCACCGGATACCGCGCGTACACGGCCGACCCGCTCGCCCCCGGCGCGGAACGGTCCACCCGGTGCGGCAGCAATCGGCCGAGCCCCAGCGCGTCGATCCGCTCGCGGGCCTGCGCCGTGAACTCCTGCAGCGTCAGCACGTCGGGACGCAGCCGCCGTACCAGCGCGATGAGGGCCTCGGGCTCGGCCTGGCCCACGCGGAGGTTGACCGACAGCACCCGCAACCGCGCCCCCGCGGCAGGCGGGTTGGCCTCGGGCAGTTGACGGGGCAGCACGCTCCCGGCGAGGGCCAGGCAGCTCACCGCGGCCACTCCGGCCGCCACCCACCGCCGCCGCGCGGCGGCCAGCGCCAGCGGCACCACCGACGCGATCGCCACATACGGGGTGAACGCCACCAGCGGCACCCACGGCCAGGCGGGCACCACTCCGGCCACCCGCAACACTGCCCACCCCGCGAAGGGAACCACCAGAATCCACATCACATGGCTGTATTGCCGGACAAGCCGGATACGGTTCACCGTATGCGTGATGTGGAAGCCCGCGTCCTGGACGCCATCGACGACGCGGACACCGTGAACCTGCTGGCCGAGGCGGTCAGGATCCCGAGTGTCACCGGCACCGACGCCGAGTCCGACCTGCAGCACCGCTTCGCCCGCCTGCTCACCGAAGCGGACATGGACGTCGACGTCTGGAAACTCGACCTGGACGACCTGCGCGCCCGCGACGGCTTCCCCGGCACCGAGGCCCCGCGCGCCGAGGGCTACGGCGTCGTGGGCACCACCTCGGGCGAGGGCCCGCCCGCGCTGATCCTTCAGGGCCACGCGGACGTCGTCCCCACCGGTGACCTGGCCAAGTGGGCGGGCAGTGACCCCTTCGCCGCCCGCGTCACCGGCGACACCCTGCACGGCCGCGGCGCCTGCGACATGAAGGCGGGCGTGGCCGTCAACCTGGCCGTGGTCCGCGCGCTCCACCGCTCCGGGGTACGGCTGGCCAGGCCGCTGGCCGTGCACTGCGTGGTCAGCGAGGAGGACGGCGGCCTGGGCGCCTTCGCCACCCTGGCCAGGGGCCACACCGGCGAGGCCGCGGTGATCACCGAGCCGACCGGCGGCGCGGTGATCACGGCCAACGCCGGCGCGCTCACCTTCCGGCTGGAACTCGCCGGTCGCGCCGCCCACGGGGCCACGCGGTACGAAGGGGTCAGCGCGATCGAGGTGTTCTGGCCGGTGTTCCAGGCGATCCGGCGCCTGGAGGCCGAGCGGAACCGGAACCTGCCGGTCATCTTCGACGGCAACCGCATGCCGTACCCGATCGAGGTCGGGACGGTGCGGGCCGGCGACTGGGCCAGTAGCGTGCCGGACCTGCTGGTGGCCGAGGGCCGGATGGGGGTGCGGCTGGACGAGGATCCGGCCGAGGCGCGCGAGGCGTTCGAGGAGGCGGTGCTGGACGCGGCCGACCCGTGGCTGCGGGCCAACCCGCCCGTCGTCACCTGGCCCGGCGGGCAGTTCGCGAGCGGGCGGCTGCCGGCGGGCCATCCGCTGACGGCCGAGGTCTCCTCAGTCGTGGCGGCCGTGCGCGGGGCCGCGCCCCCGGAGACGGCGGCGCCGTATGGGAGCGATCTGCGCCTGTACAACGGCGGCGGGATCCCCTCGCTCCACTACGGGCCGGGCGACGTGGCCTTCGCGCACGCGCCGAGGGAGCAGGTCGAGCTGGCCGAGGTGCGCGAGGTGACGCGCGCGCTGGTTCTGCTCACCCTGCGCCGCTGCGGCGCGCTCTGAATCAGGCGGCTTCTGAATCAGGCGGCTTCTGAGTCAGGAGGGCTTCTGAGTCAGGCGAGCACTCCGGACTCGACCGGGAGCCCGGCCTCGACCCAGTCCTGGATGCCCTCGCGGTACTTGCGGACGTTGGTGTAGCCCAGCGCCTCCAGCCGGGTGGCGACGGCCTGGCTGTTGGGGCAGGCGGGGTTGGAGCAGTAGGTGACGATCGCGGCGTCGCGGTCGGGCAGCAGCCCGGCGGCGCGCTCGTTCACCTCACTCTCGACCAGCGCGATCGCGCCGGGCAGGTGCTGCTGCTCGTAGTACTGCCCGCCCAGCGCGTCGAGCACGGTCACGGTGCCGTCCTCGATCGCGGCCTTGAGTTCCTCGCGGGAGATGAGCGCGGTCATTGCGACCTCCAGAGTAAATGGACTACAGTCCGTTTTGTGGATGGCTCGAAAACTAGCGGACCGCAGTCCGCTTCGTCAAGTGAGACGCTGGAGATCCTGCGCACCCGCCCGGTCACGGAACGCGCCGACGCGGCCAGGAACAGGGAGAAGGTCCTCAAGGCCGCGGCCCGCCTGTTCGCGGAGAAGGGCGTCGAGGCGGTCTCCATGGACACGATCGCGGCGGAGGCGGGCGTGGGAAAGGGCACGTTGTTCCGCCGGTTCGGCGACAAGTCGGGCCTGGCCGTGGCGCTGCTCGACCGGCGGGAGCAGGAGTTGCAGGAGCGCATCCTGTCGGGCCCGCCGCCCCTGGGCCCCGGCGCGCCCGCCGCCGACCGCCTGGCCGCCTTCACCGCCGCCTACCTGGACTACCTGTTCGCCCACCTCGACCTGGTACGCATGTCGGAGACCGCCAGTCCCGGCGCCCGCCACCGCATCGGCGCCTACCGCTTCTGGCACCGCCACGTCGTCATCCTGCTGACCGAGGCCCGTCCCGGCGCCGACGCCGAGGCCCTGTCCCACCTCATGCTCGCCGCCGTCGGCGGCGAACTGGCCCACGTACTCAAGCAGGAGTACGGCGAGGCCCGCGCCCGCCGGGCGGCCCTGGAACTGGCCGGATCCCTGGCTAGTACGTCGCCCTGACCTCGACGATCTCGGCCAGCGGGAACTCCAGGTAGTCGCCCGCCTCCTCGCACCATGCGTCGAGCGCGCTGCCCCGCAGTTCCCCGTGGCTGATCGTGGCGGTCAGTCCGTCGGTGAGCGTGATCCCGGCCCGCACCCCGCGGTCGACCACGAAGCCGAGCAGCGACTGCTGCGCGGTGGGCAGCCGCGAGGCCATCCGGCCGATGACCGCCCAGGTCCGCCCGGCCTGGCCGGTCTGCGAGGAGGAGGCGACCAGCCGCCTGGCGTGCTCGTGGGGGTCGGGCCCCGGCTCGGGGATGAGGTGGGCCGGGTCGTCCATCTCCGACAGCTCCGCGACCTGGCCGCCGGGCAGCAGGATGAGCTTGCCGCCCTGGCGCTCCTCGACACGGGTGCGCCGGATGGCGATCTCGCCGGTGTCGGCCACCGGCACGGGGGAGTAGCCGTGCTCGCGCAGCACGGCCAGCGTGCGCTCGGCCGGCTCCGAACTGACCAGAACGGTGGGCGCGAGCAGCCGCAACCCGAGCCTGGCCAGGCGGCGGTGCCCGGCGATCTCGGCCAGCAGCGCCGGGTCGCCGGCCTGCACGATGCAGCCGACCGAGGTCACCGTCACCTCGCCGTGGCGTCTGGCCACGTCGCGGACCATGTACTCCAGCGGCTGCGGGATGGAACCCACGCCGCTCAGCTCCTCCAGCAGTTCGTCGGCCTCGTAGCCGTCGTCGAGAGCGTGGCGCACGCTCTCGGTGGTGAAGCGCCACACCGAGGCGGCACCCCTGGACTCACGCTCGGCCACCCGGTCGAGCAGCGCGGCCAGTTCCGAGGAGGGCGGCCCGGTCACCACCGCGGTGAGGTCGGGGCCGAACAGCGCGCTCCTGCGCACGCTGGCCAGGGCCCGCGTGGACGCGCCGACCAGCACCGGATCGTGCTCCACCAGCGGGACGGAGTCGTCGTTCTCGTCCCCGGCCTGGGCGGCCAGGCCGGCGAGGGCCCGGCCGAGGTCGGTCAGGCCGTCGTTGGCCAGCAGGCCGAGCAGCCTCGCCTCGTCGATCACGCCGGCCGCGCACTCGGCCAGCAGCGCCTGGTCGAGCAGGGGCGCGTGCCAGTGCACGTTGCGCACCAGGCTGCCCCGGTCGGCGAAGGCGGTGCCGGAGGGCAGGTGGGCCAGGCCGGTCAGCACGGCCCTGCGTACCCTCGCCACGGAGGAGCCGGACTGGTCGTCGCCGAGCACCGTGCCGTACTTGCCGTCGATCTTCCGCAGCGACGAGCGTTCCATCCGCCACCATGCCGACAGCAGCACCCGCAGCCGGGCCGAGCCCTCGTCGAGGCGCCAGCGGTCGAAGCGGTCGGTGGGCACCATGCCGCCCGACTGCTCGTCCCAGGCCAGCAGCCTGGAGACCGCGCAGACCTCCAGCAGCAGCCGGGTCTCGTCCTCGTCGCAGCCGGTCTCCTTGGCCACCCTGCGCACCTCGCGTACGCCGACGCCGCCGGTCTTCAGCAGCGGCAGCGGCGTCTTGGAGGTGTTGTCGAGGATGGCGGCGCAGCGCTCGACCACGTGGGGGGCGGCCAGCGTCATCAGATGGTCGACCTCGGCCGGGTCGATCGGGATCGTGGCCACGTCCGGCGGGTGCGGGGTGAAGGGCGGGTGGTAGTCGGGGCCGCGCAGGCACAGGGCCACCTCGCGGGGCATCTCGGCCAGGTCCCAGCGGGGGCGGTAGAGCAGGCCGTGGTCGGCGGCCCACTTCTCCGGGGTGCCGGGCAGGACGAAGCGTCCGCCCTCGACGCCGCGGACGGGGCCGTCCCAGGCGAAGGACTCCAGCAGCTGCCTGGTGCCCTCGGGGGCGTTGGCCAGCATGGCCTCCATGCGGGCCGGGTCGGCCAGGACCTCGGTGGCCCGCACGATCGTGCGGCGCTTGTTGCCGTGGGGCGGCACGCCCAGGCTCCGGGCCATGGCGCGCAGCGCGTCGTTGCTGATCGTCCAGGAGTTGAGGTAGTGGTCGAGCGGCTCGCCCAGGCCGAGCGGGGCGGCCCACCAGCGCGAGACCGCCTCCGACAGATGGATGACGCCCTCGCCGTCGGGCCAGGCCAGCGCGTGGTCGTAGAGGCAGTCGAGCCAGGGGGTGGTCTCCTCGACGGGGACGCCGAGCAGCGCGGAGACGGTGCCGGGCGTGGGCGCGTGGACCACCAGGCAGGCCTGGGCGAGTTCGAGGCAGGGCAGGGGCAGGCCGCGCATCGACTCCATGACGGCGAAGCCGTTGCCGAGGCGCTGCGCCAGCAGGTCGAGGCGGCGCGGCCATGGGGGAGCGATGGCGTCGGGCCGGTTGGCCAGGACGCGGCCGAGCCTGTCTTCGTCGAGTGTTCGCAGCCAGCCGAGCAGGTGATCATCCATCTGTCAGCACTCTCATGGGGGTCGCGCGGGACTCACCGTGAGCCATGACCAACCACGGTAGTGCAGATGACCCGCCGGGATGGGGCTGTCAGGACAGGACTGCCCAGACGATCTTCCCGTGCGGGGCCAGGGCGGACCATCCCCAGCGCATGCTGAGCGAGTCGACGATGTGCAGGCCCAGGCCGCCGGCGTCGAGGGGACCCGGGTAGCGCAGGACCGGGACCGACGAACCCGGGTCGGTGAACGCGCAGGTGACCAGGGGGCCGCGCCGTACCAGGGACATGTGGACGGGGCGCCGGCACTGGGGCTCGTTGAGCCGCAGGCCGTGGCGCAGGGCGTTGGTCGCCAGCTCGGAGACGACCAGCTCCATGTTCTCGGCCAGTTCGGACAGCCCCCAGCCGCTCAGCGAGCCGGAGGTGAAGACGCGGGCGGAGTGCACGGAGGGTGCGGCGGGCGGGAGTACGAAGGTGGCGCTCGCGTGGGGACCGGACACCAGCAGATCACGCGCCGCCTCTGGCCACCAGCCGACCGGGGGCCACCAGTCGAACGTGGTCCATTGGCCGTGCGCCAAGGTGGATTGCACGTTGATCATTCTGGGGCAAACTATCGTGCAGGTGCAAGAGCGAATGCACGTGCAGAAGCACGCGCTGCGCGCTACGGTTGGCCATCAAATGGTCAATCGGCGGGAAAGGGGATCTTGTCCGCGGCCCATGATCTTTCGGCCGTGAAGTGACAGACTGTGTGACAAGGAATCGACCAAGGAGCAGCACGTGTCCATCGATCCGCCGGGTTCAGCTTCGACAGTTCGGCGCATCATGCTCGGGGCGAGCCTGAGGCGCCTGCGCGAGGATTGCGGACTTGACCGCGGCCAGGCCGGCTTCCACATCCGGGCGTCCGAGTCCAAGATCAGCCGGATGGAGCTCGGCCGCGTCGGGTTCAAGACACGTGACGTCGAAGACCTGCTCACGCTGTACGGCGTCAGCGACGACGCCGAGCGGCGAGCGCTGCTGGAGATGGTCCGCGAGGCCAACACCCCGGGATGGTGGCACAAGTACTCCTCCGTCCTGCCCGGTTGGTTCACCACATATGTGGGGCTGGAGGAGGCCGCGAGCGTGATCCGCACCTATGAGGTGCAGCACGTGCCCGGTCTGCTGCAGACGGCCAACTACGCGCGGTCCGTCTACCGGCTCGGCAACCCCGATGCAACCTCCGAAGAGATAGAAAGCCGCGTGCATCTGCGCTTACAGCGGCAGGAGCGCTTCACCCAGAAGGACGGCCCGCGTCTGTGGGCGGTCATCGACGAAGCGACGCTCATGAGGACCATCGGCGGGAGAGACATCATGGCCGAGCAGCTCCAGCACCTGCTGGAGGTCGCCGCCCTCCCCAACATCACCATTCAGGTGATGCCCTTCAGGTACGGCATGCACGCCGCTGAAGGTGGCGCGTTCAGCATCTTGCGGTTTCCCGAGTCCGATTTGTCGGACGTCGTATACGTCGAACAGCTCTGGGGTGCCCTGTACCTCGACAAGCGTGAGGACGTCGACCCGTACCTCACCGCTATGGAGCAGTTGTGCGTGGAGAGCACCACGCCAGGGGGCACCGTGGAGCTCATCGGCGGTCTTCTCAGAAAGATCTAGATGAAGCACACGTATAACGGCATGCCCGCGGCCGACCTCAAGCAGGTGGCCTGGCGCAAGAGCCGCTACAGCAACTCGCAGGGCAACTGCGTGGAGCTCGCCGAGCTCCCCGACGGGGGTATCGCCATGCGCAACTCGCGTTTCCCCGACGGGCCGGCCCTGATCTACACCCGCGATGAGATCCGGGCGCTCATGCTCGGGGTGAAGGACGGAGAGTTCGACGGCCTCCTGGTTTAACGTCATTTTTACCTCCGGCGCCGCCGCGTAACGGCGGCGCGCCGGGGGCGTAATGGGCCGGACCTCGCGCGCTGTGAGGATCGCTCCATGCTCGATCAGCTGATCCTTTACCCGATCGCCGACGACGTGCTCTTCGCGCCGGGCGGCAAGGTCGTCGTCCGCACGTACGGCGTGGCCCCGGCCCACGGTTCCGTCTCCTATCGCACGTGGGTGACGGGCCTGCGCGACCAGCCGCGCTACTGGCACTGGGGGCACTTCGAGGACGCGGCCTCGGGTCACCGGCGTGTCCTGGAATGGCTCACCGGGCGCGGCCCGCAACCGGTCCCGGCCTGATAGCGTGTCTGCCAAGCAAACGCTTGGCAGAGGCGAGGTGGCGTGGTGCGGCGAGGCATCTACCTGCTCGAAGAGGTCGACTTCCGGCCCATGAACTCCCGCAGGCCGATGGAGTACCTCACCTGGCTGACCCGCTACAAGCGCGAGGACCAGAGCAGGCGCGAGCCATCCCTGACCGAGGGCATGTCGATCAGGTCACGCGAGATCGACCTGGTCGGCGCGTTCTACGCGGTCGGCATCACCGGCCACCCGCAGTTCAAGGCCGTCACGCTCTGGGACTGCCACGGCGGCTGGGACGGCGGCTGGCGGCAGATGATGGAGATCTACCAGGGCGTCGACGACCGGCTCTTCCTGTCCGACATCGACGACCTGCGCTTCTCCGCCTTCTCCCGCCCGCTCGGCGCCGCACCCGGCTCGCCCGCCCTGTCCGACCTGGTGGCGGAGGGCTACGGGGCGGAGTTCTACCTGTTCGAGAGCGCCTGCGTACGCCCCGGCACCGCCCTGGACTACCTGGAGGCGGTCCGCGCCGAGCGCGCCCCGATCCTCGCCGACCACGGACACCGGCTGGTCGGGCTCTACGAGGTGCTGTTCTGCGACACCGAGGCGGTCACCGTCTGGGGCATGTCGCTCGACGCCCACCTGGCCGCCCAGCGCGCCCACGACGCCGCGCTGGGCCTGGACGACGAGGCCGAGGCCGACGACCGGCTGCCCGGCTGGCGCGAGCGCGCCCGCGACTTCCTGGAGGGGCCCTGGCGGGAGACCGTGCTCTCGCCCTTCCCCGGTAGCAAGCTGGCACTCGACGCGGAGCGCGCGCGGACGTAGCGTCGGGCTGCGGAGGTGTCCCCAATGACGGACCCGTACCTCTTCAACGGTCGCAGTCCCGACGAGCACGTGGCCGGGTGCCCCGAGTGCACGGCGGCGATCGCGCTCGTGGAGCGGCCCGGCCACGCGCAGGCGCCGCCGGCCAGGTTGCGCGAGCGCGTGCTGTCCAGGGCCCGGGGGCGCAGGCAGCCGGCGACGGCGGAGGTGGCGGCGGTAGCCGTACCGTATGCGACGCAGGTGGCGCTCATGGACGAACTGCTCGCCGAGCTCAGCGTGCCCCAGTGGGACGCGCCCGTGCCCAAGCACGGCACCGTGCGCGCGATGGTCGAGCACCTGGCCGCCAACGACGCGCGGGTGGCGCAGTTCATGGGCGTGCGGGCGCGGGAGGCGCCGGTGCACCGGCGCTGGCGCGAGCAGGCCGGGGCGCTGCTCGAACGGGTCGCCGGGGGCGCGCACGCGCTGCTCGGCGTCGAGGTCGCGCTGGCCGGGACGCGTCCCGCGCGCGGATCGCTGCGCCAGGCGATGGTGCAGCGGGCGTTCGAGACCTGGACGCACGCCGAGGACATCAGGGCGGCCGTCGGCCGTCCACGCGGCGCGCCGCCCGCCGGCGAGCACCTGCGGCAGATCGTGGAGTTCGGGCTGGGCATGCTGCCGAGGGCGCTGAAGGGGCCGCGCCGGCACGTCTCGGCCACGTTCGTGCTGACCGGTCCCGGCGGCGGCACCTGGACGGTGCCGCTGGCCGAGCCGTCCGAGCGGGTCGCGGTCCTGCTGTCGGCCGAGGCCGCCGGGTTCTGCACGCTGCTGGCGGGGCGGGCGCGCGAGTTCCCCTACGCCGCCGAGGGCGACCCCGGGCTCGCCCGCGACCTCGTCGCCGCCGCGGCCACGCTGGGCTGCGACTGATGGCCGAGGACGAGGATCTGCGCGCCCGGCTCCTGTGCGGGGACCTGCGCGCGCTGGAGGCCGCCTACGACCTGCACGCCCCTTCCGTGTACGGCATCGCCGTCAGGGTCACCGGCAGCGCGGCGACCGCGGAGGAGATCACCGAGGAGGTGTTCGCCGCCCTGTGGGAGCGGCCGGGCTCCTACGACCCTCGGCACGGCACTCTGCGGGCCTGGCTGGTCACCAGGAGCCTGCACGAGTCGGCCCTGCGCAGCAGGGTCAGCTGAGCACGGGCGCGTTCCAGTTGAGCACCACCGGCTCGGCGTGCTCGAAGCCGAGCTTGGAGTAGGTGCCGGTGTCCAGGCGGAACAGGCGCCCGTCCGCGGGCGGGAGCCCGAGCCAGCGCGCGGCCAGCACGCGCAGGAAGTGGCCGTGCGCCACCAGGGCCACCTCGCCGTCGGCGGCCTTCGCCCGTGCGATCACCCGGTCGGCGCGGGCACCCACCTGGGCGGCGCTCTCACCGGGATGCCCGGCGTCGCCGGGGATCACGCCGTCACGCCACAGGTACCAGCCGGGCCGGGTCTCGCGGATCGTGGCCGTGGTGATGCCCTCGTAGCCGCCGTAGTCCCACTCCCACAGATCGGGATCCACCTCGTAGTCGGTCAAACCGGCGAGCTCGGCCGTACGTCTGGCCCGTTGCGCCGGGCTCACCAGCACCAGGTCGAAACCGTTGCCCTTCACCAGCGGCGCCAGGGCCGCGGCCTGGCCCTCGCCGTGCGTGGTCAGCGGCAGGTCGGTGCGGCCGGTGTGCCTGCCGTTCTTGCTCCACTCGGTCTCGCCGTGCCTGAGCAGCAGTAGTTCCCTCATGCACCCATCAAACCAGGACGCCATCGGCTGACTTCCCGCCAGGTCAGGCCAGGTCTTCCACCACGGGGGCGAACGTGTCGAGGTCCCGCTCGTGGTGGAGGACGAAGTAGGTGAGGCCGTGCTCGTCGCGCCAGTGGCGTAGTTTGTCGCGGATGTCGTGGCGGGTCCCGCGCAGCACCTGCGGGGTATCGGCCATGGCCGAGGTGTCGGCGTGGCTCCATGCCTCCGGCCCGCCCTCGCCGAGCTCCAGGATGCTCGTGCCCAGCTCGACCGGGCGCGACGTGGCCTGCCTGACGATGGCGATCTTGGCCAGGAAGGCGTCCAGGCCGCCGTCGGCGGGGTCGGGCCCCGAGCCGTCGGCGCGCACGCGGCTCGCCAGGTTGACCGAGTCGGCCTCGCGCGCGGCCAGGCGCAGCAGGCGTGGCCCGCCCCCGGCCAGCAGTAGCGGCGGGTGCGGGCGCTGGACCGGCTTCGGGTGCAGGTCGAGGGCGTCCACGCGGTAGTGGGTGCCCTCGTGGACGAACGGCCCCTCACCCCACAGCCCCTTCAGTACGGCCAGCGCCTCCGCCAGCCGCTCCACCCGCACCCCGGGCGGATCCAGGACCCGCCCGGCCGCCGCGTAGTCGGCGGCCAGCCAGCCCGTCCCGATGCCCGGCTCGGCCCGGCCGTCGGACAACACGTCGAGTGTGGCCAGTTCCTTGGCCAGCGCCGCCGGGTGGCGGAAGTCGTTGGCCAGGACCATCGTGCCGAGCCGCAGCCGGGTGGTGGCCGTCGCCGCCGCCGCGAGGGCGGGCAGTGGGGCGAAGCGCGCGCCGACGAGGTGGTCCGGGACGAGCATCACGTCGAAGCCCGAGGACTCCAGCCTCCTGGCCTGCTCGGCCCATGCCTTGGCCGAGTCCGCGTGCCGTACGACCGCACCGAACCTGAAGGGACGCATGCGGCAATCCAAACAAGCGCTTGGCTGAGAAGCAAGAGTGGCTAGACTTACCAAGCGCTTGCTACCAATATCGGATACATGGACGTCCAGGCACGGCGGGCCACCGCCGACGAGATCACCGCCTTCCGGGACCAGGGGTGGGTACGGCTGGCGCGCCTGGTGGACCCGGCCGGCGCGGCCGAGCTGCGCGAACGCGCCCAAGCCCACCTGGCCGCCCGCCCCAAGGCCGGCGCCACCGCCGTCGACCAGGCCTTCGGCCAGTCCCGCGACATCGCCGAGCGCGACGCCGCCTTCGGCGCGCTGGCCAGGAGCCCCGCCATCGCGGCGAGCGCCGCCGCCATGCTCCACGGCGTCGCCGCCGTGCGCGTGCAGGTCACGAACCTGCTGGTCAAAGAGCCGGGCGAGCACGGATCCACCGTGTTCCACCAGGACTTCCCGTGGATGCCGATGGACCGCTCGGCCATGCTCACCATCTGGCTCGCGCTCGCGGACGTGCCCGCCGACATGGGCGCGCTGCGCTTCTACACCGGCTCCCACCGGCACGGCCTGCTCGGGCGCAGCTTCGTCGGCGCCGGCGACGACCAGCTCAGCCAGCACCCCTGGCTGAAGGAGCTGGAACTGTCGCCGCCGCTCGACCTCAAGGCCGGCGACGCGACCGTGCACCACGCGCTGACCGTGCACGGCGCGCCGGCCAACCGGCGCGAGTCGGCCCGCCTGTCGTTCACCGCCACCTACTTCGACGCCGACGCCCTCTACACCGGCGCGCCGTACGGGCAGACCGACGGGCTCGGCCTGACCGTCAACCGGCCCTTCGACCACCCGAGGTTCCCGTGCCTGAGGCCGTAAGAGGTTCCCGTGCCTGAGACCCGTGAGAGGTTCCCGTGCCTGAGACCCGTGTGAGGTTGTCGTGCCCGAGACCGTGAGAGGGCCGGTCGCCGACCTCGGGGCGACGCTGATGCACGAGCACGTCTTCGGCCTCAGCCCGGAGATCCTCTGGAACTGGCCGGACATCCCCGAGGGCTGGGACCCGGAGGCCCGCGCCCGCGAGGCCGCGGCCAAGCTGGACGCGCTGAAGGCCGAGGGCATCGACTCGATCGTCGACCTGACCGTGCTCGGCCTGGGCCGCCACGTGCCGGCCGTCCAGCGGGTGGCCGAGCTGACCTCGGTCAACATCGTGGCCGCCACCGGGCTCTACACCTACGACGCGCTGCCGCCGTACTTCGGCAACCGGGGGCCCGGCTCGTTGTTCGGCGGACCCGACCGGCTGGCGGAGTTCTTCGTGCGTGACATCGCCGAGGGCATCGGGCGTACCGGCGTGAAGGCCGCCATGCTCAAGTGCGCCACCGACCGGCCCGGCATGACCGCGGGCTGCGAGCGGGTCTTCCGCGCGGTCGCCGAGGCGCACGTGGAGACCGGCGCGCCCATCACCACCCACAGCCACGAGCCGGGCGGCCTGGACCAGCAGCGCCTGCTGGCCGCCTGCGGCGTGGACCTCACGCGCGTGGTCATCGGGCACGCCGGCGACTCCACCGACCTGCACTACCTCGAAGAGCTCCTCGCCGCGGGCTCCTACCTGGGCATGGACCGCTTCGGCATCGCGACCATCAGCACGTTCGAGGACCGCGTGGCGGTGGTGGCCGCGCTCTGCGAGCGGGGCCACGCCGGGCGGATGGTGCTGTCGCACGACTCCTACTGCTTCAACGACCGCTTCGACGTCGACGTCGTACGGCGCCGCCACCCCGACTACCACCTCCTGCACATCTCCCGCGACGTCCTGCCCGAGCTGCGCAAGCGCGGCGTCACCGAGGACCAGATCCGCCAGATGCTGGTCGACAACCCGCGAAGGATCTTTGGATGGACTTCGACGTCAGCTCCGACTGGCACGTCGCCGACCCGTACGGCTTCCTGAGGCGGCTGCGGCGCGAGCACCCCGTCTTCCGCAGCGAGCACCTCGGCGCGTACGTGCTGACCAGGCACGCCGACGTGCGCGCCGCCTACGGAGACCCCGGGCGCTTTTCCTCCGAGGGGTCGCTGACGATCTCGCGCAGCCTCACCGCGCGGACGCGCGAGAAGCTGGGGGAGCACGGCTCGTTCCTGTCCAGCTTCGTGGCCAACGTGGACCCGCCGGATCACACGCGGCTGCGCAGGTCGGTCTCGCGGGCGTTCACGCCGCGCGCGGTCGCCGCGCTGGAGCAGCGCTTCCGCGGGCTCAACGAGAACCTGCTGGACCGGATCGAGCCCAGGGGTGAGGCGGACTTCGTGCGCGACCTGGGCCACGAGCCGTCGGTCAAGCTGACCGCCCGCTTCATCGGGGTGCCGGAGGCGGACGAGGCGTTCGTCCAGGCGCATGTCAAGGACTGGTTCCAGCTCTTCCTGTCGCCCCAGCCGCCGGAGCGGCAGCTCGTGCTGGCCGACAGCTTCCTGGAGTACCTGGAGTACGTGGACCGCCTCGTCGCCGCCCGCGCCCGCGAGCCGCGCGACGACTTCACCTCGCTGATGACCGGGCTGATCGGCCGGGAGCTGTCGCACCGCGAGGTGGTCGAGCTGATCTCCACGATCCTGCTCGGCGGCAACGACACCGTCCCCAACCAGCTCGGCAACAGCGTGCTGCGGCTGCTGCGCGAGGGGATCTGGCCGGTGCCGCCGGAGAAGCTGAGCGCCGCGGTCGAGGAGTGCATGCGCATCGACGGGGCCTCGCTGGGCTCCTTCCGGTACGCCACGTCCGACATCACGCTGCACGGGGTGACGATCCCGGCCGGGTCGCTGGTGCTGCTGTCCACCGACTCGGCCGCCCACGACGAGGCCGTCTTCGCCCACCCCGACACCTTCGACCTCGACCGGCCCAACGCCGACGCGCACATGGTCTTCGGCTACGGCATCCACTTCTGCGTGGGGGCGGCGCTCGGGCGGCTGCAACTGCGTACCGCGCTGGAGGTGCTGGGACGGCGGCTGCCCGGCCTGCGCCTGGTTCCGGGGCCGGTGGTGTACCGCACATCGATCGTCGGTCGAGGGCTGACCGAATTGCCGGTTAAATGGTGACATGGAACCGGTGAGGGTCGGATTGGTCGGGGCAGGGCCGTGGGCGGAGATGGCGCACGCGCCGATGCTGGCCCAGAGCCCGGAGATCGAGTTCGCCGGGGTCTGGGCCCGCCGGCCGGAGGCCGCCGCCCGGCTCGGGGCGCCGGTGTTCGAGCGGATCGAGGACCTGTTCGACGCCTGTGAGGCGGTGTGCTTCTGCGTGCCGCCGGCCGTACAGGCCGAGCTGGGGGTGAAGGCGGCGCGGGCGGGCAAGGCGCTGCTATTGGAGAAGCCGCTCGCCGACTCCCTGGACGGCGCCCAGCGGCTGGCCGACGCGGTCGCCGAGGCGGGCGTGGCCTCCCAGATGCTGCTCACACTGCGGTACGCCCCGCAGACCCGCGAGTTCCTGGCCCGCTGCGCCGGGATCGAGCCCTTCGGCGGGCACGCCGTCAACGTCAGCGACGTGCTGAACGGCGAGCATCCGTTCGGCACCCCGTGGCGGCTGCGGCGCGGCGCGCTGCTCGACGTCGGCCCGCACGTCATCGACCTGCTCGACGCCGCGCTCGGCCGGGTGACCGCCGTGCGCGCGCACGGCGACCCGCTCGGCTGGGTCGGGCTGCTGCTCGACCACGAGGGCGGCGCCGTGAGCGAGATCTCCCTGTGCATGGCCGGCGCCGGCGACCTGCCGCCCTCGACGTTCGCCGTCTACGGCCGCAAGGGCAACGTGACGCTCCCGCACTTCGACGACGACCCCCTGGACGTCGTGGCTGCCGAGTTCGCCCGGACCGTACGGCAGGGCGGCGGGCACCCCCTGGACGCCGCCCACGGACTGCGGCTGCAGCGCATCATCTCCGAGGCGGAGAATCAAGTCACCACCCCTTGACTCCGAGCAGCTTCGGAGCATTGATAGCGTTTGTCCGACGCGCAGTGTCGCAGCGAAGTCCGGTGTGAGTCCGGCGCTGTCCCGCAACTGTCAAAGCCAGGTCGCCTGCCACCGCGCCGACGTCATCAACCCTCGTGGAAAAGGGTGATCCGTCGCTAAGACGCGGGTCTCTCGGTTCCGATCTGAAAGGACTTCTCGTGAGGCCCGTACGCACGGCCTTCGCGGGCGCGCTGCTGGGAACGCTCGTCCTGACCGCCTGCGGTCAGACCGGCACCACCACCACCTCGTCCGCCCCGCCCACCTCCGCCGCCCCCGCCACCGCGGCCGGCTTCCCCGTCACGATCGAGGCCGGCAACGGCTCCGTCACACTGGCGAAGAAGCCCGAGCGGATCATCTCCCTGTCCGCCGCCCACACCGAGACGCTCTTCGCGATCGGCGCGGGCCCGCAGGTCATCGCCGTGGACGACCAGTCCAACTACCCGGCCGAGGCCCCCAAGAGCGACCTGTCCGGGTTCAAGCCCAATGTCGAAGCCATCGTCGCCAAGAAGCCCGACCTCGTCGTGCTCTCCAACGACCTGGACAAGATCGTCGCCGAGCTCGGCAAGCTCAACGTGCCCGTCCTGCTCGAACCGGCCCCCACGAAGATCGACGAGGCTTACGACGAGATCGCCGACCTCGGCGCCGCCACCGGCAACAAGGACAAGGCCGACCAGGTCGTGACCGGCATGAAGGCCGAACTGGACAAGCTCGCCGCCGCAGCGCCCAAGGACAAGAAGCTCACCTACTACCACGAGCTCGACCAGACCCCCTACGCCGCGACGTCCAGCACCTTCATCGGCCAGATCTACTCGATCTTCGGCATGACCAACATCGCCGACAAAGCCCCCGGCGCCGCCGGTGGCTATCCCAAGCTCTCGGCCGAGTTCGTCGCCCAGTCCGACCCCGACCTGATCTTCCTGGCCGACGTCAAGTGCTGCCGGCAGAACAAGGACACCCTGGCCAAGCGGCCCGGCTGGAAGGGCCTGTCGGCCATCAAGAACGACCAGGTCGTCCTGCTCGACGACGACATCGCCTCCCGCTGGGGCCCGCGCGTCGTCGACCTGGCCAAGGCCATCGGCGACGCGGTGAACAAGGCGGCCGCGAAGTAGTGCTCGACACGCAGCTCAGGCCCGCACGGGCGCGGCCGCTCTGGGTGGCGGGCGCGCTCGCCGTGCTCGCTGCCGGCATGGTCGCCGGACTGCTCGGCGGCGCCGCCGGCATCTCGCCGTGGCAGGTCGTGCTCCAGGCGCTGGACTGGCTGCCGTTCGTCGAGATCGACTCCGGCCTCGCGCCGATCGAGAAGGGCCTGCTGTACGAGCTGCGCCTGCCCAGAGTCCTGGTCGCGGCCGTGGTCGGCGGCCTGCTCGCCATCGCGGGCGCCGGGTACCAGGGTGTCTTCCGCAACCCGCTGGCCGACCCGTACCTGCTCGGCGCGGCCGCGGGCGCCGGGCTCACCACGACCCTGGTGATCGTGATGGTTCCGGCGCCGGTCCTGACCATCCCCGTCGCCGCGTTCGTCGGCGCGATCGGCGGCGTCATGCTGGCCTTCGCGCTCGGCAACACCGCCGGGCGCTCCGGTGGCACCGCCACCCTGGTGCTGGCCGGGGTGGCCGTCACCTCCTTCCTCACCGCCATCCAGACGTTCGTGCAGCAGTTCAAGGTCGAGGAACTGCAGCGCATCTACTCCTGGATCCTCGGCGACGTCGGCGGCGGCTGGGACCAGTTCTGGCTCGTCCTGCCCTACGCCGCCGTCTCGTCGGCCGCGCTGCTCGTGCACGGGCGCATGCTCGACGTGCTGTCGGTGGGCGACGACGAGGCGACCGCGCTCGGGGTGCGCGCCTCCCGCGTACGGCTGGCCGTCCTGCTGGCCGCCTCCCTCGCCACCGCCGCCGCCGTCGCGGTCAGCGGCCTGATCGGCTTCGTCGGCATCGTCGTCCCGCACGTCGTGCGCAGGCTCGCCGGCGGCTCCTACCGGATCGTGCTGCCGCTCTCGCTCATCGGCGGCGCCGCCTTCCTCGTCCTGGCCGACCTGCTCGCCCGCACCGTCATCGCCCCCGCCGAACTCCCCATCGGCGTGGTGACCATGTTCATCGGCGCGCCGTTCTTCGTGGCCGTGCTCCGTATGACCCGACGGACCTCCACATGATCGGCGTCAGCGGCCTGTCGGTCACGCTCGGCGAGCGCGAGGTGCTCTCCGACGTCACCCTCCAGGTACGGCGCGGCGAATGGCTGGCCGTCATCGGCCCCAACGGCGCCGGCAAGTCGACGCTGCTCAAGGCCGTCATGGGCATCGTCGGCCAGCGCGGCGAGGTGTCGATCGACGGGCGACCAGCCGCCTCGCTCAAGCCCAGGGCCAGGGCCCGCCTGATCGCCTACGCACCCCAGACGCCGGCCCTGCCGCCCGACATGACCGTCTCGGAGTACGCGCTGCTGGGCCGCACGCCGTACATCCCCTATCTGGGGCGGGAGAGCCGCCACGACCGGGAGGTCACCGCGTCCGTCCTGGAACGGCTCGACCTGGGCGCCTTCGCCAGCCGGCGGCTGGGCGAACTGTCCGGCGGCGAGCGCCAGCGCGTCGTGCTGGCCAGAGCCCTGGCCCAGCAGGCGCCCGTCCTGCTGCTCGACGAGCCGACCACCGCGCTCGACCTCGGCCACCAGCAGCAGGTGCTCGAACTCGTCGACCGCCTGCGCCTGGCCGACGGCCTCACCGTCGTCTCCACCCTGCACGACCTCACCGTCGCCGGCCAGTACGCCGACACCCTCCTCCTGCTCGCCGAAGGCCGCGCCGCCGCGCACGGCAAGCCCGTCCAGGTGCTCACCGGGACGCTGGTCGGCAAGCACTTCGACGCCCATGTCAAGATCGAACCGGGTCCGGACGGGCGGCCCGTCGTCCACCTGATCCGAGGAGGACCGTGAACCTCTCCTACCGCGCCGAGGACGGCGTCCGGCTCGGGTCGCTGCTGTGGGAGCTGGGGCCCGGCTGGCGGACGATCTCCTCGGCCATGCTCGGCGGCGGCATCGGCCCCCGCTCCTGGATCCTGAACGCCCAGGTCGTGGCCGGGTACTCACGCATGGACCCGGTGGACCACCTCGCGGCGCTCGGCCCCGGCGGCTCCGGGGTCGGCATGATGACCGCCGCCTCCGTCGACCGCGTCGAGACCGCCGCCGACGGCGGCGCGACCGCCTGGGCTACGGTCGGCCTGCGCGTCCCCACCTGGGCCGCCGCGCCACCCGGCGCGGTGGACCCGGAACTCGCACCGATCCGCGTGGGCACGATCAACATCGTCGTGGTCGTACCCGTGGCCATGACCGACGCCGCCCTGGTCAACACCGTGATGACGGTGACGGAGGCCAAGGCGCAGGCGCTCGCCGAAACCGGCTTCCCGTGCACCGGCACCGCCTCGGACGCGGTCTGCGTGGCCGTCCGCTCCTCGGGCCCGGAAGAACTCTTCGGCGGCCCCCGCTCCGACTGGGGCTCCCGCATGGCCCGCGCCGTCCACACCGCAGTCCGTCTTGGCGCCGAAAGGTGGCGACCTTATGACGGAAAGTGATGGAGATTGGGGAAGTACCATGTGAGCCAGGGCAACGATCGCGATACTGGGTGGGTGACCGCGATGGCAGTGATCGAACCGACCGAGACGAGCACGGTTCTTCCAGGAAAGCCGCCGTTCACCGTCGATGACCTGCTGCGCTTCCCCGACGACGGGAACCGCTACGAGCTCTTCAACGGGAGCCTACTGGTGAGCCCTGCCCCCCTCCCTCTGCATCAGCGTGCGATCCGGCGGTTGGAGCGGATCCTTGAGGAGTTCGCGCCACCGACGCTCGAGCCGTTGTCGACAGTGAACCTCAGAGTGACCGAGAAGGACTTCTTCATCCCTGATCTGGTGGTTGTGCCGACGGCTGCGGTGGAAGCCAATGAGTTGATGTTCGCCCCGGCGGACATCCTGCTCGCTGTGGAGGTGGTCAGCCCGAGCACGAGGGCGCGTGACCGCTCCACCAAGCCCACGGTGTATGCCGAGGCGGGTATCCCCACCTACTGGCGGATCGAGCCCGAAGCTCTCTACGTCTACACCCTCGACGAGGGCAGCTACGCGGGTCCCGAGGTCTACAAGGCGGGCGAGGTCGCGCGGCTCAGCGCGCCTTACGAGGTCGCCTTCGACCCCGGCGACCTGGTCAGGATGCGCGGGGCGTAGTCCTTCCGGGCGCCGTGTTCTGTGATGTGGCCCGAGCGCAGGTCGGCCTCGATCTCCGCGCGGGGCCGGTCGGCGGGCGGGCCCAGGCCGCCGCCGCCCGTGGTCTCCACGATGAAAGCCTCGCCCTCCGTGAACAGGACATTGTTCACCTTTGACGCAAGGCGCTCGACCGTGCCGTCCGCCGACCGTTTGAAGAAGCCGCCCAGCCGGCCTGGCTCGCCGCCTTCACGCCCAGGGGGCGGGATGCGCAGGCGGTCGCCGCGGGTGGTGACGTGGCAGTCGGCGAGGAAGCGGTAGACGGTGCGCGTGCCCAGGCCGCCCCGCCAGCGGCCGGGGCCGCCGGAGTCCGGGATGGTCTCCACCGACTCCACCACCAGCGGGCACCGGCTCTCCACCGGCTCGGCCTGCGGCACCGAGTTGCGGCCGATGCCGAAGTGCACGCCGGTCGCGTCCGGGCCGTCCAGGCCGCGCCGCGCGCCCACGCCGCCGAAGTCGTAGGAAAGGTGGATCCAGTACGGCGCGCCCACCGCGGCGATCGAGAACGGCTGCAGAATCCCGCTGGCCGCGATCGCCCGTTCCGGCACCGCCTCGGACAACGCCTGGATGACCGCCTCCATCGCCGCGTAGATCGGCACGAACCGGCCGCCGCACGGGTAGGGAGAGCGGGCGTTCAGCAGAGAGCCCTCGGGCAGGCGGATGTCCAGGGCGCGCAGGCAGCCCTCGTTCATGGGGATCGACGGGTCCAGGAAGCAGCGCAGCGCGAACACCGCCGCGGCCAGCGACTGCGACGCCGAGGCGTTGATGGCGGCGGGCACCTGCGGGCCGGTGCCGGCGAAGTCGAGTATGGCGCCGCGGCCCGTGAGCGTGACCGCGACCCGGACGTGGTGCGGGGTGTCAGGGTCGAGGCCGTCGTCGTCGATGGGGTACGCGGCGGTGAAGCGGCCACGCGGCAACCCGGCCAGGGCGGCCCGGGTCCTTTCCTCGGTGTAGTCCAGGTAGCCGGCGATGCCGCGGGCCAGGCCGGCTTCGCCGTACTCCCGGATGAGGGCGCGCAGGCGGGTCGCGGCGACGGCGGTCCCGGCCACGAGCGCGCGCACGTCGCCCATGACCTTGTCCGGGGTACGGCTGTTCGCGCGCAGCACCGCCTCCACCGCCGGCACCACGCCCTCGTCGGTGGCCAGGAGGATCGGAGGGAGCTGCAGACCCTCCAGGAAGATGTCGGTGGCCAGCGGCGCCATGCCGCCCGCCGACAACCCGCCGAGGTCGGAGACGTGGATCATGGTGGCGGTGAAGTAGCGCGGCACGCCGCCGACGAAGACGGGCCGGAAGACGAGCAGGTCATTGGTGTGGACGCCGCCGCGGTAGGCGTCGTTGGTGACGTAGACGTCGCCGTCGCGCATGGCCGGGTGGTCCTTGCGCACCTCGGGCAGGGCGACCTTGAGCGCCATGCTGTTCATGAGCGTGGTGGCCATGGAGTGCGCGATCAGGGCGCCGTCGGCGTCGAGGATCGCGGCGGAGGCGTCGGAGCCCTCGACGATGAAGGTGGAGTAGGCCGAGCGCACGACGACGATGCTCGCCTCCTCGGCGGCCACGACCAGCGCGTGGCGCAGCACCTCGGCGGTCAGGTCCATGGCGCGCGCTCCAGGTGTACGGCTCCCGCCCCGCCGAGGCGGGCGCTCCAGCCGGGCGGGACGACGATGGTGGCCTCCGGGTCCTCGATGACGGCCGGGCCGTCCAGGGCCGTGAAGGTGGCGCGCGTGTGCACCGGGACCTCGACGGGACCGCCCAGGTACAAGGTCCTGCTCGTCGGGGACGCCGCGGGGCTCTCCGCGAGGATGGTGCCCGGCATCGGGGCCTCGGCTTCGTGGGTCACGCGCACGCGGTAGCTCACGTGCTCGGTCGGGCCTTGCTGGGCTATGCCGTACACCTGCGTGTACTTCGCGAAGAAGCGGGCGGACAGCGTGGCGGGGTCGTCGCTCCACTCCACGGTCAGGTCGTGCGCCTGGCCCGTGAAGCGCACGTCGGCCAGCCGCGTGACCTTCAGTTCCGGCAGGGGAAGGCCGAGGTCGTGCGCCGCTTCTCCGGCCAGTTCGGCGAAGATCCGGGCCGGGTCGGGCGCGGACAGGGCCGAGCGGACGCGTTCGGTCGCCGGTACCGCCGTCAGCAGGCCCGCCGCCGAGGCCACGCCGCAGTGCGCGGGCACCAGCACGTCCGTGATGCCGAAGCGCTCGGCCACCCGGCAGGCGTGCATCGGCCCCGCCCCGCCGAAGGCCACCAGCGTGAAGCCGCGCGGGTCGATGCCGCGCTGCACGGTGACGACGTGCACCGCCGAGGCCATCGACGCGCACACGATCTCGTGTACGGCCTCGGCCGCCTCCTCCGCCGACACCCCGAGCGGCACCGCCAGCCGTTCCATGGCCTTCACCGCCAGTTCCCGCGACAACGGGATCGACGCCGAGGACAGAAGTCCGAGCACGAGGTTGGCGTCGGTGACCGTCGGGTCGCAGCCGCCCAGGCCGTAGCAGGCGGGCCCGGGGGAGGAGCCGGCCGACCGGGGACCCACGCGCAGCGCGCCCGCCTCGTCCACCCATGCGACGCTGCCGCCGCCGGCGCCCACCTCGGCCAGGTCGATGGCGGGTGTCTTGATCGGTACGCCGGTCCCGGCGCGCCGCCCGCCGAAGCTGCCCTTGCCGCCGACGTGGAACTCGCGGGTCAGTTCAGGGACGCCGTCGCGCACCAGGCAGGCCTTGGCGGTGGTGCCGCCCATGTCGAAGGAGATGACCGCGGGCAGCCCGCTCGCCGCGGCGGCCAGGACCCCGGCGGCGGGGCCCGACTCGATCGTGGCCACCGCGCGGCGGGCGGCGAGTTCGGCGGAGATGACGCCGCCGGCGGAGTCCATGACGTGCACGGGGGCGTCGATGCCCAGGTCGCGCAGGCTGCCGCGCAGGCGGCTGAGGTAGTCGGACATGAGCGGGCCGATGTAGGCGGACATGATCGTGGTCGTGGCGCGCTCGTACTCGCGGATCTCCGGCCACACCTCGCTGGAGACGGCCACGTTGGGGACGCTCTCGCGCAGGATCGCGGCGACCTGGCGCTCGTGGACGGGGTTGGCGTAGGAGTGCAGCAGGCAGACGGCGGCCGAGGTGATGCCCCGGGCGGCGATGCCGGTGGCGGCCCGCCGTACCGAATCAAGGTCCAGGGGAGTGAGGACGGCGCCGCGGCTGGAGACGCGCTCGGCCACCTCGAAGCAGTCCTCGGCGGCGACCGGCGGTGGGGGCGGGGTGAAGCGCAGGTCGTAGCGGTCCTCCTCGACGCGGGCGTAGCGGCCGAGGGGGATGACCGAGCGGAATCCGCGGGTGGTGACGAAGGCGACGCGCGCGCCCTTGCGCTCCAGGACGGCGTTGGTGGCCAGCGTGGTGGCGTGGACGACCCTGGTCACTTCGGACGGGTCGGTGAGGACCCGGCGGATGCCCGCCGTTACGCCTGATACCGGATCGTCATGGGTGCTGAGCACCTTGGCCACCACGGTCCGGCCGTCGGATCCGCGCCGCACCACATCGGTGAAGGTGCCGCCCACGTCGACGGCGATCACGTAGCTCATCGGGTTCACCGTAGGATGACGAGCAAGCGCTTGTCTATGTGCCGGGACCTTGACTTATGCCGGGTGGTTGGGACGCTGTTCCTATCCATTTCGTAGGGAGCGGAAATGTCGCGTCTCACGGCTCTGGTGGGCGCCACGGCGATGACCGTGGTCGTGCTCGGCCTGCCCGCGCTGGCTCACGAACACCCGAGCGGCATCACCGACCTGGTGACGCCGGCGGTGGTCAGGATCGAGGCGACGGCGCACGTGGAGATCACGCTGCTGGACCACATCGGCGACCTCGTCCACGTGGAACGTGCCTACGACCTGCCGATCGGCAAGGGCACCGGCATCGTGGTCAATCCCGAGGGCGCCATCGTCACGCTCACCAGGATCGTGCAGAGCTCCGACGACGTGCGCGTCTACGCCGCGAACAAGGTCTTCTCCGAGCACCACAAGGTGAAGGTCCCGGCCGACTTCAAGCGGCACAAGCTCGACGACCCGCAACTCGACCGGCACCTGCGCGACTGCTACCCGCCCAAGCGCCCCACCGCGACCTGCATCATCAACGCCACCACCAGCATCACGATCTTCCCGAACATCTCGCCGCCCGACGCCAAAGGCTTCACCGCCGAGATCGTGAAGGCGGGCGCCGGTCCCGACACCCCCGCCGTGCTCGTCCCCACCGGCCGCGCCGACGGCAGCGTCGGCATGCCCACCGCGCCCCTGGCCGACAAGGTGCCCGACAAGCCGGGCTCGCCGACCAACGTCGCCGGATTCCTCGGCCGCCCCGCGGCCAAGCTCCAGCACACCGTCGAGATCGCCCACCTCGGACAGGGCGGCTCGGGACAGGGCGGGCGGCCCTTCTCCGACCCCGAGAAGAAGGTCGACGAACCGGTCAAACTCGGCGCCCTCGCCGACCGCGGCATGATCGGCGCCCCGGTCATCGGCGACAAGGACGGCCACGTCATCGGCATGCTCGTCGGCGGCGGCAAGGACGCCAGGATGATCGGCGTCAGGGAGATCACCACCGCCCTGGCCGCCGCCGGCGTCACACCCAGGCGCGGCGCGGTCGACTCCGCCTTCGAGGCCGCGCTCACCCGCTTCCACACCAAGTACTACACCGAGGCCGCGCCCGGCTTCCAGCGCGTGATGGAGCTCTACCCCGGCCACATCGTCGCCGGGGCGCACCTGAAGACCTCGCTGGCCAAGCGCGGCACCTCCGAGGACGCCGGCACCAAGCAGGCCCCCGTGCGGCAGGGGAGTTCCGTCCCGCTGTGGCCGTTCATCGCCGCCGCCGGGGTGCTGTTCGTCGCGGCCCTGCTGGGCGCGTACTTCCTGTGGCGCCGTGGCCGCGGGCCCGCCCCCGTGCCCCGTCCGCCTGACAACCTCGCCGCGGCCACGGTACGGCCCCGCCTCGACGAGGGCTCCACCGAGACCGTCGTGGTACGCCGCGACCAGGCGCTCCAGCCGGCGCCCAACCCCGTGCTCATCGCCTCGGAACAGCGCTACTGCACCGGCTGCGGCATGAGGCTCGGACACGGACACCGGTTCTGCGGCTACTGCGGGCTGCCGACGTGAACGACAGATCGTTGATCGGGCAGGAGGTCGCCGGGTACCTCATCGAGAACATCGTCGGCAAAGGCGGCATGGCCGTCGTCTACCTGGCACTCGACCCGCGCCTGAGCCGGCGCGTCGCCCTGAAGATCCTCAACCCGATCCTCAGCGTCGACGACCGCTTCCGCCAGCGCTTCATCCTGGAATCGCGCACCGTCGCCAGCATCGAACACCCCAACATCATCCCAATCTACGAGGCCAACGCCGACCCCTCCGGCGTGCTCTACATCGCCATGCGCTACGTCGACGGCTCCGACCTGCGCCGCCTCATCTACGACCGTGGCCCGCTGCCCGTCGCCCAGGTCAACACGATCCTCGCCCAGGTCGCGGCGGCCCTCGACGCCGCCCACGCCCACGACCTGATCCACCGCGACGTCAAACCCGCCAACATCCTGCTGGCCGCCGACCACGTGTACCTGACCGACTTCGGCATCACCAAGCACCGCACCTCGATCTCCGGGCTGACGCAGACCGACCAGTTCATCGGCACGCCGCGCTACATGTCGCCCGAGCAGATCAACAAGGAGACGGTGGACGGGCGGTGCGACCAGTACGCCCTCGCCTGCGTGGCCTATGAGGCGTTGGCGGGGCGGCTGCCGTTCCAGCGCGACAACGACATCGCGCTGCTGTGGGCGCACCTGGCCGAGCAGCCCGCGCCGCTGTCGCAGATACGGCCCGATCTGCCGCTCGAGGTGGACGGGGTGATGATGCGGGCCCTGGCCAAGGCGCCGGAACAGCGCTACCCGAGCTGCACCGCGTTCGTGGCCGCGCTGCGCGACGCGATCAGCGGCCACGTCTCGGAGACCGCGCCGCGCGCGCAACCACCCGCCTTCCGCGGCGCGGGCCCTGCGGCCTCGCGCGGCGGCGCGCTCTCGGGCGCTGGGGCGTTCTCGGGCGGCGGCGCGGACTCGGGCGGTGGCGCGTTCTCGGGCGGCGGCGCGGACTCGGGCGGCGGCGCGGGCCCGATGCCGGTACGGCGGGGCGGCAAGCTGCCCATCGTGCTGGCAGCCCTGACGGCGGCGGTGGCGGCGCTGGTCCTGGTGGTGCTGGTGCTCATGAACCAGCGCTCCGACGCGTGGACCGGCTACCGGCAGACGGCCGCGGCCCCGCTGACCTTCGACCACCCGTCAGGCTGGACCGCCATCACGCACGGCGACCTGTTCGCGGTGGTGTCGCCGAGGGCGGCCGAGTTCGAGTCGCTGTTCGTGTCGGGGGCCAGCGCGGACTGGTCAAGAGTGGCCCCGATCATCTCCGAGGACCCGGAATCGGCGTCAGGGGTGTACGTCCAGCTCTCCGACACCCTGGACGGCACCGCCACGGCCGACCAGATGAAATCGACGCTGGAGGGCTTGCTGCCCGGCCAGGTGACCATCCCGCGCAACCCGGTCGAGGACCAGGCGGGCAGCAGCCAGGCCCGCAGCTTCCAGGGCACGCTGCAGGACCCGAGAGGCGGATCGAGACTGGGCTTCGTCGGCTACGTGGTCGACCGCCCGGCGAAACCGATGCTGCTCCTGTACTTCTGCGCCCGCGCCACCTGCGACGACGCCACCCAGGTCCGGGTACGGCAGAGCGTACGCGTGAACTGACCGGCAAGGTCCTCGCGCTTCGCGCTCGGGCTCGCCCCACGGGAGAGCCCAGCTCCCCCGAACCCCCTCGCCGGTGGCCTTCCGGCCCCCGGTTCCCCCGGGCGTTGGCCGGGTTCCGTGGCTCAAAGCATGGAGCTCGCTACGCTCGCGCGCCTTCCGGGCATCCCACCCGCTGCCCCGCTCGGTGGCCGGGAGGCTGGATCCCACCCGACCAGATGGAGCGCTATAGGAAGCCCTGAAATGATCCGCACCGCCTGGCTTTCGCCGCAGTGGTGTGGCGAACTCATTCGTGTGAGCGTGTGGTGGGTCACCACTGGCGGTTCAGGCTAGAAGTCGAATTCGCCCTTCTTGGCTCCATCGAGGAAGGCTGGCCCACGGGCGCTCGCCAGCGCTACTGCAGCAACCCGATGGCGAGGGCCATGCCCAGGAACAACGTCAGCTGATACGCGCTGTTGATCACGGTGAGCTGTGCCGGCTTCTGCTCGAAGGCGTTGTGCTGCGTGAGGGTTGTCAGCGAGAACCCGAGCCAGGTCGCGAATCCTACGGCCGCGTCGAGCCAGAGCGGGTCGCTGCCGAAGAGGGCCGACACGATGGAGCACGCGGCGGCCAGCACCACCGCCGTGACGAGGATCGACGCCAGGAGGACGGCGAACGGGCGCTTGCCGGCCCGCTCCGAATCCTCCTTGGATACTCCGGTCAGCTTCCGCCAGATGGTGCCGAAGAGTCCCCAATCGGCGTACCACACCCAGGCGATCGCCGTCCCGGCCACGATCGCGGCCACCACGGCCGGCCAGCTGATGCTCATCTCCATGTGGATCCCTTCATTCGGCGAAGTTGATATAATCAACCACGATGGACAATATCAAGCAAGCGCCGAGAAAACCTCGCTCCTACGGGCAGTTCTGCGCCCTCGCGCGCGCCCTGGACCTCGTGGGCGAGCGCTGGACCCTCCTGATCGTGCGCGAACTGCTCCCCGGCCCGATGCGCTACACCGAGCTCAAGACCTCGCTCGCGGGGATCGCGACCAACCTCCTGGCGGAGCGGCTGCGGGCTCTGGAGTCGCATGGCATCATCGAGCGCCGCCTGGAAGAGGCGGGTGTCGTCTACGCGCTCACGCCCTGGGGCGCGGGGCTCCGCGAGCCGATGGAGGCGCTCGGCCGATGGGGCGCGCCGCTGGTGATGACAGGGCAGGACGGCGATGCGTTCCAGCCGCGCTGGCTGGCGCTCGCCCTCCCCGGCCTGCTCCGGGGAATCACCGCGACTCCTCCGGTGGAGCTCGGCATCGAGACGGACGGATTCCTCATGGTCCTGCGCATCGATGAGCACGGCCCCAGCGCGATCATCCAGCCCGATCCGCGGCCGGACACGGTCTTCACCGCCGCGCCCGAGGTCGTCATCGGGCTCGCCGCCGGTGGGCTCACGATCGACCAGGCTCTTTCCCTGGGGGCCGTCCGAGGCGACAGGGAAATCCTTGGCAAGGCATTCCCTCCGGGGCGGGAGACCACGGTGACCCCGTCACCGATGGCCGGGTTGTAGGTGCTTCCTCCTTCGGCCAGACCGGACCAGAGCAGACCAGGCCAGGCTCGTGTGCCCGCCGTTGGGGGTCGGTGGGTGTGGGGTTGGTCCCCGTCCAGGCCGGGTCAGGCTCGTGTGCCCGCCGTTGGCGGCCGGCGAGCGTGTGGGTGGTCCCGGTCCGGGGCGGGCTGGTGTGGCAAGCCCGGCCATCGGCCCGGCGCGTGTGGGTGGTTCCGGTCCGGGGCGGGCTGGTGTGGCAAGCCCGGCCATCGGCCCGGCGCGTGTGGATGGTCCCGGTCCGGGGCGGGCTGGTGTGGCGAACCCGGCCATCGGCAGGGGTTCAGAGCATCTTCTCCATGAGGATGGGCAGGTCGCGGACCCGTTTGCCGGTGGCGTGGCAGACGGCGTTGGCGATGGCGGCGATGGTGGCGGTCATGCCCATCTCGCCGATGCCGCGTGAGCCGAGCGGGTTGGCGTGCGGGTCGGGTTCGCCGACGAACAGCACCTCGATGTCGGGGATGTCGGCGTTGACGGGCAGCATGTACTCGGCCAGGTTCGGGTTGGCCAGGCGGCCCATAGCCGGGTCGACGACGCCGGCTTCGAGCAGGGCGGCGCCGGTGGCCATGACCATGGCGCCCATGAGCTGGCTGCGCGCGGTGGTCGGGTTGAGGACACGGCCGCAGTCGTAGGCGCCGACCAGCCGCTTGAGCCGGATCGTGCCGAGATCTTCGTCGACGGCGACCTCGGCGAAGACCGCGCTCCAGGAGTACACCGAGTACGGCCCGGCCGTGGGCATCCGGATCAGCCCGAGGGTGCCGTGGAACTTCGCCTGATCTTCGGCGGAGACTCCGGTGAAGGTGTCGTAGGCGCCCTCGACGACCGTACGGCCGGATCTGTCGAGAACCTCGGCCAGGCTCAGTCCGGTGCCGGGCTGGGCGGTCTGCCGGACGCGGCCGCCGCTGACTTCGAGGTCGCCTGCGTTGGTGCCGGTCAGGGCTGCGGCGAGGGTGAGGAGTTCGTCGCGGGCTATGGTCGCGGCCTGGTGCACGACCGGGGACAGGGAGCCGGCCAGCATCGATCCGCCGCTGCACGCGGCATAGGGGTAGCTGCTGTCGCCGAGCCGTACCCGCACCGTGTCGGTGTCGACGCCGAACACGTCGGCGACGGTCTGGGCGAGCAGGGTGTAGGTGCCGGTGCCCAGGTCGCTGCCGCCGCTGACGACTTCCACGCCGCCGTCGGCCTGCACGCGCACCGTGGCGGCGCACGGGTGGACGTAGGTGGGGAAGGACCCCCCGGCCATGCCCCAGCCGATCTGTTCGCTGCCGCGGCGCATGCTGCCGGGCCGGGGATCGCGATCGTGCCAGCCGAACGCCCGCGCGCCGGCCTCGTAGGCTCGGCGCAGATTCTTGCCGGACCAGGGTTTGCCGGTGGCGGGGTCGTGTTCGGTGTAGTTGCGCAGCCGCAGTTCGATCGGGTCCAGGCCGAGGGCGGCGGCGAGTTCGTCCATGGCCGATTCCAGCGCGAAGCTGCCGACGGCCTCGCCGGGGGCGCGCATGCTGGCCGGGCTGACCGCGTTGACGGGCACGAACCGGTAGTCCACCCGCACGTGGGGCACGTCGTAGTACAGGGTGGCCAGGCCGCCGGACGGCTCGACGTACAAGTTGTCGGTGGAGACCTCGTTGACGCTGTCGTAGGTGAGCGCGGTCAGTTTGCCGTCCCGCTCGGCGCCCAGGCGCACCCGGTTGCTGGTGGCGGGGCGCGGTGAGACGCAGGTGAAGTGCTGGGGCCGGGTCAGTACAAGCTGGACCGGCGCTCCCAGTTCGCGGGCGGCCATGGCGGCCAGCGCGGCGTGCGGGTGTGAGCCGCACTTGGAGCCGAATCCGCCGCCGACGTAGGGGGAGATGACGTGCACCTGCTCCAGGGTCAGCTTGAACCAGGCGGCGAAGACGGTCTGGGTTCCGGCGGTCCACTGGGTGGGTTCCCACACGGTCAGCGTGCCGTCGTCTTCCCAGCGGGCGGTGGTGGAGTGCAGTTCCATCGCGCAGTGGTACTGGCGCGGGGTGGTGTAGGTCAGATCCAGCGTGACGGGCGCGGCGGCCAGCGCGGCTTCGGCGTCGCCGCGGGCGTAGTTGGGGACGGCCTCGGCGATCTGTCCGCAGTCCTCGGCCCCGTAGGAGGTGGCGCCCGGGGCGGAGGCGCCGGGGACGAACGCGGCGGTGTGGTAGTCGACCCGGACCCGGGCCGCCGCGTCGGTGGCCTGCTCGATGGTGTCGGCGACGACCAGGCCGACCGCCTGCCCGCTGAAGCGGATCTTGTCGTCCTGCAGCGGCAGCAGGCTCTGGAACGCCGCGCCGAACGGATACAGCGGCGGCGGCGCCAGCGTGGCGGAGTTGTGGTGGGTGAGCACCAGACGCACGCCCGGCATGGCCTCCGCCCGCGTGGTGTCGATGGCGCTGATCGTGCCGGCGGGCACCGTACTGGTCACCAGGACCGCGTGCAGCATCCCCTCCGGACGGAACTCCGCCACGTAGCGCGCGGCCCCGGTGACCTTGTCGCGGGCGTCGCGGCGGCTGGTGGGCCGCCCGATCGGCGAACCGGGGGCCAGCTCGATCGGCCTCTCGTCGATGCTCATCGTCGCGTCCCTTCTTCCGTCAGCTCGGTCAAAGCTCGGGTGACGGTACGGCGGGCCAGCTCGACCTTGTAGCCGTTGTGCGCACGCGGCCGGGCGCCGGCGGCGGCCAGCGCGCCGGCCCGCCGGAACGTCTCCGGCGTGGCGGGCCGCCCGATGAGCTCGGCCTCCACGGCGGGCTCACGCCAGGGTTTGGTCGCCACCCCGCCGAGTGCCACGCGGGCATCGGTGATGGTGCCGTCGGCGGCCACCTCCAGCCCGACGGCGGCCGAGGCGGCGGCGAACTCGTAGCTGACCCGGTCGCGCACCTTCAGGTAGTGCGAGGACGCCGCGGCGGGTGAGGCGGGCACCTCCACACCGACGATGAGCTCGCCGCGCTCCAGCGGGTGCTCGCGCCACGGGGTTTCGCCGGGCAGCAGGTAGAAGTCATCGATCGGGATGCTCCGAGGGCCGTCCGGCCCCAGTACGTGCACGATCGCGTCGAAGGCCAGCAGCGCGACGGGCAGGTCTCCGGGGAACATCGCGATGCAGTCGTCGCTGGTGCCCAGGATCGCGTGGCCGCGGTTCTCGCCTTCCATGGCGGCGCAGCCCGAGCCGGGGTCGCGTTTGTTGCACGCGGCGAAGCTCGGGTCGCGGAAGTAGCCGCAGCGGGTGCGCTGCATCAGGTTCCCGCCGATCCTCGCCATGTTGCGCAGTTGCTGCGAGGCGCCTTTCAGCAGTGCCTCGGATACGGCCGGCCAGCGCCGCCGTACGTCCGGATGCACGGCCACCTCGCTCATCGTGGCCAGCGCGCCGATCCGCAACGCCGACGCATCCACCGAGATGGCACGATGCCCGGGCACGTGCGTGAGGTCGACCAGGCGGGAGGGCTGGACCACTCCGCACTTCATCAAGTCGACCAGCGTGGTGCCGCCGCCCAGCGGTTCGGCGGCTGGATCCTCGCGCAGGATCTCGATCGCCGCCTCGAATCCAGTGGCCCGGGTGTAGTCAAGCGCGCGCATGATCGGCCTTCCTTTCCTGCCCGGCGGCCTGGCGTACGGCGGCGACGATGTGCGGGTAGGCGCCGCACCGGCACAGGTTGCCGCTCATGAACTCGCGCACCTCCGCGTCCGAGCCGGCGTTGCCCTCCCGGATGCACGCCACCGCGGACATGATCTGACCGGGCGTGCAGTAGCCGCACTGGAAGGCGTCGTGCTCGACGAACGCCGCCTGCACCGGATGCAGGCTCCCGTCCGGGCCGGCCAGGCCCTCGATCGTGGTGATGTCCCGGCCTTCGGCCTGGCAGGCCAGCGTCAGGCAGGCCAGCACGCGGAGCCCGTCGGCGTGCACCGTGCACGCCCCGCACTGGCCCTGATCGCAGCCCTTCTTGGTTCCGCCCAGGTCGAGCTGCTCGCGCAGCACGTCCAGCAGCGTGGCGCGCGGATCGACGCTCAACCTTCGCTCGACGTCGTTGACCCGCAGTGTGATGTCGTCCGGCATGGGCACATCCCCCACCCTCTGATGATCAGCTGTGGCATAAGGCGAAACCGCAGATTCGTGATACCGGCCGCCGTAACAACGGTGTGTGACGGTCGTGACCGTATGTGTTCCCCCTTGAGGTGGTGCCCCTCGTGGCTCACCCCGAACCGGAACACGAGCCGCCGTCGCGGCACCGGCACCTGCGCGCGACTCCTGGTGCCGAATCGCAACGGGCTCCAGCTCCTGGCTTTCCATGGTGGCCTCGTACGCGGCCGGGGAGGAAGGGAGCATCCTTCCTAGGAATGAAATGTCCTCCCAGGTCAGGACAGGTGCCGTATCTGCCAGAGTGAGAGATGTGGAACCGATGAACCAGCAGCGGCGCGAGTTCGCCGCGTTCCTGCGCGCCCGCCGCGCCGAGCTCGCGCCACAGGACGTGGGTCTGCACACCGCCGATCACCCACGCCGGGTCCCCGGACTACGCCGCGAGGAGGTCGCGGGCCGGGCGGGCATCAGCAGCGACTACTACACCCGCCTCGAACAGGGCCGCCTGCCCGCCCCCTCCGGCCGCGTCCTGGACGCGCTGGCCACCGCGCTGCTGCTGGACGCCGACCAGCGCGACTACCTGCGGCTGCTGGCCGGCCACGCCCCCGCGCGGCGTCGCCCGCATCGCCGCCAGAGCGTGCCCGCGCCGGTCCAGGTCCTGCTGACGTCCCTGACGGCCATCCCGGCCCTCGTGCTCGGCCGCTTCATGGACGTGCTCGCCTGGAACCCGCTGGCCGCCGACCTGCTGACCGACTTCGGTGCCGTCGCGCCCGCCCGGCGCAACTACCTGCGCCTGGCCATCCTCGACCCGAACATGCGCGAACGCCTCATCGACTGGGAACGCACCGTCGGCGAATGCATCGCCTTCCTGCGCATGGACGCCAGCCGCTACCCCACCGACGAACGCCTCGCCACCCTCATCGACGACCTCAGCCGCAACGAACCCCACTTCCAGCACTGGTGGACCACCCACCAGGTCGCCAGGAACGCCATCGGCCGTAAACGCCTGCACCACCCCACCGCAGGCGAGATCCACCTGCACTGGCAGGTCCTGACCGTCATGCAGGACCCCGACCAGTACCTGGTCGTCCTCACCCCCGCCGACCCCAGCAGCGGCACCCGCCTCGCCACCCTCGCCACGCACCCGCCCCGGCAGGCGCCGGCAGATACCGAAACCCCCGGCCACCCCCCGTCCCACATGTAGCCGGCACCACACTCGTCTCCCATTCATGGCGAGTTGATCATCAGCCAAAGGTGTCCGGTGACAGAGAGGCTCGTCTGGTTCTGGACATGGCGCCCGATCAGGCTCCGCACAAGCAAGCTCTAGCTCAGGTCGTCGTAGACGTCCCGGGTGATGGCGATGAGAGCCTTGGCCATCTTCTGCTCGCTGAGGCCGGCGCCGTTGCCGATGGTGGCGGCCTGGTAGTGCCAGTAGTAGACCGTGAGGGAGGCGTTGCCCCAGCTGGACACGAGCACTCCGGTGGTCATGGTGAGATCGTCCGACGCCTCGGTTCCTGCCTGGTAGTAGAGGTGCGCCCGGTCGCCGACCCCGGCGACCGGGCGGTCGCTGGAGCCTGCACGGGAATTCCCCATGGCCGCCGACTTCTGGTTGTCGGCGTAGGTGTCCAGGTTGAGTTTCAGGCCGACCTCGGCGACGGCGTGGAATCCGCTCTTGCCGGCGGAGCCCGTGGGTTCGTAGCGCCCCCGTCTGTCCAGGATGGGCTCGCCATCGCCGTTCTGGGTCCGCGAGTTGTCCTGGAGCTTGAGCGAGCAGGACGTCGAGGGGAGGTGCTTGGCGATGGTCTCCCGATCGAGCAGCTCGCACCCGTCGGCGACGGTGGTGAACTTCGTGGCCGGCTTCGGGGCGGCCTGTGAGCTGCTGGGCGAAGCCTCCTTGGTGGCGTCCGTACAGGCGCTCGCCGCGAGCATGAGCACCGATGCCACCAGTAACACTCGTTTCATAACAAACAGACGTTAGTGTCCGTCAAGGCTCCCCGCGACCCGGCCATGGAGCGGGTGTACGGATGACCGGCCGAGGCCGGACCGCGGACCGGAGGTAGCACACCGGCCAGGCTTCCGCGAGGGGTCCGACGTGGTTGAGCGGCCCGCCAACCGCCGCCCGGGATGAAGAGACTCCTGGCCGGCCACGGATCGGGGCAACGGGCGGGAAACCCGGAAAGCGCGCGAGCACGGAACCCGGGGAGCTGGGCTTCCCCCGCGAGGGGAGCCCAGCTCCTCAGTGGGTTAGTCGATGGCCTGGTAGAGGGTGGTCCAGAAGTCGGTCATCAGCCGTGCCGGGGCCGGGACGGTGTAGCCGACCTGGGTGAGCAGGATGCCGGTGATGCCGGTCTCCGGGTCGGCGTAGGTGGAGGTGCCGCTGCCGCCGTCCCAGCCGAACTGGCCGACGGGGGCGTAGTCGCTGCGGTGGGTGCGCACGGCCATGCCGTAGCCCCAGCCGCCCTGCTGGCCCTGGCCGAAGGAGATGTGGACGTTCTCGGTGGCCATGGCGTGCCTGGCCGCCTGCTGCTCGGGGGCGAGGCTGTTGGTGGTCATCAGCTGTACGGCGGGCCGCGACAGAATGCGCCGGCCGTCGTGCGTGCCGCCGTTGAGCAGCATGCGGAAGTAGGCGTGGAAGTCGTCGGCGGTGGAGACCAGGCCGCCACCGCCGCCCTGGAACGCCGGCGGCTCGCTCCAGCGTCCGCCCTTGGCCTCGTCCCACACCTGGAACTCGCCGGTCTGCGGGTCGGGGGCGTACAGGGTCGGCAGCCGGTCGATCCGGTCGGCGGGCACGTGGAAGCCGGTGTCCTTCATGCCCAGCGGCTCGAAGACGCGCTCGCGCAGGAAGTCCTCGAACGACCGCCCGGTGACCCGGGAGACGAGCACGCCGACGAGGTCGCTGCTGATCTGGTACTGCCAGCGCGCGCCGGGCTGGTGCATGAGCGGAAGTTCGCCCAGGCGGCGCATCCACTCGTCCTGCTCGGGCACCGGCGTCGGCAGGTTGGGCGTGAGCCCCCGCTCGAAGATCGCGCCCATGATCGGGGTGCCCAGGACGGTCATGTCCATGCCGAGCCCGAAGGTGGAGGTGAGCACGTCGCGGACGGTGATCGGCCGCCGGGCCGGCACGGTGTCGTCCAGCTGGCTGTCGATGCTCTTGAGCACCTGCCGGTCGGCCAGCTCCGGCAGCCACTCCTGGACCAGGTCGTCGAGCCGCAGCCGGCACTCGTCCAGCAGGACCATCGCCGCCGCGATCGTGACCGGCTTGGACGTGGAGGCCATCCGGAAGATCGTGTCCCGGCGCATCGGCGCGCCGCCGTCATGACGCATCGTCCCGGCCGTCTCGACGTGCGTCTCTTCGCCACGGCTGACCAGGGCGACCAGCCCGGGAATCTTCCCCGACTCGACATGCCGCTCCAGCACCCCACGCACCCGCCGCAGGCCCGCCTCGGAGAAGCCGCTCTTGCCGTGTTCCATCATCGATCTCCTTGATCTCAGTGTTCGATGCGCCGCGCGCCGGACCCCGGAGGCCGCGACCGCCGCGCTGTTCATGGAGGAGACGATCGCCGACCATCTTGACGCGGCGCCGTCGCCGCACTGACACGGCCGCTGACACGCCGCTGCTCGCAGCCACAGAAGGGGTCATAGCCCCCAAACAGCCCATAAGCATGGCATAGAGGGGCGAAGTGGCTGACGGTCGCGGCCTCACGGCTCCGGGCCGGCGTCGCCACCAGCATCGACGTCTTCGGTGCACACCCTCAGATCATGAAGGGACTAGCGTTGCACCCCCACCCTTCGTGTATATTTTCCGTCAATAGGTGACTTTGGCAGGAGATATTTCATGAAGTCCTTCCCCAAGGTGCTCTTCGACGAGGCCCACAGCGAGTCATGGACCATCCGGCGTGACGTCGCCGAGGCGATGAACCCCGGCCACCCCGACGACAACAGCTACGCGCGCGCCGCCGCTCAGCTGCGACACCTTGGGCACACGGTCAGCGCCCACACCACCGGCGCCCTCGACGCGGGAACGCTCCAGGACCAGGACGTCCTGGTCATCGCGCACCCGTCGGGTGAGCGCTGGGAGCGCACCACCGGCCACGGCAGCCCGGTCTTCTCCGCCGCCGAGCTGGACGCCATCGCCGCCTACGTCCAGGACGGCGGCGGCCTGGTCGTGCTGGCCGAGGAGGAGCAGGACAAGTACGGCAACAACCTCAACGACCTGCTCGCCCGCTTCGGCGTGGCCGTCGGGCACACCACGGTCCGCGACCCCAAGAACGCCCACCGGGACGTCGCCACCTGGGTCCTGGCCGCGAAGAACACCTCGGACGGCCTGCTCGCGGGCGTCGGCACGGCCTGCTTCTACCGGTCGGGCGTCCTGGCCGCCGACGGGGCCACCGTCCTGTTCGCGTCCTCGCCGTCCGCCACCCCCGCCGGCGCCCCGCTGGCCGTGGCGCGCGCGTACGGCAAGGGCCGCGTGGTCGTCTTCGCCGACTCCGACCTGTTCGGCGACGACTCCATCGAGGACTACGACCACCGCCGCCTCTGGGGCAACGTGGTCACCTGGGCCGCGCGCGTACCAGATGACGACCGGGCGGGAACGGGCGCGGACGAGGCCAAGGCGGCCGGGTTCGCCAGGCTCAAGGCCACGGTCGAGGAGCTGCGCCCGCTGCAGGTCAAGGACGGCTCGGTGCCGGAGGAGAAGGAGCGGGCCAAGGAACTGGTCGGCTCGATCGCCCGGCAGGTCGGCGAGATGTCGGCGCACTTCCCCCACGACGCCGCCTACCTTCAGGCGGTTCAGGCAGACCTGCGCCAGTGGTCGGAGCAGGACCTCGGCGTCCCCGACTTCCTCGGGTCGCTGGAGCTCTTCCACCCCGACACCCAGCGCGTGGACGGGCTGGAGCACCTGGTGGTGTTCCCGATGTACACGCAGAACGGCAACCCCAACCGCAACGTCGAGGCCGTCTGGATCCGGACGATCTGGCCCGACTGGCTGGCCAGGCTGGAGGCCGGCGGCTACGACAACCCGATGTTCGTGCCGATCGCCTTCGAGGACTTCACCTCGGGCTACGACACCCACTCGGCCGTGCTGTTCCCCGAGACGGTGGCCGTGCGGCAGGCGCCGCAGCGCTTCACCTGGGGCGGCATCTTCGCCGACCGCGAGGCGGCCAGGTTCCGCGCGGTCTCCGGCGCCGCCGCCACCACGCTCAAGCTGGCCCTGCCCCCGGACGCCGCCCGGCTGCTGGCCTCCCAGCAGCTCGCCCAGGACACGTTCGTCATGTGGGACCTGATCCACGACCGTACCCACAGCCACGGTGACCTGCCGTTCGACCCGTTCATGATCAAGCAGCGGATGCCGTACTGGCTCTACTCGCTGGAGGAACTGCGCTGCGACCTGACCGCGTTCGGCGAGGCGGTGAAGCTGGAGAAGGACGGGGTGCCGCACGCCCGCTACGTGCAGCACGCGATCCTGTTCGACCGGCTGTTCCGCTTCCCGATCACCGGCGAGCGGGTGCGCAACTACGACGGGCTCGGCGGCCAACTGCTCTTCGCGTACCTGCACCGCAACGACGTCGTGCGCTGGACCGACAACCGGCTCACGATCGACTGGGAGCGGGTCGCCGACGGCGTCGCCGACCTGCGCGGAGAGGTGGAGAAGCTCTACCGCGACAGCATCGACCGGTCCAAGATCGCGCACTGGCTGGCCGCGTACGACCTGGTCAGCGCCTACGTGGAGCCGAACCCCGCCTCGACCTGGGCCAAGGGCATCCAGGCGCTGCCGGAGGAGCAGAAGGCCAAGGTGGACGCGGTGCTGTCCGACGAGTTCCCCCTGAGCATGTTCTACGAGGCGCTGCGCCGTAAGCTCGCAGACGTCGTCGAGAGCACCAAGGGGATCCGCGCATGATCATCCTCATCACCGGCGCCGCCGGGCCCACCGGCCAGGCGGTCGCCGAGTACTTCGAAAAGCACGGCCACACCGTCGTCGGCGTGGACAAGGATGACGTCGACCTGCTGGACCGCGCCGCCGTACAGGCGCTGGCCGAGCGCATCGACATCGAGCACGGCCGCGTCGACGGGGTGGTGCACCTCGTGGGCGGCTGGCGCGGCGGAAAGACGTTCGCCGACACCGACCTGGACGACTGGAACCTGCTGCACGACCTGCTCGTGCGCACCCTCCAGCACGTCACGCTGGCCTTCGAGCCGCTGCTGCGCAAGAGCGGCAACGGCCGGTTCGCGATCGTCTCCGCCAAGGCGGCCGAGTCGCCCACCGCGGGCGGCGCCTGCTACGCCGCGGCCAAGGCCGCCTCGGAGGCGTGGACCAGATCGCTGGCCGACGCGCTCAGGGACACCAACGCGGCCGCCGTCATCCTGGTGGTGAAGGCGCTGGTCAACGACTCCATGCGGGCCGCCAAGCCGGAGGCCGCGTTCAACGGCTTCACCGACGTGCGTACCCTCGCCGAGGCCATCGGCGGCCTCTACGAGCGCCCGGCAGCGCAGATCAACGGCACCCGATTGGACCTCACCGCGTGAATCCCCGGCACGACCCAGAGCTGAAGGCGTTCGCGAGCGACAACTACGCGGGCGTCCACCCGGAGATCCTGGAGGCCATCGCCCGCGCCAACGGCGGCCACCAGATCTCCTACGGCGAGGACGTCTACACCGAGGCCCTCCAGGGCGTCTTCCAGCGGCACTTCGGCGAGCGGGCCCAGACCTACCCGGTCTTCAACGGCACCGCCGCCAACGTGGTGTCGCTGCGCGCCATGCTCGACACCTGGCAGGCGGTGATCTGCGCCGACACCGCCCACATCCACACCGACGAGGGCGGCGCGCCCGAGGTGGCGGGCGGCATCAAGCTGTTCACCGTCCCCACCCCGGACGGCAAGCTCACCCCGGAACTGATCGACACCCAGGCGTGGGGCTTCGGGGACGTGCACCGCGCCCAGCCCGGCGTCGTGTCGATCTCCAACACCACCGAGCTCGGCACCGTCTACACCCCCGCGGAGATCACCGCGATCTGCGAGCACGCCCACGAGCGGGGCCTGAAGGTCCACCTGGACGGCTCCCGCCTCACCAACGCCGCCGCCGCGCTGGACGTGCCCCTGCGCGCGCTGACCACCGACGCGGGCGTGGACGTGCTCTCCTTCGGTGGCACGAAGATCGGGCTGCTGTACGGCGAGGCCGTCGTCGTGCTCAACCCGGATGCCGCCCGCGGAGTCGACTACATCCGCAAGACGTACATGCAGTTGTCGTCGAAGATGCGGTTCGTCTCGGCCCAGTTCGAGGCGCTGCTCGGCGGCGACCTGTGGCTGCGCAACGCCCGGCGGGCCAATGCCATGGGCCGCCGCCTGGCCGAGGCCGTACGCGACATCCCCGGCGTCGAGGTGCCCAGGCCGGTGGAGGCCAACGCGGTCTTCGCCATCCTGCCGCCGGAGGTGACGGAGCGGTTGCAGAAGCGCTTCCGCTTCTACACCTGGAACCCGGCGATCGGCGAGGTGCGCTGGATGTGCGCCTTCGACACCACCGAGGCCGACGTGGACACCTTCGCCGCCGCCGTACGCGAGGAGATGTCGGCCTGAGCCGTCAGGGGTGCTCGCGCAGCGCCAGGCGGGCGGCGTGGTAGCCGCCCATGCCGTGCGCCCCTCCGCCGGGCGGGGTGGAGGAGGAGCACAGGTAGACGCCGGGCAGCGGCGTGCGCCACGGCGCCGGTGACCACACGGGCCGTTTCACGAACTGGCCGAGGGAGCCGGTGCCGCCGTTGATGTCGCCGCCGACCAGGTTCGGGTCGAACCGTTCCAGGTCGGCGGTGTTCATCGTGTGCCGGGCCAGGACCCGCTCACGGAAGCCGGGCGCGAACCGTTCGATCTGCCCCTCGATCGCGGCGCTCATGTCGGCCGCCGAGCCGCGCGGCACATGGCAGTAGGCCCACAGCGTGTGCCCGCCCCGCGTGGCGTCGGCCGCGTACGGCTGCACCAGCAGCACGTACGGCCGCGGCGAGTGGCGGCCCGCCGACACCTCGGCCTCGCTCAGCGCGATCTCCTCCAGCGTGCCGCCCAGGTGGACGGTGCCCGCCCGCGCCACCTCCGGGTCACGCCAGGGCACGGGACCGTCGAGCGCCCAGTCCATCTTGAACACGCCGGGCCCGTACCGGAAGCGCCGCAGCCGGTCGCGGTAGCCGGTGGGCAGCTCGGCCATCCGCAGGAACTGCCGGGGCGTCACGTCCAGCATCACGATCGGGGCGTCCAGCTCGCGCAGGTCGTGTACCCGGTGGCCGCTCACCGTGGTGCCGCCGAGCCGCCTCAGCCGCTCCACCAGCGCGTCGGCCAGCACCTGGGAACCGCCTCTGACCAGCGGCCAGCCCACCATGTGCGCGCTGGCAGCGAGCAGCATGCCGTACCCGCTCGTGATCGGCGAACGCAGGTCCAGCACCGAGTGCGCGGCCATGCCCGCCAGCAGCGCCCGCCCCTCGACGGTCCGGAACAGCGCGCGCCCGAGCACGGTCGCGGGCAGCGCCCCGAGCAGCCCGAACCGCGCCGCCGCCACCGGAGCCCTGGGCGGCGAGAGCGGCGACAGCAGCGTCTCCACGAGCGGCGCGCCCGCGCGGGCCGCCGCCCCGACCGACGCGCGCCACGCCGCCGCGTCCCGCCCCAGCCCTTCCGCGGTACGGCCGGCGTCGCGATGAACCAGCGCGGCCGGCCGGTCGTCCAGCGGATGGGCCACGGCGATCTGAGGCTGCGCGAACGGCGCGAGCGTGGTCAGCCCGAGCGCACGGAAGGCCGGCGAGACCAGCGCCATGGCCAGCACCGTGGCGCCCACGTCGTGGACGCGGCCGGGCAGCGTCAGCTCGGCCGAACGCAGCGCGCCCCCGAACCCGCCGGCCGCCTCCAGCAGCAGCACCCGGCGTCCGGCGGCGGCCAGGGTGATCGCGGCCACGAGCCCGTTGGGCCCAGAACCGACCACCGCGGCGTCGTAGGTCACAAGATGGACGGCAGCGGCTGCGCCCCGCGATGCCGGAGCATCTCGGTCATCAACGTGATCTCGCCGTTCTGGCCGTCGATGATCTTCTGCGCCATGCCGGTCACCTCGTCGCGCTGCGACAGCGGCAGCAGTCCTCTGGCCATCTGCACCCCGCCCTCGTGGTGGCGGATCATCAGCTGCAGGAACTGCACCTCGGCCTCTTTGCCCGACAGCTCCTTGAGCTTGCCGAGTTCCTCGCGCGAGGCCATGCCGGGCATCACGCCCGCCTTCACCGGCTGACCGCCGTGCCCGTGGCCGCTCATCCACGCCATCGGCCGCAGGTCGGTCGTCTGGCCGAGATCCCACTGCTGCAGCCAGCCGAGGAACATGCCGCGCTGGTTCGCCTGGGTGTTGATGATGTCGAAGGCCAGGTTCCTGACCTCGGGGGCGGGGCCCTTGTCCCTGATCGTGAACGACATCTCCACCGCCTGCGCGTGGTGGGTGGCCATGTCACGGGCGAACCCGGCCTCCGGCGAGGTCTCCGAAGGAGTGCCTCCCCTGCCGAAGAGCAGAAATGCGGCAATGGCCGCGAGGGCGACCGCGGCGACGGCGATGAGCTTGTTCATGTCGCTTCCAGCGTACCCAGGGCCGGCGTGAGCTCGTCGTTAAGCTTCTTATTCTCCATATACGCCCGTAGGGCATAGGGTGACCCGCAGTTGGCATGCCGATGGAGGAAAATCGCGATGACGAAGGAGAAAGCGCAGGCGCGGCGCGAGCATCTGGAGAAGATGCGGGCCGCGCAGAGGCGTAAGGAGCGCCGCACCGCGTTCCTCATGTGGGGAGCGGGTGGCGCGGTCATCGTGCTGCTCGTCGGCGTGGTCGGCTTCTACCTGATCAATCAGTCCAGGGCCAGCTCCCTCGACGCCGTCACCAGCGTCAAGTACGAGGCCGGGCAGCACGTGTGGAAGGCGGTCTCCTACAAGGAGACCCCGCCCGTGGGCGGCGAGCACAACAACTACTGGCAGAAGTGCGACATCTACGACAAGCCCATCCACCCCGAGCACGCGGTGCACTCGCTGGAGCACGGCGCGGTCTGGATCACCTACCGGCCCGATCTGCCCAAGGCCGAGGTCGACGCGCTGAAGAAGGTCGCCAGTGAGACGGGCAACATCGAGTACATGCTCGTCAGCCCGTTCGCGAACCTGCCCGCGCCGATCGTGGCCTCCTCCTGGGGCCACCAGCTGAAGCTGGACAAGGCGGCGGACGAGAAGCTGCCCGCGTTCATCAAGAAGTACCAGAACGGCAAGGACACCCCCGAGCCGGGCGCGACCTGCGGTGGCGCCGACGCGATCACCACGACCGCGGACCAGCAGCCGCTGCCGCCCGAGCCGCAGCAGCAGCAGCCGACCGGCAGCCCGGCTCCGACGCCGTCGTCGTCCAACCAGTAGGGCTAGCCGAGCACGACCTCGATGGGCACCCACTCCAGCCCGTGCGCCTCGGCCACGGGCCGGCTGGTGAGGTGCCCTTCGTGTGTGCTGAGGCCGTGCGCCAGCGCGGGGTCGTCGCGCAGGGCCCGCGCCCAGCCCAGGTCGGCGATGGCCAGGGCATAGGGGAGGGTCACGTTCGTCAGCGCGTACGTGGAGGTGTGCGGCACCGCGCCGGGCATGTTGGCCACGCAGTAGAAGATCGAGTCGTGGACCCGGTAGGTGGGCTCGGCGTGGGTGGTCGGCCGCGAGTCCTCGAAGCAGCCGCCCTGGTCGATGGAGATGTCCACGAGCACCGAGCCGGGCTTCATCCTGCGTACGAGGTCGTTGGAGACCAGCTTCGGCGCCCTCGCCCCCGGCACCAGGACCGCCCCGATGACCAGGTCGGCCTCCAGCACCGCGAGCTCGACCTCCAGCGTGTTCGAGGCGACCGTCTGGCAGTGGCCCTGGTAGATGGCGTCGGCCTGGCGCAGCTTGTCGATGTTGCGGTCCAGCAGCAGCACCTCGGCCTGCATGCCGAGCGCGATGGCGGCCGCGTTCATCCCGGAGACGCCGGCGCCGATCACCACGACGTTCGCCGCCCGGACGCCGGGCACGCCGCCCATGAGCACGCCTCTGCCGCCCTCGGAGCGCATCAGTTGGTAGGCGCCCACCTGGGGCGCGAGCCGTCCGGCCACCTCGGACATCGGGGCCAGCAGCGGCAGCGCGCCGTTCGCGGTCTGCACGGTCTCGTAGGCGACGCCGGTCACGCCCGACTCCAGCATCGCGCGGGTGCAGGGCTCGGAAGCCGCCAGGTGCAGGTACGTGAACAGCACCTGGCCCTTGCGCATCCGGTGATACTCCTCGGCCACCGGCTCCTTGACCTTCATGACCAGGTCCGCCTCGGCCCAGACGGCGTCCGCGCCGTCCAGGATGAGCGCGCCGGCGGCGGCGAAGTCGGCGTCGGGGATCGCCGAGCCCGTGCCCGCGTCCCGCTCGACGAGGACCTGGTGGCCGTGCCGAACGAGTTCGTGGACGCCCGCGGGGGTGAGAGCCACGCGGAACTCGTTGTTCTTGATCTCGCGGGGTACTCCGACCTTCATGAGACCACTCTCGACTCGCCAGTCAAACAGAACTATCGACAATCTGTAATTGTTCTTCCATTCTTCCTCACACCATGGTGGAAAGTGGAGAAATTCCGGCTGATTACCCCGGTCCGGCTTGTCCTCGATAAGCTCACCGGCAGCCCGCGAACGCCAGGATGGGGTCGTCGTCCATGTCGATGGAGAATCCACCGGTCTCCGACACACCGCGGCCTGAACAGCCGCAGGCCAGCAAGCTCACCACGATCGTCCTGATCGTCTCGCTTGTCCTGGTGATCGTGATCGCCGGGGTGCTGGGGGCGGTGGCCGTTCTCATGACCAGGAGCCCCGACGCCCCGTTGCTGGGCGCGGTGCCGCCGGTGCAACTCGCCACCCCCATCCACTTCGCGCCCGTACGCGAGTCGAAGGAGGCGCCCTGCCCCGGTGAGGAGGCGGTCCTGGACGAGCTGAAGACCACGTGCTACCTGATCGGCAAGGGCGTCACGGTCAACGCCGTGCAGCAGATCGAGACCGTGGCCGAGGACGACGGCACGTACTCGGTCCGCATCGCGATGGCGCCCGCCTTCAAGGCGCGGGTGGCCACGATCATCCAGGAGCTCGCCGGCGACCAGCGCCCGCTGGCCGTGGTGCTGACGCCGCCGAACGTCGTCGTGGCCGCTCCGTCCGTCCTGCAGGCGATGGACGGCGACAGCGTGAGCATCGGCCCGCTGCCGAAGGCCGAGGCCGAAGCCCTCGCCGTCCGCCTGGGCGCGGGCGGCACCGGCACCCCCGGCACCGGAGCCCCGACCACGGGCCTGCCGGACACGGGGTCGCCGAACACCGGGGCGCCGGACACCGGGGCGCCGAACACGGGGGCGCCCAACACGGGGGCGCCCAACACGGGGGCGCCGAACACGGGGGCGCCGAACACCGGCACCGGCGCACCGAACGCGACCACGCCCCCCGGCACCGGCAACCCGACCGCGCCGGCCGCCCACACCCCGGTCGGGGCCAACCCGACCGGCGGCTCCCTGCTGCCCGCCAAGGACAAGCGCCACCCGTCCTGCAAGGAGGCGGTGGCCGCGGGCCTCGGCCCCTACACCAAGGGCCGGCACACCGAGTACACCTGGTACGTGGACAAGGACAACAACGGCACCGCCTGCAACTCCGCCGACCTCTGAGCCGCGCGGGACCGTCGTCAGCCGGTCAGCCCCTGCAACGCGGTGATCCCGAAGTACGCCACGAAGATCACCGAGACCACCCAGAGCAGCCACGGGATCTCCCGGAACCGCCCGCGGGCCGCCTTGATCAGCGTGTAGGAGATCACCCCGGCCCCGACGCCGTTGGTGATCGAGTACGTGAACGGCATCAGCGCGATCGTCAGGAACGCCGGGATGGCCAGATCCAGGTCCTCCCACGGAACCTTGCGCGACTGCGTCATCATCAGCGCCCCGACCAGCACGAGCGCGGGCGTGGCGGCGGCGGGCGGCACCACGGCGGCCAGTGGCGTGAACAGCAGGGTCAGCCCCAGCAGCGCCCCGGTCGCGACGCTCGCCAGACCCGTACGCGCCCCTTCCCCGACCCCGGCGGCCGACTCCACGAAGACGGTGTTGGCCGAGGCGCTCATGGAGCCGCCCACGACGCCGGCGACGCCGTCCACGGTGAGGATGGCGCCGAGCCGGGGCACCCGGCCCTGGGCGTCGACCAGGCCCGCCTCGTCGCTGACCCCGATGATCGTGCCCATCGCGTCGAAGAACCCGGACAGCACCAGCGTGAACAGCACCACGGTCGCGGTGACCACGCCCGCCCGCGCGAAGCCGCCGAACACGTCCACCTGCCCGACCAGCCCGAAGTCGGGCGCCGCGACGAGCGACTCGGGCAGCCTGGGCACCACGATGCCCCAGGTCTTGGGGTCGATGACGGCCAGCGAGTTCACGATCACGGCCACGACCGTGGTGACGACGATGCTGATGAGGATGGCGCCCGGCGTCTTCCTGACGTACAGGACGATCATGAGCAGCAACCCGAAGCAGAACACCGCCACGGGCCAGCCGGTCAGATGGCCCGTCGCGCCGAGCTGTACGGGCGTCCCGGTGCCGCGTCCGACGAAACCGGCGTCCACGAGGCCGATCAGGGCGATGAACATGCCGATGCCCACGCTGATCGCGTGCTTGAGCGCCAGCGGGATCGCGTTCATGATCAGGGTGCGCAGCCCGGTCACGGCCAGGATGATGATCACGACGCCTTCGAGGACGACCAGCCCCATCGCCTGCGCCCAGGTCATGAACGGCGCCGCCTGGTAGGCCACCACCGCGTTCAGGCCGAGCCCGGCCGCCAGACCGAACGGCGCGTTGCCCGCCACGGCCATGAGCAGCGTGCAGATGGCGGCGGCCAGCGCCGTGGAGGTGGTGAGCTGGGCGATGGTGAGCTGCGCGCCGGTGACGTCCTTGGCGCCGCCCAGGATGATCGGGTTGAGCAGGATGATGTAGGCCATGGCCATGAATGTGGTGATGCCACCGCGTACCTCACGGCCGACGGTCGTCCCCCGCCCGGACAGCTCGAAGAAGCGGTCGAGCACAGCGGTCCCCCCTAGCGATCAAGGGGGATTGCCGGTTGCCTACCCGGCGGGGGAGCCGGTCATGCCTTCTCGTGCCGCCCGCCGCCGACCATGGCGACGAACTCCTCCAGTCCGATGTGCCCGTCCCCGTCCTTGTCCGCCGACCTGATGAACAGCTCGATCTCGGTGTGGTCGAGGCCGTGCGTCCCCAGTGCCTCGTTGACCTTCCGGATCTCCTCGACGGTGATGACGCCATCGCCGTCGGTGTCGAATCTGGCGAATTCTTCTCTCGCCTCAGCCTCGATGTTGCTCATCCGGACAACCTATAGGAGGGCTATCTCCTCGGGCCGGATCGGCACCCGGGCAAGCGCCAGGCCGGTCGCGTCGCGCACCGCCGCCGCGATCGCGGGCGTCGAGGACAGCGTGGGCGGCTCACCGGCCCCCCTCAGCCCGTACGGCGCGGCCGGGTCGGCGTTCTCCAGGATCTCCAGCCGCATCGGCGGCATGTCGAGAATGGTCGGGATCAGGTAGTCGGTGAACGACGGGTTCACCACGCGCCCGTCCCTGACCTGGATCTCCTCCATCAGCGCCAGCCCGAGCCCCTGCGCGGTGCCGCCGTGGATCTGCCCCTCCAGCGCGAGGGGGTTCAGAATGCGCCCGACGTCCTGGACCGCCGCCAGTTCCACCACCTTGACCAGCCCGAGCTCGACGTCCACGTCCACGACCGCCCGGTGCACGCACAGGGCGAGCTGGGTGTGCGAGTCACCCTGCCCGGTCACCGGGTGCAGCGGGTACGTCGGCCGGTGCCGGTACTCCCTCGTCTCCTCGATCGGCCCGAACTTCTCCAGCGCCGCCCGCGCCTCCAGCCCCTGGAACCGCGCCCGCACCGCCTCGCACGCCGCCTTCACCGCGCCGCCGGTGACGTAGGACTGCCGGGAAGCCGACGACGACCCCGCGGAGCCGACCGCCGTGTCCGCCGTGGCCACGGTGACGTCGTCGACGCCGAGCTCGGTCCTGGCGATCTGCGCCTGTACGGTCACCAGCCCCTGGCCGACCTCGGCGGCGGCGGTGTGCACCGTGACGCGCGGCTCGCCGTTGACCAGTTCGGCGCGGACCCGGGCCGTGGAGTAGTCGTCGAAGCCTTCGGAGAAGCAGATGTTCTTGATGCCGACGCCGTAGCCGACGCCCCGCCGTACCGACTCGCCGTGGGTGGTCTGTGAGACGCCGCCCGGCAGGTCGCGCAGGTCGGCGCGGTCGTCGGCGGCGGCGGGCAGTGGCATCGCCTCCAGCGTGCGCAGCATGCCGGCCAGCGGGGCGGGCGCGTCGATGAGCTGGCCGGTGATGAGCCGCGAGCCCTGCGAGACGGCGTTGCGGACGCGGATCTCGACCGGCGACAGCCCGCAGGCGGCGGCGAGCTTGTCCATCTGCGACTCGTAGGCGTAGCACGCCTGCACGGCGCCGAAGCCGCGCATCGCCCCGCAGGGCGGGTTGTTGGTGTAGACGCCGGTGGCGACCACCCGCACGTTCGGCACCTCGTACGGGCCGACGCCGAGCGAGGCCGCGTTGCCGACGACGGCGGGGGAGGAGGAGCAGTAGGCGCCGCCGTCCAGGAGGATCTCGGCCTTGACGTAGACCAGCTTGCCGTCGCGGGTGGCGCCGTGCTCGTAGCGCATCCAGGCCGGGTGGCGGTGCACGTGGCCGAAGAACGATTCCTCGCGCCCATAGGACATCTTGACCGGCCGGTTCAGGCGCAGTGCCAGCATGCAGGCGTGGACCTGCATCGACAGGTCCTCCCTGGCGCCGAACGCGCCGCCGACGCCCGACAGCGTGAGCCGTACCCGCTCCGGCGGCAGTCCCAGGCAGGGGGCGAGCTGGTCGCGGTCGACGTGCAGCCACTGGGTGGCGATGTAGAGGTCGACGCCGCCCTCGCCGTCGGGCACCGCCAGCCCGGACTCCGGGCCGAGGAAGGCCTGGTCCTGCATGCCGACCTCGTACTCGCCGGTCACCACCACGTCGGCCTCGAGTGTGTCGCCGACCGTCACGGGCTGCCTGCGCAGGATGTTGCCGCCCGGCTGCACGTGCGGCTGGCCCGGATCGCCGGCCGCCGCCTTCGGGTCGGTGACCGCGGGGCGGAGCTCGTACTCGACGGAGATCGCCGCCGCCGCGCGCCGCGCCGTCTCCGGATGGTCGGCCGCCACCAGCGCCACCGGTTCGCCCTGGTAACGCACCTGGTCGATGGCGAGAACCGGCTGGTCGTGGTGCTCCAGGCCGTAGAACTTCTCGCCCGGCACGTCCTCGTGCGTCAGCACCGCGTGCACGCCGGCCATCCGCAGCGCCGGGCCCACGTCGATCGACCTGATCCAGGCCGAGGCGTGCGGGCTGCGCAGCGTGACGCCCCAGACCATGCCGTCCAGCCACAGGTCGGACGCGTACGCGAACTCGCCCGTCACCTTCAGCGTCGCGTCGGGCCGCTGTGCGCTCTCACCGACGCCCTGCCGCGCCGTGCCGACCGTCTCCGTCATCTTCCGAGTACAGCACCGGCCGACGCGGGCGTCCTATGCGCGACAGGTGAAATCACGGTCAGCGGTTGGCGGGCACACTTGTATATTCCTCCAAGTGCGCATCAGTGATCTGCTGGCGATCTCGGAGCTACGTCTCAGCCTGCTCACGGGTGACCCGTCCGCCGAGTTCGGCACCGTGCACATCACCGACCTGCCCGAGCCCGGCCGCTACCTGTCCGGCGGCGAGCTGGTGCTCACCGGCATGCTGTGGCGTCAGGGCCCCGGCGACTCGCCGCGCTTCGTCGCCGCGCTCCGTGAGGCGGGCGTGGCCGCGCTCGGCGCCGGGCAGGCCTGGCTCGGCCATGTCCCCGACGACCTCGTCGCCGCCTGCACCGCCGCCGGGCTGCCGCTCATCGAGGTTCCCACCGAGGTCTCCTTCCGTACGCTCAGCGAGATCGTCGTGCCGCGCCTGTCGGGCGACGTGCGCGAGGAACTCGGCCGCCACCGCCGCATCGTCGCGGCCGTCGCCGAGGGCGCGGACCTGCCCGAGCTCGTCGCCCTCACGGCCGCCGAGCTCGGCGTGACGGGCGCGGTCGTCTCCGCCTCGGGCGAGCTGATCGCCGGCACCCTCGACGATCCGGTACGGCTGGCGCGCGCCTACCTGGCCGCGCCCCGGCTGCCGTTCGTGACCGGCGGGCGGACCGTCTTCGCCGTCGGCCGTGGCCATCGCGCCGCCGGATGGGCCCTGGCCTGCGACGGCGACCTGCTCGACCGGGCCGACCTCGGCTACGAGCTGGCCGCCTGCGTCGCGCTGGAACGTATCCGCATGGACGCGGGCCGCCGGGTGGAGCGCCGGCTGGCCGGGCAGCTGATCGCCGCCGCCCTGACCGAGAGCGACGCCGCCGAGCTCAACGCCGGGCTGCGTACCTGCGGGATCGACGCGGCGGAGCCGTACACCGTCGTGAACGCCATCGCGACCGGCGCGCCGGGACGCGACCCCGATCCCGTGACGCTCGGCGGCCAGGTGATCGAGGAGCTGCTGGGGCGCGAGGTCGTGGCGGCGGCGGGCGCGGACGGCGCGATCGCCGTCGTGCCCCTGCGCGGAAGGTCCGTGAGCGACCTGGCCGACCGGCTGCGCGCGGGCATGGACGTGCTGTCGTCGCTCCCGGGTGCCGGCGTGTGCGCCGGGCTCAGCAGCGCACTGTCCGGTGCGGCGGGGCTGCGCGGCGGGGTGACGGAGTCCGGACACGCCCGCCGGCTGGCCGAGACCCGCGGCGGCGGCGTCGTCACCAGTGCCGAGATCTACACGCACGGACTGCTGCTGGCCACCGTGCCCCCCGACGTCAGCCGCTCGTTCGCCGCGAGCCTGCTGGGGCCGTTGCGTGACTACGACCGGCGGCACCAGTCCGACCTGATCCGCACCCTGGGGACCTTCCTCGACACGGCCGGATCGTGGCAGCTGTGCGCCGAGCATCTGCACGTGCACGTGAACACGGTCCGCTACCGCATCAAGCGCATCGAGGACCTGACCGGCCGCGACCTGTCCACGATGCCGGACCGCGTCGACTTCTACCTGGCGTTGCGCGCCCCCTGATCAGGCGGGGCCGCCGGGCCCGGACGTCCCGGTCACGCCCAGCGCGGCATGGACCGCGGCGCGTTCGGCTTCGGCCTGCTCCGCCCAGGGCGACGGGCCCAGCGCGCGGGCCAGCGGGACCGCCTGCTCGATGCGGTCGAGGGCGTCGTCGAGCCGGTCGATCTCGCGATAGGCGCGCGCGAGCCCGGTGAGGCTGCGCAACTCCCCGATCCGCCGGCGGGTGTCGTGCTCCATCCGGAAGCTCTGCTCGAAGTGATCGACCGCCTCCAGCGGGCGGCCCTGGTTGAGGCAGACCTCGCCGAGCAGGGTCAGGATCGAGCCCGTGTGCAGGGTGTCCCCGTCGCGCCTCGCGCTGGCCAGCGCCTCGGTGAACATGGCGTGCGCCTCGGCGAGCCGGCCCAGGCCGTGGTGGCTCTCGCCCATGACGAGGTGGGCGTACCTGATGCCGACGTCCGAGCCGATCTCCTTGGCGATGGCGAGCTGTGCCTCGGCGTAGTCGAGGGACTTGCCGAAGCGTTTCCACGTCACGCAGAGGTTGCCGAGGTTGCCCAGGGCGCGCTGCTCGGCGAAGCGGTCGCCGAGCCGCCGGGCCAGCGCGAGCTCGGCCTCCCGATGCTCGGCGGCCTCCGGCAGGCGGCCGAGCATGACGAGAGCGCCGGCGAGGTGGCCGTGCGCGTACAGTGCCGCGGGCAGTTCCCCGAGCCGCTCGGCCACGGCCAGCGCCTGCGTGTTGCAGCTCAGCAGGTCGGCCCTGCGGTAGGCGGACGACTGGAACCACATCAGCGCGAAGGCCAGGTCCACGCCGAGCCGGGCGACCTCCTCGTCCACGCAGGACATGGCCTGCGACGCCGCGGCGAGCAGGTTGGCCTCCTCCTTCGTCAGCCACTCCCACGCCTGGTCCCGGTCGTCCAGCCGGACGGGCTCGCCCTCGACCGGGCGGGTGACGGGCTGGACCCGGTGCGGGTCCAGGAGCACGCCGGCGTGGCGCGCGGAGACCACGTAGTGGGTCAGGGCCCTGATCACGGCCTCGCGCGCGCCGTCCGGCTCCAGCCCGGCGGCGAACAGGCGCACCAGATCGTGCAGGTGGTAGCGGCCGGGACCGCCGCGCTCCAGCAGGTGGGCATGGGCGAGCCGCTCCAGGGCCGCGTCGGCCTCCACGTCGGGGCGGTCCAGGAGCGCCGTGGACACCTCCGAGGTCACCTCGGGCACGTGCAGGGCGCCGAGCAGCGCCAGCAGCCGGGCCGCGGCGCGATCGCGCGACTGCTCGCCGTCGGCCAGCGCCGACCAGCTTGAGGCGAGGCTGGAGTGCACCGCCAGCTCCCCGATGCGCAGCTCGTGCAGGCGCTTGCGCTCGTCGCTCAGCCGCGCGGCCAGGTCGGCGACGCTCCAGCCGGGATGGTCGGCCAGCCGCGCCCCCGAGATGCGCAGGGCCAGGGGCAGCCCGCCGCACAGCCGGGCCAGCCGGGCGGTCTGCGCCGGGTCGGCCAGCACGCGGCGCTCGCCCGCCAGTACGGCCAGCATGGCGGCCGAGTCGCTGGCGGAAAGCTCGCCCAGCCTCAGCTGGCGGCAGTCGTCGCCGGCGATGAGCGTCTCCCGGCTGGTCGCGACCACCGCGGTGCCCAGCGGCGCGGACAGCACGGGCTCGATCTGCTCCAGCCCGGAGGCGTCGTCCAGGACGATCAGCACCCTCTTGCCGTCGATCCGGCCGCGCCACACGGCCGCCGCCTCGTCGAGGTCGCCGGGCACCGCCTGGGGTGGCGTCCGCATCGCGCGCAGCAGGCGGCCCAGCACCTCCAGCGGGGTCAGCGCGGCGACCCCGTGCGTCTTGCCGCGCAGGTTGACGAACAACTGCCCGTCCGGAAAGTCGTCCTTGACCTGGTGGGCCACGTGCAGGGCCAGCGCCGACTTCCCGATCCCCGGCGGCCCGGAGATCGCGGTCAGCGGATGCGGCGGGCCCTCGCGCCGCGGCGCGAGCACGTCCTTCAGCCAGGCGATCTCCTCGGAGCGCCCGACGAATCCCACGAGCGGCCGCGGCAGCTGGCGTGGTGCCCGCCCGGATCCGGCGGGCTGGTCGCGCAGGATCATCTCGTGGCAGCGGCGCAGGCCCTCACCCGGGTCGGTGCCCAGCTCGTCGGCCAGGATCCGCCGGCCTTCCGCGAAGACCTGGAGCGCCTCGGCTTGCCGGCCGCACCGGTGGAGCGCCAGCATGAGCAGCGTGCGCAGCCGTTCGCGAAGAGGGTGGCGTGGCAGCGCCTCCCGCAGCAGCGGCAGGGCCTGCGCGGGCTGCTCCAGCTCCAGCAGCGTGTGCGCCCCGTCCTCGACGGCGGTGGCGTGGAGCTCGTGAAGCCGGGCGCGCTCGTTCTCGGCGAACGGGCCGGGCACGCCGCTGAGCGGCTGGTCCTGGTAGAGCTTCAGAGCCCGTTCGATGAGGATCAGGGCCTCGGCGTGCTCGCCCTTCTCCCGCAGGAGCCGCGCCTCGTCGAGGAGGGAGGCGAACAGGCGGGCGTCGACGCGGCGGGGGTCCAGGCGCAGCGCGTATCCGCCGCCCGCGGCGACGACGAGCGCGGACGGCTGGCGCGGTCCTCTGGCGGGCTCCAGCGCCCGGCGCAGCCCGGCGACGTAGGTGTAGATGCTCTGCTCGGCGGTTCGCGGCGGGCCGGCGCCCCATAAGCCGTCGATCAGCGAGGGGATGGAGACGGCGTGGGGAGCACGCGCGGCCAGCATGGCGAGGAGCGCCTGCCGGCGCGGCGGACCGGGGTCCAGCGGCCCGGCCGCGGTGGAGCCGCCGACCGGTCCGAAAAGGCGGATGCACACGTCTTCTGCCACGCCGCGCCTCCCCGTGGATCGTTCACCGTCCACCACGGAGACTAATCCGAGGGCGCCGGGTGCCGTGTAGAGGAAATGTAGGCGAGTGTCCTAGGCTCGTGAGACACCACGAGCGTGGGGTCGCGAGCTTCTCCTTGTCCGCCCGTGCGGGGCGAGTCGTTGCGGCGACCCGCCCCGGGCAGTGCGGCAGCTCACGTGCGGATGTGAGAACGGAGCGACTAGCAGCAGCCAATGACGTCTATTGCCTTGGCCATAAGGGACGAATCTCCTACCTTTGCCAAAGGAGACGAATCTGCCAGGCTGGCCGTAGCATGTCCTCCAACGGCTAGTAAAGCCAGGACGACGGCAGTGACGGACAGGGCAAGACGCTTGCGCATGGGGGTTCTCCCTCGCCTTGGGGTTTTGCTCGGGTAATCATCTCAAGGAGCGGCAGATATGACCACATCTGACCTGGTCGGACTGCGTATAAAGACCGTGCGGCGGCAACGGGGTCTATCGCAGGCGCAACTCGCGCATCCTGAGCTGTCTGATAGCTACGTCTCCTTGATCGAGAGTGGCAAGCGTACCCCAACGCCGGCGGTACTCGAACTGCTCGCCCAGAAGCTGGACTGCTCGCTGTCTTACCTGGTCAATGGGGTCACCGCCGAGCAGATGGAGGACATCGAACTCGCTCTGGGCTACGCCCGCCTGGCCCTGGAGAACGGCGAGGTGGCCGAAGCCCGCACGCGCTTCTCCGAGCTGCTGGCCGACAACAACCTGACAGGTCTCACGCAGCTCCGTCAAGACACCGAATACGGCCTGGCGCTGGCGACGGAGGCGTGCGGAGACCTCGATGCCGCCATCGCCATCCACCTCCGCCTGTGCGATGAGGAACTGCCCACCGAGCGGCAGATCGAGGTCGCCATCGCCCTGTCGCGGCTCTACCGCGAGTGCGAGCGGCCCACCGAGGCGGTGGAGATCGGCGAGCGCTACCTGGGCGCCGCAGCCCGCCCGGCCTGGACCGACGTTCACGTCGAGCTCGGCGCGACCCTGCTCAACGCCTACCTGAACCGCGGCGACATGCTGCGCTCGCGGCAGTTCGCCGCCGAGCTGCTCAACGCCGCCGACCTGCTCGGCACCCCACGGGCCACCGTCGCGGCCAACTGGAACGCGGCCCTGCTGTCGGAGATGGGGGGCCACGGTGAGGAGTCCCTCACCTTCGCCACCCGCGCGCTGGCCGTGCAGCTGGAGAACGGCCAGCCGCGCAGCCTCGCCCGCATGCGCCTGGCCTATGCCTCACTTCTCGTGCGCGCGCGCCCGCACGAGGTGGAGGAGGCCCGCAAGCTGATGCTCCAGGCCGAGGACGAGCTCGCCCAGACCTCCGCCAGCACCCTCGACCGAGCCCGCTGCCGCATCGAGATCGCCAGGGCCGAGATCATCGCGGGAGAGACCGCCGCCGCCGCGGCGTCCGCGCAGGCGGCCCTCGACCTGCTGCCGGAGGGCGCGCCGGCGCTCGAGGCCGAGGCCCACTTCATCCTGGGCCGCGCCTACGCCTACCTCGGCCACCCCAAGGCCGCCAAGCAGAGCGTGCAGGCGGTGCGCTCCTGGCTCACGCCGCTGCCCGACTCCGGCCGCATCGCCGGAGCCTGGTACGCCGCGGCCGAGGGCTTCGAGCAACTGGGCGAGACCGAGGAGGCCGTCGGGGCGTACCAGCGGGCGCTGGCGTCGGCCGGGTTGTAGTCCGGCGCGGCGGCGGGACCGGGCGGCGTCGTGGGTAGCCTTGGGGGTGCCATGAACAGATCCCCGCTCGCGGCGCTCGCCGCGCTTCTCGCCGCCCTGATCCTCCTCGGCACCGCTTCCCCCGCCCTGGCGCACGACGCGCTGCGGAGCAGCGACCCGGCCAAGGGCAGCACGGTCACGTCCGTGGACGAGGTGAAGCTGGAGTTCACCGCCAAGGTGCGCATGCCGTTCGTCATCGTGAGAGGCGACGGCGGCGAGTTCCACGAGGGCAAGCCGGCCCTCGACGGCAAGGTGGTGACCCAGGCTCTCAAGGGCACGCTGCAGGACGGGAAGTACACGATCGCCTACCGGGTCGTCTCCTCCGACGGGCACCCGATCGAGGGCGAGATCCCGTTCACGGTGAAGGGCGCGCCCAAGCCCGAGACCTCGGCGACCCCGTCGGAGAGCACGAGCGCCGCGGCGCCGGCGCCGTCTGAGCAGTCGCCGTCCGAGCAGGTGCTGACGCCGGAGCAGACCCCGGCCGGCGCCGAGCAGGACCAGCCGTCCGGGTTCCCGATCTGGCTGATCATCGTGGTCGGCGCCCTGGCGGGCATCGGCATCGGGTTCCTGCTGAGCATGCGGAGAAGGAAGCCGTGAGCAAAACCGCCCGGGTGGCGCTCGGGACCGTGGCCGCCGCCGTCGCCGGGCTGGTCATCGCGCTGATCGCCGGTGGCGCGGCGTTCCCCCGGGTCATTCCCGGCATTCCGGTGGCAGGGGCGCTGACGCGCTGGGGGCTGCCGCTGTCGAAGCTCGGCATGGACGCGGCGGCCGTGGCGACCGTCGGACTGCTGCTCGTGGCGGCGCTGCTGCTGCCGAGCGACAAGGGGATGCTCGGCAAGAGCGCGCTCGGCTACGTCAAGGCCGCCTCGTGGACGGCGCTGTCGTGGTCGGGCTTCGCGTTCCTGCTGATGCTCTTCCAGCTGTCCGACCTCTACACCGACTCGGTGGCGAACGTCGTTCTCAAGAACTACATCCCGAGCTACGCCACGCAGGTCGGCAACGGCATCGCGCTGACGCTGGTGATCCTGTTCGGGGTGGCCATCGCGCTGTTCTCGCGGGGCGCCATCACGGCGGGGGCGGCCGCGGGGCTGCTCGTGCTCGGGCTGGTCGCGCTGCTTCCCCCGGCGCTGACGGGGCACGCCTCCTCCTCGCCCAACCACGATCTGGCCACGGCCGGGCTGTCGCTGCACCTGACCGGCCTCGCGCTGTGGGTCGGCGGGCTGGTCGTGCTCGTGGTCCACGCGGTGCGCAAGGCGCCACAACTGGAGCAGACCGCTGCCCGCTTCTCCCGCGCCGCGCTCTGGTTCTACGTGGTCGTCGGCCTGTCGGGGCTGCTCAGCGTCGTCGCGCGGCTGACCGCCGTCTCCGACCTGTGGACCTCCAGCTACGGCGTGCTGATCGTGGCCAAGACCGTGGGCTTCGTGCTGCTCGGCTACATCGGCTGGTACCACCGCCAGCGCACCCTGGTCAGCCTGGAGGCCGGCCGGCCGAGGGCGTTCACCCGCCTGGCGTTCGGCGAGGCGCTGCTGATGTTCGCCACGGTCGGCCTCGCGGTGGCGCTCTCGCGCACCCCGCCGCCGGTGGTGAGCCTGCCCGCCGACCGCGCGTTCGAGCTGCTGGGCTTCGCGATGCCGCCGCCGATGACGCTGGCGACGCTGGCGTCGATGTGGTGGTTCGATCTGTTCTTCGCCGCCATCGCCGCCGCCCTCGCCATCCTGTACGGCGCCGCCGTCCACCGCCTGCTGAAGCGCGGCGACAAGTGGCCCTGGGGCCGCACGGCGTCGTGGTTCGCCGGCGTGGCCATCCTGGTGATCGCCACCCAGAGCGGCGTGGCCCGCTACGCCAAGGTCATGTTCAGCGTGCACATGGTCGAGCACATGACCCTGTCCATGATCGTCCCGATCTTCCTGGTGCTGGGCGCCCCGGTGACGCTGGCACTGCGCGCGCTCAAGCCCGCCGCCCGCCGCGGCGACCGGGGCCCGCGCGAGTGGCTGACGACGATCCTGCACAGCAGGGCGGTGAAGGTCATCGCGCACCCGGCCATCGCCACCGCGATCTTCATCGCCTCCACCTACGCGCTCTACTTCACCCCGCTGTTCGCCGGCGCGATGGAGGAGCACCTGGGCCACATCGCGATGACGCTGCACTTCCTGCTGAGCGGCAGCCTGTTCTTCTGGGTGATCATCGGAGTGGACCCGTCGCCGCACAAGCTGCCGTACGTGGGGCGGCTGCTGCTGCTGTTCGTGACCATGCCGTTCCACGCGTTCTTCGGCATCGCGCTGATGATGATGGGCACGGTGCTGGCCGCCGACTGGTACGAGCAGCTCGGGCGCACGTGGGGCGGGCCGCTGCTGGCCGACCAGAACAACGGCGGGGCCATCGCGTGGGGGTTCGGCGAGATCCCGACCTTGATCGTCCTGCTGGCGATCGCCGTACAGTGGTATCGCGACGAGGATCGCACGGCGCGGCGGGAGGACCGGCGCGCGGACCGCAACCCGGCGGGTGACACGGCGCTCAACGACTACAACGACTATCTCGCGCGGCTCAACCAGGCGGACAAGGGCGACTAACTCCCGCGTCACAGAACCTTGTCACCCCCCACGAGCGCCGGATGCCCTAGTAGGCTTTCACGTGGGGGAGCGGGGCAGTTCTTACGGCCGCATGCTGTGGCCTCGGGGTGCCGGAGTCAGGTCCGGTGCGTTGCCCGCTTGGTAGAAGGGCGAGATCACTTGGCGGAAGAGACGCGCATGCGCGGGGGGCGGAGCCTGGCCGAGGAGCTGGAAGGCTATCTCGGCGACTGGGGCGAACGCACCGGGATCACGGTGGAGACCTGGGCGCTGCCCACGGTCGAGGTCCCGCAGCCCATCGCGCGGGCGGTGCTCGCGGTCACGCAGGAAGCCCTTGCCAACGTCGAGCGGCACAGCGGAGCACGGGTGGTCTCCGTCGCCGTGACAGCCGGCAAGAGCGGCCTGCGGATGACGGTCAGCGACGACGGAGACGGATTCCACGCGGCCAACGTGGGGCGGGGCATCACGCGGATGCGGGCCCACTTCGCCGAGATCGGCGGCAGCCTGTCGGTCAGCAGCGTGCGCGGCGAGGGCACGACGGTGACCGGCGTGGTGCCTAGATGATTGATTCCAGGCTGCTGCTTGCGATTAATGGTCGTAGGCGGTGAGGGATCGGGCGGTGGGCTGGCCGGTCTTGTCGTTGTGCCAGAT
>NZ_JBITIO010000023.1:0-124644 GCF_044459065.1 Nonomuraea sp. NPDC050394 | reverse complement strand
TCAACGCCGCCATCTGGCACAACTGGAACACCGGCGCTCCGGTAAAGCGATCCCTAACCTCCTACGATCACTGATTTCACATCAACGATCTAGCGGGAATCTTTCCGGTTCCTTCTGAGTTCAACGCATGCGCATATACGCATATGTTGAGTTCGAGCCGGGAGGACCGTGGCCATGTTCCAGGTACCGCGCGATCGTGCCTACCGCCGTCTGCTCGCCGCCCAGGTCGTCGCCCTCGTGGGCACCGGACTGGCCACGGTGGCGCTGAGCCTGCTCGCCTACGACCTCGCCGGAGCCGACGCCTCCGCGATCCTCGGCACCGCACTGGCCATCAAGATGGTGGCCTATGTCGGTGTCGCCCCGGTGATCGGCGCCTTCGCCGACCGCCTCCCGCGCCGCGCGCTGCTGGCCGGTTCCGACCTGATCCGCGCGGGGGTCGCGCTCGCGTTGCCGTTCGTCGGCCAGGTGTGGCACATCTACGTGCTCATCTTCCTGCTCCAACTGGCCTCGGCCGCCTTCACCCCGACCTTCCAGGCGACCATCCCCGAGCTCCTGCCGAAGGAGCGCGACTACACCCGCGCCCTGTCCCTGTCCCGCCTCGCCTACGACCTGGAGAGCCTGCTCAGCCCGGTCCTGGCCGCCGCCCTCCTCAGCCTGATCACCTACAACTGGCTGTTCATGGGCACCGCTCTGGGTTTCCTGGCGTCCGCGCTGTTCGTGCTCTCCGTGGTCCTGCCCAAGCCCCAGCCGGTACGGCACGCCGCCGGCCCCTTCGCCAAGGCCACCTCCGGCGCCAGGCACTTCCTGACCACGGCGCCCCTGCGCGCCCTGCTGGCCATGAACCTGGCCGTGGCGGCGGCCGGTGCGATGGTCATCGTCAACACGGTGGTCCTGGCCCGCGAGCACCTGCAGCGAAGCACCGGCGAGGTCTCGCTGGCCTTGGGCGCCTTCGGAGCCGGCTCGATGGCCGTGGCCCTGCTCCTGCCCGGGCTCCTGGAGAGGCTGTCCGACCGCACGGTGATGCTGGCCGGATCGTTCGCCCTGTTCACCGGCCTGGCCGCGATCACCGCCGCGCTGGCCACGGGAACGCTGACCTGGTGGGCGATGCTGTCCACGTGGGCGGTCCTGGGCGCCGCCACGGCCGCGGTGCTCACCCCGACCGGCCGCCTGATCCGCCGCTCGGTGGCACCGGCCGGTCTGCCCGCCGCCTTCGCCGCCCAGTTCGCCCTGTCCCACGCCGCCTGGCTCCTCACCTACCCGCTGGCGGGCTGGCTGGCGACGAGCGCCGGCATGACGGCCGCCGCGACGGCACTGACGACCCTGGCCGTGGCCGCCGCGATCGCCGCCCGCGTCCTGTGGCCCACCACCGGGCCCACGGGTGCCCGCCGCCCGCGGGTCACGGGCGGCCCGCGCACTCTGCGCCACCTCCACCACGCCCACCTGCCCGCCCGCCAGGCGGCGCACGCGGGTCAGGAGGGCGACGTCACGGTGAGGTGAGACGCGCCCGACGAGCGTGGAGACGACGGGCCGCCGCCCACGTCGGCGGGCGGTGGTGGGGGCGGCCTGCCGTAAGGGATGGGAGGGAGGAGAACCGCAGAAGGGAGATCAGCGCGACGTGGGGAGAGGCACGTCGGGGGTGAAGAGTTGCAGGTCGAGGTGGGCGACGGCGTAGTCGATGGCGCCGGTGACCACGCACTCGTCGCCCAGCGTCGACGCGCGCACGTCCGGCAGGCGGATGCAGGTGCGTCGCAGGCGCTCGCGCAGCGGGGGCAGCAGCACGTCGGCCGAGCGGGAGAACCCGCCCCCCAGCACCACCACCTGCGGGTCGAGCAGCAGGACCATCGCGCTGGTCCCCACCGCCAGGTCGTCCACGTACCGCCCGACCGCGGCCAGCGCGACCGGGTCGCCGGCGCGGGCCGCCGCCAGCGTGTAGCCGGCGGCGTCGGCGGGCGAGGTGTCCGCGGGGATGATCGAGCAGTTCTGCAGGTGCTCCGGCGCGTCGAACCACTGGGCCTGCGGCAGCATCGCGATCTCGCCGGCCGCGGCGCCGAAGCCGCGGTGGACGTTTCCGCCGATGATGAGCGCCGCCCCCATCCGGCGTCCGACGTGCAGGAACACCACGTCGTTCGCGTCGCGGGCGGTGCCGCGCTGGGCCTCGGCCCTGGCGGCCAGGCGGCTGTCGTTCTCGACGACGACGTCACAGGGGAACATCTCGCGCAGCCGCCCGGCCAGGTCGAGCCCGGTCCAGGCGGGGATCGCGGCGCAGTAGTGGATGCGGCCCTCCGGGGTGATGACGCCGATCGTGCCGGCCGCGACGATCCACACGTCGGCGATCGTCTTGCCGCCGAGCGCCAGGCAGCTCGCGACGGTGCGTTCGATCGCGGCCAGCCGTTCCTCCACGGGCGTGTCCGGCTGCACGGGCTGCCGGGTCTCGGCGAGGATCTCGCCGTTGAGGTTGGCCAGGGCGGCGCGGATGTTGTGGCCGCCGATGTCGAGCCCGACCAGGTAGCCGCTGCTCGCCCGGAAGCGGTAGCGGCGGGCGGGGCGGCCGATCGTGCCCTGCGCGGGCGGGGTCTCCTCCACCCAGCCGAGCTGCATGAGTTCGTCGACGACCTCCTTCATGGAGGGCCGCGACAGCCCGGTGCGCGTGGCCAGGGCGGACAGCGTCAGCGGGCCCGCGCCGCGCAGCGCCCCGATCGCGGTCAGGGAGTTGAGTTGCCTGAGCCGCGACAGGTCGCCGCCCCGAAGTGTGACCATCGCCGTCCTAATGCAGGTGTCCTCTGTAAGTCATGATGCATTATGCCGCATCCAAGGTCCAAAAGTGTGCACGCAGCAGGGCTGTGAGCAGAAATGAGCATTGACCCTCGTAGGGCTCGGTGTTAATAATGATGCACTCCTTCGTAAGTCTGTCACCCCTCTCCTAGGAGACCCGCCGAATGATCGTCCCCAAGCCCACGCGGTACGCGGCAGGGCCCGGCCGTTTCATCCTCGACCGGAGCACCGCGCTCACCGCCGACCCCGCGCTCGGCGAGGTCGCCGCCTGGCTGCGCGGCGAGCTCGGCCCGGTCACCGGCGGCGAACTGCTGCCCGCCGCCCCCGGCCCGGGAACGATCACCCTCGGCCTCGACGACCTGCCGCCCGAGGCCTACCGCCTGACCGTCGCGCCCGACGGGATCGCCCTGGACGCCGGTTCGCCGGCCGGGGCCTTCTACGGCGCCCAGACGCTGCGCCAGCTCATGCCGCCCGCCGCCTTCCGCCGCGCGGGGGGAGCCGGGGCGCTGGAGCTGCCGGCCGTACACGTGGAGGACTGGCCGCGATTCGGCTGGCGCGGCGCGATCCTCGACGTGGCCCGGCACTTCATGACCAAGACGGACGTGCTGCGCTTCATCGACCTGATGGCCCTGCACAAGCTGAACGTCCTGCACCTGCACCTCACCGACGACCAGGGCTGGCGCATCGAGATCAAGCGCTACCCGCGCCTGACCGAGATCGGCTCCTGGCGAGAGGAGAGCCAGGTCGGCTGGATGGGCGAGATGGACGGCCGACCGCACGGCGGCCACTACACCCAGGACGACATCCGGGAGATCGTCGCCTACGCCGCCCGCCGGTACATAACGGTCGTGCCCGAGATCGACCTGCCGGGGCACACCCAGTCGGCCATCGCCGCCTACCCCGAGCTGGGCAACCTGGACACCCCGCTGAAGGTGGGCACCACCTGGGGCGTCGGCGTCAACGTGCTGAACGTCGAGGACGCCACGATCGACTTCTTCAAGAACGTCTTCGACGAGGTGCTGGAGCTGTTCCCCAGCCAGTACGTGTGCGTGGGCGGCGACGAGTGCCCCAAGGACCAGTGGCGCACCAGCCCGTCGGCCCGGCGCCGCGTCGCCGAGCTGGGACTGCGTGACGAGGACGAGCTGCAGAGCTGGTTCATCCACCAGTTCGACGAGTATTTGGCCGAGCGCGGGCGGCGCCTGGTCGGCTGGGACGAGATCCTGGAGGGCGGCCTCGCCCCCGGCGCGGTCGTGGCCGCCTGGCGGGCCGACCTGGGCGCGGTCGCCGCCGCCCGCGCCGGGCACGACGTCATCAACTGCTCCAACACCGCCGTCTACTTCGACTACCGGCAGAGCCAGCGTGAGGACGAGCCGGTGCCGTTCGGGACCGTGCTCACCGTCGAGGACGTCTACGCCTTCGAGCCCGTCCCCGCCGACCTGCGCGGCGACCCGGCCGCCGAGCATGTCCTGGGCGCCCAGTGCGGGATCTGGACCGAGCTGATCGACTCCAGCCGGCACGTCGACTACATGGCCTTCCCGAGGCTGGCCGCCTTCGCCGAGACCGTCTGGTCGGGACCCGAGCGGGACCTGGCCGATTTCCGGCGCCGCCTGGCCGCCCACCTGCCCCGGCTGGAGGCGATCGGGGTCGAGTACCGCCGCGATTCCGGCCCGATGCCCTGGCAGACGCGTCCGGGCGTGCCCGGCCGGCCCGAGGACCCGCTGGAGTGGCAGGCCACGCTGGACGCCTGGACCGCGAACCTCAGGAACCCGCGGTGAGCCGGATCGCCGGCCTGTGGCAGCGCACGGTGCCGTGGCGCTGGCTCACGCCGAGCACCGCGCTGATCGTCTGCGTCGTCGGCTTCCCCGCCGTCTACATGGTGTGGATGTCCTTCCTCGACATCAGCAGGATCGGGCTGGTCAGGGGTTTCGCCGGGCTGGACAACTACGCGAGGCTCCTCAAGGAGGACGCGTTCGGCCAGGTGGCCGGCAACACGCTGCTGTGGCTGGTGCTCGTCGTCGGGCTCACCGTGCTGCTCTCGCTGGCGCTGGCGCAGTTCCTGTCCAAGGACTTCTTCGGCAGGAAGTTCGTCAGGCTGGCGCTGGTCGTCCCGTGGGCGGCCTCGCTGGTGATGACGGCGACCGTCTGGCGCTTCATCTACGAGGGCGGCAACGGCCTGCTCAACCGGCTGCTGATGGACCTGTCGATCATCTCGGCGCCCGTCGACTGGTACAAGGACCCGGCCACCGCGCTGTACTCGGTCATGGCGGTCGGGATCATCACCTCGATGCCGTTCACCACCTACGTGCTGCTGTCCGGGCTGCAGACGGTGCCGCACGACGTGCTGGAGGCGGCGAAGATCGACGGGGCGAGCGCGTGGGCGACCTGGCGGCGGGTGACGCTGCCGATCCTGCGGCCCTCGCTCATGATCGCGCTGGTTCTCAACATGCTGCACGTCTTCAACGCGTTCACCGTCATCTGGGTGATCATGGGCAAGACGGCGGGCAACCACGCCGACACGACCGTGACGTGGTTGTACAAGATCGCTTTCACCGCCCAGCTCGACTCGGGTGAGGCGGCCGCGCTCGGCGTGCTCAACGTGGCCTTCCTGCTGCTGCTCATCCTGGCGTTCGTGCTGGTGCTGCGGCCGTATCGCAACCCTTCGGCGACGGACGAGAGGCCCGCGCCGCCGGCCGCCGCGGCCGCTCCCGAACCCTCCGCGGCCGCCCCGTGGCGGCCGGCCCCGGTCAAGTCCCGGCCGGTGCTGGCGCGGGCGGGCCGCGGGTGGGCACGGGTACGTCCGGTGGTGCTGCCGATCATCGGGTTCGCGGTGGCGCTGTTCTTCCTGGCGCCGTACGCCGCGATGCTGTCCGGCTCGCTCAAGACCGACGCCGAACTGTTCGCCGTGCCCGCCGACTACCTGCCCCGGAGCTGGGCGTGGTCCAACTACGCCGACGTGTGGCAGCGGATTCCGCTGGCCGACTACTTCCGGGTCAGCCTGACCGTCGCGCTGGCCTCCACGGCGCTGGTGCTGCTCGTGGCGGCCCCGGCGGCGTACGTGCTGGCCAGGTCCCGCTTCCGGGGGCGCACGGCGTTCCTCGGCGTGATCCTGGTGACGCAGATGTTCCCCGCGGTCGCGCTGCTCATCGGGCTCTACCGGCAGGCGCTGTTCGTGGACGGGATCAACAGCTACGCCGTCATCATCGCCATCAACTCCGCCTTCAACCTCGCCTTCGCGGTGTGGATCCTGCACGCCCACTTCAGCTCGATCCCCGTGGACATCGACGAGGCCGCGATGATGGACGGCCTCGGCAAGTTCCGGATCCTGCTGCGGATGATCCTCCCGCTGGCCGCGCCCGGCCTCGTCACCGTGATGATCTTCACGTTCATCCAGGTGTGGAACGAGTTCGTCATCGCGCTGACGCTCTTCAACGACCCGCCCTCCGGCCGCGTGCCGCTCACGGTCGGCATCCAGCAGTTCATCGGCCTGTACGAGACCAACTACCAGTACCTGTTCGCCGCGGCGCTGATGGCGATCGTGCCGGCCGTCATCCTCTTCGCACTCATCGAGAAGCACCTGGTGAGCGGCCTCACCACGGGCAGCACCAAGTGAACACGAGAAAGATCGGTATGACATGACCTCCAGAAGAAGACCACGGCTCGGCGGCCTGGCCGCGATCGCCGCCCTCACGCTCGCGCTGACCGCGTGCGGAGGCTCCGGCGGCGGTACGGCCGGCGGCGAGCAGAAGTCCATCAAGCTGGTCGTCGCCCAGTACACCGAAGGCACGCGGCCCTACTGGGACGAGCTGATCAAGTCCTTCGAGGCCGCCCACCCCGGCAAGAACGTGGACCTGCAGGTGATCGACTGGGGCAACCTGCAGAGCCAGGTGAACACCATGGTGCAGACCAAGCAGTTCCCCGACGTCCTGAACATCAACGTCTTCGCCGACTACGCCGAGGCCGGGCTGCTGTACCGCGCCGACGAGGTGGTGTCCAAGGAGGTGCTGGCGGACTTCCTGCCGTCCTTCGCCGACAACGCCTCCTACGACGGCGCCCAGTACGGCCTGCCGTTCGTCGCCACCGTCAACGGCATGTACTACAACAAGACGATCCTGGAGAAGGCGGGCTTCAAGAAGCCCCCGGCCACCTGGGACGAGTTCCGCGCCGCGGTCAAGGCGATCAAGGCCCTGCCCGGCGGCTACGTGCCGTACGGGCTGGCGCTGGGCGCGGAGGCCGGCGACTACGAGTTCGGCACCTGGATGCGCGCCAACGGCGGCGACTGGCGTACCGGCGGCAAGTGGACCGTCAACGGCGATCGCGCCGTCGAGACGCTGGAGTTCCTGAAGACGCTGACCCAGGACGGCTACACGCAGCCGAACCCGGGCCAGACCAACCGCCCGGACGGCACCTGGCCGTTGTTCGCCCAGGGCAAGGTGGGCATGGTGTACGCCTCCTTCGGCACCAGGGCCTTCCTCGACGCGGTGGACAAGGCGGGAGTCAAGTACGGCGCCACGACCCATCCCACCAACCACGGCGCCGAGCCCAGCACGCACGGCATCCAGGACTACCTGATGGCCTTCAAGAAGGACGGCAACCAGCAGCTCGTCCGCGAGTTCCTCGATTACTTCTACCAGGCCGACAACTACGCCAAGTACCTGAAGGTCGAGGGCCTGCTGCCGACGACCGCCTCGGCCTCGACGCTGATGCGCAAGGACCCGAAGGTCAGCCCGATCGTCGACATGGTGGCCAAGGCGCGCTTCGACCCGACCTCGCAGCCGGTCTGGTCCGAGCTGCGCGGCACGGTCGCGGCGGAACTCGGCACCGCCGTCGGGCCCAGCGGCGACCCGCGCGCCATCCTCGGCAAGTTCCAGCAGATCGCCGAGCGCTCCTAAGCAGATCAAAGCCGAGCGCTTCTAAGCAGATCAAAGCCGAGCGCTTCTAAAGCAGATCAAAAGCGACGCCGACCACGATGGGCGGGCCAGAACTCCTGATCTCTTCACAAAGGTGATCGCATGCGTGCTCTGTTCCTGTCCATCGTCGCGTTCGTCGTCATGACCGGCCTGCCCGCGGCGGCCCACGCGGCCGCCGCGCCGGGCGACTGCCCGCCGGGCCACGTCTGCCTGTACAAGGGCAAGGGCGGCACCGGCACGCGGGTCTGCGCGGAGGACGCCAGCACCGGCGTGCGGTGTCTCAACGTGCGCTCCGCCTACAACAACGGCGTCAGCGACCCGGGGAAGAACGACGCGCGGCTGTACGACCTCGGCGGCGCGTTCATCACGTGCGTCAAGCGCGGCCAGGTGAAGAACCTGCCGGGACCGGACGGCTACGCCAACGTCTTCCGCGTCACGTGGGGCACCTGCTGACCAGGTTGGTCAGGGTGTCACCCAGGGGCGCGTCCAGGGTGAGCCTGGCGTGTTCGTCGCCCCGGGTGGCGCCCTGGTTGACGATCGCCACCGGTACGGCGTGGCGGGCGGCGTGCCGTACGAACCGGTAGCCGGAAAGGACCGTCAGAGAGGAGCCGAGCACCAGGAGCAGGCCCGCGCGTTCCGACAGCGTGTAGCACTCGGCCACCCTGGGCGGCGGCACGTTCTCGCCGAAGAAGATCACATCGGGCTTGAGCAGCCCGCCGCAGCCCTCGCAGTCCACGACCGCGAAGCCGTCGATCAGGGAATCCTCCACGGCGGCGTCACCGTCGGGGTTGACCTGGCCGGCGTCGGCGGCCCAGCCGGGGTTGGCGGCCGACAGCCGCGCGTCCAGGCGCGCGCGAGGGGTGCGCTCGCCGCAGGACAGGCAGCGCACCCGGTACAGGCTGCCGTGCAGTTCGATCACGCCGCCGGCGCCGGCCTCCTGGTGCAGCCCGTCGACGTTCTGCGTGATGATCGCCGAGACCAGGCCCAGCTCCTGGAGCCGGGCGACCGCCCGGTGGCCCGGGTTGGGCCGGGCGCGCTCGATGTGCCGCCAGCCGAGGTGGCTGCGGGCCCAGTAGCGCCTGCGGGCGGCGGCGGAGCCGGTGAAGTCCTGGTAGGTCATCGGGCTGGACGGGCGCCTGCGGCCGCTCGGGCCCCGGTAGTCGGGGATGCCGGACTCGGTGGAGAGCCCGGCGCCGCTCAGGACGACCACTCCGCCGTCGGCGACCAGGTCGGCGAGCAGGTCGAAAGGACTCACGTTCCGCAGCCTACCCGGCCGTGTCGATGCGGCTTGCCGGTGATCCGGGCGTGTATGAGTGTCCACCATGAACCTGTGGTCGCCGCGCTCCGCGGTCACCCGGCTGGTCGGCGCGGCGGTCGCGGGCGCGCTGGCCGGGACCGCCGTGGGCCTGCTGACGCATCCGCCCCTGGGCGTCCTGGCCGCCATCGCCGCGACCGAGACCGTCTTCGTCGTCGCGGGCCTGGCCGTCCTGTGGCCGATGGACGCCCACACCACCCGGCGCAACGCCGGGCGCGAGGACTTCCGGCCCGTCGCCGACGAACTCGTGGTCGTCGCGGTCGCGCTGTGCGGGCTGGTCGCCATCGTCGTGCTGCTCGCGGTCGGCAACGCCGACCCCGGTCACGCCGCCGCCGCGACCGCGCTCGGCGGCGTGTTCATGGCCTGGGCGGCGCTCCACCTGATGTACGCCACCCGCTACGCCTACCTGTACTACCAGGAGACCCCGGGCGGCATCGACTTCAACTCCGGCCGGCCGCCCGCCTACAGCGACTTCCTCTACTTCAGCTACAACCTCGGCATGACCTACCAGGTCTCCGACACCAGCGTCTCCAGCCGGGCGATCCGCAAGGTCGTGCTGCGGCACTGCCTGCTGTCCTACGTCTTCGGCACCAGCATCCTGGCAACCACCATCAACCTGGTCATCGGCATGGTCGCCGGCTGACCGGCCTCAGGCCAGCGGCCGTGCCCGCGGAAGCTTGATGCGGTCGACGGCCTCGCGCCGGGTCTTCTCCGGACGGCGGTCGTAGCGCGCGGTGGTGGCGGGGGAGGAGTGCCCGACCAGCGCCTGCGCCGTCGCCAGGTCCACGCCCGCGTCCAGCAGCTCGCCGATGAAGGTGCGGCGGAAGTCGTGCGCGGTACGGCGGGCCGCCCCCGCCTCGCCCAGCCGCCGGGTCAGGATGTCGGCGATTCCCTGCCCGCTCAGCGGCCGGGGCCGCAGCCGCCCGGCCTTGCTCACCGGGCTGAACAGCGGGCCGGGACCGGCCCCGCGCACCGCCAGCCAGCGCTCAAGCAGGCCGATGGCGTCGGTGGTCAGGTAGACCATGCGCTCCTTGTCGCGCTTGCCGCGCACGCGCAGCGAGCGGGCGGCCGGGTCGTAGTCGGCCAGCTCCAGACCGGCGATCTCGGCCCTGCGGCAGCCGGTGGAGTACAGGGCGGCGATCAGGGCGGCGTCGCGCACCCCCGCCACCGAGTCGTCGCAGGCCGACAGCGCCGCGCCGACGACCTCGGGCGGGACGTGGTGACCGGTGGGCAGGCGGCTCTGCCGTACCGGGGAGAGGTCGGAGGCGCGGGCGAAGTCCTCGGCCGAGGTCTGGCCGAGGCGCCAGGCCTCCTTCAGCACGCGGCGCAGCGCGACCAGGTGCTTGTTGACGTAGGCCGGTGACCAGCCCTGCTCGGTGAGCAGTGTGCGGATGCGGACGGTGTGCTCGTAGCGCAGCAGGTGCCAGGGCTGGCCGGCGCCGGTGGAGGCGGGTTCGCCGGTCAGCAGGCGGGCGATGCGGTCGAGGCAGCCGCGCATGGTGCGGCGCGACTCGATGCTGGTCAGCGAGGCGAGATAGACGTGATAGGGATCACGGGCGGGCTCGACGGGGGGCGCCTGGCCGGCGGGGAGCACCGGCAGCGCCCCGCCCGCGTCGGGGAGGTCGGTCATCGGGCACGATCTTAGGGGCTGGGCTCAGAACGGGCCGGTCAGCTCGCCGAGCTTGTTGGTCAGCTCCAGGTTGGCCGAGTAGTCGACCGGCACCGCGATCACCGACACCGTGTCGTCGTCGAGTGCCTTGCGCAGCGTGGGGAGCAGTTCGTCCGCGGCGGTGATCCGGTAGCCGCGGGCTCCGAACGCCTCGGCGTACTTGACGAAGTCGGGGTTGCCGAAGGCGATGTTGGAGCTGCGCCCGAGCTCAAGGTCCATCTTCCACTCGATGAGCCCGTAGGCGTCGTCCACCCAGACCAGCACCACCATCGGGATGCGCTCGCGCACCGCGGTCTCGATCTCCTGGGAGTTCATGAGGAAGGCGCCGTCGCCGGTGGCGGCCAGGACCTTGCGCCCGGGGAAGGCGAGCTTGGCGGCCAGCGCTCCCGGGACCGAGAAGCCCATCGACGACAGGCCGTTGGAGACGAGCATGGTGTTGGGCTCGTAGGTGGGGTACATGCGGGCCATCCACATCTTCACCGCGCCGGTATCGGCCAGCACGATGTCCTCGCGGCCCATCGCGGCGCGGATGTCGGCGACCACGCGGCGCGGCGACAGCGGGAAGGCGTCGTCGGCGGCGGCCTGCGCCATCTCCTCGCGGATGAGCCTGCGGATCTTCTCGCCGGTGCCGTTGATGGTGAAGCGCCTGGGCGCGGCGGCGGCCAGCGCGTCCAGGGAGCGGGAGATGTCGCCCTGGATGCCGACCTCGACGGGGTAGTGGTCGTCGACCTCGGCGGGGAACTGGTGGATGTGGATGATCTTCTTGTCGCCGTGGGGGTTGATCTTGACCGGGTCGAACTCCTGCAGCTCGTAGCCGACGCTGATGAGCACGTCGGCCTCGTCGAAGCCGAAGTTGACGTAGTCGTGGCGCATGAAGCCGACCGCGCCCAGGGCGTGCCGGTGGTCGTCGGGGAAGACGCCCTTGCCGTTGAAGGTGGTGGCCACGGGCAGGCCGAGCTGCTCGGAGAAGCGGATCAGCGCGGCGGAGGCGCCGGCGCGGCTGGCGCCGTGCCCGGCCAGGATGATCGGGTGCCGGGCGCCGGCCAGGACGTCGGCGGCGCGGGCCACCTGCCCGGGGGAGGGGTCCTGCGGCCGCACGACGTTGACGCGCAGCGGTGTCAGGTCGTCGGAGACCTGGGCGGACTCCACGTCCTCGGGAATGGCCAGGTAGACCGCGCCGGGGCGTTCGGTCTGGGCGGTCTTGAACGCCTTGCGCAGCATCTCGGGCAGCGCCTCGGCGGCGGGGACCAGGTCGGCCCACTTGGTGATCGGCCGGAACAGCGAGACCAGGTCGACGACCTGGTGGGATTCCTTGTAGATGCGGTCGAGGCCCACCTGGGCGGTGATGGCGACCACGGGAGTGGAGTTGGTGGTGGCGTCGGCCACGCCGAGCTGCAGGTTGATGGCGCCGGGCCCGAGGGTGGCCGAGGCGACGCCGGCCCTGCCGGTCAGCCTGCCGTACATCTCGGCCATGAAGGCGGCGCCCTGCTCGTGGCGGACGAGGATGTAGCGGATGGGGGAGTCGTTGAGCGCGTCGACGAAGTGGATGTTCTCTTCTCCGGGGATGCCGAAGACGTACTCGACGCCTTCCGCCTCAAGCGCCTTCACCAACAGCCTGGCCGCGTCCATCGGGTGAGCCTTCTCTCTTGTATCCGATTTTCTTGTACGTGCAAGCAAAGCAGCCTCTTGATTCATTCCATGGTTATACGTATAAACTCGACACCATGAAGCTTCACGTCCACGAACGCGGTGACGGCGACAAGCTGGCGCTGCTCATCCACGGCGGCATGTCCGACCACCGCACCTGGCACGCCGTCGAGGACGAGCTCGTCGCCCGCGGCTACCGGGTGATCGCCCCCGACCTGCGCGGTCACGGCGCCAGCCCGCGCGGGGAGTACCGGCCGGAGCTGCTCGGCGACGACCTGGCCGAGAACCTCCCGAGCGGCGCCGACGTGGCCATCGGCCACTCGCTCGGCGGCCTGTCGCTGTCGCTGGCGGCCGAGCGGCTGCGGCCGAAGAAGGCGATCTACTCCGACCCCGGCTTCGCCCTCGACGCCGTACCCGCCGAGGCCACCGCCTTCATGCGCGACATGGTCGCCACCTCCACGCGAGACAGCGTCAGGACCATGAACCCGCGCTGGTCGCAGGCCGACATCGAGGCCGAACTGGCCGGGTTCGCGTTGTTCGACCCGGCCTTCTTCGACGCCGTCAGGGGCGACTACGTGCCCGAGCGGCCCGTCGTGCCCTCGCTGGTGCAGGTGGCCGACCCCAGCTTCACCATCAGCGCCGAACTGGCCGCCGAACTGGAGCGCCGCGGCTTCGAGCTCCGCACCGTCAAGGGCGCGGGCCACTGTGTCCACCGCGACGACCTGCCCGGCTTCATGGCCTCGCTGGAGGGCTGGATCTGAGCTCGGCCACCCCCTCCAGCAGCCGCTCCACGTCGGAGCGGTCGTTGTAGTGCACGAGCCCGGCGCGCACCGCCCCGCCCGAGTCGCGGATACCCAGCGCGCCGGTCAGCTCCCAGGCGTAGTTGTGGCCACTCCACACGTTGACCCCGCGGGTGGCCAGGTGCTCGGCCACCCGCCGGGGCGCCAGCCCCGCCACCGTGAAGTAGGCGGTGGCGGTACGGCGGGCGGGCTTGCCGTACAGCGTGACGTGCGGCATCGTCTCCAGGCCCGCCAGCATCTCGGCGAACAGCCCCAGCTCGTGCTCCTCCGCGGCGGCCATCGAGGCCAGCAGCCGCTCGCGCCGGCCGCCCGGGCCCGGCACCAGGCCCGCCAGGTGGTCCACGGCCGCCGTCACGCCGGCGAGGTCGGCCAGCGCGGCGGTGCCCAGCTCGAACCGTTCGGGAACGGTGTCCGGCGAGGGCAGCAGCTTGTCCGGGTGCAGCGACTCCAGCGCCACCGGGTCGGCGATCACCGCGCCGACGTGTGGGCCCGACCACTTGTAGGCGCTGGTGGCGTAGAAGTCGGCGCCGAGCGCGTGCACGTCGACCGGGCCGTGCGCGGTGGCGTGCACCCCGTCCACGTACGTCAGCGCCCCGGCCGCGTGCGCGATCTCACAGATGGCCGCCACGTCCGGCCGCGTGCCCAGGATGTTGCTGGCCGCGCTGATCGCCACCAGCCGCGTACGCGGGCCCACCAGCTCGGCGAACTGGTCAAGGGGCAGCTCACCGGTCACCGGGTCGACCTCGGCCCAGCGCACCCGCGCGCCCGTCTGGGTCCACGGCCGCACGTTCGCGTCGTGGTCCAGGCGTGAGACCACGACCTCGTCGCCCGGCCCGGTCAGCACCCGCGCCAGCCGGTAGGTGAGCGTGGTCATGTTGGCACCCAGGATCACCCCGTTCGGCACGCCGCCGACCAGGTCGGCCACGGCGGCGCGGCAGGCGGCCACGATCTCGCCGGCGCGGTGGCTGGCGGGGAAGGTCCCGCCCACGTTGGACAGCCCCGCCCGGTAGGCGCCGGCGATGGCGTCGATGACGGGCCGCGGGGTCTGGGTGCCGGCCGCGCCGTCGAGGTAGGCGTGACCGTCGGAGAGGGCGGGGTAGGCGGCACGTACCGTTTCGGGGGAGTACGTCGGGGTTGCATCTTGTCTGGGGGGAAAGGCCATGATGTCTTCATGCTCACGCTGAGGGATCTCAACCGGGCCACGCTGGCACGACAGCACCTGCTCACGCCGTTCGACGGGACGGTGGGCGAGGTCGTCGAGCGCGTGGGCGGGCTGCAGGCCCAGGAGCCGCGGCCGCCGTACCTGGGAGCGTGGGCCCGGCTCGCCCGCTTCGACCGCGCGGACCTGCACGCGGCGCTGCACGCGCGCACGCTGGTGCGCGCCACCCTGTGGCGTGGCACGCTCCACCTGGTGACCGCGGCCGACTTCGCCGCCTTCCGCCCGCTGCTGGACGAGGTGCTCTCCGGCGCGCTGTCCAGCCGCTTCCCGAACGTCGCCTTCGACGGCGTGATCGAGGCGGCCGGGAAGATGCTGGCCGAGGACGGGCCGCTGACCTTCAACGAGATCCGGCCCCGCCTCCAGCCGCTCTTCCCTGACGTCAACGACCGGGCGCTCGGCTACGCGGTGCGCATGCTCATGCCGCTCACCATGGCCCCGACCGGCGACCCGTGGGGCTTCCCGCGCGAGGCCGCCTTCGGCCTGCCCGGACTCACCCTCACGCCGGCCGCCAAGGAGGACCTCGTCACCCGGCATCTGGCCGCCTTCGGCCCCGCCACCGTCGCCGACGTACAGGCCTGGTCGGGCCTCGGCGGCCTCAAGCCCATCCTGTACGGCATGCCGCTCGACCGCCTGCGTGACGAACGCGGCAGAGAGCTGTTCGACCTGCCCGGCGCCCCGCGGCCCGGCGGCGGGGCGGAGGCGCCGGTGCGGTTCGTGCCCGACTTCGACACCCTGCTCCTCGGCCACGCCGACCGCGGCAGGGTCGTCGACCCCGCCTTCCCCGTCACCACCAAGAACCTGCGGGTGCGGGCGGTCTACCTGTCCGACGGCTTCGTGGCCGGAACCTGGCAGATCAAGCGCACGGCCCGCAAGGCGACACTGCTGCTCTCGCCGTTCACGCCGGTCCCGCGCGCGAGACTGGAGGAGGAGGCCCTGCGGCTGCTGGCCTTCGCCGAACCCGACGCCCCCGCACTTGAAGTCGTGGAGCAAGTCTGATTGGTTCGGGGCGGAGGTGTGACCTGTGCCACAGCTGACCGCCCTGGACGCCCAGTTCCTGCATTTCGAGACCGCCACCAACGTGCCCAACATCGCCGGGCTGGCCATCCTCGAGGGCGACCTGAACCGCTCGGATCTGCAGGCCCTGCTGGAGCAACGGCTGCCGTACGTGGCGGCGCTGCGCCGCAAGCTCGCGCCGGTGCCGTTCGGGCTGGACCATCCGTACTGGGTGCAGGAGGACGACCTCGACCTCGACTACCACGTGCGCGAGATCGGCCTGCCGCCGCCGGGCGACGAACGCCAGCTCGCCGACCAGGTCTCCCGGCTGCATCCACGCCGCCTGGACCGCGGTCATCCGCTGTGGGAGATCTACCTGATCCACGGCCTGTCGGGCGGCCGCATGGGCCTCTACACCAAGATCCACCACGCGGCCGTGGACGGCGTGGGCGGCGCCGACGTGCTGGCCGCCTTACTCGATCTGACCCCGGTGCCCGCTCCGCCGCCCCAGACCGCCCCCGACCGGGACGAACCCGCGCCCGACGGGCTGGAGATGGTCGGACGGGCACTGATCAGGATGAGCGCCAACCCGGCCCAGGCGGTGCGTTTCGCCGCGCGGGCACTGCCGCACCTGGACGAGATCCCGGTGGTGTCGTGGATCCCCGGCAGCCGGCTGGTCTCGGGGCTGGCGCGCCGCCTGGCCGGATCGGGGAAGCTGCCCGAGCTGCCCTCGCTGCCCGCGCCCCGCACGCCGTTCAGCGGGCCGGTCTCCGCCCACCGGCGCTTCGCCTTCGTCTCCCTGCCGCTGGACGAGATCAAGCTGGTCCGCAAGGCGAACGGCGTCACCGTCAACGACGTGGTCATGGCGGTGTGCGCGGGCGCCCTGCGGCGCTGGCTGGCCGCCCACGGCGGGGTGCCGAGGATGCCGCTGGCCGCCGGGGTGCCGTTCTCGCTGCGCTCGGCGGGGGAGGAGGGGCCGGGCAACCAGGTGGCGATCATGACGGCGCCGCTGGCCGTACACGTGGAAGATCCTCTGGAACGGCTGCGGCACGTCCGTGACTCGATGCGGCGGATCAAGGACAGGTTCTCGCTCGCGCCCGCGCGCTGGCTGCGGGAGTTCAGCGAGTCGATGCCCGCCGCGCTCATGGGGCTGGCCTCGCGTTCGGCGTTCGGGCTGGTGGGGCAGACGGCGCCACCGATCAACGTGGCGATCTCGAACGTGCCGGGCCCGCAGTTCCCCCTGTACGTGTGCGGGGCGCGGCTGCTGACCCACTACCCGGTCTCGGTGATCACCGACGTGAGCGGCGGGATCAACATCACCGCCTTCTCCTACGACGGCTCGCTGGACATCGGCGTCATCACCGACCGGCAGATGGTGCCGGACCCGTGGGAGCTGACCGGATACCTGCGCGAAGCCCTGGACGAGCTGCTCAATGCGGAATGAACCTTTCCGCATTGAGTTCTAGGTTGGGTCCATGGAGCTGAGCCAGAAGGTACTCAACCGCACCACGTTGCACCGGCAGCTGCTGCTGGAGCGCGCCGGCCTGGACGTGCGGGCGGCCCTCGAACGCCTGGTCGCCTTGCAGGGCCAGGAGGCCAACGCGCCGTACATCGGACTGTGGTCGCGCCTGACCTCCTTCACCCAGGACGACCTGACCTCCCTGCTGTACGGCAAGCAGGTCGTGCGCGGCACCATGCTCCGCGCCACCCAGCACCTGGCCGCCTCCGGCGACTACCTCTGGCTGCGGCCGCTGATGCAGGTGCCGATGAGCCGGGCGCGGCAGGCCGCCTTCGGCAGGTCCATGCCGGAGGTGGATCTGGAGGAGCTGGCCAAGCTGGCCCGCGAGCACCTGACCGGGCGGACGCTGACCCGGCCGCAGTTGCGCGACCTGCTGGCCGTGCGCTGGCCGGAGGTGGAACCGTCCGGGCTGGGCTGGTCGGCCCAGTCGTTGCTGCCGATCATCCACACGCCGCCGAACGGGACCTGGAACCGGGGCGGGGCCACGCCGTTCACGCTGGCCGAGGAGTGGCTGGGCCGCGCGCTGGAGTCGTCGCCGCCGGTGGAGCGTCTGGTGACGCGGTATCTGGCCGCGTACGGCCCGGCCGGCGTGATGGACGTCCAGGCCTGGTCGGGCCTGACCCGGCTGAAGCCGGTGATGGAGGCGATGGACCTGGCAAAATATCGCGATATATCCGGCAAAGTTCTCTATGACCTGCCGGGGGCGCCTCTGGTCTCGGCCGACACCCCGGCGCCGGTGCGGTTCCTGCCGTGGTTCGACAACCTCATGGTGGCCTTCGCCGACCGGCGCCGCATGATGACCGACGAGCAGCGCAAGGCGATCTGCGTCGGCTCGGTCATCTACCCCACCTTCCTCGTCGACGGAACCGTCGGCGGCATGTGGGACTTCAAGGACGGCGCCCTGGTCATGGTGCCCTTCTCGCCGCTGCCGGAGACGGCTCGGTCCGAGCTGGCCGAGGAGGGCGCGCGCCTGCTGGCCTTCGCCGGTCACGAGGGCGGGGCGATCGAGTGGCGGACCCCCGGGACCGGGATGCCGATCTAGGGCCGCCCATCGCCGAAGCCGCCGAATATGTCAAGAGCCTCAGCTGATGGAGCTTTGTTCGCCCCGGCGTTGGGTAGCGTGAAAGAGGCAGCCTCACCTCAGCATCCCCATCTAAAAATTTTAGGTCGGTCCTTATTTTAGGTTGACACTACTCTCGTGCTGACCTAAAGTTGGGCCCATCCTAAGTTTGGAGAAGGGTCCCTCTTGCCTCTACTCACCGCGTCACCGACGAAGCCGGCCCACCGAAGCGAGGAGAGCGTCTTGTCCGAAGTAGCAGAGCTTCCCGTCCTGGACGACAGCGCCCCGGGCACCGGCGACTCGGTCAAGGCGTACCTGAAGGAGATCGGCCGCGTCCCCCTGCTCACCGCCGAGCAGGAGATCGAGCTGGCCAAGCGCATCGAGGCCGGCCTGTTCGCCCGCGAACGGCTCGACACCGAGACCGACCTCCCCCTCGACCTGCGGGCCGACCTGGAATGGGTCGCCGAGGACGGCCTGCGCGCCAAGGAGCGCATGCTGGAGTCCAACCTGCGCCTGGTCGTCTCCATCGCCAAGCGCTACACCGGCCGCGGCATGCTCTTCCTCGACCTCATCCAGGAGGGCAACCTCGGCCTCATCCGCACCATCGAGAAGTTCGACTACCGCCTGGGCTTCAAGTTCTCCACCTATGCCACCTGGTGGATCAAGCAGGCCATCACGCGCGCCATGGCCGACCAGGCCCGTACCATCCGCATCCCGGTGCACATGGTCGAGCTGATCAACAAGGTCGCCCGGGTCCAGCGGCGCATGCAGATCGAACTCGGCCGCGAGCCCACGCCGGAGGAACTCGCCCCCGAGGTCGAGATCACGCCCGAGCGCGTGGTCGAGGTCCAGTCCTACAGTCGCGAGCCCATCTCCCTGCATCTCCCGCTCGGCGAGGAGGGCGACAGCGAGTTCGGCGACCTCATCGAGGACACCGAGGCGGTCTCACCGGCCGACGCGGTCTCGTTCACGCTCATGCAGCAGCAGCTCCGGTCGCTGCTGGACGACCTGACCGAGCGCGAGGCGGGCGTCATCACCATGCGGTACGGCCTGGCCGACGGCAAGCCCATGACCCTCGACGAGATCGGCAAGGTGTACGGGGTGACCCGCGAGCGCATCCGCCAGATCGAGTCCAAGACCATGTCCAAACTCCGCCACCCCTCCCGCGCCCTGGCCCTGCGCGACTACCTCAGCTAGCTCAACCGCCCCTGACCTCCGCCCCGGCTGGACTCCCGACCCCCGGCCCATGGGCCGCCCCTCGCCCGCCCGGGACCGCCGTCCCGCGCCGGCACCCGCTCCCTGCTCGGCACCCGCTCCCTGCTCGGCACCCGCTCCCTGCTCGGCGTCCGCTCCCTGCTCGGCACCCGCCCCCTGCCCGGCGTCCGCTCAGGACCCGCCGTCCTGTGTCCGCCGCCTCACCCTGCCCGGCCGGTCCGTTCTCGCGCGCCCGGAACCGCCCTTGGGCGCCGGCTCCGCGCCTGCCGGCCCCGCGAGCGCCGGGTTGAGGCGCCGGGCGGGGTGGAAAATGGGCTGCTTCGCAGGTGGGCGGTCGGTTAGGGTCCGTGCGGTGAGAGACCTGCGCGCGCTGCCCAAGGCACACCTGCACGTACACCTGGAGAGCACCGTCCGCCCCGAGACCTCGGAGGAGCTCGGCGGCCCCGCCGGACGCGGCGGCCCGTTCGCCACCTTCCGCGACTTCGCCGACCACCGCGCCCAGGTCAGGCAGCGCCTGGTCGAACCCGGGCACTTCCGCCGCGTAGCCAGGGAGTTCTGCCAGGACGAGGCGGCTCAGGGGACCCGTTACGCGGAGGTGAGCTTCACCGCGGCCGCCCACGGCGAACGGCTCGGCAGCCCGGACATGCCGCTGGAGTCCGTCCTGGAGGGCCTGGCCGAAGGGCGCCAGTACGGCATCGAGTGCCGGGTGATCCTCGACCACTCCCGCCGCCGCCCCGTCGAACGCCTCTGGAAAACCCTCAAACTTGCCCAAAGCCACCCCGAGGTCGTCGCCATCGGCCTGGCCGGCGACGAGGAGTACCCGCTGGCCCCCTTCACCGAGGTCATCGACGCCGCCCACGCCTCCGGCATCCGCCTGGTCCACCACGCCGGCGAGTCCGCGGGCCCGGACAGCATCCGCGCCGCCCTGGGCCCGGGCCGCACCGCCCGCCTCGGCCACGGCATCCGCATCCTGGACGACCCGGCCCTCACCGCGCAGGTGGCCGCCGCCGGCATCGCGCTGGAAGTCTGCCCGAGCTCGAACGTCCTGCTCAAACTCGTCCCCTCCCTGCCAGAACACCCCCTGCCCCGCCTCCTCGACGCCGGCCTGACGGTGACGATCAACACCGACGGAGAGACGGACCTGGCCACCGAGTACGAGCTCCTGCGAGAGGTCTTCGGGTACGGCGACGCCGTCCTGGCCGATCTCGCCAGAAACGCGGTGAACGCCTCCTTCGCCCCGGCCGCACTCAAGCACCGCCTGAACACCGGCATCACCACCTGGCTCACCACCGCCACGTGATCCGCGCGCTCGCGCACCGGCGGGACACGCCGCCTTCTGCCGCACTGCCCGCCTGTCACACGTACAGGGCGAAGGGCGTCGGGGGCACACCTGTCGCGGTCCGGCGTCACAGAGCGACCGGCGGCGGGTAGCCGGGGATCGGCCGGGGGGCGAGCCAGGGCTCGTGGATCAGCCGGGCGGGGACGTCGGCCAGTTCGGGGACGTGGCGGCGCACGTACGCGCCGTCGGGGTCGAAGCGCCTGGCCTGCCGGATCGGGTTGAACGTGCGGTTGGGCCGGGTGTCGTTGCCGGTGCCGGCGATCCACTGCCAGTTGCCGGAGTTGTTGGCCACCTCGCCGTCGAGCAGCAGGTCGAAGAAGTGGGCGGCGCCCGCCCGCCAGTCGACGCGCAGGTGCTTGACGAGGTAGGAGGCGGTGATCATGCGGGCGCGGTTGTGCATCCACCCCTCGGCGAGGAGCTGGCGCATGCCGGCGTCCACGATCGGCAGGCCGGTCTGCCCGGCCTTCCACGCCTGCAGCGCCTCCTCGTCGTCGCGCCAGTCGTGCCCGCGCGGACGGTAGTCGTCGCGCGCGATGTCCGGGAAGGCGAAGGTGACCTGGTGGTGGAAGTCGCGCCAGCACAGCTGCCTGGTGAAGGGCTCGTTGCCGTGCCCGGCCAGTTCCAGGGGTGACAGGCAGCCGAAGCGCAGGTAGGGGCTCAGCTTGGAGGTACGGTCCCCGGCGAGGTCGTCGTGCCTGTCGGAGTAGTCGTCGAGATGCGCGCCGATCCAGGTACGCATGCGGGCGCGGGCATGGGCCTCGCCGCCGGGCATCGCGCCCCAGCGTGGCGCGTGCGGGATCTTTCCCGGCTCCAGATCGGCCGGGACGGTGATCGTGGCCGGGACCGGCGCGAGCGCTCGCCGTCCGGCTTGGGTCCAGGCCCGCCAGTAGGGGGTGAAGATCCGGTAGTGGTCGCCTCCGGCGGGCCGCAGCAGGCCGGGCGGGACGACGGTCACGCCGGGAAACAGGCGCAGGCCGATCCGCTCGGCCGCCAGCCGCTGCTCTCTGCGGCGGGCCAGGGCGCTGACGTCGGCGGAGGTGAAGACCGCTTCCGCGGCGACCTCCCGGGCCAGGCGCACGGTTTCGGCCACGGTGTCGCCGTGCCGTACGAACAGGTCGGCGCCCTTGGCGCGCAGGTGGTCGCGCAGGTCGGTGAGGCTGTCGAGCAGGAAGCTCGTGCGGCGGCCCGCGGGCACGGCGGGATCGAGCACGAACAGCGGAACCACCGTGCGGGCGCGCTCGCAGGCGGAGCTGAGCGCGGGGTGGTCGTGCAGACGCAGGTCCCGGTTGAACAGGACGATCACAGTATCCATCACCAGGGTGTTCGTGAGCGCCACGGTGCCGGTTGCAACCGCGGGGGGCCGGCGTCCGAAAGAATGATGGACGATGTCGACGGAGAACGCGCCTGCCGAGGAGCCGGGATACGGCATAGGAGCCGTGGCCAGGCGGCTTGGCGTGCCCGCTCCCACGTTGCGCACCTGGAACCTGCGCTACGGCATCGGCCCGAGCCGGCGCAGCCCGGGCGGCCATCGCCGCTACGACCAGGCGGATCTGCGCCGGTTGGGGGAGATGGCCCGGCTGATCCACCAGGGGGTCGCGCCCGCGGACGCCGCGCGCGAGGCCCTGGGTATCCGGCTGGACCAGGCGCCGGCGGTGGCCGAAGCTCCGCGGCCGCCGTCGCCCCGGCCGCCGGAGGCGGCGGTGCCGTCGGCGGACATGCTGGCGCGGGCGGCCGCGGTGCTGGATGGCCGCACGCTCGACGAGGGCCTGTCGGCAGCACTGAGCAGGTACGGCGTGGCGTGGACGTGGCAGCGGCTCGTCCTGCCGGTCTTCGCGACGATCAGCAGGGGCCAGGAGCGCACGGGGGCGGGGATCGAGGTCGAGCACGTGTTCTCCGACCGGGTGATGGCGGCCCTGCATCCACTGATCGCCCGGCCGGCCGCGCCCGTCAACGTCCGTCCGGCGCTGCTGGCGTGTGCCGAGGACGAGCAGCACAGCCTGCCCGTCTACGCGCTGGCCGCGGCGCTGGCGACGCGCTGCCGGGTGGAAAGCCGCGTGCTGGGCGCCCGTACGCCGCCGGCCGCGCTGGCCGGCGCGATGCGGGCGCTGTCGCCGGGGGTGGTGTTCGTGTGGTCGCAGCAGCGGGCGACCGGGGATCCGGAGCCGCTGGGCGCGCTGCCCGCGCTGCGCCCGCCGTACCGGCTCATGGTGGGAGGGCCGGGCTGGCGGGGCGGGTTGCCGCGCGCGGCCGTGCGGGTCGGTTCGCTGGAGGAGGCCGTGCGGGCGATCACCGCCGCGCTGACGTGATCGGCGCCGCGGCGGCGATCACGTTGCGGGGCATTCTGCCGAAGATGAGCCGGTGGAACGGCGCGAGCGCCCGCCAGTACACGTGTCCGGCCAGCCCGTGCGGGTGGAACAGCGCGCGCTGTTCGTAGACCGTCCGCCCGTCCCGGGTGTGGACCCCGAGCTCGAGCCAGGCCAGGCCGGGCAGCCGCATCTCGGCGCGCAGGCGCAGGAGCCGGCCGGGCTCGATCTCCTCCACGCGCCAGAAGTCGATGGTGTCACCGACCCGCAGCAGGTGCGGGTGGCGGCGGCCGCGTCGCAGGCCCACGCCGCCCATGACGCGGTCGAGGGCGCCGCGCAGGCGCCAGGCGACGGGCAGGGAGTACCAGCCGTTCTCGCCGCCGATCGCCTCGATCACCCGCCACAGCGCCTCGGGCGCGACGTCGGTACTCCGGGTGCGGTGGTCGATGTAGAGGCTGCCGCCGGCCCAGCCGGGATCGGTGGGCAGCGGGTCGCTGGGCGCACCGGGGGTGGAGGCCGAGGACCAGCGGGTGTCGACGTCGGCTTCCTTGATCTTCTTGAGTGCCAGCTCGCACGCGTGGCGGAAGCCGATCAGGTTGTCCGCAGGGTCGGGGACGTATCGGGCGATGTCGTGCTCCCGGCAGACGGTCTCGTTGCGCAGCGACTCCACCAGAGGCCGGGCGATGGCGGCGGGGACGGGGGTCACCAGCCCGACCCAGAGGCTGGACAGCCAGGGGCTCAGCAGCGGCACCGGAATGATCAGCCGGGGCGGCAGGCCGGCCGTGGCGGCGTAGCCGCGCATCATGTCGGCGTAGGTGAGCACGTCCGGGCCGCCGATGTCGAAGGCGCGGTCGACCTCGCCCGGCACCGAGGCCCAGGCGGTCAGGTAGCGGAGCACGTCGCGGACGGCGATGGGCTGGGTCCGGGAGTTCACCCATCGCGGGGTCGTCATCAGCGGCAGCCGTTCGGTGAGATGCCTGAGCATCTCGAACGAGGCGGAACCCGAGCCGATGATCACGCCCGCGCGCAGCACGACGGCGGGCACCGCGCCGTCGAGCAGGACACGCTCCACCTCGGCGCGCGAGCGCAGGTGCGGCGACAGGTTCTCGTCGGTCGCCAGCCCGCCCAGATAGACGATCCTGCCCACGCCCGCGGCCTTGGCCGCCTCGGCGAAGGTCTGCGCGGCCCGGCGGTCGGCGGCGGCGAAGTCCCGTCCTCCGCCCATGGTGTGGATCAGGTAGTAGGCCACCTCCACGCCCTCCAGCGCCGCCCGCGTGCCGCCGGCGTCGAGCGCGTCGGCGGCGACGATCTCGGTCTGGGCGGCCCACGGCAGATCACGGAGCCGCGCGGGTGAGCGGACCATGCAGCGTACCCGGTGGCCGGCGGCCAGCAGGCTGGGCACGAGCCGCCCGCCGATGTAACCGCTCGCCCCGGTCACCAGGCAAAGCGCCATGATTCACTGCCCTTCTTCGCGACAAGCCCGCCAGGAGCGGTGTCTCATCCGGCGTCCCCGGCGGCCGGTTCCAGCATCCGTCATGGCGGGCTGATCAGGCGGGCACGTGGTTGCGTAGCCGCAGCGTGTCGGGATAAGGGGAGAAGTAGCTTTGATCGCGTACGTATCCGGCGTCCTGCCCGCGCGCGTGGTGGCGCAGCAACGTGGCGGGCACGCTGAGCGGCACCAGGCCCGCCCGGTAGGAGTCGATGACCGCGAGGAGGTCGTCGCGCCGGGTCTTGTCCAGGGAGAGCATGCCCAGGCAGTGATGCAGGACGTTGACGGTCCTGCCCGGGGTCGCCCTTCTCGCCAGTGACCGGCGGAAGGCGTCTGCGTAGGCGTGAGCCAGTTCCTCGCGCGCGCCGCGGCCCGCACCGGCCACGATCCGGCCCGCCTGCCGGTATCCGGCGGGGTCATGGGCGAGGATCTGCATCTTGTGCCGGGAGTGGAAGGCCACCAGGTCCCTCGGGCGCCAGTCGCCGGCCAGGAGCTCGCGCAGCCGCGCGTGCGCGAAGACCCGCTCGACGAAGGACTCCCTGAGAAGCGCGTCGTTCAGCCGCCCTTCGTCCTCCACCGGAAGCAGCGGATGCGCGCGCAGGATGGTGTCGGCGAACAGGCCCCGATGGCGGCGGTCGATCGGCGGGCCGTCCGGGGGGTAGAGCGCCACCCCGTGGATCCCGCAGGTCGGGCTCTTGGCCTTGAACACGTACCCGTCGACGTCGAGGACGGCGGCGCGGCGCCCGGCCAGGGCGGCCATCCGGTCGGTGAGGTCCCTGCCGGTTCTGCGCACCTTCAGGCGCGGCCCGGCGGACTCGTTCTCCAGGCGCAGGGTGTCGCGCGGCGCGCCCAGCCCCAGCTCCATCTCCGGGCAGATCGGCATCCAGTCTACGAACGGCGCCAGCAGCCCGGTGAGGAACCGGTCGCGGCTGTGGCCGCCGTTGAACCGGACCGGCTCGCCGAGCAGGCAGCTGGAGACGGCGATCACCGGCCGGGTCATGCCGCCACCAGGAGTGTGTGCAGGCGGTGCAGTCCACGCGCGGTCCTGGCCTTGACCGTGCCGAGCGGCACGTGCAGGCGTTCGGCGATCTCGCGCTGGCTGAGCTCGCCGTAGTACGCCAGCTCGATGGCCTCACGCTGCGGATCGGGCAGGACGGCCAGCGCCCGCCGGACCCGGTCACGGTCGGCCAGCCGCTCGATGTCGACGCGCCCGTCCCGCCCCGGCGGATCCGCCACCAGGTCGAGCGAGACCGTGCTCAGGCGCCGTACCCGCAGATGGTCGACAGCTCGCCGATGGGCGATGCTCAGCAGCCACGTCTCCAGGCTCCGGTCCGGGTCATAGCGCTCTCTCGATCGCCACACCTCGGCGAAGACCACCTGCGAGACGTCGTCGACCTCCTGCCACGGGATCAGCCGGCGCAGGTAGGACCGGACCAGCCACGCGTGGGTGCGGAAGCATTCGTTGATCGCTTCCATGGCGCCTCCCGAAAGATAACCTATTCAAAAGTTATTCAACCCCGACGGCCGTCGGCCTACAACCAAGCCGCAGAAGATTCCTCGGGACCGGGCCTTTGCGTCGCCGACATCGCCGCCTTCCTCGGCCCACCCCAGCGCACCAGGCTCGCGTGGCGCCTGAGGCGGCCGGGGATCGTCCCCTTTGGCGCGATCTCCTCACTTGTCACTTTCGCCCAGGGGCTTATTGGATTCAGAATCCAGTTTGGGTCTTGTCGGGCCTGGAGCTCCAGGGGATGGTGAGGGCGCACGGTTCGAAGACCCGGACAAGGAAGGCACGCTCATGGCACGTCGCTCCTTACAGGCTCTCGCCCTGCTCGCCGTACCGCTTCTCGCGCTGGCGCTCACCCCCGTCGCAGCGCACGCCGACCCCACCGTCGAGGCCACCTTCCCGCTGGTCGACCAGGCGGGCCCGCCGCCCGCGGGCGCCGCCGCGCTCGCTCCAGGAGACATCCGGATGGTGGCCGTCCAAAGCGACCAAGGCTGGATCAACTGCCAGCGGCCCTCGCTGTCCACCGGTTTCGGCCCGGTCGCGCAGTGCAGCATGATCTCCGGCGGCAAAGCCCGTTTCGGGCTCTACAGCCCCTTCACCAATGACTTCGGCCCCAACACCGACTGGCTGGACGTGCTCGACGGCCGCGGCTTCCGCTTCACGTGTACGGCCACCGCCGAATCGGGCGGCGCGGTCGGCACCTGCCTGGGCGGCCCGGTCGTCAACACCGCCTTCGGCGGCGGCTACAAGGCCACGCAGTACCAGTCCACCCGGGGTCGCTGGGGCTGGTGGAACGTGGTGACCACCCGGTTCTACCCCGACGGCGACGGCGCCTGGTCACCCCGGGTCAACGACTGACGCCGCGGGAGCGCGCGGGGCGGCCGGCCCGGCCCGCGCGCTTGGCGGCACCCGGTCCGAACCGGCCATCTCAGCGATCATGCCTGGTACCTCACGCCCGGCCTCGTCGCAGCCCCAAGATTCAGTGCTCGCCAACGGGAACTCCACTCGCGGCTCCGACCCTCACTCCTCGGCAACCATGGCAGAGGCTCCATCGGGAACTCCGTCGAGCACGGCCACACGAGAAGCGACCTTCAGAGGTTCCCTATCCTCCGAGTCGTGTCGGTGAGACGGCGCCGGCGGCTCCATCTGTGGCAGGGCGACGGCGAATGCCGGAAGCACCGCCCGAAATCAGGTCGTGGCTTCGTCCTGGTAATGCGACCAGCCCTCATCGAGGAGCCGAAACCCTGCATCGATGGTCGATTCCGGATCGGCGTCGCGGGTGGCGTTGAGTTGTATCTGGAGGGCGAACCGGACGTAGAAGCGGATCTCGTCGCTCGGTTCGGTGAGCCCGAAGTCTGCGGTGATCGCTGCGATCAGGGCGTCTTCGTGGCGGAACCACATGCGTTCGGCGTACTCGACGAGGGCGGGTGTCTGTTCCATCAGAGCGAGCATCTGACTTTGGGGTCCGGACCCGAACCCGGCGATCTCGGCGAGGTAGTGCGCCTTCAGCGCGGCGGAGATCGAGGTCCCCGGCGATCGGTCACGTATCGCGGCCACGAGCTGCTCGTGCCGCTCGTCCTCGTCGCCGAACGCGAGGGCCTCTTTCTGCGGGAAGTGCGCGAAGACGGTGGTCGGCGACACGTCGGCCTTGTCGGCGATCTCGCGCACGCTCACAGCGTCGAAACCACGCTCGAGGAACAGCTCGTGCGCGGCTTCCACGATCAACGCCCGGGTCGCGGCCTTCTTGCGCTCCCGCCGCCCCGCTTGGTGCACATCGCTCATGCCCGCCATCGTACTGGATCCAGCCAATAGTTGGCTTGACACCGAAACTGGTATCGATACAGTAATGAACTGATACCAGCCACCAGGTGCCCGGGACATCCGGACGGCGACTGAAGCGATCAGGCGACGGATCCGGAACGGAAAGGCCGCGGACATCACTTGCGAGTCACCGAAAGAAGGCAACCGTGAACGACCTGAAGACCGAGACGCTCACCCCAGGCGGTCATCGGATGGCGCAACGTCGCACCGCCGGCGCCGTACTCATCGCCGGAGGAGCGATCTTCTTCCTCGCCGAATTCGTCGCCGCCGCGGCATGGACGAATCCCCCCTACAGCTACACCCACCACTACATCAGCAACCTCGGCGTTCACGGCCCGTCCGAGGCGTTCGGGCAGTTCATGTACTCGCCACTCGCGTGGGTGATGAACACCGGCTTCTTCCTCTTCGGAATCACCCTGTTCGCCGGTACCGCCATGCTCAGGGGACTGCGGGGCCGGCGCCGCTGGGCAGTGCTCGCACCGGCGACCCTGCTGGCTGCCGGTGGCATCCTGCTGGCCTTCTTCCCCGGCTCCGGCGAAACAGCCGACAACGCGGCCATCGACTATCACGCACTGGGCGCCTTCGCGGGGATCGTGGGCGGCAACGTGCTCATCATCATGCTGGGATGGCTGCACCGACACGTCGCCATCGCTCAGAAGACCGGCAAGGCCATGGTCGTCCTCGGCGCGATCGGACTCGTGGCCCTGGTGGGCTTCCTCGCCCTCGCCGGCTCAGGGACCAACGTCCTCATCGGCCTCGTGGAACGCTGCGCCGTCTACCCGCTGCTGATCGGCCTCATCTGCGCGGGAGCGTCCATCTGGAACCGCAACACCCCGGAACACATCAGCGGCACACCCTCCCGGCCCGGACGAAGCCACTGATACAAGTGCGAGCGCGGCCTCGACCTGGAGGCGGACGCGCACCCGGGGTGCCCGCGGTGGGCGGTGCCGGCACCCGCAGGACCCTCGCCGTACACGGCCCGGTCCTGAAGATCTTCATCGCCGACCTGACCGCCCTCGCCGCCTCGCTCCCGGTCGCGGCAGGCGGGGCCGTACAGGCTGGCCGATCGCGACGTTGGGCGCAGTCACTTCTGGTGTACTGCCCCGCCTCGGTCCACGACCTTGAGTACCCGGTCTCGTTCGGCGGATCAGGCGGGCGGGCCGGGCGAGAAGACGGGCAGGAAGCTAAGGAAGCCGGCCGACCTCGTCGACGACCGCGACCCTGAGTGTGGCGGACATGTAGAGGACCTTGCCTTCGGGCATGTTCTTCTTCATCTCCGCAGAAGGGGTCTCCTCACCAGATGTGCCGCCGGAGGGGCGGAAAGAGGTGTCGTAGTCGACGACCTGTCGTTCGCCGAGGTACTTGAAGGTCTTCGGGTCGAAGATGAGGTCGTGGCGGATGCCGCGGAACGTCTGGCCGACGGCGATTCCGGGACGCCCGGCGGAGTCCGTCACGTTGTCGTACACCTTGGTGCCGGGGATCTCCGCGGCGGCCTTGAACATCGCGGCGAGCGCCTTGGGGCCGACGTAGGCCTCGCGGATCGTGTCCCCCAGTGTGACGAAGGCCTGAACGTCGGGCGGGTTGCCGCCGTGGCTGTTGCGGTAGAGCCAGTCCTTCATCGCCTTGACGTCCGTGGGCAGGTCGATACGGTACGCGGGTGCGTCCTCGCAGCCTGTCGGCGGCTTGGCGAGGTCGATCTCGTCCTCGATCGGCGCGATCGACGGCGCGGCCCCGTCGTTCTTGTGGCACAGCCACGTGCCGTTTCCTTGGCCGCCCTCCTCACGTACCAGCCCGGCCTCACCGCCGAACGCCGAGAGCCAGACGTGCCGGTGGGAGGCTCCGATGGGCTGACCCTGGCCGCGTTCATCGAGAATCTCGCTCTGGGCGCTCTTCGCCTCGACGTACACGAACTGGCCTCGCGCCGGCTTCAGTTCAGGCTCGCTCGCCGCGTACCGGGACGCCTTGACGAGCACCGCGGGGGCCCCGTCGAGCGCCACGGACGTGTCGGGCACAAGTCCGTGGCGCTCGACGGTCTCGCCGTGGAGACCGGGAATGGTCAGCGCGACGGCTGCGCCTGCGGCCAGGGCGGAGGCGACGAGGGCACTGAAGAGGAGCCTGCGGCGAGGCGGCGTGCGGTGAATGGTGGACAGTTCGGACATCAGATGCTGCTTCCTGGTCTCGTGGCCAGGCAGGTCCCGCCGTGTCGGGATGTTCATGAAAGTTCCTCCCTGAAAGGTTTTTCTCTCCCTTTGTGGCCGGTCGGTGGCGGGGGTTCCAGGAGCTTCGCCCGGAGGCGGCTGAGGCGGGAGCGGACGGTCCCGATCGGGATGTTCAGCGCGGCGGCGGCTTCGGCGTAGGAGAGTTCCTCCCAGACGCAGAGCGCGAGCAGTTCCTGGTCGCGGCGCGGAAGTGTCTGGATGTGGTCGAGGATTTCGCGCATGCGCCGCTGGTCGTCAACGCGTTCCACCACGAGGTCGGCGACCTCGTACGCCGGGACGGGCTTGGGCAGGCGGGCAAGGGCGTCGCCATGCCGTCTCAGCGCGCGCCGGTGGTTGCGCAGGCAGTTGGTCGCCACGCCGTAGAGCCAGGCGAGCAACGAGCCGCCCTCCATGCGGACCTGCGTACGGCGCCGCCAGGTCTCAAGGAAGACCACCGAGGTCAGCTCCTCGGCCACCGACCAGTCGGCCGTCCGGCGGAAGCAGTAGTTGTAGACAGCGCGGCTGTGCCGGTCAAAGAGGTCGCCGAAGGCATGCTCATCGCCGGCGAGCGCCAACGCCCACAACTCGGCATCGCTGTTGCTGGTCACATTCCTCTTGTGTCCGGTGCCGGGGGCCGGTTCCGCCCATGGCGCGATGCATTGGCCGGCCGTAGGGCTTCACCGGATCCCACGGAGAGGGTTCCGGGTCCGGCCTCGCCACGCAGCTCGGTTGACCTGCCTTCCGCGGGATCCGCACGGTCCGGAGATCGCGGCGCGGTCCCGCCCGGCAACGCCAAGGTGCCGCCGCGAGCGCACCGGCAGCGAAGAGGCCTGCCGGCCACCGGCTCAGGGGCTGCCCGGTTGGCGATCAACAACAAGGTGACCCACGCCCGGTAACACCCGCCGGACGTGGCCAGGCGCGAACGGCTCACCCGGCATCGCAGGCCGGTGTCCTGGTACACGAAGCTATGCGTTCACCGCGGCCAGCAGCGTGCGCGCTTCTTCGGCCTCCGGCAGGGAGAGGCGGTCGAAGATCTCCAGTGCTTCGGTGTAGCAGGCGTGACCGTGTTCCTGACGGCCGGTGGCGGTGAGGGACTGGCCGAGGATCATCAGGGCCTTGCCCTGCCAGTGCTCGTCGTCGACTTCCCGCAGCGCGGCCAGGCCCTGCTCGGCGAGTTCGAGGGCGCCGGCGTGATCGCCCAGGGTGAGGTGGATGCCGGCCATGCGGGTGGTGGCCGTGCCGATCCAGTCGAGCTCGCCGATCTCACGGAAACCCGTGACCGCGGTCTCGAACATGCGCAACGCCTCGTCGAGCGAGCCCACGGCCTGCAGCGTGAACGCGAGCTGGTAGGGCGCCCACGGGTGCCGCGGGGTGCCGCCGCCGAGTTCGGCGTGGACGCGGTAGGCCGATCGGGCCGCCTCCACGGCCTGGCCGGGCTCGTCCGCCGCGGCGAGTGAGCGGGCCAGCAGGCCGAGCCAGAGAGCCTCGGCGCCCCTGTCGCCGCTGCGCGAGAAGATGTCCACGCCCCGCCTGATGAGCTCGACCGAGGCCTGGTAGTCGCCGTCGTCGTAGGCCTGGACGCCGAGGGAGGCGGTGGCGACGGCCGTCACGTACTGGTCGCCCCGGGCCAGATCGATGGCCGCCAGGGCGTCGGACCGGCGGGTCTCGCGGTCGGCCGACGACAGGGCCGAACGCAGGTAGCGGGCCAGGCCCTCGGCCCGCGGTTCGTCTCCGGCCCGCGCGACCAGGAGGTCGAGGGTGTGCCGGAAGGCCACCGACTCCGGGGCGACGTCCGTCAGCATGTCCACGATCCAGGCCAGCCGGTAGCGGTCGGCGTGGTCGCGCGTGGCGGCCTGCCGTACCACTGACAGCAGGGCGTCGGTCTCGCCGGGGTCGAAGGCGTCCGGGCACTCGCCGGTGGGCAGCAGGTCGGCGCGCAGGTCGCCGGGGAACAGCGAGCGGAAGCGGTTGGCGACGGCGGCGGCGGAGTAATCGAGCAGCCGGTCGAGAGCCGCGCCGGCGGCGGGATCGACCCGGCTCCTGGCGAACACGCGCAGCAGATCGTGGAAGCGGTAGCGGCCGGGCGAGAGCGACTCGAGCATGCTGACGTCGACCAGCGCCTCGCAGATCGCCTCCGCCTCCAGCTCGGGCAGATCCAGCAGCGCGGCCGCGGCACGCAGCGGCACGTCCGCCATATCCGGTACGGCCAGCAGCCGAAAGGCCCGCGCGTGCGCCTCGTCGAGCTGCTCATAGCCCAGCGCGAACGTGGCCTCGATCGCCAGATCGCCGGCGCGCAGCTCCGACAGCCTGCGCCGCTCGTCGGAGAGCCGGTCGCGCATGCCGGCCACGCTCCAGCCGGGCCGGGCGGCCAGCCGGGCGGCCGCGATCCTGATCGCCAGCGGCAAGAACCCGCAGGCAGCGACCAGATCCATCGCCGCGCCCCGCTCGGCGCTCACCCGCTGCTCGCCCACGATCCTGGTGAACAGCCGCGACGCGGCCACCGGTCCGAGCACCTCCAGGTCCACCTGGCGTGCGCCGGTCAGCCCGATCAGCCGGGCCCGGCTGGTCACCAGCACGCCGCAGGTGGCCGAGCCGGGCAGCAACGGCCGCACCTGAGCCACACCGGCCGCGTTGTCGAGCACCACGAGCATCCGCCGGCCGGCGAGCATCGAGCGATACAGCGCCGCCCGCTCGGCCGGCTCCTCCGGCGCCTCCTCCAGGCCCAGCGCGCGCAGAAACGAACCGAGCACCAGATCGGGTTCCAGCGGCTGGGCGCCCGAGCCGCGCAGATCCACGAACAACTGCCCGTCCGGGTAGTCCCCGGCCAGCCGGTGGGCCACGTGCACGGTCAGCGTGGTCTTGCCCACCCCGCCCGTACCCGCCACCGCGGCGACCACCAGCGCCGAGCTCTCCCCGGGGCGCAGTGCCTCCACCAGCGCCTCCACCTCGCTCTCGCGGCCGGTGAAGTCGGCCACGTCGGCGGGCAACTGCCGCGGAACGTGTGGGGCGGCCGGCGCGGCGGCGGCTCTCGGCCGGGCGGGCGCCCGGCCGAGAGCCGGGTCGGCGCTGATGATCTGCCGGTAGAGCTCGGTCAGCTCTGGGGAGGGGTCCACGCCGAGCTCGTCGGCCAGCAGCTCGCGGGTGCCGGTGTAGACGCCGATGGCCTCGGCCTGCCGCCCGGCGCGGTAGAGGGCCAGCATGAGCAGGCCGCGCAGGCGTTCCCTGGTCGGGTACTCGGCGCACAGGGTGCTCAGTTCGACGACCACCTCGGCGTGCCTGCCTTCGTCGAGGTCCTGGCCGAGGCGGTGTTCGAGGGCGGCCAGCCGTTGCTCGGTCAGGCGGGCGCGCTGGGCTTCGGCGTAGTCGCCGCCGAGTCCGGCCAGGGGCTCGCCCCGCCACAGGGCCAGCGCCTCGGCGTAGCGGCCTTCGCCGTACAGCGTCCGCAGCTCGGCGACATCGCACGTGCCCGCCCGCAACGCGTAACCATCGCCAACGGACACCACGGCATCGGCCGGCAGCACCGCACGCAACCGCGAGACATAGGTGCGCAGCACCTGGACCGCGGTACGCGGGCGCTGTAGACCCCACAGCGCATCCATGAGCTGGTCGCCGCCGACCACCCTGCCTTCGGCGAGCAGGAGTACGGCCAGCACCAGGCGCTGCTGCGGCGAGCCGAGCTCCAGCTCCCGGCCACCACGCCAGGCCTGTACCGGGCCAAGCACCGAAAACCTGAGCTCATCGCCCATGCCCGCCCACCCCCGTCATCCTTCACGGCATGGACGATCACCCTACCGTCCGGGCAAATGGCGGCCTTCCACCCGACCTCCCATGCCGAACCCGCCCGAAACCTACCGCGATCCCGAGACGGCGGCAGGGCCTCACCATGGCTACAGGCCGCTTATGGGTAGTCACGCATGGTAGCGGACAATGGTGCTATGACACGACTGAGCGCGAACATGCTGCTTCTCCTGGTTTGCCTGGTGCTGGTTGGTTGTGGTGCTCCCGTCGGGCGGGAAGCCGAGCGCCCCGCCGGTGACGCGAACACCACAGGCGAGGAGGCCGAGGCGCCCGGTGCCCCCACAGGCGGCGGAGGCGGTGCGGAGGCGTACGGAGCTCCGATCGAGATCCCCGCGAAAACGGAGAACTATGGCTTCCCCCTGGATCAGATGACGGAACTGATCAAGGACGGCATCCGGCGGCAGTGTCCCCGGCGCAACCTGTGCGTCAAGGTGAGGTTCGAGGCGCGCGACAGGGGTTCACTCACGGCCTGCCAGTTCGCGGAGACGGAACCCAAGCAGGGGAGCATGGTCAGGCAGGGCTCCACCGTCGTGATCGTCACCGGCAAGGAGCCCTGCTCGACGCCGGCAACCCCCGGCCCCGGCGACTCGTCCCCGGCGCCCGAGAAGCCTCCCGCCCCACGTTCACCCGACGTTCTGGAGTCGGAGGCCGGTCAGTGACGGAGGGCTCGCCAGAAACCGGCCCCGCCGCGGCGAAGCAGCCGCGGCCGGCCGCCGACGAGGCGGCGAGCTGGCTCGGGACCGACTCCCCGATCATCAAAGTCCTCGGGGCGGTCGTGGCTCCCGCCACCGCGCTCACCGCGATCTTCTTCTACTTCGGCTGGTCCCGCGCCTTCTGGTTCTACGACTACCTCGGCGTGGATTCGACGCTGCTGGGCCTGACCACCCAGGACTACGTGTTCCTCAGCGTGGACGGCCTGTTCGTGCCGCTGGTCACGGCCGCCTGCGTGGGGCTGGCCGTACTCGTCCTGCGGTGGGTGCGGACCCGGCTGGGCATCCGCGTCACCCCCGCCCCCAGGGTGCTGGTCCCGTTGATGGTCGCGGCGGGGCTGATGTTGCTCCTCAACGGGGTCTCCCGCATCTTCGGCGAAACGATCTTCAACAGGCAACTGGCGATCGCTCCGCTGAGCCTGGCCGCCGGGGTGCTGCTTCTGGTGTACACGCCTCGCCTGACCCGGATCGCCCGCCCGCGCTGGGTCACCGTCCTGGAACTGGCGGTCGTGCTGGTACTGGTCGGCATGAGCCTCTTCTGGGCCGCCAACGACTACTCCGCCGCGGTCGGCCGTTCCCGGGCCCGCGAGTTCGTCTCCCAGCTCTCAAGAGCTCCGGCCGTGGTGGTCTACAGCGCCCATGGCCTGAGCCTTCAGCATGTGCCCGGTATCCGGCGGACCCGCTGCGAGGACCCTGACACCGCCTACCGGTTCCGTTACGACGGCCTGAAGCTTGTGCTGCGCTCCGGCGACCAGTATCTGCTGGTCCCGGCGGACTGGTCGCGCGCGGCGGGCGTCGCCCTGCTGCTGCCCCAGAGCGACACGCTCCGCTTCGAGTTCAGCCCGGCATCCGTCCGCGCCACCACCCGGCCACCGTCCTGCTGAGCGCACGAGGCCTCTGATCGCCGCGGCGCGGGCGGGCCGTACCCGTTGGTGCGGGTGTGGCAGGTCAGGGGCGGGTGATGGCCACGGTGTCGTACGGCGTGGCCGACGTCGGCTTCGTCGTGAAGCGCGCGTTGGGGAGGTACAGCCGGGACTTGAACGCGGCCACGGTCGTCGGGATGTCGAATCGCGGACTGCCCACCCGCCGCACGACGCGGCCCTCGGTACCCGCCGCGTTCACGCGCAGCGTGGTCAGGAGGCTGCGCCTGTTCGTCACCCCGTTCTCCACCGCGTACAGGGTCCGGCCGCGCAGCAGCAGGCCGTCCCCGTCCGGCAGTGACTCGCCGTTGAGGTCCACCCGGCGGGTCTTGCCGGATGGGTGGACGCGGAACAACCCGCCGGTGTTCGACTGGACCACGAGCAGGCCCCGGCCGTCCGGTGTCTGGGTGATGCCGTTGGCGTTGAAGCCCTTGCCGTACTTCAGATCTCCGGTGAGCCGGATCCGTTCCGCCTTCGCGGGCAGTCGTTGGCCGCGCAGCGGCAGCTTGTAGAGCACGGGGTTGGTGGAGTCGGTGAACCACGCGGCGTCCCGGGTGAGGACGACGTCGTTGACGAACGCCGGGCCCTTGGCCAGCCGGTAGGAGGCCAGTACCCGGCCGGTGCGGGTGTCGATGACGCGGGCGTCGCCGGCCGTGCCACCGGCGACGAACAGCCGTCCGTGCCCATCGGTCTTGATCCCGAGGGCCGGCTTGCCCGAACCCCGGCTGATGATCTCGCCGTGTCCGGTGCGCAGATCGGCGCGGTAGATGGAGCCGTCGGCCATGGAGCCGATGAACGCGTATGGTCCGGGACCGATGGCGATGCCTTCGGGCCGGAAGCCGTTGGGCAACGCCAGGGAGGTCGGATATTTCGCGGGCCGTCGGTCCGCTGTCGCGCCGGCGGGGCCGCCGACGGTGCTGACCAGTGGGAGTGTGACGAGAAGCGCACCCAGGATCCTGATCGATCGCATCATGTGCTGCCTTTCTCGAGAGCTTCGCGTAGGTGATGGGTTGCGGCCCCGGTCCGTGTCCGCCGTGGCCTGCCCCACCCACGGTAAAGATCTGATAGGTACCATTCGGTACCTTACGCACCATGAGTACCTTTGACCGGCCGGGTGACGTCTTCCTGGCCGACTGCCCGGCCCGGCTCGCCGTCGAGATCCTCAGCGACAAATGGTCGGTCGTGGTCGTCTACGCCCTCGGCAACGGCCCGCGTCGCCACGGCGAGCTCAAGGCCCTCATCGGCGGGGTCAGCACGAAAATGCTCACCCAGACCCTGCGCAGGCTCCAGCACCACGGGCTGGTACGGCGCGAGGCGTTCGCCGAGGCGCCGCCACGGGTCGAGTACACGCTCACCGGCCTGGGGAAGTCGGCGCTGGAGCCGGTCGACGCACTGTGCCGCTGGGCCGAACAGAACGGCGACGCCGTACTGGATGCCCAGGAAGGCCAGGCCCAGCTGATGTAGCCATCTCGGCCGGGTGTGTCTCAGGCCGCCGCGCACCCGGCGAGGATCGCCGCACTCTTCCGGCCGGGAGGCGCACCCGGTGTGCCCGCGAGGCGGCTCCTGGCTCAGAGGGCGGCGAGGTCGACGGCCTCGGCCATGGCCCGGTAGCCGGCGTCGTTCGGGTGCAGGCGGTCTCCGCTGTCGTAGGCGGGGCGGAGGCGATCGGTGTCGGCCGGGTCGGCCAGTGCGCGGTCGAAGTCCACGATGCCGTCGAACTCGCCGCCGCCGCGGATCCACCGGTTGACGGCGTCGCGTACCGACTCGCCGCGGTCGGTGAAGAGCGGGGAGTCCTTGAAGGGCGGGATGGTCCCGCCGATGATCTTCACGCCCTCGGCGTGGGCGGTGCGGATCAGCTGCCGGTAGCCGTTGATCAGGGCTTCGCTGGTCGCCTTCGGGTTCGGCGTCGTGCAGGTCGATGGCGTGGTGTCGCCGTGCATGATGTCGTTGATGCCGCCCATCGTGATCACCGTCCGTACTCTGGGGTGGCCGAGAGCGTCGCGCCGGAACCGGTTGAGGAAGCTCTCGCCGAGGCACGCCGAGTCGTTGAGTACCCGGTTGCCGCCGATGCCGCCGTTCAGCACCACTTCCGAGCGGCCCGCGCGCTTCAGCCGCCGGGCGAGTACGTCGGGGTAGCGTCGGTCGGCGTCGGTCGTCGCCGCCTGGCCGTCGGTGATCGAGTCACCGAAGGCCACGATCGTCTCCCTCTTCGCCGGGCGGTGGGTGGAGACGTCCAGCCCGGCGAGGTAGTACCAGGAGGTGCTCCGCTCGGTGAACGGCGCCGCGCCGGGATCGCGCAGGTGGTCGCCCGTGGCCCGGTAGGAAGTGGCGACCGCGAGGTTGTGGTTGGTCGCCGGGCCGGTGGGGTCCTTGAGATACAGGGTCACCGTCACGTGCTCGTCGGCTCTTACGCGCAGGTCCACCGGGTCGGCCGCCATGAGCCCGCCCGCGGGGATGGTCACGGACGCGGATCCGCCGAACCTGACCGTCCGCATCGTTCCCGGCCGCACGCTCGCGCCGCCCGCCGACTCGCCGACGCTCGCGCCGGTCAGCCGGAGGGGGGCTTTGCCGTACACGTTGGACAGCCGCAGCCGCAGGCTCGATCCTCCCGCACCGACGCGGACGACCTGCCGCACGGAGTGGTTCTTGAACCCCGTGTAGGCCCAGTTGGAGATCCACTCGCTCTGGCTGGGATGTTGTACGGCGGCCGCCCACCCCCTTGTCCAGTGGTGCGTGGTGGCGGTGGCCGGGGCGGGCAGGGCGATGAGAGACGATGCTCCCAGCAGGGCGATCAAGGCCATGCGAAACACGTGCGTCGTCCTTTCGTGGTGATGTGTCACGGTGCCGGGGTGACATCCAGGGCGGTGCCGTACAGGCGGGACACGGACAAGGTGATGACCACACGTTGCTCGCGTGCCTGCTGTTCCAGGAAGGCCGGTACGTCATCCACCTGGCCGGCGAACGCCAGCAACTCCTCCGGCTGATCGCTCACCCGAGCCTCGCCTTCCGCGACGGCGAACGACCATACGTCGTCTCCGCGTACGTGCAGGGCGACGCGCGGGTCGTTGCGAACCTGGCGGGCCTTGAGGCGGTCGGCGGTGGTGGAGATCCGGATGACCCGTTCGGCCGCGCTCCATCGGTACGACACCGTCGACATGGCCGGGTGGCCGTTGCGCCTGACGGTGGCGAGCACGCCGAACCGCTGCTCCAGCAGGAGTTGTTCCAGTTCCCGCGTGGTCAGGCCGCGTGGGGTGGGACCCGATTGCTCACTCATGTGTTCCCCTTTTCTTCTTCAGCCGGCGGCGAACCGGTGGAAGAAGTCGATCTGGTCGGCGACCACACGTGTTCGGAAGGTCGGGTCGGTGTAGAAGGTGAAATGGGTGCCCGGGTAGGCGCGCAGTTCGCCCTTGGGCGCGCGGTCGGCCAGCGCCCGCGTGGTCTCCAACGGCGTCTCCTGATCTTCGGCGGCGACGCAGACCAGCAGCGGGCAGGCCAGGCGCGCCGCGGCTTCCGCGGGCCGGTAGCGCATCATCTGCAGCAGTCCTCTGGGCGCGACGCTGTTCTGCCACAGCGTCTCCCCGCCGCCGGTGAGCGTCTGGATGTGCTGATCGGCTTCCGGAGTCGCGGTCACGGCGAGCTCTCCGGGCCGTCCCACCATGGGGATGTAGTACGGCCTGAGGCCCAGCTTGCCGCGGATCGTGTCCCAGACGATCGCGCCCAGCAGCCGCAGGGTGTTCCCGGTGGAGCGTCCCTGCACCTTCTTGGGGAATCCGTTGAACGGGATCTGCGCCACGACGGCGGGAACCCTGGGGTCGGCGGCGGCCACGGTGATGGCGTGCGCGCCACCCAGCGAGTTGCCCCACAGCAGCACCCTGCCGGGATCGATCCGCTCGTGCGCCCGCGCGAAGGCGACGGCGGCGCGGACGTCGATGATCTGCCCGGCGACATCCGGAAACTGGCGAGGCTCGCCGTCGCTTTCGCCGAAGCCCCGGTAGTCGAACACGAGCGCCGCGAAGCCCTCGGCCGCGAAGCGCTCGGCGTAGTCGAAAAGCCGGTCCATCGTCCCGCTGAAGCCGTGGCAGAGCACCACGCACGCCGACGGCCCCGATCCGGAGGGCAGATAGAGGTAGCCGGCACACCGGACGCCGGCGGCGGTGAAGGACACCTTGGTCCGCATACGGAATCATCTCCAGAGCAATAGACTGACTGCTGGTTAGCAATATAGCGAAAGAACTGACCACGGGTAAGTGAGCTTCATGACATCTCAGCGCATCCTGGACGCCGCGGGCGACCTGTTCGCCGCCCGCGGCTACCGGGCCACCTCCATGCAGGCCATCGCCGACCGGGTCGGTATCACCAAGGCCGCCCTCTACTACCACTTCGACTCCAAGGACGAGATCCTCCGCCGCCTCACGCTGCCGCTGCTGGACGAGCTGGAGCTGGTACTGGCCGAGGCCGAGTCCGGGGGTGGCGGCGCGGACGGGGTGCGGTGGCGGGCGATCGAGGGCTACGTCGACGTCCACCTGCGTCACCGCGGCACGCTCACGATGCTGGTCAAGGACATGACGCTGCTGGTGCAGGCTCCGGTGGGCGAGCGCTTCCGGGCCGCGATCGCCCTGACCAACGAGCTGGTGGCCGGTCCCGGGAGCGGCCTGGCTCAGCGGGTGCGCGCCTCGCAGGTGGTCGCCGGGCTGGCCGACCCCGTGGTGCTGTTCCGCGACGAACCCGCCGAGCGGCTGCGGGGCCTCATCCTCGACGGGGCCCGGGCGCTCCTCGGCGAGCCGGGCCCGCCCGGCCCGCGCGGCCGCGCCCGGGGACGGAACGGCGGGCGCCCCGCCGCGCTCACCCAGGAGCAGCTGGCGCAGGCACGTTCCCTGTACGCCGACGGTCTCGCCGTCGAGGAGATAGCGGCCCGGTTCGGTGTCTCCCGTGCCACCGTCTATCGCCGTCTCGAAATCAAATAATTATGAGAATTAGTTTTTGAGAAGAGATACTTGCCCGCGTGGGCGGACTTCACAGAGCGACGCGGGCCGCGTGGCGCAGGATCCTCGAGTCGCACAACTCGGGCACGTCCAGCGCGATCGAGTGCCCAGTGCCCGGCACCAGTTCTGCGCCGCTCGCTACGGCGATGGTTGGCCAGGACCCGGCGGGCCACGCCGTACAGCCAGAGTTTGCCCGCCTCGCCGTCGGGGAGTCCGGCGATCCGCTGCCAGGCGATCACATAGGTCTCGGCCACGATGTCGGCGGCGTCCTCGGGAGAGGAGCACCGCCGTATGGCGTATCCGAGAATCTGCTCGTAGGTTCGCCGGTACATCGCCTCGAACCGGGACCGGTCGTCTTGGTCACTCACGTCTCATCCTCGTCAGACCTTCCCAATGCCGCGTGCTTTCACTTCCTACGTGTCCGCGGGCGACGGCAGAATTTCAGGCCGGGTGTAAACGATGGAGCCGATCGGCGTGAGCCGTGGCCTGACACCGGAAACCCCTGCGCGTCGGCGAGGAGGCGCCGGGGGGAGGACCGACGAGGTGATCGGACGCGCGCGTGCTCACCCTCCCATCTCGCGGTGCGGCTCTTGCGCGGTCACCTCGGGGTGACCGCCTCGGGGGTGTTCTCCTCGGCCGCCGGCGCGGATGGCTTGTTCTCCGGGCCGCGGACGGCGGCGTAGACGAACAAGATGCCCATGACGATGACACCTGCCCACATGGCCTGCTGCCAGCCGTCGACGAAGGACAGCCTGGCGGCGTCAACCAGCGGCTGGGCGTGGGAGCCGGCGGTGTTCGCGGCCTCGATGGCGTTGGCGACGCCTTGGCGTGCGGCGTCCGCCGCGCCCCGGGGGATGCCGTGGAGCCTGTCGTCGATGGAGCCGCGGTAGCCGTTCGCCAGGAGCGCGCCGAGCAGGGCGACGCCGAGTGCGGTGCCGAACTCGCGGGTGATGTCGTTGAGCGCGGAGGCGACACCCTGCTTGTCCCGTGGCAGGGAGCCGGTGATGGCTTCCGTGGACGGGGTCATCGACAGGCCCATGCCGATGCCCATGGCGAGCATGCCGGGCAGGATGGACAGGTAGCCGCCCTCGACGGAGACGATGCCGGCGATGAGCGCCAGACCGGAGGCGAACAGCGCGATTCCCGCCGCCATGGTCGAGCGGGCGCCGACGTACGCGGCCAGCTTGGGCGCCAGGCCCGAGGTGATCATCATCAGCACGGCCATGGGCATCAGCGCCAGGGTGGACAGCAGTCCCGACCAGCCGAGGACGGCTTGGAGGAACGGGAACAGGACCACGAAGACACCCGCCTGGACACCGAAGACCACCAGCAGCGTGATGGAGCCGCCGGCCAGGCCGCGCTCGCGGAAAAGGCGCACATCCAGCAGAGAGGCGTCCCCGCGGCGCAGTTCCCAGGCCACGAAGAAGATCAGGGCCACCAGGCCGACGACGAGAGCGGCCAGGGTGACCGGGTCGCTCCAGCCACGCTCCGGGCCTTCCTGCAGGACGAAGATCAGGCCTGCCACGGCGACGACGGAGGCCAGCGCGCCCATGGTGTCGAAGGAGTGCCCGGAGTGCTCGCGGGAGTCGGGTACGGATCGCATCATGCCGAGCGAGACGACGACCAGGACGACGGGCAGCACGAACAGCCATCGCCAGTCCGCCACGTCCACGAGCAGGGCGGAGAGGAACATGCCGATGATGCCGCCGCCACCGGCGACGCCGGTCCACACGCCGATCGCCTTTCCGCGCTGCTCGTCGGGGAAGGTCGAGGTGATCACGGCGAGGGTGATCGGCATGATCATCGCCGCGCCCACACCGCTGAGCATCCGGGCGGCGATCATGACCTCGGATGACGGCGCCAGGCCCGCCAGCACGCCGGCGGCGCCGAAGACGATCAGGCCGGTGACCAACATGGGCTTGCGGCCCAGCCGGTCACCGATCGCGCCGAGCGGAAGCAGCAGCGCGGCCAGGGTGAGGGTGTAGACGTTGATGATCCACAGGATCGTCGTCTGCGAGGCGCCGAATTCGACGGCCATGTCGGGCTGGGCGACGTTCAGTCCGGTCACCGAGGCGATGACCGCCATCAGGGCGACGCAGACGGCGATCAGGATGGTACGCAGCCGGCGCGGATCCATCGCCGCCGGTGCGGACGGGTTGGTGCTCATGTGTTCCTCTCGGCGAAAGCAGGAGCTGTCTGCGGGCGACGATAGGCACGCTTTGCACCTGGCGCATGAGATGTTGCCTATAACGCAAGACAATGAGGGTCTGGACAGCCTCGTGCGCAAACACCTGCGGGTCGCGGAGGGCCGGCTCACCGCGCAGGCCCTCGTGGGAAAGACACGGCCGCTCCTCTGCATGACCGGACCTTCCGCCCGGGGATCGCCTGGTGGGTGGCCTGATTTTCCGTAACGACGGACAAGATCAATGATGCGCCGGGGTGTCGTCGACGTCGGTGAGGATCTTCGTCGTCCAGGGTCGGGAGGCCCTATCTTGATAGTTCCGGTGGTTCGGCCACCTCACCCGACGGCGAGAAGAGAGCCGCCATGCGGATCGGCATCGTCCTGCCGGCGCAGCCGGGCGTGGAACGCCTGGCTGCCCGCGCGGAAGAACTTGGTTTCACCAGTTTCTGGGTGTTCGACACGCCGATGGTCCACGGCGATCCGTTCGTCTCCCTCGCCCTCTGTGCCGCCTCCACGCACCACATCAGGCTCGGTATCGGTGTCACCTCGCCGGCGCTGCGCTCGGCGCCCGCCGCCGCGGCGGCCGTCGGCAGCCTCAACGCCCTGGCCCCCGGCCGCATCGTCTGCGGGGTCGGCACCGGCAACACGGCACGCCGTACGCTCGGTATGCGGCCCACGACCATCGCGGAGCTGGAGTCGTTCACCGCCGCTCTGCGGGATCTCACCGCCGGTCGCGAGACGGACTACCGCGAGGGCCATCGGTCCGGCAGGGTGCGCTTCCTGCACGTAGGCTCGCAGGTCAACACCGACGCCCCGGTGGAGTTCGTCGTGGCGGTGTTCGGCCCGAAGGCGGCCGCGGTAGCCGGTCGCCTCGGCGCCGGAGTGATCTCCTACGCGCTGCACGACCCCGCCGCCTGGTCCGCGCTCGGCCAGGCCAGGCGGACCGCCGGCGGCACCGAGGACGCGCGTTCGTACCTCATGACCTCCCTGCACGTCCTCGCCGACGGCGAGGACCGCTACGGCGACGCGGTCAAGGACGCGATGGGGCACGTCGCGCTGAGCGCGCTGATCCTCGCCGTGGAGAATCCCGGCGTCCGCGCCGCGCTCCCCCCTGACGAGGCCGCGGCGGTCGAGCGCCTCCTCCAGCGGCGCGGCACCACCCCCAACGACCCCAACCGGCATCAAGCGCTCTACCCCGGCTACCTCGGCCGGCTGTCGCCAGAGGATCGAGAGCTCGTCGTGCCCTCCCTGGTGGACAGGTTCGGCCTGGTCGGGACCCCGGACGAGCTCGCCGCGCGGATCGGCGCGCTGGGGAAGTCGGGGGTCGACGAGCTGGTGATCCAGCCCGTGGTGGACCCGGAGACCGAAATGGCCGAGCTCGCCCGGCTGCTGGGTTGACGCCGCCCGCGCCACACCTCGACATGCCGTCGCGCCTGCGGCCGGTGCGCGGTGGCGACCGGCCGGGCCGGCCGGCTCGACCAGCCGATCGGTGGGGCGAGGTATCGCAGCGCGTAAACCGTCGCCGGAGGGCATGACGCGGGCGACCGCGGGCTTGGGGGCCGGACAACACGCGCCGGGGCCGGCCTCGCGGCCCACCCGCGGCGCCCGACCCCGACGTTCCGTCAGCGGGCCCGTAGCGTGGCGAAGGGCAGCAGATCGAGCAGTTCGCCCTCGGCGGGGCGCCGGCCGTACGGGGCGAGCTGGAAGGTCTCCGGCCCGATGTGCTCGGCCCAGTACTCGCTCACGAACGTACGGCAGGCCGCCACGTCAGCGGGGTCGGGCACCTTGGCCAGCAGCCCGCGCTGGAAGGGCGAGTACTCCAGGAACTGGGAGGCGTGCGCCAGGCAGGCGTCGAGCTTGGCCTCCTGGACCGGGGCGACGTCCACGACGACGTCGTCCCGGTGGACGGGACGGGAGACGTAGTCGGTCATCAGCAGGCAGACCGGCTGCCGGTCCAGGGCGGGCTTGCCGCACTCGACGTTGCGCGTGGTGGAGAACTCCACCGCCTGCCCGGCGAGCGCGCCCGCGGCGCGGTTGTCGGGGTGGCCGCCACCGTCGGCGTGCAGGGCGATCACCAGGTCGGGACGCCAGCCGCGGATCTCGCGCAGGACGCGCACGCGCAGCTCCACGGTGGGTTCGAGGAAGCCGTCGTGCACGTCGTCGAAGATCTCGTACGTGGTCACGCCGAGCGCGTCGGCCGCGCGCCAGGCCTCCTCGGCGCGGCGGCGGGCCAGGGGGGCGCGTTCCATCTCGTGGTGGCCGGCGTCCCCGTTGGTGAGCGTCAGGAACTTCACCGCGTGCCCCGCCCCGGCCAGCAGGGCGGCGGTGCCGCCGGCGTAGATCTCGGGTTCGTCGGGATGGGCGGCGATGACCAGCGTGCGCAACATGTCTCAGCTTTCGTTAGGGGATGTGCTCTCCGGTACGGCCTGCCGTACCGGCATGGAAGACCCGCTCGCGGGCCAGATCGAGGGCGTAACGGACGGCGCCCTCAAGCACGCTGCCGCCGCCCGCGCGGCCGACGGCCACGGTGACCGGGGCCAGGCCGGTGGGGGCGAGCAGCGCGGCGACGCGGGCGCGCAGCGGCTCGGCGCCGGCCACGCAGAGGGGGCCGCTCAGGACGACACAGCCGGGGTCGAGCACGCCGACGGCGGCCGTGACGGCGATCGCGACGCGGGCGGCGACGTCGTCGAGGAAGGCGTGCGAGGTGCCGTCGCTCAGGAGGGCGGACACCTCGGCCAGTCCGCTGTCCGCGGAGGCGGGCAGGCCGTGGGCGGCGGCGAGGGCGGCGAGGGGGGAGGCGCCGAGGAGGGCGCCGAGGGGACCGCCCTCCGGGCCGTAGAGGCGGCCGCGGCGGGCCGGGTCGGGCACGGTCACGGAGCCGACCTCGCCACCGCGCCCGGTGACGCCGCGCCAGAGCGCGCCGTCGAGCACGGCCCCCGCGCCGACGCCGCCGCCGATCCACAGCAGGACGAAGCTCTGTCCCTCGCGGTCGGCCAGCTCGCGGATGGCGACCAGGTTGACGTCGTTCTCCAGCCGGAACCGTTCGGCCCCGAGGGCGTCGCACAGGTCGGCGAGGTCGTCGAGGTGGGACCAGCCGGACAACTGGACCGCCTGGCGCAGCCGCCGCCCGCCGGCTTCGACGATGCCGGGCACGCCGAGCACGATCTGGTCGAGGTCGTCGAGACCGAGCCCGGCCTCGGCGGCGGCCGCGGCGACTGCGGCGGTCAGGAACTCCACGGCGTCGGCCCCGGGGCCGGGCGCCTCGGCCCGGTGGCGGCCCAGGGTCGTTCCGGTCAGGTCGGCGACGCGGACCTCCACCGAGCTCGCGGTCAGGTCGGCCCCGGCGACGCGCGCGGCGCCGCCCTCCAGTTCCCACATCTGCGCGGCCGGGCCGGCGTTGCCCGGCTTGGTGCCGGCCTTGCGTGCCAGCCCGCCGTTCTCCAGACGGCGCAGCACCTCCGCGGCCGACGCCTTGGACAGGCCGGTGTGCTGTTCCAGCTCGGCGCGGGTGAGCCCGCCGTGGCGGAGCAGGAGTTCGAGCGCGGCGCGTTCGTTGAGGGTGCGGAAGACCGTGGGGTTCCCGGTGGACATGCTTACTTCACGGCTCCTGAGGTCAGCCCGGACTGGATGTGTCGCTGGAAGACGATATAGGCGACGACGACCGGCAGGACCGTCATGCTCAGGGCCGCGAACAGGGCGGGCCAGTCGGCCTCGTATCCGGCGATGGTGGAGATGTCGGCGATGCCCTGGGTGATGACCCATTTGTGCTTGTTGCCGGGCAGGAGCACGAGCGGCAGGAGGTACTGGTTCCACTGGCCGAGCACGTTGAAGATGGTCAGGCTGACCAGGCCGGGCTTGGCCATGGGCAGCATGATCTGGAAGAAGGTGCGGGTGTGCGAGGCGCCGTCCATCATCGCCGCCTCCGCGACCGCGTCCGGCAGGCCGCGGAAGAAGGAGGTCAGGAAGAAGACGGTGAACGGCAGCGAGTACGCGATGTAGACCAGCACCAGCCCGACGTGCGAGTTGAGCAGGCCGAGCCCGTCGACCACGAAGAACAGCGGGACGAGGGCCAGGAAGACCGGGAACGCCATGCCGGAGACGAACAGGAAGTAGATCGCCCGGTTGCCGGGGAAGCGGTAGCGGGCCAGCACGTACGCGGCCATCGAGCTGAGCAGCATGGTGCCGAGCACCCCGAAGAAGACCACGATCACGGTGTTGAGCAGGTAGGTGCCGACGTTCGCCTTCTCCCAGGCCCGCAGCCAGTTGTCCCAGCGCAGCTCACCGGGCAGTTGCAGGGCGTCGCCGAAGATCTCGGCGTTGCTCTTGAAGGAGGCGAGCAGCGTCCAGATCAGCGGGCCGATGATGAGCAGCGCCCACACGGCGAGCACGGCCTGGGACAGGCCGCCGAAGAGCCTGCGGCGCATCAGTACACGATCCTGTCTCGCCTGGTGACCCGCATCGTCACGGCGGCGAAGGTGAGGGTGAGGAAGAACAGCGCCACGCCCATCGCCGAGGCGTAGCCGAACCGCGAGTAGCCGAAGGCGTTCTTGTAGATCTCGGTGGCCAGTACCGTGGTGGCGCCGTCGGGGCCGCCCTGCTCGATGGAGAGCACGTTGACCAGGGCGAAGGCATCGAAGGCGGCGATGCCGAGGTAGATCCAGCCGACCTGGACGGTGTCCCAGATCAGCGGCAGCGTGATGCGGAAGAACAGGGTCAGCCGGCCGGCGCCGTCCAGTGAGGCCGCCTCGAAGACGTCCTTGGGGATGGCCGCCATGCCCGCGGAGAAGAGCACCACGTAGAAGCCGACCGCCTGCCAGACCATGACGGCGATGATCGACCAGAGGGCGAGCCGCTGGTCGGTCAGCCAGCCGGCGGGCTCCAGCCCGATCTTCATCAGCGCGCCGTTGAGCACGCCGCCGGCGTCGGGGCGGTAGACGGCCTTGAACAGCACGCCGACCACCGCGACCGCCAGCACCTGCGGAAGGAAGAAGACGACCCGGTAGAAGCCCGAGCCCTTGACTCCGCCCTGCGCGTTGAGCAGGTAGGAGAAGGCCAGGGCCAGGGCCACGGTGGCGAGCGGCATGGCGACGAGCAGGACCACGTGGTTGCGGATCGCCTGCCAGAAGGCGTCATTGCCGAACAGCCGCACGAAGTTGTCCAGCCCGACGTAGTTGAGCCCGGCCGACACGCCCCGCCAGTCGGTCAGCGCGATCTGGAACGCCTGCGCGTACGGGCTGATCACGAAGACGAGGTAGAGCGCGACGGGCAGGAGCAGGAACCCCGCGACGAAGCCGTGCCGCCGCATCGGTCAGACGCTCCGGGTCTGCTTGGTGATCGCGGAGTCGTTCTTGAGTTCGTCCGCCTTCTTCTGCATGTTCGCGCAGAACTGCTCGGCGGTGCCGCGCCCGGCCATGACCGAGTTGGTCTGGGTCTGGGCGTAGTCGAACAGCTCCTTGTACCAGGTCTCGAAGCGGGCGTCGGTGATGGTGTTCCGGCCCGCCGCCTCCTGGGCCTTGGCCGCGCTGTTGACCGCCGAGGTGAGCCGGAGGCCGTCGACGACGCCGTTGACCACGGTGAGGTTCTTGGTGAGCTCGGTGTAGCCGCGCGCGCCTTCCCTGGAGAGCATCAGCCGCAGGTACTCCAGGCCGCCCTGGGGGTTCTTGCCCTTGGCGCCGACGAAGAAGGCCTCGGACACCCCGACGAAGATCGCTTCGTACGGCATGGCGTCGGCGGCCCCGATGCTGGGGACGGGGGCGATGGCGTACTCGAAGCTGTCCGGTCTGTCCTTGGCCATCTCGTTCTCCAGCCAGGAGCCGCACGGGTAGAACAGCACCTTGTCCTGCAGGTGCTTGATCTGGGTCTGCGTGTGGTCGAGACCGAAGTACGCCTTGTCGCCGAAGTCCTTCTGGATCTGCGCCCAGGCCGCGACGGCCTGCCGTACCGGCTCGGCGGTCCAGGCGCCGTCGGCGAGATTGTCGATGTCGATGATGACCTTGTTGCCACCGATCTTGGCGGCGCTGTAGACCAGATTCCAGAGCTGGTAGAAGGGGCCGACCTGGCCGGGGTAGGCGAACAGGGCGATCCCCGCCTTCCTGGCCTCCTCGCCGAGGGCGTTGAACTCGGCCCAGGTCTTCGGCACCGCCCAGCCCTTGGCCTCGAAGAGCTTCGCGTTGTACCAGAGGGCGCGGTGGGCGACGGTGTACTGCAGTACCCGGGGCACGCCGTCGATCAGGGAGTTCTCGTAGACGCCGCCGACGAGGGTGTCCTTGACCTTCTTGCCGGGGAAGGCGAGCGAGGGGGCTTCGAACAGCGGAGTGAGGTCGGCCAGGTGGCCTTCCTGGACGAGGGCCTGCAGGTCCAGGGCCTCGGGCCCGGAGTTGTTGATCACATCGGGGACGTCGCCGGCGATGAAGCGCGGGCGCAGCTGCGTACCGACCTTCTGGGTGGCGACGTGCTTGATCTTCGCGCTCGGATAGGCCTTGCTGTAGGCGGCCTCATGCAGGTCGACGGCGTACTTGTCGCCGTTGCCGCCGCTGAAGATGACCACTTCGAGCGGGCTCGCGGCCTGCACTCCGAGCGGGTTGGCCGCCGACGTCGCTGCGGCGGTGGCGGTGGGGGCAGGAGCGGCGGTACGGCTCGCGGTCGCGCAGGCGGCGAGGGGGGTGGCCAACGCGGCCAGGCCGAGCCCGCGCAGGACGTCGCGGCGGTTGGGGGACATGGCTCCTCCTGAACACAACCGTCTGGATACCTTCCAGACGATTAGCCGCTGACTATAGGAGGGCACCGTGACCAGGGTCAAGAGGTCCGCGACTGCACTGCGCGTGCCGTGTCTCCGATCCGGACGAGATTCGCGATCGCCTTGAGAAGCTGATGCACGAGCTGTCTGTCTGACAAATGGGCCCTCTCAGGGACGATCAGGGCGCTTACGCTGTCGAAAGCCGTCGTTCATCGAGTGTTCATCAACGGCAGACGATCGGGAGTGCCCTGACCTTGCTTCGAGGGGAAGCACACATGACCGAGCTTGATCGACGATCGTTCCTCGGCAGCAGTCTCGCCACCGCCGGTGGCGTCCTGGCCAGCGGGGTCGCCATCGAGACCCTGGGCGCGCACGCGTCCTGGGCCGACGCCGGCCGCCCTGTCCCCGACCCTGGCAAGGTGGGGTATGGCCCGCTCCGCCGTACCGCCGCCAAGAACACCGGCCAGGAACTGCTGGCGCTGCCCGCGGGCTTCTCCTACATCGTCCTGGGCCAGACCGGCACGCCCATGACCGACGGGGTCCCGACCCCCATCGCCCACGACGGTATGGCGGCGTTTCCCGGCAGACGCCGCCACACAGTACGGCTGATCCGCAACCACGAGGTCCGCACGACTCCCGGATCGCCGACGGGCCGTGTGCACGTACCCGGCTCCCGGCGTTACGACGAACTCGGCGTCGCCGGCACCACCACGCTCGAAGTCGATCTGCGCAGCGGCGAGGTTCTGGAGCATTTCGTCAGCTTCAACGGGTCGATCGTCAACTGCGCCGGCGGCAAGATGTTGGCCGGCAAGGGCTGGCTGACCTGCGAGGAAACCACCTCCGGCCTCCAGCAGGGCTGGCAGCGCAAGCACGGTTACATCTTCGAGGTCCCTCTGGACGGCCCCAAACCGGGCAGGCCCGCCCCCTCGATGCCGCTCACCGCGATGGGTCGCTTCTCGCACGAGGCGATCGCCGTCGACCCGCACACCGGATTCGTCTACGAGACCGAGGACGACTCCGGCAAACCCGACGGCTTCTACCGCTTCCGTCCGAAGGACCCGCGCAACCTGGCCGGCGGCGGCGTACTGGAGATGCTCAAGGTCCGAGGCGTCACCAACTACGACTGCCGCGAGGGCCAGACGATGGGCAGCCGCCTGCGGGTGGAGTGGGTCGTCATCGACCAGCCCGACCCCGACCTGGAGAACGGCGCCCCCACCTGCACGCAGCAGGGCCTGGCCAAGGGCGGCGCCAAGTTCAACCGGCTTGAGGGCTGCTGGTACGGCGACGGCGGCATCTTCTTCAGCTCCACCAGCGGCGGCGACGCCAAGAACGGTGACGCCCCGAACGCCGACGGCTACCGCGAGGGGTACGGGCAGGTCTGGCAGCTGATCCCAGGCCGTGGCCGGCGGGGCGATGTCCTGGTGCTGGTCTATGAGTCGCCCGGCCGCAAGGAACTCGATTCCCCCGACAACCTCACGTTCACCCCGCGCGGCGGGATCGTCCTGTGCGAGGACGACGCGTCCGCCACCGACGCCGACCCGCACCCGCTGGCCCCGGGCCTGGAGAACGTCAACCGGGTGATCGGGCTGGCGCCGGGCGGGCAACCGTTCGAGTTCGCCGTCAACATCGCCGACGACAGCGAGTTCGCCGGGGCCTGCTTCAGCCCGGACGGCTCCGTCATGTTCGTCAACACGCTCGGCCACACCGCCGCCCTCGACCCGCCCGGCCGCACGTACGCGATCCGCGGGCCGTGGCGGCGCGGACCGCTGTAGGTCGCCGCCAGGATGCGGCCGGGTCCTGCCGACGCTCCGGGCGCCCTCCTGCCTCAGGTCCGGAGGAACTCGGCGATCGGCTCGCTCTGCCCGAAGATGGCGTGACCGGCTTCGGGGAGCAGGGTCACGGCCGCGTGCGGGACGCACTCACGGATGCGCCGCGCGCTCTGGCGGGAGTCGAACATGGCGTCCCGGCCTCCGACGATGACCAGGACGGGCATGGTGAGGCCGCGCAACGCGTCGTCGGGGAACACCGGGAGCTTCTCCCTGCGAGGGTTGAAGTGCGTAAACGTCAGGACGACGGCGTCGAGCGCCTGCCGGTCCTTGTCCGCGTCGAGTCCCGCGACGGCCATGGCCGACTCGCGTAGCCCGCCGCGCCGGAAGGGGCGGGCCAGGAGGGCCTTGAAGATCCAGCCGGCCTTCTGCCGTCCCACGCCACCGGGGCACATCAGGGCCAGGCGCGTCACTCGTTCCGGACGGCGGATCGCGTAGTCCAGGGCCGTCCAGCCGCCGAGGGACGTGCCGACGAACGCGGCGCCGGTGACCTGGAGCCCTTCCAGCACGTCGTCCAGCCAGAGGGCCACGGCGCCGGAGCCCAGGACGGGACGCGAGGGCGCGCTCAGGCCCGGCTCGCCGACGAGGTCGACCGCGTACGTGCGAAAGTGCCGCGACCAGGTGGCGATGTCCGCTCGCCACATCGACGTGTTCGCGCCCGAGCCGTGCAGCAGCACCAGAGGCGGCGCGTCCTGCGGGCCGGAGGCGAGGACGAAGGTCTCGCCCTCGCGAGTCGGCACCCGTATGTGCTCGGCGGGAACCGGCCAGGTGTCCAGGATCCGCCGGTAGTGGCCGAGGAGCTCGAGTCCGCCCTCGCGGGACTTGTAGATCATGGTCATGACGACGGCACCCCCGGGCGTGTCGAGTGGGACATGGGAACCACCTCCTTGGCGACAGTGAAGGCCTTGTCACTGTGTCAAGGTCAAGTGAGTGGCTTCCACGCTTGGTGCCGGTCGGCGGGGCGGGGTTCTGAGCATTCGCTCACTTTGTTCGAGCGAATGCCCAGCATCTACCCGTGTGCCCGGCGACGGGCCTCTAGCAGGGACGCCACCACGTGCCGTAGGCGGTGGACGGCGCACTGGCGCTCACCGCCTGGAAGCGGATGAAGACCCGGTAGGAGGTGCCGCAGGCCAGTGCCAGCATCCTGGAGTAGGCCCTCGGGAAGTGCCTCTGCCAGCCGTTGCCGCTTTCCGTACCGGCGCCGCCGGAGGTGCTGCGCAGGAGCTGGCAGGCACGGATGATCATCGACTCCGGCAGGTTGGTGATGGTGCACATGCCCCGGGCCTGGCCGGCGTTCCCGAAGATCGTGAGGTTGACCTTGTAGCCGTGGGCGTAGGAATAGACGTTTCGGTGCAGGACGCCGTCGGCGGACGCCACCGCCGGTGTGAGGGCCAGGGTGGCCGCGATGATGGAGAGGGCGCCCAGCAGTGTCCGGACTCGGCCTGACATCTGTCAGCTCCTTTGGTCGGGGTTTGGGGGACAGTGCCAGCTCGCCATAGCCGATTGCTCTTGTCATCGCTTCTGGGCTGCGCATCAATAGCAACAACAACCGCAACAACCCGGAGCGGGCCATGTCGCGAGGTGGACGCAAGGATCAGCCGATCGACCGCGAAACGGGTCCCATCGCGGAGTTCGTCGACGATCTGCGCCGGCTGCGAGGCGAGATGTCGTTGCAGGAGGTCGGGCAGCGGATGCGCTACCACTCCAGCACGATTTCCCGGCGGCTGAATCCGGTGGAGCTGCCGCCGCTGGACTTCGTCCGCTCGTATGTCGAGGCCTGCGGCGGGGATCTGGATGTCTGGGAGGCCCGGTGGCGCGCGATCGCCGGGGAGCCAGGGGAGCCGGGGGAGCCGGGAACATCCCCGGACCTTCCGGGGGAACCCGCCGGCGAGCCGTCACGGCGCGCGTCCTGGCGGCTCCCGCTGGCCGCCGCGCTCGCCGTCGTGATCGTCGCCGGGGGCGCCGGATACCTCTGGCTGTCCGGCCGTGAACCGGGTCCCGCGAACGCGACCCCCGCCTCGGCCTCTCCGTCGGTATCCCCATCCAGCGGCTTCCCCTGGAAGGTCACGAACATGTACAAGCAGGTGACCTCTCGCGAGTGGACGCAGCACACCGAGGGCGACCTCGAGATCTGGGCGAACTTCTCCTGCCCCACCGGGATGATCGAGTACTGGATCGCCTTACGCCCGGGCGGCGCGTCCGCCCGCTTCGCGTGCGACTCCTGGCAGGTTCACACCTGGACCGGCCTGCGCCCGGGCCGCTACAACTTCGAGCTCTGGAAGGACAATGACGGCCGCGCCGTCTCCGGGGTCGGCGTCGTCCGCTCCAGCTCCTCCATCGTGCAGCACCCGAAGCCGTCCCCGGCCTGAAGCGGGGTCAGCGTCGCCCTGGCGGGGGAACGCGCACCCAGGCCATGCCGGCGGCCTGAGCGGCTTGGATCCCGTTGTCGGCGTCCTCGAAGACCAGGCAGTGCTCCGGGTCGACGCCCAGTTGACGGGCGGCCATCAGAAACGGGTCCGGGGCGGGTTTGGCCCGCGGATAGTCACCGGCGCAGACCATCACCTCGAACTTGCCGAGCAGCCCCAGAGCGGTCAGCGTGGCCGTCACCGACTCACGGTCGCTACCGGATACGACGGCGAACGGGATGCGGCCGAACGCCGCCTCGATGTGCTCGAGCACGCCGGGCACCGCGGTCAGGCGGGGCAGCATCTCCTGGCAGAGCTCCTCACCGCGGCGCGCGACGGCCGGCACCGGCATGGCCAGCCCCTGGCTCGCATTGAGATCGGTGATGATGCCGGCCACCGTCCGGCCGGCCCACGCGTAGAACAGTTCCTCGGAAAGCTCACATCCCCACTCGCCCAGCGCCTGCCGCCATGCGAGAAAGCGCAGCGGCATGGAATCGGCGATGGTCCCGTCGCAGTCGAAGAGGTAGGCGCCGAACTCACCGGGGGGAAGACTCAAGATCACCGCAATATTCTACGGGGCCACCAATCGCGAGGCCGGCGGTCCTGGAAGGCCCCGCCCGGTTACCGGCCGAGCCCGTTGCGGTTCATCGCGCCGGCGCCGGACGTGGCCCGCACCTGCTCCACGGTGGAGGAGGTCAGGTGGTCGGCAGGTAGGGCGCGGTGCGCAGTTCACGGTAGAGCTTGCGTGCCGCGTCGAGCAGGCCCACGACGATGGAGGCGACCAGCACGACCTTCACGATCTGGTCGGCGGGCCCGGTGGCGAACATCGCACCCGCCGAGATGACCCAGCCGAAGACCGCGCACGCGGCGAGCGTCAGTGCGATCTCGATGCGCCTGGTCAACGGCTGCCACCTTCCACGGACGATCAGCACCGCGTACAGCACGAAGTGCCCGGCCAGCACCACCACCAGCCAGGGCGCGCGCTCACGCAGGAACCCCTCGTCCATCGCCAGTGCCCGGTACGCTTCGGGTGCCGCCTGGCTCCCGAGCAGCACCTGCCCGTTGAACAGCAGGAACAACCCCGCTCCTCCGGCGACGACGGCGGCCAGATAGCCGAGGCGGCTGACCTGATCGCGCCCGAAGCGGCGAGGCCGCCACGCGACGGCGCCGGGCCGGGCACGGCGCCGCCACGCGGCGGTGGCGAAGCCGGCCACAAGCACGCCAGGCCACCACAGCGCGCCCACGCCGATGCCGGTCCACCACTGACCGAGCGCGGTGAGCAGGTCGCCCGCCGACGCGATCGGATGCCGCATGAATGTGTCGAGCAGGCCGAGTACCCAGATGACGGCCACGCCGATGACGGCGAGCCTGACGAACCGGTGCGAGTCGGCGGGATCGATGAGGATCAGCGGCTGACGGTATCGCGCGGCGGTCTCGGCGGGGCGGCCGTAGCCGAGCACCAGGGCGGTGGCCATCGCCTCGTCGGCGGGGCGGCCCGCCTGCCCGGCTTCGGCGGCGAGCTGTTCGGTCAGCAGGCTGCGCAGCTCGTAGCCGACGTCGCGCCGCTGCGCCCGCGGCAGCAGCCTGGCCACGTCGTCCACATAATTCTGGATCAGGTCGTCGGGGGTCATGGGCGCTCTCCGCCTTTCAGGAGAAGATCCATGGTGTCGTTGAGTCCGCGCCACGAGGCCGTGAGCCGTTGACACAGCTCCAGGCCATCGGCGCTGAGCACGTAGTAGCGGCGTGGCGGGCCGCCGTCGGTGCGCCATTCACTGGTCAGCACGCCTTGGGATTCCAGCCGCCTGAGGAGCGGATAGAGCGTGCCCTCCTCGATCGGCATGCCGCTTTCCGCCAGCGACTGGCGCAGCTCGTAGCCGTAGCGCGCGGTGCGCAGCTGCGACAGCGCGGCGAGGACGACGACGCCACGCCGCAGCTCCAGTTCGAGCTTGTCGTACGCGCCTGCTGTCACCATGCGGCACACAGTACTATGTGCCGCACAGCTAGTCCAGGGTCGATGGTCCGCCGAGCCGGCGCCACGCGGCCGCCCATGGCCGGAGGGCGAGGTCAGCCGACGTGGACGACGGGCCGGCGGTCGGGGTCGGGTTCGGCTTGGCGGAGGACTTCACGGGTCAGGGGCGGGATGTCGCCGCCGCCGAAGACGAGATAGCGCAGCAGGGCGCCGATGGGGTTGCCTTCCGCGGCCCAGTGGAAGTAGACGTGCGGGGTCTTTCCGGTCTGGTCGCGCAGGTGCAGCAGGAGGGCGGCGATGGAGTTGGCGATGGTGGTGCTGTGCATGCGCAGGATGCGGAAGCCGTGGCGTTCCTCGCCGGTGACGCGGAGCTCCCCGGCGAACTCGGAGGCGTCAGGGACGGTGACCTCCAGGAAGAGGAGTCCTTCGCTGGTGCGCAGGCGGTGCAGTTCCCATGCTTCGCGGGCCTTGTCGACGTACTCCTTGGCGTCCCTGCCGTGGGGTTCGTTGGCGATGAGGTAGAGCTCCGCCGCCTCGTTGATGAAGCGGCGGGCCCGGTCGTCCAGGGAGATGCGGGTGACGCGCAGTTCGGTGGAGCGGGTGGCGCGCGAGATGAGGGAGACGACCACGATGGCCAGCACGAACAGCAGGGCGATGACGAGCCCGTCGGGGCGTTCGATGATGTTGGCGACGGTGGCGTAGGCGAAGACCAGGGTGACGAAGCCGAAGAACAGGGCGGGCCGGGTACGGCCCGCGGTCCAGGCCGAGAGGGTGACGGCGACGGCCGCGGACAGGATGAGGGCCAGGACGCCGGTGGCGTAGGCGCCGCCCTGGGTTTCGACTTCGGCGCCGAAGACCATGGTGATGACGAACGCTATGGCGGTGAAGACCAGGACCATCGGGCGTGAGGCTCGGGTCCAGTCGGGGGCCATGCCGTACCGGGGGAGATAACGCGGCACGATGTTGAGCAGGCCCGCCAGCGCGGAGGCTCCGGCGAACCACAGGATGGCGATCGTGGACAGGTCGTAGGCGGTGCCGAACCAGTCGCCCAGGTACTCGTGGGCGAGGTAGGCCAGGGCCCGGCCGTTGGCCGCGCCGCCCTCGGCGAACTCCGCGGGCGGGATGAGCACGGTGGTGGCGAAGCTGGAGGTGATCAGGAAGACGCTCATGATGAGCGCGGCCGTGGTCAGCAGCTTGCGCGCGCCTGTGACCCGCTCGGCGAGGTCGCCCTTGACCAGCGGCATGACGGCCACACCGGTCTCGAAACCGGACAGGCCGAGGGCGAGCTTCGGCATCACGTACAGCGCCACCGCGACCATGGCGAGGGGGCTGGCGTAGTCGGTGCTCAGCGCGTTCTGCCAGCCGGTCACCTTCTCCGGCGCCGTGAGCACATGTTGTACGGCCGAGCCCACCACGACCACGTTGAGCAGCAGGTAGACGGCCACCAGCACGACGGCGATGGAGATCGCCTCACTGAAACCCGCCAGGAACACCCCGCCGAGCGCCGCGATCAGCATCAGCGTGACGGGAACCTGCCAGCCCGCCAGGAACTCCGGCACGAACGGATTGTGCAGGATGTGCGCGGTGGCGTCGGCCGCCGACAGGGTGATGGTGACGATGAAGGCGGTGGCCACGAACCCGAGCAGGAACAGCACCAGCAGCTTGCCGCGCCAGCCGGGCAGCAGCCGCTCCAGCATCGACAGTGACCCGAGCCCGTTCGGGCTCTGCTCGGCCACGGCCCGATAGGTCGGCAATGCGCCGAAGAGCGTCAGCGCCACCAGGACGAGCGTCGCGATGGGACTCAGCGCGCCGGCGGCCAGGGCGGCGATGCCGGGCTGGTAGCCCAGCGTGGAGAAGTAGTCCACGCCGGTCAGGCACATCACCTGCCACCAGGAATGCTGATGTTCCGGCGTTTCCTCTTCGTGGGGCGCGCTGCTCAGCCCCTCGGGACGTTTGAGACCCTTCAGCAGCCATTGCCGCATCGTTCGCTCCCGGACAGCGCCGGCCACCGGGCCACCTCCACTTTTGCGGCATGTCAGACGAGTGCACGCTACTGAGCCCGAAGGTCGAACCCGCGTGATCATGGCGTCAAGAAAACGTAAATATTGCCGCGGCGCGTCGTGGGTGGTGGCTGGTCAAGGCGACGGGCGGGCGCCGGCGCCGTCAACGACACGAAGATGGCCGTCGTCGATTGCCGCGTACGCGGATCCGGGCTACCTTCTAAGTATCCATACATTTGGTTGAGACAGTCATCCGAATGGATGATCGTCGGGGACGGGGAAGCATGACTTTCCACGTGGCAATCGTCGGAGCCGGGGTGGGCGGACTCTGCCTGGCTCAGGGCCTGCACAAGGCGGGCGTCGACATCACCGTGTACGAGCGGGACCGCACACCGGCCAACCGCCTCCAGGGCTACCGTCTGCACATCAACCCCCTCGGTGCCCAGGCGCTGCGCGAGTGCATGTCCCCTGAGCTGTGGCAGGCGTTCCTGGCCACCACCGGCAGGGGCGGGCTCGACTTCGTGTTCATGACGGAGCGGCTGCGGCCGTTGATCAAGCTGGAGGCCGGCGAGCGGGACGCCAACTGGCGCGACCACCACTCGGTCAGCCGGATCACCCTGCGCCAGATCCTCCTCACGGGCCTGGACGAGGTGGTGCGCTTCGGCCGGACGTTCGAGCGGTACGAGCGCCGGGCCGACGGCCGGATCACGCTGCACTTCGCGGACGGCTCCACAGCGGCCACCGACGTCCTGGTGGCCGCCGACGGCAGCGGCTCGCGGGTGCGGCAGCAGTACCTTCCGCAGGCCGAGCGGATCGACACCGGCATCACCCGCGTCGCCGGCAAGTTCCCGCTCACCGAGGAGACGAAGCGGCTCATCCCGGCCCACCTGTACGAGGGCCTGACCAACATCGTCCCGGCCAGGGGCTACTCGATGTTCTGCGCGCCCCACGACTTCGGCGGCAATCCGGTCGTGCTGCCCGGCGGCATCGGAGCCAGCGAGCGCGAGGGCGCGATGCACGACAACACCAGCAGCTACATCCTGTGGGCCTTCGGCGCCGAAACCCGGCGGTTCCCGGCGGACGCCGCCGAGCTGCCGGGCGCCGAGATCCGCGACCTCGTCACCGGCATGATCGGCGACTGGCACCCGGACCTGCTCCGGATGATCGGCATGACCCCTCCGGAGACGGTGTCGCTGCTGCCGATCCGCAGCGCCGTACCGACGGGGCCATGGGCCGCCACGAACATCACGCTGCTCGGTGACGCCATCCACACCATGGCCCCGCACCTGGGCCTCGGGGCCAACACCGCGCTGCGCGACGCCCGGCTCCTCTGCCGCGAACTGACCGCCGCCCGGGGCAACGACGTCGTCGCCGCGATCGCCGCCTACGAGAGACAGATGACCGAGTACGGCTTCGCCGCCGTGCGCGACTCCCTGAAGACGGCCAGACGGTTCGTCACCAGGAGCCCGCTGGCCCGCCTGGGCTTCCGCACCTTCCTGCGCACCGCCCAGCGGATCCCGAAGCTGAAGGAACGCGCCTTCACGGCCGGGGGCGCCTGAACTCCTGACCGACCGAAGACGCAGTCAGAGCGGCTTGTCGCCGATGAGCAGGGTGCTGAGCTCGTTCAGCGCGACCGGCGGCCGGACCGCGAAGCCCGCTTCCTTCAGCCATCCGAGGCCCTCGGCGGCCGTGTACTCCGAGGATCCACTGATCATCGCCATGTTGAGGCTCATCAGAAGTCCGAAGGCCGCCTCGCGCCGCTCGTCGTCGATCATGCTGTCGTAGATCAGCAGCGTGCCCCCCGGGGGCAGCTGCTCGAACGCCCGGTTCACCAGCGCCCTGCGCCGCTCGTCCGCCCAGTCGTGCAGCACGTGTCCGAAGATGTACACCTGGGTGTCGGGCAGGTCGTCGGTGAAGAAGCTGCCCGCCCGGTAGCTGACCCGGTCCCGCAGGTCGCTCGCACCGCTCTCCTTCTCGATGAGTTCGTCGAAGAGTGGTTCCAGCGGGGGCAGGTCGAAGGTCACCCCGCGCAGGTGCGGGTGGGCGGCGGCCAGCCGCATGGTGAGCAGTCCGCGGCAGCCGCCGAGGTCGGTGAAGGACTTGACCGTGTCCCACGCGTACCTCTCCGCCAGCGGGCGGCCGAGCAGCACCGCGTACCCGTCCATCGCGTCGGCGAAGTGGCGGGTGCGCGTGGGGTCGGCGTACAGGCCCTCGGTGAAGTCGGCCTCCGACAACTGCCGCACCAGGCTCTCGCCTGAGCGCAGGAAGCCGGGCAGCTTGCCCCACGCCGGGTAGAGCCGGCGCTGGTTGTGGGCGAGGAAGCCGCCGATGTACTCGGGCCGGCGCGGGTCGAGGTAGGTCGCGGTCAGGGGGGCCGCCGTGTAGGCGGAGCCGTTCCGCGCGAGCAGTTCCATCGCGACCAGCGAGTCCAGATAGTCGCTCGTCAGCTTGGGATGCAGGCCGAACTCACGCTGGATCTCCTCCGCGGTGGCGGGCGCGGCGCAGATGCGGGCGAACAGTCCCAGCTCGATCCCGGCGAACAGGGCCTGCGCCTGGAAGAATCCCGTCGCTGTCCTGACAAGGGGTGTTGCGGACATCCGGCGTCCTTTCTCAATGATCCAGAGGAAGCGGTCAGGGGGTGAGCCGCAGAGGGAGCGCGTGCAGGGAACGCTGGAAGAAGTCGCGGTGCCAGCGCACCTCAGCGGGGTCGCAGGCGAGCGTCATGTTCGGGAACCGGCGCAGCAGCGCGGTGATGGCCACCTGCGCTTCGAGCCTCGCCAGCGGCGCGCCCAGGCAGTGGTGCACACCGTGGCTGAAGGCCAGGTGCGGGTTGGGATTGCGGGTGATGTCCAGCCGGTGCGGGTCGGGGAACGCCTCCGGGTCGCGGTTGACCGAGTGCACGGGGACGATGATCAGGGCGTCGGCCGGGATCACGGTTCCGGCGATCTCGATGTCCTCCTTGGCGTGCCCTTCGATCAGGGCCAGCGAGCTGTCGTAGCGGAGGAACTCCTCCACGGCGGAGCCGATGAGGTCGGGGCGCGCGGCGAGCAAGGCCTGCTGGCCGGGGTTGCGCACCAGAGCGTGCATGCCGTTGGTGATCAGGTTCACGGTGGTCAGGAAGCCGGCGAAGATGAGCAGCATCACCGTCGCGACGAGTTCCCGCTCGGACAGCTGATTCTCGCCGTCGCGGGCCTCGATCAGCCCCTGGATGAGGTCGTCGCCGGGGGTACCCCTCCGATGCTCGATAAGATCGCGCACGTACGCCCCTATGCTGGCCTGCCGAGCCCGGAACACGTCGACAGGGCTGCCGGTGAACTCCTCCTCCATGAACCAGAAGATGCTCTTCTCGCGCAGGTCGGCGAGGTCCTCCGGGGGCAGTCCCAGGAGCTCCCCGATGACCATCATGGGCAACGGGAAGGAGAAGTCCTCCATGAGCTCCACCTCGCCCGCCTTCTCCATCTTGTCGAGCAGTTCGTCGGTGAACCGCTCCACCTGGGGGCGCAGGAGCTCGATCCGGCGGCGGGTGAACGCCTTCTGCACCAGCTTGCGCAGCCGGGTGTGCTCGGGAGGGTCGGTGCTGACCATGTTGTCGGCGAACGAGCTCTCGGCCTTCCGCCCGTCCTCCATGACCACGTCGGAGTGGTGCGCGGCCTTGCTGAAGCGGGGATCGCTGAGCAACGGGCGGGCGTCCTCGTAGTGCGGGACGAACCACGCCTTCAGTCCGATGGGGGTGTCCAGGTGGTGTACCCGCCCCTGCGCGCGCAACAGTTCATAGAAGGGATAGGGGTCGGTCAGGGCCGAATGAGGGATGCCGCCGATCGGCACCGTCACCTCAGGCATTTGCGCTCCTCCGAGGTCGTCGCGAGCGGGTCAGACGACCCAGTGGCCACGGGTCATCACGGTGCGGCCGGGGATCTCGCCGCGGTGCCGCCAGGCGAGGACGCGCTGGGGCGTGAGGAAGAGGTAGACGCAGCCCGGAACCCGGGTCGGGTTCACCGGGAGGTCCGCGAGCACGCCCGGGGCGTCGGGAGGAAGGTCACGATGCGCGATGATCTCCACGGTGCCGTCGATGAGGACGACGTCGGCGGGATCGCCGAGCGCGACGCGGCATTCGGCGCGCCGGCGCAGGTTGCGCACGGTCACGTGCTGTGCGCGCGTGGCCATCACCAGGCGGGCGCCGTCCCACACGCACCCGAGCGGGACGAGGTGGGCGCCGGACTCGCCGCCGGTCGCCAGCCAGGCGTACCTCTCTGTTTCGAGTTTGCCGAGCACGTCGGCCTTGCGCTGGGCGAGGTCGCGGGGCGGGGCGAGGCCGAAGCCCCGCACGCTGCCGGTCGCGGACATGTGAATCCTCTCGGCTGAGATCTGGTTTCAGAAACGAGCTGAGCCCTGTTTCAGAACGCGGACACGGCCGCCGCTGAATTTCCCACGAGGGCGAGTACGGCGAATGTCGTCCGGACCATGTTCCATTTTCCCCAGGCGCTTCTCGGGTCTTTCCAGTCCGCCGGAATGGCCTGGGGGTCGAGTGATTTCACCCGCCGGTTGATCGGCACGTTCCTGGTCTGCGAAACCGCGCCGACGCCGACCAGGCATACGGCAGAGGCGATGAACAGATTCTGGGTCAGGCTGTTCTCGGTGATAAAGGCCAGGCTGACGTCAAGGATCGTCGACGTGCCGACGATGATCGGCATCATGGGGTCGTAGGCGCGGCCCAGCAACTTGTGGGCGGCGACGTAGCGCTCCGGTGTCATCGCCTGCAGGGCCGGCCACACGCCGACGGCGTGGGCGAACAGCACGCCGGCGGCGAGCCCGCTGGTGACCAGCACGGCGGCGGTGAGAATGTGGGCCATCACGTATGTCGCTCCTCCCTCTGTCGCCACCCGAAGTATCCGGCCGGCACCTTGAGGCGGACTCGAATATCGGTGGGGAAATAGCGCCGAGCGTCATTTGCGGAGGGCTTGAGCACGCTTCGAGTATTCCTCTAGCCGGCGCCGCCATGCTGCCTACAGCAGAGTCGTCCGCCTGAATGGGAGGCTTCGACGTGACGATTACCCGGGCATCAAAGATCAGGGCCAGCGAGATCACGCCCAATCGCCGGCGTGGTGGTGATATTCGTGTTCTGCTCGGCCCTGCGACAGTGGGCGCGACGTCCGGATTCATGGGAATGCTCACGCTGGAACCGGGGGAGTTCGTGTCCGAGCATTACCACCCCTACTCGGAGGAGTTCCTTTGCCTCGTCCGGGGCGAGCTGACCATCGTGGTGGACGGAACGCCGGTCCGGCTCAGTCCCGGCGAGGCGCTCCACATTCCCATCGACGTCCGGCACCGGGTCGAGAACACCGGCGACGCGCAGGCCATGGTCGTGTTCCACCTCGGCCCGCTCGCGCCGCGGCCGGACCTCGGCCACGTCGACACCGAGCCGCTGCCCAACCCCGCCGAGCCCTCGCTCCACGTGGGGGAGAAGACATGAACCGCAGGCGGGTGGCCCTCACCGGCATCGGTGTCGTGGCTCCTGGCGGCACGGGCCGCAAGGCGTTCTGGGAACTGCTGACGGCCGGGCGTACCGCGACGCGGACCATCTCGTTGTTCGACGCCGGGGCGTTCCGGTCGCGCATCGCGGCCGAATGCGACTTCGACCCGGCCGCGGAGGGGCTCAGCGCGCGCGAGATCCGCCGCATGGACCGCGCCGCGCAGTTCGCGGTCGTCTCCACCCGGGAGGCGCTCGCAGACAGCGGCCTCGACCCCACCGACCTGGAGCCGACACGCACCGGCGTGACCCTGGGCAGCGCGGTCGGGTGCACCATGAGCCTCGAAGAGGAGTACGTGGTCGTCAGCGACTCCGGCCGCGGCTGGCTCGTCGACTCCTCCTACGGCGTCCCGCACCTGTACGGGCACCTGGTGCCGAGTTCGCTGGCCGCCGAGGTCGCGTGGGCATGCGGCGCGGAGGGCCAGGTCACGCTCATCTCGACCGGCTGCACCTCGGGACTCGACGCCGTCGGGTACGGGGCGCGGCTGATCGCGGAGGGCTCGGCGGACGTCGTGCTGGCCGGCGCGACCGACGCCCCGATCTCGCCCATCACCGTGGCCTGCTTCGACGCGATCAAGGCGACCTCGCCCAGGAACGACGACCCGGCCCACGCCTCCCGCCCGTTCGACCGCGAGCGCAACGGCTTCGTGCTGGGCGAGGGAGCGGCCGTGTTCGTGCTGGAGGACCTGGAGCGCGCCCGGCGCCGGGAGGCTCATGTCTACTGCGAGGTCGCCGGGTACGCCACGCGCGGCAACGCGTACCACATGACCGGGTTGAAGCCGGACGGCCGGGAGATGGCGGAGGCCATCCGGGTCGCACTCGGCCAGGCCAGGCTGAACCCGGACGCCGTCGGCTACATCAACGCCCACGGCTCCGGCACCAAGCAGAACGACCGGCACGAGACGGCCGCGTTCAAGCGAAGCCTGGGCGAGCACGCCTACCGGACCCCGGTCAGCTCGATCAAGTCGATGGTCGGGCACTCGCTCGGCGCGATCGGGGCGATTGAGGTGGCCGCCAGCGCGCTGGCGATCGAGCACGGCACGGTGCCGCCGACGGCCAACCTCGAGACGCCGGACCCGGAGTGCGACCTCGACTACGTGCCCCACGTGGCGCGCGAGCGGCCCGTCGACGTGGTCCTCAGCGTCGGCAGCGGCTTCGGCGGCTTCCAGACGGCGATGGTGCTCACCGCACCCGGACGGGAGGTCGCATGACGACCGCCCCCGTGATCACTGGGATCGGTGTCGTCGCCCCCACCGGTCTCGGCGCGGAGGCGCACTGGTCCGCCACCCTGAGCGGGACGAGGGCGATCGACACGATCAGGAGATTCGAGGGCGGTTCCTACCCGGTGCGCGTGGCCGGGGAGACGAGGAACTTCGTCGCGACCGGTAACGTGCCCGGCCGGTTGATCCCGCAGACCGACCACTGGACCCACATGGCGCTGGTGGCCACCGACATGGCGCTCGCCGACGCGGGCGTGGACCCGTCGGCCCTGCCCGAGTACGAGATGGGCGTGGTCACGGCGAGTTCGGCGGGCGGGGTGGAGTTCGGCCAGCGCGAGATCCAGGAACTGTGGAGCAAAGGCCCGAGGCACGTGGGCGCCTACCAGTCGATCGCCTGGTTCTACGCGGCGACCACCGGCCAGATCTCGATCCGGCACGGCATGCGCGGCCCGTGCGGGGTCGTCGTCGCCGAGCAGGCCGGCGCCCTGGAGTCGCTCGCGCAGGCCCGGCGGGTGCTGCAGGACGGCGCCCGCCTGGTCGTGAGCGGCGGCACCGAGGCCCCGTTCAGCCCGTACGGCCTGACCTGCCAGATCGCCAACGGCCTGATGAGCACCCAGGGCGATCCCGCGCTCGCCTACCGGCCCTTCGACACCGGCGCCAACGGCTACGTGGCCGGCGAGGGCGGAGCCATCCTCATCGTCGAGGACGCCGCGAGCGCCCGGTCGCGCGGGGCGGAGAAGGTCTACGGTGTGATCGCCGGTCACGCCGCCACGTTCGATCCGGCCCCGGGCACCGGACGCCCGCCAGGGCTGCGCCGGGCCATCGAGCTGGCACTCGCCGAGGCGGGTCTGGCACCGGGGGACGTCGACGTGGTCTTCGCGGACGCCGCCGGCACTCCGGAGCTCGACCGGGCGGAGGCCGAGGTGATCGCGGCCGTCTTCGGTGCCTACGGGGTGCCGGTGACGGCGCCCAAGACCATGACCGGCCGGCTGTACGCGGGCGGGCCGTCCCTGGACGTGGCCACCGCGCTGCTGGCCATGCGCGACTCGGTGCTGCCGCCGACGGTCGGCGTGTCCAAGCTCGTCCCCGACTACGAGATCGACCTGGTCAGGGACGAGCCCCGCCCCTGCCGAGTGCGCTCCGCACTGATCATCGCCCGCGGCTATGGCGGGTTCAACGCCGCGCTCGTGCTGCGCGCACCCAGCAGCGCCGACGCCGGCACCGCGACAGGAGGAGACCGATGAAAGAACTCACGCTTGACGACCTGCGAAGCCTGATGCGGCTCAGCGCCGGTGAGGACGAGTCGATCGACCTCGACGGCGACATCATCGACATCACGTTCAAGGACCTCGCCTACGACTCGCTGGCCGTGCTCGAAATGGCCGGCCGTCTGGAGCGGGACTGGGGCGTGATCGTGCCCGACGAGGTGGCGGCCACGCTGGAGACGCCGCGCGCGGTCCTCGACTACGTCAACGAGCGGGCGGCGGTGAACTAGCCATGGCCGGAGGACACACCGAGAACTCGATCGTGATCGCGGCGCCGATGGAGCTGGTCTGGACCATGACCAACGACGTCGAGTCGTGGCCGAACCTGTTCAGCGAGTACGCGAAGGCCGAGGTCCTGCACCGCGAGGGCGACATGGTCCGCTTCCGCCTCACGATGCACCCCGACAAGGACGGCAACGCCTGGTCGTGGGTGTCGGAGCGGACCGCCAACGCCAAGACGCGCACGGTCCAGGCGCACCGTACCGAGCTGGGCTGGTTCGAGTACATGCACCTGCACTGGGAGTACGTGGAGGTCCCCGGCGGCGTGGAGATGCGGTGGATCCAGGACTTCCGCATGAAGCCGGACTCCCCGGTGAACCTGGAGCAGATGACCAACCGGATCAACGGCAGCTCGCCCGGCCAGATGAAACTGATCAAGGAGAAGGTCGAGCAGGCGGCACAGCAGGCCGGGAAGTCGTGAGCCGGCCATGACCGAGGTGGCGCTGCCGCTGGCCCTGCTGGCCAATGGCCTTGCCGCGGGCGTGCTGATGGCCACCGTGCTGGGGGTCGTCCCGTTCTACATGACGCTCACGGCCGGCAACTACGTCAGGGCCCACGCGTTCGCCGTCGGGCGGTACGACCCGTTCCAGCCCGCCTGCCTGGTGGTCACCCTCCTCGCCGACGTGCTCGTCGCGGCGGCGGAGCCGCGCTCGGCGGGGCGGCTGCTGTGCGCGGCCGCCGCCCTGGCGGCCGGCTCGGTGGTGGCCATCTCACTCATCCGGAACGTTCCGATGAACCGCTGGGTCAAAGCGCAGGATCCGGACGCGCTGCCACCCGGCTGGGACATGGATGCCTTCCGCCGCCGGTGGGCGCGGTGGAACAAGACCCGGACGGGGCTGGCCGTACTCGCTCTCACGCTGAACACCGGCGCCGCAGTCGCGCTGCTCTGAACCGCAGCCCGCGACACCAACCGCGAACCCAGAGGAGACCCATCATGAGCTTCCGGCTTGAGGGCAAGAACGTCCTGGTCACCGGAGGGACGAGAGGGATCGGCCGCTCGGTCGTGCTCAGCCTGGCCCAGGAGGGCTGCAACGTCGTCGCGTGCTACCGCGGTGACACCGAGGCGGCGGCACGGCTGGAGCACGACCTGTCCGTCACACCGGGCAAGCACGGCGTCATCCAGGCCGACGTGGGCAAGGCGGACGAGGTCGTCAGGCTGATCGACGAATGCCGTACGCGACTCGGCACGCTGGACGTCGTCGTGCACAACGCCGGCGCCATCAGCCACATACCGTTCGCCCAGCTCGAGCTGGAGGAGTGGCAGCGGGTGCTGGACACCAACCTCACCGGCATGTACCTCGTGGTGCGCGGCGCGCTACCGCTGATGTCGGAGGGCGGCTCCGTGGTCGCGATCGGCTCCAAGGCGGCGATGGTCGGCGTACCCCTGCGTACGCACTACACGGCCTCGAAGGCGGGAGTCCTCGGCCTGGCCAGATCGCTGTGCAAGGAGCTCGGCCCGCGCGGCATAAGGATCAACGTGATCGCGCCCGGGATCATCTCCACCCACGCCGCGGAGGGCCTCACCCCCGAGCAGGAGCAGCGCTACCGCAACATGACCGCGCTCGGCCGGCTCGGCGAGCCGGAGGAGATCGCCGACGTCGTGCTGTTCCTGGCCAGCGACCGCTCCCGCTACATGTCCGGCGAGACCGTCCACGTCGACGGAGGGATCTGAGATGGGCGACAACGCGCAGGTGTTCCGGGTGATGCTGAGGATGCAGATCATCCCGGGCAAGGAGAAGGACTTCGAGCGGGTCTGGTACTCCGTCGCGGACGTGGTCGGCGGCAATCCGGCCAACGTCGGCCAGTGGCTGTCGAAGAGCGCAGAGGAAGAGGGCGTCTACTACATCATGAGCGACTGGGTCGACGAGGCCAGGTTCCGCGCGTTCGAGCGCAGCGACGCGCACGTCGAGCACCGCAAGAAGCTGCACCCCTACCGCTCGCACGGCACGATGACGACCCTGCACGTGGTTTACGACCTCGGCCGTGAACGCTCAGAGGCCGGCCGATGAGCGGCGCGGTCCGCGTCCTGGTCTTCTACTCGGCCGCCGCCGGTCACGAAAGCTCGGTGATCGACGCCTACAGGCGGGTCAGCATGGGGATGCGCGGCACCGCGGGCCTGCTGAGCAGCCAGCTCCTCCAGTCGGCGCTGGACCCGAGCGAGTTCGCCGTGCTCAGCGAGTGGACGAGCCTGTCGCAGTTCAACTCCTGGGAGCAGGGCTCGCGGCACAAAGGTCAGACGTCGGCACTCCGGTCATACCGCGCCGACGACAGCGGCAAAGGCTACGGGATCTATGAAGTCGTGGACCAGTTCTGAAGGACGGTCGGGCCCTGGGGACCTGCGGCAGATCATGCACGCGGTGGGACAGCACGTATGGGCCGGTTTGCAGGCAATCGGGCGGACGAACTTCGCCGACGGCTGGTCGAGCGAGGAAAAGGAGGAGCGACGATGACCATCACTTTTCCCCCCACGGTCGAAGTCGCCGAATGGATCCGCTGCACGCGGTGCGGGGAGATCGTGTACGGCAAGCGGTTCACCCGCGATCTCGGCGTGTGCCCGGGGTGCGCGTCGCACACCCGGCTCACCGCCCGGCAGCGGATCGAGCATCTCTTCGACGACGGATCGGTGCGGACGATCGACGCGCCGCCGACTCCCGAGGATCCGCTCGGGTTCGTCGACAGCCGGTCCTATCCCGACCGGCTGCGAGAGGCGCGCGCGAAGACCGGGATGGACGAGGCCGTGCTGTGCGTGCGCGGCACGATCGAGGGCCACGTCGCCGTCGCCGCCGCCATGGACTTCCGGTTCATGGGCGGCAGCCTCGGCGTCGGCGTGGGAGCGCGCATCGTCGCCGCGGCCGAGGTCGCGCTGGTGGAGCAGGTGCCCTTCCTGCTGGTGACGGCCTCGGGCGGAGCGCGTATGCAGGAGGGCGCGCTGTCGCTCATGCAGATGGCCAAGACCAGCCAGGCCCTGGCCGAGCTCGACGAGGCCGGGATCCTGACCATCGCGGTGATCACCGATCCGACGTATGGCGGGGTGGCGGCGTCCTTCGCGACGCTTCCCGACGTCATCCTCTCCGAGCCGGGCGCCCACATCGGGTTCGCCGGCCCGCGGGTGATCGAGCAGACGATCGGCCAGGAGCTGCCCGACGGATTCCAGACAGCGGAGTTCCTGCGGGCGAAAGGGCTCATCGACGACGTACGGCCCCGCGCCGCGCTGCGATCCACGCTCGCCCGCCTCTGCTCCCTGGGGAAGCCGGCCGGGTGCGTGCCCGCCGCCGAGCCGTCCCAGCTCTTCTTCCAGCCGGAGCGGCTGCCGGTCAGGGACGGCTGGACGGCCGTCCAGCTCGCCCGGCACGCCGACCGGCCCACGACGCTCGACTACGCCGGCTACATGCTGGAGGAGTTCGTGGAACTGCACGGTGACCGGCTGAGCGGTGACTGCCCGGCGGTCGTCGGCGGTCTCGCCCGGCTCGGCGGCAGGCCGATCGTCTTCATCGGCCACCAGAAGGGCCACACCACCAGGGAGCGCGTCGAGCGCAACTTCGGCATGCCCACGCCCGCCGGATACCGCAAGGCGGCCCGGCTGATGCGGCTTGCCGCCAAGCTGGGATATCCGATTCTCACACTGGTCGACACGCCCGGCGCGTACCCCGGAATCGAGGCGGAGGAGGACGGCCAGGCGTGGGCGATCGCCGAGAACCTGCGCCTGATGTCGACGCTGCCCGTGCCGGTCGTCACCGTCGTCACCGGCGAGGGCGGCAGCGGAGGGGCGCTCGCGCTCGGCGTCGCCAACCGCGTCCTGGCCCTGTCCAATGCCGTGTACTCGGTGATCAGCCCCGAGGGGTGCGCGTCCATCCTGTGGAAGAGCCCGGCGGCCGCGCCGCTGGCCGCCGAGGCGCTCCGCCTGGACACCCGCGAGCTGCTGCGGCACCGGATCGTCGACGGCGTGATCCCCGAGCCGGGAGAGGGCGCCCACTCGGACCCGGCGACGACCGCGCGGCTGCTGGCGGCGGCGGTGTCCGAGGTGTTCGAGGATCTGGCCATCCATGAGCCGCGCAAGCTGATCGCGGAGCGCCGCCAGCGGTTCCGCCAGTTCGACGTGGGGTCACGATGAGCGCGGAGGATCCCATGGAACGGCCGCTGATCTCCGAGCTGTGCCGCCACGCCGCCGAGCTCATCGCCGTCGGCGGCGGCATGCGCAGAGTGCGGCTGCGGTCCGGCGACACGGTCGTCGAACTGGAACGGCCGGAGGCCGCCGGGGTCCCGGCGGCCGTCTCGGCCCCGGTGCCCGACGCCCCCGCCGAGCGCGACGACCTGCGCCACGTGTGCGCACCGATGGTGGGCACCTTCTACCGGGCCCCCGAGCCCGGGGCGGCGCCGTTCGTCGGCATCGGCGACACGGTCGAGAAGGGGCAGCAGATCGGAATCCTTGAGGCCATGAAGCTCATGAACCCCATCGAAGCCGACACCTCCGGCCGGCTCATCGACATCCTCGTATCCGACGGCACGCCGGTGGAGTACGGGCAGAAGCTGTTCGCCGTCGCCCCGCTCGCCACACAGTGAACGATCGCGCGCCTGGAGGCTCCATGTTCTCGTCGGTCCTCATCGCCAACCGGGGCGAGATAGCGTTGCGCATCGCCCGGAGCTGCCGCGAGCTCGGCGTCCGCGTCATCATGATCCACTCGACGGCCGACCGCGACTCGCCCGCGCTGCGGCTGGCCGACCAGCGGGTGCAGATCGGCCCGGCGGCGGCGAGGCGCAGCTACCTCTACCCGCCCGCGATCCTGGAGGCGGCGCTGAGCACGGGGGCGCAGGCCGTCCACCCCGGCTACGGCTTCCTGTCCGAGGACGCCGACTTCGCCGAGATGTGCGAATCGAAGGGGCTGGTCTTCATCGGCCCGTCACCGTCGGTGATCGCCTCCCTGGGGGACAAGACGCAGGCGCGCAACCTCGCCGCCGCCGCGGGTCTGCCCGTCCTTCCGGGCAGCCCGCGCCCGCTCCAAAGCGGGCCGGAGGCCAAGGAGGTCGCCGACACGATCGGATACCCCGTCATCATCAAGGCCGTGGCCGGCGGCGGCGGCCGCGGCATGGCCGTGGTCCGCGACCCGCGAGACTTCCCGCGGGCGTTCGCCGAGACGAGGGCGAACGCCCAGGCGGTGTTCGGCGACGCACGGGTCTTCGTCGAGAAGTACGTCGAGCACGCCCGCCACATCGAGGTCCAGGTTCTGGGCGACCTCCACGGCGGCCTCGTGAGCCTGGGCGAGCGCGACTGCACCGTCCAGCGGCGCAGGCAGAAGCTGATCGAGGAGTCCCCCGCGCCCGGGTTGCCGGCCGAACTGGTCGGGCGCATCCGCGAGGCAGCCGTGGCCCTGGCGCGGCGCGTGGGCTACGTGAGCGCCGGGACGTTCGAATTCCTCGTCGACGACGCGGGCGGGTTCTTCTTCATCGAGGCCAACTGCCGGGTCCAGGTCGAACACCCCGTGACCGAGATGGTCACCGGGGTCGACGTCGTCAGGGAGCAGCTGCTGATCGCCGCCGGCCGCCCGCTCTCTTTCCGCCAGGAGGACGTGGAGCTGCGCGGCGTGGCGATCGAGTGCCGGGTGAACACCGAGGACCCGCGGCGCGGGTTCCTCCCGACGCCGGGCGTCGTCGAGCACTTCGTGCCGCCCGGGGGACCGTTCACCCGGGTCGACACCCACGGCGCCGACGGCGTCACGATCGGCGCCGAGTACGACTCCCTTCTGGCCAAGGTCATCGTGTGGGCGCCCGACCGTGACCAGGCGATCGCCAGGATGGCACGTGCGCTGAGCGAGTTCCAGGTCACGGGGCGCGGGATCCGCACGACGATCGGCTTCCTGCTGGACGTGCTGGCGGATCCGCGCTTTCGTGACGCCCGGCACACCACGTCGCTCGCCGACCTCATGGTGACCACGCGGTCGTGAGCTCACAGCACGCAGTCAGCCTTGCGCGGGTACGCCGGCCCGTGCCGCCCGGCCAGCGGAGCGTGGCCGGGTACATGGCCGGTGGCCAGCACCGTCCGCTGCAGCTCCTGCATCTCCGAGCCGGGCTCAAGGCCCAGTTCCTCGCGCAGGATGTAGCGAAGCCGGTGATAGACCTCCAGCGCCTCATGCCGCCGGCTGGCCAGCGAGAGCGCCTCCATCAGCCGCAGGTGGAACCACTCGTCGAGCGGGTGGACCGCGGTGAGCTGTTTGAGCTCGGCGATCACCTCGTGGTGCCGGCCCATCCGCAGCCAGGCTTCGATCTTGAGCTTGGTGGCGTGTACGCGCAGTTCTTCCAGCCGGGTCGTGTAGATCGCCAGCCGGGGCCCGGTGACCACGTCCGCGAGCGCCGATCCGTGCCAGAGGCCGAGGGCCTGGCACAGCGCCGCCGACGCGGGTTCGAGCTTGTTCGTCTTGAGGTGCTGCCGTGCGGCGTGCACGAGCCGTTCGAAGCGGACGGCGTCCAGCATGTCGTCCTCGACGGCCAGCAGGTACGCGCCGTGTTTGGTGACGAGCCGAGGCCCGTCGGCCTCCCGGTCGCCCCGCGACAGCAGTTTGCGCAGTTGGTAGATGTAGGTCTGGAGAGTGGTCGGCGCGCTCACCGGTGGGTGCCCCTCCCAGAGTTCCTGGACCAGCGCTTCGGTCGGCATGATCTCATTCGCCGAGGACAGCAGCAGTGCGAGTACGGTCCGCTGCTTCGGCGCGCTCGGTGTCAACCGACGTGTACCAGCCTGTACCTCCAGGGTTCCGAGCACTTGAAAGCGCATGTCGCATCGTTTCCTCACGTAGCGGCGTCGGCACGATCGGGGTTCTGCCTACCGGGGAGTGCGGTCCCTTCACCCTTTGTAGTCGATGCTGGTAAACTGCCGCTTTCGTCTTTCTTTCGCGCATTATCTGGCGTGAGATCCCGGAAACGGGGACAGGCGCTCAGGAGAGCGCCGAGGTCACGGCTACCGCGTCCGAGGGCGACATCGCGGCCGCGAGCCGCCGCCGGGCGACGGCGAACCCCACGGCCGTCACGAGCGCGAGTACGGCGAGGCCGAGGAAATACCCGGGCTGCGGATCCCCGGCGGAGACCACCCGGCCGAGCAGACTGCCGAGCCCGCCACCGACACCCGCGAACATCCAGTAGAGCGCCATGGTACGGCCCGCGAACGAGGAAGGGGCCAGATCCACGGTCGCGCTCATGACCGTCGGCCCGAGGATCACCTCTCCGATCGCCAGCGTGAGCAGCACGAACAGCAGCCACGCGGGCGAGACGGCCTGCCCGCCCGCCGCGAGCACGGCCGCCACGCCGATCGCGGTGAAGCCGGCCGCCGCCAGTCCGTGCCCGAAAGCGATCTTGTCCACCACGCCGACGCGTCCGCCGCCGCGGGTCCAGAACCATGCCGCGACGGGCGCGGTCACGAGGATGAACAAGGGGATGGCCGCCTGGAACCAGCTCGCCGGGATCAGGAAACCGCTCACCTCGCGCGCGGTGTGCCGCTGCGCGAACAGGCTGAGCGTCGAGCCGGCCTGGATGACGAACATCCAGAAGAGCGCCACCGCGAGCAGCATCCACCGGAACGCCGACAGCCGGCGGTTCTCGGCCGGGCCGAGCCGCGCCCGCCGGCGCAGGACCGCGAGGTAGGCGAACGGCGCGACCAGGGTGACGAGCCCCACGAGCGCGATCCCGTGGGTGATCGCGAAGCCGCCCGACAGGACGGCGACCCAAAGCAGCACGCCGAGGACGCCGCCGGCCAGTGCCACCCGGACCGCCACGGTGCGCAGCTCGGCCCGGCTCGCCCGCTGTGCCGGCGCGCGGCCGATCTCGCCGAACCCCCGCGAGCCGATGGCGTACTGGATCACCCCGAAGGTCATGCCGAGCCCGGCGGCCCCGAAACCGAGGTGCCAGTCCATGCGCTCGCCCAGGAAACCGGTGACCAGGGGCGCGAGCAGCGCGCTGATCTGGATGCCGACGTAGAAGACGACGAGCGCGGCCTCGCGCCGGTTGCTCTCGTGAGGGCCGTAGAACCGCCCCAGCAGCGCCAGCATGTTCGGCTTCAGCAGCCCGGTGCCCACGGCGATCGTCACGAGCCCGAGGTAGGCGGTGGGCCGGGTCGGCAGCATCAGCAGGTAGTGGCCCAGCGCGATGACGATCCCGCCGTACAGCGTCGCGCGGTGCTCGCCCAGGACCCGGTCGCCGAGCCAGCCGCCGGGCAGGGACAGCACGAAGATCAGGCCCACGTACGCGCCGTACAGGGCGACCGCGGTCGAGTGCGGCAGCCCCAGCCCGCCCTCCCCGGTGGGGGCGACCGCAAACAAGATCAAGATCGCCTGCATCCCGAAGAAGCTGAACCTCTCCCACATGTCGGTCAGGAACAGCGTGACGATCCAGCGCGGCCTTTCGCGCGGCTTCGGGGTGCTGGAAGGGGGGTGCATGGCGCCTCCAAACCTCCGGACACCCGCCATGCTCCCGGCCGCGGCTAGAGGACAGGTCGAAGGCCGGTCGAGGAACGGCCCTCGAGGTGGATTCGAGCCGCGTGCTAGCCCGCCGACGCAGACTGACGGCCAGATCGCCATCCGGATTCCGGTCCCCCCCGAGGGCCGTCAGCGAAACGCCGAGGAGAAACCGCATGGAACGCATCCTGGTCGTGGCGCGCATTCGGCCCTCCGCCGAAGCGGAGGTCGCCCAGTTATTCGCCGCATCAGACCAAACCGAGCTGCCCCGGCTCGGCGGCGCCGTGAGCCGCAGCCTCTTCTCCTTCCACGGCCTGTACTTCCAGCTCATGGAGGTACGCGAGAACGCCCGGCACACGATGAGCCAGATCCGCCGGCACCCGGAGTTCCAGCGGCTGAGCGAGCGGCTCACGGAGTTCATCGAGCCGTACGACCCGCCGACCTGGCGCTCGCCGCGCGATGCGATGGCCAGGGAGTTCTACCGATGGGAGGCCGAGCCGGGAGGCTCTCCCGTCCACCTCGTCGACGACAGGGAGGGACGATGAACGCCGGCAAGAAATCCATCACCCGCGAGTCGCTGCTCGGCATGATGCAGGCCTACAAGACGACGAGCCTGCTCAGGACGGGCGTCTCGATGGGCGTGTTCGACTGCCTGGAGGACGGGCCGGCCGACGCCGAGACCGTGGCGGGCCGCCTGGGCAGCGACGTGCGCGGCATGCGCATCCTGCTGAACGCCCTCGCCGCCGTCGGCCTGGCCGAGGAGACCGACGGCCGCTTCGCCCTGATCGCCGGAGCCGAGCGGTTCCTGGTGAGCAAGAGCCCGGCGTACTTCGGCGACATGGTCCGCGTCATGGCCAGCGACTGGGAGTGGGACGCGCTCAAGAAGCTGGACCAGGCCGTACGCCATGGCGGAACCGTCATGGAGGTCCACGCCGAGACGCCCGGCTACGCGTACTGGGAGGACTTCGCGTCCTACGCGGTCGCGGTGGCCCGCCCGACCGCCCAGGTCGTGGCCGATGCTCTGGAGCCATGGGCGGTCGGGCGGGACAACCTCGACGTGCTGGACGTGGCCTGCGGCCACGGCCTGTACGGACTGACCCTGACCCGGCGCAATCCCCAGGCGCGGATGTGGGCGCTCGACTGGCCCAACGTGCTCCCGCTGACCGAGCAGCACGCCGAGGCCATGGGGGTACGCGACCGCGTCCACCGGCTGCCGGGCGACATGTTCGAGGTGCCGCTCGGCGGGCCGTACGACGTGGTCCTGGTCACGAACGTGCTGCACCATTTCTCCGAGGAACGCGCGGGTGAACTGCTGCGCAGGCTCGCCCCGGCGGTCAAGCCCGACGGCAAGATCGTGCTGGTCGGCTTCACCCTGGACGCGCCGCCCGCCGAGGACCCGGCCCCGCACCTGTTCTCGATCCTGATGCTGACCTGGACGTTCGAGGGCGAGGTGCACACCGTCCAGTCCTATACGCGGATGCTGGCCGCGGCCGGGTTCACCAACGGCCATCGGCATGAGGTACCCGGCCTGGCCTTCCGCGTTCTGGTGGCGGACAAGGCGGCCGGTTAGGCCAGTTGCTGGACCCGCCGGCCGTACGTCTGGGTGAGGCCCGTGTAGATCTCCTCAAGCCTGGTGAGCGAGCGCAGATGGTCGTGCGTGACCGCGACGGCGCGGCCGATCCCGCCCATGGTCGCCGCCAGCTCGGAGTCGGTCAGTACCCGCGTGAGGAGGCGGGCGAACACCGGCACCTCGCCGGTGCGGTAGAGATATCCGGTCTTGCCCTGCTGGACGAGGTGCGTGAGCGCGTTCGCCTCGGCCGCGACGACTGGAAGGCCGCTGGCCATCGCCTCAAGGGTGGCGACGCTCTCGAGGCCGGAGACGTTCGGCATGGCGAACACGTCGGCCGAGGCGTAGGCGAGGTGCAGGTCGTCCTCCGCGACGTGCCCGAGGAAGTGGGTGCGGCGGCCGACGCCGAGCGTGTCCGCCAGCCGCGCGAGCTGCGGCCGCTCGGGTCCGACGCCCACCAGGACGGCCTGCGCGTCCGCCTGGCGGCACACGTACCGGAGGGCGCGGAGCAGGTCGTCGAGCCGCTTCTCCGCCTCCAGCGGGCCGACGAACAAGGCGGTCTCCCGGTCGGGCAGGCCGAGTTTCGCGCGCGCCCACGTCTTCGGCTCCTCGCGCGGCCGGAACCGGCTCAGGTCGACGCCGCACGGCACCGCCTCGACCGGCCGGGTGAGGCCCTTGTCGGCGAGCAGTTCCGCGGCGCCCCGGGTGGGGACCGCGACGTGGTCCGCGCGCCCGAACACCCGGGCGAGATCGCGCCAGGCCAGCGCCCCCACGAGGTCGTCCACCGCGTTGCTCGCCACGGACCCCGGCGACGGCGCGCGGTGCGGCGGGTGGATCGGCGGCGTGACATGGGTGGTGGCCACGACGGGCACGCACAACTGGCGGGCCGCGTTGATCAGCGTGCGCCCGACCAGGAAGTGGCTGTGCACGTGGACCACGTCGGGAGCGATCCGCCGCAGCAACTTCGTGAGCGTGCCCATGAGCAGGAGTGGCACGGTGACGCGTTTCGTCCGTCGTGCCCGCGTGCGTACCGACCACAGCCGGTGCGCCGTCACGCCGCCCACCTTCTCCACCCGGGGCGGCCCGTCCTCCGATTGGCACACGATGTGCACGTCATACCCGCGGACGGCCAGGGCGTGGGCCAGCCGGTAGGCGGAGCCGGCCGTGCCGTTCACGTCGGGCGGGTAGGTGTCGGTGCCGATGAGCAGCCTCAGCGCTCGTGGCTCGCCCTCGGCTCCGCCGATCGGACGTCCCGGAGGACGGGATCGCCCCCGCGTCGCGGAGATCATGGACCACTCCTTCGCAGCCGTCGTTCGCACGGGAGAGCTGGGGGTCGGTCACCGACCGCATGTCACCATGCTCGTCAGGTACGGTGACGGGTGCCATCGGGAACAACCCTGACGTTTGCCCGGCCGTCCCTGAGATGACCCTGACAAAGCGGCAATCGGCCAGTTGATGACTGCTGTCAACGGCATCATGCGGCGAAACGACACCTTCAGAGGAGATCGCCCAGCATGGGGCTGATCGAATACTTGACCGATGCCCACCCGCTGATGCTCTGCGGCGCCGCGCTGCTGTTCATGTCCGTGGAGACCTCGCTGCTGGTCGGGCTCTTCGTCCCGGGCGACGGGGTGGTCCTGCTGGCGGGGACCACCGTCGACTCGCCGCTCCGGTTCGTCCTGCTCGTCGCCGCCACCACCATCGGGTGCCTGGCGGGGGAGACGCTCGGGTACGTGCTGGGACGCCGGTTCGGCCCGTCGATCCGGCACAGCTGGGCGGGCCGGCGCATCGGCGCCGGGAAATGGGACAAGGCCGAGAGCTTTCTGCGCCGTCGCGGCGGACCCGCCGTCTTCGGGTCGCGGTTCGTCACCGTGATCCATTCCCTGGTGCCGATCGCGGCGGGCACGCTGGCCATGCCGTACCGGCGGTTCATCGGCTGGGCCCTTCCTGCCGCCTTGACCTGGTCGTGCCTCTACGTGGGGGTGGGGGCGGCCGTCGGCGCCTCCTATCGTGAGTTCGGCTCCGAGCTGGGGTTGTGGGGCACGCTGATCCCGCCCGCGATCGTGGGCGCCGTCGTGGCCGTCCGCGTCGTGCGCGCCCGGCTCAGGCGGCGCCGCTGCGACCGTCGCGCCCGAGCGAGCGCGCCGTGAACTCCCCGGCCCACCGGCCGCCCCGCTGGTGCTCGCCGAGCGCGATGTTGGCCTCGGCGAGGATGCGCGAGGCACGCTCCCGCACACGGTACGCGCCCAGTTCGTTGAGCCGGCTCAGGCTCGGAACCAGGAGGGCGACGGCGTCCCGCGCCCGGCCGGCCTGCAGATGGATCTCTCCTTCGAGGCAGGCGACCTCCGCCTCGCCGCAGGTGTCCCCGAGCCGGGCGAAGGTGCGGCGGCTCTCCTCGGCCAGCCGCATCGCCTCCGCGAACTGCCCCTGCTCCAGCGCGACGGCGCCGAGCAGCGCGAGGGGACGCGCCTTGCCGTAGCGGTCGCCGATGCCGGTGAGCTCCCTGGCCTCGTGGGCCCTGAGGGGCGCCGACCGCAGATCGCCGACGCGGAGCGAGGACCAGCCGAGCCGGTTGAGCGTCACCGCCTCCAGACGGGTCTCGCCCAGCTCGCGCGACTGCCGCAGCACCCGCTCAAGCGCGGCGCGCGCCTCGGCCTTGCGCCGCAGGCCCAGCAGCGCGTCAGCGGTGCTGCCGAGCGCGAGGACCTCGGCGTGCGGGTCGGAGCGCCCCCTGGCCAGCTGGTACGCGCGCTTCGCCAGCGTCAGCCCGTCACCGGCCTTCGACCGCGTCACGTTCACGAAGGCCAGGACCGCCAGGCTGTACGGCAGCTCCCCGGCGGCCTCGAGCCGTTCGAAGTTGCTCACACACTTGACGATGAGCCTGTGTGACTCGCTCACCCGGCCCTGCCTGAGCAGCAGCAGGGCGCGGCAGTGCTCGGCCCGCCACCCGGTCCGCTCGTCGCCGTTGGCCCACGCGGTGTCGCGGACCACGACGCACAACCGGATGAGCGCCGACAGGTCGTCGCTGTGGCTGGCGAGCAGGGCGATGATCTCGGTGATGCGGGCGGCGCGCTCGTGCCAGCCGTACCGGCAGCAGCGGACCACCATCGCCCGGAGATGGTCGCGTTCGGCGGCGAGCCACCGCCAGGGGCGGTCGTCGATGCGGGAGAGGTCGTGCGCGGGGATCGGCGCGCCGAAACCGCTCTCCGGCGGGAGCTGGCCGACCGCCCGGGGCAGGTGCCCCGACGCCCGTTCGGCGAACGCGAGGATGGAGTCGGTGTAGCGGCGCAGGGCCGCGCTCGTGAGGACCGGGTCGTCATGCTCGGCGAGGCCGGCCGCGTAGAGGGAGGACAGGGGGTGCAGGCGGTAGGTCGGGTCGAGCAGCGTGTTGAGGCCGACCGGTTCGAGCAGGTTGTGCTCGATCAGCCGGTCGGCCAGCCGCTCGTCGTCGGGGTCGGCGAGCGCGGCCAAGGTCAGGGGCGTGACCACGGTGTCGGACAGCAGACCGAGCCGCCGGAAGGCGGCGCGGGCCGGCGAATCCAGCGCGACGTAGCTGCGCTCCAGGCTGCGCCGCAGGTCGAGATCGCTGATCCTCAGCTCGTTCAGACGGCGCTGCCCGTCCTGCAGCCGGGCGGCGAAGGACCCCAGGCGCGCCAATGGCTGGGCCGCGAGCCTCGCCCCCGCGATCCGCAGCGCCAGCGGCAGGTATCCACAGGCGGCGACGATCTCCCTGGCCGCCTGCACCTCCTCGTGGACCCGCCTGCGTCCGGCCAGGACGGTCAGCAGGTCGAGCGACTCGCCTTCCGACAGGCAGACCAGGCGCTCCGAGACGGTCCCGGCCAGCGCGGACAGCAGGCGGCGGCTGGTGATGACCACGGCACAGGCCGGCGTACCGGGAAGGAGCGGGCGCACCTGCTCGACGTCCCGCACGTCGTCGAAGACGAGCAGGACCCGGCGGTCGGCCAGCCGGGACCGGAAGAGCGCCGATCGCTGTTCCTGGCCCTCCGGGATCGCCGACAGGCTCAGCCCCGTCGCCTCCAGCAGCTCGCCCAGCACCTCGGCGGGCGTGCGCGGATGCTCGCCCGTCCCGCTCAGCCGGACGTACATCTGGCCGTCGGGGAACCGGTCCCGGACATGATGGGCGATCCGGACGGCCGTGGTGGTCTTGCCCACGCCGGCGGGCCCCGTCAGCGTGACGATCGCCATCGAGCCGGTCCGGTCGGCGTCCAGGACCGTGCCGACCCGCTCCAGAAGCTCGGCGCGTCCCACGAAGTCGGAGATGCCGACGGGCAACTGGCGCGGCGTCGCCCATGAGGAGACGGCCGTGCCCAGATCCCTGCCTCCTCTCCTGTAACCGTTTACGGAGACGAGGTCGGGGTCGCCGGTCAGCACGGCGTGTTGAAGGCGCTCCAGTTCGTCGCCGACGTCGAGCCCGTATTCGTGCCGCAGCACGGCGGAGACGGACGCGAACGCCTTCAATGCCTCCACCTGCTGGCCGCAGCGGAACAACGCGATCATCAACTGGCTGCACAGCCGCTCGCGCAAGGGAAACTTCCGGACGAGTCTTCGCAGTTCGGGGACGACGCCGTCGTGGTTTCCCAGCATGAGTTCCACGTCGAAACGCCGATGCAGGCACCGGAACCACTCCTCGGTGAGCTGTGGCACCTCATCGCGCAGGATGGAGTCGGAGCGGATGCCGGCCAGCGCGGTGCCGCGCCACAGCGCCAGCGCCTCGTGCAGGAGGTTGAGCTCGCCGGGCAGGTCGCCGGCGCTCTCCACCCTCGCGGCCCGGTCGACGAGGGCGCGGAACCGCAGCAGGTCGAGATGGTCCTGGTCGGACTCGATGAGGTAGCCGCCGGGGATGGTGTGGATCACCTCCACGTCGCCGAGCGTGCGGCGCAACCGGGCCAGATGCGTCTGCAACGAGGCGCGCGCGTAGCGCGGCAGACGGTCTTCCCAGAGCCGCTCCATGAGGTCGTCCGCCAGCACGACACGGTTCGCCGACAGCAGCAGAGTGGCGAGGATCGCTCTTTGCTTCTCGGCGTTGACCGCGATCGGCCGATTTCCACGCTGCACTTCCAACGGTCCCAAGATTGCGAACCGTATCCCCTTTGCCATGGGTATTGCCCCCCGTGCAGGAATGTAATGAATGGCACATGAAGTGCGCTCGAACATTACGTACGCGATGGCCCCCGCTGGCCCGCCGCTTGGTGCGCGCGTCGCCGGGCCGCGGAGTCCTCGCGCCACCCCACTTGGTCAGTCTTACAAAGTTGCCTTGCCTTGACAAGAATCTCCAACCATTATGTCGAGATCCGTTTAATAGGCGCAAACGGTTTTCTTCCCCTATTTGTGCGTGCGCCTATTCCTATTAAGGGCGGGGAGAATTCAGGAAGTGCCCGTGGGCACCTGCCGCCCGCCCGCCGGCGTACCGTGCGCACGGGTGCGCCGGGGCAGGAGCGGGACCAGCGGGATGGCGGCGAGGAACACCCCGGCGTTGTACAGCAGGGTCTGCCAGGTGGCGCCCGCCCATGCCGCCGGATCGCGCGGTCCAGGACCGACCAGGCCGAAGAAGATCGCGCCGACGACCGCCACGCCCACGGCGGTGCCAAGCTGGATAGTGGCATTGGCCACGCCGGACCCGGCCCCCGCGTCACGGGCGGGAACTCCGGCCAGGACCAGGTCCACCAGGATGGGGACGACCAAGCCGGAGCCCATGCCGGCTGCGAGGAGGCAGGCGAAGACCTGCCAGGAATTCAGGGCGCCGCCGTGAAGCCGGAGCAGCACGATCAGTGCTCCCATTCCCGCGGCCATGACGGCCAGACCGAGGGCGATGAGCCGGCGGCCGGCGATGGCGCCGTACCTGATCGCGAGGGTGGCGGTGAGGCCGAGGCCGATCGTCCAGCCCAGGCCGGTCAGCGCCATGCGCAGGGGAGTCCAGCCGTGTGCGATCTGGAAGTTCCAGACCAGCACGATCATGTACGACATGATGCCGGAGAAGACGAGCGCCATCAGGATGGAACCGGCGACGAACGACCTGTTGCGCAACAGCGCCGGTGGGACCAGCGGGGAGAAACCCTCCCGGCGGAACTGGCGCAGGCCGAAGACCGTGAACACCGGCAGCGAGGCGGTCATCGAGACCACCGCCCATTGCGGCCAGCCCAGCTCGTGCCCCTGCACCAGCGGGAACATCAGCATGACCGAGGCGAGCCCGAGCAGCAGCACGCTCGGGACGTCGAGGCGCAGCGGCCGGTCGGACTTCGACTCGGGCACCATGCGCGCCGCGCCCGCGAAGGTGAGCACGCCGATCGGGACGTTCACCCAGAAGATCCAGCGCCAGCCGGGCCCGGCGGTGAGCAGGGCGCCGACGACGGGTCCGGCGACCGAGGCGAGCGGGACGACCACGCCGAGCAGTCCCATCGCCTTGATGCGCTCGGGCGGCCGGAACATCACCTGGATCACGGACAGCACCTGCGGCACCATCAGCGCCGCGAACGCCCCCTGCGCCACCCTCGCGCCGGCCATCATCTGGCCGCTCTGGGCGAGGCCCGCCAGCGCCGACGCGACGGTGAACCCCGCGACCCCGATGAGGAAGACCTTCCTGCGGCCCGCGATGTCCCCCAGGCGCCCCCCGGTGACCAGGAGCAACGCGAACGCGAGCGCGAAACCGGCCAGGATCCACTGCTGCAGCGAGACGCCCGCCCCCAGTTCGCGCTGGATGTACGGCAGGGCGACGTTGACGATCGTCACGTCGAGCTGATTCATGAACATGGCCGTGAGAACGACCAGGAGTGCGAGCCACCTTCGGGGGAATGCCGTGCGACTTTCGGTGGCCATGTGACCCTCTTCTACAGCATCTTTCGACGCGGAGCTGCGGACATATCTACCTATAGTGTCGTGGGTGACTAGAGCCCGGCTCAAATCCTGCTGGAGCCCATTTCCCGGGTTCAGAGGGTGAAAGGCGTCAATATCCATTTAGGAGAAATAGCCGGTCATGGTGGATTTCTTGGTGATTGTCTAGCCTGATTTCCGCTGGTTCAGGAGGATCGCCAGAGCCGGTATCGCCCCCGGGTGCCCGCCGGGCGCGCCGGGCGAGGTGGGGGGACGGCGGTGCCGCTGGCCTGCCTTTATGACGGCAAGTCCCTCATTGTGTGATGAAACGATGACAACGCCGGTGAGCACTGGATTCGCCTGATTGCCTGACGGCCATGCGATCGACGAATCTCTTCCAGAACATCTGGTTTGCCCAAAAGCAGGCCGGTCGCCGCCGTACCGTGGCGGCCGTGACCGTGACGGCCGTGGTCATGCTCGCGGGGTGTGGCACGGCGGCAGGCGACGGACAAGCGACGGCCAAGCACACGCCGCGGGCCGCGACCGACGTCCGAGTGCTGTGGATGGGCGACTCCATCGCAGGCACGCAAGCCCCGGCCCTGGAAGCGGCGTTGAAGGCCGGTGGAGTGGCGTTCAAGAACGCCAGCTCCGAAGGCGGCGGCACCGTCGTCGCCGGCGACCACCCGGTGACGAGCATGATAGCCGCCGACACCTGGAAGGCGCTGAAGCAGGACCTCTCCTCCTTCCGCCCGACGGTGATCGCCTACCAGCTCACCGGCTACGACTGGGGCACCGCCCGCCAGCAGCTGTCGGCCTATCAGAAGCTCGCCCGGACGGCCAAGGACGCCGGTGCCCGGCTCGTGCTGGTGTCGGCGCCGCCGTTCAAGATCGACGAATTCTTCAAGCCGCACGAGGCCGCGATCAAGAGGGCACCCGCGATGGCCGCCAAGGCCGCCGCAGGCGCTGACGCCCGCTATCTGGACGCCTCCGAGCTGTGGGGCGGCGACCACACGGCCGGCAAGGCCCAGCGTGCCAAGGACGGCATCCACTCCTGCCAGCAGGGGTCGGCGGCCTTCGCCACCTGGTTCACCAAGCAGCTCGGCGAACTGGCGGGCTTCACCCCGGCCGCCCCCGCCGTCTGGGCCACCGGGTCATGGACCGGCGACGAGCGGTTCGTCAAACTCGGCTGCGGCTGATGGCCGCGACCCCTCGCCGCGCGCACATCGGCGCGCTCGACGGGCTGCGCGGGCTCGCCGTCGCCGCGGTCCTGCTGTTTCACGCCGGGCACCTGGACGGCGGGTTCCTGGGCGTCGACCTGTTCTTCGTCCTGTCCGGCTTTCTGATCACCGGCCTGCTGCTGGACGAGCTCGGCCGACATGGCCGCCTCGATCTGGCGGCCTTCTGGGCGCGCCGGGCCCGCCGCCTGCTGCCCGCGCTGACGCTGATGGTGGTGGCGACACTGCTGCTGGCTTGGGCGTTCGCCAGGCCGGACATGCTGAGCTCCGCGCTGCGGGACACGCCGTGGGTGGCCGCCCAGAGCGTCAACTGGCACTACATCGGCGAGCGGATCGGCTACTGGGACGCCTCCGGCACCCGCCTGTTCGCCCACTTGTGGAGCATCGGCGTCGAATGGCAGTTCTACCTGGCCTGGCCCTTGATCGTCGCCGTGGCCGGGCGGGGGCGGGGCGGGCAGCGGCGGGTCGCGCTCGTCGCGGTCGCCGGCGCACTTGTCTCCCTCCTGCTCATGATCAGGCTCGGGGCGGCGGTGGACACCACCCGCGCCTACGAAGGCAGCGACACCCGGGCGTTCTCACTGCTGCTCGGCGCCGCCGCCGCCACCGCGCCGGCACGGGACGCCGTGGCCCGCCTGCCGCGCACGGTCACGGACGTGATCTGCGTCCTGCTGCTGTGCGGGCTGGGCGCCTCGTGGGTGGTGACCGCGGGGGAGAAGGCGCCCGGCCTGTTCCAGGGAGGGATGTTCGCCCACTCCCTGGGTAGCGCCGTGCTGATCGCGCTGCTGTCCCACGTGCCGGACGGGCGGATGGGCCGGGCGATCGGCAGCGCGGTGCCGCGCCGGCTCGGTGAGCTGTCCTACAGCCTGTACCTGTGGCACTGGCCGATCTATTTGCTGCTGCCGCGCCCGGCGCCCGGCGGCTGGGCCTGGAGCTGGGCCTGGACGGTCGCCGCGATCGGGCTGTCGCTGCTGGCTGCGGTAGTCTCGAAGACCGCCGTCGAGGATCCGGTACGGCTGCGCGCCGGATGGGCCACCGGGCGGCGCGGATGGGCGGCGCTGGCCGTCACGGCGGTGACCGCGGCGGGGCTGTGGGCGGCGATTCCGCGACCGGTGCCGGGCGCCGGGACGGTGGACCTGAGCAGACTCGACCAGTTTTGACCGCACCGATCATGCTGGAGAACAGGAGACGACAGATGCCGGGGGTGCTGTGCCGCACGGTCGCCGTCATGGTCGCGGCGGCGACGCTGGCGGGCTGCGGGATCACCGACACCGACGCCCACCCCGCCGGTCAGGTGGTCCGGGGCAGCCTGACCGCGAGCGGCAGCAGCCTCCTGCGGGTGTACTTCGTCACGCCGCAGGGCACCTGGCCGGTGTCCCGCCCGGCCCTGGCGGGCGACCGGTTGCCGCAGGCCATGAAGGCGCTGTGGGCGGGCCCCACGGCCGGCGAGCGCGCCCGGGGGCTGATCACGCACCTGCCCGCGGCGGCGCGGCCGATCCAGGCCCGCGCCACGGAGGGCGGAGCGGAAGTGCGCCTGCCGTGGCTGGTGCGCGACTTGCGGAGCGTGGCCGTGAGCCAGATCGTCTGCACGGCCGCCGCGGCGTCGGACGGCGGTGGCGATGCCGTCATCGAGGTCCTGGAGCCCGGCATGGGTGACCACCCCTGGCAGGTCAGATGCGACGAGAACGGGACAGCCGAACCCACCGGGCGGGGAGGCTTCTCATGACCCGGGTCCTGCTGATCGAGGACGACCCGGCCGTACGCCGGGGCGTGAGCCTCGGCCTTCGCCACCACGGGCACGAACCCGTGGCGGTGACGAGCGGGGAGGACGGGCTGGCCGAACTCGTCGCCGGCGCCCCCGACATCGTGCTGCTCGACCTGATGCTGCCCGGCATGAGCGGCCTGGAGACCTGCCGCCGCATCCGCGCCTTCAGCCAGGTGCCCATCGTGATCCTTTCGGCGCGCGACGACGACGTGGACATCGTCGTGGGCCTGGAGGCGGGTGCCGACGACTACGTGATCAAACCGGCCAGCGGCGAGGTCATCGAGGCCCGCATGCGCGCGGTGCTGCGCCGCACCGCACCGCCGGCCTCCGGCAACCAGGCGCGCACCACCCAAGGCGACCTGCTCATCGACCGGGTCGCGCTGCGCGTGCTCAAGAAGGGCGCACAACTCGCGCTGGCGCCCACGGAGATGAAGCTGCTGTTGTTCCTGTCGGCCGCGCCCGAGCAGACCTTCAGCCGCCAGCAACTCCTCGAACAGGTGTGGGAGCACACCTTCCACGGCGACTACCGGCTGGTCGACGCGTGCGTCATGCGGCTGCGGGCCAAGATCGAGGACGATTCCCGCAATCCCCGCTACATCCAGACCGTACGTGGCTTCGGTTACCGGTTCGGCCCGCTGTGATCCGGCTGTCGCTCGCCCGCGGTCTGCGAGCGCAGCTCGTCGCGGCGTTCTTCCTGGTCTCCGCGCTCAGCGCGCTGGTGGCCGCCGCGGTCACCTTTCACCAGGGCCGCACCGCGATCGTGGAACGTGCCCAGGCCGACGCCCTGCAGGAACTACGCGCCCACCTCACCGCCCGTACACCCGACCTGCCCGCCGAGCCGGCCGTGGCGGACCTGCGTGCCCTCGCCCTGCAACTGGACCGCGCGATGGGCACGCGCGGATGGCGCACCGCCCTGTCCTATCGCGGCGGCCCGCTCGTCACCGCCGGGGCGCAGACACCGCCGCTGCCCGCGCCGCTGCGCTCCCGGGCGGCCACGGCGACCACGGCGCTGGCCCAGCGCTTCCACCACGTCCGGTCGCCCTGGCTGGCCGTGGCCCTTCCCGTCACCGCCGCCGCGCGCCCGGACGGTCCCGCACCGCTCGTCGTCTTCGCGTCCTTCCCGCTGACCTCCCAGCAGCAGGACGTGGACACGCTGGCCGCCGCCGCGCGCGCCGCCGCGCTGCCCGTCGCCGTGGCCTCCATCGCGGCCGCCCTGCTGGCGGCGCGCCGGCTGCTGCGGCCGGTCCGGCGGCTGCGTGCGGCCGCCGTGCAGATGGCCGGCGGCCGCCTGGACACCCGGGTGAACGTCACCGGCGAGGACGAACTCGCCGACCTCGGCCGGACCTTCAACACGATGGCCGCCACGCTCCAGGCCGACGCCGACACGCTGCGCGCCATGGAGGCGCGGGCCCGCAGGTTCGCCGCCGACGTCTCCCACGAGCTGCGCACCCCGCTCGCGGCCATGAGCGCGGTGACCGAGGTCCTCGACGCCGACGCCGCCGGCGGCAGGCTCGCGCCGCTCACCGCCGAGGCGCTGCACCTGGTCTCCGACGAGACACGCAGGCTCGCCCGCCTCGTCGAGGACCTGATCGAGGTGTCACGGTTCGACGCCGGCGCCGCCGTACTTCACCTCGACGAGATCGACCTGGGCGAGCTCGTCACCAACACGCTCGCGCTGCGGCACTGGCAGGAGCGGGTCCGCACCGAGATCCCGGCCGGGCTGCGCGCCCGCCTCGACCCGCGCCGCGTGGACGTCATCCTGGCCAACCTCGTCGGCAACGCGCTGCGGCACGGCGGCGCGGCGGCGTCGGCACTCATCCAGGCACAGGCCGACACCGACCGGCTCGTCGTCATCGTCTCCGACGACGGGCCCGGCATTCCCGCCGGCCTGCTGCCGCACGTCTTCGACCGCTTCACCAAGGGCGACGCCGCCCGCGCCCGGACCGAGGGCAGCGGCCTGGGCCTGGCCATCGCCGCGGAGAACGCGCGCCTGCACGGCGGCATGCTCACCGCGGCCAACAGCCCGCGGGGCGGGGCCGTCCTGACCCTCACCCTGCCCATCACCCCGGGAAGTGGCGGGACGAGGCCACCGATAGGCAGCGACGATCGGTCAGATAGGTAGCGGCTCTTGGACGCCGGCCTGACGGGCCTGCTCGAATCGGTACCATCCACTGTCGAAGCCCTGTGAAGGAAAGCATGAGCGTCCCGCTGCCCGGCATGTTCGCATCACGCACCATCGACGTGGACGGCGTCGCCATCCACACGGTCGTCGGGGGTGACGGGCCGCCCGTGCTGCTCCTGCACGGCTACCCGCAGACGCACCTCATCTGGCACGACGTGGCCCCGGCGCTGGCGTCCCGGCACACGGTCGTGCTGACCGACCTGCGTGGGTACGGCGACAGCGCCAAGCCGGAGCCGGTCACCGACGACGTCTACTCCAAGCGGGCGATGGCCGCTGACCAGCTCGGCGTGATGCGGGAGCTGGGATTCGACCGGTTCTCCGTGGTGGGCCATGACCGGGGGGCGAGAGTGGGCCACCGGATGGCCCTCGACCACCCCGGCGCCGTCGAGGCGCTCGCCGTCCTGGACATCGTGCCGACCCGGCACACGTTCGCGCACGCCGACGCCGCCTTCGGCCTCGGCTACTACCACTGGTTCTTTCTCGCCGCCGGGAATGGCATCCCCGAGCGGCTGATCGGCAACGATCCCGGGTTCTGGATCCGCAGCCGGATGACGGCACGGCATTCCGGCGGCGCCGCCTACGACGAGGCCGCGGTCCGGGAGTATGTGCGCTGCTTCTCCGACCCCGCCGCCATCGCCGCGTCGTGCGCCGACTACCGGGCGGCGGCCGGCGTCGATCTGGAGCATGACGAGGCCGACGCCGCGGCGGGCCGCCGCGTCCGTTGCCCGGTGCTGGCGTTGTGGGGCGAGCACAGCTTCGTCGGCCGCGCCTATGACGTCCTGAAGGTCTGGCGGGAGTACGCCGATCACCTCGGCGGTACGGCGCTGCCGAGCGACCACTATCTCCCGGAGGAGGTTCCTTCGCTGGTCACCGCGGAGCTGGCGGCGTTCCTGGCCGGGGCCTGAGACAGGGCCCCGGCCGGGAGGGCCCTCAGGACCAGCGCTCCCCGCGCAGGGCCTTGCGGGCCAGCTCCATCTCCAGCTCGATCTTGCCCACCACACCGTCGTTGCCGACGGGTCCGTGCCCGCCCTCGAAGAAGCGCAGCAGCACGTCCCCGCCGGCGGCGCGCAGCCGCCGCGCGTACTCCTCGGCCTGGCGGGCCGGGGTGCGGGTGTCGTGGCGCCCCTGGTTGATCAGCACCGGCGCCCGCACGTCCTCGACGTAGGTCATGGGTGAGCTCAGCCGGAACCGCTCTTCGGCGAGCTCGGGCCGCCCGCCCAGGAACCCGCGCCAGGCCGCCTGCAGGGCGGGGTGCATGTCCTCGTAGGCGAGCTTCCAGTCGGCCAGCGCGATGAAGGCGAACCCGCCCGCGAACAGGCCGGGGAGCCGGCCGAGTGAGAGCAGCGTCAGGAAGCCGCCGTAGGAGGAGCCGCGGATGAACACGGCCGAAGGGTCGGCGACGCCCTCGTCGACCAGCCACCGCCAGGCCGCCTCGACGTCCTCCAGCTCGCGGTCACCGACGGCTCCCCAGAACCCCTCGCGGAACGTCCGGCCGAACGTGACGGACCCCCGGTAGTTCAGCGACGCGTAGGCGAAGCCCTCGGCCAGCCACGCCTGCGCCGCGGGATGGTATCCGCCCACGTCGGCGAGGTTCGGGCCGCCGTGCACCCGCAGGACAAGCGGCACCGGCCCGCTCGCGCCCCGCGGCGCCGCGACCCACAGCTGCAGCGCGGTCCCGTCCTTGGAGGTGACGGTGACCGAACGCGTCGGGATGCCCGGCACGACGTCGCGCGGGGCCATGACACCGCGCGGCTCGCTCTGGCCGCGCTCCAGGGACAGCATCTCGAACGGCAGGTCGGCGCGCTGGCGCAGCAACCGGATCTGACCACCGGGCCCGTAGTGCGAGCTCCACTGGTTGGTCACCGCGCACGCCACCTCGGGAGAGAAGTAGGCGCCGTCGGGGTGGGACACGCGCAGCAGCCGGCCGGCCTCCAGGTCGTACTCGTAGACGCGGTGGAGGCCGCCGTCGACGTGGACGAGCAGCAGCCGGGCGCCGTCGTCGGACCAGTCGAGCGGGACGAGTTCGCCCGCCAGCCCGGGTGCCTCGACATCGGTCCGCTCACCGGTGAGGGGGTTCCATATGGCGGGCCGCGCGTACCCGGTGCGTTCGGTGCTGAGCAGCATCCGGGGGTCCCCTGCGACCGGCGAGAACCGGACCCCGCGCACGGGCGCGAGCGGCCCGTCGGAGACCGACGCCAGTACGGCGCCGCCGGAGGCGTCGAGCACCGTGACGGCGAAACGGCGGATGCCGGGGTTGTGGTCCGTGGTGTCGATGCTCGCCAGCGTTCCATCGGCGGAGACCAGGCTGTTCCAGGCCTCGTTCCTGCTGCGGTACAGCCGGTGGGCTCCTGCCTCGGTGAGGTGGTAGAGGGTGAATCCCTCGTCGGTGACCGTCGCGATGACGACCGCCGAGCCGTCGCGCGCGACGTCGATGCCGCGCAGCGTGTAAGGAGGCAGCCCGGGGGTGAGGTCGACGGGTTCGCCGTCGGCCGGGCAGGACCACAGATGGCCGACCTCGCCGCCGTCCTCGTCGTGCAGCACCAAGATGGAGCGCCCGTCGGCGGCGGGCAGCGGGTTCGCGACGTGCGGCGGCAGGCCCGGTACCCGCACGGTCTCGCCGGTGGCCGGATTCCAGAAGGACACCTCGGCGTCGCTGAGGCCCGCCGCGTAGATCATTTCGAGGTTGAGGTCGCCGGGACAGGGACGGATGTCCTGGATGATCGGCGTGTTGAAGCGGTCGCGCCAGGCGTCAGAGGACATGGATCAACTCCGGTTTGTGACAGGCGACGCCGTGGCCCCGCGCGTCGGTGACGAGCGGGGGGACCTCGGCGGCGCAGATCGGGCTCGCCTTCGGGCACAGGGTCCGGAAGCGGCAGCCCGACGGGGGGTCGGTCGGGCTCGGTACGTCGCCGGTCAGGATGATCCGGCGGCGGGCGCGCTCGGCCCGCGGGTCGGGGATCGGCACCGCCGACAGCAGCGCCTGGGTGTAGGGGTGGCGGGGACGCTGGTAGAGCTCGTCCGGCGGTCCTTGCTCGACGATCCGGCCGAGATACATGACGGCCACCTCGTCGCTGGCGTGCCGTACCACCGACAGGTCGTGCGCGATGAGGAGGTAGGTCAGCCCGAGCTGATCCTGGAGGTCTTCCAGGAGGTTGATGACGCCGGCCTGGATGCTGACGTCCAGTGCGCTGACCGGCTCGTCCAGCACGATCACGTCGGGCTCGACGGCGAGCGCGCGGGCGATGCCGACGCGCTGGCGCTGCCCTCCGGAGAACTCGTGCGGGAACCTTCCGGCGTGCAGGGGGTCGAGCCCGACGAGCTCCAGTAGTTCGGGGACGCGCCCGGTGTCCAGGCCGTGGGTTTCGAGGGCCTCGGTGAGGATCGCCCGGACGGTCATGCGGGGGTTAAGCGAGGCGTACGGATCCTGGAACACCATCTGGATGCGCCGCCGCGACCGGCGCAACCGGTCGGACGGCAGCGCCGTGAAGTCGGTGCCGTCGAGGAGCACCTGGCCCGACGTCGGTTCGACGAGCCGTACCAGGCACGCGGCCAGCGTGGACTTCCCGCAGCCGCTCTCCCCGACGAGCCCGAGCGTCTTGCCGCGCTCGATCTCCAGCGACACCCCGGAGATGGCCTGCACGGTGCCGGACCGGCGGCGGAACGCCCCGTTGCGCACGGGATAGGTCTTGACCAGGTCCGTGACCCGCAGCGCCGTCATCGCGGCCGCACCTCCTCCAGCTCCGCCGCACGCAGGCAGGACGCCGTGTGGCCGTCACCGATCAGGACCGGCGACGGGACCGTCGTGTCGCACAGACCGGCGCGGGCGTGCTCGCAGCGCGGATGGAACGGGCAGCCCGGCGCCCGCGAGGGCTGGCCGGGGATCTGGTAGAGCCGCTCGCCGTGCCGGGCGTCGAGCCGGGGGAGCGAGGCCAGCAGACCCCTGGTGTAGGGGTGTGCGGGCGTGTAGAAGATCGGTTCGACGGCGGCCTCCTCGGCCTTGGTGCCCGCGTACATCACCAGCACCCGGTCGGCGACACCGGCCACCACGCCCAGGTCGTGGGTGATCAGCATGAGCGCGGTCGCCGTGCGCCGCTGGATCCGTCTGATCACGTCGAGGATCTGCGCCTGCACGGTCACGTCGAGGGCGGTGGTCGGCTCGTCGGCGATGAGCAGATCCGGTTCGTTGGCGATGCTCATCGCGATCATGACGCGCTGCCGCATGCCGCCGGACAGTTCGTGCGGGTACTGGCTCGCGCGCCTGGCCGGCGAGGGGATGCCGACCAGGTCGAGGAGCTCGACCACCCGCTCACGCAGCGCGGCGCGGGTGACCGACGCGTCGTGCACGCTGATGGCCTCGGCGATCTGCGCGCCGACGGTGTGCACGGGCGTGAGCGCGGTCAGCGCGTCCTGGAAGATCATCGCGATGCGGCTGCCCCGCAGGGTACGCAGGTCGGACTCGGAGCGGCTCAGGAGCTCCTCGCCGCGGAACCGGATCGACCCCGTGACCAGGGCGCGGCCGGGCAGGATCCCGAGCACCGCCATCGACGTGACGCTCTTGCCCGAGCCCGACTCGCCGACGATGGCGAGCGTTTCGCCGGGCGCGACGGAGAACGAGAGCCCGGTGACGGCCGCGACCGTGCCGCCGTCCGTGGGGAGCCGGACGGTGAGGTCGTCGACCTCCAGCAGGGCGTTCACGGGCGTGCTCCCTTCGGGTCGAAGGCGTCTCTGAGGCCGTCGCCGAGGAAGTTGATGGCCAGCGCCGTCAGGAGGATGAACAGGCCGGGGAAGTACAGCAGGTAGACCTTGCCGGTGCCGATCAGCCCGGACGCCTGGCTCAGCAGGTTGCCCCAGCTGGACTCCGGAGGCTGCACGCCGTACCCCAGGAAGGAGAGCGTCGATTCGACGATCACCGCGCTCGCCGCGCCGAGGGAGGTGCTGACGGCGATGACACCGGTGAGGTTGGGCAGGATGTGCCGCACGATGATGCGCCACTTCGTCACGCCCAGCACGGTGGCCGCGGCGATGTACTCCTTCTCCCGCAGCGACAGCACCTGGCCGCGGACGATCCTGGCGACGGTGGTCCAGCCGATCGCCGCCAGCACCGGGACGATCACGACGGGGGAACGGCCGGCGCCCTGGAGCACGACCGCCAGGACCACGATCGCGGGCAGGACGATGAACAGGTCCGTGATCCGCATGATGATCTCGTCCGTCCAGCCGCCGAAGAAGCCCGCCGCGGCTCCCAGCGCGGTGCCGGCCACGGTGGCGAGAACGGCGACGCACAGGCCGATCGCGAGTGAGATTCGCCCGGCGTACAGGAGTTCGGTGAGGTAGTCGCGGCCCAGCTCGTCGGTGCCGAACCAGTGCGCCGCCGACGGCGGCACGGGCCCGAGCATCAGGTTCTGGGCGCCGCGCTCGTAGGGGGCGATCAGGTCGGCGCCGAAGCAGCCGAGGAGCAGGAGCACGAGCACCGCGAGCCCCGCGACGGCCAGACGGTGGCGCAGGAACCGCCGGCGGGCCAGTCGCCACGGGGTGAGTTCCGGTACGGTCGCCGCGGTCATCGCAGTCTCACTCTCGGGTCGAGTACGGCGTAGGCGAGGTCGGCCAGCAGGTTGAACACGATCACGACCACCGCGACCACGAGCGTCCACGGCACGAGGACGAACACGTCGCCCGCGAGCAGGGAGTCGAGGAACAACCGGCCCATGCCCTGGATGGCGAAGATCTGCTCGGTGACGACGAGCCCGCCGAACAGCAGGCCGGCGTCCACGGCGGTGACGCTGACAAAGGGACCGAGCGCGGTGCGCAGGGCGTGCCGCGTGACGATCCGGCGTTTCGGCACTCCCTTGGCCCGCGCGGTCCGCACGTACTCGCTGGTGAGGGCGTCGAGCATCGTGGCCCGGGTGAACCTGCTCCAGCTCGCCACCAGGCCCACGGTCAGCGTCAGCACGGGCAGGACGAGATGGCGCGCGTAGTCGAGCGGGCCGCCGCCGTCGGGGGAGTGCAGGCCCACGAAGTAGAGCGGGGGATCGGTCAGGCCGAGCAGTTCCTGCGGCCAGGCCGCGAGGATCTGGATGAGGATCAGCCCGAGCCAGAACGGCGGCATCGCGACCCCGAGGTAGGACAGCCCCGTGAAGGCCAGGTCGCCGGCGGAGTACTGCCGCACCGCCGAGTAGACGCCGACGGCCAGCGCGATCACCGCGGCGACGAGGACACCCCAGACGATCAGCTGCAGGGTGGTGCCGAGGGCGGGCAGGATCAGGCCGTGGACCGGGCCCGCCGTACGCGAGCTGACTCCCCAGTCGCCGGTGACGAACCGCGTGAGCCAGTGCCAGTACTGCACGGGGATCGACTGGTCGAGGCCGAGGCGCTCGGCCGCGCGGGCGAGCGCGCCGGGGTCGCGCCCGCCGCGCAGTTTGGCCAGCGGGTCGAAGGCGATCCTGACCGCCCAGAAGAGCAGGAAGGAGGCGATGAGGACGACGGGTACCGAGTAGAGCAGCCGCCGTGCGAGGTAGGCGAACATCGGCGGGTCAGCTCGCCAGGCCCCATTGGGCGAGGTTCCAGAACGGACCGCGCGCGGGGTCGATGGCCAGCGGGCCGCCGATCTTGTTGTTCCACAGCAGGATGTTGGGGATCACGTCGAGCGGCAGGAGGGCGGCCGAGTCGGCGAGAAGCTTGTCCGCCTGGCGGGAGATGCCGACGCGCTTGGTCTCGTCGAGAGATGACGCGGCCGTGTCGAGCACCTTGTCGAGGCCGGGCAGGTCGATGCGTGACATGTTGAGCCCGGAGCGGCCGTTGTCCTCGGTGGGGATCGCGCTCGACGAGAAGGACGCGGCGAGCGAGGGCTGGGGGAAGGTGTCGACGAGGGTCCACAGGCCCATCTGGAAGTCGCCCTTGGGGAGCTTGCTCGCGAACAGGTCCGTGGCCGAGGTGTTGTCGATCCTCACCTCGAAGCCGGCGGCGCGCAGTTGCTCCTGCAGGATCTGCTCGGTCAGCTCGCGGCGCTTGTTGCCGGTCATCGTGCTGACGGAGAACGCCGCCCGGTTTCCCGCCTTGGCCCAGATGCCGTCCGAGCCCTTGGCCCACCCGTCTCCCCGCATCAGGGAGCCGACCTTGGCGAGGTCGGGGGTGTACTGGGCGAAGTCGGTGCCGCCGTAGCGGCCGACGAGCGGGGTGTGCGCGCTCTGGGCGGGTTCGCTGACGCCGAGCGCGCCGTACAGGCGGGTGACGACGGCCTTGCGGTCGATCGCGTGCGAGACGGCCTTGCGGAACGTCACGGAGTCGAAGGGCGCTTTGGCGTTGTTGAACCAGATCGCTTCAAGGTTGCCCGACTCGGGATCGACGATCGAGCTCGCGTTGGGCAGCCCGCTCTTGATCTGGTCGATCGAATCGAGCTGGGGCGTGGGGTAGAGCGCGTCGAGCTGGCCGGTCTTGAACGCCTGGAACGCCGCCGCGGTGTCCGCCGTGAACTGGAAGGTGACCTTGTCGAGCTTGGGTTTGTCGCCCCAGTAGTTCGGGTTCGGCACGAGGACGGCCGAGACGCCCTTCGTCCAGGACTCGATCTTCCACGGGCCACCGCTCCAGGTGTAGCCGTCCTTCATCAGGGCGCTGCGGTCCTTGCCCTTGAGCAGGTGGCTGGGGAGCAGGCCGCTGCCGTCGCTGAACAGGCCCTTCCAGCTCGCGTACGGGGCGTCGAACGTGACGACCGCCGTCTTGGGATCAGGAGTGTCGACCTTGGTGATGTGGCTGTATCCGGTCCGGTTCAGGACGTCCTTGCCGTCGCGGATCGCCAGTGCCGTATAGGCGAAGTCCGCCGACGTGATCGGCTCGCCGTCCGACCAGACGGCCGCCGGGCTGATCCGGTAGGTGACCTTCTGCGGCGGTCCGGCGGCGACCTCGGGTTCCGATGCCATGACGTTCGTGGCCGCGAGCCCCCACGTGCCGTCGGCCTTCCTGGGCTCGAACACCCGGGGGATCGTCGGGATGTCCATGATGAACGTGCCCCAGATCGAGGTGGCGCAGCTCGCGATCCAGTCGGTGCAGTCCGGTTCCTGCTCGGCGCCGATGACGATGCTTCCCCCCTGACGCACCGGCGCGGCCGTGGCGGTGCGGGCATCGGACTTCAGGGCCGTGCCGGTGCCTCCGCTCGTGCACGAGGCCGCGAGGAGGGCGAGGGCGGCGAGCCCCATTGCTCCGAGTCTGAACCTGGTGCTCATGCTCTGACCTTTCTGGGGGGTGATGAAAGGGAGAGTATGGGCAAGTCAGAACCCAGGCAAGGGTATTAGGCATGTTTCTAGTCATTCGCGTTGACTATGCTTTAGCCCGTCACTGCGATCAGGTGGTGCGAAAATGCGTGCACCGGCAGACGAGGGAGGCTTTGGTGGCATCAACGCGCCAGTCGAAGGAGAAGGGTTCCAAGAGGGAGGCGCGGCCACGCCGCGCGCGTGACAGCCTCAACCGGGAGGTGATCCTCGCGGCCGCCGAGAAGATCGCTCTGCGCGACGGCCTGGACGCGCTGACCTTCCAGGAGCTCGGAACCGAGCTCGAGGCCCACCCGACCTCGCTGTACCGCCATTTCAAGGACAAGGACGAACTGCTCCTCGAACTGGTCGACGGCCTCAGGGCGCGCTCCTACGGCGGCACCGTCACGCCCACCGACGACTGGCGGGCCGACCTGCGCGACATCGCCCAGCGGGTGCGCGAGCACTACCTCCGCTACGCGCCGTTCGCCCAGCAGATGGTCATGCGCACCACCCGGCGGCCCACGGAGTTCTCCAGCGTCGACTTCACCCTGGACGCCGTCCGGCGGGCCGGAGTCGCCGACGAGGAGGTAGCGGTCGTGCAGCGCGCGTTCGGCAGCTTCGTGCGTTCCGTGGCGAGCCTGGAGGCGGCCGTCCACGCGCTCGACCCGGAGGTCCGGCGCAGGGACGAACTCGCCTGGCAGGTGGAGTACCGGCAACTGGACGCCGGCACGTACCCCGCCATCGCCCATCACGCCGACCGGCTCCCGAGCCTCGGCGGCCCGTCCGCCTTCGACGTCGGCCTGGAGATGATGCTGGACGCGATCGAGGTACGCGCCGAACGGTCACGAGCGCGTCAGCGTGCCGATCAGGGCGGCGACGAGCCGGGCCCGGTCGGCGAGTGAGGCCAGGTCGACCCACTCGTGCTCCGCGTGGGCACCGTCCCCCAGCGGGCCGAGCCCGTCGAGCGTGGGGATGCCCAGCGCGCCGGTGAAGTTGGCGTCGGACGCTCCTCCGGCCGCGACCTCTTCGGGATCGGGTAGTCCCAGATGGGACGCGGCCTCGCGGACCGCCGCGTACAGTTCCCGGGAGCTCGCCGGCTCCAGCGGCGGACGGTTGATCTCGCCCTCGACCCGGACCGCCGCTCCCGGGACGGTGGGGGCGAGCGCGCGCAGGCGCTCGTCGACGCGCGCCAGCTCCGCCAGTTCCCAGGCGCGGACGTCCACGCGCAGGTGCGCCTGCGCGGGCACGGTGTTCGTGGCGGTGCCCGCGCGCGCGACCGTCGGGGTGACCGTCGTGCCACGCCCGGGGTCGGCAAGCTCCGACACCGCCACCACCTGCGCGGCCAGTTCGAGCAGTGCGTTGACCCCGCGTTCGGGCTCCAGCCCCGCGTGGGCCGCTCTGCCGGTGATCTCCACGCTGTAGAACGCCCCGCCCTTGCGTGCCGTCTTGACCGCTCCCGCCTGACTGGGTTCCAGCACGAGTACGGCGTCGCGGGCCCCGGCCATCTCCTCGACCAGTGCCCGCGAGGTCGGCGAGCCGATCTCCTCGTCGCCGGTGATCAGGATGCTCACGGAGCCGGGATCGCGGCACCCGGCGAGCGCGGCGAACGCCGTCACGAGCCCGGCCTTCATGTCGAAGACCCCCGGACCGTACGCGCGACCCCCTTCGGCGCGGAACGGGCGGCGGCCGGTGGTGCCGAGCGGCCACACCGTGTCGGCGTGGCCGAGCAGCAGCACCCCGCCCTCGGTGAGTGGGCGCCACAGCAGGTGGGGGGTGCCGCCCACCGTGACGATCTCCGCCGGCCTGCCGAGCGGCGGTTCTCCCCAGGAGCGCATCAGGGCGTAACAGCCCTCCAGGCCCTCCGCGTGACCGGAGGGCGACTCCACGGCCACCAGGGCGGACAGGCGCTCGAACAGCACGGCGTGATCCATGGCCGGAACTGTAGTCATGCGCATTGACTATCTCAAGGGCTAAGAGTATGACCTGCCGCTGGCTCTTGCGCGGTGAGCGCGGTGAGGATGCCGGTGATGAGGCGCTCGCGGTCGCCGGGAGCGGGGCCGCGACCACGATGCCGGACGTCCGCGGCGGCTCGAAGATGACGTCGCCGGGCCCGGTGGTCTTGCCGGCGGGAGGGTTTGGCGCGTGTGCGCGGGCACTCACGCTGAGGGCGCCCAGGCCCTCGCGTTGACACCGATGGCGGCGACGTCCCAGGTTTGGGTCATGGACGAGTTTCGCATGGCGCGGGTCTTTTCAGCCGTGACCGTTGTCCGGTTGTCTCTCCCCTTTGTGCTCTTAATCCCCGTATGGCTGGTATTCATTGCCTTGATTCCCGATCATCATCGAATCGGGCCGGTGCTCCTCGCGGCAGTGGCGACGGTGGTCTTACCCGGAGTGCGGCTGGCCAGATGGTGGCACCTGGCCGCTGCCACGGTCGTGCGCCTCTCCCCTGACAGCGTGGAGATGGAGGATCGGTACGGCTCGCGTGTGCACCTGGCATGGCGGCACGTTGAGCGCATCGACGTCGTGGAAAGCCGGATTCCCAGTCCGCGGACCATTACCAGGGCCGGCAGGATAGGCGTCCGAACCGGAGCCAGGCAATGCGTCGGCCTGGTCGGCTGGGGCGAATACGAGATCGCCCGCCACGCCCCCAGCTGGCTGCCGGCCCATCGGGCCCGGCTGCCCATCGATCCGGCATCGGGGCTGCGGAAGATCAGCATCCCCCTCGGTGCCGTCGATCCCCTGTGGGAACACGGCCCGATGGGTGACCGGATCCGTCGGTTCAGGCCTGATCTCTTCCAGCCGGCCGTCCGCTGATCGCGCCGCACGGAGACCTGAGGACACGTCCCGCCGGCAAGCATGTGGTCCATGATCTGGCCGGCCACCTTGTTCCATCCATGGGCCGTCCGGAGTCCCGGCCGTCGGCGCGCAGTACCCGCGAGGGTGACTTGATCTTCAGCTCGCGTTTGACGGTGGTCGACACGCTCTTGGCGATCTCCGCCATCAGCGCCTTGATCTCCTTCTCCTGGCTCTTCAGCCCGGCCAGGAAACCGCGCCCGGCGTCGTACAGGAAGTCGGCGCTGTCGCGGCCGAACTGGGTGGAGTTGGCGTTGACGCGCCGCTGCAGCGAATTGATCTCGCGCAGCATTGCGGCCGACGCCCGCGCCAGGGTGTCGGCGACCGCGCCGGACTGGTCGGGGCCGCCGGTGACGAGCTACTCGATCAGGCTCTTGTCCAAGCCGCGTTTCTGCAGCCGTTCCACGTCGGCCTCGAAGGCGTCGGTCGCGCGGAGCCGGTTGTGGAGCGCGGCAGCGATCCCTTCGGGGGTGGCGCGTTCGTCCTCGCTCAGCGTGGACAGGGCGGCTGTTGACCGGGCTCGGTCGGCCACGTCGGTCGCGGTCTGGGTGGCCTTCTCCAGGCTCGCGGCGATCCGGTCGCGTTCGGTGGCGAGCTTGGCCAGGGCCGTGTTCATCGTCTGCAGCCGCGGCACCAGGACGTTGTCGACCTTGGTGTTCGTCTTCTTCAGCGCGGCGCTGATCGACCGCTGCAGGCCCCGCAGTTGCCGGTTGATCTCGTCAGGGGTGGCGGCGCCCAGGTTGCGGACGAAGTCGCCGGACACGGTGCGCAGAAGGTCGGCGACCTTGTCCTTCACCCCTTGGACACCTTGCCGAGCTCGGCGTCGATTGGCCGCTGCGCGGCGCGCAGGCCGCGGGCGAGGTCTCGGCCGAGCAGCTCGCCCAGGTTGACGGCGACGGTCCGGCCAGACGAGCGGACCGACCCGCCGCTCGCGTACCGCGGCAGCAGGTCGAGATGTTTGCCGCCCACCATGCCGCCAGAGGCGAACCTGTTGGAATTGATGGCGCGAAGCAGGTCCTCGTACCGTCTGGTGGCTTTGGCGTTGACCACGAATTCGCCGCTGCTCAGCCTTGCCAGGATGCTGTCGCTGGTGCCGGTGCCGGGTCCGCGCAGCTTGCCGCCTGCGGCGAGCGCCGGGAAGGTGCGCCAGCCGAGCTCGTCGGCCTTGCGCCGGCCCGAGCCGTCACGCGGCCCATCCGCACTTCGACGTCGATGACCTGGCCCTGGGAATTGCGGATCACCCGCTGGATCGCCGCCCGCGCCGGCCCGACGTTGGCTCGCACGTTGACGGTCTTGCTCTTCAGCCCGTTGATGCTGTTGGCCAGGTCGTCCACCTTCGATGCGGCGGCCGCTGCCGACCCGCCTGCGCCCTGCGCCTCGATGGCGAGCTCGCCGACGTTACCCGCCGCGCCCTGGGCGCGGCGGTCCAGTACCCCTGCCTGCCGGGGGCGTCGCTCAACCCGGTCGCCGAGTCGCCCGCCCTTGCCCGGCGGTGCCGAGTGAGTCGCCCGCCTCGTCGGCCGCCCGCTTGGCGCCGGTCAGTGCCCCGCCGAGGTCGCGAATGAGGTCCCGGGCCTCCCTGCTCCGGCCCGCCAGGGCGAGGAGGGTGGGCAGTTGCCGGTCGTAGGCCGCCTTGGTCAAGTTGACGTTCTGGTTGGCGGTGAACTCGGCGTTGGCCTGGTCACGCAAGGTGCCGATGAGGTTCTGCAACGACGTACGGCGCGCCTGGGAGGACGCGTCCCCGTCCTGGAGGACTTTGTTCGCGGCGGCGACGGCGTCCCGGACGCGGGTCGTCGCGGTGAACAGCGCCAGGCTCGGGTTGATCGTCAGGTCGAACGCCGTCTGGAGCGCCTTGACCCGGTCGTACAGGTTGAGCGCCTCGTTCGCGGTGCCGGCGAAGGCGCTCTGGATGGCCAGCGTCGGGTTCTGCGCTGCCTGGACGGCCGCCTGGTAGGCGGCGAACTTCCCAGCCGCCGCCGCGGTCAGGTTCCCGCTCTCCACGATCCCCTTGGACAGGTCGACGCCGACGGCGTCGGCCAAGGCGATGGCCTGCTGCGTGGTGATGCCGTACGTCGAGGCGACCGCTTGCGCCCCAGCGTTGATGTTGGACAGCGCCCGGCGGTTGGCCTCCAGCGCCGCGTACGCCGCGGTGGTCTCGTCGTTGAGGCCGCGCTGCGCCAGAGCGCCCTGGGCGAGCGCGACCGTGTTCACGTTGAGATCCGCGTTCCGGTCCCGGATGGCCTGGCCGATCCGCTCCTGCACCGGCGCCACCTTCGCCGCCAGGATCCGGTTGGCGTTCTCGTAGCCGGCCACGTTGTTGCGGATGGCCAGGTTCTGCGCCTGGATCGAGTCGACCAGCTCGTCACCCTTCGTCTTGGCGGCGGCCAGCGACACGACCAGCACCCCGAGCGCGGCCGCCCCGGCAAGGTAGATGTTCGGCCCGGCGGAGGCCGCCGCGGTGAGCAGTTTCTGCGCGAGCGACGCGTTCTTCGTCTCCCTAACGAATGTTCTGGTGCGAGTCGCGGTCGATGACAGCACGTCGGACACCGCCGAGACAAGTCCCTTGAGCGCCACGGCGGTGACGACGAGCTGCAGTAGCTCGGGCAACAGCTCCGCGACCCCGCCGACAAGCTGCAGCACCCCGGACACCAGCCCGCCAACCACGGGGGCGAGCGGCGACAGCGCCTGGATGAAGCTTGCCGCCGCCGCGCCGCCCTCCTGGGCGATCGACACGATCCCGTCGATCGCGCCCGGCGGCGACGACTTCAGGAAGTCGAAGAACTGCTGGGCCTGGTCGGAGTCGAACCCGTCGCCGAGAGCGTTCACCGCGTCGGTCAGCGCGGTGGTCACCGACCGGCTGAGCGGCACCAGCTCCGGCAGCAGCTCCCTCGTCTCGGTGAGCGCCGCGTTGTAGAGGCGCAGCGTGTCCGGTGCCAGGGTCGCGGACAAGTCCTTGTACTCCTGGACCAGGGACTGGGTCGACACCGCAGCGATCTTCTGGTCCGTGGTCAGCGACTCCCATTCATCGCCCATCTCCGTCTGGGCTTTGATGACCTTGGCGATGGTCGGTACCGCCAGCGCTCCGAACGCGGCGACGCCGGCCCCGGCCTCGACGAACGTTGGGGCGAGCGCCGCTCCGGCGGCGATCGCCGAGATGATCGCCTGCCTGGTGAAGGAGAGCCCGCGGACCACCCGCTCGCTCGCCGGCGGCAGCTCGGCCAGGTTCCGTAGACCGCCACGGCCGCCCGCGCCGATGCCCCTGACGCTGTCGCCGAGCCGGTCGCTGGACTTCTTCGTCTTGTCCAGCTCGACGGCCGCCAATTTCGCGCCGTCCTCGACCGCCTCCAGCGCGGTCTCTCGGAGTCGACGCGGATGTTGCGGCGCCCAAGGTTCGCCGTCTGCCGCATGATGCCGTCGACGTGCCGGTAGATGTCGCCCTGCGGAGATCGCAACAGCCGTGTCAGGTTGGCGTCGTTGTTGCGGATCCGCACCCGAAACCTGGCCACCTACAGCTCCTCTCGGACGGCCGTCAGGCGGCGTCGTCGTAGTCGGGCACGCGCACCTCCAGCTCGACGTGCAGCCCATGCGGGAGGGGCGCCGCCTCGTGGTCAGCGCCCTCGTCGTCCACGAGCCTCATCCACCCTCCTCATAGGTCCCCTCGTCTGGTGCCGCGTCCGTCTGTGACGCGCCGGAGGTTTCGGAGCCGTGGTCGGCCAGCAGCGTCAGCTTGCCCTGATCGATCACCTTGCGGATGCAGGGCGAGTCGGCGATGGCCCGTTCCTCCGTGTCGCGGAAACCCAGCACCGGCACATTGGCCCTCACGGTCAGTAGTCCCATAAATCAAGCAAAGCAGCAGGGCCTGGGATCGCGGCGGACGCGGCCTGTCGTCTCGCCGTGTCGCTCAGGCATCGAGGCGACACTCATGCGTCCCGGCCGGTGCCGCCGATGGGCACTAAAGGGTGGCCCTCAGCGCAGGAAGACCATGGTCCACACCTCGATAGGAGGCGAGCATTCAAAGCGTAACCTGGCGAATCTATATTTCTTCTAGATACGCGAGTGAGATCGTGGATGTGAACCGCTTACATGCAGCGTCAAGCGAGTTGCTCACCGACTATCGACGTGGTGCCGCGTCAAGTGGAAACTCCACCTTTCCGATACACGCTTGACACCGCTTCCCGACTCGCTTTGTATTGCTCTTGTTCTGAACAGCGCGAGAAGGAGACCTATGCCCTGGCGAAGACTGGCCGTTCCCTTATCGTTACTCTTAGTGATCTCGCTTTCCAACGGCACTGCCGCACAAGCCGCTTCACAATCCGACCTTCTCCTGACGGGCTCGCTCGTCAGCGTTGAATTGCAGAGCAATGTGGGGCAGGGGTCTGTCCATGTCTACCTTCTTCCCGCTGGCACCGGCTCGGGGAACGAAACATCACTCGCGCACGATGTTGTCGATGCGTCTGGTCGGTTTAGCTTCGACGTGGGCGCCGAGAAGGCAGCAAGTGCACAACCGCCCAACAGCATGGGATGGCAGAATTTCATAGTCTTCGCGGCTCTATCCGGCGACAGATTCAGTGTTCAATACATATCCAGGCGACACGAGGCAGGCCGCTGGGTAACCCCCGACCGCAAACCTGCAGCCGAGTCGCCGACAACCCTCTCCGTGAGCCATGAAGCCATAGGAGCCCGCCCAGGAACCCGTCACGCTCGCCTTATGGGCGATTTGCTGAAGCAGCAGGCACCATCTGAGCTCACGGACGAGGTCACGCTCACCAGTGCGCCAACCGAAATCTACCGCAACACCATGACCCGTGTGGGGCGAGTAGAAGCATCACCCAATACTAAAGCATCGTTCAGCTATGGAAAAACCTCTGATTCCTCAATCGAGGTCGGAGTCAAGGGCGAGGCTGAACATCAATGGAAAGCGTCTGGTACCCATCACGTAGGGACCTCTGCTGGCTCTGAAGTAACCTACGTGCTCCAGGCAATCACCCCCCGGCCCAAATTTGGAGGCCACGCCGCCCACATCATGGCTGGATTCGACTATGGCGACTTCTTCAAATGCGTCAGCGGCTGGTACTGCTGGAGCGAGCGTTCGGCAATTGCATGGACTGGCGCCCTGCAGGGGAAATCTGACGACTGGCACGGCTGCAACTGGAACGACCCATGCGCCCCATACACAGTCTGCTACGACCCTGCGCACACGTATACAGCTACGAAGACGCAGGGCCAGAACAAGCGCTACACCGGCGCCGCGGAGATCGGTAATGCCACCACTGGTATGTTTACCGCCTCCGCCACGAGCGGATGGTCGGAAAACGTGAAAATCATCTGGGAGTACGACAGAACGCTCCCCGGGGCGTTGGGCTATCAGTGGTGCCTCTATGGCGAAAACGGCTGGTGGACAGACGCTGAAGAAATCTACCTGCAACTTGCACGATAGGGCCCAAGTAAGTGCTCACACGCAAGACATTGATTGCAGCAATCGTGTTGATTGCTGCAATCGCCTCTATCGCATTCGTCATCTGGCAAAGCAACAAAGCCGGCCCGCTGGCGTGGCCGTGCGAAAAGAACTGCGATAGGGCAAGCGGCAGAGTTACCGCGACGCTGGAAAGGGGAGAACGCCTGGACTGGGCCCACATCTTCCTTACCAACCGGTCCGAGAAGACAGCACAGATCGAAGCGATCCGCCTGCTCGCGGAGTCGGCTCGAATCACTGAAGCCAGAGTCGCAGGCCCCGGCCGCACGCTGGGGGGCGGGATTCTCCGCGCGGACAGCGATGTCACCGATTGGGGTGTTCAACTCTTGCCTGCGTACAAGGCAACAGTGCCGCCAGTCACGAGCGATCCTCAGCACAGGGGAGTTGTTCTCGTCTTGACCGTGACGTCGATGTCCGACTCCATTGCTGAAATTAACGGAGTCGAAGTCACTTATCGAACGGGAGGCACGGTCTATACGGATCGATTCCTGTCCGAGCTGATTATCTGTCCTCGCTCGCAGCTAAAGGCTCCGGAATGTCGCTAGCAGGAAGTGCCAACCCTCGAACACATAACGCGGCTTAAATAGAAGCTTAAGGATCTAATCGCCATGCGGCACTTAGTTGCCACTATTCTAGCTTTACTGGTCAGCCTCGGTAGCGTCATAGCCTCGGCGTCGCCTAGCCATGCTGGCTCGTACCGCCTAATCATCAACTATCACTGCACCGGAAGTCTGGCGGGCGCAAACGGCGTCGATCTCGAAGTGAGCGTTGGGACAGTAGAGCCCAAGCACTTCGTTGAGGGTACGCTTACTGCTGACTGGACACTCACGTACACCGGACTGACACGCTTCGGATCGCCAGGTTTTTACGCCGCTGGTAGCCAACTAGTCATCAAGGCCAAAGCCGATCTTACGCAAGCGTGGGATGGCATACTTTACGGAAGTGGAAGCAGCAGGCAGCATGCGAAAACACCTGGCGATCCCCTAACTCTTCCAACCGCCGTATCCGACTCCGCTTATCTATCACGAGCCGGTAGCGTGCGCATAGAGGCGCAGGATATAGAGCTTACCTTTCTGTCTCCGTTCGGAGAAGCCACGGGACACAACGCCACGTGCGTCAACAACGGCGCCACCATGTCCCTGTCGGTATTGGAAGAAACAAACTCTCCGCCCATCGCCCAATTTACACACACCTGTAACAATCAAACGATGACCTGTTCGTTCAATGCGGCAGGATCAGCAGACACAGACGGCAGCATCGCATCCTACGCCTGGAGCTTTGGGGATGGCTCGACCGGCACTGGCGTCAGCCCATCACGCAAGTACGCTGCGCCTGGCAGCTATCGCATACGTCTTACCGTGACCGACAACAAAGGCGCCGCATCCAGCTATACGCAAACCGTCTCCGTCAGTGGCAGCGATGGTGCGCCCATTGCGGACTTCCAGGTGTCATGCGACCAGCCCACTCGCTTTTGCGGATTCGATGCTTCGCAATCCGTAGACACAAACGGCACCATTGCCGCGTACTCCTGGAACTTCGGGGACGGCGCGAGTGGTAGCGGCAAGACTGCTTCGCACATCTACAGCTCCACGGGCACCTACAGCGTCACTCTAACCGTTCGGGACAATGACTCCCTCAATACCACCGCGACGAAGCAAGTGGTTCTTGGTCAACCAGGCAGCAACAAGCCTCCGACCGCGCGATTTGATTGGCTATGCTTCGCTGCGCCAGGATGTCGATTCGATGCCACCCCTTCAACAGATAGCGACGGCACTATCGTCGCCTATCAGTGGGACTTTGGAAACGGAGCAACGTCTGCTGAGAAGGTTGCCTTCTACAAGTATCCTGCCGCGGGCAGCTACATCGTTAAACTGACCGTGACCGATGACAAGGGTGCCCAGGCCACGTACACGCAACAAGCGACCATGCCAGGTCCATGAAGGTCACGCGTCAAGACACGCTCAGCGGCGTCTGTCAGGACCGCGCGTAGCGCTCGGTTAGTTCTTGTCCGATGCGGGCCAGTTCGTCACGGACGGAGCGGGGCTCGATCACGTCGACCATGGCGCCCCAGCCGGCCAGTTGTTCGGCGATCGCGCGTGGCATGTGGGCGGCCACGCGAGCGCGGACGCGGTCGCCGGGTTCGGTCGCGACGACTTCGCAGTGGCGTCCGAAGTGCGAGCGCAGCACGGGCAGGAACCTGGCGTCGATCAGCACCTCCGCGGTGACGAGCGAGCGTCTGCGCTCCATGTGCTCGACGGTGCGCGACCACTCCGCCGCCAGGTCGAACTCCTCCGGCCGCTCCGCGGGCAGGTCGGTGATCTCCGCCTCGGTGACGCGGTCGACGCGGAAGGTACGCCGGCCCGCGGGCGTGTCCGCGATGAGGTACCAGATGCCGTCCTTGTCGACCAGGCCCAGGGGATCCACGAGCCGCTCCCGCCCGGCGTAGGCCAGCCGTACCTTGACTCTGCGCACCACCGCGGCCTGCAAGGACTCGTGCGGGACGGGATGCTCCCGGTCCGCCTCACCCCAGCCGGCGGGGTCGGACACGACGGCCTGCGCGGCGGCCTCGGCGTCGGCCCGGAAGGTCGCCGGCAGGGCGCGGACGAGCTTGCGCAGGGCGGAGGTCAGCTCGGGGGTGGCCGTGCCGGCCCGGCCGAGTAGGAGGAACAGGGCGCGGGTCTCGGCCGCGTTCAGACCGGTGAGGTCGGTACGGGCGCCGCCGACGAGCGACCATCCGCCGCCCCGGCCCGGCTGGGGGTAGACCGGGATGCCCGCCGCCGACAACGACTCCAGGTCACGGCGGGCGGTGGCCACGGAGGTCTCCAGCTCCGTGGCCAGTTCCGCGGCGGTCACCCGGCCCCGGGCTTGAAGCAGCAGCAAGGCTGCCACGAGACGGTCGGCGCGCATGTCCTCATCTTCGCAAACAAAGTGCTCAATTGATGAGCACTTTAATGGAGATGATGGATACACGATCCGCGAGAAAGGGAAGCGCGCATGTTGCGAGGACTCACCACCACGTCGTTCTACTCACCCGACCTGGACGCGACCAAGAGCTGGTACACCGAGCTGTTCGGGATCGCGCCCTACATGGACACCCCGGCCTACCTGGAGTGGCGCATCGGCGACTACCAGCACGAGTTCGGCGTCATCCACAGCTCCTACGCCGACAGCGAGCTGGCCAGGACCCCGTCGCCTGAGGCGGTGGGCCGGCCGGCGGGCGCGGTGGTCTTCTGGCACGTCGACGATGTGCCCGCGGCACTGGAGCGGCTCGTGGCCATGGGAGCCAAGGAGCACGACGCACCCCGCGACCGCGGCACCGGCTTCATCACCGCCACCGTGATCGACCCGTGGGGCAACATCCTGGGCCTGATGTACAACCCGCACTACCTGGAGGTGCTGAGCTCCATGAAGAGCGAGTCGTGAAGATCTTCGCCGACGCCGCCGCATGGCGTGAGTGGCTGAGCGCCCACCACACCTCCGACACGGAGGTGTGGGTGGTGCTGGCCAAGAAGGGCACCACCGAGCCGACCAGCCTCACCTACGAGCAGGCCTTGCAGGAGGCGCTGTGCCATGGCTGGATCGACGGGCTCACCCGCGGGCGCGACGAGGCGACCTACACCCAGCGCTACACCCCACGCCGTCCGCGCAGTTCCTGGTCGCGGCCGAACATCGCGCGGGTGGCACGGCTGCGTCAGGAGGGCCGGATGCGCCCGGCCGGGCTCGCCGAGGTCGAGCGCGCCCAGGCGGACGGCCGCTGGCGGGAGTCTGACGTCCCCGCCTCGTAGAGCTCACCTGCCTGTCCCAGGGGCAGGCGTCCCCCTGCCTTCGTGATGAGGAGGGCTCCCGCGCGGTAGAACCACGACCGCGCGGGAGGGCGGTGGCGAGATCTTCTCCTCGGCGCGCGCCTACTTCCGTACGTGACGTTTCACCACCACGTCGCCGAACGTGGCCGAGGCGTGGATCTCCACGCTCTCCTCGGGCGGCGGCCACGCCGCCAGCAGGTTGCGCACGGCGCCGTAGGTGGAGTCGAGGCTGAGCCGGGCGCCGCTGCCCCTTCTGACGCCCACCTCGATCCGCCCCGAGGCCGTGAGCGTCACCGAGCCCCTGGCCACCTCGCCGATCCCGATGTCGCCGTCCCCGGTCGTGACCTCGACGTCGTCGTGGGCCCGCTCGACCACGATCCGGCCCCGGGCGGTCGTGACCCGCAGAGCGCCGGCGACCTCGCCGAGGCACAGGTCACCGTTCCGCATCATGATGACGGCCGGCCCCTCGACCGCGGCGACACACACCTCGCCCGAGCCGGACTCCACCTCGTGCCCGGCCGTCTGGCCGAGCCGGATCCCGCCGTGGCCGCTGTGGACCCTGGTCTCCCCGAGCCGGCCATGGCTGCGCACCCGGCCGGCCGACAGGTCGATCTCCAGGCCGGAGCCTTCGGGGAGCTGAATCTCCACCTCGACCGCGCCCCGGCGCGGTCCACGCACCCTCAGGTGACCGCCGGAGCACTCCACCTCGGTCAGACCGGCCGCGCTCACGTCGTCGTCGTCGGCCGGATCGAGCGGATTCACCCTGACCCGCGTGCCGGCGCGGCGCTCCGCCACGAGCCGGACCTCTCCCGCCACGAGGTCGACCGCGGCCTGGATGGGTTTCGGGGTGTCAAAGAAGTTCACACTGTGCACTTTAAGTTGACGGTGTACGCGCCGGCAATCACGAGGTGTACCCCCACGGTCGGGCCGAACCCCGCGCTCGGCTGTGCGGCGACCCGGTCCCGAGCGCCGATGCTGGCCCACTCGTGGGCCATGGGCCCTTGCCTGGCCGAATCCGTTGGCTCACGGCGGCTATCCCGCCCTCTCTCGCCATGACTACACACATGTGTAGTATGCTTTCTCGGCATATAGTAATTTGCATGACGGAATAGGGGATCAGTGGCCATGACCACACCCGCACCCGACTCGAAAGACCTGACCGCCCGCGCCAGAATCAGGGACGCGGCCCTGCGGCACTTCGGCGAGCACGGGTTCGAGCGCACCACCATCAAGGAGATCGCCGACACCGCAGGCGTGTCCGCAGGGCTGGTCCGCCACCACTTCGGCTCCAAACAGGCACTGCGCGAGGAGTGCGACGCCTACCTCGCCAAGATGCTCCGCCGGCTCAACGACCAGGCCAGGGCCGGCGACATGAGCTCCGCCGACGTCAACTACGTCGCGCTCAGCCGGGCGGTCCTGGGGTCCTACCAGCCGTACCTGGCGCGTGCCCTGACCGAGGGCTGGGCCGCGCCCGTCTTCGACGGCATGGTCGAGATGGGCGAGCAATGGCTGGCCGAAGCCGAACGCGACCGCCTCGACCCCCCGCTCGCCGACCGCCGGGTACGCGCGGCGCTCGGGGTGGCGATGGCGCTGGCCGTACCGATTCTGCATCGGCAGTTGTCGCGCAACATCGGCATCGACATCTTCAGCCCCGAAGGCGACGACCTGCTCGCCCGTGCCCTGCTCGACATCCGCTCGCACCCGATGCTCACCCCGGAGCAGGCCGCCGCCGCCGTCAACGCCCTCGACAAGCATCGTGGCAACCCACCCCCGCGTGAGCGCGTGGCCGCACTCCGATCCCACGACGATGAAGAGGAAGAAGATGACTGACGCCGTCATGGTGGCCGGGCTGGTCAAGACGTTCGGCTCCACCCGGGCGCTGGACGGCCTCGACCTCGTCGTCCGCGCCGGCGAGGTGCACGGCTTCCTCGGGCCGAACGGCGCGGGCAAGAGCACCACGATCCGGATCCTGCTGGGCCTGGTCCGGGCGGACGCCGGGGACATCGGGCTCCTGGGCGGCGACCCCTGGACCGAGGCGACGACGCTGCACCGCCGGCTGGCGTACGTGCCCGGTGACGTCACGCTCTGGCCGCACCTGTCCGGCGGCGAGGTCATCGATCTGCTCGGCGAACTGCGCGGCGGCCTCAACCCCAAGCGCCGCGGCGAGCTGATCGAACGCTTCGACCTCGACCCGCACAAGAAGTGCCGCGCCTACTCCAAAGGCAACCGGCAGAAGGTCGCCCTCGTCGCCGCGCTGGCCGGTGACGCCCAGCTGCTCATCCTGGACGAACCCACCTCCGGGCTGGACCCGCTCATGGAGGAGGTCTTCCGCGAGGCCGTACGGGAGGAGAAGGCCCGTGGCGACCGCACCGTGCTGCTGTCCAGCCACATCCTGAGCGAGGTCGAGACTCTGTGCGACCGCGTGACCATCATCCGCGACGGGCGCACGGTCGACACCGGTACGCTGGCCGACCTGCGGCACCTGACCCGCACCAGCATCCAGGCCGAGCTGGCCGGTCCACCGGACGGGCTGGCGGACCTGCCCGGCGTGCACGACCTGCGCACCGACGGCGCCCACGTCGCCTTCGAGGTCGACGCGCCCGCGCTGGACAACGCGTTGCGCCACCTCACCCGGGCGGGCGTGCGCGGCCTGGTCAGCCAGCCGCCCACGCTGGAGGAACTGTTCCTGCGGCACTACGACCGGACCGGAGCCCACAGGTGAGCGCGCTGACCGGCACCGGCCGGCTCACCCGCCTGGCGCTGCGCCGCGAACGGGTCATCGCCCCCTGGTGGGTGCTGCTCGTCGCGGCCCTGGGCCTGATCATGGTCAACTACATCAACACCCGCATGGGCACCCACGCGCTCAAGGTCGAATACACCGAGACCATCAGTCGCAACGCCTTCCTGCACGCGCTCGGTGGCGGCACCGTCGAACCCCGGCTGGAGGTGCTCGCCACCTGGCGCAGCGGCGGATTCCTGTATGTGTTCACCGCGTTCGCCGCCGTCATGTCCGTCGTCCGGCACACCCGCGGGGAAGAGGACAGCGGGCGCGCGGAACTCGTCGGCTCGACCGTGGTCGGCCGCCGCGCCCCGCTGACCGCCGCCATCCTGGTGGCGGCGGGTGTCAGCGTGGCCTGCGGGCTCGCCGTCGCCGTCGTGCTGATCGGGATCGGGTTCGAGCCGGTCGGCTCACTCGCCTACGCGGCCGCCGTGGCGGCGGCCGGCTGGGTGTTCGGCGCCATCGCCGCCGTCGCCGCGCAGCTCGCCCGCAACGCCCGGACCGCCACCACGATCGGCCTGTCCGTCCTGGCCGTGTCGTACGTGATGCGCTACGCGGGCGACGCCACCGGGCAGCACTTTCTGATCAACCTGTCACCGATCGGCTGGAGCCACCTGGTGCGGCCGTACCAGGACGAAAGGTGGTGGATGCTCGGCCTGTCGGTCCTGGTCGGCGCCGCACTCCTGGCGCTCGCCTACCGGCTGCTCGACCGGCGCGACCTGGGCGCCGGCATCCTGCCCGAACGCCTCGGGCCCGCCGGTACCACACGCCTGCGCGGGCCGATCAGCATCGCCTGGCGGCTGCACCGTTCGCTGCTGTTGGCGTGGGCGGTCGGGGTCGCCTTCTTCGCCGCCGCCGGCGCGGGGTTGAGTCCCTTCGTCCGTGACCTGCTCGCGCGGCCGAGCGTTGTCACCGACGGCATCATCAAGATGCTCGGCATGCCGGCCGTGGCCATCGGCGGCTACTCCTGGTACCTGATCCTCATCCTGGCCTACGTCATCGCGCTGTATCCGGTGCTCATGACGCTGCGGCTGCGCGAGGAGGAGACCTCGGGGCGGGCGGAAGCCGTCCAGGCCACGCCGATGACCCGGCTGCGCTGGGCCGGCGGGCACCTGATCGTGGCGGGGCTCGGCACGGCGGCGCTGATGGCGGTGGCCGGGCTCGTCTTCGGCACGCTCTACTCCGTGCTCGTGGGCGATCTGTCCACCGACCTGCCCAGATTTCTGGGGGGCGCGCTGGGCGTTGTGCCGGCGGCATGGTGCGTCGCGGCGGTCTGCGTGCTCGCCTACGGCCTGCTTCCCCGGGCCGGCACCGCGATCTGCTGGATCGCCTGGCTCCTGACCGCCGCGCTCGGCCAGGTCGCCGGGCCGCTGTACGGGCTGTGGGGCGGCAGCCCTCTGGAGCCGTTCCACTACGTTTCCAACCCCTTCGGCGGCCAGCCGTTCAACGTGGGCCCCCAAGCCGCCCTGCTCATCATCACGGCGATTCTGCTGTACGGCGGGCTGCGCACCCTGCGCCGCCGGGACTTCGGACAGTGAGGTTGACCATGGTCGAGTTCGCCAAGAAGTACGACGTCCCGCACCAGCTCTTCTGGCTCCGCGGCTCGATCCACCAAGCCGCCGGTCGAGTACGACCCCGCGACCGAGTCGTGGAACGTCCGCGGTTACCAGGAGGCGTTGGACATCTTCGGTGACCCGGTGGCGTTCTCCTCCGACACCATTCGGCTCATCCCCGAGGAGCTCACCTCCGAGGGGACGGCCCACCTGGACGGCTTCATCACCCAGATGGGCCTCCGCCACGCCGCGGGCGGCCGCCTCCAGGTCGTCGCGGTGCAGGCCGCAGTGCAGCAGCCGCCACAGGTAGGGGGCGATCGGGGCGCCGGCGAGGGCGAGGGTGCCGACGGCGGCGCGGGCCGCCGGGGACAGGGACTCCAGCCAGGCGGCCGCCACCCGCCGCGCGATGGGCAGGCCGGGCCGCGGGTCGGCGCCGTGCTGCGGCCCCGGTGCCGTCGCCACCGGGATCGCCGCGAGCACGCGCAAGGCGTTCGCCGAACCGGCCGCGGGCCTGTCCACGGCCCGGGACCGGGTCGAACGGCTCGCGGCGAAGGTCGAGGCCACCCTCGCCCGGTACGGCGTGACCCCCGGCCATGTCGGCGAGCTCGTGGTGGAGGCCATCCGCGAGGACCGGCTCTACGTGCACACCGACCGCGCGGGGATCGGCCTCATCGAGGCGCGCACCCAGGCGTTGCTGGACGCCATGCCCGTGGCCGGCGGCCAGGGCGGCGACTTCGCGGACTTCCGCGCGTCGATCCGGGCCGAGAACCCCTGAGAACGGCAGGATCACAGCTCCAGCGTGCCCGAGGTCGTGAACGACCCGGCCGAGGGCATGGATGGCGGCGGTGCGCCAGATCAGGGCGTACCGGAGGGCGGGCGCCGGCCTCACCACCACCGTCGAAGCCGAGTTCTGCCCAGTCCGGCGAACCGGCGGGACGCTCAGGGTGTCCGGCCGTGCGCGCGGGCCTCGAAGTCGCGTTGGGCATCGCCGCGCAGGCTGCCGAGGTGGTGTCCGGCCGCTGCGTCGAGTTCGGCCTCCATCACGGCTTTGGCCTGGGCTGCCATGGCTTCGGCCGCGTGCACGGCCGCGACCACCGCGTCCGCCAGGGTGACGCTGTCGTACCTGCGCTTGCTCAGGGCGCTGATGTCGAGCGACAGCAACGATCCCGCCGCGTCCACCGTCGCCACGACGCCTCCGTCCGCGGAGGTGGCGGTGAAGGTCCGCGCGATCCAGCTCTCGACGATGGGGTCGATCTTCGCGGAGGCGGCCGCGAGCTGTTCGGCGGACGTCCGTGGTTCCCACATCTCGTCCATGTTCACTCCTGGCGCAGCACGGCGTCGAAGTACGGTTGCAGCACGTCCTGTCCGGCCGGGGGCCGGCCACCGGACAGGGCGGTCATCGCCTTCTCCAGTCCCTCTCCCATCGCCGCGCGGGCGGCCAGGATGGCCTGGAGAACGGCCGGGCCCAGGTCGGAGTGGCCGAGGTCGCGCATCGCCCTGGGGTCGATGGTCACGCGGAGCAGGCGTCCCGTGCCCGAGACCGTGGCCGCCACCAGGCCCGTGTCGTCGACGCCGGTCAGCCGCTCTTCGGCGAGTTCGCGCAGCGCGCCGGCGAACGCGTCGACCCATCCTTCGAAGTCGCGGATGAGCCCGGCGAGGTCGCCGTCTCTGCCTTCCTGGAAGGCGTTGCCGTGGGTCATTTCGGCTCCGCCTCGGAGGCGGGCCGCCAGTGCCGGGGGTCCTCGATGTCCGGGTGTACGTTGAGGTCCCGGGCTCCCATGCCCGGCCGGCCCGCGTTGTAGAAGATGCCGCGTACTTCGTGGAGCTTGAGTTCGAGATCCATGAGGGTGCTCTCGTGTGTGTTGTACACGTCGGCGAACTGCTTGAGCAGGTTGCCGGCCGCGGTGAGGAAGACGCCGGCCTGCGTCATCAGGGCGACCCTGCCGACCGGATGGCCGCTCATGGCCATCAGCGCCTTGAAGACCGGCGCGGAGGTGGCCCACAGCGCGCCGACCGACGCGTCGTACTCGTACACCTCCTTGTATTGGCTGTTCATGGCTTCGGTCATGTCCTTGGCGAGGCTGCCGAGCTGGTCGAACATGCCGATCAGCTTGAACCTGAGGTACTGCTGGAACGTCTCGACCGCGTGGCCCGTCCAGTTGCCGGAGATCTCGCTGAAGTAGGTGATCCAGTCGTCCCAGGCGCTGCCCTTGAGGGTGCCGTGCAGTTCCTTCCACGTTTCCCGGCGGTCGCGGTAGAGGAAGGGATTGCCGAGGTTCAGGACGGTCGCCACGACCAGCGCCCCTCCCGCCGCGCCGGCGCCGGACATCGCCAGCCCGAGCCGGATCGGCTGGTTGTGATTGCGGACCTGGGTGACCAGATTCTTGAAGAATCCGGGGTCACTGCGCTGCCCGAAGGTGACGGTCCGCTGGATCTTGCCGTCGGGGCCGTACACGTGCATCTGGCGTGGGCCGGGCGGAGGCATCTCGCCCGGGAGGTTCAGGTTGGCGGGAGGAGGTGTCATGGGGTCGGCTTCCGGGGATCGCTCTGCTCGATGGTGGCCACGGTCCGCTCGTTGGTGGCGCGATAGTTCCGGGCGACCTTCATCAGCTTGTGGCCGTCCTCTTTCAGCACCTCGCGCAGGATTCCCGCGCAGTCCGCCCAAGAGTCGGCGATGGTGTTCAGCCTGTTGACGAACATCAGCCCGATCATCGGGACACCGGCCACGGGTGCGAGCCGCCATCCCTCGAACCTGGGGGTGGCACTCTGGATGACGCCGACCATGTCGGCCGTGGAGTTCATCACCTCGGCGAACGACACGATCGAGTCGCTACGGAACCCCACACCGCCCTTGTCCCGTGCGGGCTCGGCCGCCTCGCGCCCGGCGGCGTCCGGAGCGTGGCCATCCCGCAGGCTCGGCGGGAGGCACCCAGAGGACGGGCACTTCGGAGTGTGCGGGCATGGGCTGAGCCCGGCGGACGGTGCGTCCGCCGAGGGACTCGACGACAGCTCCGGATCTGTCGGCTCTGCAACGGAGTCGTCGGACAATCTGCTCACCTTTCTGGACCGGGCGGGCCGCCGGTCACGGTCATCTCGGGCACACCACACCCGCGGGTCTCACGGCCGGAGCGGCAGCGGGCCCGGCGGGGCTCAGCCTGGATATCAACCGCCGCCACGGCCGGGAAGATCCGCGCACGGATCGCACAGAAATCCCGCACGGCACGCGCGTGGTCGGGCACCCGCCGCGGCCGCCGCGTGGTTTCGATGGGGTACGGCGGGCGGGAGTTCTACGCGGTCCGACCGGGTGGCGCCGGTAGGCGCGGGGGGGTGATGCCGAAGGCGCGGCGGAAGGCGTGGGTGAAGGCGGACGGGCTGGCGAACCCCCAGCGCAGGGCGATCGCCTGGATGGGCTGGTTGGAGCGGGCCGGGTCGGTGCGGCAGCGTTCCGGGCGGCGGCGCCGTATCAGCGCGGCGACACCCTCCTCCCGGCCGTGATCCAGCGCCGTCTGCTCCAGCGCGGGCAGCTCTTGCGGGGCGCATTCGGCGGCAGGGGTGCGCAGGCAGGTGAGGAACTGCCGGAACAGGGCGCCCAGGCCCTGCCGGGTGATGAATCTGCTGCCCAGCGCCGCGTCCAGCCGGTTGGCAGGAAGAGTGATCATCGTGCGGCGGATCAGCCGCATGGTCCGCCAGAGCTGGTGGCCCGCGGCGATGTGCCGGGAAAGGCTGACCTGTCCCAGACTGAGCATGGCCGAGTGGACGCGGAACCTCGTCCGTGGAACCCCGCGACCACACGACGAATCCTCCTCCTGTCATACGGACGATGCCTGAAAGGGCCCTGCTCTCGAACCGGGACAGACCGGGGAGAACCCGGCTCAAGCCCGGTCCGAGGACTCCAGCGACACGGGCCGAGGTGCCAGGGGGACGGCCGCCAGCTCGGCGAAGGCGCCCGGGGTGGGGAGCGGGTCGGCGGGAAGGGCCAGAAGGACGGTGCGCCCAACCGGCGGCTCCAGCGGGACGGCGTGCACGCCGGGACTATGGGCGGGAAGGGACAGCTCGGGGATGACGCTCACGCCGAGCCCCTCGGCGACCATGGCCAGGATGCTGTTGGTGTCGCGTACCCGGTAGTGGCAGCGCAGGCTGACCTCCGCCGCCCGGGCGACCTTCGTGATCAGGGGCTCGCAGCCACCCGTGGACATGATGAACGGGCGCCGGGCCAGCTCGGCCATCGTCACGGAGTCACGGACGGCCAGGTCGTGCCCGCTGGGCAGGACGGCCAGCATGCGGTCGGCCGCGAGCGTCCGCGTCATCGTTCCGGCGGGCAACGGGATCCCGGCCGAGACCGTCACGACGTCCGCCGCGCCCGTCTCCAGCCATTCCAGCACCTCGTGGTCCGAGCCCTCCATGACGGTGAGCCGCACCTGCGGGCAGGCGTCCTCGAAGCGGCGCAGGATCGGCGGCAGCAGGCGGACGTTGGCGCTGGGGATGGTGCCGACGCGCAGGCTGCCGCGTTCGCGGACCCCGGCGACCTCCTGCTCCAGCGCCTCCATCTGGGTGAGGATGAGCGTGGCGCGGCGGCACACGGCCCGTCCGGTCGCGGTGAGGCTCACCCCGTGGTTGCCGCGCACCAGCAGGGCGACGCCGAGTTCGCTCTCCAGCGTACGCAGGGCGTGGCTGATGGCGGACTGCGTGATGGACAGTTCCCCGGCGGCCCGGGTCATGTTGCCGGTACGCGCGACCGCCTGCAGGATCCTCAGCTGGGTGAAGGTCACAGGGCCGCCCGCAGCAAGCCGACGACCAGCGGGTGCGGCGCCTCAGGACGCGAGCGGGCCTGCGGCACGAACAACGTCGCCACGTAGTAGGGGTGGCCGGGGAGCTCCAGCACGCGGGCCTCGCCGTCGTCGTCGACCCCGGTGACCGAGAAGCCGCCGTCGTGCACGATCCGCTGCCGCGCGGGGTCGAGGCCGAAGTTGCAGTAGTACCGCTCCTCGACCTCGGTCCGCCCGTACCCGGCGGCGACCCGGGAGCCGGGGCTCAGGGTGACGGGCATGGTCCTGCCCACCAGCGAGCAGGCCATCGACGAGATGAAGAGCGTGGAGGCGTAGGGATCGTACTCGGCATGCTGGGCATCCTCGTAGCCGAGTACGTGGCGGGCGTACTCGATGATCATGTGCTGGCAGCCGCCGCAGGTGCCGAGGGTGGGCACGTGGTGCTGCCGGCCGTACCGGAGTGCTTCGAGGGCGCCGCGCAGACTCCGGTACGGGCTGCCGGGCGCGCACCACAGCACGTCGGCGGCCTTGACCTCGGCAAGGTCGGTTTCGAGCGGCTGCGTGTCGAGCCAGCGCACGTCCACGCCGACGCCCAGGTACGCGGCCGCGTGCGCCAGCGCGCCATCGGTGGCCTGGTGCGGGGGAAATTCCGGGTCGCGATCGCCGATGACCGCGACCCGCAGAGTTCGGTCCATGACCCTCATGGTGCGGGCTATCCAGCTCTGAGCGCCAATGCGGGACCACTCGTGGGCCATGAACGATCACTCATGTCTAGCGGGAGTAGTTCTTGGGGCTCCCGCATCGCCGCCCGGCGGAGAAGTCCTGACAGACGGTGATCTTGATCCGGCAGACAGGAGTTCAGCAACTTTTCCACATCGGTCACACCATCAGGTCGATCCACGGGCGGAAAGCGCTGTGCGCGGAGTCGCGGCAAGGGCCGCGCGGCTGTCGATTCACGGCCCCCGGCGGTCGCCGGTACCGGCCGCCACGGCACGCCACCTGCGTACGAGCCGGCGGCAGGCGTGTTTCAGCTCCGGCGGCGTCACCTGATCCAGATCGGCGTCGAAGGTGGCCAGGATGCCGGCGACACCCGCCCACGACCACGCACCGATCGTGAGGCGGCAGTGATCGGGGCCCAGGTGCTCGACCACCGATCCGCCCGGCGCCCAGCGTGCGACGGTTTCGGCGGGCAGGTTCAGGCGCGCGGTCCCGGTGCACGGCCACGTGGCGGGGGTGTCGCCGCGGTCATGGCTGGTCATGACGAAGCGCGCGACGTCGCCGCCGGGGAGATCTCTGGGCGGGAAGGGAACACCGGTGGGGGAGCGCAGGTACAGGCGGTCGAGGCGGCGAACCCGCCAGTGGCCGTCGGCGAGGTCGTAGGCGACGAGGTACCACCGCCCGGCCCAGAGCACCAGGTGGTGGGGCTCGATCCGGCGAGCGGGGGAGAAGTCGTCCTCGCCCGGTGCCGGGCGGGTGCCGTCGGCCCTCACCATGTCGACGATCAGGACGTGGCGGTGGCGTACCGCGATTCCCGCGGCCCTCAGCCGTTCCGAGCCGATCGGATCGGCCGGGAACTCCCAATAGTTCTGCAGGCTGGTCAGGTTCAGTGACTCCATGGCCGTTCTGAGCCTGGCCGGCATGATGCGTTTCAGCGCGTCCAGCGCCCGTTCGGCGTCCTCGCCGAGTCCGAAGACGCTGCTGGGCGCGGTCTGCAGGGCCACCGTGATCGCGAGCGCCTGCTCGTCGTCGAGCAGCAGCGGCGGCAGCGCGTGCCCGGCGCCCAGCCGGTATCCGCCGCCCGGGCCGTGGACGGTGGTGACGGGATAGTCGAGCGCCCGCAGGGTCTCGATGTCGCGGCGGACGGTGCGCTCGCTGACGTCCAGCCGCGAGGCGAGCTCACCCAGCGGCCAGCATCGAGCCGTCGTGAGCAGCGACAGCAGCCGCAGCGCACGTCGTGAGGTTTCGGCCATGAGAACCATCCTGCACCGGTAGTGGACATTCGATGTCCACTACCGATGGCACTGTCTCCGTCGACACCTGTTCGGACAAGCAGCAAGGAGAAGGATGCGCATCATCGTCATCGGGGGCGGCATCGGCGGATTGGCGCTGGCCGCGGGTCTACGCCGGCACGGGTTCGACGTGGCGGTCTTCGAGCGTGACACCGACGTCACGGCAACAGGGGGCTACCACATCACCCTCGACGGCCGGGCGCAGGCGGCCCTGCGCCGGCTCGTACCGCCGGAGATCGTCGAACGACTGCTGGCCTCGGCATCGGCGCTCAGGCTCCGCGACCCGGACGCGTTCTGGGACTGGCACGGACGCCTCCTCGGCCACGGGCCGCGGCTGGCCGGCAGTCCGAGCGTGGACATCGACCGCATCACGTTGCGGACCTTGCTGGCCGACGCGGTCGGCGACGATCTTCATCTGGGGCAGACCGTCACCGGCGTCGGGCACGCCGGCGACGGCACGCCGCAGGTCGTTCTCGCGGACGGGACCACGCGGCAGTGCGACCTGCTGGTGGGCGCGGACGGTGCCCACTCGCTGGTCGCCCGGCACCTCGCCGGAGGCCCCACGAACAGGCCCGTCGGGATCATCGGCTTCTCCGGCAGGACGGCGGCCGAGGACCTGAGCCCGCCGGAGCGCAAGCGCCTCGGGCCGCGGTCGGGGATGGTGATCGCGCCTCGGGGCGCGGCGCTGTACGTCGGCTTCCTCGATCCGGTGGGCAATGCCGTACTCGACGCCCCTCACCTGCGCGCCTCGGTCACGACCGGCCCCACCTACATCTGGGGCGCGATGTTTCCCGAGTCCGGCGAGACCGGCTCGGTACGCGGTCTGCGCGAGGACGAGCTGCGGGACGCCCTGCTGGCCAGGTTCCGCCGCCACGGGTGGGGCGAGGGCCCGCTCGAGGTCATCGCCAAGGCCGACGCGGGCAGCATCGCCGCGTTCCGGTTCAACGCCGCCTCGACACGGGCGCAGGACCTCGCTCCCTGGCCCGCCGGACGCATCACCGCCTTGGGCGACGCCGTTCACGCCACCCCGCCGACGGCCGGCATGGGAGCGGGCGCCGCGATCCGCGACGCCGCAGGCCTGTACGCGCAGCTGTGCGAGGTCGCCGCCGGGACCAGCACCCTCCCCGTCGCCGTCAGCCGGTTCGAGGCGGACATGCGTGTGCGTGGCGCGGAGATCCTCGGCCTGGCCATGCGGACGGTCCGCTGGATTCTGGCCACCGACACGCCGCTGGGCGCGGCCGTCACCGCCGCGGCGACCCCCATGATCGCGGCGGCCGGCCGGCTCAGGCGCCTGCGCTGAGGCGGCACACGCCGTCGCGGAGCCCTTCGCGATCGCCTTCCGGCCGCGCGGTTCCTCCGGCCTGACTCGCAGTACGGCATCGCCACCAACACGTGCCGGTGTGCCGACACGCTCGGGCAGGACGCGGCGGGAGAGGGGCCCCTACGGCACGCCCCTGGAAACCGCCCCCCGGCCGTCTCCCCGGCGGCCGGGGGCGAGCCTCCGCAGGCATGCCGGCGCGTGTCGCCGGCGCTCATCTCAGAGAGGTCAACCTGGCGATCTTGAGCCCCAGGTGCAGGGTGAGCCGGTCGTCTCCGCTGGACAGATCGACCGAGGCGATCTCCTCGATCCTGCGCAGCCTGTAGTAGAGGCTGGCACGGTGGATGCACAGGCTCGCCGCGGTCCGCTTGATGTCGCCGGCATGGTCGAGGAACGTCTCCAGCGTGGTGACCAGCGCGTCGTGACCGGCGTCGTGGTCGAGCAGCCGGCGCAGGCCGGGGTGGAGACTGTGTCCGAGGCGCTCGGTGGGCAGTTCGGCCAGCAGGCCGTAGACACCGAGGTTGGAGTGCGAGACGACGGGGCCGAGGACGCGGATGATCCGGGCCACGTCGGCGGCCTGCCTGGCCTCGGCATGGGAGCGGTGCGCGCCGGTCAGGCCCGGCTGATGCCCGCCGATGCCGACCCAGCACTCCTGCGGGGTCCTGCCGCTCTCGGCGGCCAGTCGCCGGTGGAGTGCGGCGGCCAGGTCGTCGATCTCGGCCGTGACGGGGACGGGCTGGACGAGGATCAGGATGCCATGGTCGGGGCGTTCCAGATGGATGCTCGTGCGCGGGGGCAGACGGCGGCGTGCGTGGTCGAGGCCGGCCGTCAGGGCGAGCCGGTCCCGTTCGCCGAGCGGCCGGCTCTGGTCATGCGTGATCGTCGCCACCAGTGCGCGCACCGGACCGGCCGTGATCAGTTCCTCCTCGATCAATCGTTGCGCGGCGTCATCGCGCAGCCGTGGGTCGGCCGAGATCAGATCGCGTACCAGCTCGCGTTCGCGGCCGCGGCTGAGCTCGCCGATCAGGTATTCCCGGTGCAGCGTGAGCGCGGCGCTCTCGGCGGCCTGCCGTACGGCGGCGAGATCTTTGTCCTTGACCGGACCGTCCGACCCCAGCAACCAGAGAAAGCCCAGAAGCGACCGCTCATGGCGGACGGCCATGCCGACGCGAGCCACGTCGAGCCCGAGTTCGGGCATGGCCGGCACGGTGAACAGGCCCTGGGCCGCCAGCGCGCCGCTGGCATGGATGTGGGCCACCACCTCGGGGGAGACGCGCCGGCGCATGATCGACTCGACGCGGGCCGAGTCGACCTCGCCGGTGTGCGCGGTGTAGGCGAGCAGGCGGATGCTCACGTCGTCGAGCGCCACCGACCGGCCCAGGCGGGCGCCGAGGCTGTCGACCAGTCGCTGGAGCTCCGATGCCATGGGCACCAGGCTACGCGGGGGTCATGTCCAGCTCCCGCATGAGGAAGGCCGGCAGTTCGGCGGCGCGGCCGGTCACCTCCGCGCCGTCCGGCGCGGCGTGGCCGGCGCCCTTCCACACTCGCAGCAGGACGGGAAGTCCCGAGGTGCTCGCCGGCCCGAGCCTGGCGGTGAACAGCCGGCCGTGGAAGGGCCGGCAACCCAGGTCATGCTCGCCGAACGCCCGCAGGATGGCCGGGTACGCGGTCTCCGGCCTGCGCCGGCAATCGATGAACGGTCGGGCCGGGACGGCGGCGGCCGGGTGTGCGGGGCGCGAGGTCGCCTCCGGGTGGGGTCAGCCGCCGGCGACCCAGTCCATGTGCTCGATCCAGTGCTCGAGCAGCGCCCGGTCCCCGTGCACCTCCAGCGCGGGAGCCGCGTCCAGGGGCCGGCGTCGGCTGATCACGAGCAGGAGGTCGGCGGCCGGGCCGCGTACCGCGACGTCCGCCTTGGCGTGTGTGTGCTCCAGCACGACCATGTCCGGTTCCCGGCGGGCCACCCACTCCCCGGGCGCGTCGGTCGCGTGGAAGTGCAGAGTCTGACCGCTGCCGCGCATCGCATCGGAGAAGCCGGGCCTGTTCTCCCAGTAGCCGCGGGACGTCAGCGTTGTCAGCCAGTCCTCGAGGGCCGCGACGGCCAGCTCCGGCTCCAGCTCGTACGGCAGGCCGAGCGCGGCGGCCGCGTCCGCGCGATGCACGCACACCTCGCCCAGGAGCCGGCGTGACCAGAACGTCACACCCGCGGCGGCGCCCGACGGATCCCACACCGGCGTGTCATCGTCGACCGACGCGAACGCCCGGCTCGCCTCGGCCGCGCAGTCGCTCAGCCAGGCGCGCCACTGGCCCGAATCGGCCGGACCCGGAACGTAGCCGGCGAACGCCTCGCTCGGCTCGGTCATCCGCTCGCCCACGAGCATGGTGACCATACGCTGTACGCTGCCGACGTGGTCGACAAGGTCGGTCAGCGTCCACTCCGGACAGGTCGGCACCGGGGCCGCCGCATCCCTGTCATGCACCCAGTCGGCGAACGTGCTCGTCTGCTCGACGACGGCCTTCAGGTACGCGGGCGTGTCCATCGCCGCACCTCCAAGTACGGTTGTGGTGTTCATGGAGCGGATAGGGCGCCAACGGCGCAGGAGCCGGGGTCAGGTGATCTCGGCGAGGAGTTTGGGGACGGCCGCCTGGAGCTGGGCGGCGATCGACTCGACGGCGCCGGCCCCGATGCGCCCCTCCGGGCCCGAGACCGAGATCGCCGAGAGCGTCGGTGCCCCGGTGACCGGTACGGCCAGGCAGCGTACGCCAGGCTCCTGCTCCGCGTCGTCCACGCAGTAACCGCGCTGCCTGATCTCGGAGAGTTCGACCATGAGCCGGTCCGGGTCGGTGATGGTGTTGGGGGTCTGGGCCGGCATGCCGGCGCGTTCGACGAGGGCGCGGGCGTCCTCGGGCGGGAGCTGGGCGAGCAGGGCCTTGCCCACTCCGGTGCAGTGGAGGTAGACGCGCCGGCCGACCTCGGTGAACATGCGCACGGAGTGGGTGGAGGGCACCTGGGCGACGTAGACGGCGCGGTCGCCGTCCATGACCGCCATGTTGGCCGTCTCGCCGACGGCGGCGACGAGGTCGGTCAGGACGGGCCGGGCCCAGGTGGCGAACATGCTGGAGGCGCTCTCACCGAGCCGGATCAGCCGGGGCCCCAGCGCGTAGCCGCGGGAGGGGAGCTGGCGGACGTAGCCCGACCCCACCAGGGTCCTGATGATCCGGTGGATGGTCGGCAGCGGCAGGCCCGAGAGCGTGGAAAGGCGGCTGAGCTGCAGCTCGCCGCCCGCTTCCGCCATCAGCTCCAGTATCGCGAAAGCCCGTTCCAGCGATTGCACGCCGTTGGCCGAGCGTGGTGCCGACATGTCCACAGTCTCCGGAGGCAGGTGGCGTTTTCTACCATACGGAAGAGTACATCCTCCGCAGGGCCACCATGCGTCAGGGCCAGCTGGGTGCGAGGAAGATCAGCCAGGTGAGCAGGGGCGCGATGACGATCATGCTGAATCCCCAGCGCATGAGTCCGCGGAAGACGTAGTCGCGCTCGGTTTCCTGGGAGTTGGCGACGACGAGGGCGCCGCTGGTGGAGAAGGGTGAGGAGTCGACGACCGAGGATGACACCGACAGGGCGATGACCAGGGCGACGGCGCCGATGTCTCCGGTCAGCAGGAACGGCACCGCCAGGGGGATGAGGGCGCCCAGGATGCCGGTGGTGGAGGCGAAGGCGGAGACCGCGGCGCCGATGAGGCAGATGAGCAGGCCGGCCAGCAGCGGGATGCCGATGGTGGCGACCTTGCCGCCGAGGAAGTCGATGGTGCCGACTCGTTCCATGAGGCTCACGTAGGTGACGATCCCGCAGATGAGCAGGACGGTCGGCCAGGCGATCTGGCCGATGGCGTCCTTGGCGCCCTTGGGTGAGACCAGGGAGAGCACGACGGCGACGGTGATGGCGGTGAAGCCGACGTCGAGGCCGAAGAACAGGGCGCCGCCGGCCAGGACGAGCAGGCCGGTGAGGGTCAGCAGGCGCTCCTTGTTGAGCAGGACCACCTCGGCGACCGGTGGGGCCAGGACGGCGGTGCCGCCCGAGCCCGAGCCCGAGCCCGAGCCCGAGCCCGAGCCCGAACCCGGGGCCAAGCCCGAGGCCGGGGCCGGGCCGTCTTCCAGCTGGTTTTCGATGAGTGGTTCCCCGGTGCGGCGCAGCAGTTCGCGGCCGCCGAACAGGAGGAAGACGACGGCGGACAGGACGAGGTTGAAGGCG
>NZ_JBITIO010000022.1:0-134311 GCF_044459065.1 Nonomuraea sp. NPDC050394 | reverse complement strand
TTCAGTTCTGTCGTCACAAACGGAGCTTGGACACCCTCGCTGTACGCCCGCAGCCGATTAACGAACCTCAGCCCTTGGAATCAACCATCTAGGCGGCTAGCGAGAACCTGTTGCCTGAAGCACTGTTGTGGTGGCAGGAGATGGGCTGGTCGTAGGTGATGTCCGGGAGGTGGCGGCTGAGGACGTCGCAGACCAGGCCCATCATGACCGCGCGGTTGCGGCGGGCGTAGTCCTGGGCCCAGAACAGGTCGCGGCGGTAGGCGTCCATCTCCGGCGTGCTGCCGAGGAAGACGGCCAGGTCGCGGTCGACCAGGCCCTGGTTGTGCGACAGGCCGCGGGCGACGCCGATGTGGTGCTCGGCCAGTTCCTTGCCGATGTTGCGCGAGCCGGAGTGCAGCACCACCCAGACCCACTGCTCGTCGTCGGCGCAGATCTCCAGGAAGTGGTTGCCGCCGCCGAGCGTGCCCATCTGCACCTCGGCGCGCTCCCTGCGGGCGTGCACCTGCGGCGCGAGCTCGTCGAAGCCCTTCCAGAACGCGCCCCACCCGGACGTCTTCAGCCCCTGGACCTTGGACGGGTCGACCGGCAGCTTGTGGTGGCCGAAGCCGACCGGGACCGCCCGCTCCAGCTTCCCGCGCAGGTACGCCAGGTTGTCGGGCAGCTGCGAGCTCTTGTAGGACGTCTTGACCGCGGTCATCCCGCAGCCGATGTCCACCCCGACCGCCGCCGGGGAGACGGCGTCCTTCATCGCGACGACCGAGCCCACCGTCGCGCCCTTGCCGTGGTGCACGTCCGGCATGACGGCGACACCGTGGACCCACTCCAGGTTCGCCACGTTGCGCAGCTGCTGCATCGCCTGCGGGTCGACGGACCCGGGCTCCGCCCACATCCTGATCGGCCTGCGGGTGCCGGTCACCTCGTTGTACGTCATCTCGTATCGCCTCCTCCCGGGTACATCCCGAACGTGATCAATGACGCCAGAAGCGCGCCACCCCGGGCAACCCATTTAACGCCCTGACTGGAGGCGGCTGGAGAAGTTCACGCTGACGCGGGGGCCGGACCGGGTGGCCTGCTTGGGGACGCTGTGCCGCCAGTCGCGCTGGCAGCGTCCGCCCATCACGACCAGGTCGCCGGCGGCGGGGGTCAGCGCGACGCCGCGTCCGCCCGCCCGCGGTTTCAGGAGGAAGCGCCTGGTCGCGCCCAGGCTCAGGACCGGGACCACGCACCGTTCGCGTCTGCACGTGGCCCAGTCGCCGTGCCAGCCGGTGCTGTCGCGGTGGTCGCGGTAGAAGTTGATCCACAGTCCGTCGTACGGCAAGCCGTAGCGGGCCGACAGCGCGGCGGCGGCCGTACGGAGGAGGTCGTGGGGCGCGTCGGCGAGGTCGGGGTACTCCGCGGTCAGCCGGGGCTCCACCATCATGCGGCCGGCGATGCTCCGCAGCCTTTGCTCCCACGCCGCGCCCGCGATGAGCTCGCGCAGTAGGTGCTCGCCACCGGTCAGCCAGGCGGGCACGTGCTCCACCCAGGAGGTCTCGTCCAGCCGGACGCGGCGGGCGGTCGCGAACGTGCGGTCGAGACTCGGCGTCTGCTGCGCGAAGAGGTCGAGCTGGTCCATGCCTCATGGTGTACGGCACCCGCGCCCGCCCCTTCCGGTCATATCCGGCCATCCCCGGGCCTGGACGATGTCCGAATCCGGCCGGTGGACGCCCTGGCGGCCCGCGTAGTGTCGGCCCCATGACGAGTTCCAAGGCTGAGACCTTCGCCGCATTGCACCGTCCGGGAGATCCGCTGCTGCTGCCCAACGCCTGGGACGTGGGCTCGGCGGTGGCGATCGCCGCGGCGGGGGCCAGGGCGATCGCGACGACCAGCGCCGGAGTGGCCTGGTCGCTCGGGTTCGCCGACGGCGCGGACCTGGGCGCCGACCGGGTGGCCGCGGTGGTCGAGCGGATCGCGGCGGCGGTCGGGTTGCCGGTGTCGGCCGACATCGAGGCCGGGTACGACTCGGTCGAGGAGACCGTGACCGCCGTGGTGCAGGCCGGGGCGGTCGGGGTGAACATCGAGGACCGCGTGGACGGTGCGATGCTCGACCCCGCCGAGCAGGCCGGACGGCTGGCCGCCGCCCGCGCCGCCGCCGACCGGCTGGGCGTGCCGGTGTGGATCAACGCGCGCACGGACGTCTATCTCGCGGGCAGCGGGCGGCTCGACGAGGTGAAGCGGCGTGCCGAGGCGTACGCGGCGGCCGGGGCCGACAGCGTGTTCGTCCCCGGGCTGGTGGATCTGGCGGCGCTCGCGGAGCTGTCGGCCGGGCCGCTGCCGGTCGCGGCGATGGCGTGGGCGGGGGCGCCGGGGGTGCGGGAGTTCGCCTCGGCCGGGGTGGCGCGGGTGAGCCTGGGCTCGGCGATCGCGCAGGCCGCCTACGCGCTGGCCGCGAGGGCGGCCACGGAACTGCTGGAGAAGGGCGGCTACGACGCCACCGGGGACGGCCTGCCGTACGACAAAATGAATGCTCTCTATAAATAGAGAGTGTACTCTCCTTTAGGAGTCAACTCCTAAAGGAGGTTTGCCGTGGGTCTGCATCACGTGGGGCATGTCGTCGGTGACATGGAGGGGGCGGCGCGGCGATACCGGCAGCTCGGGTTCACGGTGGCGCCGCCCGCCTATCCCGTGCTTCCCGGCGTCGAGCAGCCGTTCGGGGTGGCGAACGCGCACGTCTACCTCGCCGGCGGGTTCGTCGAGCTGGTGGCGGTGCTCGACGGGGTGCCCGGCGAGGCGCGGCCGATCCCGCTGCGGGTGCCGGACGACAAGCTGCCGGGGCTGGTGTCGGCCATCCGGGCGGCGTCCGCGGCCATCGCGGGCTTCCTGGAGCGCTTCCAGGGCCTGCACATCGTGATCGCCGGCACCTCCGACCTGGACGCAGTGGCCGCGCGGCTGAGCGCCGACGGCGTCGGGCACGGCGGGGTGCACGCCATCCAGCGCCCGGTCGAGACCGCCGCGGGCACCGCGATGGAGCCCGCCCGCTACCTGGAGATCTCCGGCCCGCCGCCGGAGGGCAGGATCGGGTTCGCCGAGAACGATCCGGACTCCGCGGCCGTGGCGGCCGAGCACGCCAACGGCGCGACCGGGCTGGTGGAGTGTGTCCTGTGCGTCGCCGACCGGGAGGTGGGCGCGGCGCGGCGCCGTTTTGACGGCTGGGCGGGCGTCAGGATCGTGCCCGCTTCCGCGCTCCCCGGGCTGCTGCCCGGCGAGCGCCCCCCGGCCCTGCCGGCCTTCGTCGCCTACGCGGTGTCGGTGGGTGACCTCGCCGCCACCGAGCGGTTCCTGCGCGGCAACGGCGTCCCCGTCGCCGCAACCGGCTCCGGCGAGATCTTCGTCCCCGCCGAAGCCGCGCTGGGCACCGCGATCGTCTTCCGGCAGGGCTAGGGCCGCTCCACCCGCAGCCCCTGGGGCAGGCCCGTGATCCGTGCCGCGCCGGAGCGGTCGACCGTCACGTCCACGGGCGCCCCGGCCACCCGGAGCCCCCTGACGGCCAGCGCGCCCAGCGGCGCCCCCGGGCGGAGCAGCACCCGCCCGCCCGGAACATCGGGATAAAGCCCGGCAGCGGCATGGACGATCGCCAGGGAGGAAGCCGCCGACCAGGCCTGCGGACGGCAGGCCGCCGGATACGGCACCGCCCGCCCCATCAGCGAGCGCTCGTCCCCGGCGTGCAGCTCGGGCAGCCGGTAGCCGAAGGTCTCCGCGGCCGACAGCAGCCCCTCGGCCAGATGGGCGGCGAGAGCGCCGTGACCGCCGCGGGCGAGTCCGGCGATGACGATCGCGGTGTCATGCGTCCAGATGGAACCGCAGTGGTAGGACAACGGGCTGAACCCCGCGTCCGCCGCCGACATCGTGCGCAGGCCGAACCCGCCCGACATCGCGGGATCGGCCAGCGTCCGCGCGATCCGCGACTCCTCGCCTGGCGTCAGGATGCCGGTCCCGAGGAGGTGCCCGATGTTGCTGGTCAGCGCGTCGACCGGGCGCTTGTCGCGATCGAGGGCGAGCGCGGGATGGCCGCCGTCCACCCAGAACCGCTCCCGGAAGCGCCCGGCCAGCCGCCCGGCGTAGTCCCGCCACCGATCGGCGCCGGGCCGCCCGAACGCCTCCAGCAGCGCCGCCCCCGCCAGGGCCGCCTCATGCGCGTATCCCTGGACCTCGACGAGGGCGATCGGCGGCTCGGCCCGCGTGCCGTCGCGGAAGCGGACGGCGTCGCCGGAGTCCTTCCATCCCTGGTTGGCCAGGCCGCGGCCACCGGCGTCCAGGTACTCCAGGAACCCGTCGCCGTCGGCGTCCCCGTCGGTGGCCAGCCAGCCGAGCGCGGCCTCCATGGCGGGGAGCAGTTCGGCCACCTCCGCTTCCGGCATGCCCCAGCGCCACGCGTCGTGCAGCAGGGCGATCCAGAGCGGGGTGGCGTCGATGGTGCCGTAGTAGGTGGGCGGCAGGCGCAGCCCGCTGTCGAGGACGAACTCGTGCCCGCGCAGCTCGTGCATGATCTTGCCGGGCGCCTCGCCCGTGACGGGGTCGGACTTGGCGCCCTGGAGACGGGCCAGGACGCGCAGCGTGCCAGCCGCCAGCGAGGTGCCCAGGGGCAGCATCATGCGCGCGGCCCAGATGCTGTCCCTGCCGAACAACGTCAGGAACCACGGCACTCCCGCGCCCAGGAACGTCTCGCCGGGCGCCCCGGTCACGGTGAGCCGCAGCGACTCCAGGTCGTCGAGCGACTGACGGGCCAGCCGCACCAGCCGGGCGTCGTCGGCCTCGATCTCCGGCCTGCTCCACTCGCGGGGGCCCGCCGGTGCCGCCACGACCGCCCGCGGGTCGGTGACGGCGACGTTCCACCGCAGCGTGCGCCGCTCGCCGGGCGCGAGCGTCACCTCCCACCGCGTGCCCGCCCCGGTCTGCTCGCCGCCGTCGCAGGAGGTGACGGTGACGCGGGCGTCTCCGGAGCGCCAGAGCAGCTCGCCGCCGATGGTCTCGGGTTTCCCGGGTACGGCGCCGCCGCCCGACTTCACCACATCGATGGGGGCGAAGTCGCCGGCCAGCGTGACGGTGACCGTACAGGTGAAGGGGGCCGAGGCCGTGGAGGCGATCGTGATCTCCTCGGCCATCGCGCCCGGCGTGACCCGCCGCACGCGCTCGACCCGGACGGTGGGGTCGGCGGCGCGGTCGCCCAGCCACCGGGCCAGGGAGACGAACCGGGCGAGCCCCGCGGCCGGTACGGCGTGGCCGATCGGCTCCGGTTCGCGCCCGTCGATCTCCAGCCTGGCCTGCGAGAGCACGCGGGTGTCGGCGTGGAAGAGCCCCTGCACTCCGGCGGGCCTGATCTGGCCGTCGGCTCCGCTGAGCGCGCTCGTCGGGGCCAGGACGGTACTGACGAGGTCGTGCAGGAGCGGTTGCAGGCGGTGGTCGTGCACAGTGAGGACCCCTTGACACTCCGTTTACTTGAACGATCTAATCCTGTCACACACCTTTTAGATCGATCAAACCCCCAGAAAGGGCGTAAATGCCGGACAAGGTGACGATCGCCGACGTGGCCCGTCATGCCAACGTGTCCCGCCAGACGGTGTCGAACGTGCTCAACTCCCCCGAAGTGGTCAAGGAGGAGACACGGCGGCGGGTGCTCGCGTCCGTGGAGACCCTCGGCTACCGGGTGAGCGCCGCGGCCCGGCAGATGCGGACCGGCCGTTCGCGCCTGCTGGCCGTGCGGATCGAGACGACCCAGGATGGCATGAACGTCTTCGACCGTTTCCTGCACGGACTCACCGAGTCGGCGGCCAGGTCCGGCTACCGCGTGCTGCTCTACGCCGCCACCGGCGACCATGCCGAGATCGCCACGATCGATCAGCTGCTGGGCGAGTTCGAGCCCGACGGGTTCGTGCTGACCAGCACTCACCACGGCGACCCGCGTGCCTCCTGGCTGGCCGAGCGCGACCTGCCGTTCGTCACCTTCGGCCGGCCGTGGGGCGCGCCGGCGGCCGGCCACCCGTGGGTGGACGTGGACGGCGCCGCCGGGACCGAGTCCGCCACCCGCCACCTGCTCGGCGAGGGCCACCGCCGGATCGGCTTCATCGGCTGGGAGGCGGGCTCCGGCGTCGGCGACGACCGCAAGAACGGCTGGTCCAGGACGCTGGCCGCCGAAGGGCTCGACACCGGCCTCGCGCTGGAGACCGACGGCTCCAGCGCCCAGGGCCGGGCGGCCGCGCGGGAGCTGACCGGGCGCGGCGCGACCGCCCTGGTCTGCGTCAGCGACTCCGTGGCACTCGGCGCCCTTCAGGTCCTGCCGGCCGTGGTCGGGTTCGACGACACCCCCGTCGCCGCCGCCGTCGGCCTCACCAGCCTCGGCCAGCCCCTCGCCGAGGCCGCCGCGCACTGCGTCGACCTGCTCACCGGCCGCCTGTCCGGCCGGCCCGCCGCGGCGCACGTGCTGCTCACCCCCTCCCTGGTCATCCGAAAGGAACCCCGCTCATGAAACGCCTCGCGATCCCCGCGGCGGCAGCCGTACTCCTGTCGGCCACGGCCTGCGGCAGTGGCTTCGACGACCGGCAGGCGGCGCCCGCGCAGCAGAGCGGCGGCCCGGCCGCGCTCCAGGTCCTGATGGCCTCCTCCGGCGAGGCCGAGACGAACGCGGTCAAGCAGGCGGCCGGGGCCTGGGCCAAGGCCAGCGGGAACACCGCCGCCGTCACCCCGGCGCAGGACATTCACCAGCAGCTCGGCCAGGCGTTCGCGGGCAGCGACCCGCCGGACGTGTTCTACGTCGACGCCTCGCGCTTCGCCGACTACGCCAGCGTGGGCGCCCTGGAGCCCTACGGCGACAAGATCTCCGACGCCCGGGACTTCTACCCGAGCCTGCGCGAGACGTTCACCTACGACGGCACGTTCTACTGCGCGCCGAAGGACTTCTCCACGCTCGCCCTGGTCGTCAACGACGAGCTGTGGAAGAAGAACGGGCTCACCGCCGGTGACATCCCCGCCACCTGGCAGGAACTCGCCGCCGTCACCAAGAAGATCAAGGGCGTCACGCCGCTGGTGTTCGGCGAGACCCGTGACCGGATCGGCGTCTTCATGGTCCAGTCCGGCGGCTGGATCACCAGCGAGGACGGCAAGCGGGCCACCGGCGACAGCCCGGAGAACCTGGCCGCGCTGGAGTACGTCAAGGGCCTGCTGGCCGACAAGCGGGCCCAGTTCGCCAAGGCGCTCGACGCCGAGTGGGGCGGCGAGGCGTTCGGCAAGGGCAAGGCCGCGATGACGATCGAGGGCAACTGGATCAAGGGCGCGATGCGGGCCGACTACCCCGGCGTCGCCTACTCCGCGCACGAGCTGCCCGCCGGGCCCGGGGGCAAGGGCACGCTGTCGTTCACCAACTGCTGGGGCATCGCCGCCAAGTCGAAGAACAAGGCGGCGGCGATCTCGTTCGTCGAGGCGATGACCAAGGCCGAGCAGCAGATGGTCTTCGCCAAGGCCTTCGGCGTCATGCCCTCACGTCAGTCGGCCAAGGACGCCTATCTCAAGGAGTTCCCCGGCGACGGCGCGTTCGTCAACGGCGCGGAGTACGCGCAGGGGCCGGTGAACGCCCCCAAGATGGACAGCGTCCTGTCGGACTACGACACCTCGCTGCAGCAACTGGCCTCCCAGGATCCCCAGGCGATCCTGGCCAGGCTCCAGAAGAACACCGAGAGCGCGCTCGGCTGACGTCATGCGCAGCCGTACCAGGGAGAACCTCGCGGGGTGGCTGTTCGTGGCGCCGGTGGTGGCGATCCTCGGGCTGTTCATGCTCCTGCCGATCCTCATGGCGCTCTGGGTGAGCCTGACCGGATGGAACGGGCAGGGCAGCCCGTTCCGGGCGGGCGTGCCGTTCGTGGGCGGGGAGAACTACGCGCGCCTTTTCACCGAGGACGGCCTGGCCCGCGAGAACTTCATGACCAGCATCCGCAACAACGTCTACTACGTCGCCGTGGTCGTGCCGCTGCAGACGGCGCTGGCGCTGGGCCTCGCGCTGGCGGTGAACAAGCGCAGGACGTTCTTCCGCACCGCCTTCTACTTTCCCTCGGTGACCAGCTCGGTGGCGATCAGCGTGGTGTTCCTGTTCATCTTCAGCAACTCCGGGGCGGTCAACCAGGTCCTGGGGTTCCTCGGGGTGAACGGGCCGCAGTGGTTCACCGATCCGCGCGGGGTGATCCAGCTTCTCATCGGCGATCCGCCGGCCTCGCTCACGGGGAACGGCGTGCTGGGCCTGACCTGGTGGGAGTGGCTGTCGGGGCCGAGCGTGGCGATGTGCGCGATCATCATGCTGGTGGTGTGGACGACGTCGGGCACGTTCATGCTCATGTTCCTCGCGGCGCTGCAGAACATCCCGCGGACGCTGGACGAGGCGGCCATGATCGACGGGGCCTCGCGCCGGCAGCGCTTCCGGCTGGTGACGCTGCCGCTGCTGAAGCCGACGATGTTCCTCGTGCTGACGCTCGGGCTGATCGGCACCTGGCAGGTGTTCGACCAGATCTACGTGATGAGCCAGGGCGATCCGGCCAAGACCACGCTGACGCCCGCGTTCCTGTCGTACCGGACGGCCTTCCGCGACTTCGACTACGGCTCGGGCACGGCGATCTCGTTCGTGCTCTTCCTGATCATCGTCCTGCTGACGCTGCTGCAACGCTGGATCATGAGGGAGCGCGAGGCATGAGGCGCGTCGTCCTGATCGTCTTCTCCATCGCCTTCGTCTACCCGTTCGTCATCCAGATCGCCAACTCCTTCAAGACCGATCCGGACGCCTCCGCGCACCCGCTCTCGCCCATCCCCGGCCCGGCCACGCTGTCGGCGTTCGAGCGGGTGTTCTCCGGCACGGACATGCCGATCTGGCTGACGAACTCGCTGCTGGTCACCGTGGTGCTCACGCTGAGCCGGCTGCTGCTGGACTCGATGGCCGGGTACGCGCTGGCCAGGCTGCGGTTCCGGGGGCGGCGCGGGCTGTTCGCGGCGATCATCGCGATCATGGCGGTGCCGGGCGTCGTGCTCTTTATCCCGAAATTTCTGGTCTTGAATCAGCTGGGGATGTACGACTCCTACCTGGCGTTGATCCTGCCGGTCGTCGCCGACGCGGCCGGGGTGTTCGTGATGAAGCAGTTCTTCGAGTCGGTGCCGCGCAGCGTCGAGGAGGCGGCCCGCCTGGACGGCGCGGGAACCTTCCGCGTCTTCTGGTCCGTGGTCCTGCCGATGTCGCGGCCCGCGCTGATCACGCTGACGATCCTGTCGTTCCAGAGCTCGTGGAACGAGTTCCCGCACACGCTGGTCGCCGTGCAGGACCCGGCGCTGTTCACGCTCCCGCGCGGGCTGGCCGACCTGGTCAGCGGCTCACTCGGCGGCGGCACCCAGTTCCCGCTCAAGCTCGCCGCCGCGCTGCTGGCGACGATCCCGGTCGCCGTCATCTTCGTCGCCTTCCAGCGCCACTTCATCCGCGACCAGAACGAGGGAGCCGACAAGGGTTAGCTAGCCGTCGGGGCGGACGTCGCGGGCCAGGGGGGCGCGCCAGCCGTACCTCATGGCGGCGATGCGCAGGACGAAGGCGATCACGGCGGCCGCCAGCGTCGCGGGCCAGCCGTGCAGGTCGTAGACGTACAGGGCGCCCATGACGGCGGAGCCGACCATCGCGGGCACGGCGTAGAGCTGGCGGTCGTACAGGAGGGTCGGGATCTCGCCGGCCAGCAGGTCGCGCAGCATGCCGCCGCCGACCGCCGTGGTCACGCCCAGCAGGACAGCGTGCAGGGGGTTCAGGCCGTACTCGAGGGCCTTCTCCGTGCCGACCGCGCAGAACAGGCCGAGGCCCGCCGCGTCGAGGATCATGATGGCGGGCATGACCCTGGCCACGTGCGGATGCCAGAAGGCGACGATGACCGTGGCGGCGAGCGGTACCAGGACGTAGCCGAGGCTCTGGAAGGCGGCGGGCCGTACGTTGAGTATGAGGTCGCGGACGATGCCGCCGCCCAGCGCGGTCATCGAGGCGAGCACCGCCATCCCGACCACGTCCAGCCGTTTGCGGACGCCCATGAGCGCCCCGGTGAGGGCGAAGACAAAGATTCCGGCCAGGTCGAGAATTTCGGACACGGTGGATGTTTTACCGGATCGGCGGCATCGTCGGCGTGTCGTGCTCGGCCATCATCTCCCTCAGCTTGCGCACGAACATGAACAGCGCCACCCCCGCGACGATCGCCATCGCGGCCAGCACCAGGTAGTACGTGGTGTCGGACATGACGCTGCTCAGCCTGCCGGTCTGGCCGCCCACGGCGTCGCCGACCGAGACCGCGATGAACCAGACGCCGAGCATCTGGCCCTTGAAGGCCGCGGGCGCGAGCTTGGTCGTGACCGAAAGCCCGACCGGGCTCAGTGACAGCTCGCCGAAGACCTGGATGAGGTAGACCAGCACCAGCCACCACACGCTGACCTTGCCGCTCTCGGCGAGCTTGGCGGCCAGCGCCATCACGACGAAGCTCAGCCCGACCATGATCAGCGCGAACGCGAACTTCTGCGGCGTGCTGACCCGGTTGCCGAGCTTGAGCCACAGGGCCGCGAAGACCGGTACGAAGATCATGATGAACAGCGGGTTGAACGACTGGGTGGTGGCCGCCTGGATCGGCACGCCCAGCAGGTTGAGGTCGGTGTTGTTCTGGGCGAAGAACAGCAGCTTGCTCGGCGCCAGGTCGTAGATCATCCAGAAGATGGCCGCGGCGATGAACAACCAGATGTAGGCCTTCATCTTGGAGCGTTCGTCGGCGGTCAGCTCGTGGGGGCCGCGCAGCACGTAGAGGAAGTAGACGATCGGCACGGCCAGGATGACGATGGTCACGACCAGCGTGAAGCGGTCGAGGTCGAAGGTGCCGCTGGCGATCCAGACGGCCAGGAGGGCCAGCACGACGACGACGCTGACCAGCGTCAGCCGCAGGACCTTGGTGCGTTCGGCCGGGGTCAGCGGCTCGCCGGGCCGGTCGCCGACGCCGCGCAGCTGCTTGCGGCCGAGGGTGTACTGCACCAGGCCGAGCGCCATGCCGACCGCCGCCGCGCCGAAGCCGAGGTGCCAGCGGTCGCCGGCGGCCAGCCAGCCCACGACCAGCGGGGCGAAGAAGGCGCCGAGGTTGATGCCCAGGTAGAACAGCGAGAAGCCGGAGTCGCGGCGGCCGTCGTCGCCCTCGGGGTAGAGCTTGCCGACCATCACCGAGATGTTGGGCTTGAGCAGGCCGGTGCCGGTGATGATGAGCAGCAGGCCGATCGCGATGAAGACCGGCCCCTGGACCGGGATGGCCATGCTGATGTGGCCCAGCATGATGACGAAGCCGCCCCAGAACACCGACCTGCGCGCGCCCAGGATGCGGTCGGCGACCCAGCCGCCGGGCAGCGCGACGAGGTAGATGAGCGCGCCGTAGACGCCGACGACGGCCTGGGCGGTCTCCTCGGTCAGGCCGAGGCCGCCGGTGGCCGGGGAGGCGGCCAGGAAGGTGGCCAGGATGGCGCGCAGGCCGTACCAGCTGAAACGTTCCCACATCTCGGTGCCGAAGAGCGTGGCCAGACCCCAGGGGTGGCCGAAGAACGTCCTGCCGCTGCTGCTCATGCGCGCCCCCCGAACGACACGTTATGCATGTGATCCAACACTCTACGTGACCGGTCTTGTGAAGCTGTCCCACAGGGGCTTGCCGCTACCCCCGGCGTGTGGTGCGATGCATCCCACTCGTGCAAGTGAATACTGACTGGAGGCGGGCGCCATGGCCGAAGTCCTTGAGGTACGGGCCGAGATCGAGTCGCAGATCGCCGGCCGTACCGTGTGCGAGCAGCTGAGACAGGTCGCCACAGATCATCCCGGCTCCCCCGCCTACTCCGACCCCGAGGGCGAGGGCTGGCGCACGCTCACCTACGCCGAGGCGCGCGAGAGGGTGCTGACGATCGCGGCGGCGTTCGCGGAACTCGGGCTGGAGCCCGGCGAGGCCGTGGCGCTGATGATGGTCAACCGCGGCGAGCACGTGCTGGCCGACCTCGGAGCGGTGCACGCCGGCGGCGTGGGCTGCACCATCTACTCGACCTTCGCCGCCGAGCAGATCGCCTTCGTGGCCGCCGACGTCGGCGCCCGCTACGCCGTGCTGGGCGGCCCCGCCGACGTGGACCGCTGGATGCCGATCCTGGACCAGCTCACGGAGCTGCGGCGGATCATCGTGCTGGACGGCGCGCCCGAGGGCGACGAGCGCTTCCTGCCGTGGGCGGACTTCCTGGCGCTCGGCGAGCGCGCGCTGGCCGCCGGCCGGGCCGCCGTGGACGCCCGCTGGCAGGCCGTCAGCGCCGACGACACCGTCACGGTCCTGTACACCTCGGGCACCACCGGCATGCCCAAGGGCGTGCCGCTCACCCACCGCAACGTCTTCTACGAGGTGGCCTCCACCGACCGCCTCACCACGCTGCCCGTGCAGGGCACGCAGATCAGCTATCTGACCTACGCGCACATCGCCGAGCGCGTCCTCAGCCTCTACCTGCCGCTGCTGAAGGTCTCGCACGTCTACTTCTGCACCGACCTGGCCAACCTCGGCGCCACGCTGGGGCAGGTCCGGCCGATGATGTTCTTCGGCGTGCCGCGCGTGTGGGAGAAGATGATGGCGCGCCTGCAGGCCGTCCTCGCCACCCAGCCGGAGGAACAGCAGCAGCAGGTACGGCAGGCCATGGCGGCCGGCGTCGCCTACGTCGAGGCGGGCCAGCACGGCGGCACGATCACCCCCGAGATCCAGTCCGCCTACGACCAGGCCGACAAGGCGCTGCTGTCGGTGGTCCGCTCGATGATCGGCTTCGACCAGGCCCAGTGGACGGCGACCGGCGCCGCGCCACTGCCGGGCGAGGTACAGCGCTTCTTCGCCGGCCTCGGCCTGAAGGTCATCGACGTGTACGGCATGACGGAGACGACCGGCGCCTTCACCGGCAACAGCCCGGCCGACTACAAGCTCGGCACCGTGGGCAGGGCCGAGCCGGGCGTCGAGATCCGCATCGCCGAGGACGGCGAGATCCTCACCCGCAGCCCGCTCAACACCGGCGGCTACCTGAACCGGCCGGAGGAGAGCGCGGCCCTGATCGACGAGGAGGGCTGGCTGCACACCGGCGACATCGGCTCGATCGACGAGGACGGCTTCGTCCGGGTCGTGGACCGCAAGAAGGAGCTCATCATCACCGCGGGCGGCGAGAACATCTCGCCCGCCAACATCGAGAGCCACCTGAAGGAGCACCCGCTCATCGGCCAGGCGCTCGCCTACGGCGACGGCCGCCCGCACCCGGTGGCGGTCCTCACGCTCGACGCCGAACTCGCGCCCGGGTGGGCGCAGGCACGCGGGATCGCCTTCTCCTCATTGGCCGAACTGGCCCAGAACGGCGAGGTGCTCAAGGAGGTCGAACTGGCGGTGGAGGCGGCCAACGCCAAGCTGGCACGGGTGCAGCAGGTCAAGCGCTGGGCCCTCCTCGGCAGCGAGTGGACGGCCGAGACGGCGGAGCTCACACCGAGCCTGAAGCTGAAGCGGCGCGTCATCCACGCCAAGTACGCCGACGTCATCGAGGGGCTTTACGTGGACTGACGGCTTTTGCCGTTGGGGGCGTGTGTCCTACCCCTGGCCATTACCGGATGGTTCCTACCGTCTTGATCATGACCAGTAGAGTCCTTCTGGCTTCGCTCGCGGCGGGGGCCCTCGCGGTACCCGTGCCGGTGGCCAACGCGGCGAGCGAGCCCGCCATCAGAGAGATCACCATACGTCCGGCCGATCCGGTGGTCGGGCCCACCGGATCGGTCCGCCTCGTCATCGAGGTCATCGCCCAGGGGGTGGACGGCCGCGACGGGGTCACCGTCAAGGTGGACCCGGGCGCGCCACCGGACGGGGTGCCCGCGCCTCCGGTGGAGCCGGTGGATCCGCCGCCGGTTGATCCACCGCCGGTGAGCCCGCCGCCGCTGCCCACGCCCACCGTCGTCCCGTCCGTGGCGCCGTCCGCCGTTCCGTCCGCCCTGCCGTCCGCCGTGCCTTCCGTGGCGCCCTCTGTCGCGCCGTCCGCGGTGCCGTCGGGGCTGCCGTCCGTGGCTCCGTCGGCTCTGCCGTCGGCTGTTCCGTCGGCCGCGCCTTCCGTGCTGCCGTCGGTCGCGCCCTCCCAGGTTCCGCCGCTGCCCGCGCCGCCGCCGCTCGCACCCGGGCTCGCCGTACCCGGGCAGGCGCCGCGGTGGCACGGGGAGCAGGCCGGGGCGATGCGCCGCGGCGACGGCTGGCAGACCTGGCGCTTCCTGCCCGAGAAGGGCCTGACCCGCTACTACCCGTCGGGCACCTGGACGATCGTCGCCACCGCGACGGGCCCCGACGGCAGGAGCGTGACCGCGTACAAGACGTTCAAGCTGCGCAAGGAGACCCGCCTGACCTCGGTGCAGGCCACCAAGGTGGCCGGCACGAAGGCCGTGCGGCTGCGCGGCGTGCTGACCCGCGTGGACCCGATGGGCTTCACCGACTACTCCCCGTTCGGCAACCAGCGCATGGAGATCCTGCACCGCCGTGACGAGAAGTCGCCGTGGAGGCAGGAGGCCGTGGCGACCACCTCGGAACTGGGCAAGTTCGGCAAGACCGTGCTGGGCCCGGCGAGGGGGCAGTGGCGGGCCCGGTTCCCGGGAACCGGTCACTACGCCGCGGAAGTCTCCTCGGTCGAACACATCGGAGATCGTTCTTGACCTTCGCTTTAACGGTCGTTGCCGAATCGTGATCATCTTGGCGGCAACCTTTCCCTGCCTTTGCGCGTCATTGGCGTAGACGTGTTCTGTCCCGGAGCACGTCTCGACGGGGAAGGAAGTTCTTAAGATGATGCGACGTCTCGCGGCCGCGGCAGCTGCTGCCGCGCTCGGCACCGCCGTGCTGGCGACCGCCACTCCCGCCATGGCCGAACCTCCCGGCCTCGGCTTCGACACCGGCGACTACGGCGACGGCGGCAACACCCGCCTGTCGTTCGACGCCAACCCGGAGCCGGTCTGGAAGGGCTCGCGCCTGTCCCTTGAGGGCAAGCTCTCGGTGCAGTGCGACGAGGACTACATCAACGGCTACGTGCAGGTGTTCAACGCCGACCACTGCCGTGAGGGCAGCTGGTACTGGCTCGGCGGCAAGCGGATCACGATCCTCTTCAAGCCGAACTACTCCGGCCGCTGGCACTACGTCGACACGGTCCGCACGAACAACGGCGGCTACTTCCACACCGGGGCCCGCGCCTGGACCTCCGGCACGTGGAAGGCGGTCTTCGAGGGCAGCAGGTACCTCGAGGGCTCGGCCGCGACCGACTGGGTGCGGGTCATTCGCCACTAGTCACAGCGCGAGCGGAACGCCCGGCCCTCTTGTCCCGAGGGGCCGGGCGTTTCGCTGTCCGCGGCTCCGGGAGTCAGAGCAGCTGTCCGCGCTCCTGGAGTCAGACCAGCTGTCCGAGTCCAAGGCTCAGACCAGTCGTTCTCGCTCCAGGACTCAGACCATCGGGATGAGCGTCTCGGCCGGGCGGGGGCCGACCGGGCCGCGGGCGTCGGCGGCCGCGAGCATGCGGGCCGCCTCGGCCAGCACCGCCGGAGGCTGGGTGAACGGCAGGCGGACGTAGGACTCCAGGGTCCCCTCCAGGCCGAACCAGGGGCCGGGCGCCAGCCGTAGCCCATGGGTGGCCGCGGCCTCGGCGAAGGCGATGGCGTTGCCGCGCGGCAGCCGTATCCACAGGGTGCCGCCGCCACGCGGGACGGTGAAGCTCCACTCGGGCAGGTGCGCGCGCACCGCGGCGACGAGCGCGTCACGCGAGGCGCGCAGCGTGCGGCGGCGCTCGGCGCGCGTCTCCTCCATCCGGTCGAACAGCCGCGCCACGATCAGCTGCTCCATCACCGGGCTGGCGATGTCGACGGCCGCGCGGTGCAGGGCCAGGCGGCGGGTGAGCGCCTCGGTGCTGCGGATCCAGCCGATACGCAGCCCGCCCCACCACAGCTTGGACGCCGACCCGATCGTGATCACGCGGCTGTCGGTGTCGAAGGCGGCCATCGGCGCGGTGCCCGGCACCTCCTCCATCGCCAGCTCCGCCCAGGTCTCGTCGATGAGCAGCATGGTGTCGGTACGGCGCGCCGCCCCCACCACCGCCGCCCGGGTGGCGTCGTCCATGAGCGCCCCGGTGGGGTTCTGGAAGTCGGGCATCAGGTAGGCGAGCCTGGCCGCCGACTGCCGCATCGCGCCCGCGACGAGGTCGGCCTGCCAGCCCGCGTGGGTGATGCCGACCGGCGCGATCCTGGCGCCGCGCTGGCGGGCGGCGTCGATGGCGTGCGGATAGGTGGGCGACTCGACGAGCACGGTGTCGCCGGAGCCGACGAGCAGTCCCATGACGAGCTGGATGGCGTGCTGGGAGCCGGTGGTGACGAGGATCTGCTCGGGCCGGGTGGCCAGGCCGCGCGCGCCGTAGTGGGCGGCGATGCGCTCGCGCAGCACGGCCAGGCCCATCGGGTCGTAGCCGTTGCCCATGCCGTAGCGGCCCACGTCGTCGACCGCCTCCAGCATGGCCTGGCGCAGGTGCGAGGTGGCGCCGGGTGCGGCGCAGTGCAGCTGGAGCAGCCCGTCGTCGCCGGTGGACAGCCACGGGTTGTCGGCGGTGGTGGCCGGGTCGGGCAGCTCCGTCCAGCTTCCCGACCCCTGGCGGCTGTCGAGGTAGCCCTGCTCGCGCAGCAGGTCGTAGGCGGAGGTCACGGTGGTGCGGCTGACGCGAAGCTGCTCGGCCAGATGGCGCTCGGCGGGCATGCGCACGCGGACCGGGATCTGGCCGTCCAGGATGCGCGCCCGTACCGCGCCGGCCAGCGCGCGGTAGTAGGGCCGGGCGTCCCGCGGCACCGCGACGAGCCTCGCGACCTGCGCCGCACTCAAAAACCTCATAAGGCCACTTTTCATGATTGGCCCTTTTGGCGCAACCCGAACACCTGCCACCATGAGACCACTATGAGCGAAATGTCCGTCCCTACCGTGGGTTCCCTTCCGTCCCGTCTCCTGCGCCTCTACGGCGGCCTGGCCCTGTACGGCCTCGGCATCGGCCTCCAGATCGAGTCCGGCGTGGGCAACAGCCCGTGGGACGTCTTCCATCAGGGTGTGGCACTCAGGACGGGCCTGACCATCGGCACGATCATCATCGCGGTCGGCGCGCTGGTGATGCTGCTGTGGATCCCGCTGAAGCAGAAGCCCGGCATCGGCACGATCAGCAACGTCGTCTTTCTCGGCCTGTTCGCCGACGCCGCCCTCTGGCTGCTGCCCACCCCGGGCCACTGGGCGCTCAGCTGGACGTACCTGCTGACCGCCGTCGTCGCCATCGCCCTGGCCACCGCGCTCTACATCAGCGCGGGTCTGGGACCGGGCCCGCGCGACGGCATCATGACCGGCCTCATGCGCCTCGGCCTGTCGGTACGGCTCGGCCGCTTCCTCATCGAGATCACCGCGCTGGGCGTCGGCTGGCTGCTCGGCGGCACGCTCGGCCTCGGTACCCTCGTCTTCGCCCTGGCCATCGGCCCGCTCACGCAGATGTTCACCCGCTGGTTCCCGCTGACGCGGGAGGGCCCCTGAACCTCCCGTGGAAGCCGACGGGCATGACGCGACATGATCGATGGCTTCCACGGGACCACCCCGCGGACGGGTAGCGTCGGTCCCATGCGGATCGAGGACTACGCGATGATCGGGGACATGCAGTCGGCGGCCCTGGTGGGCAGAGACGGCTCCATCGACTGGCTCTGCCTGCCGAGGTTCGACTCACCATCGTGCTTCTCCGCCCTGCTCGGCGGCGAACGCAACGGACACTGGTGGCTCGGACCCACCGGCAGGCGGGCGGCGACCAGACGCCGCTACCGGCCCGACACGCTCATCCTGGAAAGCGAGTGGGACACCCCCACGGGCACCGTGCGCGTGATCGACTTCATGCCGCCGCGTGACAAGAACCCCGACGTCGTCCGCATCGTGGAAGGCGTCAGCGGTGAGGTCGAGGTCTCCACCCAGCTCCGCGTCCGCTTCGACTACGGCCGCATCGTGCCGTGGGTGCGCCGCAGCGACGGCCACCTGCAGGCCATCGGCGGCCCCGACTCGGTCTGGCTGCACTCCCCCGTCCCGCTCAAGGGCGGCGACTACGCCCACCGGGCCACGTTCACCGTCCGCGAGGGCCAGCGGCTGCCGTTCGTGTTCACCTGGCACCCCTCGCACGAGCCGATGCCCCGCGAGATCTCCGCCGAGGGCCAGCTCGCCGAGACCGAGGCCATGTGGGCCGAATGGGTGGCCAGGTGCACCTACGAGGGCCCCCACCGCGACGCCGTCGTACGTTCGCTGATCACGCTGAAGGCGCTCACCTACGCCCCCACCGGCGGCATCGTCGCCGCCCCCACCACCTCGCTGCCCGAGGACATCGGCGGCGTGCGCAACTGGGACTACCGCTTCTGCTGGCTGCGCGATGCCACCCTCACCCTCGACGCCCTCATCAGCTCCGGCTACATCGAGGAGGCGGGCGAGTGGCGCGCGTGGCTGCTGCGCGCGATCGCGGGCCGCCCGCAGGACCTGCAGATCATGTACGGCGTCGCCGGCGAGCGCCGCCTGCCCGAACTGGAACTGACCTGGCTGGACGGCTACGAGGACTCCCGCCCGGTGCGCATCGGCAACAACGCCGTCAACCAGCTCCAGCTCGACGTCTACGGCGAGGTCATGAACTGCCTGTTCGTCTCCAGGAAGATGGGCCTGGGCGCCGACGACCGCGCGTGGGCCATCCAGCGCGAGCTGCTGGCCTACGTCGAGGAACACTGGGACGAGCCGGACGAGGGCCTGTGGGAGGTACGCGGCCCGCGCCGCCACTTCACCCACTCCAAGATCATGTGCTGGGTCGCCCTGGACCGGGCGATCCGCTACGTCGAGGAGTTCGGCCGCGTCGGCCCGGTCGACCGCTGGAAGCGGCTACGCGAGGTCGTCCACGCCGAGATCTGCGACAAGGGCTACGACCCGGTACGCAACACCTTCACCCAGTCCTACGGCTCGACCGAACTGGACGCGGCGCTGCTGCTCATGCCGCTCATCGGCTTCCTGCCCGTCGACGACCCGCGGGTGAGCGGCACGGTGGCCGCCATCGAGAAGGAACTGCTGTCCGACGGGTTCGTGCTGCGCTACCCGGTGGCCGCCGACAACGACGTCGACGGCCTGGCCGGGGCCGAAGGCGCGTTCCTGGCCTGCAGCTTCTGGCTGGTCGAGGTCATGGCGCTGCAGGGGCGCAAGAAGGAGGCGGAAGAGCTGTTCGGCCGCCTGCTCGGGCTGCGCAACGATCTCGGGCTGCTGGCCGAGGAGTACGACCCCCGCTACGCCAGGCTCGTCGGCAACTTCCCGCAGGCCTTCAGCCACGTGCCTCTGGTCCACGCCGCCCGCGCCCTGTCGTGACCCGTCCCGCCGGATGAACGGTACGGCCGCCGCGGCGGCGCGGCCGTACCGGGCACTGAGGCCGCCCCGGCGGCGCGCGCTCACGCGGGCCGCCGGTGGCGGGGTCTTCCCAGCCGGCCGGGAACGGTCATCGGAGCTCCTTTGTCAAGGCAGGAACGCCGGGGACGGGATCGCCGGGAAGGGGTTGTCGGGCGTCAGGATGACCCGGCGCGTCTCGCCCTCCTGCTCGGCCGCGTCCAGATGCAGCAGCGCCGCCCCGATGCCCGCGGCCCCGACCATGTAGCCGGTGTCCGCGCTCACCTCCCCCGGCCGCAGCCGCCGGTAGGCCTGGTACCACCGGTGGCCCCGCCCGTCGTGCCCGGTCGCCCGGCCGATGAGGTGCTCGGCGAGCGTACGCGCGTACTCCCGGTACGGCTCGCGGCCCGTCGCCGCCCACAACCCGACGAACAGTTCCACCAGACCGGCCGTCCCGCAGCACTGGCAGGCGGAGTTCCAGTAGCCGTTGGTCTGCTGGTACGGCACGCCGCTGGCGATGATCCCGGCGGCCAGGCGCTCGGTCCAGTCCAGGTCGCCCGGATCGCCGGCCACGCGGTAGAGCTCGTAGAACATGCGGGCCACGCCCGCCGAGCCGGAGCAGTAGCCGAGATAGTGCAGCCCGCGCCCGTGGGGCACGTGGTGCGGCACGTACGCCGCGTGGCCCGTCACCACCGCCACCGACTTCACGAACCCCGATCCGCGCCTGGCCGCCTCCAGGAAACGTTCGTCGCCGGTGACGCCGTACAGGCGGGCCAGGAGGAAGGCGGTGCCGGCCGTACCGCTGTAGAAGCCGGGCGTGACCGCGTCGGCCGGGATGCCGGGGCAGTCCCCGAAAAGGTGCCCCGGCACCGCCCGCGTCGCGATGCGTTCGCCCGCCTCCAGGGCCGCCTGCTCGTAGGCGGGCACGCCGAGCATGGCCGCGGCGCGCAGCAGCCCGAGCACGATCCCGCCGTCGCCCCGCTGGGCGGGGTCGTTCGACCAGCCCGGTCCTCCGGCCAGCGGACGGGCCCTGGCGACGATGTGGCCGGCGGCGGCCCGCGCCTCGTCTTCGAGCCGCTCCTCGCCCAGCACCCATCCGGCCTCGGTGAGCGCGAAGACGGTCCCGGCCAGGCCGTGGTAGAGCGTGAGGTCCTGCTGCTCCCGCCAGGTGGCGGCCAGGTACCGGGCGCCTTGGCGGGCCTCCTCCAGGTACGCCTCGTGGCCGGTGGCGGCGGCCAGGTCGAGGAAGAACAGCACGATGCCGGCGGCGCCCGCGTACAGGGAGGCCGGTTCCGATCCCACGGCCGCGCGGCCTCGGTGATCCGGGTTGGCCTGCCAGCGCCGCCCGTGCACGTGGTCGGACCCCGCCGACCTGATCCAGCGTCCGGCCAGGATGGCCGCGTTCAGAGGAGTGGTCCGCTCGTGGCTCACCCTCGCCACTATCCCACACATTTGGTAGGAAATTAAGGGATCGACACGACTTCCCGCGCGGAAGTGCCGGACGCGGGCTCAGACGGCCAGGCGGGCGAGCACCTGGGCGAAGTCCGGGGGCGGGGTGACCACGAGGCGGGCGTGGCCCTCGTGCAGGACGATGTCGGCCCGCAGATGGGTCAGGCGGCCCTCGTGCCACCAGTACACCTGGTCGCTCAGGCCGTCGGTCCGCGCGGCGTGCAGGCGCAGCCGTTCGATGGCGCGCACGACGCCGAGGCCGTTGACCGGGTGTACCAGCAGCGTGTACGGGTCGGGCAGGACCACCAGCACCCCGTCCCTCGGCACCGGAAGGTAGTCCGGCAGCCAGCGCAGGTGTGTCGGGGCGGCCGGGGAGGGGCCGGTCAGGCGGGTGACGGGGGTGCCGGACAGCTCGATGGACTCGACGGTCAGCCGCTCACCCTCGCGCACGTTCCTGGAGGCCAGTTCGAGCGCCTTGGCCGACGGCAGCGGCCAGCAGCCGGCCTCCTCGGGGCGGATCAGGCGGGGGCCGACGCTCAGGAGTTCCACCAGGTCGCCGTTCAGGTGGCGGCCGACGACGCGGGTCAGGTCCTCGACGGCGTCCACGGCTTCCACGCGGGTACGCAGCAGCGGGCGTACCTGGTCCAGGTCGCAGAAGTCGACCAGGTCACCGGAGACCGCGTTGCCGAGGTGCTCGGAGACGAGCGTGGGCCAGTCCTCGCGGGGCCGTCGACCGGCCTCCCTGCGCAGGCCGGTCAGCCGGACCAGAACGAGCCCGTCCCGCATCGGCCGGGTGTCGCGGCCCAGGTCGAACGCCGACCGGACGCCACCGGCCGGGCCGGGTGTCAGGGTCAGGGTGGCACCGTCGGCGGCGAAGTCGCAGCCGTAGCCCAGCGAGTCCGCCACCAGGGCGAGAAGCGAATCGAGGTCCACGTCCTCAGGGCGGCGGCGGGACGGCTCACGCCTGAAGAATTTCACGCGCTCTATCCCCTCATGCCGGTTTCGTCCCTGCGTGTTTCTCCTACCTTGCCGTGCCGACGTCGCTGAACTGACCAGCCAGCGAGCACGATTCGGTATCGATAGCACCAAGCGCACCAAGCCAGACGCTCAGCTGCGGAGTGCCGTGTCCCACGGGAAGCCCGGCCAGCACGGGGACGCCGAGCGGCAGCAACCGCTCCCGGAGAACGGGGTACGGGTCCCCGCACTCCTCCCAGGAGCCGAGCGCAAAGCCGAGCACTCCTTGGAAGGCCCCAGCCCGCTGGAGTTGCGTGAGCATCCGGTCGATGCGGTAAGGCGCCTCCCCCACATCCTCCAAAAACACGATATTTCCGGTAAAGCGTGGCTGCCACCGGGTCCCGCACAGCGACGCCAGCACCGACAGGTTCCCCCCGGCGATCGGACCGGCGGCTCCGGCAGGCCCCTGCGACAGCATCGACGTGCCCGCCACCGACCACGGCTCGCCCTTCAGCGCCCCGGTCAGCGACGCCCAGGTCGCCGGTTCCGGCCCGCCCTCGTCGGAGAACGTCGTGCAGGCCGGCATCGGCCCGTGCAGCGTCGCCACCCCGAGCTCCGCCCGGAACGCGTGGTGCAGAGCCGTCACGTCGCTCGACCCCACGAGCGTCTTGGGCCCGGCGGCCCGCATGGCGTTCCAGTCCAGCAGGTCGAGGACCCTGGCGGCGCCGTACCCTCCCCTGGTGCAGAACACCGTGGTGACGGCCGGATCGCACCAGGCGGCCTGCAGGTCGGCGGCGCGCGCGGCGTCCGAGCCGGCCAGGTGGGGAAGGTGCTGGCGCGCCATCGTGTGCGCGCCCACCACGACCCGCACGCCGAGCCCTTCCAGCAGCGCCACCCCGCGCGCGAGCCGGACGGCGTCGGGTGGTCCGGAGGGGGAGACGACGGCGACGGTGTCACCCGGCCGCATGAACCAGCTCCTTGACCAGCGCCGGCAGCGCCTGTCCGATGGGCTCGCGGACGACCTCGTGGGCGAAGTCGTCGTAGGGGGTGGGCTGGGCGTTCATGACGACCAGGCGGGCGCCGGCGTCGATCGCCTCGCCGCACAGCCCGGCGGCCGGATGCACGGTCAGTGACGTGCCCACCGCGAGGAACAGGTCGCAGGACCGCGCCGCCTCCAGCGCCGCGTGGATGACGAGCGGCTTGAGCGACTGGCCGAAGGAGATCGTGTCGGCCTTCTGGATGCCGCCGCACTCCGGGCAGGGCGGGTCCTCCTCCCCCGCCTCGACCCGGTCGAGCACCTCGCGCATGGGCGTGCGCAGCCCGCAGGACATGCAGACGACGTGGAAGAGCGTGCCGTGCAGCTCGATGACCTTCTCCGGCGAACTGCCCGCGCGCTGGTGCAGTTCGTCGATGTTCTGGGTGACCAGGGCACGCAGCAGGCCGGCGCGTTCCAGCTCGACGAGGGCGGCGTGGCCGCCGTTGGGGCCGGCCCGCCAGGCGGCGTGCTCGCGCCTGCCGATCCACGCGCGGCGCCGTACGCCAGGGTCGGCCAGGTAGTTGTCGATGGTGTACAGCTCCTGGGCGGCGGGGTCCTTCGTCCATACTCCCTGGGGCCCGCGAAAGTCGGGAATCCCGGAATCCGTGGAGATTCCCGCACCTGTCAGGACGGTCACCGACATTGGCTCGCTCACCTGGCAAACGGTGTCACACTTGGATGCCGTATGCGACTTCCGCCTCACATCCTCGTGGTCAACGGCATCAAGGTCCGCCGCCCGGTGTTCCTGCTCGGAGCCCCGCATTCGGGTGCGGACCTGCTCGCCCGCGCGTTGAAACGTTCCCCCGGCTTCCACGTGACGACGGGCAGGGCCTGCGTGGCCAACGTCGTCTACGCCTTCGCCCGCAAACCCTCGATCGCCAGTGGTCCCGGCGCCGTCCGCGTACTGCGCGACTCGCTGGCCGAGTCATGGCAGGTGCTGCGCGGCTCGTGCGCGCTGTGCCCGGAGACCTGCCGTGAGGCCGGCGGCGTGACCGGACTCGGCCCGTGCGTGGCCACCAACACCGTGACCCGCTTCGGCGACGCCAGCCCCGACCTGCTCTACAGCGCGCCGGTGCTACGGCAGGCCTTTCCCGACGCCCGGTTCCTGCAGCTGATCCGCGACGGCCGCGACGTGGCGGTGGACATGCTGGCCGACCCGTCGTGCCTGGCCTGGTTCCGTCCGGTCATGCTGGCCGAGGGCACCGAGTTTCCGAACGCGTTCCTGGGGCTCAACCGCGACGAGCACCGCGAGCGCTGGCGGGACATGCCGGCCGCGGGCAAGTCGGCGCTGCGCTGGCGCAGCGCCGTGCGCCTGAGCGCCTCCCTGCGCCGCGACCTGCCCGCCGAGCAGTTGCTGACGCTGCGCTACGAGGACCTCGTGCTGCGGCCCGCGCAGACGATCGCGTCGGTGTCGGAGTTTCTGGAGACGCGCGTGTCGAAGGTCGCCCTGTACGGCCGGCCGGCCCCGAAGGTCGGCTCCTGGCGCTCCGGCCTGCGCCCCGACGACCTGGCGCTGGTGGAGAAGGTCGCCAGACAGGAGCTCACACGCCTGGGCTACCTGTCGCGCTGAACTGGGTGCGGTAGAGCTCGGCGTACAGCCCGCCGCGCTCCAGCAGTTCGTCGTGCCCGCCGCGCTCGGCGATGCGGCCGTCCTGGACGACGAGGATCGTGTCGGCCTCGCGGATCGTCGACAGCCGGTGGGCGATGACCAGCGAGGTACGCCCGGCCAGCGCCGTCTTCAGCGCCTGCTGCACGGCCGACTCCGACTCGGAGTCGAGGTGGGCGGTGGCCTCGTCCAGCACGACCACGCGCGGCGCCTTCAGCAGCAGCCGGGCCAGCGCGAGGCGCTGCTTCTCCCCGCCGGACAACCGGTAGCCCCGGTCGCCGACGACGGTGTCGAGCCGGTCGGGCAGCGCCTCGACCAGGTCGGCGATCTGCGCCGCGCGCAGCGCCTCCCAGATCTCCTCCTCCTCGGCGCCGGGCCTGGCGTAGCGGAGGTTGGCGCCGATGGTGTCGTGGAAGAGGTGCGCGTCCTGCGTGACGACGCCCACGGTGTCGTGCAGCGAGGCCAGCGTGGCCTCGCGCACGTCGACGCCGTTGACGCGCACCGCGCCCTCGTTCACGTCGTACAGGCGCGAGACCAGCGAGGTGATCGTGGTCTTGCCCGCTCCCGAGGGGCCGACGAGGGCGATGAGCTGTCCCGGTTCGGCGGTGAACGAGACGCCCTTGAGCACCGGGTGCGACGGACCGGTGTCCTGGCGGGCCACCGACTCCAGGGAGGCCAGTGAGACCTCCTCGGCCGCCGGGTAGCGGAAGTGCACGTCGTCGAAGGTGATCGTGACCGGGCCGTCGGGCAGCGGCCTGGCCTCCGGCTTCTCGGCGACCATCGGCCTGAGGTCGAGCACCTCGAAGACCCGGTCGAAGCTGACCAGCGCCGTCATCACGTCCACGTGCACGTTGGACAGCGAGGTCAGCGGGCCGTACAGCCGCATGAGCAGCGCGGTCAGGGCGACCAGCGTCCCGAGCTCGAAGACGTCGCGGGTGGCCATGACGCCGCCGATGCCGTAGACCAGCGCGGTGGCCAGGGCGGCGACCAGGCCGAGCGCGACCCGGAAGATGGTGCCGTACATGCCGACGGTCACGCCGACGTCGCGCACCCTGGCCGCCCTCCTGCCGAACAGGTCGGTCTCCTCCTGCGGCCTGCCGTACAGCTTGGCGACCATCGCGCCCGCCACGTTGAAACGCTCGGTCATCACCGAGCTCATCTCGGCGTCGAGTCGCATCTGCTCGCGCGTCAGCGCGGACATGCGGCGGCCCACCCACTTGGCGGGCACGATGAAGACCGGCAGCAGCACCAGCGCGACCAGCGTGACCTGCCACGACAGCGCGAGCATGGCGCCGAGCACGAGCAGGAGGCTGATGACGTTGGACACCACCGACGACAGCGTGGTCGTCAGGGCGCGCTGGGCGCCGATGACGTCGGTGTTGAGGCGGGAGACCAGCGCGCCGGTCTGGGCACGCATGAAGAAGGCCACCGGCATGCGCTGCACGTGGTCGAAGACCTCCGTGCGCAGGTTGTAGATGAGGCCCTCGCCGATGCGCGAGGAGAACCAGCGCTGCGCCAGCGTCAGCCCGGCGTCCAGCAGGGCCAGCGCGGCGATCGAGACCGCCAGCGCGATCACCACGCCCGGCCGCTTGGGCAGGATGCCGTCGTCGATGATGGCCTTCATGAGCAGCGGGTTGGCCACCACGATGACCGCGCCCGCCACGACCAGCAGCAGGAACGCGGTGATCTGCTTCTTGTACGGCCGCGCGTAGGAGGCGATGCGCCGCACGGTGCCGGGCGTCAGCCGCTGGTCCATGACCGACTCGTCACGGCGTAGCGACCGCATCGCCTGCGGGCCGAACCCGCCACCCATCATCGCCATTGTCTGGTCAGCACGCGGGCGCCTGCGGCTGTTCCCCTCTCAGCTCCCGGCGAACAACGCCCGGATCCGCGCCGCCTGCTCCGTCCGCTCGGCGGCGCTCTGCTCCTCCAGGGTGCGCGTCTGCGCCCCCTGGAGGAGACGCTTGGTCGCCGCGGCCGCTTCCCTGTTGGTCGACAGCAGCTGCGCGACCTTCTCCTGTACGGCTTTCGCCAGCTCACCCGGTTCGACGACCTGTTCGGCCAGGCCGATCCGGAAGGCCTCCTCCGCCCCGACGATGCGGGCGGTCAGGCACAGGTCCTTCGCCTTGGCGAGGCCCACCAGCTCGACCAGCGGCTTGGTGCCGGTCAGGTCGGGGACCAGGCCCAGTGCGGGCTCCTTCATGCAGAATTTGACGTCGTCGGCCACGATCCGTAGATCGCAGGCAAGCGCGAGCTGGAATCCGGCGCCGATCGCATGGCCCTGAACGGCCGCGATCGAGACGATCTCCGGACGGCGCAACCACAGGAATCCCTGCTGTGCTCGTTCGATCCCCTTGTCGAACGTGTCCTGATCCTGCCGGGCCACAGAGCTGAACGAGCCCTGTCCCGGAACCCCCTCAGGGGTGAACATGCGTAGGTCGATCCCTGCCGAGAAGGACGGTCCCTCACCTCTCACCACGACGACGCGCACCCGCTCCGGCAGGCTGTCGCCGATGCCGGCCAGTGCCGACCAGGTCGCGAACGTTTGCGCGTTCCGCTTCTCCGGTCGTGCGAGCGTGATCGTGGCAATCTCACCGTCCACCTCGAAGCGCAGGCCCGCCTCCTCGAAAGAGGCGTCCCTCGCACTCCCCCCGCGCTGATAAGGCGCCTTCGCTTCCGCCATCGCCTCGCTCCGTCCGTCGCTGTGCCGTCGCGCCCGAGCTTACAGAATAAGATTCTGACCCGGGCGCGACGGCCGGTCGACTGGAGACGAAGCGGCTGCGGTCGCGACGTTCCGAGGCGGCCTTAGCGCTTGGACTTGCCTCGGGTCGCCCCGCCGCGCCCGCGCAGAGTCACTCCGGACTCGCTGAGGATGCGGTGGATGAACCCGTAGGAGCGACCGGTCGAAGCGGCCAGGGCGCGGATGCTCTCACCCGCGGCGTAGCGCTTCTTGAGATCACCGGCCAGCTTGTCGCGGTCGGCCCCGGTCACCCGGGTGCCTTTCTTCAGAGTCTCGGCCACGAGTACCTCCTGTAGTGCCAGACTTCCGCAGCGTTACACCGCCATGATCAGTCATTTCAGCGGGATCGGCTACCTACTCCACGGGAAAAGATCCGTACCCACTCAAATTCAGATCAGGCGAGTGCCACAAGATCGGAAAATTCCTCGCTCCACGCGTCTTCAGTTCCGTCTGGTAGCAAGATCACCCTATCCGGTGAAAGTGCATCAACGGCACCCTCGTCATGGGTAACCAGGACGATTGCTCCTGAATACGACCGCAAAGCGCTGAGGACTTGCTCCCTGGAGACGGGGTCGAGGTTGTTGGTGGGCTCGTCCAGGAGGAGGACGTTGGCGCTCGACAACACCAGCAGCGCAAGGGCAAGCCGGGTTTTCTCACCTCCTGACAGCACCCCCGCCGGCTTGTCGACGTCGTCGCCGGTGAACAGGAAAGATCCGAGGACCTTTCTCAGCTCGGTGTCGGTGTACTCCCCGCCGGCCGAGCGCATGTTCTCCAGGAGGGTGCGATCGGCCTCCAGGGTCTCGTGCTCCTGGGCGTAATAGCCGATCTTGAGGCCGTGACCCGGGCGGATCTCGCCGGTGTCGGGATCCTCGACGCCGCCGAGGATGCGCAGCAGCGTGGTCTTGCCCGCGCCGTTGAGCCCGAGGATGACGACCCGGTGACCTCGGTCGATGGCCACGTCGACGTCGGTGAAGACCTCCAGCGAGCCATAGGACTTCGACAGGTCCACGGCCTGCAGCGGCGTCTTGCCGCACGGGGAGGGGTCGGGAAAGCGCAGCTTGGCGACCTTGTCGCTCTGCCGCTCCTCCTCGGTGCCGGCCAGCAGGCGGTTGGCGCGGCGCATCATGTCCTGGGCGGCCTTGGCCTTGGTGGCCTTGGCACGCATCTTGTCGGCCTGCGCCAGCAGCGCGCCCGCCTGCTTCTCGGCGTTGGCACGCTCGCGCTTGCGGCGCTTCTCGTCGGTCTCGCGCTGGTCCAGATAGGCCTTCCAGCCGACGTTGTAGTGGTCGACCACGCAGCGGTTGGCGTCGAGGTGGAGGACCTTGTTGACCGTCGCTTCAAGAAGACCGACGTCGTGACTGATGATCACCAACCCGCCGTGATGTGATCGCAAAAAATCACGAAGCCACCCGATTGAGTCTGCATCAAGGTGGTTTGTCGGCTCGTCGAGAAGGAGAGTTTCCGCTCCGCTGAAAAGAATGCGTGCCAATTCCACGCGTCTGCGCTGGCCGCCCGAGAGCGTTTCGAGCGGCTGCTTCAGGACCCGGTCCGGCAACCCCAGGCTGGAGGCGATCGAGGCCGCCTCCGCCTCTGCCGCGTAGCCGCCCAGGACGTGCATCTGGTCCTCGAGCCTGCCGTACCTGCGCACGGCCTTCTCACGGGTCTTGTCGTCGGCGGAGGACATCGCCAGCTCCGCCTGGTGCAGCTTGCGCAGCACCTCGTCCAGGCCGCGCGCCGACAGGATGCGGTCGCGCGCCAGCACCTGCAGGTCGCCGGTACGCGGGTCCTGCGGCAGGTAGCCGACCGCGCCCGTGGTCGTGACCGTGCCCGCGGCGGGCAGGCCCTCACCCGCCAGCACCTTGGTCAACGTGGTCTTGCCCGCCCCGTTCCGGCCGACAAGTCCTATCTTGTCGCCTGGGTTGACGCGGAAGCTGGCCTTCTCGATCAGCAGACGCGCACCGGCGCGCAGCTCGATGTCAGTAGCAAGGATCATGGTTGAAAGGACGCTCCCGGGCTAGGAAAGGACGTCGGAGACGTGGGCATGCTTGCGCCGGTTAACCGGGAGTGTGCATGCGGCCAGTCTACGGGCCCCCACGGCTCCCGGGTTCTGGGTCCACGACCCGGATGCGCACCGCGCGGAACTGCTCCGGAGCCTCCTTCAGCACCGCCAGCCGGGGATCGGGCACCACCAGGAACGGCTCCACCTCCAGCGCCACCAGCGGCGCCAGCCGCCGATCGGCCCTGAGCGCGTCGGCGGCCTTCCGGTCGCCCCCGAACACCACCGCCTCCAGCCCGTCCAGGTGCGGCGTCAGCACCCGCAGCGCCGTCTCGGCCGCGGCCTCGAACGCCTGGTTCGCCTGGAGCGCGCGCCGCCTGGCGAACCGCTGCTGCGACCAGCCGCCGGCCGCCGTACGCCCCTGCACGAGCCGTGACCCCACCTTGGACGCGACCAGCTCGCTCCCCTGAAACACCCCGGCCGCGTACCCTCCGAGCCGCACCAGCACCACACCCACGCGCCGGTCACGCTGAGCGTGCGCCACGAACCTGGACACAAAAGGCGGCCCCTGGGTCAGCGGCGGAAACGGCACGTGCATCTCCGCCAGCGCCCCGTCCTCGGCGCGCAGCCGCACGACCAGCCCATCCCCGCTGGCCTCGAACGCACCGTGCCGGTCGGCGAACCCATCGATCCACCTGTTCATCCGCCCGGGCGCGACCGCCACCCATCTCCCCCCACCCCGCGCCGGCCCCATCCCCGCACCCTATCCGCTCTCTTCTGCTCTCCCTCTGACAGATCTCCCGCTTGAGGGCGCCCATCCGTTACGGCTGTCGCCGCCCACCGCCACCCGCCGCCGTGCGCCGGCGCCGATCGTGGGGATCGCTTCTCACGTCGGACGTGGTCCCCACCGCGACGGCCCTTCGTCACCCCCTCCCGGTCAACCACCTCCCGGGGCTCTCCCGCGGCACGTGTTGTCCGGCACACCCCGCCTCATGGCAGACGCTTCGCCCTGTCCCGGGTGGCAGGTGCTGTGCGGGGGCCGCGTCGCGGGGCCGTGCCGCGTTCGGGGTTCTGGTCAGGGGCCGTTGGGGTTCGGGCGGGGTTCTGGTCAGGGTGGGTGGGCGCTGGGGCTTTCGGGGCTGAAGGCGGCTGGTTGGGGGTGGTGGGGCCTGGGGTGCAGGTGGGGTGGGTTCCGGACGTGAACGGGGGCTGGGGGTGGCCAATTCGGGGGTTCGGTGGTAAGGAACACCGCCTGAAATGTCGGTGAACTTCGTTTCCCGGCACTTATGCCGCACCGGTTGCCGGGCGGATCATTTTTGCGTGTCTTCCCAGTTCACAGCCCCTGTTGTAGATCTTGACACGGGGGCGGTCATCGCGACGCACGCCACAGACAGCATCCCCCAGGGACCGCTGCCGCTGCTGCTCGACCTGCCCGTCCAGGTGGTCCTGAACGGCGCCGGCGCGCTGGCCCCGCTCCACGAAGCGCTCCGCCGGGCCGGGCGGCACCCGCGGGAGGTGGTGCTCACCCTCCGGGGCACGTGTGGGGAGACCGAGAAGGACGTGTTCAAGGTCGGCCTCGACGGGCTGCGGGCCCACGGTTACCTGCTGGCCTTCAGCGGGTCCGGCGGCGTGCCGCTGGATCTGGTGTCGCAGGCCTCGCCGTACCTGCTGCTGCTGGAGACGGAGCTGGTCGCGCGGATGCCGCGCGACCACCGCAGCGTCGCGGTGGCGCGCGCGACCGCGACGCTGGCCCGCGGGCTGGGGGCGCATGTGCTGGCGCCCGGCGTGGAGGACGAGGCGGAGCTGGGCGCGGCGCGCAACTGCGGCGTGCGTCTGGCCTACGGGCCGCTGCTGTCGCCGGGACCCGACGGGCGGGTGCGGGTGCCGCTGCCCGCGCCCGAGGAGACGCCCGAGGCGTTCATGCTGGGGCCGAGAGTGCAGGAACTGCTGCTGCCGGCGGTGACGCTGCCCGCCCAGGCCAACGCCGAGGACGTGGTCGCGGCGTTCGGGCACGAGCCGTCGATCTCCAGCGTGATCCTGGTCGACGAGTACCAACGGCCCAAGGGGAGCCTGGACCGCAGCCGGTTCCTGCTGTCGTTCGCGGCGCGCTACGGGCACGCGCTGCACGGCAAGAAGCCCGCCCACCGGCTGGCCGACCCGCCCAGGACGGTGCCGCGCACCACCCCGGCGGTGGCGGCCATGCAGGCGGCGGGGCGCGACTCGATGCGCGTGTACGACGACCTGGTGGTGACCGACGAGCTGAACCGCTGCCTGGGCATCGTCCGCGTCTCCGACTTGATCCGGCATGTCGCCAAGACCTGACCTGTCGTGAAACCGTGATGGATCGGCCCTGTCTCGCGGCCTCGCGTGCGGGTAAGCAGGAGGCGTGAACCAGCAGCTGAACAGACGGGCCCTGCTCAGCGCCGGACTCCTGACCGGAGTGGGCGCCTGCACCTCCGCTCCCCCGGCCGCCGCCCCGACCGGCGGCAGTCCGGCGCCACCGCTCAAGGCCGACGACTGGGCGTCGGTGCGCGCCCAGTTCGACCTGCCGAAGGATCGTGCCGACTTCGCCGCGTTCGTGCTGGCCCGCCACCCCGCCGAGGTCCGCCGCGCGATCGAGGAGCACCGCAGGGGGCTGGACGCCGATCCCGAGTACCTTCCCGCCGGGGGCAACCCCGACCAGGCCGTACGCGAGGCCGCGGCACGCTACCTGGGCGGCGCCCCGGCCCAGATCGTGCTCACCGACAGCACCACGATGGGCCTGGCCCTCCTGTACGGCGGCATCAAGCTCCTGCCCGGCCAGGACGTGCTGACCACCGAGCACGACTTCCTGGCCACGCACGAGGCGCTGCGGCTGCGTACCGAGCGCACCGGCGCCGCCGTACGCAGGGTGCGCCTGTACGACGAGCCCGCCAAGGCCTCCGTGGACGAGATCGCCGGCCGGCTGCGCAAGGCGATCGGCCCGAAAACCAGGATCGTCGCCGTCACCTGGGTGCACTCCAGCACCGGCGTGCGGCTGCCGGTCAAGGAGATGGCCGCGGTCGTCGCCGAGGCCAACAAGGGCCGCGAGGACAAGGACCGGGCGCTGCTGTGCGTGGACGGGGTGCACGGCTTCGGCGCCCTGGCCGACGGCGCTGAGGACCTCGGCTGTGACTTCCTGGCCAGCGGCACCCACAAGTGGCTGTGCGGGCCGCGCGGCACCGGCATCGTGTGGGGACGCGCGTGGGAGGCGGTCGTGCCGCTAATCCCGAGTTTCGGCCAGGCCAGTTTCGACTACTTCTTCGAAGGGTCCTCACAACAGCCGGTCACCGCCGAGTACTTCACTCCCGGTGGCTACAAGGCGTTCGAGCACCGCTGGGCGGCCGGCGCCGCCTTCGCCTTCCAGGAGGCGATCGGCAAGGACCGGGTCCAGGCCCGCATCCAGGAACTGGCCACCCGCCTCAAGAGCGGCCTGGCCGGGGTCGCCCACGTCAAGCTGGCCACGCCGGTCGCGCCCGAGCTGTCGGCGGGGCTGGTGTGCATGGAGGTGGACGGGATCGCCAGCCCGTACGAGGCGGTGGGCAGGCTGCGCGAGCAGCACCGGATCGTGGCCAGCAGCACCCCGTACCGCGAGTCGCTGCTGCGTCTCGGGACCACGATCATGAACACGCCCGAGGAGGTCGACCGGGCGGTCAAGGCGGTCGCCGCCCTGCGCTAGCCCCGAGCGGATCTCCCGGCGGCACGGTGGTCGCCGGGAGATCACGGGGCTACAGCCTGCAGGCGTAGATGTCGGTGACCAGGATGGCCCGGGCGCCGATGTCCCACAGCTCGTCCATCACGTGCTGGTGCCCCTTGCGCCGGACCATGGCGCGTACCGCCACCCAGCCCTCGCGGTGGAGCGGGGAGACCGTCGGGCCCTCCATGCCGGGGGTCAGCGCGATGGCCTCCTCGATCCGCTCGGCGCGGATGTCGTAGTCCATCATCACGTAGTCGCGCGCGTGGATGACGCCCTGCAGGCGGCGCACGACCTGTTCGAGACCGGGGGTGCCCGCGCTCTCGCGGCCCCTGATCAGCACGCCCTCCGAGCGCATGATCGGCTCGCCGAACACCTCCAGCCCCACGTTGCGCAGGGTGGTGCCGGTCTCGACGACGTCGGCGACCGCGTCGGCCACGCCGAGCCGGATGGCGGTCTCGACGGCGCCGTCGAGCTTGATCACGCGGGCGTCGACGTCGCACTCGGCCAGGTACTTCTCCAGCAGCCCCGGATACGCGGTGGCCACGCGCAGCCCCTTGAGGTCCTGCACGGAGCTCATCTGCCCGCTGCTCGCGGCCAGGCGGAAGGTGGAGCCGCCGAACCCGAGCGGCATCACCTCCTCGACCTGCGCGCCGGAGTCGATGAGCATGTCGCGCCCGGTGATGCCGGCGTCGAGAGTACCCTCCCCGACGTAGACGGCGATGTCACGCGGGCGCAGGAAGAACAGTTCGCAGGAGCTGTCGGTGTCGACGACGACCAGTTCCTTGCTGTCTCGGCGGGGCCGGTAGCCGGCCTCCTTGAGCATGGTCTGGGCCGCTTCGCTGAGCGCGCCCTTGTTCGGTACGGCAAGCCGCAACATCAGTGCTCAACCCCCTACAGGTGCTTGTAAACCTCGTCCAGCCCGATACCCCGGGCGATCATCAGCACCTGCACGTGGTACAGCAGCTGAGAGATCTCTTCTGCGGCGCGGTCCTTCGACTCGTGCTCGGCGGCCATCCAGCTCTCCGCCGCCTCCTCCACGACCTTCTTGCCGATGGCATGGACGCCCGCGTCGAGCGCCGCCACGGTGCCCGATCCCTCCGGGCGCAGGCGGGCCTTGTCCGACAGCTCGGCGAACAGCTCTTCGAAGGTCTTCATGATCTCTCTCGTCGGTCGGCTGACATGCGGGTCCAGCCTAACGTTCGCGGCGGCTTCGTACGTGCGGCGTCCGCGACCCGAGACGCCCTGGTTTCGGTCCGTCGATAACGAATCGAAAGCGCTCGGCGCTACGCTCGCGGCTGTGTCGGGGGAGTGCGTCTCAGGGCGCACGGACACAACGGGGTGCTGCGGCCCGCCGTGCCTCCTCCGGGGGAACGGCGGGCACAGCCCGCCACGGCTTCGCGGGTTACCGCGGGCGGGCCGTACCGGAGCCTCGCGGGTTACCGCGGGAGGGCCGTACCGGAACGGGAAATCCCGGCCGATCGCGCTGATCGGCCGGGATCTCAGGAGGCGCGCCGGGCGTCAGGCCCGGCGGCCGGGGTCAGCGGCCGTAGCGGCGGCCGGAGTTACCGGTGTTGCCGGAACGGTAACCGTCACGGGGACGCTCGCCGCGGTCGGCCGAGAACGGACGGCGCTCGCCACGGTCGTCGGCACGGAACGCGCCACCGCGCGGGCCGCGGTCGTCGGCGCGGAAGGGACGCGAGCCCCGGTCGTCGGAACGGAAGGAGCCACCACGAGCGCCACGGTCGTCCGAGCGGTAGCCGCCACGGTCGTCGGAGCGGGGAGCCTGACGGTCGTCGGAGCGGTAGCCACCACGAGGACCGCGGTCCTCGCCGGAACGGAAGCCGCCACGGTCGTCGGAGCGTCCGCCCTGACGATCGTCGGAGCGGAATCCGCCGCCCTGTCCGCGGTCGTCGGAGCGGAAGCCCTGACGGTTGTCGGAACGGTAGCCACCGCGGCCGCGGTCGTCGGAGCGGAAGCCGCCCCCACGGGGACCGCGGTCGCCGGAGCGCTCACCCGAACGGAAGCCGCCGCCGCTCTGACCGCGGTCGTCGCGCTCGGAGCGGTTCTCGCCGACCGTGCGGGGCCCGCCGTCGAAGTGACGCTTCGGGTAACGCTCGCCGTCCTCGTGACGACGGCCGCCGGTGGGGCGCTCGCCGCTCTCGGGACGACGTCCGTAGGAACGCTCGCCGCGACGGCCGCGACGCTCGCCGCCGTGACCACCCTCGCGGCGGGGACGCAGCGGCTTGCGGACGTCCGGCTCCCAGACCGGGATCGGCTCGCCGCTGGGAACGCGGGCGCCGGTGACCTCGGCCACCCGGGAGTTACCGGGAGCGGCCTTGAGGCGGAACGGGTGGATGCCCGCGCGCCGGGTGAGCTGGTCGGTCGAGCGCCGCTCGTTGGGCAGCACCAGGGTGACGACGGTGCCCTTCTCCCCCGCGCGGGCCGTACGGCCGCCGCGGTGGAGGTAGGACTTGTGGTCCTGGGGCGGGTCCACGTGCAGCACCAGGCTGATGTTGTCGACGTGGATGCCGCGGGCGGCCACGTCGGTGCAGACCAGGACGTTGACGGAGCCCTCACGGAACTCCGCCAGGATGCGGGTGCGCTGGTTCTGGCGCTTGCCGCCGTGCAGGCCGCCGGAACGCACGCCCACCCGGGCCAGCTGCTTGCACAGCCGGTCCACGCCGTGCTGGGTGCGGACGAAGATGATCGTGCGGCCCTCGCGGTTGGCGATCTCGGCGGTCACGTCGAACTTCTCGTCGCGGGTCACCTGCAGCACGTGGTGCTCCATGGTGTCGACCGGGGAGGTCGCCGGGGCCACGGAGTGGGTGACCGGGTCCTTCAGGAACTTCTTCACCAGCTTGTCGACGTCGCCGTCGAGCGTGGCCGAGAACAGCAGGCGCTGGCCGCCGGGCGCGGTCTGCGCGAGCAGGTCCGTGACGACGGGGAAGAAGCCGAGGTCGCACATGTGGTCGGCCTCGTCCAGGACGCTGACCTCGACCTCCGACAGCGAACACTCACCCTGGCGGATGAGGTCGCCGAGGCGGCCGGGGGTGGCGATGACGAGGTCGATGCCGCGGCGCAGCGCCTCGACCTGCTTGCCCATGGACATGCCGCCGACGACGACCTTCATGCGCAGGCCGAGGCCGCGGCCGAGAGGCTCGAGGGCGTCGTGCACCTGGAGGGCGAGCTCACGGGTGGGAACGAGGATCATGGCGCGCGGGTGCTTCGGCTTGGGCCGGTCACCGGCGATGCGGACCATCGTCGGCAGGCCGAAGGCGAGGGTCTTGCCGGAGCCGGTCTGGCCGCGGCCGAGCACGTCGTGACCCGCCAGCACGTCCGGGATGGTGGCGCTCTGGATGGGGAACGGGGCGCTGATGCCCTGCCGGGCGAGGCCGTTCACGATCGGCGCGGGCAGGCCCAGCAGCTCGAACTCGGACGGACCCGACTCCGGGGAGGTTTCGGGCAGGACAACGTCAAGCATGGTCACGGAAAATCGTGCCTTTCGGTCGAAGTGGCGCGTCACTTCTGCGAAAGGACGAGCCGGGGCGTACGGCAGCGCCGTACCTGTGCAGAGAAAACACCTCGGGGTGGGGACGTGCCCGCCTTGATGAAGGCGGTCGTCTACGCGCACCCGGTGCCGGCGCAGGCGGCTGAAGACGCGAGATGATGCGTCAGGTGCACGTGGTGGCCAACACGGGAGGAGATCGATCTATTCCCGCCCTGGCACGCTGAAGCGGCTGACGCGGGCTGCGTCAGCCGTGCAGCACAAGAAAAGTTCAGACCCTTGGGGATCAGACGTTGAAGCCTAGCATACGGAGCTGCTCGCGCCCCTCGTCGGTGATCTTGTCCGGGCCCCACGGCGGGAGCCAGACCCAGTTGATCTTCACGTCGGAGACCATGCCGTCGAGCGCCGAGTGGGCCTGGTCCTCGATGACGTCGGTCAGCGGACAGGCGGCGCTGGTCAGGGTCATGTCGATGGTGGCCACGGGCGCGGCGCCCTCGGCCGGGTCAAGGTGGAGGCCGTAGATGAGGCCGAGGTCGACGACGTTGATCCCGAGTTCGGGGTCCACGACGTCCTTCAGGGCCTCCATGACCTCCTCGACGGTGGCCTCACCGTCATACCCCTGCGTCGGGGTCTGCGTTGGCTTACTCACGAGGCACTCCTCACCACAGCGTCTTTGTAGGCCATCCACGACAGCAGCGCGCACTTGACCCGCGCCGGGAACTTGGCGACCCCGGCGAAGGCGACGGCGTCGCCCAGCACGTCCTCGTCGGCCTCCACCTGTCCCCTGCCCTGCATGAGACGGGTGAACTCATCGACCACGGACAACGTCTCGGTGACGGTCGAACCGGTGGTCAGCTCGTGCAGCACCGACGCGGCGGCCTGGCTGATGGAGCAGCCCTGGCCGTCGTAGGACACGTCCTCGATCTTGCCGCCGTCGCCGAGCTTCACCCGGAGCGTGATCTCGTCGCCGCACGTCGGGTTCACGTGGTGAACCTCGGCATCGTACGGCTCGCGCAGCCCCCGCCCCTGCGGGTGCTTGTAGTGCTCCAGGATCAGCTCCTGGTACATCGACTCGCCGATCATGACTATGCGAACACCTTCTGGACGTGATGGAGGCCGCGCACCAGGGCGTCGATCTCGCCCGTGGTGTTGTACAGGTAGAACGACGCCCGCGTGGTCGCGGGTATTCCGAAGCGCAGGTGAAGCGGCCGTGCGCAGTGGTGCCCGACGCGTACCGCGATACCGAACTCGTCGTCGAGGATCTGCCCAACGTCGTGCGGGTGAATCCCCTCAAGCGTGAACGCGACGGTCCCGCCGCGCTCCTCCAGCGTGGAGGGGCCGATGAGCCGCAGCGACGGCACCTCGGCCAGCGCGTCGAGAGCGTGGGCGGTCAGGGCGCGCTCGTGCGCCTCGATCGCCTCCATCCCGGTTGCCGTGAGGTAGTCGACGGCGGCGCCGAGACCGATGGCCTCGACGATCGGCGGCGTGCCGGCCTCGAACTTGTGCGGGTAGGGCGCGTAGGTCGAGTGGTCCATCCAGACCGCCTCGATCATCTCGCCGCCGCCCAGGAACGGGGGCATGGCCTCCAGCAGTTCGCCGCGGGCCCAGAGCACGCCGATGCCGGACGGGCCGAGCATCTTGTGGCCGGTGAAGGCGACGAAGTCGACGCCCAGCGCGGCCACGTCCACCGGGTGGTGCGGGACCGACTGGGAGGCGTCGAGCATGACCAGCGCGCCGGCCTCGCGGGCCCGCTTGAGCACGGGCGCGACGGGGTTGACGGTGCCGAGCACGTTCGACTGGTGCGCGATCGAGACGATCTTCGTGCGCTCGGTGATGACCTCGCCCGACAGGTCCAGCCGGCCCTCGTCGGTGACGCCGAACCACTTCAGCGTGGCGCCGGTGCGCTGGGCCAGCATCTGCCACGGCACGATGTTGGAGTGGTGCTCCATCTCCGAGATGACGATCTCGTCGCCGGGACCCATCGTGAAGCGCGGGTCCTCGTTCGTCTTGTTGCCGAAGCTGTAGGCGACCAGGTTGAGCGCCTCGGAGGCGTTCTTGGTGAAGACCACCTCGTCGCGCGAGGGCGCGCCGACGAAGGCCGCGACCTTGTCACGGGCGTCCTCGTAGGCCTGGGTGGACTCCGCGCCGAGCACGTGCATGGCACGGCCGACGTTGCTGTAGTGCATCGCCAGGTGCTCGCGCATGGTCTCGACGACCTGCGCCGGCTTCTGCGAGGAGTTGCCCGAGTCGAGATAGACCAGCGACCGGCCTCCGGGCAGCTCGCGGGAGAGGACCGGGAAGTCCTTCCTGATCCTCTCCACGTCGAAGGCCGCGGACATTAGACGGCAGCCTTCGTGTAGGCCACGTAGCCCTCGGCCTCCAGCTTGTCGGCCAGCTCGGGGCCGCCCTCCTCGACGATCTTGCCGTTGGCGAAGACGTGCACGAAGTCGGGCTTCACGTACCGCAGGATGCGGGTGTAGTGCGTGATCAGCAGGACGCCGGTCTCGCCGGAGGCCCGGAAGCGGTTGATGCCCTCCGACACCACGCGCAGGGCGTCGACGTCGAGGCCGGAGTCGGTCTCGTCGAGCACCGCGATCTTCGGCTTGAGCAGTTCGAGCTGGAGGATCTCGTGGCGCTTCTTCTCGCCGCCGGAGAAGCCCTCGTTGAGGTTGCGCTGGGCGAAGGCCGCGTCGATGGCCAGCGCGTCCATGCCGCCCTTGAGGTCCTTGGCGAACTCACGCAGCTTCGGCGCCTCGCCGCGGATGGCGGTGACGGCCGAGCGCAGGAAGTTGGAGACCGAGACGCCGGGCACCTCGACCGGGTACTGCATGGCCAGGAACAGGCCGGCGCGGGCCCGCTCGTCGACCGTCAGCTCCAGCAGGTCGACACCGTCGAGCAGCACCTGGCCGCCGGTGATGGTGTACTTCGGGTGGCCGGCGATGGCGTAGGCCAGCGTCGACTTGCCCGAGCCGTTGGGGCCCATGATGGCGTGGGTCTCGCCCGACTTCACGGTGAGGTTGACGCCGCGCAGGATTTCCTTGTCCTCGACGGCGACCTTCAGCTCGCGGATTTCGAGAGTGCTCATTTATGACTCCTTCGAGAGCGAGACGAGCACGTCATCGCCATCGATCTTCACTGTGTAGACGTTCACGGGCTTGGTGGCCGGCGGGCCGGTCGGCTTGCCGCTGCGGATGTCGAAGCACGAGCCGTGCAGCCAGCATTCGAGGGTGTCGTCGTAGACCTCGCCCTCGCTGAGCTTGACCTCGGCGTGTGAGCAGATGTCGTGCAGCGCGAAGACCTCAGCGCCCTTGCGCACGAGCGCGACCGGCGTCTCGCCCACCTCGACGGCGATGACCCCCGAGTCGGGGATGTCACCCACCCTGCAGACCTTCTCGTAGCTCACCGCGCGAGCTCCGCTTCCACCGCGGTCATCACGCGCTCACGGATCGCCTCGACCTCGATCTTCTCGATCAGCTGGCCGAGGAAGCCCCTGATGACCAGGCGGCGGGCCTCGTCGAAGGGGATGCCGCGGGCCTGGAGGTAGAACAGGTGCTCGTCGTCCAGGCGGCCCGAGGTGGAGGCGTGGCCCGCCCCGGCGACCTCGCCGGTGAGGATCTCCAGGTTCGGCACCGAGTCGGCGCGGGCGCCGTCGGTGAGGATGAGGTTGCGGTTGAGCTCGTAGGTGTCGGTGCCCTCGGCCGCCACGCGGATGATCACGTCGCCGATCCAGACGGCGTGCGCCTCCTCGCCCTGCAGGGCGCCGCGGTAGTCCACGTTGCTCTTGCAGTTGGGCTCGGAGTGGTCGACCAGGAGGCGGTGCTCCAGGTGCTGCTTGGCGTCAACGAAGTACACGCCCGACAGGTCGGCGTCGCCGCCGGGGCCGGTGTAGGAGACGCTGGGCGACAGGCGTACCAGGTCACCGCCGAGCGTCACCACGAAGCTGCGGAAGGTCGCGTCCTTGGCGAGCTGGGCGTGGTGGTGGGAGACGTGCACGGCGTCGGCGGCCCAGTCCTGCAGGCTGACGACCTTCAGCGTGGCGCCGTCGCCGACCACGAACTCGACGTTGTCGGCGTAGACCGCGCTGCCCTTGTGGTCGAGCACGACCACGGCCTCGGCCATCGGCTCCACCTTGATCACGATGTGACCGTAGGCGGCGCCGTCGCCGGAGCCGGTGAGCGTGATGACCGTCTCCTTGGCGACGACGGCCTCGCGCGGCACGGTGATGACCGTGGCCTTCTCGAAGGAGTTGTAGGCCTGCGCGCTGACCCGGTCGGCGGGCACGTACGCCTTGCCGACCCGGGCGTCGTCGCGGCCGACCGTCTCCACGGTGACCTCGGGGGCCGCGTCGACGTCCACGATCACGTGGCCGGAGGCCGCGGCGGTGCCGTTGTGCAGGCCCTTGAGACGGGACAGCGGCGTGAAGCGCCACTGCTCCTCGCGGCCCGTGGGCACCTCGAAGTCGTCCAGGTTGTAGGAGGACTTCTCGTGCAGGGTCGACAGGGGCTTCTCGTTCAGGCCCATCAGCCGACGGCTCCTTCCATCTGCAGCTCGATCAGGCGGTTCAGTTCGAGGGCGTACTCCATGGGGAGCTCGCGGGCGATCGGCTCGACGAAGCCGCGCACGATCATCGCCATCGCCTCGTCCTCACCGAGCCCGCGGCTCATGAGGTAGAAGAGCTGGTCCTCGCTGACCTTGGAGACCGTGGCCTCGTGGCCCATCGAGACGTCGTCCTCGCGCACGTCGACGTAGGGGTAGGTGTCGGAGCGGCTGATCTGGTCGACCAGGAGCGCGTCGCACTTGACCGTGCTCGCGCTGCCGTGGGCGCCCTCCTCGATCTGCACCAGACCGCGGTAGGAGGTACGGCCGCCGCCGCGCGCCACCGACTTGGAGATGACGCTGGAGGAGGTGTGGGGCGCCAGGTGGACCATCTTGGATCCGGCGTCCTGGTGCTGGCCCTCGCCCGCGAACGCGACCGACAGGGTCTCGCCCTTGGCGTGCTCGCCCATCAGGTAGACGGCCGGGTACTTCATCGTGACCTTGGAGCCGATGTTGCCGTCGATCCACTCCATGGTGGCGCCCTCGTAGGCGACGGCGCGCTTGGTGACCAGGTTGTAGACGTTGTTCGACCAGTTCTGGATGGTCGTGTAACGGCAGCGGGCGCCCTTCTTCACGACGATCTCGACGACCGCGGAGTGCAGCGAGTCGCTGGAGTAGATCGGCGCGGTACAGCCCTCGACGTAGTGAACGTAGGAGTTCTCGTCGACGATGATCAGGGTGCGCTCGAACTGGCCCATGTTCTCGGTGTTGATCCGGAAGTAGGCCTGCAGCGGGATCTCGACGTTGACGTTCGGCGGCACGTAGATGAAGGAGCCGCCGGACCAGGTCGCGGTGTTGAGCGCGGCGAACTTGTTGTCGCCGACCGGGATGACCGAGCCGAAGTACTCCTTGAAGAGCTCCTCGTGCTCCTTCAGGCCCGTGTCGGTGTCGACGAAGATGACGCCCTTTTCCTCAAGGTCCTCACGGATCTTGTGGTAGACGACCTCGGACTCGTACTGGGCGGCGACGCCGGCGATGAGGCGCTGCTTCTCGGCCTCGGGGATGCCGAGCCGGTCATAGGTGTTCTTGATGTCCTCGGGCAGCTCTTCCCAGGAAGCGGCCTGCTTCTCGGTGGAGCGCACGAAGTACTTGATGTTGTCGAAGTCGATGCCGGTGAGGTCGGAGCCCCAGGTGGGCAGCGGCTTCTTGCCGAACAGCCGCAGGCCCTTCAGACGCAGGTCGAGCATCCACTCCGGCTCGTTCTTGAGCGCGGAGATGTTGCGGACGACCTCCTCGGACAGGCCGCGCTTGGCGGCCGCGCCCGCCTCGTCCGAGTCGGCCCAGCCGAACTTGTAATTCCCGAGGCCTTCCAGCTCCGGGCGGTCGGTGACAGTCACCTTCCGGTCTCCTTGCTCTCAGTGTCCAATGGGTCGCGCACCGCTCCTCGCTCATTCCGCTGGGTGGGCGGATGCGCTCCCTGTATCCGAACGGGGCTCACATGCGTGGTGCAGACCCCGTCGCCGTGTGCGATGGTGGCCAGGCGTTGCACCGGGGTGCCGAGCAGTTGCGCGAACGCCTCCGTCTCGGCCTCACACAGCTGCGGGAACTCCGCCGCCGCGTGCGCCACCGGGCAGTGGTGCTGGCAGAGCTGGTCGCCGCCGGACTTGGCCTTGCTGGCCGAGGCGGCGTAACCCTCTGCCGACAGCGCCTGGGCCAGCACGTGCACCCGCTGGTCCTCCGGCACTGTCGCCATGACCGGCTCAAGCCGCTGCAGCAGGCTCTTGACCTGCGAGCGGGCGAACTCGGTCACTGCTTCCTCACCCATGCGCTCGGCCAGGAAGCGCAGCGCGCTCCCGGCCAGGTCGTCATAGGCGTGCTCGAAAGCGCTGCGCCCCGCGTCGGTGATGGCGAACAGCTTGGCCGGCCGCCCTCTGCCGCGCTGCCCGCGCGGCCGCACGGTGCGAGGCTCTATCATCCCGTCGGTCAGCAGCGCGTCGAGATGGCGTCGCACGGCTGCGGGCGTGAGCCCGAGCCGCTCGCCGAGCGCCGCGGCCGTGACGGGACCGTGCTCCAGGATCAGCCGGGCCACGCGGGCGCGTGTGCTGCGCTCGCTTCCTGGCTCGATCGAGGAGGTCACGTTTTTCACAACATCAGTGTGCCGTAATTCCTTCCCCGTTCACAAACGGTTCCGGAGATGCGGAGAATGCAATTTCTCACGCAGGGTAGCCTTACCTAACTCCACGCCGGAGCAGGGTGAACGCCACTCCCGAGGCCAGGATGAGGCCGAGCATGACGCTCGCCATGGGCACCGCCGTACCGGATCCGGCGAGTCCCACCAGCGGCGCGGCGACCGCGCCGAGGGCGAACTGCAGCACCCCGAGCAGCGCCGAGGCGCTCCCGGCGACCTGCGGAGGCTGGCTGGCGAGGGCGAGCGCGCCGGTTCCCGGCAGCACGAGGCCCTGCCCGCACATGATGACGAACAACCCCGCCACGATCCCGCCGAGGCCCAGCCCCGCGGTGGCGGCGGCGACGAGCAGCACGCCTCCCGCCAGCGTGACGACCAGGCCGACCCGGACCAGGAGCGCGGGCCGGACACGTCCGGCCAGGCGCCCGCCGACCTGTGCCATGACGGTCAGGCCGAGGGCGTTGAGCCCGAAGATGAGCGAGTACTGCTGCGGCGTGGCCTGGTAGACGCCCTGCAGGACGAACGGCGAGCCGGAGATGTAGGCGAACATGGCGGCGAAGGCCAGGCCCGCGGTCAGCGCGCTGGCCATGAAGGCGCGGTCGCGCAGCAGGCGCCAGAACGTCATGGCGGTGTGCCTGAGCCCGCCGCTCTCCCGCTGGTCGGCGGGGAGCGTCTCCTTGACGCCGGGGATGACCGCGAGCAGCAGCGCCAGGCCGAGCAGGCTCAGCGCGACGAAGACGCCGCGCCAGGAGGTGAACGCCAGCAGTTGCGCGCCGGCGATCGGGGCCAGGATCGGCGCGAGGCCGCTGACGAGCATGAGGGTGGCGAAGATGCGGGCGATGGCCGCCCCGTCGTACAGGTCGCGCACCACGGCGCGGACGATCACCAGCGCGGCGCCGCCGAGCACGCCCTGCAGCAGGCGCAGCGCGATCAGCGCCGGCACGTTCGGGGCGAAGGCGCACAGCAGCGAGGCCAGCGCGAACCCGCCGACGCCCACGAGCAGCGGCCCGCGGCGCCCGCGTACGTCGCTCAGCGGCCCGGCCAGCACCTGGCCGACGGAGACGCCGATGAGACAGGCGGTGAGGGTGAGCTGCACCTGAGCCGGGGCCGACATCATCTCGCCGGAGATGGCCGGCAGCGCGGGCAGGTACATGTCGATGGACAGCGGTCCGATGGCGCTCAGCGCGCCCAGGATCACCAGGAGCAGTCCGCGGCGTTCTTTCCTGACCTCGATCGCCGGCGTGGCCTCTGCCACGGACATGCGTGATCCCCTCTCCCTCGTAGACCGATGGCCCACGAGGGCCGAGGGGTGGAACGGGGATTAGGTCGCCCTAATTCCCCATTTCAGGAATTTTCACGAAGTTGGATGACGTTGAACGCCGCCCCCTGCGGGTCGGTGAGCACGCCGAACGCACCGGGCGGCGCGTCCATCCTGTCCACGAGGATCGTGGCCCCCTTCTCGCGGGCCTTGGCGATCGTGGCGTCGAGGTCGGCCACGGCGAAGTAGGTGCCCCAGTGGGACGGGACCTGCGGCGGGTACTCCTCGCCCATGGGCATCATGCCCGCGATGCTGTTCTCGCCGTTGTACCACTCGGTGTAGGCGATCTCGCCCATCTGCTGCGCGTGGGGCCGCCAGCCGAACACCTCGCCGTAGAAGCGGGTGGCGGCCTCGACGTCGCGGCTGACGAGCTCGTTCCAGCAGTACGCGCCCGGCTCGTTGACCAGCGCCGCGCCATGGTGGTTGCCGGGCTGCCAGACACTGAAGAAGCCGCCGTCGGGGCCTTGGAAGACCGCCATCGTGCCCTCTTCGAACACCGCGAACGGCTCGGCGACGACCGTGCCGCCCGCGTTCTTGACCCGGTCGGCGACCGCCGCCGCGTCGTCGGTGGAGACGTACATGTTCCAGACCGGCGGCATGCCCGGAGCCTGGAGCGGGCCGACGCCGGCCACGACCTTGTCGCCGACGTAGAACTGCCCGTAGCCGCCCGCGGCCGGGTCCTCGGCCATCTCGGCCCGCCACCCGAGCAGCTCGCCGTAGAAGCCGACCGCCGCCGCCACGTCGGTGGTCGACAGATCCACCCAGCAGGGAACGCCTGGATCATAAGCGCTGCGTACTGACACTTCCCCCTCCTTCTGTGAGATGGACCACAATTACCCAATCACGTCCCGTCTCACCCGTCAGGCGACTTGACGGGTTCGTCCGCAAGCCTTTACGCACTGCCAGGTCGAAGCCCGGACCATCGCGGGCAGTCCCTAGACTCTTGCCATGGATTCCCCAGCCGTCGAGATCATCGATCTGGTCAAGCGCTACGGCGCCACCACGGCGATCGACGGCCTCACGCTCTCGGCGGCCCGCGGCGCGGTCACCGCGATCCTCGGCCCCAACGGCGCGGGCAAGACCTCCACGATCGAGATCTGCGAGGGCTTCAGACGCGCCGACGCCGGCACCGTCCGGGTGCTCGGCGCCGATCCGCGCACCCACGCGCTGCGCCCCCGGGTGGGCGTCATGCTCCAGGCGGGCGGCGTCCCGCCCGCGATGCGCTGCGGCGAGTGGCTGCGGCTGGTCTCGCGCTTCTACGCCCGCCCCCTCGACCCGCATGCCCTTCTGGTACGCCTCGGGCTGGCCGAGCACGCCCGCACCCCCTACCGCAGGCTCTCCGGCGGCCAGCAGCAGCGCCTGTCCCTGGCCGCGGCGGTCGTCGGCCGCCCCGAGCTGGTCTTCCTCGACGAGCCGACCGCCGGGCTCGACCCGCAGGCCAGGCACGGCTGCTGGGACCTGATCGGCGACCTGCGCGCGGCCGGGGTCTCCGTGGTGCTCACCACCCATCACATGGACGAGGCCGAGCGCCTGTCCGACCACGTCGTCATCATCGACCGCGGCCAGGTCGTGGCCGAGGGCAGCCCCGCCCAGCTGACCGGCGCCGAGCGGCAGTTGCGCTTCCGCGCCCGTCCCGGCCTGGCGCTGGAGGAACTGCTCAACGCGCTGCCGGCCGGCAGCGCCGCCAAGGAGTCCCCGGCCGGCCACTACATCCTCGAGGGCCAGGTCGGGCCCGAGCTGCTGGCCACGGTCACCGCCTGGTGCGCCGCCGAGGGCGTCACCGCCGACGACCTGCGCATCGAGCGCCGCACGCTGGAGGACGTCTTCCTCGAACTGACGGGACGCGAACTGCGATGACCGCCCTTGACTTCACTCCGGCCCCCGGCGCCGCGTCGCTGCCCAGGATGGTGCTGGCGCAGGCGGGAGCCGAGGTGCGGGCCATCCTGCGCAACGGCGAGCAGCTGCTGCTCACGCTGATCATCCCGGTGCTTCTGCTCGCGGGCTTCTCGCTGGCGCCGCTGATCGACATCGGGGGCGGGAGCCGGGTCGACTTCCTGGCCCCCGGCGTGCTGGCCCTGGCCGTGATGTCCACGGCGTTCACCGGGCAGGCGATCGCGACCGGGTTCGAGCGCCGCTACGGCGTGCTGAAGCGGCTCGGGGCCACGCCGCTGTCGCGGGCCGGGCTCATGCTGGCCAAGACGCTGGCCGTACTCGCGGTGGAGGCCCTGCAGGTGGTGGTCATCGTGGCCGTGGCGCTGGCGCTCGGGTGGCGGCCGCAGGGCTCGTTCCTGGGGGCGGCCCTGCTGGTGCTGCTCGGCACCGCGGCCTTCAGCGGGCTGGGCCTGCTCATGGCGGGGGTGCTGCGCGCGGAGGCGACGCTGGCCGCGGCCAACCTCGTCTACCTGGTGCTCCTGGGGGCGGGCGGGGTGGTCTTCCCCCTGTCGAAGTTCCCCGAGGGGCTGCGCTCGGCGCTTGAGCTGCTGCCCATCTCGGCGCTGACCGGCGGCCTGCGCGCGGTGCTGCGCGACGGCGCCGCGCTGCCGCTCGGCGCGCTGGCCGTTCTGGCGGTCTGGGCGGTGCTCACGCTGGGGCTGGCCTCGCGCACGTTCCGCTGGGAGTGACACCCCGGGCTCCGGTTGTGTCGGTCGTCGTGAGTACCCTCTGACGACGACCTGAGGAGTCCCCTTGACCGCCTTTGCCCTTGATGAACCATTCGACCGTTCCAAGTCCGGTGTGCCGGGACCGGGCGGTCTGCTGCGCACCGCCGCCGACTCGATCCCGCCCTCCGGGCTCGTGCTGCTGGCCATCGTCTCCGTCCAGCTCGGCGCCGGGTTCGCCAAGGACCTGTTCCACATCCTGCCGCCGAGCGCCATGGTCTTCCTGCGCATCGCGGCCGGGGCGCTGATCATCACCGCTGTGGCCCGGCCGCGGCTGCGGGGCATGACCAGGCGTGACTGGGCGGTCGTGGTCGGCTTCGGCGCCACGTTGGCGGTCATGAATCTGACGTTCTACGAGGCTCTGGCCCGGTTGCCCATGGGGATCGCGGTGGCGATCGAGTTCCTGGGGCCGCTGGGGGTCGCGGTGGCGGCCTCGCGGCGGCGGCTCGACCTGTTGTGGGTGCTTCTGGCCGGGGGCGGCGTGGTCCTGCTCGCTCCCTGGGGGCAGTCGACCTCGGTCAGCTGGGCCGGCATCGGCTTCGCGCTGGTCGCGGGGGCGTGCTGGGCGGCGTACATCCTGCTGTCGGCGGCGGCCGGGCAGCGCTTCTCCGGCGCCACCGGGCTGTCGCTGGCCATGGCGGTCTCCGCGGTGGTGGTCGCGCCGGTCGGCGTCACGGCCGGCGGGGCGGACCTGCTGCGGCCCGAGGTGCTGCTGATCGGGCTGGGGGTCGGGCTGCTGTCGTCGGTGATCCCGTACTCGCTGGAGCTGCAGGCGCTGCGCCGGATGCCCAAGCACGTGTTCGGGATCCTGATGAGCCTGGAGCCCGCCGTGGCGGCGATGATCGGGCTGGTGGTGCTGGGCGAGATCCTGCACCTCCGCGAGTGGGCGGCGGTCATCTGCGTGGTCGCGGCCAGCCTGGGCGCCACCCGGGCGCGCAAGAAGCTCTGATCCTGGACTGGTTTCCACCGCCACCACCAGGCACTATTACCCTGAGTCATTCTTCGGATGCGAAGGGTCGTGGACGATGGGGTCCGAGCCGGTCAAGCTCACCAGTGACTGGATGGCCGTGCTGCGTGCCCGCGAACACGCCCAGCCCGATGCGTACCTGGACGATCCGTGCGCGGCCGTCTTCGTCACCCCGGCCTCCGAGGCGGGCGTCGACACCGTGCGCGCCGGCGCGCTGCCGTCCGCGGTGGTGCCGCTGCGCGGGCGGCTGGGCGACCTCACGCTGCTCTCCTCCGGCGTACGGCAGGCCGTCTGCCTCGGATCCGGCACCGACGCCCGCGCCTACCGGCTGCCCGTCGAGCCCTCACTCGTCTACTACGAGGTGGACCTGCCCGGCCAGCTGGACGGCAAGACGGAACTGCTGGCCGCGGCCGGGTTCGGCGCGCGCTGCGAGGTGCGGGTGGTCGAGGCCGACCTCCGGCTCGACTGGGCACCGGCGCTGGTCGAGGCCGGGTTCTCCGTTTCCGAGCCCGCCTGCTGGATCGCCGACGGGCTCTTCTACTACCTGACCCCGGCCCAGACCCACGCGGTGCTGGACTCGGTCAGCGCGCTGGCGGCGCCGGGCTCGTGGCTGACGTTCGACGTGCCGCACGAGGCGTTCCTGCGGGACCCGGTGATGCAGCCGTTCCTGCGGGAGATGGCGCTGCGGGGCGTTCCGTTCGCGGGGGCGCTGCGCGATCCGGCGGCGTTGCTGGCACGGCACGGGTGGAGCGCTTCGGCCGCCCTGCACCGGGAGATCGCCGCGGGGGCGTGCGGGTGGCTTCCTCCGCTGCCGCAGCGGCTGCGCACCCCGGAGATGGACCTCTGGCTGGTCCGTGCGCGCCACCTCTGACCGCCTATTCGGGGCGGTCGGCCCAGATGCCGCGTACGTGCTGGATGTGGGCGCTCATGATGCTTTCTGCCGCGGCGGAGTCACCCGCGGCCAAGGCGCTGAGCAGGGCCAGGTGCTCGCGTCCCGAGTCGGGGAGCCTGCCGCGCTCGAAGAGCTGCTGCAGGCCGTACAGGCGGGCCCGGTTGCGCAGGTCGCGTACGACCTCCACCAGGTGCGCGTTGCCCGACAGCTTGAGCAGCTCCACGTGAAAGCGCAGGTCGGCGTCCACGTAGGCCAGCAGGTCGCCGCGTTCCGCCGCGGAGACGATCTTCTCCGCGAGCGGCCGCAGGCTCTCGAACTCCGCGGCCCGCGAGGCGTCCGCGAGCCGGGTCACCGTGGGCACCTCGATCAGCTGGCGGATCTCGGTGAGTTCGTCGAGGTCGCGGTCGGACAGCTCCGTGACCCGGAAGCCCTTGTTGCGGACCGCCTCGACCAGGCCCTCCTTGGCCAGGTCGAGCATGGCCTCGCGGACGGGGGTCGCCGACACCCCGAACTGGGCGGCCAGGACCGGCGCGGAGTACACCACGCCCGGCCGCATCTCGCCGGTGATCAGCGCCGCCCGGAGCGCGTGCGCGACCTGCTCGCGCAGGCTCTGCCGCTCCCCCACCATCGGCAGGTCGAGCCGGTCCTCCGCAGCCATCGCGCGCATCCCTTTCCTTACGTCCACGCCTCGTAGGCGGCCGCGGCCACCACGAGGTCCTGCCAGGCCATCCCTGTGCTCTTGAACAGTCTGGGCTCTGGGCCTGCGGTGATGCGGCCGTTGATCAGCTCGGCGAGGTTTCCGGCGAGGTGACCAGTCGTGATCGTACCGTGGCGGATCGGGACGATCACATCTCCCGCCTCGACCAGCGCGCTCGCCCGGGACTCGACGACCACGCACGAGCGGGCGACGAGGTCGTCGTCGACCTCGCGGGCGCCGGGTTCGTGGGAGCCGACGGCGATGACGGCGGCGCCGTCGCGGGCGAGCTTACCGGCGAAGAGCGGCTCGCGGGCGGTGGTGCAGCAGGCGATGAGGTCGGCCCCGGCCACGGCGGCGTCGACGGCCGCGCGCGTGCCGGGATCGTCGCCGCGAAGGGCCCGGGCGGTCAGGCCGAGTGACCGGCAGCGCTCGGCCATGGCCTCGGCCCGCCCTCCGTGCCGGGCGACGACGGTGACGCGCTCCAGCGGGCGTACGGCGCGCAAGGCCAGGACGTGACCCCAAGCCTGCGGGCCGGAGCCGAAGACCACCAGCGTGCGGGCGTCGGCGGCGGCCAGGTGGGTGGCGGCCAGCGCGGAGACGGCCGGGGTGCGCAGGCTGGTCAGCGCGATGCCGTCCATGACCGCGAGCGGGCTCAGGGTGCCGCCGTCGAACAGCAGGTAGGCGCCCTGGACGCGGGGCAGGTCGCGCTCGGGTCCGTCGGGCGCGATCGTGACCGCCTTGACTCCGGCGTAGGCGCGGGTGGCGGCGGGCATCAGCAACATCTGGCCACCGGGCAGGTCCACGACCGGCCGCCGCGGGGTGTCCTCGGGATCCAGCCCGTCGCGCAGCGCCACCTCCAGCAGGTGTACGGCCCGCGTCACCGGAACCAGGCGGCCGAGGGCCTCCGCGTCGATATAGGGCAGCGCGTTCATGGGGCCAAGCATCCAGGCCACCGGCCGGAGAAGGGAAGGGGGCCGCGCGGACGAGTCGCCCTCCTCCCCGCGACCGAGAAGGAAGGGGCCACGGTCCCGAAGCGCCAGGGCCCCGTTCCCGATCACCATGAAGGCGTGTCAGGCTCCCCGTCCTCCCCGCAGGCCCCGGTCGCCCCGAAGCAGCGCATCGCCGCGCTCGACGCGCTGCGCGGGTTCGCCCTGTGCGGAATCATCTTCGTGAACATCCCCCAGACCATGGAGATGTTCGCCTACGCCGGGCAACTGCCCGGCCCGCTGCGCCTGTTCTTTCTCGGGCGCTTCTATCCCCTCTTCTACCTGTTGTTCGGCATCGGCTTCGGGATCTTCCTTCGCTCGGCCGCCCGGCGCACGGGACGGCCGAGGCCGCTGCTGCTGAGGCGGTTCGCGGCGCTGGCCGCGCTGGGCGCCGTCCTGCACCTGCTGCAGCCGGGCGAGGTTCTGCTGCCGTTCGCCGTCACCGGCGTCCTGGTGCTTCTCCCCCTGAGCTACCTGCCGCGCCGGGCACTGCCCGCCGTGGCCGTCGCGCTGACGGTGGCGGGCGTCCTGGCCGGGGTGGGCGGTTTGGGGCTGCTGCCCGGGTTGTTCGCGCTCGGGTACACGCTGGCCGAACTGCGGGTGCCGGAGACGCTCGGCGAGCGTCCCCGGCATCTGGCCGCGCTGGGCGCCGTCTCGCTGGCGGTCTGCGGGCTGACGTACTGGCTCATCACCCTGCCGCTGCCCGACGTGGCGCAGATCCGGCTCGGCACGACGCTGTCGCTGGCCACCGCGGGCTGCTACGTCGCGCTCTTCCTGCTGCTTCTGCGCACCCCGGCGGGGGCGGCGCTGTCGTGGGCGCTGGCGCCGATGGGCAGGATGGCGCTGACCAACTACTTCGGCGCCGCCCTGCTGTTCGTCCCGATCGGCGCGGCGCTCGGCCTGCGCGGCTCCAAGGAGTGGGCGCTCGCGGCGGCGCTGGGCGCAGCGATCCTGCTCCTTCAGGCCGTGGTGAGTAACCTGTGGTTGCGAAGGTACGGCTACGGCCCGCTGGAGTGGGCCTGGCGGTGCGTGACGTACTGGCGGCGGCTGCCCATGGGCGGTCGCGCCGACGCCGGAGGAGCTCGCGGGGCGGCATGAGCGTGTGGAGCGAAGGGCCGGCGCGACTCGGCGTCCGCACCGCCGCCGGGCGTGACGCGCTGGCCGCCGCTCTGCTCATCCTCGCCAGTACGGCCCGCCTGCTGCCGGCCGTCCACCAGGGCACGCTGAGCGCGCTCGCCCCCGGCGTCATCGCCGCCGGCTTCTCCCTGGCCGCCGCGGACCTGGCCACCATCGCCCTGCGGCGGCGCCGTCCCGTTCTGGCTCTGGCGGCGGCCAGTGTGATCCCGCTGGCGGCCATGCTGTTGCCCGCCCGTCCCGCCCTGATCGGCGTGGGCGCCGTGGTGTGCTCCTACACCGTGGCCTGCCGCCTGCCCCAGGTGCGGGCGACGGTCGCGATCCTGGCCTGCGGGGCCGTCCATGCCGCCGGAGGGCTGCTCGGGACGCTGGCGGGCGGCGGGCACGGCGGGCTGCTCACCTTCTGGGGCGTGCCGCCCGGCGATCCGGCCGGGATGGCGGCCGCCGTCGCCGCCGCCTATCTGCTTCCCGCCACGGCGGGCTTCGCCGTACAGGCCAGGCGGGCGGGTGTGGCCAGGGCGGCGGCGGGCATCGCGCGCGAGCGGGAGGAACGCGCCAGGACCGCGGTCGCCGAGGAGCGGGCCAGGATAGCCAGGGAACTGCACGACATCGCCGCGCACGACCTGTCGGCGATCGTCGTGCAGGCCGGTGCCGCCGACCGGCTGCTCGACCGCGACCCGGCGGCCGCGCGGGCCACGTTACGGGCGATCAGGTCCCAGGGCCGCGACACACTGGCCGCGCTGCGCGCGCTGGTGGGGCTCATGCGCGACAGCGAGCCGGATGGGGCCGACGGCCGCGCCCCCGCGCTGACCGGCGTGGAGGAGACCGTCCGCCGGTTCCGGACGACCGGCATGGACGTCGAGGTCAGCGCCTCGGGCGAGCCGCGACCGCTGCCCGTCACCACCGGGCTGGCGGTCTCCCGCCTGGTCCGCGAGGCGCTGACCAACGTCCGCAGGCACGCGCCCGGCGCCAAGGTCAGCGTCACGACCACCTTCGGCGAGGCCGGGTTCGCGGTGGCGGTGCGCAACGCCAGGCCCGCCCGCGCCGCCCGGCCGACCGGCCCCGACGGCGGCTACGGCCTGCTCGGCATGCGCGAACGCGTCACCCACGCCGGCGGCGCGCTCACCGCCGGCCCCGAACCCGACGGCGGCTGGCTGGTCAGCGCCTCCTTCCCCCTGGAGCGTCCATGACGTTCACGATCCTGATCGCCGACGACCAGGCCGTGGTCCGGGCCGGATTCCGCACGATCCTGGAGTCGGAGCCCGACCTCGAGATCGTCGGCGAGGCGGCCGACGGGCAGGAGGCGGTACGGCTCGCCCGCCGCCTGCGGCCCGACCTGGTCATCATGGACGTCCGCATGCCCGTCCTCGACGGCATCGCCGCGACCGGGCAACTGGCCGGCGCGGGGGTCGCCGACCCGCTCGCCGTGCTGGTCGTGACCACGTTCGACCTCGACGAGTACGTCTTCTCCGCGCTGCGCGGCGGCGCGCGGGGCTTCCTGCTGAAGGACGTCGAACCCGACGAGCTGGTGGCGGCCGTGCGGGTGGTGGCCGGAGGTCAGGGCCTGGTCGCGCCCGGCGTCACGCGCCGCCTCGTCGCCGAGTTCGCCCGCACCTCGAAGCCGCCGCGGGTCCTGGAGCCCCTGCCCGCGCTGACCGGCCGGGAGCACGACACACTCGTCCTCCTGGCCCGCGGGCTGTCCAACGGGGAGATCGCCCAGACCTTGGCCGTCAGCGTCTCGACGGTCAAGACGCACGTGGCCAACCTCCTGGCCAAGATCGGCTGCCGGGACCGCGTCCAGGCGATCATCTACGCGTACGAGCACGGCGTCATCGAACCAGGCGGCCCTTGGCCCGGCACGCCCGGCAGCCCGTGATCCGGCCGGCCGGACGTTGAGCCCGGGGAGCCGGGCCGCCGTGGATACTTGGGCGCCCATGAGCGTGGCGGGCGGTTTCCGGGCGGTCCGGGGCAGTTCGTGAGCCGGGCGGAGTGTGGGCTGGGCGGAAGGTGGGCCGGGTGGAAGGCGAGCCGGGCGGAGGGCGAGCCGGGTGGAAGGCGAGCCGGGTGGAAGGCGAGCCGGGCGGAGGGTGGGCCGGGCGACCCGGCCAGCGTGTGAGCCGGGCGGCCCGGGGGTGTCGGTCGGGCTTTCGTGAGCGGGGTGGGTCAGCGGAGGACGAAGCCCGTGCCGAGGGGGTCGGCGGGGTCGAGGTCGAAGGTGTGGCGGCCGGTGCGGTAGGCCATGCCGTCGATCTCCGGCACGATCCCCTCGGCCGTCCGCCCGGCCACCCGGGCGGTGAAGCGGGTGCCGATCACGCTGTCGTGGGTCAGCGTGACGGCGTCGCCGTGGTCGGCGGCCAGCAGGGCCATGCGGGCGGCGGTGCCGGAGCCGCACGGCGAGCGGTCCACCTCGCCGTCGGCGAAGACGGTGACGTTGCGCTGGTGCAGGGCGGTTCCGTCGGCGGACAGCTCGTCGTGGAAGATGACGCCGTAGATCCCGGACAGCCGCTCGTCCCCGGGGTGGCGGGCGGCGGGGTGGTGCTCCAGCGCGGCCTTGACGCGGCGGCCGTGGGCGATGAGGGCGGGCAGGTGCTCCCGCTCCACGGACAGGCCCGCGGCGGAGGCGGGCAGGCTGGCGTAGATGGCGCCGCCGTAGGAGAGGTCGAGGCTGACGCCGGCGACCTCGACCCCGCGGGCGATCACCCACGACGGCACGCTGCGGAAGGTGACGCCGGTGATCCGGCCCCCGGCGCGGGCCACGCGGGCCGTCACGCGCCCCGACGGGACGTCGACGACCACGTCGGTGACACCGTCCGGGCCGGCGGCGACCAGTCCCTCCTGCACAGCGTGTACGGCCAGCGCGATCGTGCCATGACCACACGCGGTGGAATAGCCGTCCTTGTGCCAGAACAGCACCCCCAGATGAGCCCCGGCGTCATCAGGAGGCACCAGGAAACATCCGTACATGTCGGCATGGCCCCGCGGCTCGTGGCACAACAGCCGCCGCACGTGATCGACCCCCTCGGTGGCCGACCGGCGTTCGAGCACCGTGGCACCGGGAATGTCCGGCACCCCACCGGTCACGATCCTGAACGGTTCGCCACCGGTGTGGTAGTCGACCGTCGTGATCACAGCTCGAACCCTTCGGGGAAGGGGTCGCGGGGATCGAGGAAGTACTGGGCGGTCCCGGTGATCCAGGCCCGTCCGGTGATGGACGGCACGACCGCGGGCCGCCCGCCCACGGTGGTCTCCTCCAGCAGCCGCCCGATGAAGCGGGTGCCGATGAACGACTCGTTGACGAAGTCCGCGCCGATCGCCAGCTCGCCCCGGGCGTGCAGCTGGGCCATCCGGGCGCTGGTGCCGGTGCCGCAGGGCGAGCGGTCGAACCAGCCCGGGAAGATCGCCATCGCGTGCCGGGAGTGCTGGGCGGTGGAGCCGGGGGCGGCGAAGTAGACGTGGTGACAGCCGCGGATGCGCGGGTCCTCGGGGTGGACCGGCTCGTCGGTGGCGTTGATCGCGTCCATGGTGGCCAGCCCGGCGGCGATGATCTCGTTCTTGGCCGCCCGGTCGAACGGCAGCTTGTAGGAGTCGAGGCCGACGATGGCGTAGAAGTTGCCGCCATAGGCCAGGTCATAGCGGATCCGCCCGAACCCGGGCACCTCGACCTCGGCGTCCAGCCGGTCGCCGAAGGCGGCGACGTTGCGGAGCGTGACCGACTCGGCGACGCCGTCCCTGACCGCGACGTCGACGGTGACCAGCCCGGCGGGAACCTCCAGCCGGATCGTGGTCACCGGCTCGCTCACCTCGACCATGCCGGTCTCGACCAGCACGGTCGCCACCCCGATCGTGCCGTGCCCGCACATCGGCAGCAGCCCGGACACCTCGATGAACAGCACGCCCCAGTCGGCGTCCGGCCGGGTGGGCGGCTGCAGGATCGCCCCGCTCATGGCCGAATGGCCGCGGGGCTCGCGCATGAGCAGGTTGCGCAGGTGGTCGAGGTGGTCACGGAAGTACACCCGGCGCTCGGCCATGGTGGCCCCCGGGATCACCCCGACGCCGCCGGTGACCACCCGGGTGGGCATGCCCTCGGTGTGGGAGTCGACCGCGTGGAAGACCCGGTTGGTTCTCATACAGCTCCTCTGGGGGGTGCCTGGGCCACTTGGCCGGTGTGACGGACCTCGTCACGGCGGGAGGGGGCACGGCCGCCGGCCGTCCCCCTGGAGTGCCGCCCGCCCCGAGACCGGGGTGGGGGTCACACGGCTTGCCGTACGGGAAAGCCTCGCTCTGAGAGAAGGCCCCTCCGTCAAGAGCAACACTAGGAGCTCTCCAGCAGAAGGCCTTCCGTCAAGAGCAACGCTGGGAGCTCGCTCCCAGAGAATGCCCTCCGTGAAGAGCAACGCTGGGAGAGAGTTATGCGATCCCCTCGGCGAGGGCCTTCTCGGTGGCGGCGCGGACGGCGGCGGACTGGTCCTCCGTCAGCGGCACGCGCGGCTGGCGGCAGGGGCCGCCGCGCCGGCCCGCCACGTCCATGGAGAGCTTGATGGCCTGCACGAACTCGATCTTGGAGTCCCAGCGCAGCAGCGGGTGCAGCGTGCGGTACAGGGGCAGCGCCGTGTCCAGGTCGCGGGCGAGCGCGGCGCGGTACAGGGCGACGTTGGCGGCGGGCAGCGCGTTGGGGAAGCCCGCGATCCAGCCCACGGCCCCGGCGATGCCCAGCTCCAGCAGCACGTCGTCGGAGCCGACCAGCAGGTCGAGTCCGGGGGCGAGCTCGGCCAGCTCGTAGGCGCGGCGCACGTCCCCGGTGAACTCCTTGACCGCCACGATCAGCCCCTCGGCGTGCAGCTTGGCCAGCAGCGCCGGGGTCAGGTCGACCTTGGTGTCATAGGGGTTGTTGTAGGCCACGACGGGCACGCCCGCCTCGGCCACCTGGCGGTAGTGCTCCAGCACGGCGCGCTCGTCGGCGCGGTAGGTGTTGGGCGGCAGCGCGAGCACCGAGCCGCAGCCGATCTCGCGGGCGTGCTCCGCCCACCGGCGCGACTCGGCCGCGCCGTAGGCGCCGACGCCGGCCATGACGCGCTCGCCGCCGATCGCGGCGACGGCGGTCTCGGCGACCTTGGCTCGCTCTTCCGGCGTGAGCGTCTGGTACTCGCCCAGCGAGCCGTTGGGCACGACGCCGTCGCAGCCGTTCTCGACCAGCCAGCGGCAGTGCGCGGCGTAGCCGTCGTCGTCCACGGACAGGTCGTCGTGCAGGGGAAGCGCGGTGGCCACCATGACGCCGTGCCAGGGTTTGGTGCGTTTAGTCATCAATATTCCTTCTGTGGGGGCTCCGCTAGTGCACCTAGGGAGATCGGCTGGGCGATGGGGCGGCGTGGGGGCTGCTGGGGTTCCCCGGCCAGGCAGGCGAGCGCGTAGCCGCACATGCGGCCCTGGCACCAGCCCATACCCGGCCTGGCCAGCAGCTTGATCGAACGGGCGTCGGTGGCGCCGAGCTCCTGTGCCTCGCGCACGCGAGACAGCGGCACCTCCTCACACCGGCAGACGGGCGTGTCCCGGGTGAGCCACGACTGCCAGCCCGGCCTCACCGGGTAGGCACTCAGCAGCGCCGCGGCGAAGGCCCGAAGCCGGGCGCGCCTGCGCAGCAGCAGGCCGGGCACCTCACCGGAGGGCCCACCGGCGAGCGCGAGGCCGGCGACGCGGCCCTCGATCTCCGACAGCTCCCGGCCGCCGACACCGGTGGGCTCACCGGCCGCCCACACCCCGGGAACGCTGGTGCGCTGGCGCGCGTCCACATCCACGACCGGCGTGCCGTCGGCGTCGTGACGGGTCAGGCAGCCGAGCTGGACGGCCAGCTCGATCTGCGGCACGAACCCGTAGCCGACGGCCAGCGCGTCGCACTCCAGTTCCTCGGTGCCCAGAACGTTCCAGTCGCGATCCAGCCTGGCCACCGTGACCGCGCGCAGCTCGTGCTCGCCGTGCGCGGCGATCACCGCGTGGTTCCTCCGGTACGGCACGCGGCGCGCGGCCAGCGCCCACGCGTACCCGGCGGCCTCGCCCGCCTTGCCGAGTGCCATGACCGGATGCCGGGCCAGCCCCAGCCCGCCCGAGGCCTCGAACACCCCGGCCACCTCCGCGCCCGCCCCGGCCAGCCCGGCGGCCACCGGCAGCAGGAACGGCCCGGTCCCGGCCACGGCGATCCGCCGCCCGGCCAGGACGCGCTCGCCCTTGAGCAGCGCCTGCGCGCCGCCGGCGGTGAGCACGCCGGGCAGGTCCCAGCCGGGGAAGGGCAGGGGCCGGTCGTGGGCGCCGGTGGCGATGAGCAGGCGCCGCGCCCGAACCTGCGTACGGGCGGTGCCGTGGGCGTGCACGGTGAACCCGTCGTCCTCGCGGCTGACGGCCCAGACCTGGTGCTTGAGCAGGACCTCGGCCCGTTGGCGCAGGGCGTGGGACTGGCGGGCGAAGCGGGGTTCGGGTTCGGCGCCGTGGGCGTGGCGGAAGTACTGGCCGCCCAGGCGCGGGCCACCGTCCAGCAGCACGACGCGCAGCCCGGCGAGCGCGGCGGTCAGCGCGCCCGCGACCCCGGCGGGCCCGCCGCCGATGACGGCCAGGTCGTGGGTCATGAGGTGCTCACCTCGTCACCGGGCCGGGCCTCCAGCTGGCAGGCGCGCTCGGCCGGGCGGCCGTTGACCTCGACGAGGCAGTCGAAGCAGACCCCGATGCCGCAGAACAGGCCGCGCGGCCGGCCGCCGAACCGGGTACTGCGCCAGGAACGCACCCCGGCGGCGTGCAGCGCCGCGCCGATCGTCTGCCCCGGTTCGGCGGGCACGGCGCGGCCGTCGACGGAGATGTCGAACCGCTCCATCAGCCGGTCTCCTCTCGGGTGAAGCGGTCGGGGCGGAACGGGCGGAGGTCCTGGCCGGGCCGCTGCCCGGTCAGAAGCTGGGCCAGCAGGTAGCCGGTGGCGGGGGCCAGGCCGATGCCTGCCCCCTCGTGACCGCAGGCGTGGTAGAGGCCGGGCGCCCGGGGATCCTCGCCGATGACGGGCAGATGGTCGGGACAGTACGGGCGGAAGCCGCAGTAGGAGCGGATCGCCCGCACCTCGCGCAGGGCGGGGAACAGCGCGACGGCCTGCGCGGCCAGCCTGGACAGCACCGGCACCGAGGTGGTCCGGTCGAAGCCGACCCGTTCCCTGCTGGCCCCGATGAGCACGGGTCCGGCGGGGGTTCCCTCGACCACGGCGGAGGTCTCCAGCCCTTCCGCGTCGCTGGCGACGTTGGTGACGTACGCGGCGGTGTAGACCTTGTGCCGGATCAGCGGTTCGCGCAGCGGTTCCGTCACCAGGATGAAGCCGCGCCTGGGCAGCACCGGAAGGTGGAGGCCGGCCAGCGCGGCGACCTCGCCGCCCCAGGTGCCGGCGGCGTTGACGACGGCGCCGCCGAGAATGTCCCCGTGGGAGGTACGCACGCCGTTCACCCTCTCCCCGTCACGCAGGAAGCCGGTGACGGTGACGCCGGTGCGCAGGTGGAGGGCGCCATGGCCGTAGGAGTCCGCGCCGAGCCCGATCAGGCGGGCGGCGGCGAGCATGGGCTGGACCTGCGCGTCCTGGGGGTAGTGGACGCCGCCGGCCAGCCCCGGCGCCAGGTGCGGCTCGTAGCCGCCCAGCGCCTCGCCGGGTACCGCCGTGTGCTCCACGCCCTGCTTGGCGGCCAGTTCGGTGAGCTGCCGCAGGACGTCGGCGGTCTCGGCGACGACGAGCCCGCCCTTGGCCTCGAACTCGAACCCGCCGTGACCGGCCAGTTCGCGCCAGAGGCGGTTGGACAGAAGGGCGAGGTCGAGCTCGGGGCCCGGCTCCTTGTCGGAGACGAGCACGTTGCCCTCGCCGGATCCCGTGGTGCCGCTCGCCACGGGGCCGCGGTCGACGACGGTCACGTCCAGCCCGGCGCGCGCCGCGTAGTAGGCGCAGGCGGCGCCGACCACTCCGGCGCCGATGACGATGACGTCCGACATCGGCCTCCCTTCAGTAATATGTCACACTACACTGAACTTCGCTCGGTCGGCCAGAGGCCATCGCGGTGGAAGGACCGGCACATACGGCCCCTACCATCGATGACGTGAAGCTACCCACGGACCACCCGAACCCGATCATCAGGAGTCTCTTCTTCTGGGCGCCCAGCCAGGCCTCGATCCGCTATTGGGCGCTGGCGTCGGTCGTGGTCAACGCGGGCATCACGGTCACCGGCGCCACGGTCCGGGTGACGGAGTCCGGGCTGGGCTGCCCGACCTGGCCCCAGTGCACCAGCGACAGCTACCTCCCGGTCCTGCACCCCGAGATCTCGCCGCTGCACATGGCGGTCGAGTTCGGCAACCGCCTGCTCACGTTCCTGGTGCTGGCGGTCGGCTTCGCCTGCGTGATCGCCGCGCTGCGCCTGGCGCCGCGCCGTCCCGACCTGGTACGCCTGGCCTGGCTGCAGCCGGTCGGCATCGTCGTGCAGGCGCTCTGGGGCGGGCTGGTGGTCAGGAGCGCACTGCACCCGGCCACGGTCGGCACGCACTACCTGATCTCCGTGGGCCTGATGGCCGCCTGCTGGTTGTTCTACGTGCGGACGGGCGAGCGCGAGGGAGTGATCAGGCGCACCGTGCACCGTGACATCAGGCGGCTGGCGCAGGTCCTGGTCGCGGCGACGTTCGCGCTGCTGATGGCGGGCGTGCTGGTCACCGGCACCGGCCCCCACTCCGGCGACGAGCTGGCCTCGCGCTTCGACTTCGACATCGAGACCGTGGCCAGGATCCACGCCGACCTCGCCTACCTCGTCGTCGGCCTGACCTTCGCGCTGCTGATCGCCCTGCACGTGAGCGACGCGCCACGGGCCGCCCGCCGGGCAGCGCTGGCCCTGCTGGGCATCGAACTGCTGCAGGGCGTCATCGGCTACACGCAGTACTTCCTGGGCGTGCCCGCCTTCCTCGTGGGCCTGCACGTGCTCGGCTCGACCCTGGTGTGGATCTTCGCGCTGCGTGCGGCGACCGCCACGCGCGTCCGTGAGCCGGTGGGGGCGCTCCCCTCCCCCGACCGGGAGCCCGCCACCGCCTGACCGGTTATGGCACGATAGGTCCGCCCCTCCCCCACCGGCGGAAGGCCACCCTTGTCGGGAAATAAACGGAAGCTCCTGAGATGGGGCTACCAGACGCTCGTCCTGGCCAGCGTGCTCGCGCTGGCCCCCATGACCTGGGCCTGGCTCGGCAGCTCGCCGCACCGCGCCACCGCCGGCACCGAGGGCTGGCTCGCGCGGGTCCCGGACGCGCAGGCCGCCCTCGTGCTCGGCGCCGGCCTGTACGGCGGGCAGCCCTCCCCCATGCTCGCCCGCCGCCTGGACATCGCCGCCGAGCTGTACCGGGCCGGCAAGGTGAAGGCGCTGCTCCTGTCCGGCGACAACAGCCGCCGGGAATACGACGAGCCCACCGCCATGCGCGACTACCTGACCCACAAGGGCGTGCCTCCGGGAGCGATGGTCCTGGACTACGCCGGGTTCGACACCTGGGACTCCTGCGTACGGGCCCGCAAGGTCTTCGGCGCCCGGCGCCTGACCGTGGTCACCCAGGTCTTCCACATCCCCCGCGCCGTCACGCTCTGCCGTACGGCCGGCCTGGAAACCCACGGGGTGGGCGACGACTCGACCAAGCAGTGGGCGGCGGCGACCTACGTCTACGCGACCAGGGAACTCCTGGCCACGGCAAAGGGCTTCGCCGACGCCGTCCTCCTGCGCTCCGAGCCCGTCTTCCCGGGCCCGAGGGAAACCACCCTGGACCACATCCTGGCCCACCCCCGCCCTTAGGGCCCGCAAGAGCGGCCACGACCACACCCATCGAGCCCGCCCAAGGCGAAGGGCCACGAAATGCCGCCGGGCGCGATCGGCCCAAGAGCGGCTCCGGTCAAGGAGCGGCTCGGCCGGCCAAGCGGCCCTAACCGGTCAAGTAGGGGCTTGGCCGGACGAGTAGCGGCTTGGCCGGCCAAGGGGGCCGTGACGGCGGGGACCACGTCCGACGTGAGAAGCGATCCCCACGATCGGCGCCAGCCCACGGCGGAGGGTGGCGGTGGGGTGGCGGCAGCCATAACGGAAAGCGATCGAGCAGAACGAGACGCGGGCGGCGTTATCTTCTCGCGGGCACGGGGAAGCCGGCGCGGGCGGCGCTCATGCATTCGAGGAGGGCGCGTTGTTCCTCGTGGAAGGTTCGCTCGTCGACCACCCGGCGGGCCGCGCGGTCGTGCAGCAGGCCGAGTTCGGTGGCGGCCAGCTGGTAGTCGCTCATCGCGCGCAACCCGCGCTTGCCGCCATGGGCGCTGGCCCACTGGCGGGCGCGGCGGCGGCGGGACAGGGCCGAGAGCATGTGGATGTCGGCCGTGTCGACCAGGCGGGTCGGTGCGTAGGGCGGCAGATAGCGCTGGATGAGGGCGACGATGCGCCGCCTGTCCTTGATGACGATGCCGATCATGACCAGGAGGACCAGCAGCAGGATCAGGTAGGCGATCACGAGGCCGCCGAAGCCGCCGTAGGAGGCCATGCCGTTCCACAGGCCGTGCAGGAGCATCGCGCCGATCCAGCCCGCCAGGATGTAGCCGACCCGCACCGAGCCGCTGCGCTGCGCGGCGTAGGCGACCGCGACGCCGATCATCGAGGTGAACAGCGGGTGCGCGAACGGCGACAGGATGCCGCGCAGCACGACCGTGACGGCCAGGCCCTCGACGCCCCGCTCGGTGAGCGCGGCCACGTAGTAGCTGACGTTCTCGCTCATCGCGAAGCCGAGGCCGACCATGCTGGCGTAGATGATGCCGTCGGTGGGGCCGTCGAGCTCGGCCCGGCGAAAGCGCAGCAGGCCGAGCAGGACCAGGCCCTTCATCGTCTCCTCGACGACGGGCGCGCCGAACGTGGCGGCGACGCTGCGGGCGTTGTCGGGGGTGAGGTTGGCGGCGTCCACGATGTAGTGCAGGTTGAGGGAGTTGACGACGCCCGCGACCAGGACGGCCACGCCCGCCCCCCACGCGAAGGCGAAGACGAGGTTGCTCCGCGGCTCAGGCTCCATGCGGTCGAGGGCGAGCACCGCCGCGAGCAGGACGGGCACCGGAGCCAGGGCCAGCAGGAGAGCGACGAGGAAGTCGACAGGCGCGCCGTTGATCACGTCGAAGGAGAGCGAGACGAGTGCGCAGATGCCGGTGACGACCAGCCCGATGATCAGGGCGAAGGATGGCCGGTCCTTGAACACCCAGCGTGGATCACGGGACGCCATAGGGTGACTTTAACGGATCGTGTTGCACGCTGTCCCGCCGCACACGCTCAGGTGAGCAGCGGGTCGATGGCGACGGCGAGGAAGAGGAGCGCCAGGTAGGCGTTGGACCAGTGGAAGAAGCGCATCGGCCGCAGATCGACCCCGGTCTTGCCGGCGTTGACCCTGGCCAGCATGCGGTGGATCTCCCACAGGCACACGACGCCGAGCGCGAGCGCGACGATCGGGTAGAGCAGCGTGGTGCCGGCGACGGGCCACAGCAGCAGCGAGCAGATCACCGTCGCCCACGTGTAGACGATGGACTCCACGACGACCCGGCGCTCGGTGGCGACCACGGGCAGCATCGGGATCGAGGCGGCGGCGTAGTCCTCCTTGTAGCGCATGGCCAGCGTCCAGGTGTGCGGCGGCGTCCAGAAGAACACCACGCCGAACAGCACCAGCGGCGTCCACTCCAGGCTGCCGGTGATGCCCGACCAGCCGATGACCACGGGCATGCAGCCGGCCAGGCCGCCCCAGACGATGTTCTGGGACGTGCGCCGCTTGAGGATCATCGAGTAGACGAAGACGTAGAACAGGATCGCCGACAGGTTGAGCGCGGCGGCGAGCAGGTTCGTGGTGACCCACATGCCAACAACGGACAAAGTTCCGAGGACGATTCCGAAGATCAGCGCGTTGCGCGGCGTGACCTGGTGGCGGGCCAGCGGGCGCTTGCGGGTGCGCCGCATCTTCACGTCGATGTCGCGATCGATGTAGCAGTTGAGCGCGTTGGCGCTGCCCGCCGACAGCGTGCCGAACACCATGACCCACAGGGCCTTCCACAGGGGCGGCAGGCCGCCCGACGCGAGGAACATGACCGGCAGCGTCGTGATCAGGAGCAACTCGATGACCCGCGGCTTGGTCAGCGCGACATAGGCCTTGACGACCGCGCCGAAGGAGCGCGGCGGCGTGGCCTGCGGGGCCGGGGCCGTCGATTGCCTGTTCGTGAGCACCGTCAAGGCGCTTCCAGCACGTGCGGAGTCAACGCGTAACCTCTGATTAGAGCGGATCCGTGAATGGACGCCGTGGCGTCTCTGCGAACACACAAACTGTAGTAGCAGGGTCGGCCGGTCCGGCCATGGGGGGCGTGACCCGCTCTCGGACACGCACGGAGCGGCAAGGGAATCGATCTTGACCGCGGCTCCGTTAGGGTCCGGTGTGGGCGGGAAATGCCAACCGGCACCACCTATGACAACGAGATTCCGGAGATCGAGCAGTTGAGCACCTTTGAATGGACCGACCTCGACAAGCAGGCGGTCGACGTCGTCCGAGCACTGGCGATGGACGCGGTGGAAAAGGCCGGCTCCGGCCACCCCGGCACGGCGATGAGCCTGGCGCCGGCCGCCTACCTGCTCTTCCAGCGCACGATGCGGCACGACCCGACCGACGCGAGCTGGCTCGGCCGCGACCGTTTCGTCCTGTCGTGCGGCCACTCCAGCCTCACCCTCTACATCCAGCTCTACCTTTCCGGCTACGGGCTGACGCTCCAGGACATCGAGAGCCTGCGTACGTGGGACAGCCTCACCCCCGGCCACCCGGAGCACGGGCACACGATCGGCGTGGAGACCACGACGGGCCCGCTGGGCCAGGGCGTCGGCAACGCGGTCGGCATGGCGATGGCCGCCCGCCGCGAGCGCGGCCTGTTCGACCCGGACGCCGCCCCCGGCACGAGCCCCTTCGACCACCACATCTGGTGCGTCGCCTCCGAGGGTGACATCGAGGAGGGCATCAGCCACGAGGTCAGCGCGCTCGCCGGCCACCAGAAGCTCGGCAACCTGACCGTGCTGTTCGACTCCAACCACATCTCGATCGAGGACGACACGCAGATCGCGCTGTCGGAGGACATCCTCAAGCGCTACGAGGCCTACGGCTGGCACGTGCAGAAGGTCGACTGGACGAAGACCGGCGAGTACGCCGAGGACGTCGCCGCCCTGAACGCCGCGCTGGAAGCCGCCCGCGCCGAGACCGGCAAGCCGTCGTTCATCATGCTGCGCACGATCATCGGCTGGCCGGCGCCCAACAAGCAGAACACCGGCAAGATCCACGGCTCCAAGCTCGGCGCCGACGAGGTCGCCGCCACCAAGAAGATCCTCGACATGGACCCGGAGAAGTCCTTCGACGTCCCCGCCGAGGTGCTGGAGCACGCGAGGCTGGTGGCCGCGCGCGGCCGCGAGGCGCACGCCGAGTGGGAGAAGGGCTACGCCGCATGGCGCCAGGCCAACCCCGAGCGCGCCGCCGAGCTCGACCGCATCTCCGCCCGTGAGCTGCCCGCCGACTGGACCGGCGCGCTGCCGGAGTTCGAGGCCGGCGCCTCGGTCGCCACGCGCAAGGCCTCGGGCGAGTTCCTCAGCTCCGTCTCGCGCGTGCTGCCCGAGCTGTGGGGCGGCTCCGCCGACCTGGCCGAGTCCAACAACACCACGATGAAGGGCGAGCCGTCCTTCATCCCGGAGGAGCACCAGACCAAGGACTTCCCCGGTAACCGCTACGGCCGGACGCTGCACTTCGGCATCCGCGAGCACGGCATGGGCGCCATTCTCAACGGCATCGCCCTGCACGGCGGCACCCGGCCCTACGGCGGCACCTTCCTGGTCTTCTCCGACTACATGCGGCCGGCCGTACGCCTGGCGGCGCTGATGAAGCTGCCGGTCACCTACGTCTGGACGCACGACTCGATCGGCCTCGGCGAGGACGGCCCGACCCACCAGCCGGTCGAGCACCTGTGGGCGCTGCGCGCGATCCCGGGCCTGGACGTGGTCCGCCCGGCCGACGCCAACGAGACCGTCTTCGCGTGGAAGGCCGTGCTGGAGCACACCGACCGCCCGGCCGCGCTGGCGCTGACCCGGCAGAACCTGCCGGTCTACGAGGGCACGAGCGCCGAGGGCGTCAAGCGCGGCGCGTACGTGCTGCGCGAGGCCTCCAACGGGCAGCCGCGGGTGATCCTCATCGCCACCGGCTCCGAGGTCGAGCTGGCCGTGGAGGGCCGGGAACTGCTGGAGGCGCAGGGCATCCCTGCGCGCGTGGTCTCGATGCCGTGTGTGGAGTGGTTCAACGGGCAGGACTCCGCGTACCGGCAGAGTGTGCTGCCGCCCTCGGTCAAGGCCCGCGTCGCGGTCGAGGCGGGAATCGCGCTCGGCTGGCGGGAGTTTGTGGGTGAGGCGGGCGAGACGGTCAGCCTTGAGCACTTCGGGGCTTCCGCTCCCTACAAGACGTTGTACGAGCAGTTCGGCCTGACGGCCGAGCGCGTGGCGGCGGCGGCCAAGGCCAGCCTCGCCAAGCTCGGTCAGGACAAGGGCGAGACGACGGGAAACTGAGATGAGCAGCAGCGAGATCCTGAACAAGCTGTCCGGCCAGGGTGTGTCCATCTGGCTCGACGACATCAGCCGTGAGCGCCTGCGCACCGGCAACCTGGAGCAGCTGATCCGCGAGAAGAACGTGGTCGGCGTCACCTCCAACCCGACGATCTTCGCGGGCGCCCTCAGCAAGGGCGACGCCTACGACAGCCAGATCCAGGATCTGGCGGTACGCGGCGTCGACGTGGGCGAGGCCGTGCGCGCGATCACCTCCTACGACATCCGCTGGGCCGCCGACGTGCTGCGCCCCGTCTACGACGCCACCGGCGGCGTGGACGGCCGCGTGTCGCTGGAGGTCGACCCGCGCCTGGCCCGTGAGACGGAGAAGACCGTCGCCGAGGCCCGCGCGCTGTGGTGGATGGTCGACCGGCCCAACCTCTTCATCAAGATCCCGGCGACCCGGGAGGGGCTGCCGGCGATCACGCAGGCGATCTCCGAGGGCATCAGCGTCAACGTCACGCTGATCTTCTCGCTGGAGCGCTACCGCGCGGTGATGGACGCCTGGCTGACCGGCCTGGAGGCCGCGCAGGCCAAGGGGCTCAAGCTCGCCGGCGTCGAGTCGGTGGCCTCGTTCTTCGTCAGCCGCGTCGACACCGAGATCGACAAGCGTCTGGACGCCGCCGGCAAGCCGGAGCTGAAGGGCAAGGCGGGCGTGGCCAACGCGCGCCTGGCCTACGCGGCCTTCGAGGAGGTCATGAACTCCGAGCGCTGGCAGCGCCTGCGCGCCGCGGGCGCCCGCCCGCAGCGGCCGCTGTGGGCCTCGACCGGCGTGAAGAACCCCGAGTACCGCGACACGATGTACGTCGACGACCTCGTCGCGCCCGGCACGGTCAACACCATGCCGGAGAAGACGCTCGACGCGGCCGCCGGCCACGGCAACATCACCGGCGACACCATTCGCCCCTTCTACGAGCAGGCCTGGAACACCATGGCCGCGCTCAAGGAGGCCGGCGTCGACTACGACGACGTCGTGAAGGTCCTGGAGGACGAGGGCGTCGACAAGTTCGAGGCCTCCTGGACCGAGCTGCTCGACAGCGTGGCGAAGAAGCTGGCCGGTTAGTGGAAGTCACGATCCGCGACGAGGAGGTGGCCGACGCCGCCTCCTCCGCCGCGGTACGTCTCCTCGACGACGGTGTGCCGCGACGGCTGGCCGCCGGCGACCCAGGGCTCTGGGGCGAGGAGGCGGCGGCCGGGGCGGCGACCCGCCTCGGCTGGCTCAACCTGCCTTTGACCTCGCGCGAGCTGCTGCCGGAGATCGGCAAGCTGGCCGAGTGGGCGGGGGCGCAGGGCCTGACCAACGTCGTGCTGGCCGGGATGGGCGGCTCGTCGCTGGCCGCGGAGGTGATCTGCGACAGCGCCGACGTGCCGCTGACCGTCCTCGACACGAGCGATCCCCGGCAGGTACGCCGCGCGCTGGCCGACGACCTGGACCGGACCGTCCTCGTGGTCGCCAGTAAGAGCGGCACGACCGTCGAGACCGACGCCGCCCTGCGCGTCTTCGAGGCCGCCTTCCGCGCCGCCGGGATCGACCCCGGCGACCGGATCGTGGTGGTGACCGACCCGGGCTCCCCGCTGGAGCAGGCCGCGATCGACGCCGGGTACCAGCTGGTCCTGGCCAGACCGGACGTGGGCGGGCGCTACTCGGCGCTGTCGGCGTTCGGCCTGGTGCCGAGCGCGCTGGCGGGCGCGGAGATCGAGCGGCTGCTCGACGACGCCGACGAGGTGACGCCGCTACTGGCGCGCTCCGACGGCAACCCCGGCCTCGACCTGGGCGCGGTGCTCGGCGGCGCGGCGCTGGCCGGCCGCGACAAGCTCATCCTGGAGGACCGGCTCGCGCCGATCACCGGGCTGCCCGGCTGGATCGAGAATCTGGTCGCCGAGTCGCTCGGCAAGGACGGCCGCGGCATCCTGCCCGTCGTCGCCGCCGACCCCGGCGGGGCCGGCGACGAACTCGTCGTGGCGATCGGCTCCGACGACGGCGACGTGCGCGTGGACGGCGCGCTCGGGGCGCAGTTCCTGGTGTGGGAGTACGCGACGGCGCTGGCCGGGCGGCTGCTGGAGGTCGATCCCTTCGGCCGGCCGGACGTGGCCGGGGCCGAGCGGAACACCGCGGCGCTGCTGGATCGCCCGGCCGCGGCAGAGCGCCCCGCGTTCACCGACGGACCGGTGGAGGTCTACGGCCCCACCGCCGCCCACGACCTTCCCGGGCTGCTGGCCGAGCTGCTGGCGGCCGTGCCCCGCGACGGCTACCTGGCCGTGCTGGCCCACCTCGACCGGCTGGCGGCCTTCGACGCCCCGGTGCCCGACGGCGCCGACTTCGAGGAGATGACCGACGCCTGGATGGCGGCCGACGCGGCGACGCTGCGGGCGCTGCTAGCGCTGCGCACCGACCGGCCGGTGACCTTCGGCTGGGGGCCGCGCTACCTGCACGCCACCGGGCAGTACCACAAGGGCGGGCCACGGAACGGGGTGTTCATCCTGATCACCGGTGTGGTGGAGGACGACCTCGGGGTGCCCGGCCGGCCGTACAGCTTGGGCGGGCTGCAGCTGGCCCAGGCTCTGGGCGACCTTCAGGCGCTGGCGGACCGGGGACGGCCTGCCGTACGCCTGCATCTGACCGACCGCGTGACGGGAGTCGCGCACTTGCTCGCAGCCGCACAGGAGGCTTGAGATGACAGACCCGGCAGCGCCCGCGGAGGAGGCCGTCACCGTGGCGGCGGCCGTCGCGAACACCGCCACCACCTTGGAGGTGGCGGCGGCCAATCCGCTGCGTGACCCGCGCGACAAGCGGCTGCCCAGGGTGGCGGGACCGTGTGTGATGGTGTTGTTCGGCGTGACGGGCGACCTGGCCAAGCGCAAGTTGTTGCCGGCGATCTACGACCTGGGCAACCGGGGGCTGCTGCCGCCCGGTTTCTCGCTGGTCGGTTTCGCGCGCCGTGATTGGAAGGACCAGGACTTCGCCCGGCTGACGCACGACGCGGTGAAGGCCAACGCCAGGACGCCGTTCCGCGAGGAAGTGTGGAAGCAGCTGGCCGAGGGGATCCACTTCGTGCCCGGGGAGTTCTCCGACGACGGCGCGTTCGACGCGCTGGCGATGGCGTTGAAGGAGATCGACCAGACGCGGGGCACGGGCGGCAACTATGCCTTCTACCTGTCGGTGCCGCCGAAGTTCTTCCCCGCCGTGGTGAAGCAGTTGAAGCGGACGGGGCTGGCCGACGCGCCGGAGGGTTCGTGGCGCCGGGTGGTGATCGAGAAGCCGTTCGGCCACGACCTGAAGAGCGCCCACGAGCTGAACGAGATCACCAACGAGGCCTTCCCGGAGTCGTCGATCTTCCGGATCGACCACTATCTGGGCAAGGAGACCGTCCAGAACATCATGGCGCTGCGCTTCGCCAACAACCTGTACGAGCCGATCTGGAACCGCTCCTACGTCGACCACGTGCAGATCACCATGGCCGAGGACATCGGCCTGGCCGGGCGGGCGGGCTACTACGACGGCATCGGCGCGGCCCGCGACGTCATCCAGAACCACCTGCTGCAGCTGCTGGCGCTGGTGGGGATGGAGGACCCGACCTCCTTCGAGGCCTCGTCGCTGCGGCGGGAGAAGGAGAAGGTGCTCAAGGCGGTACGCCTGCCGGCCGACCTGAAGAACAACACCGCCCGGGGCAAGTACGCGGCCGGCTGGCAGGGCGGCGAGAAGGTCGTCGGCTACCTGGAGGAGGAGGGCATCCCCGCCGACTCCACGACCGAGACCTACGCCGCCATCAAGCTGGAGATCGCCAACCGCCGCTGGGCCGGAGTGCCATTCTATCTGCGCACGGGCAAGCGGCTCGGGCGGCGGGTGACCGAGGTGGCCGTGGTGTTCCAGCGCGCGCCGCACCTGCCGTTCAGCAAGGACGACACCGAGATCCTCGGGCAGAACGCGCTGGTCATCAGGGTGCAGCCGGACGAGGGCATCACGGTGCGCTTCGGCTCGAAGGTGCCGGGCACCGCTATGGAGGTGCGCGACGTGTCCATGGACTTCGCCTACGGCGAGTCGTTCATGGAGTCCTCGCCCGAGGCCTACGAGCGGCTGCTGCTGGACGTCATGATCGGCGACCCGCCGCTGTTCCCGCACCAGCGGGAGGTGGAGCTGTCGTGGAAGATCCTGGACCCGATCGAGGAGTTCTGGGCCACGCAGGGCCAGCCGGAGGACTATCCGGCCGGCTCGTGGGGCCCGCCGTCGGCCGACGAGATGATGGCCCGTGACGGGCGTGTGTGGAGAAGACTGTGACCACTTTCATGCTGACGGACACGACCGCGGGGAAGATCTCCGCCCAGCTCATGCACCTGCGTCACCAGATGGGCGCGCCCGCCATAGGGATGGTGCTGACGCTGGTGGTGATCTGTGACGAGCGCGACCAGTACGACTCCCTGCGCGCGGCCACCGAGGCCGCCCGCGAGCATCCCTCCCGCATCCTCGTGGTGATCAACCGGGAGGCCGACGAGGCCAACCGGCTCGACGCCGAGCTGCGGATCGGCGAGTCCACGCCGGGCGAGGTCGTGGTGCTCCGCCTGTACGGCGAGCTGACCGAGCACGCCGACTCCGTGGTCAGCCCGCTGCTGCTGCCCGACACGCCGGTGGTGGCGTGGTGGCCGGGCGAGGCGCCGCGCGTCCCGGCCAAGGACCCGATCGGCGCGCTGGCCCAGCGCCGCATCACCGACGCCAAGGCCGTGCACGACGGCATCAAGGAGCTGGCGACCCTCGCCAAGGGCTACGCGCCCGGCGACACCGACCTGTCGTGGGCGCGGCTGACGCCGTGGCGCAGCCTGCTGGCCGCCGCCTTCGACCAGCCGGTGGGCAAGCTGAAGAGGGGCGTCGTGGAGGCCACCGCCGGCCACCCGAGCGCGCCGCTGCTGGCGGCATGGCTGAGCGAGCGCCTGGGCGCGCCGGTCAAGGTGTCGGACTCGGCGGGTCCCGGCCTGACCTCGGTACGGCTGTCGCTGGCCGACGGCGAGCTGACCGTGAGCCGCAGCGACGCCCGCCTGGCGACGCTGTCGCGGCCCGGCCAGCCCGACCGCAACGTGGCGCTGGCCAGGAGAACCACGGCGGAGCTGCTGGCCGAGGAGCTGCGCCGCCTCGACTCCGATGAGATCTACGAGGCGGCGGTCAAACGCCTGGCCAAGTCCTACAAGGCGGGATGATGCCGTGAGTGTTCCTTCTGTGGTCGTCCATCGCGACGCCGACGTTCTGGCCAAGGCCGTGGCAGCGCGGATCATCACGCGGCTGGTCGACGCGCAGTCGGCGAAGGGGTGGGCCTCGATCGTGCTGACCGGCGGGTCGGTCGGCATCGCCACGCTGGCGGCGATCGCCGCGACGCCGGCCCGCGACGCCGTCGACTGGCCGAAGCTGGACGTGTGGTGGGGCGACGAGCGGTTCCTGCCGGAGGGCGACCCCGAGCGCAACGAGACCGGCGCGCGCAAGGCTCTGCTCGACCACGTCGACCTCGACCCGGCCCGGGTGCACGTCATGCGCGGGCCGGACTCGGGGATGACCGCCGAGGAGTCGGCCGACGCCTATGCCGCGGAACTGCGTGCGGCGGCGCGGCCTGAGGACCACGGGCCGGCGCCGAGCTTCGACGTGATGCTGCTCGGCATGGGGCCCGACGCCCACGTGGCCTCGCTGTTCCCCGGGATGCCGGCGCTGTACGACACCCGGCCGGTCGTGGCGGTGCACGGCTCGCCCAAGCCGCCGCCGACGCGGATCTCGCTGACGCTGCCCACGATCCAGGCCGCGCGAGAGGTGTGGGTGGTGGCGGCGGGTGCGGAGAAGGCCGGGTCGGTACGGCTGGCGCTGTCCGACTCCGGCCCGGTGCAGGTGCCCGCCGCGGGTGCGCGCGGGCGTGGCCGTACGTTGTTCCTGCTAGATCGCGCCGCGGCGGCGAAGATACCGGCGGGGCTTGGCCGTATCGCCTCGCCGTGAGATACGGCCCCACGGCTTGAAGATCGACAGCACGACGGCGACCAGCAGCAGGCTCGGGGCCACGAAGATCGGGTAGAGCAGCTGGTCCGGCGGCTGTGCGGCGGTGTCGCCCGCCGCCAGCCGCCGTCCGTGCTCGGCCGCCTCGTACAGTCCCGGGCGCAGGGAGAAGTAGATCAGCGTCGTCATGGCCAGGTTGATCGTCAGTTTGGCCGCGACCCACCAGTAGCGGACCAGGCCGTACTTGCTGCCCAGGCCCAGCGTGACGCCGGTGGCCAGGCTGAGCAGGCTGGCGATGAGCATCGGCCACACGGCGATCAGGTGCGCGGCCTGGAAGGCGGTCGCGGCGGTGGCGGTGTCGTCCGTGAGCATCGCGGTCAGCACGAGCACGCCGAGCGCGAGGTCGATGCCGATCCACGCGCTCACCGAGACGACGTGACCGACCAGGACGACCTTGCGGGTTCTCGTTCCCAGTCTCATGACGTCCAGGGTCCGGGTTTGCGGTTCCGGCCGCGTCCGGCGTGGAGAGACCGTGCGGGTACCGCGTTGCGTGTACGCGCGGGGCGGGCGGGATCGGCCCCTGGGTGTACGCCCGCCGCTTGACCACAAATGTTAGGCCTTGTCATGAGCAGGAGTCGCGTTTAGCTTCGGGGGCGAATCCTCACGAAGGGATACCCCCATGGCGTTATTCCGCTGGGCTGCCGCCCTGGCCGCGGCCGCCGCCACCGTCCTGGCGAGCACCACCCCCGCGCTCGCCGACCCCGCCCCGGCCATCCTCACCCCGGAGGCCGAACCGATCCCCGGCAGCTACATCGTGGTACTCAAGGATTCCGGCGAGGTACGCGCCCGGGCCGGCGACCTGACCGCGCGGCACGGTGGCACGACGTTCGCCGAATACCGGCACGCGCTGCGCGGCTTCGCCGTGAACGCCACCGAGCGGCAGGCGCGCCGCCTGGCCGCCGACCCGGCCGTCGCCTACGTGCAGCAGAACGCGATCCACCGCGCCTCCGACACCCAGCCCAACCCGCCGTCCTGGGGGCTGGACCGGATCGACCAGCGCAACCTGCCGCTCAACAGCTCCTACACCTACGGGCCCACCGGGCAGGGCGTGCGCGCGTACATCATCGACACCGGCATCAGGCCGAGCCACGGTGACTTCGGCGGGCGCGCCTCGATCGGGTTCGACGCCATCGGCGACGGCCAGAACGGCAACGACTGCAACGGCCACGGCACCCACGTCGCCGGGACCACCGGCGGCACCGCCCACGGTGTCGCCAAGCTCGTGACGCTGGTCGGCGTGCGCGTCCTGAACTGCCAGGGCTCCGGCACCACGGCGCAGGTCGTGGCCGGCATCGACTGGGTCACCGCCAACGCCGTCAAGCCCGCCGTGGCGAACATGAGCCTGGGCGGCTCCGCGAACACCGCGCTGGACGACGCGGTGAAGGGCTCCATCGCCTCCGGCGTCAGCTACGCGATCGCGGCGGGCAACGGGCTGTTCGGGCTGTTCGCGCTCGACGCCTGCACGCAGTCGCCGGCCAGGGTGCCCGAGGCGATCACGGTGTCCATCACGAACATCTCCGACACCAAGCCGTCGTGGGGCAACCGCGGCCCGTGCGTGGACCTGTTCGCGCCCGGCTACAACATCACCTCGGCCTGGCACACCTCCGACAGCGCCACCAACACGATCAGCGGCACGTCGATGTCGGCGCCGCATGTCGCGGGGGCCGCCGCCGCGTACCTGCAGGGCCATCCCACCGCGACCCCGCAGCAGGTCCGCGACGCCATCGTCGCCAACGCCACCACCGGCGTCGTCCGCAGCCCCGGCTCCGGCTCTCCCAACCGCCTCCTCTACACCCCGGGCCTGTGACGCCTGCGGGTTTCGGTTCGGGTTTCACCGCCCTTAGGGGTTACGGCAAGCCGGGCTGACCCGCACGCGCCGACGTGGGCGGGCCTCTGTCCTGGCCGGTCGTGAGGGCCCACGGGGTCGCTCGCCGTGACGAGCGCCCCGTGGGCCCGCGCCGTGGCAGGGTGGCCGCGCGAGACGGCTGCGTTCAGGAGGTGGGCACGGCGTCGATCTCGGCCAGGAGGGTCTGCCTGGTTTCCTTCGGCAGGTAGGAGGCGTTCACGCTGTTGCGGGCCAGTTGGGCCAGCTGCTCCGCGCTCAGGCCCAAGGCGTGGGCCACCCGGTACTCCTGGGAGAGCGTGGTCGCGAACATGGGCGGGTCGTCGCTGTTCAGCGTGACGTACAGGCCCTCCTCCAGCAGGCGCGGCAGCGGGTGGTCCTCGATGCGGCCGACCTGGCCGGTGCAGACGTTCGAGGTCGGGCAGACGTCCAGCGGGATCTGCGTCTCGCGCAGGTGGGCGACCAGGCGCTCGTCGCCCAGGCAGTTGATGCCGTGGCCGATGCGCTCGGCGCCGAGGCCCTCGATGACCTCCCAGATCGTCTCCGGGCCGGACATCTCGCCACCGTGCGGGACGCTGTGCAGGCCGGCGGCCCGGGCCGCGGCGAAGGCGTCGCGGAAGAGGGGACGCTTCTGTTCGATCCCGCCCAGGCCGAAACCTACCAACGCGGCGGGAGGTTCACCGAGCGCGTGGTCGAGGGTGATCCTGGCGGCCTCTTCGCCGTACTCGCCGGGGATGTCGAAGATGTAGGCCATCTCCACGCCGTGGTCCTCGCGGGAGGCGGTGGCGGCGAGGTTCAGGGCCTCCGTCACCTCGCGCATCGGCATGCCCATGATCGCGTGGGCGTACGGGGTCACCTGGAGTTCGGCGTAGCGGGCGTTCTGGGCGGACAGGTCGCGGGCCAGGCCCAGGACCAGGGTGGCGACGTCCTGCGGGTCGCGGACCAGGGAGTTGACCGCCTGGTAGACGCGGGCGAAGTGGGGGAAGTCGGTGAAGGTGTAGAAGGCGCGGAGCTCCTCCTCGCTGGTGGGCACGCCGCTGCCGGGGTGGCGCCGCGACAGTTCCAGCACCGTGGAAACCGAGGCGGAGCCGACCAGATGGACGTGGAGTTCCACCTTGGGCAGGGCGTCGATGAAGGCGTCGATCGTCATGCGGACGACCATAGGTCGCCTTCAATTGGCTATGACAGGCTTTATCGCGAAATTTCACATAAGAATGTGAGCTTTGCGGTTGCGGGGCTGCGGCCCGGCATCTCCCCCGATAGGCTGCCGCCCGTGACCAACCCCCAGGTGTACGCCCGCGGCTTCGCGAGCCTCACCGCCCACACCGTGGACCCGCTGCTCAACCTCGTCCGCAAGAGCCGCGCCCCACGACTTCTGGACCTCGGCTGCGGCACCGGCGTGGTGACCGCGGCGGCCCTGGCGCTGGGCGCCGACGTCACCGCCGTGGACTCCGACCTGGACATGCTCGAGTACACCGCCCGCGCCCACCCCCACGCCGCCGTCCGGCTGGCCGCCCTGCCCGAGCTCCCCTTCCCGGACGGCTCCTTCGACGCGGTGGCGGGAAACTTCGTCATCCAGCACGCCCCCGACACTCCGGCCACCCTCGCCGAGCTCCACCGCGTCCTGCGCCCCGGCGGCACCCTCGCACTGAGCTGGTGGAAGCGCGACGAGATGCCCGCCACGACCCTGCCGGCCGACGCCGCCGCCCGCGCCGGGCTTTCGAGGGACCCGGACCCGCCGCGCGACTTCGACCCGTACGCCGGCCCCGCGGCCTTCACCGCCCTGCTCAGGAAGACCGGCTTCTCCGGCGGCGCGGTCGACACCATCCGCTGGCGCCACCGCGTCGACCTCGCCACCTGGTGGGACGACCTCACCGGCGCCGCCGGGCCCCGCTTCGCGTTCATCCTCGACCAGGACGCGGCCACCGTGGAACACATCCGCCAGGCCTACCTCACCCTGGCCGCCCCCTACGCCGAGCAGGGCTTCCCGGTCTGCGCCCACCTCGCCCACGCCACCCGCTAACCGGGCAACCGATGAGTTCGCGCGCCCGCGGGGGTCTACCTCACAGGTGAACCGTACGCAAGGAGGCCGCTTCACGTGCGCAAGATCGTGTTCCACATGCAGACCACCCTAGACAACCGCATCGCGAACGCCGCCGGTGGGTTCTGGGAGCCGTTCCCGTGGGGCGAGGAGGAGACCGCGTACATCACCGGGCAGTTCGCCCGTGCGGACACGTGGGCGCTGGGCAGGACGGCGTACGAGGCGATCGTGTCCTGGTGGGACCGGGTCGCGCGCGGCGAGAACCCCGGCGACGGCCCGCTCACCGCGGCCGACCACCGCTTCGCCCGGCGGCAGCGGGCCATGGCCAAGATCGTCTTCTCCCGGACCCTGCGCTCCACGCCCGAACGCCTGGTCGTCGGCGGCGACCTCGTCGCCGAGCTCACGGCACTGAAGCGCGAGGACGGCGGGGACGTCATCCTGTCCTGCGGGCCCGACACGCTCGCGCCGCTCGCCGCCGCCCCCGGGCTGATCGACGAGTACCTGTTCTCCGTCACCCCCGCCGTCCTGAGCTCGGGACCGCGGATGTTCGACGGCCTGACCGCCGACCTCGGCCTGGAGCTCGCCGGGACGCGGGTGTTCGACGGCGGCGCGATCGTCGCGCGCTACCGCGTCGCCGGCCCGCTCTAGTGGGCCTTTTCCAGGCGCTGGCGGGCCAGGCGCTCCTCCCGGCGGGCGACCTCGACGCGCTGGTGGCTCTCGTTCTGCTTCTTGCGGGCCTTGGCCAGCTTCTTCTCCAGCCTGGCCACCTTCTCCGAGCGCTCGTCCAGCTCCTGTACGGCCAGCGCCAGCGTGTCCCGCCACTCCTGGTAGTCGGACTCGGCCTGGGCCAGCTCCCTGGCCCGCCGTTCCCCGGCCTCGCGCCGCTCCCGCTCCACCTCCTCCGCTGAGCGGGTGGCGCGGCGGGGCCGGGCGGAGGTACGGCCCAGCCCTGGCCCGGCCGACGGCAGCCCGGAAGGTCCGCCGAAACCGCTGTAGCTGAGCGGCTTCACCAGGCGGCCGAGCCGTACGAGGCCGGCCGCCTCCTCGTCCACCACGGCCGCGTCGAGGGTCTGGTCGGCTTCCATGGCCGCCGCGCCGGACAGGCCGCCCTGGCGCAGGAGCCGGGCGAGCTTGCCGGTCACCTCGCCGCGGCGCCTGGTCAGTTCGGCGAGCGCGTCGGCGTCGCCCTCGGCCCAGGCGGCGCGCAGGCCCTCCCCCACCGACAGGAGCTCGGCCAGCAGTTCGGGATGTTCCCTGCGGGCGCGGTTGACCGCTGCGGCCGAGACCGTGGGCTTGCGCAGCGCGGCGATCTCGCGCGCCAGCCGTACCTGCCCGGACTCCTTCGCCGCGGCGGCCTCGGCGGTGCGTGCGGCGGTGAAGTCGGCAGGCGGGAGGCCATACAGGCGGTCCGCCACCTCGTCAAGATCCACACCTGTCAATTACCCCACATCGGGGGGTTTGTAGCGCATAGTGGAATCAGCCCTCTTAGCCGGGAGGCCCCCGTGTTCGAGCGTTTCACCGACCGTGCCCGCCGCGTGGTGGTTCTGGCCCAGGAAGAGGCCAGGATGCTCAATCACAACTACATCGGCACCGAGCACCTCCTGCTCGGGCTGATCCATGAGGGCGAGGGGATCGCCGCCATGGTGCTGCGGGAGAACGGCATCGCGCTGCCCGAGGTCCGCGTGGAGGTGGAGCAGATCATCGGGCAGGGCCAGGCGTCGCCGTCGGGGCACATCCCGTTCACGCCTCGGGCCAAGAAGGTGCTGGAGCTGTCGCTGCGCGAGGCGTTGCAACTGCACCACAACTACATCGGCACGGAGCACATCCTGCTCGGCCTGATCAGGGAGGGCGAGGGGGTGGCCGCGCAGGTCCTGGTCAAGCGGGGCGCGAACCTCAGCACCCTGCGCGCCAAGGTCGTGGAGAAGACCCGCGGCCGCGGCCCGGAGAGCCTGGCCGATCCGCTGATCGGGCCGCGGGCGACCCACCTGGAGGAACGGCTGACGCGCATCGAGGCGAGCCTGCGGCGGATCGAGCGGCACCTGGGCATCGCCCGTCCGGACGACCCGCCCGCCGAGGGGCCCGGCCACAAACCCGGCGAAGAGGGCGAAGCCGCATCGGGCTGAGGCCCTCGCGCGGGCACGTCAGGCCACGGTCAGGGCGCCGACCGGCAGGCGGGCCTCGACCACGCCTGGGTCGTCGGTGTAGCCCAGCGTCGCGCCCAGGGAGACGAGCAGGCGGCGCATCCTGACGTTGTCGGAGAGCATCGTGGCCCGCACCTCGGCGTAGCCCTGGTCGCGCGCCTCGGTCACGAGCATCCTGGCCAGCGCCGCGCCCAGACCGCGCCCCTGCCAGCGGTCCTCGACCAGGAAGGCCATCTCGGCGATGCCGGGATCCGGCGTGAACATCAGGTTCGCCATGGCCACGACCTGGCCGTCGTGCCCGGCCACGAGAGAGTGGCCGCGGGTGCGGTCGCACAGGCGCTCGAACATGCGCGGCGGCAGCGCCGGCATCGAGGTGAAGTAGCGGAACCTGCGCGCCTCCGGCGAGCACCGGTCGTGCAGGTCGCGGACGGCTTCGCGGTAGATGCCGGTGAGCGGTTTGACCGTGACCTGGGCGCCGTCGGCCAGCCGGACGCCCTGCTCGGCGGTGGAGTGGCCGGGGACGGGCTGCGCCAGCCGCACGAAGGAGGCCGCCCGCGCCGCCTCGGTCAGCGTGAAGGGCAGTTCCGCGCGGCGCAGCCGTACGGCGCGCCGGGCGGCGACCGGCACCACCAGCCGCGTCGGGTCGGGAAGATCGCTCACCGCTTCACCATAGGTCCATCGGCCGTCGTCCGCGCGCAGCAGCTCGGCCAGCAGCTCCGGCAGGCGCCACGGCATCGAGCGCAGCCGGGAGGCCAGCAGCAGCGCCCTGGTGGGCTCGTCGGTCAGCTCGTGGGCGGTGGCGGGCACCACCTGTACCCGGCGTCCGCCGGCCGCCTCCAGGGCGGTGCGGACGGTCTCGGGTGTGGCGGAGATCTCAGCGACGAACTCGTCGACGGTCCCGTCGGCGTCGGTCTGCACGCTGAGGCCGAGGATGTTGCCGCCCCGGCCGGCCAGGGCGGCGGCCAGCGCGGCGAGACGTCCGGGGCGTTCGTCGACCGTGGTGCGGATACGCAGGAATGCCATGTCGTCCAGCATGCGGGGAGGCTGTTTCGGACAAGCTAACACCCTGTTTCGCTCACACCCCTTTTCGATGCAGCGTGTTACATCCCGCATGCTGGAAGATGGGGTGCTATGAACGCGCGTGTGCCACTATCTGAGGACTTCGTCAATGGCGAGGTGTCTTTCTGGTATCGCTCCTCCGGCGTACCGGAGCCCGGACCGCGCCTGGACGGCGACCTCCGGGCGGACGTGGTCATCGTCGGCGCCGGCCTCACCGGGCTGTGGACCGCGTACTACCTCAAGAAGGCCCGGCCCGCGCTCGACGTCGTGGTGCTGGAGCAGGAGTTCGCCGGGTTCGGCGCCTCGGGCCGCAACGGCGGCTGGCTGACCGGCGCGCTGGCCGGCTCCCACGGCCGCTACGCCAGGACCCACGGCGAGGACGCCGCGCGGGCGCTGCAGCGGGAGATGTACGCCACGATCGACGAGGTGATCGCGGTCTGCGCCAAGGAGGACGTGGACGCCGGCATCGTCAAGGGCGGCGAACTCACCGTGGCCCGCACCAGCGCCCAGGCCGGCCGGCTGCGCGAGCTCGTCGCGGACGCGCGCGCGACCGGCCTGCGCGAGGAGGACCTGCGTGTGGTGGACCCCGCCGACCACCTGCGCGTGGCCGGCGCCGTGGGCGCGGTCTGGACGCCGCACTGCGCCCGCATCCAGCCCGCCAAGCTCGTGCGCGGCCTGGCGCGGGTGGTGCGCGACCTCGGCGTGCGCGTCTTCGAGCGCACCCCGGTCACGAGCATCCTGCCGCATCGGGCCATCACGCCGTACGGCACCGCCGAGGCCGACCATGTGATCCGCGCGACCGAGGGCTTCACCTCCCAGCTCAAGGGCCTGCGCCGCCAGTGGCTCCCGATGAACAGCTCCATGATCGTCACCGAGCCGCTGCCCGCCGCGTTCTGGGACACGGTCGGCTGGCAGGGCGCCGAACTCCTGGGCGACCTCGCCCACTACTACATCTACGCCCAGCGCACCGAGGACGACCGCATCGCCTTCGGCGGCCGCGGCCGCCCCTACCTGTACGGCTCCCGCGTCGACGCCCGCGGCAACACCCACGACTGGACCGTCGAGGCGCTCTGGCGGATACTGATCGACTTCTTCCCCGCCGCCGCCTCATCGAAGGTGGCCCACGCCTGGTCCGGCGTGCTGGGCGTGCCGCGCGACTGGTGCTCGACCGTCCACCTGGACCGTGACACCGGACTGGGCTGGGCGGGCGGCTACACCGGCCACGGGGTCACGACGACGAACCTGGCCGGCCGTACCCTGCGCGACCTGATCCTCGGCGAGGACACCGGGCTGACCGCGCTGCCGTGGGTGGGCAGGAAGGTGCGCGCCTGGGAGCCGGAGCCGCTGCGATGGGCGGGCGTGCACTCCATGTACCGCCTGTACCGTATGGCCGACCAGCGCGAGCGCTCCATGACCCGCACCTCGGCCCTGGCCCGCCTCGCCGACCTCATCACCGGCCACTGAAGGAGAACACTCCCCGATGACGACCCTCTTCCGCGGCGGGCGCGTGTTCACCGCGCTCGGCGGCTTCGCCGAGGCCGTACTCGTGCGCGACGGCGTGATCGCCGCCGTGGGCGACGAGGCCGACCTGGCACGGCAGGCCCCCCGCCACGAGAGCGTGGACCTGGACGGCGGCCTGCTGGTGCCCGGCTTCACCGACGCGCACATCCACCCGGTCCAGGCCGGGCTGGAGCGCGCCAAGTGCGACCTGAGCGAGGTCTACGGCCTCGACGCCTACCTCGGGGAGATCAGCCGCTACGCCGCCGGCCATCCGGACAAGGAGTGGATCGACGGCGGCGGCTGGGACATGTCGGCCTTCCCCGGCGGCCTGCCCCACCGCGCGCAGCTCGACTTCCTCGACCGCCCCGCCTACCTGATCCAGCGCGACCACCACGCCGCCTGGGTCAACACCCGCGCCCTGGAGCGGGCCGGGATCACCAAGGACACCCCCGACCCCGCCGACGGCCGCATCGAGCGCGAGCCCGACGGCACCCCGACCGGCGTCCTGCACGAGGGCGCCATGGACCTCGTCGGCCTGCTGACCCCGCGCGCCACCGCCCAGGACGCCGACGCCGCGCTCGTGGACGCGCAGGCGCATCTGTTCTCGCTGGGCATCACCGGCTGGCAGGACGCGATCGTCGGCTCCTACGCCGGCTCCGACGACCAGTTGCCGACCTACCTGTCGGCGGCCCGCTCAGGCCGGCTGAAGGCCCGCGTGGTGGGCGCGCTGTGGTGGGACCGCACCCGCGGCGCCGAGCAGATCCCCGGGCTGGTGGAGCGCCGCGCCTCCGCCGAGGGTCTGGAGCGCTTCCGCGCCACCTCGGTGAAGATCATGCAGGACGGCATCACGGAGAACTTCACCGCCGCGACGCTGGAGCCGTACTGCCAGTGCGGCGGCACCGGCCTTTCCTACGTGGATCCGGGCAAGCTCAAGGAGTACGTGCGCGAACTGGACCGGCTCGGCTTCCAGGTGCACTTCCACGCCATCGGCGAGCGAGCGGTACGCGAGGCGCTGGACAGCTTCGAAGGCACCGATCCGGCCAACCGCCACCACATCGCCCACCTGCAGATCATCGAGCCGTCGGACGTGCCGCGCTTCGCCGCGCTCGGCGTCACCGCCAACCTGCAGCCGCTGTGGGCCACCCACCACGCCCAGATGGACGAGCTGACGCTGCCCTTCCTCGGCGAGCCGCGCTCGTCGTGGCAGTACCCCTTCGCCGACCTGCTCGGCCACGGCACCCGCTTGTGCGCGGGCAGCGACTGGCCGGTCTCCAGCGCCGACCCGCTGCAGGGCGTGCACGTGGCGGTCAACAGGACCGAGCCCGGCGGCTCGGTGCACGCGGACTACCCGACCGCGCGCACGCCGTTCCTGCCCGGCCAGCGCATCGGCCTGGCCGAGGCGCTCACCGCGTACACGGCCGGATCGGCGTGGGTCAACCGCTCCCCGGCGGGCGTCATCGAGCGGGGCCGTCCCGCCGACCTGGTGGTACTCGACCGCGACCCGTTCACGCTGCCCGGGAGCGAGATCTGGACGACCCGCGTGCGCCGTACGTTCGTCGACGGCGAGCAGGTCTACGCCGGCTGAGCGCGGGAGCGTTGTCCGCGCCTTCACCGAAGGTTCCCCTCGTGTCGTCGTCGCGGACACGGATGACGTGAAGGATCGGGCTGCGCGTCCACCACCCCGGAGCGCGCACGCCGGGAACACACGGAAGCCCCCGCGAGGGCGCGGGGGCTTCCGTCAAACCGGGTCGGCGTCTACCAGGGCGACTTGTTGTTGCGCAGGCGCTCGAGCGCCTCCTCCAGAATCGCCTTGCCGTCCTTGTCGCTCCGGCGCTCCTTCACATAGGCCAGGTGCGTCTTGTACGGCTCGTTCTTCGGAGGAGCGGGCGGGGCCGCCTCGTCCTGACCGGCCGGGAGGCCACAGCGCGGGCAGTCCCAGTGCTCGGGGACGGCCGCGTCACTGGCGAAGCTGGGTCGCGTCTCATGCATGTTGGCGCACCAGAACGAGACCCGCACTCTGGGAGCTGCCTCGCCGCGCTCGGCCTCCCCCATCGGGCCGGCGCCGACACGGCTGCCACGGATCGCGTTGCCACTACCCACGGATGAACTCCTTGCTCGATCGCCCCGCGAGCGGCGGGGGGAGAATCACTGTCACGCGTCGCCGGGAAGCTCAGGGCTTGAGCAGCAGGCCGAGCGCGATGATGCAGACGAACCAGACCACGCCGGTGATAACGGTCAGCCGGTCGAGGTTGCGCTCCACCACGGACGAGCCGCCGAAGTTCGACGAGAAACCGCCGCCGAACATGTCAGACAGACCGCCACCCTTACCCTTGTGGAGCAGGACGAGCAGGATCATGAGAAGGCTCGCCAGGATGAGGGCGATGGAGATTCCGATTTCCACGGTATGCCTGTTCCTTCAATCCACTGTTACGCGTGACGATTCAAACTTGCTTCTAGAGGGTACGACCTGGTGTCAAGTCGCACCCCCTGAACGACCCAGTTAGCCGGACAATTCGCCGAATCGGCAGATCTTGACGTACTCCCCGGCGTCGATGCTGGCACCGCCCACGAGCGCGCCGTCGACATCGGGCTGAGCCATGATCCCGGCGATGTTGCCTGACTTCACCGACCCTCCGTACAGGATACGGACCGCGGCGGCCACTTCGGCGTCGTAGAGCTCAGCGAGTCGCTCTCGCAGCGCCCCGCAGACCTCCTGCGCGTCCTGTGGGGTGGCCACCTCGCCGGTGCCGATCGCCCAGACCGGTTCGTAGGCCACCACTATCGATTTTGCCTGCTCCGGCGAGACTTTGCGCAGAGCGGCATCGAGTTGTGACACGGAATACGCCACCTGGCCGCCCGCCTGCCGTACCGGCAGGCCCTCGCCCACGCACAGGATCGGCGTGATCGAGTGCCGGTAGGCGGCCAGCACCTTGGCGTTGACCAGCTCGTCGTCCTCGTTGTGGTACTCGCGCCGCTCGGAGTGGCCGACGGTGACGAACGTGCAGCCCAGCTTGGCGAGCATGGCGCCGGACACCTCGCCGGTGTAGGCGCCGCCGTCGTACTGGCTGATGTCCTGCGCGCCGTACACGATGCGCAGCTTGTCGCCGTCGACGAGCGTCTGCACGCTGCGCATGTCGGTGAACGGCGGCAGCACCGCCACCTCCACCTTGTCGAAGTCCTTGTCGTTCAGGGCGAAGGCGAGCTTCTGCACCAGAGCGATGGCCTCGAGGTGGTTGAGGTTCATCTTCCAGTTGCCGGCGATGAGCGGCTTTCTCACTGAAGGGCCTCCAGCCCGGGAAGGGTCTTTCCTTCGAGGTACTCGAGGCTAGCGCCACCACCGGTCGAGATGTGGGAGAAGCCGTCCTCGGGCAGGCCCAGCCTGCGTACGGCCGCGGCGGAGTCGCCCCCGCCCACGACCGTGAAGGCCTGCGAGCGGATCAACGCCTCGGCCACCGCCCGTGTTCCCCCGGCGTAGTCCTCGAACTCGAAGACGCCCATCGGGCCGTTCCAGAAGACGGTGCGCGCGTCGGCGAGCTTGGTCGCGAACAGCTCGCGGGTCTTCGGGCCGATGTCGAGCCCCTGGCGGCCGGCCGGGATCTCGGTGGCCGCCACGACCTCGTACGGCGCGTCCTCGGCGAAGTGCGTGGCCGCCAGGACGTCCACCGGGAGCACCAGTTCCACGCCGCGCTTGATCGCCTCGGAGAGGAAGCCGCGCACCTGGTCGAGCTGGTCCTCCTGCAGGAGCGACTGGCCGACCTCGTAGCCCTGGGCCTTCAGGAAGGTGTACGCCATGCCGCCGCCGATCAGCAGCCGGTCGACCTTGGTGAGCAGGTTGGCGATGACGCCGAGCTTGTCGGAGACCTTGGCGCCGCCCAGGATCACGACGTAGGGGCGCTCGGGGTTCTCGGTGAGCCGCTTCAGCACCTCGACCTCGGCGGCCACCAGCCCGCCCATGGCGTGCGGCAGCAGCTCCGGCACGTCGTAGACGCTGGCGTGCTTGCGGTGGACGGCGCCGAACCCGTCGCCGACGTAAAGGTCGGCCAGGCCCGCCAGCCTCCGTGCGAAGGCGCCGCGGGCGGCGTCGTCCTTGGACTCCTCGCCCGGCTCGAACCGCAGGTTCTCCAGCAGCGCCACCTCGCCGTCCTTGAGGCCGTCGACGAGCTCGCCGTCCACGACCTTCCCGGAGAAGGCGACCTCGCGGCCCAGCAGCTCGCCCAGGCGGGCGGCGACGGGCTTCAGCGAGTACTTCTGGTTGGGCTCGCCCTTGGGGCGGCCCAGATGGGCGCAGACGACGACCTTGGCGCCCTGCCCGGCCAGGGCCTTGATCGTCGGCACCGAGGCGCGGATACGCCCGTCGTCGGTGATCGTCTCGCCGTCCAGCGGCACGTTGAGGTCGGCGCGCACCAGCACGCGCCGACCCCTGACGTCGGTGTCTGCGAAGGTCACAGGTCCTTGCCCACCAGCTCGATGAGGTCGGCCAGGCGGTTGGAGTAGCCCCACTCGTTGTCGTACCAGCCGATGACCTTGACCTGGTTGCCGATCACCTTGGTGAGCCCGGCGTCGAAGATGCAGGAGGCCGGGTCGGTGACGATGTCACTGGAGACGATCTCGTCCTCGGTGTAGGTCAGGTAGCCCTTGAGCGGGCCCTCGGCGGCGGCCTTGTAGGCGGCCTTGACCTCGTCGACGGTGACGTCACGGCGGACCTCGACGGTGAGGTCGGTGGCCGAGCCCGTGGGGATCGGCACGCGCATCGCGAAGCCGTCGAGCTTGCCCTTCAGCTCGGGCAGCACCAGGCCGATCGCCTTGGCGGCGCCGGTCGAGGTGGGCACCACGTTGAGCGCGGCGGCGCGGGCGCGGCGCAGGTCGCCGTGCGGGCCGTCCTGCAGGTTCTGGTCCTGCGTGTAGGCGTGGATGGTGGTCATCAGGCCCTTCTCGATGCCGAAGGAGTCGTTGAGCACCTTCGCCAGCGGGGCCAGGCAGTTGGTCGTGCAGGAGGCGTTGGAGATGACCGTGTGGCTGGCCGGGTCGTAGGTGTCGTGGTTGACACCCATGACGACGGTCACGTCCTCGTTCTTCGCCGGGGCGGAGATGATGACCTTCTTCGCGCCGTTCTCGGCGTGCACCTTGGCCTTGTTGGCGTCGGTGAAGAAGCCGGTCGACTCGACCACGACGTCCACGCCCAGGTCGCCCCAGGGCAGCTTGGCCGGGTCGCGCTCGGCGAAGGCCTTGATGGTCTTCCCGTCGACGACGATCTCGTCGGCAGTGGCCTTCACCTCGTACGGCAGGCGGCCCAGGATGCTGTCGTACTTCAGCAGGTGGGCGAGCGTCGCGTTGTCCGTCAGGTCGTTGACGGCCACGATCTCGATGTCCTTGCCGCTGGCGGCGACCGCGCGCCAGAAGTTACGACCGATGCGGCCGAAGCCGTTGACGCCTACGCGGATGCTCACGGGAACCGATCTCCTCGAACGTGATGGCGGGCTGAAACCTCAATCACGAACCCTATCGGACCTAAATTGGTTTAGACCACTGCAACCCCCGGCCTGCGTATGACAGATCAGGGAGCGCAATTTGCGGCATTGAAGTAAAGTGCCCGACTCGTCGGAGTAAATTCGCGGCATTCTCTGGGGGCTGAGATGTCACAACCACGATCCGGCCTGGTACGAGGGCTGTTCGCCGGGTTCGTCGCCATGCTGGTTGCCGGGGTCGCGTACAGCGCGGGTTCCTACGGCTTCAGGCTGCTGCCGTACAACGTGAGGTGGTTCACAGGCGACCAGCGTCTCCTGGCCCACACCGTCCTCGGCCTGGTCATCGCCGTGCTCATCTGGCTGGCCCTGTGGCTGACCCGCCCCCGGAGCCTGCTCGTGCCGGTACTGGCCGCCCTGTTCGCCTTCGGCGCCCGCACGATCGGCTCGATGGGCTCCGAACTGGGGAACTACGTCAGGGCCGGCTTCCCGTGGTCGTCGCTGGACGACCGTGCCCTGCTCATCGTTTCGGAACTGCCCGAGCTCTTCCGCACCTCCCCGACCCTCTGGCAGGGCGTGGCGATCGCCGCGGTCCCCGCCTTCCTCCTCACCTTGCTCCGCGTCCTGCGCCTGCGCCGCCGGGACCGGGCAGAGGCCGCCGCCCTCGCAGCCCCGTCACCCGCCTCCCCCACACCCGAAGGGCCCGCCACACCCGCGCCGGAGCAGTTCGATTCGTTCACCCGATCCGCCACGCCCGCACAGGACTCCCGGTCCGCGCAGCCCGCCCAGAACCCCGCGGCCGCCGAGCCGGCCGCGGCGGGAGGAGCCCCGGTGGACCACGAGGCGTTCCGCCGGCCCACGAGCGGGCGGGACGCCACACGGACGGCCGAGGACGGCCAAAGGCTGGAGAAGGACCACAGGGCCAAGGAGGGCCACAGGGCTGAGGAAGACCACAGGGGCGCGGAGAACCACAGGGCCAAGGACGCCCACAGGGGCGCGGAGGACCGCAGGCTCGCGGAGGAACGGAGTGCGACCGAGGAGCGTGGAGCGTTCGAGCCGCTTCAGCCGCCCGTGCGCCGTCCCGTCCCTGACATGTTCGCCCCGCCGCGGGAGCCGGGAGAGTCCTGATGCGCGCCCTGATCTTCGGCTTCCTCGCCATGGCCGTCAGCGCCACGGCACTCGCCTGCGCCAAGCTCTTCGGCGACCGCCTGCCCGCGGCCATCACCCAGACCGCGGACGGCCTGCCCTGGAGCACCGCCCAGGCCCTGCTGCCCGGCCTCGTGGTGGGCCTCACCCTGCGCATCGGCCGCCCGCGCAGCCTCCTGCTCCCGTTCCTGGCCCTCCTGTACGCGGGCGCCGCCATGACCCTGGGCCTGATCATCGGCTCCGCCCCGGCGGCCTACGCGCTGTCCACCACGGGCGCCGCGGAGCAGGTGATCACCCTGGACACCATCCTCGGCGGCTTCCGGCAGGCGGCCATGGCCTACGTGGAGCCCATCCAGCACTCCTGGCCCTACTGGACGCTCACGACGATCCCGGCCCTGCTCGCCTTCGCCGCGGTCGCCTTCAAGGTCCGCCAGACCCGCGAAACCACCCCCGCCACCACCCCGAATGCCCCCGGCACCCCGGACCACGGCAGCTCGCCCGACCCCATCCAAGCGCCGGAGCAGCGCGGAGCCTTCGAGCCGGTCCAGCCACCTGAGAAGCGCGGCGCCTTCGATCCCGCCCAGTCACCTGAGAAGCGCGGTGCCTTCGATCCCGTCCAGCCGCCCCGCCCCACCGGCTCCCCCTTCACCCCAGCACAACGGGAACGGCAGCCATAACTCCAGCGTGACAAGGTGCCCCACGGAGACGCCTTGGAGGGCGGACGTGTCGTCACCTGGCAAGGCGGCCACGGAGCCCGGCCCACAGGACGCTCGTCACGGCGAGCAACCCCGTGGGCCCTCACGACCGGCCAGGACAGAGGCGCGCGCACGTCGGACCGTGCGCGGTGGTGGGGCGGGAGCCGTAGCGGATACGAGGACCGAAACAGCAACAGACACACAGAGAGAAACAGCGGCGAAGAGACGCCGGAAGAGGCGACGAAGAGACGCCGATCAGGGTGCGAGCATGTCCGAGGTGAGGTTGGCCTCGGTGCTGGGGATGCCCAGGTCGGAGGCGCGTTTGTCGGCCATGGCCAGCAGCCGCCGGATGCGGCCCGCGATCGCGTCCTTGGTCAGCGGCGGGTCGGCGATCTGTCCGAGTTCTTCGAGGGAGGCCTGCTTGTGCTCCACCCGCAGCCGCCCGGCGATCACCAGATGGTCGGGCGCGTCGTCCCCCAGTATCTCCAGGGCCCGCTGCACCCGCGCCCCCGCCGCCACCGCCGCGCGGGCCGAGCGGCGCAGGTTGGCGTCGTCGAAGTTGGCCAGCCGGTTGGCGGTCGCCCGCACCTCGCGGCGCATGCGGCGTTCCTCCCAGGCCAGCACGCTGTCGTGCGCCCCGAGGCGGGTCAGCAGCGCGCTGATCGCGTCGCCGTCGCGGACCACGACGCGGTCGACGCCGCGCACCTCACGGGCCTTCGCGTGGATCTTGAGCCGGCGCGCCGAGCCGACCAGGGCCAGCGCCGCCTCCGGCCCCGGGCAGGTGACCTCCAGGGACATCGAGCGCCCCGGCTCGGTCAGCGACCCGTGCGCCAGGAACGCCCCCCGCCAGGCCGCCTCCGCGTCGCAGGCGGCCCCCGCCACCACCTGACGCGGCAGGCCGCGCACCGGCCGGCCGTGGTTGTCGATCAGCCCGGTCTGGCGGGCCAGCGCCTCGCCGTCGCGGTAGACGCGCACGACGTAGCGCGAGCCCTTGCGCAAGCCCGCCGGCGCGAGCACCAGCACTTCCGCCTTGTGCCCGAACACCTCACCGATGTCCTTGATCAGCCGACGGGCGGTGGCATTGGTGTCGAGCTCGGCCTCGATCACGATCCGCCCTCCCACCAGGTGCAGGCCGCTGGCGAACCGCAGCAGCGTCGAGACCTCCGCCTTGCGGCAGCACGGCTTCAGCACCGGCAGTCGGCTCAGTTCGTCCTTGACCACACCTGTCATCGCCATAAGCGTTAGTCCTCCCCCATTCAGACCGGCCTCACAGCAGTCTCTCGCACCTTTCGGGCCGCCGCCCCCGATAGGTGGCCTTGATCAGCGCTTCTGGAGGAAAATCTCGTCCAGGACGGAGGCAAGTCGGCGTGGGTCGTGCCTGGGGGAACCGTCGGAGGTGGCGACGTCGGCCATCACGAGCCGGCCGCCGAGCGCCGCCACCGCCTTCTCCAGGGCGTCGCGGTCGTCGACCACCCCGGTGTCGGCGAGGACGACATCTACCGAAAGATCGGGCGCGTGCTGCCGGAGCACCTCCAGGTGCTGCTGTGGTGAGAAGTCATCGGTCTCCCCCGGCTGGGGCGCCAGGTTGAGCGTGACCAGGCGGCGCGCCCGCGTCTCGTGCAGCGCCCTGGCCAGTTCCGGCACCATCAGATGCGGCAGCACGCTGGTGAACCACGACCCGGGCCCGAACACCACCCAGTCGGCCTCCCGCACAGCCGCGATCGCCTCGGGCCGCGCCGGAGGGTCCTCGGGCACCAGCGAGACGGCCTGAACCCGCCCCGGCGTCAGCGCGCAGGCGACCTGCCCGCGCACGATCGAGATGTTCCCGTCGAGCTCCACCTGGGCCACGATGTCCAGCGGCACCGACGCCATCGGCAGCACCCGGCCGTGCGCCTTGAGCAGCCTGCCCACCCAGTCGAGCCCGGCCACCGGATCGCCCAGCAGCTCCCACAGCGCCACGATCAGCAGGTTGCCGACCGCGTGCCCGTGCAGGTCACCCTCGGAGCGGAAGCGGTGCTGCACGACCTCGCTCCACGTGCCGCCCCACTCGTCGTCGCCGCACAGCGCCGCCAGCGCCATCCGCAGGTCGCCCGGCGGCAGCACGCCGAGCTCACGCCGCAGCCGCCCGCTGGACCCGCCGTCGTCGGCCACGGTCACCACCGCGGTCAGCTCACCGGCCACACCGCGCAGCGCCGACAGCGACGCGTAGAGCCCGTGCCCGCCGCCCAGCGCCACCACCCGCGGCCCGTCACGCCGCGGCCCGCCGCCCGGCCCGCCGCTCTCCGCCGGGACGGATATCTGCCCCTCCATCCGGTACGGCACCGCCGCCCCGTCCCCCAGCAGCACCCCGAGCACGTCGGAAGCGGCCGAGGGACCCCGCCCCCCGGAACCGGCGGGCGGATACGCCGAACGGGCGCCGGAAGCCGCCGTGGAGGCGTCTCCCGCGCCCGGAAGTTCGTCAGTCACTCGCGGCCCACATCCCGGTGGCTCACCTGGATCTCCATCCCGCGGTCACGCAGCCGGGCGGCGACCTGTTCGGCCATGGCCACGCTGCGGTGCTTGCCGCCCGTGCAGCCCACCGCCAGCGTCGCGTAGCTCTTGCCCTCACGCGCGTAGCCGGCGGCGACGACCCCCAGCACCTCCTCGTACGCGTCGAGGAACTCCTTGGCACCCGGCTGGCTGAGCACGTAGTCGCGCACCGGGGCGTCGAGCCCGTTCATGGGACGCAGGTCCGGCACCCAGTGCGGGTTGGGCAGGAAGCGGCAGTCGACCACGAGGTCGGCGTCGACGGGCAGGCCGTACTTGAAGCCGAAGGAGAGCACGTTGACCCGCAGGCCGGGCCGGTCCTCCCCGCCGAAGTAGGCGACGATCTTGTTGCGAAGCTCGTGCACGTTGTGCGCGGAGGTGTCGATGACCAGGTCGGCGTTGGCCCGCACCTCGCGCAGGATGCCGCGTTCGCGGGCGATGCCGTCGACCAGGCGGCCCTCACCCTGCAGCGGGTGGGGGCGGCGGACGTTCTCGAAGCGGCGGACGAGTTCTTCGTCGCTGGCCTCCAGGAACACCACCCGGACGCGGACGCCGCGGCCTTCGAGCTCCTCGATGGCGGCGTTGAGGTCGGTGGTGAAGGCCAGGCTGCGCACGTCGACGACGGCCGCCACCTTGTCGGCGGCGAGCTTGACCTTGCCGGCCTCCTCCGCCATGGCGAACAGCAACCCGGGCGGCAGGTTGTCGATCACGAACCAGCCCAGGTCTTCCAGTGCCTTGGCCGCCGTGCTGCGCCCCGCCCCCGACATGCCGGTGACGATCACGAACGCCGGCTCGGTGGTGCTCACTGTCCTTCCCCCTTCAGCCTCGACACGATCATCTCCGCGGTCGCCTCACCGATGCCGGGGACCTCGCGGATCTCGGCCACCGTGGCTTCCTTGAGCTTCTTGACCGAGCCGAACCTCTTGAGCAGCGCCTGCTTGCGCGCCGGGCCAAGGCCGGGCACCGCGTCGAGCGCGCTCTCCTTCACGGACTTGGACCTCTTGGCTCGATGGTAGGTGATGGCGAAGCGGTGTGCCTCGTCACGCACACGCTGCAGCAGGTAGAGGCCCTCGCTTGAGCGCGGCATGATGACCGGCTGGTCGTCGGTGGGCAGCCAGACCTCCTCCAGCCGTTTGGCCAGGCCGCACACGGCCACGTCGTCCACGCCGAGCTCGTCGAGTGCCCGTTGCGCGGCAGCGGCCTGGGGGCCGGCGCCGTCGACCACGACGAGGTTGGGCGGGTAGGCGAACTTGCGCGGCCTGCCGGTCTCCGGGTCGATCGGGCCGGAGGCGACGCCCCCGGCTTCCTCCTCGTCCTCGCCCGCCTCCGGCGTCAGCTCGCCGGTGTTGGAGCGCTCTTCGAGGTAACGGCGGAACCGCCGCTTGATCACCTCGTAGATCGAGGCGACGTCGCCTTCCTTGGTCTTCACCGCGAACCGGCGGTACTCGCTCTTCCTGGCCAGGCCGTCCTCGAAGACGACCATGGAGGCCACGACGTTCTCGCCCTGCAGGTGGGAGACGTCGTAGCACTCGATGCGCAGCGGCGCCTGGTCGAGGTCGAGCGCGTCGGCGATCTCCTGCAACGCCTTGCTGCGGGTGGTCAGGTCGCTCGACCTGCGGATCTTGTGCTGGGCCAGCGACTCCTTGGCGTTGCGCTCGACGGTCTCCATCAGCGACTTCTTGTCGCCGCGCTGCGGCACACGCAGCTCGACCCGGGCGCCGCGCTGCTCGCACAGCAGCTCACTGACCGCCTCCGGCTCCGGCGGCAGCTCGGGGACCAGCACCTCGCGGGGGATCTCCCCCTCGGAGTAGATCTGCAGCAGGAAGTGCTCGACGAGTTCGCCCGGCGTCGTCTCCTCGACCTTGTCGACCACCCACCCCCGCTGCCCGCGGATGCGTCCGCCACGCACGTAGAAGACCTGGACGGCCGCTTCGAGCGGATCCTCGGCCAGCGCGATCACGTCGGCGTCGGTGGCGTCGCCGAGCACCACGGCCTGCTTCTCCAGCGCCCGCTGCAGCGCCTGGATGTCGTCGCGCAGGCGCGCGGCCCGCTCGTACTCCTGCTCGGCGGCGGCCTGGCGCATGTCCTGTTCGAGGCGCTTGATCCAGCGCGTGGTGTTGCCCGCCATGAAGTCGCAGAAGTCCTCGGCCAGCTCGCGGTGCTGGTCGGGGGTGACCCGGCCGACACACGGCGCCGAGCACTTGTCGATGTAGCCGAGCAGGCAGGGGCGGCCGATCTGGCCCGCCCGCTTGAACACCCCGGCCGAGCAGGTGCGCACGGGAAAGACGCGCAGCAGCAGGTCGACGGTCTCGCGGATGGCCCAGGCGTGGGAGTAGGGGCCGAAGTAGCGGGTGCCCTTCCGCTTGGCGCCCCGCATCACCTGCACGCGCGGGAAGTCGTCGCCCATGGTGACCGCGAGGTAGGGGTAGGACTTGTCGTCGCGGTACTTGACGTTGAAGCGCGGGTCGAACTCCTTGATCCAGGAGTATTCGAGCTGCAGCGCCTCCACCTCGGTGCTGACGACCGTCCAGTCGACGTCGGCGGCGGTGGTGAGCATCGTCTGGGTACGCGGGTGCAGCCCGGCGAAGTCCGCGAAGTAGGAGTTGAGCCGCTGACGCAGGCTCTTGGCCTTGCCCACGTAGATCACGCGGCGGTGCGCGTCCCGGAACCGGTAGACCCCTGGGGAGTCGGGGATGGAGCCGGATCGGGGGCGGAAACTGAGTGGGCTGGGCACGGATAGAAGCCTAGCCCGCCCGACCGACAACCTCATGCGGCCCGGACGGAGCGGCCCGCCGTACACGATGCGCGACGGGCCGCTCCGGCGCTCTCAGGCGAGCTTGATCTGATCGCCCTCGACCGTGACGTCCTTGGCCGGCAACGGCTTGTCCGCCGGTCCCTTGACCACCGCCCCGTCCGCGATGGCGAACTTGCTGCCGTGGCACGGGCAGTTGATCGTCCCGTCGGAGACGGAACCGACGGTGCACCCGCTATGCGTACAGGACGCGCTGAAAGCCTTGAACTCACCGGCCTTCGGCTGCGTCACCACGATCTTCTCGGACGCGAAGATCTTCCCACCGCCGACCGGCACGTCGGCCGTGCTGCCCAGCCCGCCCGCGGGCGCCTGCGGCGCGGCGGAACCCGAGGTCGCCGGAGCGCTGGAAGCCTCCGCCGACGTCTCGGCGGAGCCACCGCCGCAGGCCGCCAGCGCGAGCGTCAGCCCGCCCGCACCGACGCCGGCGATCATCGTTCTACGGCTCTGAAGGTCATCTCCCATGCGGGACAGACAACCGCACCCGCGTGAGAATTGCATGAATCGGCCCGCGTCAGGCGAGCTTGATCTCGTCTCCGTCCACCGTGATCTTCTTCTTGGGCAACGGCTTCGGCGCCGGGCCGCCGGTCACCGAACCGTCGGAGATGTCGTACTTGCTGCCGTGGCAGGGGCAGTTGATCGTGCCGTCCGCGACGTCGGCGACCGTGCAGCCCGCGTGTGTGCACGTCGCGCTGAACGCCCTGAACTCCCCCGCGGTCGGCTGCGTCACCACGATCTTCTGGCTCTCGAAGACCTTGCCGCCGCCTTCGGGGATGTCGGCGGTGGTCGTCAGCGCCTTGCCTCCGGCGGCCGGCTTCTTGCTCTTCTTCGGCTCCGTGGCTCCGTAGCTCGGCGCCTCCGAACTGGGTGCGGCCGCGTCCTCCCCGGCTGGCTGTCCGTATCCCGCGCACGCGGTCAGCACCGCCGCGCCGGCGCCCAGCACCACGGCCCTGCGTGTCGTCTCCGCCATATCCGGTCCTCCCAGGTCGTTTGCTCACTTCAGGTACGGCCGGCGCACCGGCACCGGTTCAGCCTGAGGCGTGCGGATCCCGGGAACCACGCACAATTACCGGTTCAGACGATGATGATCCCGTCGCCCTGAACCTTGACCTGGTAGGCGGCCAGCGGCGCCGTGGCCGGCCCCTTGAGGCACTTGCCGTCGTTGGCGTCGAACTCGCTGCCGTGGCACGGGCAGGTCATGACGCCTTCCTTCGGCGAGGCGACCGCGCAGCCCTTGTGCGTGCACGCGGCGCTGAACGCCTTGTAGACGCCGGCCGTCGGCTGGGTCACGACGATCTTCCACTTGGAGATCACCTTGCCGCCACCCACGGGGACGTCGGCCGCCTTGGCGATCTCCTTGCCCTTGATGCCGGGCGCCGCGCCCTGGGGCTCGCCGCCGCATCCGGCCAGCGCCACGCCGCACGCGGCCACGCCCGCCGCGCCCAGCACCGTCCGGCGGCCGATTTCCGGCATGACGACATCACGCTCAGAACTTGTCATTTCCCGACCCTTCCGCGTCGCCCGTGACCCCCAACAGGCCAGGTCGTTACCCGTCGCACCAATCTATTGGCCGCCCAGGGCGGTCCCGTCAGCGGGTGGTAGGCGGACGGTCAGCGCTCCGCCCGACTCTGAACGCGCACACCGCGTCACGTCCAGCGTCCGCTCTCCGGGCACCGGACCTCAACCCCAGCAACCCCCTAAGGAGCCGTCGTGACCGACACCATGAGCCCGCCACAGCCACCGGCCCCGCAGCGCGCGCGCTGGTGGCGGCGGCCCTGGATCGCCCCCCTGGCGGTGGCGGCGGTGGCGTTCATCGCCTTCTCCCTGCCGCCGTACGCGACGTTCGACGAGGCCGGCTCCAGGGTTCCGGCGCCGGACTTCTTCCCGCCGCACTTCCCCTTGCTGGCCCTGCACGTCATCTTCGGGTCGATCGCCATGATCACGTGCTGTCTGCAGATCTGGCCGTGGTTCAGGGGCCGCTATCCGACGGCTCACCGCCACACGGGCCGCGTGTACGTGCTGGCCGGAGTGCTGCCCGCCGGGCTGCTGGGCCTGGTGGTGGGCGCCGCGACGCCGTTCGGGCACGTGGCGCGGGCGAGCAACGTCCTGCTGGCGCTGCTGTGGCTGGGGTGCACGCTGGCCGGCTGGCGCATGGCCAGGCAGCGGCGCTTCACCGGCCACCGGCGCTGGATGATCCGCAGCTTCGCCCTGACCATGTCCATCATCACGAACCGGATCTGGGGCGCCCTGGTCGTGATGTTCGTGCCCGGCGAGTCTCTGGGCAGCACGCCGGAGCAGGTCGGCCAGACGGTCGCCGGTCTGTCCACCTGGATGGGATGGGTGCTGCCGCTCTTGTTCGCCGAGTGGTGGCTGGAGCGCCCGGCCTCCGGCCGCCGCCGCGTCCGCCCCTGACCGTCCAACGCCGTCCCGCCCACCCTGACCGGCCAACGCCGCCGCCCTGACTGGCCAACGCCGCCCCGCGCCTGACCGGCCGGAAAGCCCCTGTGCGGCTCGCGCCGGCCGCACAGGGGAGGTCACTCGTCTCAGACGGACAGGATCTTGCGCAGGAAGCGCCCGGTGTGACTCTCCTCCACCGCCGCGACGTCTTCCGGCGTCCCCGCCGCCACCAGCGTGCCGCCCCTGGATCCGCCCTCCGGGCCCATGTCGATCACCCAGTCGGCCGTCTTGATGACGTCGAGGTTGTGCTCGATGACGATCACCGTGTTGCCGCCGTCGACCAGCCGCCCGAGGACGCCGAGCAGGCGCCGGATGTCCTCGAAGTGCAGACCGGTGGTCGGCTCGTCGAGGACGTAGATCGTCCGCCCGGTCTGGCGGCGCTGCAGTTCGGAGGCGAGCTTGACCCGCTGGGCCTCGCCGCCCGACAGCGTGGTGGCGGGCTGGCCGAGCCGCACGTAGCCGAGGCCGACGTCGTTGAGCGTCTGCAGGTGGCGCTTGATCGCCGGGATCGCGTCGAAGAACCCGAGGGCCTCCTCGATCGGCATGTCCAGCACCTCGGAGATGGTCTTGCCCTTGTAGTGGACTTCCAGGGTCTCGCGGTTGTAGCGGGCGCCGTGGCAGACCTCGCACGGGACGTAGACGTCCGGCAGGAAGTTCATCTCGATCTTGATGGTGCCGTCTCCCGCGCACGCCTCGCAGCGCCCGCCCTTGACGTTGAAGCTGAAGCGGCCCGGCTGGTAGCCGCGCACCTTGGCCTCGGTCGTGGCCGCGAACAGCTTGCGGACGTGGTCGAAGACCCCGGTGTAGGTGGCCGGGTTGGAGCGCGGGGTACGCCCGATCGGCGACTGGTCCACGTGGACGACCTTGTCGACCTGGTCCATGCCGTTGATCCGGGCATGGCGGCCCGGCACCGTGCGGGCGCCGTTGAGCTCCTTGGCCAGGGCGTTGTAGAGGATGTCGTTGACCAGCGTCGACTTGCCCGAGCCCGAGACGCCGGTGACCGCGGTGAACACGCCGAGCGGGAAGTCGATGTCGACGCCCTTGAGGTTGTGCTCGCGGGCGCCCTTCACCGTGATCTGGCGCTTCTTGTCGCGCTTGCGGCGCTTGGCGGGAACGGCGATGGACCTGCGGCCGGACAGGTAGGCGCCGGTCATCGACTCCTCGCTGGACAGCAGGTCCTGGACGGTGCCGGAGACGACCACCTGCCCGCCGTGCTCGCCCGCGCCGGGGCCGATGTCGACCACCCAGTCGGCGGCGGCGATCGTGTCCTCGTCGTGCTCGACGACGATGAGCGTGTTGCCCATGTCGCGCAGCCTGATGAGGGTGTCGAGCAGGCGCATGTTGTCGCGCTGGTGCAGGCCGATGGACGGCTCGTCCAGGACGTACAGCACGCCGACCAGGCCGGAGCCGATCTGCGTGGCCAGGCGGATGCGCTGCGCCTCGCCGCCGGCCAGGGTGGCGGCGGCGCGGTCCATGGACAGGTAGTCGAGGCCGACGTCGAGCAGGAAGCCCATCCGGGCGTTGATCTCCTTGACCACCCGCTCGGCGATGTGCATGTCGCGGTCGGACAGCTTCAGCCCCGCCAGGAACTTCGCGCACTCGCCGATGGACATGCTCGCCACGTCGGCGATCGACATGTCGGCGACCGTCACGGCCAGCGTGACCGGCTTGAGGCGCTTGCCGTCGCAGGCCGGGCACGGGATCTCCCGCATGTAGCCCTCGAAGCGCTCGCGCGTGGCGTCGCTCTCGGCCTCGGCGTGGCGGCGCTGCACCCACGAGATGACGCCCTCGTAGGTGGTGTAGTAGGAGCGCTGGCGGCCATAGCGGTTGCTGTAGCGGACGTGGACCTGCTCCTCGTGGCCGAACAGCAGCGACTTCTGCGCCTTCTTCGGCAGCTTCTCCCAGGCCGTGTCGAGGGTGAAGCCCATGGTGTGGCCGAGCGCCTCGGTCAGGCGGATGAAGTACTCGCTGGTGTGGCCGCCCGACCACGGGTGCAGGGCGCCGTCGCGCAGCGTCTTCTCCGGGTCGGGCACGACCAGGTCGGGGTCGACCTCCATCTTCGTGCCCAGGCCCGTGCACTCGGGGCAGGCGCCGAAGGGCGAGTTGAAGGAGAAGGAGCGCGGCTCCAGTTCCTCGAACGACAGGTCGTCGTAGGGACAGTAGAGGTGCTCGGAGTAGAAGCGCTCGCGGCCGGGGTCGCCCTCGGGCAGGTCGACGAACTCCAGCGTGATCGTGCCACCGGACAGCTGCAGCGCGGTCTCGACCGAGTCGGTGAGCCTGCGGCGCGCCGAGTCCTTGACCGACAGGCGGTCGACGATGACCTCGATGTCGTGCTTCTCGTACTTCTTCAGCGTCGGCGGCTCTTCCAGCCTGATCACGGTGCCGTCGACGCGGGCACGGGCGAAGCCCTTGGTCTGCAGCTCGCGGAAGAGCTCGGCGTACTCGCCCTTGCGGCCCCTGATGACCGGCGCGAGCACCTGGAAGCGGGTGCCCTCCTCCAGGTCCATCACGCGGTCGACGATCTGCTGCGGCATCTGCCGGGCGATCGGCCGCGCGCAGACCGGGCAGTGGGGCTTGCCGATGCGCGCCCACAGCAGGCGCAGGTAGTCGTAGACCTCGGTGATCGTGCCGACGGTCGAGCGGGGGTTCTTGCTGGTGGCCTTCTGGTCGATGGACACCGCGGGCGACAGGCCCTCGATGAAGTCGACGTCGGGCTTGTCCATCTGGCCGAGGAACTGGCGGGCGTAGGCCGACAGGGATTCGACGTAGCGCCGCTGTCCCTCAGCGAAGATCGTGTCGAAGGCCAGGCTGGACTTGCCCGATCCGGACAGGCCGGTGAAGACGATCAGCGAGTCTCGCGGCAGGTCCAGCGAGACGTCCTTGAGGTTGTGCTCACGTGCTCCACGCACGATCAGGCGGTCAGCCACGGCGATCCCGGAAGTCGATAAACGGATAGGTCCACGGGGATAGTAGATGGGGGCACCGACAATTTCGGTGGCCCGCTCCCCGGCCCCCGAAAATCCGTCCTCCTCAGACTACGGCCTCCCGCCGCGAGGGCAGGCGCTCTTTGGGAGTCAACCGCGCGACCTGCGCCTTTATGCCCGCGTACGGCCCGGACCGCTGGTGAGGACGCGGCGAAACCTGCTGGAATGGCCGCCATGACGGTCATCCCCGCGCTCCACTCCGAGATCACGGCGGCCACCAACCGTCTCCTGGCCACCGCGGCCGGCCTGTCGCCCGCCGACCTGTCCGCCCCGTCGAACCTGCCCGGCTGGACCCGCGGCCACGTCCTGGCCCACCTCGCCCGCAACGCCGACGGCCTGCTCAACCTGCTCGCCTGGGCCAGGACCGGGGTCGAGACGCCCCAGTACCCCTCGCTCGCCGCCCGGGTCGCCGGCATCGAGGACGGCGCCGGCCGTACCCCGGCCGAACATCTCGCCGATCTGGAAGACGGCGCCGTACGGCTCGCGCGCGCCATCCGCGAGCAGCCCGCGCAGGCGTGGAGCGGCATGGTACGCGCTCTGCGCCCGCCCTGGCACCCCGCCTGGTACGTGCTGGTCAGGCGGATCAGGGAGCTGGAGATCCACCACGCCGACCTGGGCGCCGGCTACGGCCCCGCCGACTGGCCCGCCGCGTTCGTCCGGCGCGAGCTGCACGACTGCCTGGCGAGCTGGCCATATGGGCAGAGCACGGTCGGTGAGATCACCCTGCTGGGCGAGCCCCCGGACACCTGGCGCGACCTCGGCGGGGACGCGGCGGCTCCCGGCGGAGGGCTACCCGCCGTGGCGGGCGGGCCGGTGGACGTGCTCGCCTGGCTCACGGGTCGCTCGCGTGGCGAGGGGATTAGGGTGGTGCGCGAGGGGCACGCCGTTCCTGAGCCGCCGCCCTGGCTGAGCCAGCCGGCCCCGCCCGGCCTTCCGGCGGCGCCCCCCGACGACTATCCGTGATCGGGCCCCGAGGAGATCTCATGACCTACACCGGCGACGTCACGGTCGGCGGCCCTGCCGATGTGCGGCAGCTGCCCGCGCTGAGCATCGCCAAGCTCGCCGTCGGCCCCTTCGACAACAACGCCTATCTGCTGCGCTGCTCCGTGACCGGCGACGGCCTGCTCATCGACGCGGCCGCCGAGGCCGACCGGCTTCTGGCGCTGGTCGACGAGCAGGCGATCAGCACGATCGTCACCACCCACCAGCACGGCGACCACTGGCAGGCGCTGGAGCAGGTGGCCAAGGTCACGGGCGCCCAGGTGGTCGCCCACCCGCTCGACGCGCCCGCGCTGCCCGTCGTGCCCGCCCGCCTGGTCGAGCACGGCGACCACGTCACGGTCGGCGAGGTCGCGCTGGAGGTCATCCACCTGCGCGGACACACGCCGGGTTCGATCGCCCTGCTCTACGACGGCGGCGAGACGATCAAGCACCTGTTCACCGGTGACTCGCTGTTCCCCGGCGGCGTCGGCAACACCTGGGACGACGCCGAGCGCTTCACCCAGCTCTACACCGACGTGGCCGAGCGGGTCTTCGACCGGCTGCCGGACGAGACCTGGGTCTACCCGGGCCACGGCAAGGACACCACGCTGGGCGCCGAGCGCCCGTCGCTGCCGGAGTGGAAGGCCAGGGGATGGTGAACCCGGCCGCGAGCTGAGTCAAGGGATCGGCCCGAGGATCCTGGCGATCCGGTCGGCGGCCTCGGCGGGGTTGGTGGTCGACTCCACCACCTCGCCCCAGGACCAGCGGTAGTACCAGCCTTCGGCGAGCGGAACGCAGTCGACCGTCTCGGTCAGCAGCCGGGCACCGGGGTCGCCGACCCGCAACGAGGGCGGGTCGGCGCGCAGTGTGGCATCGAAGCCACGAAACTCCAGCTCCCTCGCGAGCTTGCCGAGGAAGTACGTGCGAGTGTGTTCGCGCGCCATGCCTCCATCAAAGCCGATGACGCCCGGCTTGAGGAGACTCAGTTGTCGACGCGGTGGGCTTCCTTGCGCTGCTCGCGCTTGTAGAAGAGCATCCGCAGCGGGATCGCCGCCACGAGCGCGATCTGCATGGTCGCACCGATCTTGATCGGCAGGTCACCGCCCTGGGGGAAGGCCACCCAGAACGTCAGGAAGGCGACGTTGACCATGATCCAGCCGAGGACGACGGCGGCGAGCTGGCCCTTGGGCTTCGGGTACTCCACGCGGCTGACCATCAGCCAGGACACGCCGAGCACGGCCAGCAGCGACCAGACATTCGCCTCGAACAGCATGACGATCGAGATGACGGTCATACAGCCCATGGGAATGGGCAGGCCCATGAAGTCGCCGCTCTTGGTCTTCACGCAGGCGAAGCGAGCCAGCCGTACGACGCCGGCGATGAGCACGGAGGCGGCGGCGGTCAGCACCCACCAGATGGGGACGGTGCCGTTGAAGCCGCCCCAGATCACCACCATGAAGGCGGGCGCGAAGCCGAAGCTGATGACGTCGGCGAGGTTGTCGAGCTCGGCGCCCATCGCCGAGGCACGGAAGCGCCGCGCCACCAGGCCGTCGAACAGGTCACAGGTGGCGCCGATGAGCAGCAGCACCACGGCGGTGGCGAAGAAGCCGGGCTGGATCACCAGGCCCTTGTTCGCCTGCAGGGAGCTGACGGCCGAGGTGGCCAGCACGCACACGGCCAGGAAGCCGCAGAGCGCGTTGCCCAGCGACAGGGAGTCTGCGGCGGAAAGGCGGAACGCCTTGCCGACGGGCCCACGGGGGTCCTCGTCGTCGGCTTGCCAGCCGCCTGCGTCAGCCGTGGTCAATTCGGGTCACCCCCGCAACCGTTTTCTCACCCACGGCGACCGCGGGCGTGATGCCTTCGGGAAGGTAGATGTCCACACGCGAGCCGAACCGGATCAGGCCGATCCGCTCGGTCTGGGTGACCTTGGCCCCCGCGCTCAGGTACGGCACGATCCTGCGCGCCACCGCGCCCGCGATCTGCACCATCTCGATGTCGCCGAGCGCGGTCTCGAAATGCCACACCACGCGCTCGTTCTGGTCGCTGTCCTTGTTGAACGCCGGCAGGAACCCACCCGCCACATGCTGCACGGAGGTGACGGTTCCCGCAAGGGGTGCCCGGTTGACGTGCACGTTCAGCGGACTCATGAAGATCGCCACCCGGGTCCGGCCGTCCGGCCACGGGTCGATGCTCTGCACCACGCCGTCGGCGGGCGACAGGACGCGGCCCTGACCGGGCGTCCGGTCGGGGTCGCGGAAGAACCAGAGCATCCCGCCGGTGAGTGCGGTCAGCGGCACCGCGGCCAGCGCCCAGCGCTTGTCCTTGCGGGTGAGCAGCGTGGTCGCGGCGGCGGCCGCCACGGTCGGGAGGAGCCACGGGGACACCCCGCGCGCCAGGCGCACGCGGGCGGTCTTAGCTGAATCGTCTGACACGGACAACCTTTGGAGTGGTGAACGAACCGGCGCTTTGCCGTGATGTTACAGAACTTGCAACTATGACACGACGCAACTAGACACAGCAAAGCGCCTAGAACGCCTTTTAGCTAGCCCCGCTCTGGCTTGCGCTCTTCACGCTCTTGCGCGCGTCGCTGCGGGACTTGAGCAGGCTGGCGACGGTGGTGACGACCATCGTGACGCCGATGACCGCGAGCGAAAGCTGGATGGGCACGGTGGGCGCCCAGGAGACATTGCTGGCGTGCAGAGCCTCCAGAACCAGCTTAACCCCGATGAAGCCGAGGATGAACGCCAGGCCGTAACTGATGTAGACCAGCCGCTGGAGCAGTCCGCCGAGCAGGAAGTAGAGCTGGCGCAGGCCCATCAGGGCGAACGCGTTGGCGGTGAAGACGATGAACGGGTCCTTGGTGAGCCCGAAGATGGCGGGGATGGAGTCGAGCGCGAACAGCAGGTCGGTGGTGCCGATCGCGACCATGACGATGAGCATCGGGGTGACCAGGCGGCGACCGTGGATCTTGACCATGATCTTGGAGCCGACGTAGTCGGGCGTGGTCGGGAACGCCTTGCGCACCCACCGCAGCACCGCGTTCTCCTGGAAGTCCTCGTCGTCGCCCTTGAGGTGCTGGCGGACGATGTTGATCGCGGTGTAGACGAGGAAGGCGCCGAAGACGTAGAAGAGCCAGCTGAAGCGCTCGAGGGCGGCCGCGCCGAGCGCGATGAAGATGCCGCGCATGACCAGCGCCATCAGGATGCCGACCAGCAGCACCTTGTGCTGATACTGCTTCGGCACCGCGAACCGGCTCATGATGATGAAGAAGATGAACAGGTTGTCGACGCTCAGGCTGTACTCGGTGATGTATCCGGCGAAGAACTCACCGGCCTTGCCGCCCCCCTCGGTCACCCACAACAGCACACCGAAGGCGACGGCGAGCGCGATGTAGAAGGAGACCCAGTAGGTCGCCTGCCGCATGGAGAATTCGCGGGCCTCGCCTCTGTCGACGATCCACAGATCGATGGCGATGACCAGGAGGAGCCCGCCGATCACGGCGATCCAGGCCCACACGGGTACGGTCACGGTCTTCCTACCTCCGGCACGCATGACTGACAGCCGGAGGTCTCTCCCGCCGGCGCTATATCGGCCGACCGGCAGCCCCGGGGGCCCCGTGGAGCGGGGCTACACCGTGATGACGAGGCTGCCGCGAAGGGATACTCCCCTCCCCTAACCAACGCAGTATAGGAGAACGCGGGGTCGCGGCCTAATCTTCCCGGAGGTCTTCACGCGTTGTAGACGCGCAGGACAGCGTCCACCGCGTCGTCGTCGCGGGGCAGCGCCGCGCCCCTTTCCGCCGCCGCCCGAGCGTGCCGCTCCGCCGCGCCCGGCTCCTCCAGAATCGCCCGTACGGCCGCGCGCGCCGCCCCCACGTCCCCGTACGGCACCAGCGCCCCGGCACCCCCCAGCAGGTCAGGGATGCCGCCCACCGCGGTGGCCACCACCGGACGGCCCGCCATGAGCGCCTCGCTGAGGCTGAGCGGCTGTCCCTCCCAGCGGCTCGGCCAGAACACGACGTCGGCCGCGGCCAGCAGATCGGGCACGTCGTCGCGGTTGCCCAGCAGCCGCACGGGCAGCCTCTCCTTCTTTACACGTTCCTGGAGCTCCCGCCGCAGCGGCCCCTCTCCCGCGATCGCGAACATCGGCTCCCGCGCGCCCCAGGGACCGGCCGCCACGTCGAGCAGGAACTCCAGTCCCTTCTGCTGCGCCAGCCGCGCGACCGTCAGCACCACGGGCCGATCCCCGGCGCCGAGTTCCTCGCGCACCCGCGCGGCGGCGCGTGACGGCGGCCTGGGCACGGGGGCGGGCACCACGGCCGGGCGCACGTCGCGGGCGCCGAGTGCGGTCATCCGCTCGCCCAGGTCCGGTGAGACGACCAGCACGCGGCCGGCGCCGCGCGCCACGATCCGCTCCAGCACGCCGTGGACCGCGCCGACGAATCCCCCGGCGGTGAGCGCGTTGTGCAGCGTCACCACCAGGGCCGGGCGGGCGGCCCGCTTCGTCGCCGACGTACGGGGGGCCGGGCGGGCGGCCTGATTCGTCGCCGACGTCCGGGTGGCCGGGCGTCGGGACCGGCCGAGCCCGGCCAGGGCGGCGAGGGCGCCCGCGCGCAGCCCGTGGGCGTGCACGACGTCGGCCTCGCGGGTGATGCGGCGGATCGCGGCGACCGCCGCCAGGTCGCGGGCCGGGTGCGGCCGGTCGGAGACGGCGACCGGGGCGAACCGCGCCCCGGCCGCGCCGAACCCGAACGCCTCGCCGACGGCCGCGGGCCCGGCGACGACCACCTGGTGGCCGCGCCGTACCAGGCCTTCGGTCAGCATGAGCACATGCCGCCCGGTCCCGCCTGACGTGGTTCCGAGCACGAACACCACCCGCACGACCCTCTCCTCTCACCCATCCGCTGAAGCCCGTTCCGTTCCCCGTCAGCGCCGCCTGGCCATCCCGGCCAGGGCGCGGGCGTCGTCGCGGTCCAGGAGCGCCGCCACCGCCGCGCCCGCCACGATCGCGACCGCCCCGCCCAGAGCCGTGGCTCCTAGGAGAGGCCAGAGCCCGTCAGCGCCGACGAGGCCCGCCGCCCAGGCGCCCGCCAGGAACCCCGCGGTCCCTCCGGCCACCGCCGCGAACGCCGCCCTGACCAGCCCCGCGACCGCCGCCCTGCCACGGGCCCTGCGCACCGCCACCAGCAGCCAGAGTCCGCCCACGGTCATCCCGGCGCTCATCCCGAGCGCCATCCCGGCGATCTCCCACTCATCCGGCAGCACCAGCACGAACCCGGCCTGCGCCACCATCACCACCAGCCACCCGGCCACGGTCCCGGCGGCGGCCTCCCGGCCCCTTCCCGCCGCGTACAGCACCCGGCTCAGGTGCGCGATCAGCCCGTACCCGATCAGGCCCGGCGCGAACAGCGCGATCGTCCGCGCGAACTGCGCGTGCGGCACCGCCGACTCCGACCCCAGCAGGAACACCTCCGCGCCCGGCCCGGACACTGCCGCGAGCGCCCCCGCCGCCAGCCCCGACACCAGCACGACCGCCCGCGTCGTGCGCGCGGCCAGGCCCGCGAACCCCTCCTCGTCGCCGCTCTCCGCCCGCGCGGACAGCCCGGGAAAGGCACTGGTCGCGATGGGTACGGCCAGCACCGCGTAAGGCACGAGGTAGATGGCCCACGCGTAGTTGTAGACCGCGATCGCCCCCACGCCGATCCCGTTGGACAGGTACAGCACCACGACCATGGCCGCCTGCTGGGCCAGCAACCCGGCGATCCCCGCGAACGCCAGCCCGCGCACCTGCGCGGCCACGCCGGCGGGGAAGCGCAGCGTGGGACGCCACCGGAGCCCGAGCCGCGACGCGGGCCCGGCGACGGTGAGCACGAGCGCGAGCACGCCCAGGCTGGTGCCGACCGCCAGCACGGTCTCCCCCGCGTCGAGCGGGCTGGCCGGCGCGCTCGTGCCATCGCTGACCGGAACGAACACCAGGTAGGCGGCGATCACCACGATGCTGGACACCAGCGGCGCCACGGCGGGTCCGGCGAAGCGCTTGTGCGCCTGAAGGACGCCGTAGAGGACGACGGCCACGCCGTACAGGGGGATCTGGGGGGCGAAGACGACCAGCATGTCCGCGGTGACGGCCCGCACGGCCTCGACCTCGCACGACGCGAGCTCGGAGCCGTAGAAGAGTCCGGCGATGGGGCCCGCCAGCACCGCCACGGCCACGGCCAGGGGCACCAGCACGACCAGCACCCAGGTCAGCAGCGCCGAGGAGACGCGGCTCACGTACGCGTGGGCCTCGACGGGCGAGGCAGCCACGGCCTGGGCGCCGCGGGCGGCCTCCGGGGAGTCGGGTTCCTCCAGCGGCGGCTCACCCCACGGCCGGGCGCGGGCGGCGGCGCCGGCCAGGACCGGGACCACCATGCCGGCCAGCGCTCCCCCGACCACCACCTCGAAGACGATGTTGGGGATCTGGTTGGCGGTGAAGTAGGCGGTGGACAGGCAGCCGGTGCCGACGGTCTGGGCGAAGACGTACTGCTTGGCGAAGCCGGTGACGCGCGCGAGGATCGTGATCGCGCCGATCAGTACCGCGCCGCCCGCGACGCCCCGCGCCAGCCGTCCTGTCACGGGGCGGGGCGGCGGCCGAGCATGTCGATGCGGTGGAGCACCGGGTTGCCCGCGATGACCTTGGTGAAGGAGACCTTCTCCGAGGCGGCGGTCAGGACGGCGACGGTGCCGAGCACGGCCAGCCGCCCCGGGCGGCCGAGCGTGGTGACGGCGGCCAGGCCGAGCAGGGCGCCCAGGGCGTTGGCCCCGGCGTCGCCGAGCATGGCGCGCTCGCCGAGGTCGTCGGGCAGCAGCGCGGCGGCGGCGCCCAGCGGGACGGCGGCCAGCGCCGCGCCCGACGGGGAGCCGCGCAGCAGCGAGGCGGCCAGCAGTGGGCCGCCGGTCAGCAGCGCGACCTTGATGGCCCGGCCGGGCCGCAGGTCGAAGAGGTTGGCCAGGTTGGCGGCGCCGGCGATGGTGGCGCCGTTGGCGAGGGTGTCGAGGGGGCCGCGGGAGACGAGCGCGGCGGCGGCCAGGCCCGTGGCGCCGATGCCGAGGATCTTGACGGCGCCGCTGGTCACCTCGCCCTTGGCCAGGGCGCTGAGGTGGCCCTTGAAGCCCTTGGACGAGGTGCTGCCGTAGAGGTCGTCGTAGGCGCCCAGCGTGCCGCTGCCCGCTCCGGCCAGGAGGGCGGCCAGCCGTACGCGGGGGTCCAGGCCGGGGGTGAGCGCGGCGGCGGCGCTCGCGCCCGCCACGAACGCGGGGCCTTCGAGCAGGGTGATCGGCTCGCCGCGGTGGTTGCTCCGGGTCCAGGTCGCGGCGGCGCGCAGCCCGCCCGTCGCCACGACCTCGCCGGACGGTGTGGCCGTCTTCTCCGGAGCCTCGGCCACACGCGAGGTGAAGGCGGAGTAGGCGGCGCGGGCGGCGACGGCGCCGAGTGCGGCTCCGGCGAGCGCGCACAGCAGGGCACGGGCCATGGTTCAGCTCCCTGACGAGGTGGGGACGGGGGTGGGACTGGGCAGCGGCGGCTGGAAGTCGGTCACGCCGGTGCCGATGCCGTACTGGCCGGCCCGCCCGGCGATCTGCTCGCGCAGGGCGTAGACGCCGACGACGCGGCCGGCGGGCATGTCGAGGGTGTCGATGCTGGAGACCCGCTGGCTGATGTCGCCGGAGTCGCGCAGTTCGGTGATGACGCCGCCGGGGGCCACCGCCGTCGTGCTGCCGGCGATGAGCGCGCCCTTGCTCCCGGCGTCGAGGCCGGAGGCGAGGGAGACGAGCGCGCCCGCCTGAGTCTCGGCGCGTTCGCCCTCGAAGGGCTTGTCGGGCGCGAACATCACCGCGAGCGTGGCGCGCTTGTCGACGTCACCCTCGACGCTGATGAAGCCGCCCTTCTCGAACGCGGCCAGCACGGCGGCTGTCTCGGCGTTGGCGGTGCCCGCCTGGGTGGGGTCGGCGGTGGTCAGCGTCGCGGCCAGGAGCTGGGCGACCTTGTCGTAGACGCTCGCGCCGGCGGTGTAGGTGAGGTCGGCGGGCTTGAGCTGGGTGGCCAGGCCGTCGAGGACGCCTTCGCTGTCGAGGGCCAGGAACTTGTCGCTGATCGTCACCCGCTGGCCGACGGTCGCGCCGGCCTGGTCGAGCACCTGCTGCTGCGCCTCGCGCAGGGCGCCGGTGGAGCCGGGCGTGTCGACCAGCAGCACGCGCTGGCCGCTGAGCCCGCCCGCGACCAGGGCCAGCACCGGGGTCATGTCCTTGACGAAGGAGTCGTTGCCGGCCTGGCGCCGGGCCAGGTCGTCCTTCTCCGCCCGCAGCTCGCTGTTGTTCTTGATCAGCCCGTCCGTGGTCTCCTTGGCCATCTGGATGGCCGGATTCTGCAGCAGCGTGGTGCCCATGACGATGCCGACCGCCAGCGCGAGAAAGATGGCGACGATGGAGACGAGGTGATAGCGGAAATCGATCACGAGAAAAGTCCGACCAGCCAGAAGATGAAGGCGTTCCAAAGGTCTTGCTGGCCGTTGAGCCAGGTCTGGCCGATGGGCGAGCTGAACAGAGCGACCCCCATCGTGACGAGCGCGGTGCCCACCAGCAGCAGCAGTTGCTGCGTGGAGATGCGGCTGCGGTAGAGCCTGCTGACGCCCTTGGCGTCGATGAGCTTGCTGCCGATGCGCAGCCGGGTGAGGAAGGTGCTGGCCATGCCGGAGCGCCCCTTGTCGAGGAACTCCTCCAGCGTCCAGTGGGTGCCGACGGCGACGATGAGCTCGGCGCCCTTGTCGTCGGCCAGGAGCATGGCGATGTCCTCGCTGGTGCCGGTGGCGGGGAAGATGACGGCCTCGCGGCCGAGCTGGTGCACGCGCTCGAGGCCGGGCGCGCGGCCGTCGCGGTAGGCGTGCACGATGAGCTCGGCGCCGCAGGTGAGAGCCTTGGTGGAGACGGAGTCGAAGTCGCCGACGATCACGTCGGGCAGGTATCCGGCCTCCAGGAGCGCGTCCGCGCCGCCGTCGACGCCGATGAGGACGGGGCGATATTCGCGGATGTAGGGACGGAGCGTGGCGATGTCCTCTTTGTAGTGGTACCCGCGCACGACGATGAGAACGTGCCTGCCCTCGATGGGGGTGCGGATCTCCGGCACGCCGACTCCGTCGATGAGAAGCCTGCCCTCACCACGAACGTACTCCATCGTGTTGACGGCGAAAGCCTCAATCTGCACGGAAAGTCCGGCGCGTGCCTCGGCCATGGCGGCCTCGACGGTCTCCTCGGTCGCGACGTCGCCCTTGCCGACCATCTCCTCGCCGAGGTAGACGATCCCGTCGCAGACGCGGACCGGTTCGCCGTCGGCCACCCGCTCGAACAGCTCGGGCGTGGCGTTGTCGATGAACGGGATGCCGGCCTCGATCAGGATCTGCGGACCCAGGTTGGGGTAGCGCCCGCTGATCCCCGCCGCGACGTTGACGACGGCGGCGGCGCCGCACGCGACGAGCGCCTCCGCGCTGACCCGGTCCACGTCAACATGGTCGATAATCGCAATTTCCCCCGGCTGGAGGCGCTTGGTTAGCCTCTTCGTCCGCCGGTCGATTCTCGCCACTGCCGTGAGGCCGGGAAGGTCAACGACCTTCCTGCCGCGGAGGCCCGGCAACTTGTTCCCCGGTACCTTCATCAAGACCATCCTGCCAGAGCCGGAGAGCCCGGGGGCCACGCACTGCGCGGCGTGTCTGATATGTCACGCAGAGTCGGCAGCGGCGAGCCCGAGCAGTTCTTCCGCATGGGCCCTGCCCAGCTCGGAATCCTCCAGGCCTGCCAGCATGCGCGAAAGCTCGCGTACCCGGCCCTCGTGGTTGAGCGTGACGACGCCGCTGCGCACGACGCTGCCGTCGCTGGCCTTCTCCACGACGAGGTGCTGGTCGGCGAAGGCCGCCACCTGGGGCAGGTGGGTGACGACGATGACCTGTGCGGTGCGGGCGAGCCTGGCCAGGCGGCGGCCGATCTCGACCGCGGCCTTGCCGCCCACGCCCGCGTCGACCTCGTCGAAGACGAAGGTGGGCACGGGGTCGGCGCCGGCGAAGACGACCTCGATGGCGAGCATGACGCGGCTGAGCTCGCCGCCCGAGGCGCCCTTGTTCAGGGGCAGCGGCGGCGCGGCCGGGTGCGCGGCCATGCGCAGCTCGACCTCGTCGACGCCCTCGGGGCCGAACTCGGCGCTCTGGGCGAGTTGCACGACCACGCGGGCGTGCGGCATGGCCAGGGCGGTGAGCTCCTCGGTGACGGCCTCGCCGAAGCGCTCGGCGGCGGCCTTGCGCACCTTGGTCAGCTCGGCGGCCAGCTCGGTGAGCCGCTCGGTCAGCTCGTCGAGCTCGCGGGTGAGCTCGTCGATGCGCTCGTCGTCGCCTTCGAGCTCGGCCAGGCGCGCCGAGGACTGCTGGGCCCAGGCCAGCACGCCGGCGCTGTCCTCGGCGTACTTGCGGATCAGGCCCGTCAGCAGCGAGCGGCGTTCCTGCACGATCGCCAGCCTGGCCGGGTCGGCCTCGATCGACTCGGCGTAGGCGGCCAGGTCGGTGGCGACGTCGGAGATGAGGTAGCCCGCCTCGGCCAGCCGGTCGGCCACCTGGGCGAGCTGCGGGTCGAAGTCGCGCACGCCCTCGACCGCCGAGCGAGCCTCGCCCAGCAGGGAGATCACGTCGTGGGTGCCGTCGGCGGACTCCATCGGGTCGCCGAGCAGCGCCGTGTGGGCGCCGGTGGCGGCGGTGCGCAGCGCGTCGGCGTGGGAGAGCCGCTCCTCCTCCGCGCGCAGCTCGGCGTCCTCGCCGGGCTTGGGGTCGACCTTCTCGATCTCCTCCAGGCCGAAGCGCAGCAGGTGGGCCTCCTGGGCGCGCTCGCGCGCCCGCGTCGTCAGCTCCTCCAGCAGCGCGGCCACCTGCTTGTGCCGTTTGTACGCCTGCGAGTACGCCCGCAGCGGCTTGACCAGATCGTCGCCGGCATACCGGTCGAGCGCGGCGCGCTGCCTGGCCGGCTGCAGGAGGCGCTGCTGGTCCATCTGCCCGTGGACGGCCACCAGGTCGTCGGCCAGGTAGGTGAGCGTGCCGACGGGGACGGTGCGCCCGCCCAGCCAGGCGCGCGAGCGGCCCTCGGCGGAGACGGTGCGCGAGATGATCAGCTCGCCGTCCTCGACCTCGCCGCCGATGTCCTCGACCTGCTGGCCGACGCGGCCGCCGGCCTCGATGATTAGCGTGCCCTCGACGGTCGCCTTGTCGGAGCCCGGGCGGATGCGCGAGGGGTCGGCACGGCCGCCGAACAGCAGGCCGAGCCCGGTGACAACCATGGTCTTGCCCGCTCCGGTCTCGCCCGTGACCACGTTGAATCCCGGCGAGAGCTCGAGAACGGCCTCGTCGATGACACCCAGCCCCTGGATGCGGACCTCTTCGACCCTGGGTCGCACCGGCCACTCCTGTCGCTGCCTGCGTTTACGGTCGCACCCGGCTTCGGAGCCCACTGTCCGAACACACGTGCGCAAGCGATCCTACGCGCTCCTGAGCCAATTGACTCAGGGACGCACCCTTCCGCGCCACCCCTGCACGGGAAGTTCGAACTTGGCGACCAGCCTGTCGGTGAACGGCGCGCCGGTGCTCTCGATGCCGTGCAGGCGGGCCACGCGCACCGGGTGCTCGCCGCGGCGGACCTCGACGCGGGTGCCGGTCGGCAGGTCGAAGCGGCGGCGGCCGTCGCACCAGAGCACGCCGCCCGGCGTGCCGGGCAGGATCTCGACGGCGAGGGTCGCGCGCGGCGAGACGACCAGGGGCTTGGCGAACAGCGCGTGGGCGCTGATCGGCACCATGAGCAGCGCCTCCACCTCCGGCCAGACCACCGGGCCGCCGGCGGAGAAGGCGTAGGCGGTGGAGCCGGTGGGGGTGGCGCAGATGACGCCGTCGCAGCCCCAGCGCGACAGCGGGCGGCCGTCGACCTCGGCCACGACCTCCAGCATGCGCTCGCGCTTTTCGACGGTGGCCTCGTTGAGCGCCCACGTGTCGGCGATCACCTGGCCGTTGAGCCGGGCGAGCACGTCGATGGTCATGCGCTCCTCGACGTCGTAGTTCCCGGCGACGACGCTGTCGACGGCGGCGGCCAGGTCGTCGACCTCGGCCTCGGCCAGGAAACCCACGTGGCCGAGGTTGACGCCGAACAGCGGGGTGCCGGCCGAGCGGGCCAGTTCGGCCGAGCGCAGCAGCGAGCCGTCGCCGCCCAGGACGATCATCACCTCGGCGTCCTTGGCCGCGCCGGGGTCGCACGGCACCACCTCGGCGCCGACGCACCCGATCTCCACGGCCTCCTGCTCCAGCACGCGCACGGTGATCCCGGCGTCGACCAGGCGGTTGACGACTAGGCGGGCGCTGTCGACGGCGGCGCCGCGCCCGGTGTGCACGGTGACCAGAACGGTCCGGTTCATTGGGGCCCTTCTTCTACGGCGCGCTGGATCTCGGCGTCGAGGTCGAGGAGCCCGGCGACCGGCGGCTCGCCCTCCCCCTTGCCCAGCCAGAGCAGGTATTCGACATTTCCCGACGGTCCCGGCAGCGGGCTGGCCGTGACGCCGCGCACCGCCAAACCTATGTCCTGTGCCTTGGTGGCGGCGTCGCGGACCGCCTGCGCGCGCAACGCGGGCTCGCGCACCACGCCGCCGGCGCCGACGCGCTCCTTGCCCACCTCGAACTGCGGCTTGACCAGCATGACGAAGTCGGCGGACGGCGCGGCCACGGCGGCGAGCGCGGGCAGCACCAGCCGCAGCGAGATGAACGACAGGTCGCCGACGATCAGGGTGGGGGCCTCGCCGACCATCTCCGGCGTCAGGTCACGGACGTTGACGCGTTCCATGACGGTGACCCGCTCGTCGGTCCGCAGCGACCAGGCCAGCTGGCCGTAGCCGACGTCGACGGCCAGGACGTGGGCGGCGCCGTGGCGCAGCAGCACGTCGGTGAAGCCGCCGGTGGAGGCGCCGGCGTCGAGGCAGCGGCGGCCCTCGACGCTCAGCGCCTTGAAGGCCTCCAGCGCGCCGAGCAGTTTGTGCGCGCCGCGCGAGACGTAGTCGGGGCCGTCGGGCGACCGGGCCACGACGATGGCGGCGGCGGTGTCGACCTGGGTGGCCGCCTTGCCGGCGACCTGTCCGCCCACGGTGACCCGGCCGGCTTCGATGAGCTGGGCCGCCTGTTCGCGGGAGCGGGCCAGGCCGCGCCGTACGAGCTCGCTGTCGAGCCGGACGCGTCGGCTCACTGCTCGTCCATCGCGGCGAGGGTCTCCTCCAGCCCGGCGAACGCGTCGTCGTAGACGGCGGCGTGCTCGCCCACGGGCAGCCCGGACAGACGCTCCAGACCTGCGAGAACGGCGTCGACCCGCTCGTCGCCCGTCCCCTCCGGGATCTCAGTCATGACACGACCGTAACGCCTGGCACCGACACCCGGCACCTCGGCAGGCGTGTCACACGTTATGCAGTCGTATGGAACGCTACGGTCCGTGTCAGTGGGGAGAAAGGAAGCGCATCCATGGCAAGCGTCGAGGAGTGCCGGGCCGCCCTGGCCAAGCTTGTCGCCAATTTCGATGAGATCAGCGACGAGGACCGCGCCAAGCACGTCGTCGAGCGGACGGTCAGCTGCCGTGTCTCCGACCTCGACGTCGTCTTCTACGGCCGGCTCAGCCACGACGGCCTGGACCCGTTCACGCAGGAGCCTCCGGCCGGCGGCAAGGAGGCGGACGTGAAGCTGACCATCACGAGCGACGACCTGATCGCGCTGGTCGACGGCGAGCTCGACCTGGCCAGGGCGCTGCTGGGCGGCAGGGTCAAGGTGGATGCCAGCTTCGGCGACCTTCTGCGGCTGCGGAAGTTGCTCTGATATGCTTAACGCATCCGTTAAGTACTTGGGGTGCGTCCATGGGAATGATCATCGACGCGGAGCGGCTCGGCCGCCGCTTCGGGCAGAGCACCGCGGTTGACGAGCTGACCCTCACGGCCGGCGCCGGCGAGGTCGTCGGCCTCCTGGGTCCCAACGGCGCCGGCAAGACCACGACCATCAGAATGCTGGCCACCCTGCTCCCGCCGAGCTCGGGCACGGCGCGGGTGTGCGGCTTCGACGTGGTACGCGCGGCCGGCGAGGTACGCCTGCGCATCGGCTACGTCATGCAGCAGGTCTCCCCGATGGGCTATTACATGCTCACCGGCCGGGAGAAGACCGAGATCGAGGCGGCCCTCTACCACGTGCCCAGGAAGCGGGTGAAGGCCAGGGCGGCGGAGGTCCTGGAGCTCGTGGGCCTGAGCGCCCACGCCGACCGCCTGGTGCAGGCGTACTCGGGCGGCATGCAGAAGCGGCTGGAGCTGGCCTGCGGCCTGCTGCACCGGCCCGAGCTGCTGATCCTCGACGAGCCGACGCTGGGCCTGGACGTGCAGTCGCGCCACCACGTCTGGGACCACATCAGGCAGCTCTGCCAGGAGGGCATGACCGTCCTGCTGGCCACCAACTACATGGACGAGGCCGAGCGCCTGTGCGACCGGCTGACCATCGTCGACCACGGCCGCGAGGTCGTCTCGGGCACCCCGGCCGGGCTCAAGGCGGAGATCGGCGCCGGCAGCCTGGACGAGGTCTTCCTGCGCCACACCGGCCACGCGCTGCGTGAGGAGGCCGCGTGATGTGGGCCCAGGAGGTGCTCGCGCTGTCGCGGCGCTGGCTGCTGATGACCCTGCGCGAGCGGCTGAACCTGCTGTTCAGCGTGCTCCAGCCGGCGGTGTGGCTGGTGTTCTTCGCCGGCTCGCTGGGCGGCGCCATGAACGCCGAGGTCGTGGGCACCACCGACTACCTCGCCTTCGCGGTGCCCGGCATCATCGCCTTCACCGTCGTCGGCAACGGGGTGAGCGCGGCGATGCCGCTGCTGTTCGACAAGGAGACCGGTTACCTCGACAAGCTGATGAGCATGCCGATCAGGCGCAGCTCGCTGATCGTCTCGCGCTTCGTCTTCCAGATGGGCATGAACTCGGCGCAGGTGCTGGTCATCCTGCTCGTCGCGCTCCTGCTCGGGGTACGGCCCGCCACCGGCCTGCCCGGCGTGCTGGCGATCCTGCTCACCGCGGCGCTGCTGACGCTGGCGATGACGGCCGCGGCCATGGCGCTGGCCTGCGCGGTCCCCTCGCACGGCACGTTCTTCGCAGTCACCGGGTTCGCGTCGCTGCCGCTGCTGTTCATGTCCAACGCCTTCGTGCCGCTGACCGCGATGCCCGCCTGGATGCAGGTCGTGGCCAAGGCCAACCCGCTCACGTACGCGATCGAGGCGATGCGGCTGCTGATGCTGGACGGCTGGAGCGCCGGGCTGCCGGTGGCGATGGGGGCGCTGGTGCTGGCGTCCGCGCTGCTGCTCGTGGTGGGAGCGTGGCAGTTCGGACGCCAGACCAGCGAACGCGTCGCCTAGAGGAGCGGCTGAGCTCGGTCCAGGGCGGGCGGGTTCAGCGGGCCCGTGCCGAGGTAGGAGCGCAGGGCCTCGTAGTCGCGCGGCCCGCGCACGGCGTCGGTGTAGCCGGTGAAGGCGCTGTAGCCGTCGGCGCCGATCAGCGTGTAGGCCAGGGCGGCCAGCCGGTAGGTGCGGGCGGCGTCGAGCGGCTTGCCGTCGATGAGCACGTTCTCGACGCGCTCGCCGACCGGCTTGCTCACGTCATACGAGAAGCGGACATTTCCTGATACGGCCAGCGGGGCGAACCGGACCGTCCCGTTGGGCTGCGTCTGCCACTGCTGCTCCAGCGCCTGGTCGACCTGGGCGCCCTTCACCGAGACGGTCAGCACCGGGTTGGCGTAGCCCCACGCCGCCCACGCCTGGGCGAAGGTGACGGGGCCCGCCTTGAGGTCGCCGCGCAGCGAGTTCGAGCCCTTCACCGGCGCCACCGCGACCATCGCCAGGTCGGCGCCGTCGGAGGCGGCCTTGCCCGCGTCGGCCACGAGGTTGCCCAGCGTGCTCTCGCCGTCGGCGTCACGCACCCTGGTCACGTCACCGGTCAGCGTGCCGATCTGGCGGGCGCCGGTCTCCTTGGCCTTGGCGTTCCAATAGTCGACCATCGCGACCATCTCGGGGTCGGCGGGCACGTCGCGGGTGACGGGGTGGTTGCGCGCGGTCGTGGCCGGCCTGATCACGTCGCGAGTGCGGCGGTCGATCTTCAGATTGATCTCGTTGATGAGCCGGCCGTGGTTGGCCGCCTCCACGACCGGGCGGAGGTTGCCCGCCGGGTCGGGCAGCGAGCAGTTGAAGAACCAGTGCCAGTGGCCGGTGACGATCGCGTCGATGTCGGGCGAGGCGTCGCGGGCGAAGTCCCAGATCGGGCCGCTCTTGGTCGCCCCGCAGCCGTTGAAGTCCTGGCCGGCGGCGCCGCCTTCGTGCACGTTGGCGACGATGGCCTCCACGCCCATCCGCTTGAGGATCGCGGCGTACTTGTTGGCCGTCTCCACCAGCGGCAAATTGTCCAGCGTGGGCTGGTAGGAGGTCGAGCCGGCGACCGTCGTGGGCGTGGTGAGGTTGATGAAGCCCACCGGCACGCCCTGGAAGCGCTTGATCACGAACGGCTGCAGCACCGGCCGGGTGCTGCCCTTGCGGGTCATGTTGGCCGAGGAGATCTCGAAGCGGGCGCCGGGGAAGCGCCTGCCGGAGGAGTCGGTGAAGCAGCTGTCCAGGCCGACCTCGCCGAAGCACCTGCCCTTGCCCATGTGGTCGCGGGTGAACTCCAGCGACCGGTCGAACTCGTGGTTGCCCGCCGCGGTGAACTGCACGCCGATCCGGTTCAGGAACTCGACGGTCGGCTCGTCGGCGTGGTGGGAGACCTCCACGGGCCAGCCGCTGAAGTCGTCCCCCGTGGTGAAGGTGACGGTGTTGCGCTTGCCGTTCCGCAGATTCTTCAGGTGGGTCGAGACGTACGGCGCGCCGCCCACCACCAGCGTGTTGCCGGCGCCGTCCTTGATCGTGCCGTCGGCGGCGTTGCTCTGCGGGGTGATGTAGCCGTGGAAGTCGGTGATGGACAGCAGTTGCACGTCGACGGGCTGGCGCCCGGCGGCCGAGGCGGGCTGTGCGGTGAGCGCCACGAGGGCGGCCGCGCCTATCAGCAGGGGTAAACGCATGGGGATCTAACCCTTCGTTCCGGTGAATGCGATTCCGGCGATGAGCTGCCGCTGCATGATCACGAAGAGCACGATGACCGGCAGCGAGGCGACGATCGATCCGGCGAACAGGATCGGGAAGTTGGTCTGGAACTGGCCGCGCAGCGAGGCCAGCCCGGCGGCCAGCGTCATCTGCTCGGGGTCGGTGTTGACGACGAGGGGCCACAGCAGGCTGCTCCACGACCACATGACGCTGAGCAGCCCGAGCGCCAGCAGCCCCGGCCTGACCAGCGGGAGCATGACGTGCCAGTAGATCTGCAGCGGGCTGGCGCCGTCGAGGCGGGCGGCCTCGTCGAGCTCGTTGGGCAGCGTGAGGAAGAACTGCCGCAGCAGGAACGTCCCGAAGGCGCCGAACACGCCGGGCGCGATGAGCGCCTGCAGCGTGTTGAGCCAGCCGAGACCCAGCATGATCTCGTAGCGGGGCAGCAGGAACAGTTCCTGCGGCACCATCAGCACGGCCAGGAACACCATGAAGATGACGCCCCGGCCCGGGAAGCGCAGCCGCGCGAAGGCGAAGGCGGCCAGCGAGCACAACAGCAGCTGCCCGGCCGTGACCGCGGCGGTGACCACGACGGTGTTGAGGAACTGCCGCCCGAGCGGCACCGTCTTGAACACGTCGGCGAAGTTCTCCCACCGCCACGACGGCACGAACACCGGCGGCACCCGCAGCGAGTCGCTGAGCGTCTGCAGGGAGACGATGAGCTGCCACACGAAGGGCGCCAGCATGACCAGCGCCCCGGCGATCAGGGTCACGTGCGCGGGCCAGGTCCTACGCATAGTGCACCCATCTCTTCTGCAGCCTGAACTGGATCGCGGTGAGCACGAGGATCAGGCCGAGCAGGACGACGGCGATGGCGGCGGCGTAGCCGCGCTGGTTCTGCACGAAGCCCTGCTCGAAGAAGAAGTAGACGATCGTGCGGGCGCCGGGCAGCGCCGGGCTCTTGAGGTCGATCATGAGGTAGACGAGGTCGAAGACCTGCAGCGCGTTGATCAGCGTGATGACGAGGACGAAGAAGGTGGTCGGGGTGAGCAGCGGCAGCGTGATGCGGAAGAACTGGCGCAGCCGCCCGGCCCCGTCGATCTCGGCCGCCTCGTAGTAGTGGCGGGGGATGCCCTGGAGCCCGGCCAGGAACAGCACCGCGTTGTACCCGATGGAGCTCCAGATGCCGACGAGGGCGAGGGCGTAGATCGCCGCGTCGGGGTCGGCCACCCAGTACGGGCCGTCGATCCCCACCACCGCGAGGAGCTGGTTGATCGGCCCGAAGTCGCCGTTGTACAGGTAACGCCAGGTCAGGCCCACGGCCGCGGGCATGGTGACCACCGGCAGGAAGTAGACCGTCCGGTAGAAGCCCAGCCCGCGCAGCCCGCGTACGTTGAGCAGCGCCGCGACCACGATCGACAGCGGCACGCCCGCCAGCACCAGCACCGCGTACAGCAGTGTGTTGCCCAGCGCCCCCGTCATCTCCTCGTCGGCGGCCAGCGCGGTGAAGTTGTCCAGGCCGACCCAGGTCTGCCCGCCGAACACGCCGGACTCGGTGAAGCTGAGGTAGAGCGTCTGCGCGATCGGCCAGACGTAGAACACGGCCAGGCCCAGGGCCATCGGGGCGATCAGCGCGTAACCCCAGAGCCGTTCTCTGCCTTTCATTCCTTGGCCAGGATCTCGTTCATCTTGACCGCGATCTCCTTGGCCACCTCGGCCGTCGGCCGCTTGCCCGTCCAGGCGTCGACCAGCAGCTTGTTCTGCACGTCCTGCCACTTCGCGGTGTCGAGCGTCACGGGATACTCCACGCCGTGCGGCATCGAGCCCTCGAACAGCCCCTTCAGGTCGAAGTCGGGGTAGGCCTTGTAGAAGCCGTCCTGGGTGCCCTCGCGGGCCGAGATCGAGGCGCCGCCCGCGTCACTGAAGATCTTCTGGCCCTCCTCCGAGGCGAAGAACGCGGCGAAGGCGGTGGCCTCCTTCGGGTGCTCGGTCTTGGCCGAGACCGCGTTGGCCAGCGAGGCCACGATCATGCCTTCCTGGGCCGGGCCCTTGGGCAGCGGGACCAGGTCGACGCGGGACTTCACCTCGGGGTTGGCGGCGTAGGTGGCGGCGAACCAGGACCCGCCGTACTGCATGCCGATCTTGCCCGTCTGGAACAGCTGCAGCGGCTCGGTGTCGTTGTAGACCTGGGCCTGCGGCGCGACCTTGTCCTTGTTCATCAGGTCGGTCCAGAACTCCAGGCCCTGGATGGAGCCGGCCTCGTCGAAGCCGGACTTCTTGCCGTCGGCCGACAGCACGCGCCCACCGGCCTGGATCATCGTGTTGTAGAACCCGCCCTGGTCCCACATCGGGGTCATGATGCCCCACTGCTTCTTGGCCGGGTCGGTCAGCTTCTTGGCGGCGGCCCTGACGTCGTCCCAGGTCCAGTCGGCGGTCGGGTACTTCATCCCGGCGGCGTCGAAGATCTTCTTGTCGTACCAGAGCGCGGGCAGGCTCACACTGAACGGCAGCGCCCACACCTTGCCGTCATAGCGGTATCCGGCGACGGTGGCCGGGGTGAAGCCGGTCGTCTTGCTCTCGTCGGCCGGGGCGATGACGCCGCCCTTGGCGTACATGCGGACGTTGAGGCTGCTCATCCAGAACACGTCGGGCGCCGATCCGCCGGCCGCGGCGGTCTGGAGCTTGGTCCAGTACTGGTCCCAGGGGGTGATCTCCAGCTTGACCGTGACGCCGGGGTTGGCCTTCTGGAAGGCGTCGATGATCTTCTGGGCGGCGGGGGCGTCGTTCTTCTCCCACAGCGCATAACTGATCTCGATTTTTCCGGGCTTCTCGGGCTCGCTGGAGCCGCAGCCGGAAGCTAACAGGGCCAGTCCGAGCAGCCCGGCGATGGGCAGGCGCTTACGCATGGTCGTTCTCCAAACAGGGGGTGTGGCTACGGCCATCGAAGGTTGGCCGTCCAGGCGGCGAGCTCTGCGTCGATCTCCGCCCGGGTCCGTGGGTGGCCCGGCGCGTCGGGACGCCGTTGCCAGGGGTGCGGCCCGCCGGCCGGGCGATACTCCACGCCCAGCGCGTCCAGCCGCCTTTCGTGTACGGCGAGGCGGCCGAGGAAGTCCTCGAAGTCGCGCCCGTCGTTCCATACCGCCTCCGCGAACGCGGCCAGGCGGGGGAAGGCCATGTAGTCCAGCAGCCGGGGCGAGTCGATGTGCTCGGTCCACAGCGCCGCCTGCGCGCCCAGCACCCGCTCGCGTTCGGCCGCCGAGAGCCCGGCCGGCACCGGGTCGAACCCGTGCACGGCGCGCAGCCCGGTCACGCTGCCGATCGCGACCGGCTCCTGTTCGCCCTCGGCCTGCCGGAAGTCCAGGTAGGTCTCGGCGAACGGCGAGACCACCACGTCGTGGCCGGCCCGCGCGGCCATCGCCGCGCACGCCTGCCCGCGCCAGGCGGCGACCGTCAGACCGGGCGGCAGCCCGCCCGCCAGCAGCTCGTCCCAGCCGACGGGCTTGCGTCCGCGGGCGATGAGGTAGTCGGTGAAGTGGCGCACGAACCAGCTCTGCAGTGCCTCGGCGTCGCGCAGGTCCAGCTCGCGGATGCGTTCCTTGGCGGGGACGCTCTCGTTCCACTGGCCCTTGGGCACCTCGTCGCCGCCCACGCACACGTACGGTCCGGGGAAGAGCTCCAGCACCTCGTCCAGGACGTCCTTGAAGAAGGCGATGGTGGCGTCGGCGACGTTGAGCACGTTCTCGCCGACGCCCCACTCGGTGCGTACCGGCAGGCTCGTGTCCAGGTTGCCGAGCTCGGGGTAGGCGGCGATGGCGGCCTGCGTGTGGCCGGGCAGGTCGATCTCCGGCACCACGGTGACGAAACGGTCGGCCGCGTAGGAGACGATCTCCCGGATGTCGTCCTGGGTGTAGAAGCCGCCGTGCGGGCGGCCGTCCCATCTGCGGTGCCTTTTCGCGCCGAGCGGGGACTCGTGGCGCCAGGCGCCGATCTCGGTGAGCTTCGGGTACTTCCTGATCTGCAGCCGCCAGCCCTGGTCGTCGGTCAGGTGCAGGTGCAGGACGTTCAGCTTGTGGGCGGCCAGCAGGTCGATGTAGCGCAGCAGGTCGTGCTTGGGCAGGAAGTGCCTGGCCACGTCGATCAGGCAGCCGCGCCAGCCGTACCGGGGACGGTCCTCGATCGTGACGGCGGGCACCTGCCACGGCCCTCGCGCGGTACGGCCGGCGCGGAAGGCGGCCGGGCCGAGGAGCTGGCGCAGGGTCTGGGCGCCGTAGAAGGCGCCGGGTGCGGTGGCGGCCTCGATCAGGACGCGGCCGGGGGTGGCGGTGAGGCGGTACTCCTCCTCCGCCATGTCGCCCACGTGGCGCATCTCGATGCCGCCGGGGCCCTCCGGCAGGGGTAAGCCGGTCGCGGGGCCGAGCGCTCCGCGCAGCCAGGCGGCGGCGCGGGCCAGGGCGGGGTCGGCGGTGAGCGTGGTGGCGGGGCCCAGGCTGAAGGCGCCCTGCCCGGGGACGGCGGCGACGGGTGCGGGAACAAGCGGCACGGCACTGGTCACAGCGTCACCACCGTTCCGGTTTCGCGGGCCCGTTCCGCCGCCCACACCAGCAGGTGCCCGGCGAGCGCGTCGGTGGCGTCGCCGCCGAGCCCGCTCTGGTCCCGGGTGGCCACGGCCTCCACGAACGCCTCCACCAGGCCGCCGTCCCCGCCGCCGTGCCCGTCGGCCAGCGAGGCTCCGCCGCCCGTGGCCTCCACGGTGTGCTCCTCACCGGTGCGGAAGTCGACGACCCTGATCGACACGCCGTCGCCCTCGGCGTAACCGTGCGAGCCGAAGATCCTGGTCTTGCGGTGTTCGAGCGGGGTGAAGGCGGTCATGGTGAACGAGACCGTCGTCCCGCGCGCGAACTCCACGATCACGACCTGCTGGTCGACCACGTCGTTGTCGGCCGCGTAGACGCAGCGACCGTACGGCCCCGTCTCCAGGGCCCGCGTGACGCCGGCCACGCTGGCGTCCGCCGTCACCGCGCCGAGCGGCCAGAACTCCTTGTGCGGGTCCCCGATCATCTCCAGGTAGAACCGCTTCGCCGAGTACGGGCAGGCCGATTCGATCTCCAGCGGGCACGACACGCAGCGGTCGGCGGCGCCGGCCGGCCGGTTCCCGGGGCGGAAGTGGATCAGCGAGCCGAAGGAGGCCACCCTCGCGGGCTCGTCCTCGACGACGTGCAGCAGCCAGTCGAGGTCGTGGCACGACTTGGTGAGCAGCATCGGGCCGGATCCGGCCACGTTGCGCCACGCCCCGCGCACGAACGAGTGCGCCTGGTGCCACCACCCCACCGGCTCCAGGTGCTGCACGCTGGCGATCTCGCCGAGCACGCCGGAGGCCAGGACACGCTTCAGCTCTCTCGTATACGCCGTGTAGCGCAGCACGTGGCCCACGGCGAACACGACACCGGCCCGCTCGACCGCCTCGACGATCCGGCGGGCCTCCTTCTCCGTCGGAGCCAGGGGCTTTTCCAGCAGCATGTCGTAGCCGAGCGCGGCGAAGGCGACGGCGGGGCCGGCGTGCTGGTGGTCCTGGGTGGCGATGACCACGGCGTCGGCCAGCTTCGGTACCGCGGCCAGTTCCTCCCAGCCGGGGAAGCAGGCCTCCTCGGGCAGCCCGTGCTCGCGGGCCACGGCCGCGCGGCGCCCCGGATCGGGATCGGCCACGGCCACGACCCTGGCACGGCCGGAGGCGGCCGCCGCCCTGGCGTAGATCTGCCCGCGCGCTCCGGCGCCGGCGATCGCGATGGTTACGGTCATCGATGTGTTTCACTCCGCGACTTATGTGGGAGTCCATAAATATTCATGGATGACCGGCCGTGGTCAAGCCCCAGGTTTCAAGGTGGCGGAGACGTCGCTTGCCGTACATAATGAGGTTTCCATCAAAAAGGAGGAGTCCAGGCGTGCACGTCAGCGGTGGGGACCTACAGCGGTTGCGGCAGCTGAACTCGCTCAGCAGCATCCGCGCCCTGCGCGACGCGCGCCGGCCGCTCACCCTCACCGAACTCGCCGCCCACACCGGGCTCTCGCGCGGCTCCATCGTCGACGTCGTCACCGACCTGCAGGAACGCGGCTGGATCGCCGAGGTCGAACCCTCCCCCGGCGGCATGGGCCGGCCCGCCCGCCGCTACCGCTTCCGCGCCGACGCCGGACACGTCCTCGGCATCGACATCGGCGTGCACAAGGTCCTGGCCACCATCACCGACCTCAACGGCAGGGCCATCGCCAGCGGCCGCACCTCCGTCAGCCCCGGCACGCCGCGCCCGCAGCGCCTCGACGCCATGAACAGAGCCATGGACGCCGCCCTGATCGCCGCCGACCTCACCCCCGCCCAGATGTGGGGCGTGGCCGCCGGCACCGTGGGCGTCGTCGATCGCGAAGGCGTCATCACCCGCGTCCAAGCGCTGCCCGACTGGGCCGGCACCGACCTCATCGGCCACCTCGGCGCCCGCCTGCCCTGCCCCATCACCATCGAGAACGACAGCAAGCTCGCCGCCCTCGCCGAACAACGCCTCGGCGTCGCCGCGGGCGTACGCGACCTCGTCTACCTCCACGCCGGCCGCCGCCCCGGCGCCGCCCTGATCCTCAACGGGCGCCCCTACCACGGCTTCAGCGGCGCCACCGGCGAGGTGGGGCTGATGGAGATCACCGGCTGGCGTACCATGACCGACCACCTGGAATCCTGCCCCGCCGCCGCCGGCGCGCCCGCGGAGGACGCCGCCGCCCTCGTCTTCGGCGCCGCCCGCACCGGCGACCCCGCCGCCCGCGCCGCCGTCGAGGCCTACGCGCGGGACCTGGCCCTGGGCACCGCGGCCATGGTCCTCACCCTCGACCCCGAGGTCGTGGTCCTGGGTGGCGGCTTCTCCCGCTCAGCCGACGTCCTGCTCGCCCCGCTACGCCAGGCCCTGGCCCCGCACTGCCTGCGCGTACCGGAGATCCGGCCTTCTACGCTGGGCGAGGAATGCGTGGTCCTGGGCGCGGCCTGCCTGGCCTTGGACCACATCGACCACCTGTTCTTCTCCCCCGAGGGCGCCCTCACCCACCCCACCGCCCCCCAACGCCCCACCCCCGCGTAACACCCCAACACCCACCCGCACCCCGGCGCCCCGCCTGTGGGCGTCACACCGCCGCGGCCCGGCCGCCCAGCAGCCCCCGGGCGGCCGGGCCCGCGCCGCGTCCCCATGTCAGCCGGCCTGGAGCCGTTCCAGCACCGGTTTCACGCTGTCCTCGTCCACGCGCCCCGCCCCGGCCGCCGCCCAAGCCGCCTCGCAGGCCGTCCGGAGCCCGTCGATCCAGGTCCCGTCACCCTCCAGGCGGAGGCTCCCCTCGACCCACGTGGCCCGCCAGCCCCGCCGTACCCCGGGATAGTCCTCACCCAAAGCCCGCAGATCCTCCGCGACATAGGTGGGCCGGTGCTCAGGCGCGGCCGTCAGCAGATCGAGCGGACCCGCCACCCCCGTCAGCACCAGGAGGCTGTCGACCCCCGCATTGCCGGCCCCCTCGATGTCGGTGTCCAGCCGATCCCCCACCACGAGCGGCCGCTCGGCCCCCGTTCGCAACATCGACTCCCGATGCAACGGCGGCGCCGGCTTACCCGCATAGACAGGCTCCACCCCGGTCGCCGAGGCGATCACCCGCACCATGGCCCCGTTTCCCGGCAGTTCGCCACGCCCGGAAGGCATCGTGCCGTCCCCGTTGGACGCCACGAACAGCGCCCCCTGCCGAACCGCCAGAGCCCCCTCAGCCAGCAGCCCGTACGACAACCCGGCCGCGATCCCCTGCACCACCGCCACAGGCTGGTCCATCGCGGTCGTCACCACCCGAAGCCCCTGATCCCGTACGGCCAGCCGCAACCCCGTCCCACCCACCACCAGCACCCGCGCCCCGGGCTCGAACCGCTCAGCGATCAACCGGGCCGCCGCCTGCGCCGAAGTGACCACGTCCTCCCGCTCCGCAGGCACCCCCAGTTCCCGAAGATGCCCCGCGATGGCAGCGGGAGTACGCGAAGCGTTGTTCGTCACATAAGCCAGCCGGACCCCTCGCCCTTTGGCCGCCACCAGCGACTCAGCCGCCCCAGGCACGGCCTGATCCCCCAGATAGACAACCCCGTCAAGGTCAAGCAGCAAGGTGTCGTACCCATCGACCAGCACCACATCTCCCCTAACCCGCGACCAACACCGCCAGCGACTCTAGCCCCCGCGCCTTCACCCACCCGCAACCAGCCGTCCGGCCGCACACAGGAAAGCCCCAACGACGCCGAAACCCAAGAACAAGCCCAAGGGCCAATGCCCAAGAGCCGAAACCCAATTCCCGCAGCCCATGCCGAGAACCCACCCGAAGTCCCGCAGCCCATGCCGAGAACCCAAGAGAGCAGTGACAACCGGCACTGAAAGATCCCGCACGCACCAAGCCCAGAGGCGCAGATTCCAAGAACCCCTTCACACAGAACCCCACCGGCCCCTCGGCAGCAGTCCCAACCGTCAGAGGATCGGCAGCCGCCCAGGACAAGCGCGCATCAAGCACCCACGCAACGCCCAGCTCCCCGGGCCAAGCCACCCAGAGAACCGGGACGCCACCGAGCCCCTCACATGGCCCGCCGAGCCCGCAAAGTCGCCCGCACATTCCTCAAAGCCGTCACATAGTTACGCTCATCCGGCCGCATGGCCACAGCGATAGCCAGCGGCTCCTGAGCCGCTTCCATATCCCCGGTACGCCACAACGACAACCCAAGCCCGAAATAGGCGTAGTCCTCCGCAGGATTCGCATCCACAATCCACCGAAACGTATCCGCAGCCTGCACATACTGCCGCGAGTTGAACTGTGCCCGGGCCAACGCCTCCCGAATGCTGCGCGACTCCGGCTCAGCCGCCACCGCACGTTCCAGAAGCGACGCGGCAGCGGCCGGGCTGCCCTCCTGAAGAAGCTTCACCCCACGCTGGTACCAGTCATAAACCTCACCCGAAGGTGCTCCGGGGGAATCATCGGGGACGTTTCTGCCTTGGATCATGCGTGAGGGCTCCTTCATCGAACGACGGCAGTTCCGCGCGATTCCCGGAGAGAACGGGCATCGCCGGGATATGGGGGCAACCCGGGGAAGACTCGGACCTCTATGGGAGCATGCCCGGTATGGGGACTCCTGAACTACCGGTGCCAGATGGGCTAATGCTGCGCCCCTTCCGCGGTGTCCGCTTCTCCGTGGACGATCCCGGGGCGGTCACCTCCCCGCCCTATGACCTGATCTCGGACGACGACGTCCAAGCTCTCCTGGACTCTCATCCCAACAATGTCGTCCGCCTCATCCTTCCCCGCGCCCCTGCCCACCTGGCCTCCTCACCACAGGTCACCACCCCCATCCCCCAAGAACCCGGCGAGTCCTCCAGCGACCCGGCCACCCTCCCTAAGAGCGCGCCCCACCCCCCGACCCACACCTCCGCCCCCCAAGCCCCACCCCAGCCGCCCTCCGTCAACCCACACAACACGGACGCCGAAAGCGCGCAGCCCATGGACACCACAGGCCAGCGCGCCGCCGACAACAGCCGCCCACAGCCCACGGACACGACGGGGCAGCACAGCGCGGCCCAAGCCTCCCTGTCCGCCTCCACCGTCGATGGACCCACGGTCTCCGCACGCCTCGACGACGTCGGGCAAGCTCCCACGCACCGCCCACACCCCGGGACACCGCACAACCCCCACGAGGCGGACCAGGCATCGGGCACAGGCCAGGAGGCCCGCGAGGCCACCGACGACGAGCCCAGCCACGCCCCACGGCAGGCCACACCGGCAGCCGAGCACGCCACGGCCCGCCCGCAGGCCGAGACCCAAGACCGCACGTCATCCTCCGCCCGCCGATACGGCGCGGCCCGAGAGGCCCTGCGCGCCTGGCTGGCGGACGGCGTCCTGGTCCGTGACGACCGCCCGGCCCTGTACGTCTACGAGCAACAAGCCCCGGGCATGCTGCAGCGCGGCCTGATCGGCGACGTCGGCCTGGCCGCCCCGGAGCAGCGCGTCATCCTTCCCCACGAGAACGTCATGCCCGGCCCCGTAGCCGACCGCCTGGCCCTCATGAGCACCACCCAGGCCAACCTCGAACCCATTCTCCTCCTCTACAACGGCAACGACCCCACCACCGCCCCCAGCACACACGCAGACCCCAAGGACACTCCGACGGCCGGATACCGAGGCAGCGGAACGTCCGGCTCGGCAGCCAGGCAGGGCAGGGCGAGCCGCCTGGTCGACGAGGTCGCCACCACCCGCCGGCCCCTGGTGACCGCCCAAACCACCGACGGCGTACGGCACAGCCTCTGGGCCATCACCGACCGGGCCGAGATCGACGCCGTGAACGCCGACCTCCGCCACCGTCAGGCCCTCATCGCCGACGGCCACCACCGCTACGCCACCTACCGCGAACTCCAACGCCACGAACACGCCCGCCGTACGACCACCCCCACAACCCCCGCACCAACAGGCCCGCACGCAGCGGCCATCCCAACCCCGGCCCCGAGCCCAGCCGACGCCACGAACAGACCCGGGCCATCGACCGACCCTGCCGACGTCACGAACAGGCCCGGGCCATCGACCGACGGCACGAACGGGCCCGGGCCATCGGCCGACGGCACGAACGGGCCCGCACCGGCGACCAGCCCGGCCCAGGCCGACCACATGTCCGGCACGCAGAACCAAGCGTCCGGCCCGTGGGACTTCGGGCTGGCCCTGCTCGTCGACTCCGACGCCTACCCGCCGGACCTCAAGGCGATCCATCGCGTCATCCCCGGACTGCCCCTCGAAGAGGCGGCCGCCCGCGCCAAGGGCGCCTGGCGAGTCCAGGACTTCGCGGACCTGCCCTCCGGGCTGGCGGCGCTGCGGGAGGCACATGAGCCGGCGTTCCTGCTGGCCGGAGAGGGCGGCGGCCATCTGCTGACCGACCCGGATCCGGTGCAGTTCGCCCGTGCCATGCCGGCTGACCGCTCGGCGCGGTGGAACGCGTTGAACACCTCCGTCCTGACGGAGTTCGTCATGCCCAGGGTGTGGGGGATGCGGGACGACGAGGTCGACGTCCGGATCGTGCACCACGACGCGCAGGCCGCGGCGGATCTGGCCGCCACCACTGGTGGCACGGCGGTGATCCTCAACGCGCTGGCCGTCGACGACGTGCTCGCGGTGGCGGCCGAGGGTGAGCGGGTGCCGCGCAAGTCCACGTCGTTCGGGCCGAAGCCGCGCACGGGACTGGTGCTGCGCACGCTGGACGCCGACTGATCCGGCCGGGGCGGCTCAGCACGCGGCCACCGCCTCGGACTCGGGGACGACTGCCCGGGTGGCCGTGGCCACCTCGACTTCGTAGCGCCAGACCTTGGCCTGCGACGGACCGTAGATGCGGCAGCGGATGGCGCCGCTGATCTCCATGCGGTCGCCGGACGCGAGGCCCTCGACGAACGCGGTGATATCGGGGTCGTACGTCACACACCGGATCGTGTCGACGACCGCGCGCGGCCGAGGCTGTGGGCGGCGGACGACCAGGCGCCACGCCGTCTGCGTGTCGCCGCTCGGCATCTCCCTGTGCTCCGGCGCGCCGGACAGCTTGCCGGTCAGCTGGACGTCGTTGTGGTCCATCTCGGGCCTCCCTCGTCGGTGAACTGGCCGAGATCACTCTTTACGATGTGGGCATGGCCGGATCGGCTCGAACGCCGTTCTGGGGATTGTGGTGAACGACTCGGGAGTGCTTGTGGACAACATCACCGCCCTTGGCGGCGACGTGTACGAAATCGACACGAAGATGGCCGGATACTCCGGGATCACCGCAGGCTATCTGATCCTGGGTGACCGGCCATGCCTGGTCGAAACGGGCACCTCGACCTCCGCGCCGGTCATGCGTGACGCGCTGGCCTCGCTCGGTGTGGGGCCTCAGGACCTCGCGACGGTCGTCGTCACCCATATCCACCTCGACCACGCGGGCGGAGTGGGGGACATGGCGAAGTACTTCCCGTCCGCGCAGATCGTGGTGCACGAGAAGGGTGCGCGGCATCTGGCCGATCCGTCGAGGTTGATGGCCAGTGCCCGGATGGTGTGGGGCGATCGGCTGGACACGCTGTTCGGGGAACTCACCCCCACCGAGGCCGAACGCATCGTCGCCCTCGGCGACACCGGCGCCATCGACCTGGGCAACGGCCGCACACTCAGCAGCCACTACTCCCCGGGCCACGCCAAACACCATGTCGGACTGGTCGATTCGGGCACCGGCGACCTCTATGTCGGCGACGCGGCCGGGGTCTACCTCCCCGAGACCGGCGACCTCCGCCCCGCCACCCCGCCGCCCGACTTCGACCTCGAAACGGCGCTCAACTCGATCGCGCTGTTCGAGGCGTTGGGGCCACAACGGCTGCTGTTCAGCCACTACGGACCGGTGGAGGCGGTTCAGGAGACCCTGGAGAGGTCCGCGGAAGAACTACGTGTCTGGGTGGACATGACGCGCCAGGCCCGTTCCGAGGGGATGGACCTGGACCACGCCGTCGCCATGGTCCACGAACGCACCAAGGAGCGCTATCTCGCACTCAAGACCGACGACGAGACCGCCGAGCAGTTCGAACTGCTCAGCGGCGCGGCCTCCAACGTCGCCGGCATCCTCCACTGGCTCGACCGCGTCTCACCGTAAACGGCGCCGCCCGCCGTACCCCAGAAGATTCCACGGTACGGCGGGCGGCGACGCAGGTCAGGACTCGGTCTTGCCGTCCTTGGGCTCAGGCGCCTCGTCGAGGATGTCACCGAAGTCCGGCTCGATGAACGCGGGCGTGATACCGGCCGCGGCCGGGGCCTCATCGTCCGCCTTGCCGGCCTCAGGCTCCGCTTCGGCCGGCGGCTCCGTCACCGTCTCGGCCTCGGCCAGGTCCGTGGCGTCGTCAGCCACGGACTTCTCCTCGACAACGTCGGCGGGCTCGTCGACCTCGGCCTCCTCGACAGCGTCGGCGGGCTCGTGGACCTCGGCCTCCTCCGGCGCGGGCGCATCCACAGCCACGGACTCGTCGGCCTCCGGCTCGTCGCCGCCCAGCAGGTCACCCGCCTCCGCGAACGCCGCCGAGTCGGACACCTCCTCGGCCTCGACATCGGTCTCGGCGTCGGCGTCGAGGTCCTCGTCGTCCTCCTCAAGGTCCTCGATGACCGCCCCGGTCAGCTCCGCGTAGCGCTCGGCCGCATCCGTCTCGCCGTCCTCGTCGAAGGACATGGCCCGCGCGAACCAGTCCGTAGCCGCCTCGCCATGCCCGGCCTCGGCCAGTGCGTCCGCGTAGGCGAACGCCAGCCGCGCCGACCAGGGACGGGTCTGCGGGTCACGCAGTTCGGGAAGCCGCTGCAGCGTGATGACCGCGGCGTCGTGCTGCCCCAGGTCCCGGCGGGCCCCGGACTCCACGATCGCCAGTTCGATCCGCCCGGCGCGGTCAAGCCGCTCCGCTTCCGGCGAACGCACCAGGTCAAGCGCCCGCTCAGGCCGTCCGAGCCCGCGCTCGCAGTCCGCCATGACCGGCAGGTACGCGTCCGACCCGGTCAGCCGCCGCGCCGCCCGCAGATCGCTGAGCGCCTCGGCGAAATGCCCGGCCCGGTAGGCCACGATCCCCGCGGCCTCCCGCACCACCCCGATCCGGGCCGCGAACCGCCGCCCGACCTTGGTGTGCTCGTAGGCCTGATCCGGATCATCCTCACCAAGCGCCCGCTCGGCCGCGACCAGATGCCTGGCCACCAGATCCGCGAGATCGCCGGGCAAGGCGCGCAGCTCGTCGCGTACCTCCTGGTCGAGCTCGTCCGCGGTGATGTCCGCCGGCATCTCGGGCAGCGGCTCGCGCTCGCGCGTCTCCTCCCGCTCGGGCTTGCCGAAACGCGCCCGCGACCCACTGTCGCCCTCGCGCGAGAACGGCCGGCCGCTGTCGGAGTCACGCCGCTCCTCGCCGCGCGAGTCCCGCTCGTCACGGAATCCGTCGGTACGGCGGGGCCCCCGGTCATCCCGGTAGCCCCCCTCACGACGCGGACCACGATCATCGTCGCGGCGAGGTCCCCGGTCGAACCCGCCCTCACGACGCGGCCCGCGATCGTAGCCACCCTCGCGACGGGGACCACGGTCATATCCGCCCTCGCGACGAGGACCACGGTCGTAGCCGCCTTCACGGCGCGGCCCACGGTCGAACCCGCCCCGGTCATCGCGCGGACCACGATCATCCCGGCGCGGACCACCGTAACCACCCTCACGGCGCGGCCCACGGTCATACCCACCTTCACGACGAGGACCACGATCGGAGTCCCCCTCACGACGAGGACCCCGGTCGTAACCACCCTCACGCTGCGGACCACGATCATCCCGACGCGGACCACGATCGTAGCCACCCTCACGACGCGGCCCACGGTCATACCCGCCCTCACGACGAGGACCACGATCGGAGTCCCCCTCACGACGAGGACCCCGGTCGTAACCACCTTCACGCTGCGGACCACGGTCGTCCCGACGAGGACCACGATCATCCCGGCGCGGACCGCGGTCGAAACCACCGTCGCGCCGCCCGCCGCTCCCGAAGTCCGGACGCTCGGCGAACCCGCGCTCATCCCGGTCCGGGAACGCCCGCCGCGGAGCATCGCCCTCACGACGCGGGCCACGGTCGTAGCCGCCTTCTCGTCGCGGACCGCGGTCATCATCCCGCCGCGGACCACGATCGAATCCGCCCTCACGACGAGGACCACGATCGTAACCACCCTCACGGCGAGGCCCGCGGTCATAACCACCCTCACGGCGAGGCCCGCGGTCGTAACCGCCCTCGCGACGGGGCCCGCGGTCGTAACCGCCTTCTCCTCGCGGCCCGCGGTCATCCCGACGGGGGCCACGGTCGTAGCCGCCTTCCCGGCGACCCTCCCGTCCCCGATCGTCGGAACGGAACGGACGGTCGCCCTGGTTTCCGCGCGAGTCGCGGGAGCCGTACCCGCCTCTGTTGTCGTCTGGGCGCTTGTCTCCGTCGCGGGGGCTGTCGCCACGCCCGCTCTGTCCGCCGTCCGATCCGCTATCTCTGTTCACTTCTGGTCCATTTCGTTGGCTCACTCCGCGGACCCGTGTCTCACCCAACGGTCCACTGTGGCTGCCCGCACCGCGGGTCTTACGCGAAGAAGGCCACCCGTGGTGGGGTGGCCCGGCTCCTCCAGCCTAGCAAGCTCCAGCAGTTCACCGACCCGGGCCAATATTCGGTCGCCCCCGAAGCCCGGCTCCACCAGGATGACGGCATGTCGCTACGCCCGTACGAGATAGCCGAAGCCCGCCACCGCATCCTCAACCCTTTCACCGAAGACAAACTCGATCTCCTCGGCGAAATCTGTCACCCCAGCCCAGGGACCCGGCACCTCGACCTCGCCTGCGGCAAAGGCGAACTGCTCAACCGGTGGTCCAGCCGCTACGGCGTCCATGGCACCGGCGTCGACCTCAGCGAGGTCTTCCTCACCGCCGCCCGCGAACGCGCGAATGAGCTCAACGTCACCGACCGCGTCCAATTCATCCACTCGGAAGCCGCCACCTACGCCCAAGAAAAGGCCGAACCCAGCGCATACGACATCGTCTCCTGCATAGGCGCCACCTGGATCGGCAACGGCCTCACCGGCACCTTGGACCTCATGCGCCCGCTGTTGCGCCCTGGCGGGCTGATCCTGGTAGGCGAGATCTTCTGGAACACCACTCCGCCCCCGGAAGCCGCCACCGCGCTGGGCATCGCCAACCACCCCTGCCTCTCACTGGCCGCGACCGCCGAACGCATCGAGCGATCCGGCTTCGAGCTCCTCGACATGATCCTGGCCAACCCCGACAGCTGGGACCGCTACACCGCCTCCCAATGGTGGACGATCAGCGACTGGCTCCGCGACAACCCCGACGACCCGGAGGCCCCCGCGATGCGCGACTTCCTCCGCCAATGCCGCACTTCCCATCTCGAGTACGGCCGGCAGTACCTCGGCTGGGGCGTCTTCATCCTCCGCCCAGCCATACCTTTGCTCAACCCATAAACCAGATCTCCCCACGTCAGGGGATATATCCAGACATGGCAACTGCATCCACGCACCACGGCCCGGCCTTCCGCCCGGAATCCGGCTGGCTGACCTTCGCCGGGATGCTCGGCGTCGTGCTGGGCGTCTTCAACGCCATCGAAGGCCTGATCGCCCTGTTCCGCAACGACTACTTCATCACCCCGGCCGGCCGCCTACTCGTCTTCGACTACACCACCTGGGGCTGGATCTGGCTCGCGGTCGGCATCCTGCAGATCGCCGCCGGCGCCGGCATCATGGCAGGCCAAGTCTGGGCCCGCGCAGTCGGCGTCATCCTCGCCGCCCTGGCCATGATCGGCCAGTTCGCCTTCGTCCCCGCCTACCCGGTCTGGTCCATCATCAGCATCGCTCTATGCGTAGTAATCATCTACGGCCTAATAGCCGCCCCCCGCAACGCCACCGGCTAACCACCCACACAAAGCCACTCCGTAGACGGCACCGTGTATGCCCACCACCGCCTGCGCCGCGGTCAGTTCGCCAACCACGCGCCAACACACGAGGAGCCCCGAGGCGCCAGAAACCCTGGGCCGCCACACGCGTTGCGCCGAACACGCCCGCGGGGTTCTCGCCGTCCCGGCGCTGGACAAGCGTGGGGAGGGCGGGGTGGTGTGAGCCCCGGCCGCCCGGGTTCGTGTGGTGGAGGCGCACACGTGAGGGGGGCAGGCTCGCGCAGGTGAGCCCGCAACGCAAAAAAGGGGCTATCCCACAACGGTGGGACAGCCCCTCGGAACGCGAAGAACGCGAAGAAGGGGCCCGACCGGATTGGTCGGGCCCCTTCTCCTGCATGTTTTTGTGCGGCGGTGACCTACTCTCCCACACCCTCCCGAGTGCAGTACCATCGGCGCTGGGAAGCTTAACTTCCGGGTTCGGAATGTAACCGGGT